>CAVYTD010000014.1:0-495211 GCA_963771335.1 uncultured Actinomycetota bacterium | reverse complement strand
ACGCCCGCGTTGTGCAGCCTGCCCCCCGGCGCCCCGCAGATCAGGCTGAGTGTACGACGTCAGGTTTGCTGATACCAGACGGGTGCACACCGAGAATCGCCTCCGGCAAATTTTCGGTGCGCGACGGGCGGATTGCGTGTCAGAACGGATGGCACGGGCGGTGCCGTTGACCGGGCTCCGCCCCGGCAGATGGCGCAGCGGAGGTGAACCGGACGACGGCAGCGATGGGTCTGAGCAATCAACGAGCACGACACTGAAATGTTCGCTACCACTGCGAGATCGGTGGCCGCGAATCCTTTGCGACGGCGCGGTGGGCGGGGCGTCCGGCAACCGGACAGCGTGCCGGGACTGCCTCTATCCACGGCTTTTTGGGCGCACTTACGCTGAGGCCGATGCACGAAATTGTCGCGCGACTTGGGCGGCGGCACAAATGTGACGAATTGCCGGCCGGAGGCTAGACCGACCTTTGCGCAAACGATGGACGTACAGTTCGCCTAGCTGTGGGCAGTCGGCGGGCACGAAAGGACTCGGGCTTGCTGGTGTCCCGTTCGTGAGGAGTCGACATGGGGAACCCGTAGCCGCCGCAGGGACAGACCGGCCGGCGAGCGGTTACGCCCGCTATATCGGACGGGTCGGCGGATTGGCATTTGCTCTGGGAGTCGGCGCCGCCGTGCTGACCGGGACCGCAGTGGCGTGGGCGGACACGTCTGATCCGACGGGGGGCTCGGGGGCATCCGAGAGTGCGTCCTCGTCGTCGCACCATCGGGGCACCGACGCAGGCCCCCCGAGGTCCGGCTCTGAGGCGGACGCAGACACCACCGACACCGATTCGGACGATGAGGCGGCCACGCCGGCCGGCGACGACGACGAAGCCGACGAGCAGGAATCGGCGACCGACGCGGACCAGGAAACCGAAAAAAGCACCGCACCTGATGTCGTCGAGAAGCCCGCGCGCCGCAAGCCCGCCTCGAGGGCGGGCCACGCTGAGGAGCGGGTCTCAGCCCAGCGCAGAGATGTCGCACCGGCGGCGGCCGCCGCCGAACCGAGTCCGTCCGACACCTTCTTCTCCAACCAGACACCGACCCTGGCCTACGACCCGGGCGACAACACCGTCGTGGAGGGCCGCATCGAGGGTGATCTGCATCCCCAAGACGCCGACTCGCCCAGGCTGAGGTTCACCGCGACCAAACCGGCCTTCGGGAAAGTCGCGATCGCCTCGGACGGCACCTTCGTCTACACCCCTGGCGCGACGTACACCGGGCAGGATAGGTTCGACGTCACGGTCAGCGACGCCCGCAGCGGGTTCCACTTCCACCGCTCCTCCGACCTGCTCAGCCTGGTCTCCTTCGGGCTCCTCGGCAACAGCGGGCACCGGACGACCGAGACCGTCTTCATCGGGTTCGAGCGCGCCGTCGTCGCGTCGGGTCTGAATGCGCCCGTTGACTTCCGGTGGCTGCCGGACGGCCGGATCGTCGTCGCCGAGAAGGGCGGCGCGATCAAGGTCGTGGAGGACGGCGTCGTTCGCACGGAACCGCTCATCACCCTGTCGGTCGACACGGTCGGTGAGCGGGGAATCAGCGGCCTGGCCGTCGATCCGCAATTCACCACGAACGGTTACATCTACGTCGCCTACACCACCTCGGCGATCAAAGACCGGCTGTCGCGGTTCACGGTGATCGGCAATGCGGCCGCGCTGAGCTCCGAGAAGCTACTCCTGGAATCGAGTCGAACCGGCGGCGGGCAACCATCACGGCGGTGCCCTCGGGTTCGGCCCCGACGGCAAGCTGTACTGGGGTAAGGGCGACAACGGCTCCGGGTCGAACGCGCAGGACCTGACGAACATCCACGGCAAGATCCTGCGGCTCAACCCGGACGGCAGCACACCGTCGGACAACCCGGCGCTCGGCGCGGGCGCCCTACCGCAGATCTACGCCTACGGGTTGCGCAACCCATTCCGGTTGACGTTCACCCCGGACGGCAAGCTGCTGGTCGCCGATGTGGGTCAGGCGGCTTTCGAGGAACTCGACCTGGTGACGGCCGGCGGCAACTACGGCTGGCCGGGCGCGGAAGGCGTCTGTACCAGCGGCTGCACGGGAACGATCAACCCGATCTACACCTATCCCCATGGCGGCGGCGCGGCGTTCACGTCGGTGCTCGTCTACAACGGTTCGACGTTCGGCCCCGGCTACCTGAACAGGGTGTTCATCGCCGACACGGTTCAGGGGTGGATCAAGATGCTGACGTGCACTCCCGAGTTCACCTCGTGCGGCAACGTCGAGGACTTCGATCCGCAGGGCGGCGCGACTCTCGTGCTGGCTCAAGGCCCCGATGACAACATCTACCAGCTGACGTACTCGCCGGGCACGCTCGTGCGCATCGCGCCGGCGGGTAGCCCGCCGGCAGTGGTCTGACCGCCTACGTGTCGGTCACGCGTCGAGTCGGGAGGGCAGGACCGTGCGGACGATATGCTCCGCGATCGCCAAGGACGACGTCGCTCCCGGTGACGGCGCGTTGCGGAGGTGAACGATCCTGTCGGTGCCGGTGATGACGAAGTCGTCTTCCAGGGTCCCGTCGGCATTCATCGCTTGCGCGCGGATACCTCGCGGGCCGCGGGTCACGTCTTCGCGGCTCACTATCGGCACGTACTTCTGGGCTTCCCGGACGAATGCGTCGGTGCTCAACACGGTGCGGGCTTCCCGAACCGCCGCAGCCGTGTTGCGCGCCGCGAAGCGCCAGAATCCCGGGAAGCCCACGGCCTGCGCGATGTCCTTCGCCGACCAGCGGCCACGCTCGTACGCTTCGCGGCCGAGTGAAAGAAAAGCGTTTGGCCCCAGGCTCACTCGGCCGTCGACGTGTTTGGTCAGATGCACTCCGAGGAATGGGTAGCGGGGGTCGGGCACCGGATAGATCAATCCGTTCACCAGGCCGGACTTGGTCTCGTCGAGAAGGTAGTAGTCGCCGAAGAACGGCACGATCCGCGGCGAGACGCTGTCACCGGAAAGGCGGGCGACACGATCCGATTGCAGCCCGGCGCAGGTGATCACGAGATCGAAGGCATCGGTCGTGGTAGCGGTGGACAGGGTCACCTCGCGCCCCCGTCGTGTCACCTTGACGACGTTCTGGTTCAGCCGTACATCACCCCCCGCGTCGATGACATCGGCGGCGAGCGACTCGGCGACGGCGGGGTAGTCCACGATCGCGGTCGACGGGAGAATGCAGGGCGCACACACCCTGGGCGTTGGGTTCGATCTCTTTGATCTGGTCTGCGTCCACCAGCCGAACGCCGGGCACGCCGTTGGCGACAGCGCGGTCACGGATCCCGGTCAGTCGCGCCACATCCTCGGCGGTGTGGGCGACCACGATCTTTCCGCACACTAGATAGCGAATGTCTTTCTCCGAGACATACTCCCGCAAGAGTTCCACCCCACGGCGACACAGCCGCGCCTTGAGGCTCCCCGGCGGGTAGTAGAGCCCCGCATGCACCACACCGCTGTTGTGCCCCGTCTGATGCCGGGCGACGGCGGCTTCCTTCTCGAATACCGTGACGTGCGCTCCGTCGATCGAATTCAACAATTCTCTGGCGACTGCCAGCCCCACGATTCCGCCGCCTACCACCGCGGCCCGAACTGAACTCATGCTGCATCCTTCCCCACCCTCAGCGCTCGGCGAGCGCTGTGTCCCCACTTATCTGACAATGATCTATGAACAGTTCCGAGTTGAATGATGTGGCTTGGGATCTCGTCGAACATGTCCGCGCCGACCTGACCATCGCCGAACTCAACGCGGTCTTCGTGCGGCTGGGGGTCGATGACTACACCGACGCGATCGAGATCGCCCTGAAATCCGTCGTTCGGGCGGGCCGGCCGCCGCTACCGGATCGACTGCTGGCCGGGCTGTCCCACCTGGGACAGGTGCACGAGCTCGGCCAGGACTTCGTCGACCTTCTCGCGCAGGTGTCTCGCACGGGAACGCACCATCCCCCGTCAGCGCAGTGACTTCAGCGTTCATGGCGGATCGGCTCCCAACGGTGTCCTCGCGCACCCCAGCCGAGAGTGAGAGTCTCTGTTACCCTATGCATCTGGATGAGAGAATGGACCCTTTCGTGCCAATTGATGGCGAACTCGAGTTCATCGCGCCCATGCCGCGTCTGCGCGATGACGGCGCGATCGTCGCGATGGCGTTCGCCGCGGCCAGCACGACGCGGCTGCGTGTCCTTCCCTCGTTGCGCAGAACCCGTTCCAGCATCCCGCGTTGCTCGCCAAGGACATCGCGACCATCGATCGGCTGTCGGGCGGCCGCGTCGAGCTCGGCATCGGCGCATGGCTGGCCGACGACTACACGTCCCTTGGCATCCCCTTCGAGTCCGGCCCTGACAGGGTCGCCCAGTGCGCCGCGGCGATGACCATCATCCGCGAGTACTTCACCAAAGACTCGGTGGACTTCGCGGGACACTACTACAGCGTAAAAGGCTTGGAGGCGCTGCCGCGGTGCCCCCAGCAGCCCCCGCCCATCCTCCTCGGTGCCGCTGGTCCACGAATGCTCGACCTCGCCGGCCTGTCCGCCGACATCGTGGCGTGCAGTCCCGCATGGGGGCCGGCCACATCGGTCGCGAGGCGGTAGCCGATCTCGCCGCACCCTCCCTGGACTCGAGCACCTGCAACGGCCGGCTTTCGCCGCATCCACGATACTGATTCATGGCACCATTCCTCATGCGTACTGAAAACGCCGATCTTGCTGACCTTCTCATCCTGACGCCCACGCCTTATCGGGACGATCGCGGTCTGTTCACCCGCACTTTCGACACCGACGCCTTCGACGCGTACCTGAGAACTCCGGGGGTGTCGGCGACGTTCGTTCAGGACTCCCAGTCGCGATCGGTCCAGGGTGTGGTCCGCGGCATGCATGGACGTTCCGGACGGGGTGAATCCAAACTCGTCCGCTGCGCGAACGGCGCCGTCCACGATGTTCTGGTGTATATTTGTCGGAACTCGCCGACGTTCGGCCGGCAGCAGTCTTTCCGCTCGACGACAACGACTTTCGTTATCTCTATGTGCCGCCTGGGGTCCTGCACGGTTTCAGGCCCTCACCACGACGGCGGATGTCTGCTACGGGTCCGATCGCCCGCATGACCCGTCCGAGAACCTGGCGATCTCGTACGACGATCCCGATCTGGCGATCGGCTGGCCGCTGCCGGTGACCGTCGTCTCGGCGCAGGATACGCGCGCTCGCCGGTGGGCCGACGTGCTCACGCAGCTGCCCTGACCCAGCGCATCGACTTGTCGAGTAGGCCGGATGAGTGCAAGGCCTCGAGATGCGTCAGCCGGGTGAACGTCTTCGCGAAATCGTGACGGGTGAGGCCATAGGAGACGTACGCCTCGTACAGCTCGGCCGCTCCATCGCGAACCGACCACGCTGCCTCGAACCCGAGCGCATCGCGGTACTTCGAGAAGTCCACGCGGTATGACCGCGGGTCGGCCCCTGTTTCGCCGGTGATCGCCAGATGTGACGCTGGAACGACGCCGACGACGATCTGCGCAATGTCGGCCACCGTCAGATTGTTCATCTCGGTGCCGACATTGAATGCAGCACAATGGATTTTGCCGATCGGCGCTTCCAGCGCGACGAGGAACGCCGCAGCGATGTCCTTGGCGTGCACCAGCGGACGCCACGGCGTACCGTCGGAGAGGACGCGCACCTCACCGGTGAGTACGGCATGACCCACGAGGTTGTTCACCACGATGTCGGCCCGCAGCCGCGGCGAGAAGCCGAACGCTGTCGCGTTTCTCAGGAACACCGGCGAGAACGAGTCGTCCGCGATCGCGGCGACGTCGTCCTCGACGCGAACCTTGCTCTCTGCGTAGGGTGTCAGCGGCCGCAGCGCGGTGTCCTCGGTGACCGCGTCATCGCCGGCTGCGCCGTAGACCGAGCACGTCGATGCGTACAGGAACCTGCGCACACCCGCCTCTTTGGCCAGCCGGGCCAACCGGACCGATGCGTGGTGGTTGATGTCGTAGGTGATCTGTGGCGCGAGCGCACCCAACGGGTCGTTCGACAGCGCCGCGAGGTGAACGACGGCGTCGAATCCCGCGAGATGCTCCACCGACACGTCGCGCAGGTCCACCCGCAGACTCGGTGGGTCTTGCGGTGCCGGGCCCAGCACGCATTGTGCGAACAACCCGGAGTCCAGGCCGGTGACCTCGTGCCCTGCCGACTGCAGCACCGGCACCATCACCGTGCCGAGGTAACCCTGATGCCCTGTCACGAGGACCTTCATCGCACTATCCCCGCTCTTCTGGGCACTGGATTCCGGTGCAGCACGGCGGTGTGCAGCGACGGTAGCGGGTAGACCAGTTGCCCGCCCCACTCGACGATGTGGCTCAGCTGCGCTGTCAGTTCCGTTTCCAGGTTCCACGGCAGAACCAGCACCACATCGGGCTTGTCAATGTCGATCCTGCTGGGATCGTGGATCGGTATCCGCGTTCCCGGCGTGAAACACCCTTGCTTATAAGGGTTTCGATCGACGGTGTACTCCAGCAGGTCGCTTCGGATACCGCAGTAGTTGAGGAGGGTGCTTCCCTTGGCGGGTGCTCCGTACCCCACCACCCGCTTGCCTTTGCGCCGGCATTCCAGAAGGAAACGCAGGAGCTCCTGGCCGATCACCTCGGTGCGGTGCCGAAGCCGCCGGTATCCGTCGACGTCGTGCAGTCCGGCCGCCCGTTCCACACACAGCGCCTCCGTCACCCGGTCACTGGGCTGGACGCCCACAGCTTCGGGACGGGCCCACAGGCGAAGCGATCCACCATGGGTGCTGAGCATCTCCACGTCGACGAGCGAAAGCCCCCCGGCAGCGAGTGCTCGCATCGCCGAAAGCACTGTGTAGTACTGGAAGTGCTCGTGGCAGATGGTGTCGAACTGGCCGAGCGCCACCAAGTTCAGCGCATAGTGGACCTCGATGCTGAGCCAACCGTCGTCGCTCATCAGCCCGCGCAGCGCCCGGGTGAAGCCGCGAAGATCGGGGATATGCGCATAAACGTTGTTCGCGACCACGAGATCGGCGGGCCCGTGTTCTGCGCGTATTGCGGCAGCTACTTCCTCATCAAGAAACGCGGTGTGCGTGGGCACACCACGTTCGCGGGCCGCGGCGCCGACATTCACCGACGGTTCGATGCCCAGGCAGGGTATTCCTTTTGCCTGGACGTGCTGCAGCAGGTAGCCGTCATTGCTGGCAACTTCGACCACGAATGAATCAGAACCGAGCCGAAGACGGTCCGAGGCATTGTCGACATACAGTCTCGCGTGTTGTACCCAGGTATCCGAGAAGGACGAGAAGTAGGCGTATTCGGTGAAGGTGTCCTCGGTGGTCACCAACGCGGGAATCTGCAGCAGCATGCAGGACTCGCACAGTCGCAGATGCAGCGGGTAGGTGGGTTCCGGCAGGTCGAGTTGGTCCGCGGTCAGGAAGCTCTGCGAGGGCGGACTGGCGCCGAGATCGAGAACGCTGAGCATGCGCTCCGAATCACAAAGTCGGCATTTCATCATGGTCTTCTTTCGTTGTGCAGGATGTCGGGCTGGGTCAGATGGACGGGCCTAAACCAGCTGGTCATCCCCGATCTTCCAGGGAGCTTTGCCGTTCTCCCACAGGTCATTCCGATAGATCTTGTCCCGCAGCGTGTCCATTCCGCGCCAGAAGCCATTGCCGGTAGGCAGCGAGCTGGCCGTCGTTCGCGAGACGTTGCATCGGAGCCTGCTCGAAGACGGTGTCGTCGCCGTTGATGTAGTCAAGCAGTGCCGGCTCCGCAAATGAAGAAGCCGCCGTTGACCCAGCCGCCATCGCCAATGGGCTTCTCCTGAAACGTGACTCGGCTTTCCTCGAATTCGAGTACGCCTTAGCGGGCCGGCAGTTGAACGGCAGTCACGGTAGCGATCGACCCCGATAATTGATGGTGGTTCGATCAGTTTGCGGACATCGAGATCGGTGACACCGTCGCCGTAGGTGAACGAGAACGTGTCGTCGCCGATGTAGCTCTTCGCGCGTAGCAGTCGCCCACCGGTCATCGTATTGGCGCCCGTGTCCAGGAGCGTGACGGTCCACGACTCGGTCGTGGAGCGGACGGTCGCGACGCCCCCGGTGGCCAGATTGATCGTGACGTCGGACGTGTGCAAGTGGTAGTTCGCGAAGTACTCCTTGATCATGTAGCCCTTGTAGCCGAGAAGCCCGATGAAGTCGGTGACTCCTGCGCTCTCATGAATTTTCATGATGTGCCAGATGGTCGGACGTCCGCCGATCTCCACCATCGGCTTCGGCCGACTCTCGGATTCTTCACTGATACGAGTGCCTCGCCCGCCGGCGAGAATTACAGCTTTCACAATTACTCCTGGATGATTCGGCCGATCGATACGACGACGACCGTCGAAGTTATTGAGTGACGTGCGCTGAAGCTTTTCTGCTGATGACGGGTACGGCACCTTCGACGGGACCAGATCGTGGGTGCCGTCGGGACGAGAGCGTTGGGCCGAGTTCCTGGTGACGGCTGAACCTCATTGCGGTGTGCCTGCTAGCAGGCGTCCGCTGCGGCGACGATCCGGGGCTACCCGGTGATGCTGCACCGATTGGAAAGGGCGTCGAGGAGATGGCCTGAGACGCCGAACTGATGACCACGCAGTACCGGCCGCACGACCCTGGTGTCCTCACGGATCAGTTGTTTGTCAGATGAGCCGTCGACCACCACGGCCGGCCGCGCGTGGCGCCGGCCATTGCCGCGGCGGTCGGCGCCGCAGGGAGCAACCTGTTGGCTGCCTCGCCGATCAGTGTTGAATCCCCCATTGCTGACCTCTGTCCCCCCGAAGTGGTGAGGCCGGTCGATCGATCGGTCGACCTCGTGGAATCCATTCCTGTGAAGCGCAGCCATCGGATTCAAAATCGGGCGGCATGGCACAACTCTGGCAAAGATGTCTGCGACCCCGTTGGAACCGTACGGCTACTCCGTTGAAGTCGTACCGCGCGGACGTTACCAGTCGCGTGGCTAACCCGCAATCGTCGTTGACATCTGGCTCGAATCAATTACATATAGCTCATCTAGGTACTGTGCGGATGCAACGTGTCCGGTGCCTTTCTGCTGTCCATCGCATTGTCTTACGATCGTTTTACATAACTAAATCCGTCCGATGATGCCAGTACTCGATGGCATAGTTGAGTTTAAAAGTAGCACAAAACGCCTGCTGTACTGGCCATAGGGCTAATATGGCCATTGTCGAATGGTGCGTTCGTGTCGCCCGCGTTTCCTTGCCGTTGCACGCTGGCGCGCCGATTCAGCAAAGTTTCGATGTATTGGCAGATCGCCGCGTTGACACGCCGTAAACGCTGCGACACGTGGGCTCGTCGCACACCTGACCGGGCCGACACATCCCCGCAGGGGACCCGCCCGTCGGCTAGCCGGCTCCCGTGGCCACCGCACACACCTCGGGGCCTCGAGGAGTGCGCGGGACTCGAGGCCCCACCGCTGACGCGCTCTTCCGTGGGCCGTTCAGTCCCCCCGAGCCGGTACTCGACGGGCTCTCGCGGCAAGATGCTTATCCATCCCTCGCAGGTACTTGCCGCCCACGAGGGATTCGCCCCGGCGCCCGACATCCGCTGCCTGGATGCGGCGAATAGCGGACAGCGACGCAGCCTCCAGGCAGTGGGCCGGGTTGTTCCTGACAGAACAGAAAGCGGCAGGCCGTGGCGAGGCTGCCGACGCCGATCCCGACTGCAGGATTTCCGATCTGCGGTTCTTGGGGACTCCGGCAGACGCTCGTGAGCCCTGCCGCACAACCTCTTTGGACGCGACACCGACACCAACCATTCCGGGTAGGTCGTGCCGATTCTCGGACATATCCACTCAGTCGTCGAGTCACGTTCTGCGCACTTCAGAGCCGAGTGAGAGCCGGCCGCAGGTGCAGTGTCCACCCTGACCGCCGATGCCCTCGCCGCGACGCTGAACATGGTCGAGCGCGCGGTGTGCCTATTCAAGTCCGCGCCGCGAACGCCTGGCGTTGCGAGGACCGGGGACTCCTACCTCCCGGAGCGGTTCGAGCCGACGGTGGCCGCGAGGTCGATGGAATTGTTCAGTTTCGTAGCTTCCGGACCCGCCGCGGTGCCGCTGAGCTTCGCATCGAGGAACGCGAAAACTGTCCTCGCGGCGTTGATCACCAGGTGCGCCTCAGGGTGACGGTGACCTACGCGCCGCATCATGGGATCGCGCCCCGGCCGAGGACCCGGCGGACTTCTGCGCGGATGTCGTCTTCTTTGGCGTCCTGGGCTTCGGTGGCGGCCGCGATTGACTCGAGCTCGTGGCGGGCGACGACGACGATGCCGTCGCTGTCACCGAAGATGGCGTCGCCAGGGTGGCAGACGACGTGTCCGCAGGACACCGCGTAGCCGATGGTGCCGGGGCCGTTCTTCCAGGGTCCGGCGGGGGTGACGGCGGTGGCGAAGACAGGCAGCTTCATCGCGGTGAGTTCGTCAAATCGCGGGTAGCGCCGTCGATGACGATGCCGGCGATGCCTTTGCGTCGTCGCATGCGTTACCCGACTCCTCGTTGCCAACTCACCGGTGTCTGTCCCTAGGGAACGTCAAGGATCTCGGGATGGCGTCTGACCCAGTCTGTGAGCCGGATCGGTGGCCGTCCGAGCAGGTCCTCGACGGTGAAATTGGTCACCGCGGAGAAGCTCATCTGGCCGTCGTGGTCCCGGCGGTAGGTACTCGATCACGCTCGATGCGTATCCGATGGCCATGTTCGGTGGCGTCGACTGGCCGTCGATCGGGCCGGTTTGGTCGATAACGACCTGTTCCCAACTGGAGCCTGGGCATCGCCTTCGGAGCGGCCATATTTTGGTGTGCGGCGTTGGGTACTGACCGAACACCGAACGACTGTTACCTAACCAGCGAGATCAACCGTTGGGTGGCGCCCGTAGCTCTCTGCGCCGGCCTCCGACGCACGAAATGCCCGGCCGCTGTGGTGGGCCCGTGCGCCACCGTCAAAGCGTGGCGGCCTCGGCCGCCAGTGCGGTGATCTGTGGCCAATTGCGTTCGGCCACAACGTCAGACGACGTCATCCACGACCCGCCGACGCAACCCACGTTGGGCAACGCCAGATAGCGCGCTGCGTTGGCGGTGGAGATGCCGCCGGTCGGGCAGAACCGCGCCGCGGGAACCGGCGCGCTGACTGATTTCAGGAACGCCGCGCCGCCTGCCGCCTCCGCTGGGAAGAACTTCAGCTCGGTGTAGCCGGCTTCCAACGCGGTCAATATTTCCGACACCGTGGCCACCCCGGGCAGATGCGGCAGACCGGTGTCGGTCATCGCCTGCAGGATCGTTCGGGTGCTGCCCGGGGACACCAGGAATTGGGCACCGGCGGCGGCGGCCGCTTTGGCTTGGCCGGGGTCGACGATGGTCCCTGCCCCGAGGTAGATCTCCGGGACTTCGCCCGCGATCCGTTCGATGGCGGCCAGCGCCACCGGAGTCCGCAAGGTCAGCTCGATGACCGGCAGACCACCGCTGACCAGCGCGCGGGCGATCGGGACGGCGTGGTCGAGGTCGTCGATCACGACGACGGGTATGACGGGGACACGGTTGAGCAGTGAGGTGGTCATGAATTCTCCTGGGTTGTCCTGCGACTGAAGTGTCATGCGATGTAGGCGGGGAAGATGCTGGCGCCCTGGTCGGCGGGTCCGACGGCGGCGCGCATGCTGGCGAACAGTTCGCGTCCGGTGCCGGCCATTTCGGTGGCCGACGGTGCGCGACCGGTCGTGGCGCGGGTGGCGAACTCGTCGTCAGGGACGTGCACGGTCAGGGTGCCTGCGAGCGCGTCGACGGTGATGGTGTCGCCGTCACGGACGCGTGCCAGCGGGCCGCCACTGGCCGCCTCGGGTGTCAGATGTATTGCGGCAGGCACCTTTCCGGATGCCCCGGACATTCTGCCATCGGTGACCAGTGCCACCTGGTGGCCGCGGTCCTGCAGGACGCCCAGTGCCGGGGTGAGCTTGTGCAGCTCAGGCATGCCGATCGCGCGGGGGCCCTGATAGCGCAGCACCGCGACCAGATCGCCGTCGAGCTCACCGGCGTCGAACGCCGCGAGGAAGTCGGCCTGGTCGTCGAACACCGCTGCGGGGGCGGTGATCACGCGGTGCTCGGGTTTGACGGCCGAGGTTTTGATCACGGCCGAACCGAGATTGCCTGCCAGGGTTTTCAGGCCGCCGTCGGTGGCGAACGGCTCGTCGACGCTGCGCAGCACCGAGGTGTCGTGGCTCATCGTGGTGCCGTCGAGCCACATCACGGCCTCGCCGTCGAGCTTGGGTTCCTGGGTGTAGCGGCGCAGTCCATGTCCGACGACGGTCTGTACGTCTTCGTGCAGCAGGCCGGCGTCGAGCAGGGTGGAGATGGTGAACCCGAGGCCGCCGGCGGCGTGGAAGTGGTTCACGTCGGCGGTGCCGTTGGGATAGATGCGGGCCAGCAGGGGAACGACGGCGGAGAGCTCGGAGATGTCGTTCCAGGTCAACGTGATTCCGGCGGCCTGGGCGATGGCGACCAGGTGCATGGTGTGGTTGGTGGAGCCGCCGGTGGCCAGCAGCGCGACGGTGCCGTTGACGATCGCGCGTTCGTCGATCATCTCCCCGATCGGGGTGTAGTTGTCGCCCAGGGACGTCAGCGCAGTGACCTGGCGACCGGCTTCGGCGGTGAGCGCGGTCCGCAGCGGGGTACCGGGGTTGACGAAGCTCGACCCGGGCAGGTGCAGGCCCATCACTTCCATCAGCAGCTGATTGGAGTTGGCGGTGCCGAAGAAGGTGCAGGTTCCGCTGCCGTGATAGGACGCGGCCTCGGCGTCGAGCAGCTCGTCGCGGCCGACCTTGTTCTCGGCGTAGAGCTGGCGCACCTTGGCCTTTTCGCCGTTGGGCAGCCCGGACGTCATCGGGCCCGCCGGCACGAACACGGTCGGGAGGTGACCGAATGCCAAGGCGCCGATGAGCATTCCGGGCACGATCTTGTCGCACACCCCGAGCATCAGGGTGGCGTCGAACATGTCGTGGGACAGGGCGATGGCCGTCGACATCGCGATGACATCGCGGCTGAACAACGACAGCTGCATGCCGTCGCGACCCTGGGTGATGCCGTCGCACATCGCGGGCACACCGCCGGCGAACTGCGCGATACCGCCGGCTTCCAATACCGCTTGTTTGAGCTGAGCGGGAAAGGCTTCGAACGGTTTGTGCGCCGAGAGCATGTCGTTGTAGGACGACACGATCGCGATGTTCGGCTTGACCATGGCGCGTAGCGCCTTCTTGTCGCGGGTGCCGGTGGCCGCGAACCCGTGCGCCAGGTTCGCGCACGCCAACCGGCCACGGGCGGGACCGCGGTCGCCGGCGGCGCCGATTTGGCCCAGATAGGCGGCGCGGGAATCGGCGCTGCGGGCGGTGATGCGATCGGTGACCTCCGCCAGGACAGGGTGGATGTGGTTCATGGGGTTGCTCCTTCGTGCCAGGTGCGGCCGTCGCGCTCGATCAGGGTGGTCGCGTCGGTGGGACCGTTGGTGCCTGCGGGGTAGCGGCGCGGGCCGCGTTCGGACTGGGTCCAGCCGACCAGGATCGGCTCGACCCAGGCCCAGGCGGCTTCGACTTCGTCGCGGCGCATGAACAGCGTCGGGTTGCCGCGCACGACGTCCATCAGCAGCCGTTCATAGGCGTCGGGGGACGGCCGCTGGAATGCTTCGGTGTAATTGAGGTCCAGGGAGACCGGCTTGAGTCGGATGGCGCCGGGCCCTGGTTCTTTAGCGGTCATGTGCAGGCGCATGCCCTCCTTGGGCTGCAGCTGGATGACCAGTTTGTTGGGTTCGCTGTGGCCGTCGCTGTCGGGGAACATCGGGTGTGGCACCGGCTTGAAGACGATGACGACCTCTGAGCAGCGCTGCTCCATGCGCTTGCCGGTGCGCAGGTAGAACGGCACCCCGGCCCAACGCCAGTTACGCACCTCGGCTTTGACCGCGGCGAAGGTTTCGGTGCGGCTGTCGGGGTTGTCGGCGTCCTCTTTGTAACCGGGCACGGCCACGCCGTCGGCCAGGCCGGGTCCGTACTGGCCGGCGACAGTGCAGCGCTCGACGTCGTCACCCGTCATGGGCTTGAGCGCCTGCAGGATTTTGAGTTTCTCATCGCGGACGGTTTCACGGTCGACGTAGGTGGGTGGCTCCATCGCGACCAGGCACAGCACCTGCAGCAGATGGTTTTGCACCATGTCACGCAACGCGCCGGAGTTGTCGTAATACCCGCCGCGGGTGCCGACGCCCAGTGATTCGGACACCGTGATCTGGACGTGGTCGATCCAGCTCGAGTTCCACAGCGGTTCCAACAAGGTGTTGGCGAAGCGCGTCACGAGCAGGTTCTGCACGCTCTCCTTGCCCAGGTAGTGGTCGATGCGGAAGATCTGGGATTCGGCGAAGACCGATCCCACGGCGTCGTTGATCGCCCGGGCCGAGGCCAGGTCGCGGCCGATCGGCTTCTCCAGCACCACCCTTGATGAGTCGTGCACCAGGTTGTGCGCGGCAAGGTGCGCCGAGATGGGGCCGAACAAGCTCGGGGCGCACGCGAGGTAGAACACCCTCACGGTGCTCGGATCGGCCGGAAGCAACGCCGTCAGCTCAAGCCAGTCCTCCGGGTTGGCGAAATCGATGCTCGCGTAGTCCAGCCGCGCGAGGAACCTGGTCAGCGTGGCCGCGTCCAGGGCGTCCTCGGCGACGAATCGACCCAGTTCGGAACGCACTTTGTCCTGGTAGCCGGCGCGGTCCAGGCCCGCCCGGGACGCCGCGATGATGCGGGTCTGCTCAGGGAGTTGGCCGTCACGGTCACGCAGGTACAGCGCGGGGAGGAGTTTGCGTACGGCCAGATCGCCGGTCCCGCCAAAGACGACGAAATCGCACGGTGCCACTGGGGTCGCGGTTGACATGAATCTCCTGACATCGTTCGGGGCTGTCAAAGCGGAACGCTACGGGGAGTTCTACCTTCGCGCAAGCGTAGTTAGGTATTTTCGCGAACAAATTACCGTTACTTCTGGAGTACGCTGTGCGAATCGCGGTCTGTTTTAATGAGGGATATGCGCATGTCAGCGTCACCTGCAGGACTAACCACCCCGGGAGCGGTGTTCAGCTTGATCCGTGATGGATCTGTGACCACCAGAGCTGAAATCGGGCGCTACACCGGCCTGTCCCGAACCGCCGTCGCCGCCCGGGTCAGCTCGCTGCAGGCGCGCGGCTTGGTCCTCGAACGGGCCGACGCCGCCTCCTCCAGCGGCGGAGGCCGGCCGCCGGCGCGACTGATCTTCAACGCCGACGCCGGAGTGGTGCTCGCGGCGGCGATTGGGCGCAGCCGCACCCAACTCGGGGTGTGCAACCTGCGCGGCGAGGTCCTCACCATGGCCAACGTCGATCAGGAAATCGGTCTCGGACCCCAGGAGTTGATGCCCGACATCGCCAAACGCCTCGAAGCGCTGCTCGGCGACACCGGTCGCGGACTCCACGAGGTGCTCGGCGTGGGGTTGAGCATCCCCGGGACCGCCGACACCACCCGCGGATGCAGCCTCGACTCGCCCATCATGAGCGGATGGGAGGGCATCGCGCTGCCCCCGTATCTGCGTGAACTCACCGCGGCCCCGGTCCTGCTCGACAACGACGCCAACGTGATCGTGCTCGCCGAACGACGCGGGCAGGAAGGCCACTTCGACGACATGCTGCTCATCAAGGCCTCCACCGGCCTAGGCGCCGGAATCGTCGCCGGCGGCGTCCTGCAACGCGGAGCCGTCGGCGCCGCAGGCGAATTCGGCCACACCAAGATCCCGGCTGCCGACGGCGTTGCCTGCCGCTGCGGAGACACCGGGTGCCTGGAAGCCATCGCCGGCGGCTGGGCACTCGTGCGCTCCATCCAACAACACGACGACAGCATCGGGCATCTGCGCGACCTGGTCGACCTGGCGTTGGCCGGAGATGCCGAAGCGCGCCGGCTCATCCGCGAAGCAGGCCGTCACATCGGCGAGGTGCTCGCCGGTGCCGTCAACCTGCTCAACCCCCAAGCGCTGGTCATCGCCGGAGACATGGCCAAAGCCTACGACGTACTGGTCGCCGGACTACGCGAAACCGTATACGGCAACGCCTCCACGCTCGCCACCCGCAGACTCCAAATAGTTCCCGCCACCCACGGCGAACGATCCGGCGTCATCGGTTGTGCCGCAATGATCCTGGACCACATCCTCAGCGTCGCGGCCATTGATTCGGCCGCCTGATCCCACCGGTAAATGGGGCTGGTGTGAGATCGCTATGGCTCACTACTGACATGATGCAGTCACGCGGACGGCGGTGCATGGCTGTACGAGTCGACCTCGGACGATCCGACATGGGCCCCCGGATGGCGGCGAGCCGGTGACCGTGAAACGAGTGGAAGGCTGAAACCGGTGGAGTTGCTCATCGCCCGGAACCCGGACCCGGATTCCACGCTGCCCTACCTGCTGCGGCTGCCGCTGGCCGACGGGATGGTGTTCCGCACCGCGGGGACCTGGCCGCGCACGAAAGCCCTGTTCTGCTACCCGGTTTCAGTCGACGAATGGCCCACCGACCCCGACATCGTGGAACGCGCACCCCTGCGGTCCTGCGTGCGGCGCGGCGCCGCCATCGACGTCATCCTCGACCGGGGGCGGGAGAACCGCTCCCAGATCGTGTTCACCAAGGCACGGGGCCGCGACATGGTGTTCTGGCAGTCCCCACGGACCCGCAAACAGGCCCGCCCCAACGTGCGCACCCCCACCGCTCGGGCCGCCGGGATCACCGAGCTCGAGGTCGTCGTCGATTCCCGCGAGCAGTACGCCTACCGGTTCGGCGGCCAACAGGTCCGGATCCTCAAGCGGGCCTTGCCGTGCGGCGACTACGGCGTGCTGCTCGACCAACGGTTGGTGGCGTCGGTCGAACGCAAATCCCTGGTCGACCTGGTGGCCAGTCTGACCGGCGGCAAGCTCCGCTACGCGATGGCCGAGCTGGCCGCACTGCCCCGCGCCGCGGTCGTGGTCGAGGACCGCTACTCGCAGGTATTCAAGCTCGACCGGGTCCGGCCCGCCGTGGTCGCCGATGGCCTCGCCGAACTCCAGATCCGTTGGCCCAACGTCCCGATCGTCTTCTGCGAAACCCGTCAGCTCGCCGAGGAATGGACCTATCGATTCCTCGCCGCCGCGCACGCCTGGGCCGAAACCGAGCACGCCGCCCTCGCCACGCTCACCCCGCCCGGCGTCGCCGGCGCACCGACCGAACTCGACCAAGCGACGACGCCGCTGGAACCCTCAACCGCCGAAGTCCGGGCCTGGGCCCGCGCCGCAGGCCTGACCGTCCCCGACCGCGGCAAACTCCGACCCGACATCTGGGATACCTGGCGCACCACCCACCAAGAATGATGAACCGTTCTTTCACGGACCGTCCCTAAACGGTCTACCTGCACAAACAGCAGGCCAACAGCTTTCAACCCCGGATAACTTATCGGGAGATGTCGTTATGTCACGCGAAAGTACGCCGTATTGCCCTGCGGTCCAACGGTTTTCATACCGATGACGATTATGCGCGTAACCCTGAAGGGCGTCAGGAAAGTCGCCGATCCGCTCCCGGAGCCAGAATGTCTATAGAGGCCGGTTGAGGCTCTTAGCTGCCGCGACAACGGCTGGGTGGTCGAGGTTCAGTTGCTCGAGTTCTACGAGCTTGGGCCGCTCCCAACTGGCGATGACGGTCCAAGTTGGCCGATGGAAGGACCACCACTGCACCGCCTGCCATTTTCGGTCAGCAATGGCAGGAGAACGCTGAGACCAGATCCGGTGCGCCCACTCCGAAGTGACTGCCAGGTTGCGAGTGACGATCTGTGTCGGTCGAAGCCCTAGCTCTACTAGGCGGTGCGGATCATCAAGGTCGCAAATGCGCAGATCGTCGGGCAGCTCGTACACCCCGAGCCTCTTCCGCGCACCGGGTACTGCCGGAAAATCGAACATTGAGTCAACCCAGCGCGACAGGTTGCCGAACGCTTCGCCAGCACGCGGCTTCGGATTGGCGAGCCACATACCATACGTAATAGTCGGGGTGGTCAGCCCGGCCACCGCGCTGCGGGCGGTGTTCATATAGTGGATGCCCTGGCTCGCCGAGCGGAGCCGTTTCAAGATAGGGAAAGACGCGATATACCAGCACTCACGCCGCCCCGCCCCACATCTCTGCGTCGAGCGTTTGTAGAACCCGAGCGGCTCCTTCGGTGACTAGAACATCGAGAGGGCGGGCTCCCCCGAGGAAGGCGTTAGCGCTTTCCATCCAAATACGCGCTGAATCGCCTCCCCATACCAAGCGCGCCCGCGAATACACATGTTCTAGATCAATTAGCGCCGGAGCTGCCGCGGGGCCAGGACGCTCTTCACCTGATGCCCATCGGGAAGTCTGTGATGGGCTGACGCCAATCAACTTAGCCAGCTGTGCGAGCGAGAACACGTTTGCGAGGTACAGAACCCGCTGTTCAGACAAGGGATCGTCAGCGGCCACCCGGCTCCTCCGCGCAGCGCCGACAACGGCTGCCTTCGCGGTGGGTGCCCTCTTCGCTGGAGATCTGACAGCCACCTTCTTTGATGCACTCTTGGCGCCGCCAGCCTTCTTTATAGCCATATCATCACTCTACCCAATTTTTTTCGTGGGCTGCATCGCGACGGGCAACCGGGTCCCGGTATAGGTGGGAAGTCTCGTCGCTCGATCCGACCGAACCGAGGGAACGCTGATGCACCACGCCGATCGCACGCTTCAGCAAACAGACTTGCTTCGGAACCGTACAGGGCCGCACCAGATGATCAGGCTATAGCGATCCCGGCTCTCAGTGCCTCTCCTGTGCCACACCTTCCCGATGCGCAGCAGCGCGTCGGGAGTACAGCACAGTTGAATATGGCGGGTTACCAGCAGCCAGAGACGCTGCATACTTTGACTAGGGAGCCAGGAGGGTCAATGTGCTCCGCCGCGGAGAATCGTCGTGGGATAAATCCGACCTCCGACCATTGGCCGCAGAGTTTCGCGAGACTTGTGACAATCCGTGACAATCCACCGCTGTTCAAATAATCAGTCCCCCTCGAAAGGGGGCCTGACCAGCGTGGCAGGTGCAGGATTCGAACCTGCGTAGGCGTTAGCCGACGGATTTACAGTCCGCTCCCATTGGCCGCTCGGGCAACCTGCCTGGGTGCAACATCTGCGCCGCAAAGCGCGCTCAGCAGGATACAACGAGGAGCTACCCCGAACACAAACGGCGGGGTGGACGGCCGTCGGGCCGGGGGTGGTTTGGCTGTCGTCACCGCGTACCGCGAAGATGGAGCCAAGCACGAACACCACCGAGGGAGGCACGAGTCCAATGGCGGATTCATCGTTCGACGTCGTCAGCAAGGTCGACCGCCAAGAGGTCGACAACGCGCTCAACCAGGCCGCCAAGGAGCTGGCCACCCGCTTCGACTTCCGCGGCACCGACACCACCATCGCCTGGAAGGGCGAGGAGGCCATCGAACTGGTCAGCTCCACCGAAGAGCGGCTCAAGGCGGCCGTCGACGTGTTCAAGGAGAAGCTGGTGCGCCGCGACATCTCGATGAAGGCGTTCGACGCCGGCGACCCGCAGCCCAGCGGCAAGACCTTCCGGCTCACCGGCACCCTGAAGCAGGGCATCAGCAGCGAGGAAGCCAAGAAGATCACGAAGATGATCCGCGACGAGGGCCCCAAGGGCGTCAAGGCGCAGATCCAGGGCGACGAGATCCGCGTCAGCTCCAAGAAGCGCGACGATCTGCAGGCCGTCCAGGCGCTGCTGCGGGGCGCCGACCTCGACGTCGCGTTGCAGTTCGTCAACTACCGCTGACCCGGGGGCACTACCCGGCCAGCCGGCTCCGCCGGCCTGCGCTCGCCCAAACCCGCCCTCGGGCCCAGCCCACCGCCCTAATGTGATCGCTATGGCACCTGCGCAGCGTGAGCCCAAAGTCGTCGTGCTCGGGGGCGGATCCTGGGGCACCACCGTCGCGTCGATCTGCGCCAGGCGCGGGCCGACGCTGCAGTGGGTGCGCTCGGAGGAGACGGCTCAAGACATCAACGACAACCATCGCAACTCGACGTACCTCGGCGACGAGGTGGAGCTGTCACCCACCCTTCAGGCCACCACCGACTTCTCCGAGGCCGCCGACTGCGCCGACGTGATCGTGATGGGGGTGCCGTCGCACGGTTTCCGCGGCGTGCTGGAACAACTGGCCAAGGAGCTGCGGCCGTGGGTGCCGGTGGTGTCGCTGGTCAAGGGTCTCGAGCAGGGCACCAACTACCGGATGAGCGAGATCGTCGACGAGGTGCTACCCGGACATCCGGCAGGAATCCTGGCCGGACCGAACATCGCGCGCGAGGTCGCCGAGGGTTACGCGGCCGCAGCGGTGCTGGCGATGCCCGACCAGCATCTGGCCGCCAATATCGGGAAATTGTTCCGCACCAAACGATTTCGGACCTACACCACCGACGATGTCATCGGCGTGGAGATGGCGGGTGCCCTCAAGAACGTCTACGCGATCGCCGTCGGAATGGGCTACTCACTGGGTATCGGCGAGAACACCCGGGCGATGGTGATGGCGCGCGCCGTCGCCGAGATGTCGAAGCTGGGCGTGGCGATGGGAGGCCACCGGGACACGTTCGCCGGCCTGGCCGGGATGGGCGACCTGATCGTCACGTGCACCTCCCAGCGCAGCCGCAATCGCCACGTCGGCGAACAACTGGGTGCGGGTAAGCCGATCGACGAGATCATCGCGGCGATGAACCAGGTGGCCGAAGGCGTGAAGGCGGCCAGCGTGATCGTGGAGTTCGCCGAGAAGTACGGCATCGCGATGCCGATCGCGCGGGAGGTCGACAGCGTGATCAACCACGGGGCGAGCGTCGAGGACGCCTACCGCGGGCTGGCCGCCGAGAAGCCCGGCCACGAGGTGTACGGCTCAGGCTTCTGAGCGCAGCGAAGAATCAACGGCCCCGTTGAGGGTCAGTTGAAGTAGGGGTTGGTGCCCTCGGGCCGCGCCACGAGCGGGTTGACCTCGTTGACGATGTAGGAGCCACCGGGACTGACGACGAAGCCCGCCTGGTTCTTGCTGTCGACGCAGGCCGTCATCGTGCCGTCGCCACCGCAGCTCACGGTGCCGAAGCTCAGGCGGGTGTTCGCGGGCAGCGGGTTGACCGGCCCGCCGTACATCGGGGCAGGCGACGCGCCGAAGCTGGGCACACCGCCCGACGTCCCGCCCACCAGGTTCGCGCCCTGCGGCGCCCCTGGGAGCGGACCGTTGCAGCCGTAGCCCCCGGAACGCTGCAGCATGCAGGTCAGCCCCGATGACCCGAAGACGTACGCCGATCCGTCGTACACCGCGAACGGCTGCGGGTTCACCGGCGGTAAGGCGTTGATGTTCGGAGCGGGCGGAGCGCGGCGGCGGAGGCGGCGGCTGAGCCGCGGCGAGGCCCGGCGCGGTGAGGACACCGGCCGCGGCAACACACAAAGCGCGAACGAGGATTCTGCTCAGCACCATCACAGCCTAGATGTCGCCGAAACAGCGAGCATCGTTTCAGAACGTGTAGCTGCCGGCCGGGCTGAGCACGAATCCGGACTGGTTGACGGTGTTGATGCAGGACGTGATCACGCCGTCCGTGCCGCAGCTGACGGTCTGGAAGCTCATCCGCGTGTTGGGCGGAAGCGGGGGCGCATTGTCGACCGTGCCGTACATCGGGCGGTCCGAGTGGCCGAAGCCAGGATTGCCCTGTGCGTATCCCGTGACCAGGTTGGCGCCACCCGGGGCCGCGGGCAGCGGACCACTGCAGCCGTAGCCGCCGGTCTGCCTGTCCATCACGCACGTCACGCCACCGGGCACGCCGAAGACGTAGGAGGTGGTGCCGGCCATCCCTGCGAAGTCCTTCGGGTTCACCGGTGGCAGGGCGTTGATGTTCGGCGGTGGCGGCGGGTCGGCCGCTGCAACACCGGGCAGGCCGACGACGGCCGCGCCTGCGGCCAGGGCCACACCGCTCAGGATTCTGGTCAGCACGGACCACACCCTAGGCGGCAGGGTCCGGGGCCGCAGAACCAGCGCCAAAGTCTGACGCGGGCGTCAGCGAGCTCCGTCTCTCGCCGGAACTGCATTCCACGTGGAAAAATCCGCGTGCACGCCGCGCGGAATGCAATTCCGGCGGACATCAGTAGTGGCCGGGACCTCTACGTTCTGGGCCCGCCATCTGCTTCCAGCCGCGCGATGCGCTCCTCCATCGGCGGGTGCGTCGAGAACAGCTTGCCGATCTTCTCGCCGGCACGAAACGGGTTGGCGATCATCAGGTGCGCCTGATCGGCCAGCTGCGGTTCCGGCGGCAGCGGCGCCTGCTGCACCCCGGCACTGATCTTGCGCAGCGCACTCGCCAGCGCTAACGGGTCACCGGTCAGCTCGGCACCGGACTGGTCGGCCTGATACTCGCGCGACCGCGACACGGCCAGCCGGATGACGGTGGCGGCGATCGGGCCCAGCAGCGAAACCAGCAGGATCGCAAAGGGATTGGTTCCGCCTTCGCGGTTCCCGCCGAACATGCTCGCGAAGAACGCCAGGTTGGCCAGCGCGGTGATCACCGAGGCCATCGCGCCGGCGACGCAGGAGATCAGGATGTCGCGGTTGTACACGTGCGACAGCTCATGGCCCAATACTGCCCGCAGCTCGCGCTCGTTGAGGATCTGCAGGATGCCCGTGGTGCAGCACACCGCGGCGTTGCGCGGATTGCGGCCGGTGGCGAACGCGTTCGGCGCGGCGGTGTCGCTGATGTAGAGCCGCGGCATGGGCTGACGCGCCGTAGTGGCGAGCTCGCGCACGATCCTGTACATCACCGGCGCCTGCATCTCGGTGACGGGCTGGGCGTGCATCGCCCGCAACGCCATCTTGTCGCTGTTGTAATACACGTACGCGTTCATGCCGACGGCGAACAGCACCGCCAGGAACATGATGTTGCGCCCGAACAGCGCACCGACACCGACGATCAGACCCGAGAACACCACCAGCAACAGGAACGTCTTGGCCCTGTTGGCATGCGGATGCCAAGTCATCGTGGCTCTCCTCCTAAAAGCTGCCGACTCGTGGAACCTGAATGAGTCATCGCTCTAGTCAACGCCCGGGCAGCCCCCGCAGGTTCCAGGAGCTCAGCCGTGCCGGTTGATCGTGTATTGGACCAACGTGGCCAATGCCTGGCGCCCCGGCCCCTCGGGCAGATGGACCAGCTCCAGCTCGGCCTGCTCGGCGTACCCGACCACGGTCTCCTTGGCCTTCGCGATCCCCTGTGAGGCGCGCAGCAGCCGCAGCGCCTCGGCCACGTCGTCGTCGGTGGTCACCGGACCGGCGAGCAGCTCGCGCAGTCGGTCGGCGTCCGGACCGGTCTCCCGTAGCGCATACAGAACCGGCAGTGTGTGCACGCCTTCGCGCAGATCAGTGCCGGGAACCTTGCCCGACTCGTCGGCGTCGCTGTCGATGTCGATGATGTCGTCGGAGATCTGGAAGGCCGTGCCCACGATGCCGCCGAGCCGGGCCAGCCGTTCGATCTGCTCCTCGTCGGCGCCCGAGAACGTCGCACCGAACCGGCCGGAGGCCGCGATCAGGCAGGCCGTCTTCTCGTAGACCACCTTGAGGTAGTGCTCAACGGAGTCGACCTGGTCGGCCGCGCCGCGCGTCTCCCGCATCTGGCCGGTCACCAGCAGCGCGAAGGTGTCGGCGATGATCCGCACGGCATCAGGACCCAACCGGGAGACCAGCCGCGACGCCGTCGCGAACAGATAGTCGCCCGCCAGGATCGCGATGTTGTTGCCCCAGCGCGCGTTGGCGCTGGGGGCGCCGCGACGCACCTGCGCCTCGTCCATCACGTCGTCGTGGTACAGCGTCGCCAGGTGCACCAGCTCGATCACCGAGCCCGCGACCGTGACCTGCCATGCGTCGGGTTCGGGCCCGAGCTGGGCGGACAGCACCGTGAACAGCGGACGGAAACGTTTGCCGCCCGCCTGAAAGAGATGCTGGACCGCCTCGGACATCAGGGCGTCGGCCCGTCCCAGCTCCTCGGACATGAGCGCCTCGATGCGGGCCACTCCGTCGCGGACATCCTCGGCGAATTGGGCATCCCCGAAGTCCACTCCCGCCACCACGCTCGCCGGTGTCCTCACACTGCCAACATACTGGGAGACATGGTCGGTTCAGCGAGAGGTGGGCCCACGCCCGAAGGGCAGGGGACGATCCGGGCGTCGAGCAGCGCTGACGTCGTGGTCGTCGGCGCCGGGCCGGCCGGATCGTCGGCGGCGGCGTGGGCTGCGCGCGCCGGGCGCGACGTGCTGGTGATCGACTCCGCCGAGTTTCCCCGCGACAAGGCGTGCGGCGACGGGCTGACGCCCCGCGCGATCGCCGAACTGCGACTGCTCGGGCTCGGCTCCTGGCTCGACGGCAGGATCGCGCACCGCGGATTGCGGATGTCGGGGTTCGGCGCCGACGTCGAGGTGGTGTGGCCGGGGCCGTCGTTCCCGCCGACCAGCAGTGCGGTGCCGCGCACCGAGCTCGACGAGCGCATCCGCCTGGTGGCCGTCGACGACGGCGCGAAGATGAAGCTCGGCGCCAAAGCCGTTGACGTAGACCGTGATCCGTCAGGGAGGGTGTCGGCGGTGGTACTCGACTCCGGGGAGGTGATCCGGTGCGAGACGCTGATCGTCGCCGACGGCGCGCGCTCGACACTGGGCCGAGTTCTCGGCCGCGAGTGGCACCGGGAAACGGTCTACGGCGTGGCCGTCCGGGGCTACATCGCCACGCCGCGCAGCAGCGAGCCGTGGATCACCTCGCACCTGGAACTGCGCTCCCCCGAGGGTGAGGTGCTGCCGGGGTACGGCTGGATCTTCCCGCTGGGCAACGGCGAGGTGAACATCGGTGTCGGCGCACTGGCCACGTCCAAACGTCCCGCCGATGCGGCGCTGCGCCCGCTGATGAACTACTACACCGTCGCTGAGGCGTAAGGAATGGGGCTTCGAAGGCGAGCCGCGGCTGGGGATGTCGGCGTTGCTGCCGATGGGCGGTGCGGTGTCCGGGGTGGCCGGGCCCAACTGGATGCTGATCGGCGATGCGGCGGCCTGCGTGAACCCGCTCAACGGGGAGGGCATCGACTACGGGCTGGAGACCGGGCGACTGGCGGTAGAGATGTTGGGTTCGGGCGATCTGACGTCGGCGTGGCCGTCGGTCCTGCAGATGCACTACGCCCGCGGGTTCTCGGTCGCGCGCCGGCTTGCTCTGCTGGTGATGATGCCGCGGTTCCTGGCGTCGTTCGGGGCGGTCTCCGTGCGGTCGGAATTCTTGATGAACATCGCGGTGCGGGTGATGGGCAACCTGGTCACCGATGAGGACGCGGACTGGATCGCATGGGTGTGGCGAGCGAGCTGGCGCCGGATCGCGACGCCTGGACCGCCGCCCGCCGTTCAGCTGATTCGGGTTTGCGAGTGCTGGAGGCCGGAGCGACGTTGTGGGTTGTCCACCTCGACCGCGGGCCGCACCTCAACTCAATTGCCGCACCGGCAACCGAGGCTGGGTAGGTAGGGTCACGCCGAAATCGGACCATATTGCAGTGGCGCGCTACTGAGCTCGTCGCGTCGTGCGGGAGCGACGATTCCCTCGGCGGGGCATGAAACCTATTCCGGTGGCGATCGTTCCGCCAGGACATCGCGGAAAGGAACGGGTGCGATGAGGCGTGTGTTGGGCGACATCCGAACCGCGCCGGTACCGCCCGGACCGTCGGGGCTGAATGTGCTCCGCTACTGGGCGCAGATGATGCACGACCCGTTGGCAGGGTACGGTGCGCTTCGGCGCAATTACGGGGACGCGGTGCGAATACCGCTGGGCCGCAATCGTAGTTTCTTCCTACTCGACCGCCCCGAATACGCCGAACACATCCTCGTCCGACACCACGACCGGTATGTGAAGGGCTTCGGGTATCTGCCGCTGCAAGCGTTCATCGGTGACGGCCTGCTAACCGCTGAGGGGGCGGTGTGGCAGCGCCACCGCGGGCTGGTGCAGCCGGTGTTCAGCAACCGGCATGTGCAGTCTTTCGCGCCCGCGATCGTTGACGCGACCCGCAGCCGGGTCGCGCAGTGGGCGCCCGGCAGCATCATCGATCTCGTCGTCGAGATGCGGACGTTGACAATGGACGTCATCGGCCGGGTGCTGTTCGGAATGGATCTCTGCGGCGATGCCGCGACGGTCGGGCGAGCCGAGACGCGACTGCAGAGCTCGAAGGCGCTACGCGCCGCGGCGATCTTTCGGACGTCCTTGTCGCCCGAGCGCTTCCGCTCCGTCGCTACCCAGATGATGCCCGGGCTGGGTCGGGCCTCCCAGACACTGGAGTCGGTGATCACCCGGATCATCGACACCCGCGTCGGCGCTCCTCACGACGAACCCAGCGACCTGCTCGACCTGCTGCTGGGCGTTGGACAGAACCGACAACCGCTGTCCGGCGCGGAGATCCGGGATGAGGTGATGACCCTTGTCGTTGCCGGACATGAGAGCGCAACCAATGCTCTGACGTTCATGCTGGCACTGTTGTCACAGCATCCTGCTGCTTATGAACGGGTGATTGCGGAGGTCGACGACGTGTTGGGCGGCCGGGACCCACACGCGCCCGACGTCGATGCGCTGCCGTGGACGCAGGCCGTGGTGTCAGAGGCGTTGCGGCTCTACCCGCCGGCGTACCACATCCACCGCGACGCCGCGCAAGACGACGACATCTCGGGCATCCCGGTGTCCGTCGGCGACACCGTCGGAATTTCGCCGTATCTTCTTCACCGCCATCCCGAATTCTGGTCGGATCCAGAGCGATTCGACCCGCAACGGTTCATGCCCGGCAGCGCGTCCACCCGTCCGCGATATGCGTATCTCCCGTTCGGCGGCGGTCGCCGCATCTGCCTGGGCGCGGGTCTGGCCCAGCTGGAGCTGAAGCTAGTGCTGGCCGTTCTCTCGCAGTCGGTATGCCTACACCTGGTTCCGTCAGCACCCCTTCGTGCACGGGCGGACGCGACGCTGCACCCGGTCGGACCCGTGGGGGCGACGGTCACACCAGCACGATCGCGTCCGCGCCCGAGTGCAGGCCTCAGCTTGCCCGGCGCCGGTTAGCGGCCGCGAGTATCGCCGATCTGGGTGGCCAGCGCTCCGTCAACGTGCTCACCCGCTTCGCGCGGCGCCGCGCGGCGATGCAAACGGGCCAGCGGCGCTGGGGCCCACCAGTTCGCGCGGCCGAGCACGCGCATGAGTGCGGGCAACAGGAGCGTGCGCACCAGCGTCGCGTCCACCAATACCGCGATCGTCAGACCGACGCCGAACATCTTCATGAAAGACACGTCGGCGGTCAGAAGTGCTGCGAACGAAATGGCCATTAGTAAGGCGGCCGCGGTGATCACGCGCCCAGTACGGGCGACGCCGAGAGCGACACTCTCATCGCTGTCGGAGCGGGTGCGACCGGAGGCCAGCCAGTACTCGCGAATGCGGGACAACACGAAAACCTGGTAATCCATGGAAAGACCGAAAGCGAGGCAGAACATGAGCACCGGTATGTTGACGACCAACGTGCCCGTCGCTGTGGTGCCCAGGCCTCCAAGGTGACCGTCCTGGAAGATCCACACCAGCGCCCCGAAAGCGGCGGTGAGCGACAGCATGTTGAGCACAAGCGCTTTCAGCGGCAGAACTAGACTGCCAGTTACCAGAAACAGCACGACGAACGTGATCGCGGCGATGACGCCCAGAACCACGGGCAGCCGTGACGTGATCGACTCCACGCTGTCGACGTTGTATTGTGCTGCGCCGCCGAATAATACGGAATGGCCCGCCGGTCCCGGCACGGCATGCAGAGACCGCAGCTGCTCATTGGAGGCGTCAGTGAACAGCGGGGCGCTGCTCTGGACAGTGAGGAAGGCGCCACCATCGGCGACTCCAGTTGGAGCTGACGGTGGACCAGCTAGTTCGCCGGCCACGAAGGTGCCCGCAGGCGTCGATACCCCCGAGACATCCGACACTTTCGAGAGATCCGCGGCATAGTCACTCAACACCTCCGGTGACACGCCCGACATATCTGGAATGACCACAGTGACATTGGTGACCGGGTTGATTGCGAACTCCGTTCGTAACAGGTCACCTACCTGGCGAGACGTCGCGGTGGCGGGCAAGACGCGGTCGTCAGGAAAGCCCCACTTGACTCCGAGGAACGGGGCTCCGAGCATCAGCAGGACCGCGATGAGAATCACGCTGACCGTCACCGCGTGACGCATGACAGCGTGCGTGGTCTGGTACCAGAAGGTTTGACCGGTCGGGCGCGGCGCACGTGTCGGCGGCCTACCCAGCGCACGGCGCAGCAGTTTGCGGACGTCCAACGCATCGAGGCGGCGGCCCAACAGTACGATGACGGCCGGCGTGACGACGATGGCGGCCGTGGCCGCGAGAAAGACCACAGCGATGCCCGCGTAAGCGAACGACCGCAAGAAGTACATGGGAAAAATGATCATCGCGCCCATGGAGAGGGCGACGGTCAGCGCGGAGAAGGCCACGGTACGTCCGGCGGTGGTCATGGTCCGCACCACGGCCTCAGCGGGAGGCACGCTGTTCGCGGTCTCATCGCGATAGCGGCTAACGATGAGCAACGTGTAGTCCACCGCGAGTGCGAGACCCATTGCCGCGGTGAGGTTCAGCGCAAAGAGCGAGACGTCGGTGAAGAAGCTGAGCGCGCGTAGGACGGCAAGAGAAGCAAGGATCGCGAACACCCCGACCGCCATCGGAAGGGCGGCGGCGAAAAGACCACCGAATACCCACACCAGCGCTACGAAACTCAGCGGAATGGCGATCAATTCCATCTTCACGAGATCGCGTTCGCCCTGTTCGTTGGCCTCGGCGAAGGTGAGTGCGCCACCGGCCCGAACACTGACGCCATCGCGATCGTGCGGCATCTGATCGACCAGTTGCCGTGCAATTTCGGCGAATTCGGCGTCGGTGCCACGCAGGCCCGCGATGATGATTCCGGTTCTGCCGTCCCTGCTCGTCAATCCCGGCGCCGCGGGAGGCGGGGCCGACCACGCTGAGATCACATTCGTGACGTCCGGGGAGTTCTCCAACGCGGACGTCACCTCGGCGGCCACCGCGGACGCCGCGGCGCTGTGCACCCCGTCGCCGGCGGTGACCGCTACCAGCAATTGCAGATCGTTGTGATCGAACTCGTTGGTGAGGATGTCGGAAGCCTGAACAGATTCAGAGCCGGGATCGGTGAAACCGCCGGCGGAGAGCGATTTGGTAACCGGCAGGCCGAAAATGGCGGCCACCACCAGGGTCAGCGCCGCCGCCACAACAGTTCGCTTCGGCGCCGCGACGGCGAGCCGTGCGATCTTCGCTAACATCGGCCGCGGTGTCTCTCGGCCGCGGGTGCGGCATGTTGGCTGACGGGCTCACGGCAGATGTAGGAGAACGCTAGACCACCGGCGCCCGATGTCGTCGCACCGGTACGCGCACTTTCGGGACAGACCTCGGCATCGGACCGCCGATGCCCACGATCGCCACGCCTTGGCCAAACGCCCACCCGCGGTCTCGATCTTCGCGCGACGATCACGGCCGGTCACACCGATATTCGAGCCGCAGGAGCTGCTGGGGTACCCATCGTCGTTCCTCCGGCTCGTTCCTCGGCGAAATGACGGCCGCCGAATGAGATGTCGCGCTCCGCGATGCAAATTGTCCGCCAAGTGCAGCGGACGGGCCGCAGTAGTACACCACTGCAATCTCGCCCGATTTCTGTGCAGTGCTACTCGGTCGCCGGTAGGACGAGGTCAGGACATCTGGCGCGCGAGGATGGGCGGCAAAAAGCTCGGCTCGGTTGTGCAGCACGGCGCTGAGCCGGCCGCGACGGCGCCGTCGGGTGCGGTGGGCATGGTGGCGAGTCTCGGCAACGCGGTCTTGAGTCCGACTGCTGCCGGTGCTCCGGACGCGCCGGTCGACCCGGTCGAGCCGACAACGATGTGGACACTAGCGGCGGTTGTGCGCCGTGAATTCGCACCGACTGCCGCCAACCGGTCGCCGACCGTCAACCCGGTGATCACCGGCAACTTCGGAGCGTCGACCCCGGCCCTCTCGGACCTGGGGATCAACGCACAGCCGACCCCCACGTGGCCGCCGGCCACGTTCACTGGTCAACCATCGCTCGTGACCCGGGCCTTGTCCTCGATCTTCGGGGTCGTAGGTGCGGTCGGCAACGCCCTGCATGTGGATGTCACGATCCCGCTGTTACGGGTGCTGACCAGTGCGCGTCCGCCCCGGTTGACGACACTGGACCTCAGCGTGCAGCGCAGCGAGTTCGCGGGGATGCCGGTGTGGGCGTTGCAGTCGTCAAACCCGGCGGGGAAGGATGTGGTGGCCTTACACGGGGGTGCGGATGTGTTGCAGCCGACCATCTTCGGTTGGCTGGATTATGCTGCCATCGCCCGCAACACCGGCGCGACCGTGATCGTGCCGATCTTCCCATTGGTGCAGCAGGGGGGCACTGCAGGCATGGTCGTGCCCGCCGTGGCCGACCTCATCACGGCGCAGATCGATCAGCACGGGGCCGACAACGTCAGCGTCTACGGCGACTCCGCCGGCGGCGCCATCGCGCTGGCGGTCGTACAGGAATTGGTACGTCGCGGCGACCTCGTCCCGTCGCATATGGTGCTGATCTCACCGGCAGTCGACGCCACCCTGAGTAACCCGGTGATTCCGCTTGTCCGTGACCCCGTCCTCTCGGGTGTCACCCTCTCGCATGCGCACCAAATTGCCCAGCAATGGGCAGGCGACCTCGATCTGACCGATCCGTTGGTCAGCCCCCTGTACGGTTCGCTGGCCGGGCTGCCGCCGACCGCGGTGTACGCCGGAAGCCGAGACGTGGTTGCGCCCGATGTGCTTCTCCTCCAAGACAAGGCCTTGGCGACGCCGGGCACCGACTTCACGTTCATCCTCCGCAAAGGTGGACTACACGACTGGGCGATCTTCACGATTCTGCCCGAGACGCAAGCCGTTCTCCCAGACATCTACCGACAGCTGGGCATTGCGCCCGGCAGCGATGCACGCGTGGACACAATCTCTCGCCGGGTCGCCTGACGATCGGACGGCCACCCCTTTCGGGGACCGCGAGCGTGCGCAAGGAGTTATTTGGTGGCCGCGTGCAGCGCGACGATGCCACCCGTGAGGTTGCGCCACCGCACGTCGGTCCAGCCGGCGTCACCGATACGCCGCGCCAGATCGGCCTGATCGGGCCACGCCCGGATCGACTCCGCGAGATACACATACGCGTCGGGGTTGGAGGACACCGTGCGCGCGATCCGCGGCAACGCCTGCATCAGGTACTCCTTGTACACCGTCGCGAACAGCCCGTTCGTCGGCGTCGAGAACTCACACACCACCAACCGCCCACCGGGGCGCGTCACCCGCGCCATCTCCCGCAACCCCGCCGAATGGTCGACCACGTTGCGCAGGCCGAAGCTGATCGTCACCGCATCGAAGACACCGTCGGCGAACGGCAGCTTGGTCGCGTCACCCGCGACCTTCGGCACCCTGCGGCCCGCACCCGCCGCGAGCATGCCGACGGAGAAGTCCGCGGCCACACACCACGCCCCGGAGGCGGCCAGCTCCTCGGTGGACACCGCGGTCCCGGCCGCCAGGTCGAGCACCTTGTCGCCGGGCCCGATCCGCAGTGCCTCGCGGGTGGCGCGCCGCCAGAAACGGTCCTGCCCGACCGAGAGCACCGTGTTGGTCAGGTCGTAGCGGCGCGCGACCCCGTCGAACATCGACGCGACTTCATGAGGATTCTTCTCCAGCGACGCGCGGTTCACGCAGCCGAACGTATCAGGACTCCGGCTGGCAATTCCCTGTGTACTTTCACCACAGGGAATGCCCGGCGGGTTCCTGGGTATTGACCGAAGGCATGAGCGAAAAAATCTGGTTCATCACTGGGACGTCGCGCGGATTCGGGCGCGAATGGACGATCGCGGCGCTGGAGCGCGGCGACAAGGTCGCCGCCACCGCGCGCGACGTGTCATCACTGGACGACCTCGCGGCCAAGTTCGGCGACGCGCTGCTTCCGATCGCGCTCGACGTGACCGACCGCGCTGCCGACTTCGCCGCGGTCAAGCAGGCCCATGACCATTTCGGGCGCCTCGACATCGTCGTCAACAACGCCGGCTACGGGCAGTTCGGATTCATCGAGGAACTCTCCGAAGCCGAAGCGCGCGACCAGATCGAGACGAACGTCTTCGGAGCACTGTGGATCACCCAGGCCGCGTTGCCGTTCCTGCGGGCGCAGCGCAGCGGGCACATCATCCAGGTGTCCTCGATCGGCGGTATCACCGCGTTCCAGAACGTCGGCATCTACCACGCATCCAAGTGGGCCCTGGAGGGGTTCTCGCAGGCGCTGGCACAGGAGGTCGAGTCGTTCGGCATCCACATCACGCTCATCGAGCCGGGCGGCTTCTCCACCGACTGGGCGGGACCGTCGTCCAAGCGGGCGACGCCGCTGCCGGAGTACGACGAGGTGCACGCCGAGGCCGACCGCAAACGTTCGCAGCGGATGCCCACCCCCGGCGACCCGACCGCGTCGGCGAGGGCCATCCTCAAGGTCGTCGACGCCACGCCGCCCCCGCTGCGCGTCTTCTTCGGCGAGAAGCCGCTGGAACTGGCCAAGGCCGACTACGCGAGCCGGCTGGCGAACTGGGAGCAGTGGCAGCCGGTCGCGATCGAAGCCCAGGGCTGAATCAGGCGGCCCGCACGCGGCGGGCGCCTACGACGTCCTCGTAGTGGCCGAGCAGCTCGTCGCAGATCACCGGCCAGGTACGGCCGAGCACACTGCGTCGGGCCGCGGCCGAGTAGCGACGCCGTTCGGCCACGAGATGGTCGACCGACGCCGGCAGTCGGCGTTCGAACTCGTCGACGGGCAGCAACAAGCCGGTGCGGTAGGGCGCGACCAGATCGCGCGGTCCGCCCGCGTCGGGCGCGATGACCGGCAGTCCCGACGCCATCGCCTCCTGCACGGCTTGGCAGAACGTCTCGTGCTCGCCGGGGTGCACGAAGACGTCCATGGTGGCGTACCCGGTCGCCAGCGCGCGGCCGTAGAGGGCTCCGGGGAAAACCGCTGTCGGCATCAGCTTTTCGAGCTTGAGACGGTCGATGCCATCACCGACGACGACGACCTGCAGGTCGGTGCGGGCCGCCAGACCCGCGAGCCGTTCGACGTGCTTCTCGGGGGCGAGCCGGCCGACGAACCCGACGATCGGCTTACCGTCCGGAGACCACGTCCGGCGTAACCGTTCGTCGCGCGCCGATGGCGCGAACCCGGTTACGTCCACACCGCGCGACCACTTGTACACTCGCGGGATGCCATGGGCGGCAAGATCTTCCATCGCCGAGGTGGAAGGTGCGAGGGTACGGTCGGCACGCTTGTGCAGATGCCGGGTCCACGCCCACGCGGCGCGCGACGCGATCCCGATGCCGTAGCTGCTCGCGAAACCCGCGATGTCGGTCTGGAACACCGCGATCGTCGGGACACCGAGGTGCCGCGCGGCGTGCAGGCCTCCGTAACCGAGCAGCGCCGGCGACGCCAGGTGCACCACGTCGGGGTCGAACCCGCGCAGCACGCCGACCATCCGCGGGCGCGGCACCCCCAGCGGCAACGACGTCACCTTCGGGACCATCCTCGACGGCACCCGGTGCACGCGGATCCCCTCGTGCACCTTGTCGGCGGCGGGCTGCCCGCGCGGTGTGTCCGGGGCGATGACCAACACTTCGTGACCCGTCCGGCGGCAATGCTCGATCACCCGAAGCACCGAGTTGGTGACACCGTTGACATTCGGGAGGAACGATTCTGCGACGATCGCGACCCGCACAACGCGACAGTGACATCGCCACCTGTCGGCGAGGTTGCCAACAGGGATATGTCACACGAATTGCCGGGTAGCCGGGCGCTACTCTCTCGGCATGCGAACATCCAAGGCGGCGCTGATCATCGGGGTCGTCGGGCTGCTGCTCGCCGTCGTCGGATGCTCCAAACACGTCGCCGGGACCGCGCTGCCCGACCCCACCAAGGTGCCGCTCGCCCTTGCCGCCGACGGCTACGGGATCGTCGCCGGTTTCGACGAGGCGCCCGCCCGGATCGAGATCTACACCGAACCGCAGTGCAGCCACTGCGGTGACCTGCAACGCGATTTCGGTGACCAACTGCAGTACTTCGTCAACGTCGGCAGGCTCCAGATCACCTACCGTCCGCTGACGTTCCTCGACGACGACTACGACGGGTACTCGTCCAAGGTCGCCAACGCGCTGTTCCTGGCCGCCGGGCCCGTCGGCGACGCGGCCGCCACCGGCACCCAGTTCCAGCGCTTCGTCCAGGAACTCTGGGTCAATCAGGATCCCGGCGGGCCGGCATTCACCGGGGACGAACTGCGCGACATCGCGATCGGCGCCGGGCTGCCCGAAGCCGTTGCCGACAACATCGCAAGCGACGACGAAGCTGTCGACATCGCCGACATGGAGGACGCCAACTTCACCTTCCTGTTCGAGATCGACCCGGTAACGGCAGGCACTCCGACGGTCTACGACCTGGAGGCCGAGGACAAGATCGACATCTTCGACGACGACTGGCTCGACAAAGTCGTCCAGTCCTGAATCACGCCACCGGCTCGCGCCGATCGAGGCGCCTCTCGATCATCCCGGTAGAACCGAGCGCGGCCCCGGCCACCAGCCATCCGACGACCGCGATCGAGCCGGCTGGAATGATCGCCAGCACGGCGTGGCGGTCCTGCACCCGCACCAGGTCCGGATTGTTGACGTCGTACTCGACATAGATGCGCATGCCGGTGTCCAGCTCCGACGGGTACAGCACACCGAGCTCCGGCCGGTAGGTCACCCGGTCCGGGGTGACGAACTCGATGGTCGAGCGCCGCGGACCCGCGTCGAGCACGCTGGCTTCAGCCACCCCCATGTGACGTTCGATCTGGCGGTCGTTGCGCCACGCGCCGAGTACCAGCAGCACCGACTGCAGCGTCACCAGACACGCCACCACGGTGATGCCGATCCGGATGCGCCGCATGATCCGGCCGCCACGCGTCTCCCCGGGCTCACCATAGAGATGCGGGATGATGAGGCGCCACAACGCTTTCAGGCGATCGAGTACCGTCTTGAACGCTTCGCTCACAGGAGCCGTCTTGAAAGAAATTGTTCGCTTCGCTCACAGGAGCCGAATTGTTCGCTTCGCTCACAGGAGCCGAATTGTTCGCTTCGCTCACAGGAGCCGAATTGTTCGCTTCGCTCACAGCGCGGCCTTGATCGATGCGTGCAATGCCCGCAGCGACGACCGGTCGGCCTTCACCTCCAGCACCCGCATCCCGTCGAACGACTCTGCCAGGCAATCGGCCAGCTCGCCCACCTCGATCTGGCGGCTGTCGACGTGGTAGGCGCGGCACAGCGCGCCGACGTCGACATCGTGCGGCGTCCCGAAGATGCGTGACGACACATCCGCGAATCTCGGGTCACCCTGCTCGAGCACCTCGAAGATGCCGCCGCCGTTGTCGTTGGACACCACGATGGTGAGGTCGTGCGGCGTCGGCTCCGTCGGCCCGATCAGCAGGCCTGAGCTGTCGTGTACGAACGTCAGGTCCCCGAGCAGCGCGATGGTCCGGCCGCCGCCGGCGCGTTCGTGGGCGAGCGCCGCCCCGATCGCCGTCGACACGGTTCCGTCGATGCCTGCCACACCGCGGTTGGAGCGCACCTTCACCCCGGCTGCGTCGAAACCCACCAACGCGATGTCGCGGACCGGGTTGGACGCTCCCAGCACCAGCTGATCGCCGGGCCGCACCGCTTCGGCGACCGCCGCCGCCACGTGCAGACCGGTGGTCAACGGGTGGGCGGCGAGCTGGTCGCGCACCGCGGTGACGGCGTGGCTGTTGACCGCCGCGCAGCGACGAATCCAGTCCGCGGTCGGCGCGCCGGAGGTGACCGCGCGGGTCCCCGTCGCCTGCGAGTTGCCCGACACGTCCGGCCAGCGTGGGCCGGTGGTCAGCGCGAAGACGGGAACCGACGGGTCGGCCAGCAGCATCGAGACGGGACGGTGCAGGGTCGGGCGTCCCAGCATGATGACCTGTTTGGGGCGCAGCAGCCGCAGCGCGAACGGATGCAGCGGGTTCTGCGCGGCCGGGGCGGTGGGCTCGGCGACCGTCGGCAGATGGGCCAGGTTCGGGTGGGCGCCTGCGCCGTGCCCGGCGATGACGACCGTATCGGGGGTGACGTCGATGTCCAGCGGCTGGTCGAACGTCACCGTCGGCGTGTGGGTCCAGGATCTGCCGTCCGGACGGCCCTCGGGGGCATACGGTCTGCCGGGTGCTTCCACATCTTCGGCGTCGGGGACCAGCGGCTCACGCATCGGGATGTCGAACTGCACCGGTCCGGCGTTGGCCGACCGGGAACCTTTGGCGGCCACCAACACCCGGCATGTCGCCGACCGCCACTGCGCGTTGAACACGTCCATGTTCTCGGGGGCGTGCTCGGCAAGGCCGAGGCTGATGTTCTCGCGGACCTGGGTGCCGAAATAGCCCAGCTGCTCGAACGTCTGGTTGGCGCCGGTGCCCAGCAGTTCATAGGGCCGGTTGGCCGACAGCACGATCAGCGGAACCCGGGCGTAGTTGGCTTCCACCACCGCCGGGCCCAGGTTGGCCACCGCGGTACCTGATGTCATCGCCACACACACCGGAGCGCGCTCGGCCACCGCCAACCCGATCGCCAGGAACCCCGCGGTGCGTTCGTCGATGCGCACGTGCAGGCGCAGGCGCCCGGCACGGTCGGCGTCGTGCAGCGCGAACGCCAGCGGAGCGTTGCGCGAACCCGGGCACAGCACGACGTCGCGGACACCGCCGCGGATCAGTTCGTCGACGACTACGCGGGCCTGTGTCGTCGAGGGGTTCACCACTACAGACTATCGGCGAAGAAATTGAGGATCGCCGTGTTGACCACCTGCGGCTTCTCGATGAACCCGAGGTGACCGGTGCCGGGGATCTCCAGGAACCGCCCGTTGGGCAGGGCGTTGGCGACCTCGCGGCCGAGATAGGACGGCAGCACCACGTCGTCGGCGAAACCGATGACCAGCGTCGGGGTGGTGATGTGCTGGTAGGCGGCCAGCCGGCTGCTCTGCGGTGCGATCGACAGCTGGGTGTTCATGCCGGGGGTCGGCTTCTGCGGCCACATCGTGAACATGTCGATCCAGTCGCGCACAGCGTTGTCGTCGTTCAGGGTCTTCGGCGAAAAGCTTTCCAGCAGTCGAACTTTCGCTTCGAACTCGACCGGTAGCTGCAGACCGGAATCCGCAAGCGCCTGCTCGCCGGACCAGAAGAAGTCGCGAGTGCGGTCATGACGGCCGCGGGTGGCCATCAGCACCGCTGATTTGACCAGATCGGGACGGGCCACCATCAGCTCCTGGCCGATGTAGGAGCCCATCGACACTCCGACGATCCGGACCGGAGCGAGGCCGAGTTCCTCGATGATGCCGGCGACGTCACCGATCATCGTCTCGGTGGTGAAGCCCTCGGCGTTCTCGGTGGCGCCGATCCCGCGGTTGTCGAACGTCACACAGCGATACCCGGCGCGCGTGAAGGCCGGTACCTGGTGCAGGTGCCAGGTGCGACCCGCACCCCCACGACCCGCGATGAACAGCACCGGCTCCCCGGAGCCGCGGTCGTCATAAGCCAAATTCACCCCGACGAGGCTACTTGAGACGCGGCGCGTCGCCGAGATCGCACTCAGGGTTGCTACAGGACCCCGATCACAGCCCTCAGCGCAACCTGGACGACAGGGGCGCCGCTTGGCACGCCGGGACCGCACCGAACGCAGCGCTGCGTCCCACAGCAGCCCGCCGGTGGCGGCCAGCGCGGCGGGTTTCGCCAACTCCCTGCTCATCAGCGCCGTCGCGGCGGCCTTGGTGCCCGCCGACGCCTTCGACATGTGCCCGGAATCGAACGGCGGCTGCGGGTCGTACTCCATGGACAGCTGGATGGCCTTGGCCTTGGCCTCGCCGCCGATCCGGCCCGCCAGCCAGAGGCCCAGGTCGATGCCCGCCGAGACCCCGGCGCAGGTGACGATCCTGTCGTCGGCGGGCACGATCCGCTCGTCGTCGACGGGCACCGCGCCGAAGGTCCGCAGCAGCTGCACCGCCGCCCAGTGCGACGTCGCGCGCTTTCCGTCCAGCAGACCCGCGGCGGCCAGGATCACCGACCCCGAGCACACCGACGCCGTCCACGTCGACGTCTGATGCGCACTGCGCACCCAGTCGAGCACCTTCGCGTCCCGGGCGTGCTCCATCGTGCTGAATCCACCGGGGATCAGAATGATGTCGGGGGACGGCGTTTCGTCGAACGAATGGGTGGCACCGACGAGGAGCACGTGGGAGTCCGCGGCGATCGGCCCCGGCTGGTGCCACACGAACCGGACCTCGGCGTCGGGCAGCCACCGCAGGCTCTCGTAGGGGCCGATGAAGTCCAGCGCGGTGAATCCCGGGTACAACATGATCGCGACCTGCATGGTCGATCTCCTCCTCTGTCAGGCGAATGTCTTGCGGTACTGGTCCGGCGAGACGCCGAGACGCCGAACGAAGTTGCGGCGCAACGTTTCCGCCGAACCGAATCCGCAGCGTGCGGCGATGACCGTCACAGTGTCGTCGCTCTCCTCGAGCTGCCTGCGGGCCGCTTCGGTGCGGATCCGTTCGACGTAGGCCCCCGGTGCCTCACCGACTTCCTCGCTGAACACCCGGGTGAAGTGCCGCGGGCTCATCGCGGCACGGCGGGCCAACTCGGGAATACTGTGCGGACCACCGGGTTCGGCCTCGATTGTTTCCTGGACATCGCGGATCGGTGTCCGCCGGGCCCGGGGCATCCACACCGGCGCGGCGAACTGGGTCTGCCCGCCCGGCCGTCGCAGGTACATGACCAGGTAGCGGGCGACGGTCTGCGCTGCCTCGGTGCCGTGATCGTCCTCCACCAGCGCCAGCGCCAGGTCGATACCCGCGGTAACCCCAGCGGCGGTCCACACTTTTTGCGAGCTGCGGACGAATATCGGATCGGGATCGACTGTCACCGAGGGGAATTCGGCTGCCATCTGCGGGGCGAACGCCCAGTGCGTGGTCGCCACACAGCCGTCGAGCAGGCCCGCCTGGGCCGCGAGGACCGCGCCGGTGCACACACTCACCACCCGGCGGGCGTGCCTGGCCACAGCTCGATATCCAGTCGATCAGCTCGGGATCACGCCGCGCCGCGTCCGTGCCGAACCCACCTGGCAGCACCACCGTGTCGACGGGCTCGCTCGGGTCGGGCAGGGGATCGGCGACCAGCGTGAGCCCGGTGCCGGTGCTGACCGGGACGCCGTCGACCGAGACGATGCGCACGGCGTACCCGTCGCCCAGGCCCTGGGCGGTCACGATACCGCGACGCCCCGGTGAACACCTCGAACGGGCCCACCATGTCGAGCGCCTGCACGCCCCCGAAGCCGAGGATGAGCACCGTGCGCACCATGGACCCAGTGTTGGCCACTGCAGCGATGGCGTCTAGGCCATGCATCCCACAGATCAGGACAACAGCGGAAAACAGCCGCGGACGCGTTCGATCCACCACTGCCTGCGCTCGGGTGCGGCCGCCAGCGCCGCGATCCGCGCTGGGTCCGGCGTCACCGGCGCCGCGGGCAGGTACCCGTCGACGGGCGTGACCGGCTCCGCGACGTCCTCGACGAACAGGCCTCCGGTCCCCAGCCCGCAGGCGTAAGGCAGGTCGGGCAGGCAGCCGGCGGCGACGAGTCCGGCCCCGATCCCTACCGCCGAGTCCAGCGCGCTGGACACCACGACGGGGATGTCGATCTGCGCGGCGATGGCCAGCATCGGGTGCACCCCGCCCAGCGGGGCCACCTTGAGCACCGCGATGTCGGCGGCCCCGCAGCGCACCACGTGCAGCGGATCGTCGGCCTTGCGGATGCTCTCGTCGGCGGCGACCGGAACGTCGATGCGACGCCGGACCTCGGCGAGCTCGGGCACCGTCTTGCAGGGTTGTTCGAGGTACTCCAGTGGGCCGTCGGCGGTGAGCGCCCGCGGCCGCGGTCACCGCGTCCTCGACCGTCCAGCCGCCGTTGGCGTCGACGCGCACCGTCGGCACCACGGCGCGTACGGCGTTGACGCGGGCCACGTCGTCGGCCAGCGACTGACCCGGTTCGGCAACCTTCACCTTCGCGGTGCGCGCGCCCGGGAACCGGGCAAGCAGCTCGGCGACCTCGGCCGCGGCGACGGCGGGCACCGTCGCGTTGATCGGGATGCGGCCCCGGCGGACTTCGGGCTGCGGGCGGTAGGCCGCCTCGATTCCCGCGGCCAGCCAGTGTGCCGCCTCGGTGGGCTGGTATTCACCGAAGGCGCCGAACTCGCCCCACCCGGCGGGACCGTCGATCAGCGCCACCTCGCGCACGGTGATCCCCCGGAAGCGCACCCGCATCGGCAATGCCACGACGTGCAGCCGCTCGAGGATGTCCGGCAACTCCACCATGGCTCCATCGTGCCTGGACCGGACAAGGCCGGGGCCTAGGGGGTATCAGCCGGTAGGGCGGTGCCCCGTCATGAGCCGCGACCCGCGCGCGCCGTCACTCTGCGGTGTTGTCCGCGCGGGACTTATCAAAACAGTTCTCTCCCTGATGATTTCGGTGTCGACCGCACCCTTGTCGGGGACGTGAGTCGGTACTTGCGGGTGCGCCAGTTCAGGTCGACGTGCGCACTGTGGCGAGGTCGGTCAGATCCAGGTGGCGCACTTCCACATCGCGGAGTCTCGTTCAGAGCCTGCCCATTTCACGTGACATGCGGCCGGCGTCAAGATAGGGAAGGCGGGATGGGCGGTTGCGGGGACGGGCACTACCCGTCCTGATCAGAAAGGCGTGACGGACCGCGGAGACAACGACGCGGGTGCTGTGCCAGCTGTGATTCGCTGCACGCTCCACCGACGGTGATGCCCAAGTGCTCGGCGCAGCGCCTGCGGCAAATGGCGAAAAATGCTGATCACCCGGGCCGGTGGTCAATTCTCGCGGCCTCAGCAACCTCAGATGCAACGGATGGGAAAGACTCATCACAATTCCTCCGATCGTGAGTCGATCCGAATGGTTTGCCAGCGGCCCAACTCCGGTCATATCGGCGGGAAAGTTGTATAACGGCCCTGTGCTACATCTTTGAAGAAAGCACTGTCAGCCGGCCGATGCCTCATCCATATAGAGAAGATCGGCCGCCGCGAGTAGGATTTTCACAGCCAAGGGGGCGAGCCATGCGAACATCAATGGCCGAGTGCAGGACCGAGTCATGGTCACGGTCGATGAATTCTCGCGCTTAGTTTCCGGCATCTATCGGTCTGCTGTCAGCCCCGGTGACTGGGTCGCGGCTCTGAACGAAATCAGGTGCGCGGTCGGTGCAATAGGCGGCGGCCTTTCCACCGCCGAAGCAACGTCTCGCCATTTGACCAATGTCAACGTCCCCGCTGAGGCGATGACGAGTTACGGCCAGTACTACCACCACTTCGACTACGTGGTCGCCGCTGTCGAGACCGGACCCGTCGGCTTGATCCGGAGCGGGACAGAACTGGTCGGATTGAAGGCGGGCACGGAGTTCGAGGCGGACTGGATGCGTCGCTACCAGATGGACGATGGGCTGTTCGTCAGGTTGACCGACGGCGCCATGCCGACGTGCCTCATCCTTGCCGCCCCGAAACGGTCCACGCAATTCGACACCCCCGATCGAGTCACGCTGGTCAACGCGCTTGTCCCACATCTACAACTGAGCCTGCGCACCCAGCACCACGTCCGCGAGCTCATCGACGATCACTATGACCTGGCACCCGCGATCGACGTGCTTCGGCACGGCATCGCGATCCTTGGGCCGAACCAGCTTGTCGTGCATCTGAATTCCGCCGCCAATTGCATCCTCCGGGCGAATGACGGCCTGCAGCTGCGGGCCGGCAGAATCGAAGCCCGTCGGGCGCCCGTAGACGCCGAGCTGCGCCGGAGCGTCGACCGCGCGTTCACCCACGACGGCCTGGACCTCTGGGGCGGTTCCTTCTGTTGTCCGCGTCCCTCCGGTCAGCGGCCCTACGTTATTCATGTCATGCCGGTCCACCAAGCCACCGACACCTCAACGCAGATCAGACGAGCCATCGTCGTCATCATCGATCCTGAGTTGAAAGCCGAGCAGCCCGCATCGCTGCTTCGGCGCCTCTACGGCCTCACCGCGGCGGAGGCTGACATCGCGCTCCGTATTGCAGGCGGAGCGGAGTTGAAACAGATCGCAGATGAATTGTCCGTCTCCATCACCACGGTGCGCAAGCATCTGCAACACCTTTACGACAAGACCGGCACCCACCGCCAGGCCGAACTCGTCCGACTCCTGCTGACGCTGCACCCATGAACCACCTGGACGCGGGGCCGCGGCACCGCTGCGGTGCGGCCCGCCACGCGCTGATGTCCTTTTTGATCCGTTCCGTTCGTCTTCTTGATGTGATTCCACTACGGATCACCTCACTATCAAGGAGAACACCGATGCCTCAGTACGCCGCCCTCACCTACACCGCCGACGTCGACTGGACGGCCCCCGAGAACGCCGCCGACATGGCCGCATACGGCGAATTCGGCTCAACGCACGGCGAATCGATCCGCGGTGGCGCCGCGCTGTATCCGACCGCCACCGCGACCACCGTCCGGGTCCGCGGCGCCCGCGGTGGTGAGGTGGTGCTCAGCGACGGCCCGTACGCCGAGACCAAAGAAGCCCTGACCGGGTTCTACCTGATCGAGGCCGCCGACCTGGACGAGGCCCTGCGCATCGCCGCGGACATCCCCGCCGCCTGGGACGGAGCCGTCGAGGTGCGTCCGGTCATCGACTTCGGGGGGTGAGCACGGCCGAACGGCAACTGGCCGAGACGATCCGGAACGAGGGGGCGCGCATCCTGGCCACCCTGGTCCGGACCGTCGGCGACCTGGACATCGCCGAGGACGCCGTGCAGGAAGCCGCGATGCGGGCGCTGCGTCAGTGGCCGGTCACCGGGCTTCCGGAGTCGCCGCGGGCCTGGCTGACCGTCACGGCCCGCCGGGCGGCCATCGACTTTCTGCGCCGTGAGGGCGCCCGGACCGCGAAGGAACGTGCCGCCGTGGACCTACCCCTCGACGACGACACCCCCGAGGCGGTGGTCCACGACGACATGCTGCGCCTGATCTTCACCTGTGCGCACCCTGCGCTGTCGCTCGACGCGCGGGTCACGCTGGCATTGCGGGTGCTGTGCGGTCTGACGACGACCCAGATCGCCTCGGTGCTGCTGAGCAGCGAGTCCGCCGTGGCCAAGCGCCTCACCCGCACCCGCGCCAAGATATCCCGCGCCGGTATCCCCTACCAGGTGCCTTCTGCCGCTGAGCTGCCGGAGCGGCTCTCGGCGGTGTGCGCGGTGGTGTACACCCTCTACACCAGCGCACACAGCGCGACCGCAGGACCGCACCTCAGCGACGTGGACGGCTGCCGAGAAGCGGTCAGGCTGGCGCGACTGGTCTGCGCGCTGATGCCCGACGAGGGGGCGCCGATGTCCGTGCTGTCACTGCTGTTGCTCACCGAGGCCCGTCGCGACGCACGCACCGACGCCGGCGGCCATCCGATCGTGCTGGCCGAACAGAATCGCGCGTTGTGGGACGCGACGGCGATCGACGAAGGACGCCGATTGCTGGATGCTTCACTGCGGCGCTCCGGCGGCATCGCCGACCCCTACCAGTTGCAGGCGGCCATCGCAGCTTCGCACGCCGCCGCCGCGACCTACCGGGACACCGACTGGGCCGAGATCGTCCGGCTCTACAACCTGCTGATCGAGGTGCATCCCAGTTCGGCCGCCCGGCTCGCCCGCGCCGTTGCGGTGGCAGAGGACTCGGGGACCGCGGCGGGTCTGGCCGCGCTGGCCGAGCTCGAACCCGACCAGCGCTGGCACACCGTGTGCGCCGAGTTGCTGGCCCGCGACGGGCGCTACCTCGAGGCGATCGATGAGATGACCGCTTCGCTGACCGATTCCGGCAGCGTCAGCGATGCCGAGGCGGATCATCGACAGCGCCAGATTGCCCAGTGGACTCGGCGAGTTCCTTGATCCCGGCCAGCGTCGCAGCCATCCCCTGCCGGAAAATACCCAAGCGGTGCGCCACGATCTGCTCGCGCCGCTGCGGTTCACGCTCGACCAGAATCGACACCCCTGAGCGACCGGGGCCGATACACGCGGTGTAGCGCAGTCGCGACGTGTCGCCGCCGCCCGACACGTCGAAACGCCAGGTAGCGGCCGGCGCCTCGGGATCCCCCACGGCCCAGGCGAACACCCGCGGCGGATCGAAGTCCACCACACACGACTGCGTGGTCCAGGTCCCGATCAGCGGGTGGCTGTTGGTGCCGGCGAACCGCGCGCCGAGCCGCAGCGTGGTGCCGTCGAGCCACTCCACGGACTGAAGCTCGTCACTGAAGTGCGCCATCAGGGTGATGTCGGTGACGAACTCCCAGACCCGCGGTGCCGGCGCCGAGATATCTACGCAGACGCTGACGGTGGGCCAGTCCATATCCTCAAGCTACCGCCGTCCCCTCGGACACCCATCCGCGCGCGCCGCAGCGACGAAGAACGGTCACGGCGATGATTTCGCGCGGTCCGGCGCGGGTAGCCGCGTTGTCGAGGAGGATCTCGTTGTGAACCGCATCGTGAAGTTCGTGACCCAGGTTGGGGAATCGGCGCTGTCCATAGTCGGTATCCGGACCGTCGAGGAGCCGCACTGCATCAGGAGGCAGTTGACCGAGACGGTGGAGATCCGACGGTACGGTCCGCGTATTGCCGCCGAGACCACCGTCAGCGGGGAGAAACAACGCGCTCTCAACACCGGTTTCCGCCGGCTGGCCGGCTATATCTTCGGCGGTAACCACCGCGACACGGAGATCGCGATGACCGCACCGGTCGGCCAAGGTCGGACCGGCGGTGACGGCATCGCGATGACGGCTCCGGTCTCGCAGACAGGTAGCGCCGAAGCGGGCTGGACGGTCCGCTTCTACATGCCGTCGAAGTGGTCGATGGAGACGCTGCCCACCCCGGACGACGCGGACGTCCGACTCGTCGAGGTGCCGCCGGAGACGATGGCGGTGCTGCGGTTCAGCGGTGACACAAGCCCCGGCGCCGTCGCCGATCGCACCGATGAGCTACTGAAGACCTTGCGCGACAACGACATCGAACCGACCGGCGATGCCGTCGCGTGGTTCTATGATCCGCCGTGGACGCTGCCGTTCCGGCGGCGCAACGAAGTCGCCGTCCCGGTGCAGGCTTAGACCGTGGCGCGGTCGCGCCCTTCCCAATGTGGCTTGCGCAGTTCCTTTTTCAGGACCTTGCCGGTCGGGTTGCGCGGCAGCTCGTCGATGATGTCGACGGTCTTGGGGCACTTGTAGGCGGCCAGCCGCTCGCGCGCGAACGCGATGAGGTCGGCTTCGGAGACCCCGTCCTTGGAGCCCTCGAGCACCACGACGGCCTTGACGACCTCGCCCCACCTCTCGTCGGGCACACCGAAGACCGCGACCTCGACCACCGCATGGTGCTCGGCCATCACCCGCTCCACTTCGATGGAGTAGATGTTCTCCCCGCCCGAGATGATCATGTCCTTCAGCCGGTCCTCGACGAAGATGTAGCCACCGTCGTCGACACGGCCGACGTCACCGGTGCGGAACCAGCCGTCGGCGGTGATGGCCTCGGCGGTGGCCTCGGGCTTGTTGTGATAGCCCTTCATCAACTGCGGGGAACGGAACCACAGTTCACCCTGCTGCCCGGTCGGGACGTCTTCGAGGGTGTCGGGGTCGACGACACGCACCTCGGCGTTGGGCACCAGCGTGCCGGCGCTCGTCAGTCGCTCGGGGTGGTCCTTGGCGCGGTGCGCCTCGGGCATCAGATGGCTGATCACACCGCAGAGTTCGGTCAGCCCGTAGGCCTGGATGAAGTTGGTGTTCGGCCACGCCACCAACGCCGCGCGCAGCAGCGGCAGCGGCATCGGCGAGGCACCATAGCCGTAGGTCTTGAGCGCGCTGAACAGCTTGACCGCGTCCTCGCCGGACTCCAGCACCTTGGCCAGCACCGCGGGCACGAGGAATGTCCGGTTGGCGCCCTTGAGGATCGCCCCGGCCAGCGCGGCGCCGTCGACGTCGCGGGTCATCACACTCGGGACTCCGTCGTGGATGCCGAACTGCGCGTACGAGGAGCCGCCGACGTGGAACAACGGCATCGACACCATGTTCTTGTCGCCCTCGTCGAACTCGAATCCCTCGTGGGCGTTCACGGTGTGGGCGATGATGTTGGACTGCGTGAGCTCGACGCCCTTCGGGCGGCCGGTGGTGCCCGACGAGTACATGATGATGGTGACGTCGCCGGGGTCGACGTCGTCGGCGCGGCCCGTCGGCGTCGCCGTCTCCAGCATCGCCTCGTACTCGTCGTCGCCCTCGGGCGTGACGGTGATGACGTGCTCGACAGCGTCGAGCTTGTCGCGGATCTTGTCGATCGCCGGCCTGAATTCGGCCCCGACGATCAGCACCTTGGCGCCCGAGTCGTTGAGCACGTAATCGAGTTCGTCGGCGGCCAGCCGGAAGTTGATGATCGCGTTGGCGGCGCCCAGCGATGCAGCGGCGAACGTCAGCTCGATGCAGGCCGGGTGGTTCTTGTCGAGGAACGCCACGACGTCGCCGCGCTCGACGCCACGCTGCTTGAGCGCACCCGCCAGCCGACGGACCCGGTCGTTCCACTGCGCCCAGTTCCAGGACCGGTCGAGGTAGTCCAGTGCTTCGGCATCGGGCGTGGTGCGCGCCCAGTGGGCGATGCGGTCGTCGAGAAAACGGGGTTCGGGCAGATCAGCCATGGTCAGAAGCGTGCCACGCCGGTGGTCGCCGCTGTCCGATTTCGCCCAATCCATTCTCAGGTCAATGCACCAGCGGTGCCAGGTAGGTCCGCGCGTACCCGGCCACCGCTTCGTCGTCGGTGACGTCGAGCACCGCTGTGCTCACCTGAACCAGCGAGGCCGCTAGGCGGATGTGCACTTCGGCGACCGCGAGGAGCTGATGGTCCGGCATCGTCGCGCCGGCCGCGCGCAATGCCTTGGCCATCGCCGTCGCGGCACTGACGAGGAACAGGCGAGCCTCGGCGGCCATCTCGGTAGTGGCGGTGAACTCACCGTCGAGCTGCAGGAACCGGCGCATTACCGGCTCACCGGTGAGCAGCCGGACACCCTCGCGGAACGCTGCCACCGCAGCGTCCTTGGGGCCAGAGTCGATGCCGACGGTCTGCAGCCGCGCCATCGCGAACCCGAAGGTCTGACGACCCAGCTCGGTGACCAGCGCGTCACGGCTGGGAAACCGGCGGTAGAGCGTGCTGCGGCTGACACCGGCCTGGCGGGCGACCACGTCCATGCTCAGGCGGGCGACCCCGACCAGCGCGACCTCCTCGGCGGCCGCCTTGAGGATCGCCGACTCCTGCTCGGTGCGGCTGTCCGTGTTGCGAAGGCGTCGCATCGTGCTCCTCACTCAGCCCGCCGGGCACCGGCCCGGCGGGGGAGCGAACGACTCCAGCGCAACGGACCGATGTAACCGCACCAGCTTCTCGTACTCGATCCGGTTGCGGGCCAACGGGATCAGCAGCACCCTGTCGGGAAGAGTGCGCCACGCCAACTGCAGAAGGCGGCTGTAGAACTCGAACTCGCGATCGTGGCGTGCCTGCCATTGGAATCCGGTGAGCTCGCGCACGCCGGGATGCAGGATGCCGAATGAACACACCTTCACGACACGACCGGCCAGCGGCCGAAGGACCAGCCAGGGCGGGGTGAGGGCCAGCCGTATCGCCGGCGGGAGGACCAGCGTCGGGAGCGGCAACCGGGTCAGGTTCTCCGTGACACGACGCAGGAACGGGTTTGCCGCCAGCTCGTCGCGCACCATCGCGTCGTAGTACTCGGCGGCGTCATCGTAGGTGGCCGGAAGCTTGGCGTTCTTCCCCGGCAGTTCCAGCGCCCGGAACGACTCGAGTAGCTGCTGGTAGGCGACACCACGTTCGTCGTCGGACATCGTGATGCCGGTGCACGGGGTGAACGAGTTCAGCACCAGCATCAGACCGCTGACCGCGATCCAGTTCCACAGCTTCGGATCCAGCGCGCTGTAGCGCACGTCCGCGAAGTCGCCGGTGCCCCGCCCGTGTACATCGCGATGCAGCGTCTTGAGCCGCTCCCCCTCGGCGGCTCGGTCCGCGGCGTCACCCCAGATCGCCAGGAACGTCGAAAACCCGCTCCGCACACCCCGATCGGCAAAGTTGGACTCGAAGCGCCCGGTCTTGTCGACGGCGGCGGCCACCGGCACCAACGCCACTTCGTCGAACGCCGCCGCGCCGAAGAACCCGCCGAGGACACTGCCGGAGTGCTTGCGGAACTCGTGGATGACCTTCGGACGGACCTTGGGCTGTGGGGTTTCCCTGACGACCACGGGGCCTCCCAATATTGCCGTTGACACAAAGAGTAACTATTCGTGTCAACGTGTCAATCGCCTGTTCACGACGGGCCGCGTCAATTTTCTTGGTTCGTGTCGATTTCCGGTCGTGCCGTTCGACGTAGTTACGAGGGCCACCTGGAGAAAATGGACGGGCCCCTTCCCGATAACCCGAAGGAGACAAACGATGACTCGCTACATGCTGATCCTGCGGTCCACCCCCGAGGCCGAGAAGGCGATGGAGAACGTCGACTTCAACGACGTGATCGCGGCAATGGGCCGCTACAACGAGGAGCTGATCAAGGCCGGCGTGCTGCTTGCCGGTGAGGGTCTGGCCGGTCCGGAGGAAGGCTTCGTCGTCAACTTCGACACCGACACACCGGTGCTCACCGACGGCCCGTATACCGAGGCCAAGGAGCTGTTCAACGGCTTCTGGGTGCTGGGGGTGTCATCGATCGAGGAGGCCAAGCAGTGGGCGTTGAAGTGCCCGCTGGGCGTCGGTGCCCGCCTCGAAGTGCGCCGCATCACCGAAACCGAGGAGTTCCCCCAGGACAACGAGTGGGTCCAGAAGGAGATCCAGTGGAAGAAGGACGGCACCTGGAAGTAGTGCCCCACGCCGCCGGAATTGGTGACTGGAACTGGAACACGTTCTAGTCTGGTCTCCATGAGTGATGATGACCTACTGCGCCATCCCCTGCACTCCGGCCACCTCACCGTCGGTGCGCTCAAGCGACACAAAGACCGGCCCGTGCTGTTCCTCGGGGACACCACGATGACCGGCGGCGAGCTCGCCGACCGGATCAGTCAGTACATCCAGGCCTTCGAGGCGCTCGGTTCAGGAACGGGGACAGCCGCCGGCCTCTTGTCGCTCAACCGGCCCGAGGTCCTGATGATCATCGGCGCCAGTCAGACCCAGGGCTTCCGGCGCACCGCACTCCACCCTCTCGGCTCGCTGGACGATCACGCATACGTGCTCTCCGATGCCGGGGTGACGTCGCTGATCATCGACCCCAACCCGATGTTCGTCGAGCGCGCGCTGGGTCTGATGGAGAAGGTTCCGTCGCTCACGCAGATCCTGACGATCGGCCCGGTCCCCGACGAGCTGGCCCAGGCGGGGATGGCGGCGACCGACCTGAGCGCCGAGGCGGCCAAATACCCGCCGCAGCCGCTGGTCGCCGCCGACCTGGCGCCCGAGAACATCGGCGGGCTCACCTACACCGGAGGCACCACCGGCAAGCCGAAGGGTGTCATCGGCACGACGCAGTCCATCACCACGATGACGACGGTGCAGTTGGCCGAGTGGGAGTGGCCGGAGAATCCCCGCTTCCTGATGTGCACGCCGCTGTCGCACGCGGGCGCGGCGTTCTTCACCCCGGTGATCGTCAAGGGCGGCGAGCTGATCGTGCTGACGAAGTTCGACCCGGCCGAGGTGCTGCGCGTCATCGAGGAACAGAAGATCACCGCGACGATGCTGGTGCCCTCGATGATCTACGCGCTGATGGACCACCCCGATTCGCACACCCGCGATCTGTCGTCGCTGGAGACGGTGTACTACGGCGCGTCGGCGATGAACCCGGTGCGGCTGGCTGAGGCGATCCGGCGGTTCGGCCCGATCTTCGCGCAGTACTACGGCCAGTCCGAAGCGCCGATGGTGATCACCTACCTGTCCAAGAAGGACCACGACGAGAAGCGCCTGACTTCGTGCGGACGGCCGACGCTGTTCGCCAGGACGGCGCTGCTGGGCAAGGACGGCACCCCGGTGCCACGGGGTGAGGTCGGCGAGATCTGCGTGTCCGGGCCGCTGCTGTCCGGCGGGTACTGGAACCTGCCGGACGAAACCTCCCGGACTTTTCATGACGGCTGGATGCACACCGGCGATCTGGCGCGCGAGGACGAGGACGGATTCTGGTTCATCGTCGACCGCACCAAGGACATGATCGTCACCGGTGGCTTCAACGTCTTCCCGCGTGAAGTGGAAGACGTTGTGGCCGAACATCCTTCGATCGCGCAGGTGTGTGTGATCGGAACCCCCGACGAGAAGTGGGGCGAGGCGGTGACGGCCGTGGTGGTGCTGCGGCCCGGCGTCGATTCGGACGCCGCCGCGGTGGCTGCCATGGTCGCCGAGATCCAGGCGTCGGTGAAGGAACGCAAGGGTGCGGTGCAGTCCCCCAAGCAGGTGATCGTGGTCGACTCGGTGCCGGTGACCGCGCTGGGCAAACCGGACAAGAAAGCGGTGCGGGCGCAGTTCTGGGAGAGCGCGGGCCGGGCCGTCGGCTGAGCCGACACGACAGTCACGCGGCGAGAAGACGCGAACTCGCACGCTCCACGCGTGTTGAGTGCGATTTTGTGTCTGCTCGGCAGGCTGACCGCCGGGTTCGGCAGAATGGGTGCGTGTCCACCGCTGAGCTGCAGCAGACGGTCGACGCGGTGTGGCGTATGGAGGCCGCGAAGATCGTCGCCACCCTGACCCGCGCGCTGGGCGACGTCGGCCTCGCCGAGGACTTCGCGCAGGAAGCCCTCGTCGACGCGCTCACGCAGTGGCCGAACACCGGGGTCCCCCGCAATCCCGGCGCGTGGCTGACCACGGTCGCCAAACGCAAGGCCATCGACCACTGGCGCAGGCAGGACAACCTCGAGGCCAAGTACGCCGTGCTGGCCCGCGACCTGGAGAACCGCGTGGACGATGCCTGGGACCCCGACCGGATCGACGACGACGTCCTACGGCTGATCTTCATGTCCGCACACCCGACGATGTCCCCCGAGAACCAGATCGCCCTGACCCTGCGGGTGGTCGGCGGCCTGACGACCGAGGAGATCGCCAAGGCGTTCCTGGTGCCCAAGGCCACGATCGCGCAACGCCTCGTGCGGGCCAAGAAAGCACTGATCGGAGTGGCTTTCGAGGTGCCGGACCGCTCGGACTACCCGCAGCGGCTGTCGTCCGTACTCAGCGTGATCTATCTGGTGTTCAACGAAGGATATTCAGCGTCCACCGGGCAACGCTGGATTCGTGACGAATTGTGCAGCGAGGCATTGCGTCTCGGTCGGGTACTTGCGGCACTGGCTCCCGACGAAGCCGAGGTACACGGGCTCATCGCCCTGATGGAGTTCCAGTCCTCACGGCTGCGGGCCCGCACCGCCCCCGACGGCAGACCCATCCTGCTCGAGGACCAGAACCGCGCCAAATGGGATCGGGCCCAGATTCAGCGCGGGATCGCTGCCCTGCAGCGGTGCTCTGATGTGCTGCAGCGCAGGCAAATCGGCTGGGGCCTCTACTCTCTGCAAGCGGCTCTCGCCGAGTGCCATGCCGTCGCACCGACCGCAGCCGACACCGACTGGCCACGCATCGTCTCGCTCTACGACGCACTGCTCCAACTCGCCCCATCACCGGTGGTCGAGCTGAACCGCGCCATCGCCGTCGCCATGGCCGATCCGCTGACCGGTCCGTCGGTGGCCCTGCAGATCGTCGACGGAATCGATGGCCTCGACGGTTCCCATCTGATGCCCAGCGTGCGCGGGGAATTGCTCTCGCGGCTCGGCCGGACCACCGACGCCGCAGCCGAGTTCGACCGTGCCGCCGCGATGACGGACAATGGCCGTGAACGGGAAGTACTGGAAGACAAGGCGGCTCAGGCAAGGAGCAACTAGGCGCCAGGGACCGCGGTGCGGGCCGCGACCGACACCCCTCCGGCATTGTCGAACACGTCGATCACGACATCGGCATCGCGGTACACGCCGAGGTGGTGCAGGCCCGGCGTCGCCCCGATGATGTCGTTGGCACGGTCGCCGGCCATCGGATATTCGTCGACCCGGTGCCGCCAGTGCGCCGCGACGACCGTCGCGGGCTTCGCCAGCCGGGGCACCTCGCGGTCGAGCACCTCCCGCAGCAGCTCCGGCTGCAGGTAGTAGCACAGCTCCGAGAGCACCACCAGATCGAAAGGTCCTGCGGGCCAGGGGTGGTCGAGCGAACCGCGCAGCAATGTCACACGATTTCTCGCCCCGCTCGCGATCAGCCGTCGATGGTTGGCATCCAGCGCGCCGACACTGATATCGGTACTGGTCACATGATCGCAACGGCCGAGCAGTTTCTCGGTGAGCACGCCGACCGAGCAGCCCGGCTCGAACGCGTGCCGGTACCGGGGATACGGCAACAACGCGGTGGTGATCGCGTACTTACGCTGTTCGTACCACCGCGACTCCAATTCCCACGGATCCGCAGCCTCGGCGTACATATCGTCGAAGTAGCCGTCAGGCAGTCGAGGCGTCAGCGGAAGACCACCTCCCCCACCGCCAGCAGCCTGCGCAGCACGAACGGCGGCAACACGGGATCCGCATCGGGCGCCGGCGGCACGAACTGACTGTGGAAGCACTGTGCGGCAAGGGTTTTGCGCTGGACGGCGGCGGGGTTCAGCGGTATTCGGTAGCCGCGGTGCCACGGTACCGCCCCGTCGTCGGGCAGCGCCCAGTGCCACATCCATACCGGATACTCCACCAACACCGCACCGGTGCGCTGCACCGCGATCGCTGCCGCCCGGCCGACTGCCTCATGGTCGGGGTGACCGTCGCCGCGCCAGGTCGCCGCACACCAGGTTCCTACCGGCTTGGTGTCCAGGATCTCGGTGAGCAGATCGGCCAGCCGTTCCTCGTGCTCGGCGATCTCGCCGTCGGGCAGCCCGAGGCAGATCGGTACGTTCAGCCCCAACAGCCCGGCCGCCTGGTGGAGTTCCGCGCGGCGGGTCCGCTCCAACCGAAACCGCTGCAGCAGAGACTGATCCGGGAACGCGGCACCGCCATCGCTTGCCGAGACGATCTGCACCCGCACCCTCGCTTCGGCCAACAGGTGAGCCGTCGCACCAAAGCCCAGCGTCTCGTCGTCGGGGTGCGCACCCACCACCAGAACCTCCGGGCACCCGCGCAGATCCAGCTCGGGCAGCTGAAGTTCGGCGTCGAGCCAGGTCTGCGTGGGGGTACCCCCGACCGCCAGCGGCCGGGCAGCCAACCGCTCCGAGTTACCTACCTGCGCGGCGGTCATGGCAATTTCCCCGATGTGCCCGATGTGCCCCATGCCCCCGATGTCCCCGCCAGCTGCCCAAGCCGTTCCAGGTCCCGCTCGGCGTGACTCTGGCGGACGTAGATCGACAGGTCGGCCACCCGCTGCGCGTGCGACCCGTCCAGGGCCAACGGCCCGGGGCCCAGCGCACGGCCGGTGCGGTTGATCGATTCGTCGACCGCGGTCTCGACCACCGCGCGGGCGCGCCGCGCCACCAACTCGGCACGACCCTTGCGGTTCAACGGATCCGCGTCGACCTCGTGGGCCACCGACATCAGCGTCGCGTCCGCGGCGGCCAACGCCGCGTCGACCGCACCGAGGTGCGCCAACAGGTGCGCGTCCGCTTTGCCTTCGGACGCCCGGGCGTACAGCGGCGCCGCCACCGCACGGGCCCCTCCCAACCAGCACGCCGCAACCCCGGCGGCACCGTGCCAGAATCCGGGTCGGGTCAGATACTCCCCCGGCGGCCCGACCGCGACAGCGGGTGTCGCGGTAAATTGCACAGAGCGCGTATCGGATTCGGCCATTCCCGCGTTGCGCCAGCTACTCGGCAGGGGGCGCACACCGTGGCCATCGAGGTCGACCGCGAACAACCCCCGGTCCCCCGAAGGCAGTCGCGCGGTGACCAGCGCGTGCGAACACAGGCCGGCTCCCGAACACCACACCTTCGTGCCGTCCAGCAGAACCCGGCCTCCCTCGTCACGGGCCGACAGGACAGCATCTCGAGCCTCCGCGGCCCACACCCCCCAGAACTGGCGCGGTGTCGGGGCGGGGCCGTCCAACTCGGCCAGGATCGCCACCGCGTCAACATGGGCTTCCGCGAGACGCCCACACACCACGTCGGTCTCGGCCAGCGCCGCCAGCCGGTTCCAGCGCTGCGCGGTATCGCCGCCACCGGGCAGCGGAAGATCCAGCGCGCCCGAGACGAGCCAGGTATTGACCAGCGCGACGGTCACGTCCCTGCACCCGCCTTGGGCTGATGCACCGAGCGGGACAGGCTCCGCAGGTGCTGTGCAAAGCCACCTGGAGCGCGCCCCTCACGCCGATCCGACGTCGCCACCGACAGGCCCCGGTCACGGTGAACGGTCAGCCCGGCAGCCTCGAAACGTTCGACCAGTTCGACGTCCTCGCCGGTGGCCAAGGCCCGAAACCCGCCGACGTGCCAGTACGCGGCGGCGCGGAAACCCATGTTCGCCCCGTGAACGTGATCGTGGTCGGGTCCGGAAGACCGATAGGCACGCAGATAGCGGCGCACCACCGCGGGCGAGAAGTTCCGCCACGCCGGCACACGAACCACCCCGAGCACCATGTCCGCGTCGGCGTGAAGATCGGCGCGGACCATGCGCATCAGCCAATCGGCGTCGACCACGCTGTCCGCGTCGGTGGTGGCATACCAGGTGTCGTCCGACTCGATCTCGGCCCACAAGGACCTGGCGTACTCGAATCCCGCGGCGCGGGCGGCGCCGACGTTACCCGCGTCGACCGAGATGAAGTGCACGTCGGGTCCGAACTGACCCGCCAGCCGCTCACTGCCGTCGTCGCTCGAGTCGAGGACGACGATCGTCACGACCGGGGTCGGCAGGCACAGCGCGGCAGTGGTCAGCGCCCGCAGGCATTGCGGCAGATGCGCCAGCTCATTGTGCGCCGGAACCACCACGACGGTTTGAAGCGGAAATGGATCGGGCACGGTCATGGCGCTTATTTAGCCGTTTAGCGGCCATTTCACACCTGGCACGATGGTGGGATGAACGACGTTCAGGCTGTGCTGTTCGACTTCTCCGGAACACTGTTCCGCCTCGAGGAGGATGAGAGCTGGTTCGCGGGGATGGAACTTGACGGCGACAGCAGCCGTGAGGTCGACGGCCACGTGCAGGCCGAGTTGATGCGGCGGCTCACCGCGCCGACCGGCCGGTCTGTCGAGATGACGCCCGAGGCGCTGGACGCGTGGCGGAACCGGGACCTGGCGCCGCACCTGCACCGCGAGGCCTACCTGCACGTGCTGCGCGAATCCGGGCTGGCCCGCCGGTACGCAGAATCGTTGTACGCCCATGTGGTCGACCCGGCGAGCTGGACGCCCTACCCGGACACCGCCGCGGTGCTCGACGGCCTGCACCGGCGCGGCGTCAAGACCGCGGTGGTGTCCAACATCGCGTTCGACCTGAGGCCGGCGTTTGACGGTGTCGGCATCGGCGGCTTGGTCGACGAGTTCGTGTTGTCGTTCGAGGTCGGCGCCGTCAAGCCGGATCCGGCGATCTTCCAGACCGCGCTGGACAGGTTGGGAGTGCCCGCCGAAGACACCCTGATGGTCGGCGACAGCGACGAGGCCGACGGCGGCGCCCGCGCGCTGGGCTGCGGTTTCGCCCTCGTCGATCCGCTGCCGACATGGCGCCGTCCAGACGGCCTGATCGCCGCGCTTCGGCCACACGGCCTGTGACGCCGCGGTCTCTACTGTGGAGTCCATGGCCGATCCGAAGCCACCTTGGTGGCTCAAACCGCTGAACAAAGTGTTGATGACCGCAATGAAGACCGGGCTGATGAAGGACGGGCCGCCGGTGCTGACGGTGACCGGCCGCAAGTCCGGTCGGGCGCGGTCGACGCCGATCACCCCGTTCGAGGTGGACGGGCAGCGTTACGTCGTCGGCGGCTTCCCCGGAGCGGACTGGGTGCGCAATGTGCAGGCACGTCCCGACGCGGTTCTGGTGCGCGGCAAGGTGCACGAGCCGGTGCGGATGGTGGAGCTGACCGCCGAACAGGCCCGCCCGCTGCTTCGGCAGTTCCCTGTGCTGGTACCGACGGGAGTGAGCTTCATGAAGACCGCCGGGCTGGTCACCGGACCCGACCCCGACGAGTTCGAGGCGCTGGCCGGGCGTTGCTCGGTGTTCCGGTTCGATACCGTGTGACCTCGTGTCCAACCCTGTGACAGACCCCGGGACCAATCCGTTCGACGCCGGCCTGTGGGAGCCGGTCGCCGGCTTCGACGACCTGACCGACATCACCTACCACCGCCACGTCGCCGACGGCGCCCCTAAGCCGACGGTGCGGGTGGCGTTCAACCGTCCCGAAGTGCGCAACGCATTCCGCCCGCACACCGTCGACGAGCTGTACCGCGTCCTGGATCACGCGCGGATGTCCTCCGACGTCGGGGTGGTGCTACTGACGGGCAATGGGCCGTCACCGAAGGACGGCGGATGGGCGTTCTGCTCCGGCGGCGATCAACGCATCCGCGGCCGCAGCGGCTACCAGTACGCGTCGGGTGAGACCGCCGAGACGGTGGACCCGGCCAGGGCGGGCCGGCTGCACATCCTCGAGGTCCAGCGGCTGATCCGCTTCATGCCCAAGCCCGTGATCTGCCTGGTCAACGGGTGGGCCGCCGGCGGCGGGCATTCGTTGCATGTGGTGTGCGACCTGACGCTGGCCAGCCGCGAGCACGCCCGGTTCAAGCAGACCGACGCCGATGTCGGTCAGCTTCGACGCCGGGTACGGCAGTCGCGTACCTGGCGCGCCAGACCGGGCAGAAGTTCGCCCGCGAGATCTTCTTCCTGGGCCGCGCCTACACCGCCGAGCAGATGCACGCGATGGGCGCGGTCAATGAGGTCGCCGACCACGCCGATTTGGAAACTGTTGCGCTGCAATGGGCTTCGAGATCAACGGCAAGTCGCCGCAGGCGATCCGGATGTTGAAGTACGCCTTCAACCTGCCCGAGGACGGCCTGGTGGGCCAGCAGCTGTTCGCCGGTGAGGCGACGCGGCTGGCGTACATGACCGACGAGGCGGTCGAGGGCCGCGACGCGTTCCTGGAGAAGCGCGACCCGACTGGAGCCCGTTCCCCCGCTACTTCTAGTGATTCCCTCGCCGGAATTGCATTCCACGCGCAAAAAGCCGAGAACCGGCCGCGTGGAATGCAATTCCGGCGGGATCAACACAGCCACGATCACCAGCGGAACGTCGTCTGGCCGTGGGGTGATTTCGCGAACGCGATGATCTTCGTCGGCGACCACCCGGAACACCTGCGCCCGCCCGCCCCCGGGGTCGAAGACCTCGCCGTCGTTGTCGAAATCCCATTCGCCGTCATACTTTTCGCGCCACGCATCGGCGAGCTGCCGCAACACCTCGTGGCCGGTGACCCGTTGAGCGCGGCCTTCGACGACGATGTCGACGCCGTTCTTCCACCTGTTGACACCGGTGGTGACGGCGACATCGGCGTGGTGGGCCAGGTTGTGCGTCTTCTGCTCGTCGCTGCCGGTGCAGAACACGAAGCCCTCGATCCGCCCACACCCCGACCAGCGGGGTGACGTGCGGCCGGCCGTCGGCCCGCACGGTGGTCAGCCAGTACAGCTCGGCGGCGGCCAGCGCGTCGCGCACGGTTTCCCAGTCGGCCGGTGTGTCGGTCTCCCCGAAGCGCTTGTCCAGCTTTCCCTTGATCGTCATACCGGTACTGACTGCGCGGCGACCGGCGAGTCATCGCGGACGCTCGCCCGGTAGCGCAGCGGCGACATCCCGACCTCCCGCTTGAAGGCGTTGCTGAAGGCGCTTTCCGATGTGTAGCCGAGCCGGAATGCGAGCGGCCCGACGCGGGTGTCCCCGTCACGCAGCGCGTGCCGGGCCAAGCTGCATCCGCCAGTTGTTCAGATACGTCAGCGGCGGCACCCCGGCCACGGTGCGGAAGCGCTCCGCGAACGACGTGCGCGACATCGCCGCGGCACGTGCGAGTTCCTCCAGACGCCAAGGCTTTCCGGGTTCGTCGTGCATCAGCGAGACGGCGGGCCGCAGCCGCTCGTCGGTGAGCAGCCGCAGCCAGCCCGGGCGGGAGTTCGTCGCTCTGCGCGATGTAGGCGCGCAGCACCTCCAGCAGCAGCAGCTGGCCCTGCTGCTGGATCGCGAACGCCGCGCCGACGCGATCGCCGGTCACCTCGTCGAGCAGCCGGTTGAGGATCGCGTGCAGGTTCGACGCCTCGGTCGCCGACGCGCGCACGTGGCCGACCGGCGGCAGCGCCTGCGTCAACAGTGCCTGGCCGATCGGGTTGACGTCGATGTGGCCGCCGATGATCACGTCGGCATCGCTGCAGTCGGCGCCGTCGACGCGCACGAAGGTGTCGGCTTCCTCGATCGGCGAGCTCCGCGGGTGGCTCGAGCCCCGGCCCGCCCTCGAGCACCATGCGGGTGCGGTGGTTGAGGATCGCGACGTCGCCGGGCGCGAGGTCGATCGGCCCCGGGATGCCGTCGGTGGTCAACCGCAGATGCCCGCAGACAACCGCGATCATCTTCAGGGGGTCGTGCAGGTCGAACGTGGCAGACCCAGTCGCCGCGCACCGAGAAACCGCCCGACACGAGCCCGCGGACCTCGATGAGGTCGAACACGTCCGACAGCTGATCCCGAATCACATCCGTACTATCGCGCAAAAATTGCGGACTTACAACCATTCAAAGTCCGATCGTCTGCGCGCAGAGTGGGCGCATGACCAACAAACAACACCCCATCGGATCGGGCTTCACCGCCGCCTCGACGGCCGCGGAGGTCGTCGAAGGCATCGACCTGACCGGCCGCAACGTCATCGTCACCGCCGGCCACGTCGGCCTCGGACTCGAGACCACCCGGGCACTGGCCAACGCTGGTGCCAACGTCGTGGTCGCCAGCCGTAATCCCGCAACGGCCACCGCGGCACTCAGTGGCATCGGTGGCATCGAGGCTCGGGCATCGGTGGCATCGAGGTCGACCAGCTCGACCTCATCGACCCCGCCTCGGTCGAGGCCGTTCGCCGAGCGGTACCGCGACTCCGGCCGGCCACTGCACATTCTGATCAACAACGCAGGCATCATGGGTGGCGACCTCGTCCGCGATCCACGCGGATACGAACAGCAGTTCGCCACCAACCATCTCGGCCACTTCCAGCTGACCCACGGGCTGCTGCCTGCGCTGCGCAAGGCCGGTGGCGCGCGGGTGGTCGAGGTGTCGTCGTGGGGCCATCACCTGTCCGACATCCGTTGGGATGATCCACATTTCGAGCAGGACTACGACGGCATGGTGGCCTACGGCCAGTCGAAGACAGCCAATGTGCTGTTCGCCGTCGAACTCGATCGGCAGTGGGCCGACGACGGCATCCGCGGTTACTCGCTGCATCCGGGCGGGATCGTCTCGACGAACCTCGGTCCGTCGTTCAGCATCGAGGACTGGCGCGCGATGGGGCTCGTCGACGACGCCGACCAGCCGATCATCGACCCCGGCCAACGACATGAAGACACCCGAGCAGGGCGCCTCCACGACGGTGTTCGCCGCGACCAGCCCGCTGCTCGCCGACATCGGTGGGGTGTACCTGGCCGACAACGACATCGCCCCCCTGGAGGTGGGTGCCACGCCTGTGGTGGTCGACCTGGGATCGGGGCCGTTGCACACCACGCCGGGTGTGACGCCATATGCCGTCGACCCGGAATCCGCTCAGCGTCTGTGGGCCCTGAGCGAGAAGTTGCTCACCGCCTGATCACTATCCCGCCGGAATTGCATTCCACGCGACTTTGAGCGAGGAAAAGCCGCATGGAATGCAATTCCGGCGCGGAGGAGGCGCAGAGGGTGAGCAGACCTAGACTCGCTTCCCGTGACTAGCAGGAACCCGCTGCGCCGGCTGGCCGATCAGGTCGTGCTGACGAGCATGCGCCCGCCCATCCTCCCGGCGCTGCTGCAGCACGGCATCAACCGCCAGGTCATCGACCTGAAGGGCAAGCGCGTCCTGCTGACCGGCGCCTCCTCGGGCATCGGCGAGGCCGCCGCGGAGAAGCTCGCCCGCCGCGGCGCCACGGTGGTGCTGGTCGCACGCCGTGAAGACCTGCTCGACGCCGTCGTCGCACGCATCTCCGAGGCCGGCGGCCCCACCGGTGCCCAAGCCCGCGCCCACGCCTGCGACCTGTCCGACCTCGACGCGGTCGACGAACTCGTCGCGACGGTAGAGGCCGAACTCGGCGGCATCGACATCCTGGTCAACAACGCCGGCCGATCCATCCGGCGCCCGCTGGCGGAATCGCTGGACCGCTGGCACGACGTCGAACGCACCATGACCCTGAACTACTACGCACCGCTGCGGCTGATCCGTGGCCTGGCGCCCGGGATGCTCGAACGCGAGAGACGGCCACATCATCAACGTGTCCACCTGGGGCGTGAAGACCGAGTCGTCGCCGCTGTTCGGCGTGTACAACGCGTCCAAGGCGGCGCTGTCGGCGGTCAGCCGGATCATCGAAACCGAATGGAGCGACAAGGGCGTGCACTCGACGACCCTGTACTACCCGCTGGTGAAAACCCCGATGATCGCCCCGACCCGCGCCTACGACGGCCTGCCCGGGCTGTCCGCCGACGAGGCGGCGGGCTGGATCGTCACCGCCGCCCGCCATCGCCCGGTGAGCATCGCGCCGCGGATCGCCGTCACCGCCCACGCGATCAACAGCATCGCCCCGGGCGCGGTCGACTCGATCATGAAGCGTCAGCGGATGCAGCCCAAAGACCGATGATCTCACGGATCGCCGGCCTCGCCGACATCGTCCGCGTGCACGGCCGGGAGCCGCCCGGACGCACCCGCCCTGGTCGTCGGGGACCGCACCATCACGTTCGGCGAACTCGACGCCCGGTCCAGCCGGGCCGCGCAGGCGTTCGCGCAGGCCGGCATCGGGTTCGGTGACCGGGTCGCGTTCGTCGAGAAGAACGGGCTCGAATTCTTCGACGTCGTCTTCGGTCTGGCCAAGCTGGGCGCGGTCGGCGTGCCGGTCAACTGGCGGCTGGCGGCACCGGAGATCCGCCACATCATCGAGGACTGCGGAGCTGCGGCGATCGTGGTCGGCGAGGAGTTCGTCGGCCACATCTCGAAGCCATCGAGACGACCAGGGCAGCGCCGAGGTCGTCGCGATCGGAGCCCACGATCGCTGGCCCGTCTTCGACGACTGGGTGTCCGCGCCACCCGCCCGTCGACCCCGGCGTCACCACCGGGCCCGACGACCTGGTGTTCCTGATGTACACGTCGGGCACCACCGGGCTGCCCAAGGGCGTCATGCTCAGCAACACCAACTACGGCTGCAAGACCGCGGGCGTGGCCGGGCCGTGGCAGTTCAGCGCCGACGCCGTGAGCCTGGCCGTGATGCCGCTGTTCCACATGGCCGGCTCCGGTTGGGCGTTCGCCGGGCTGTGGGCAGGGCGCCACCACCGTCGTGCTGCGCGACGTCGACCCGGCCGCGATCCTCGACGCCGTCGCCGAGCACCGCATCACCCACCTGCTGCTGGTGCCCGCGGTGATCCAGTTCCTGCTCGACACACCGGGCGTCGAGGCCGCCGACGTCTCCAAGCCTGCGGATCATCGTCTACGGGGCGTCACCGATCAGCGACGACGTGCTGGTCCGGGGGATCGAGCGGTTCGGTGGCGTGTTCGCGCAGGTGTACGGCATGACCGAGACCACCGGCTCGATCACCCAGCTCGACGACCACGTGCCGGAGCTGCTCCGCTCGTGCGGCAGGCCGTATCCGTGGGTGCAGATCCGGATCGTCGACGCCGACGGCGCCGACGCCGCGCCCGGGACAGTCGGCGAGCTGTGGACCCGGTCCGACCAGAACATGCTCGGCTACTGGAACAACCCCGACGCGACGGCGGCGACGCTGACGCGCCGACGGGTGGCTCAAGACCGGGGACGCGGGATACGTCGACGCCGACGGCTATCTGTACCTGCAGGACCGGCTCAAGGACATGATCGTCTCCGGCGGCGAGAACGTGTACCCGGTCGAGGTGGAGAACGTCCTGATGACCCATCCCGGCGTCGCGGACGCCGCCGTCATCGGCGTGCCCGACGACACCTGGGGTGAGGCGGTCAAGGCCGTCGTCGTGCCCGGCCAGGCGCGGCGCTCACCGAGGCCGACCTGATCGCGTTCGCCAGGGCCCGGCTCGGCGGGTTCAAGCTGCCCAAGACCGTCGACTTCGTCGACGCACTGCCGCGCACCCCGAGCGGCAAGGTGCTCAAACGCGCGCTGCGCGACCCGTACTGGGCGGACACCGGACGGCAGATCGGCTGACGCCGCCGACGTGATAGACACGCATCCATGGAGATCCTGGCCAGCCGGGTGCTGTTTCGGCCGGCCGACTATCAACGGTCACTGGCGTTCTACCGCGACGGCCTCGGGCTGGCGATCGCCCGGGAGTACGGGGGCGGCACCGTCTTCTACGCCGGACAGTCGCTGATCGAACTCGCCGGCCACGGCGCCCCGAGCGCGGCGCGCCACCGTTCCCGGGTGCGCTGTGGCTTCAGGTGCGCGACCTGCGACGCCACGCAGACACGAGCTGCGAGGACCGCGGCGTCGAGATCGCCCGCGAGGCCCGGCGCGAACCGTGGGGACTGCACGAGATGCACGTCGTCGACCCCGACGGCGTGACGCTGATCTTCGTCCAGGTACCCGAGGATCATCCGCTGCGCCGCGATACCGCGCTCGTCGAGCCCGATCAGCGCGCGGGTGCCGCCAGCGGCCAGCCGACCGACGCGAGCCGCGCGGCGACCTGGTGGATCTCCTCGGGATTGGGTTCCTTGTCGGTGACGACGTGGATGGCCGCGCGGATCTCCTCCGGCGTGACGGCGTCGGAGTCGATTGCCCCGCAGCACGGTCTGCGCGACCTTGACTACCTCTTCCTCGGACAGCGTCCGCGCCAGCAGGGCGAGCAGCGGGAAGTAGTCCTTCGGCGGAACCCCGTGCGGGTAACCCTCGTGCAGCCAGCCGAGAATGTTGTCCAGGACGGCTCTCAGCCATCCGGTCATCTCACTTCTTCGGGCAGGAACGGGAACAGGTCGATGCCGGTGTGGTGAATGATCGTCGCCCTGGTGATCCACAGGACCGCGGTCAGGATCACCCAGCCGACGAACACGAACAGGGCCACACCGAGGTACTTCAGCGCGGGGTTGGGCGCGACGGCGGCCCCGTCGGTCCGTCGCCGCCCGCACCGCGCGAGAACGCCACCAACCCCAGCGCGAAGACCGCGGGCAGGCCCGCGCCGAGGATCAGGCCGATCACGAGCACCTTCAGGATGCTCTCCAGGTAGGTCATCGAATTCCTTTGCTTCGGTGACGGTCAGACCGTGGCCGTGGGCTTGGTGTCGGTGGTGGCCTCGCGCACCTCGGCCGGAATCACGGAGTTGGTCGATGGAATCCCAGTCGGCGTTGACGTTGCTGCTGTCGACCTTCTGCTGCTGCGCGCGCCACCACATGTAGAACGACAGCCCGACCAGGATCAGGAAGATCAATCCATCGCCGGCCAGCGCCGCGCCCGTCAGCGACTTCACCCCGTCGGACAACCAGTACGACAGCGCCCCGACGAGTCCGGCGGCGGGCAGCGTGATCAGCCACGCGACCGCCATCCGGCCCGCGACCGCCCAGCGCACCTCGGCGCCCGGCTTGCCGACACCGCTGCCCAGGATCGAGCCGGTGGCAACGTGGGTGGTCGACAGCGCCATGCCGGCTGCGCTCGAGCTCAAGATGATTGCGGCCGAGGATGCTTCGGCGGCGAAGCCCTGCGGCGACTCGATCTCGACGAGGCCCTTGCCCAGGGTCCGGATCACCCGCCAGCCACCGAGATAGGTGCCGAGGCCGATGGCGAGCGCGCAGCTGAAGATGATCCAGAACGGCAGACCCTGCTCCTTGACGTCGCCGGTCAGGTGGCCGGTGGTGATGAGCGCGAGCGCGATGACGCCCATCGTCTTCTGCGCGTCGTTGGTGCCGTGCGACAACGCGACCAGAGAGGCGGTCGCGATCTGTCCCCAGCGGAACCCCTCGCGCCGCCGGTTCTCCAGCACCTTGCGGGTGAGGCGGTAGACCAGCCACGTGCCGCATGCGGCGACCAGACAGGCGATCACGGGCGCGGCGACGGCGGGGATCAGCACCTTCTGGGTGACACCGGACCAGTTGACCCCGGCACTGCCGAGCGCCGCGAGTCCGGCGCCGATCAGCCCGCCGAACAGCGCGTGTGACGAGCTCGACGGAATGCCGAACAGCCATGTCAGCAGATTCCAGAGAATGCCGCCGATCAGGCCGGCGAAGATGATGGTCAGACCCATCGACGCGTCGATCCCCGGGAAGCAGTTCACCGGACTTGCTGTCCTGGACCTTGAGCACCGACGTGGTCACCGTGACGGCGACCTCGACCGAGAGGAAGGCGCCGACGAGATTCAGGATGCCTGCGAGCAGGACCGCGGTCTTCGGCTTGAGCGCGCCGGTCGCGATCGAAGTCGCCATCGCGTTGCCGGTGTCGTGGAAGCCGTTGGTGAAGTCGAAAGCCAATGCCGTCGCGATCAGCAGCACCAGGATGATCAGCTCTGCGCTCATGAGGCTAATTCTGGGGCGTGGATGTCCGCTTCGCTTAGCCTGTGAAAGTCCTGAAACAGCCTATGAGCAGGCGATTCATCTGACACGAGGCGTTGTTCATGCGTTATTCATCTGGCAGCCGTGAGGTGTTGGTCTCGCGCCCCCGCCGCGCCGGTGCGGGGCTACTATCGAGCAGCCAAGGGCGCCCTTTCGGCCGTGTGGGGAGTTGACGCTGTGACCAAGTTTGTCGCCAAGATCGTGGCGTGGATCAACGCCGGGTATCCGGACGGTGTTCCCGGCCCTGACCGGGTGCCACTCCTTGCCCTGCTGCGGCGCCGACTGACCGATGACGAGGTGAAGGCCGTGGCCGCGGCCCTGGTGGACAACGCAGCGTCCGAGGGCCTTGCCAACGAAATCGACCTCGTCGACATCGGCGTGCTGATCACACAGATCACCAACGAGCTGCCGTCGCCCGACGACGTCGAGCGGGTCCGCGAGCGCCTGGCCGCCAAGGGCTGGCCACTGGACGACCCGCGAGACGCGGAGGAGGCGCGAATAGCCACCCTGCGTCCGGTCGGCATCCGGTCAGGCGCCGCTGCGTTGGCGGCGTTGACCGTCGTCGACGACGTGCTGCACGGCCGCGCCAGCGTGCTGCCGGTGCCTACCGACGACGCCCGCCAAACCGCCCTGCTGACAACGGCTTTGCGTGCCGGGGAGGAGATCGACGACGCCGTCGCCGTCGTGCTGTCGACCTCCGGAACGACCGGCCCACCCAAAGGGGCGCTGTTGACCGCCACGGCGCTGGTGGCCAGTGCCGAGGCGACACATCTCCGGCTCGGCGGCCCCGGTCGATGGCTGCTCGCGTTGCCCGCCTATCACGTCGCCGGGTTCCAGGTGCTGGTCCGCAGCGTCGTGGCAGGCACCGACCCGGTCGCCGTCCCTGCGGCGTTCGGCGACCGCGATCTGGTCGCCGCCATCGCCGCGTTGGGCCCCGGCCGACGGTACGCGTCCCTGGTGGCGGCCCAGCTGGACGGGGCGCTGCGAGATCCGCAGGCCACCCGGGCGCTGGCCGAACTGGACGCCGTCCTCATCGGCGGCGGACCGATGCCCGCCGGTGTCGCCGAAAGGGCCTCCGCTGCCGGGGTTCCGGTGGTCAGGACGTACGGGATGAGCGAGACCGCCGGCGGCTGCGTGTACGACGGGGTGCCGCTGGACGGTGTCGGGGTGAAAGTGGATGCCGGCGGCAGGATCTCCCTGGGTGGACCGACCGTCGCCTCCGGCTACCGCAACCCGGTGGTGCCCGACCCGTTCGCCGAAAGCCGGTTGGTTCCGCACCGATGACATTGGCGCGGTTGATGATTCAGGGGTGCTCAGCGTCCTGGGCCGCGCCGACGATGCGATCAGCACGGGTGGGCTCACGGTGCTGCCCGGATTGGTCGAGGCTGCGCTGGCGACCCATCCCGCGGTGGCCGAGTGTGCGGTGTTCGGCGTCGCCGACGAGCGGCTGGGCCAGCGGGTGGTGGCCGCCGTGGTGCCCGCGCCGGGCGCGACGATCACCCTGCCGCAGCTACGTTCCCACGTCACCGAGACGCTGCCGTCGACCGCCGCGCCGCGCCAACTGCACATCGTCGACGCGCTGCCCCGACGGGGAATCGGCAAGATCGACCGCCGGGCACTCGCGGCGTTGTTCGGCCCGGCAACCTGAGGGGCGGCCCCGACCGGCGGGTCGACGCGCATGATGGGGACATGAGTCGAGAAGTGACCTCTGTCGACGAACTCCGCGCGATCGTCGGGTATCCGACCGAAGCTGTCGCCAACAAAGTGGGCGACCGCCTGACGGCCATCTACCAGCACTGGCTGGCGCATTCCCCGTTGGGATTCGTGGCGACGACGGATGCCCATGGTCGCGTCGACGTGTCCCCGAAGGGTGACCCGGCGGGATTCGTGCACGTCATCGACGAGACCACGATCGCGATCCCCGAACGCCCCGGTAACAAGCGGGTGGACGGCTACCTCAACGTGCTGCAGCGCCCACACGTCGGCACGTTGTTCGTCATCCCCGGCCGCGGCGACACGCTGCGGATCAACGGTTCGGCCCGCGTCATCGCCGACGCCGACTACTTCGCTGCGATGACGGTTCAGGGCAAGCGGCCCATTCTGGCGCTGGAGATCGCCGTCGAAGAGGTGTTCTTCCACTGCGCCAAGGCTTTCCTGCGGTCGGATGCGTGGGATCCCGAGAGCTGGGATCCGGGCGCGGTGCCCGGCGTCGCGCAGCTGGCCAAGGCGATGCGCCAGGACATGAGCCTCGAGGAGTTGGAGAAGTACTACGCCGAGGAGAACGTGCGCAAGGTTCTCTACTGACGCAGGTACTCAGATCTGGTTGAGGCCTCCGTCAACCGGGATGTCGGCACCCGTCGTGAAACTGCTCAGGTCCGACGCCAGGTAGAGCACGGTGCCCGCTACCTCCTCGGGAGTGCCGTACCGACCGAGCGGCACGACGCTGCGCTGATAGTTCTCGAAATCCTGCTGGGCGTTCGGCCCTGGAGCGAGCATCCCGGCGAGGCCGCTGATTCCGGGGGTGTCGGTCGCTCCGGGACTGACGGCGTTGACCCGGATCCCTCGTCCCCTCAACTCGCTGGCCCAGGTGCGTGCGAAAGAACGCAGGGCCGCCTTGATCGCCGCGTAGACCCCGATCCCGTCAGCGCCGCGGGCGGCGACATTGGAGGCGTTCAGAATCACCGACGCACCGTCGTTGAGCTGCGGCAGCGCCTTCTGCACCGTGAACACCACACCCTTGAGGTCGATGTCGAGCAGTGTGTCGAGGTGCTGCTCGGTGATCTGGCCGAGGGGTGCGACGTCGATGACGGCCGCATTGGCGAACAGCACGTCGATGCCGTGGCCACGCTCCGCGACCACGGCGTAGAGATGGTCGAGGTCGGCGGCGTCACTCACATCGCCCTGGATTCCGGTGGCCTGCTCGCCGAGCTCCTTGATCGCGGCGTCGAGTTCCGGTCGGCGCCGGCCGGTGATGAACACGTGGGCGCCTTCGTCCACGAACCGTTTCGCGGTCGCCAGGCCGATGCCCGTGGTGCCTCCGGTTATTACGGCGGTCTTACCGCTGAGAAGTGCCATCTCGGAGCCTTTCCTTCTGATTCTGTACTTATTGGTCAAATATCAGGACGCGCACAGGGGAGGATCTATTCCGCGGGTCGGTCAGCCCCGTGGGATGAGGACGATGATCTGTTCGGTGGCCGCGATGAGGTCGGCCGGTCGCGCCCCACCCTTGTTCAGCGCCTCGAGACCGCGCAGGAACGACAGCAACGCGGTGGCCAGTGCATGGGGATCGGCGCCGGAGTCGATCGCGCCGTCGCGCTGGGCCTGCCTGATGCATGCGGCGATCTCGGCCTCCCAGATCGCGTAGGCACGCTCGGCGGCCCGTTCGGTGGCCTCGTCGGTGGCCCCGAGTTCGGCCGCGCTCTTGGCCAGCATGCAGCCGCGCCGGTCACGGTCGGCGGCCACGGATCTGGCTTGCGTGCGAAGGTGGCGAACCAGCCGGTCATACGCGCTGCGCGCGGGGTCACGGAGCTGGTCCTGGATCGACTCGATCATGGTGCCGATGTAGTCCTCGAGCGCACGCAGGAACAGGCCGTGTTTGTCACCGAACGCGCCATACAGACTGCCCTTGCCCAGCCCGGTCGCCTCGACGAGATTGCCGACCGACGTCCCCGCGTACCCGTGCGTCCAGAAGTGATCGCGCGCGGTCGCGACGACGTCGTGATCGTCGAACTCGCGAGGGCGTGGCATGCCACGATTCTACTGCATTATGGACCGAACGTTCCGTTTCATGCGCGGGCCGCGAGCGTGGGCGATGCCGCGATTTTGCGCGGGGTGTCGTGTGCAGACACGCACGGTCGCGGACAATGGGGCGATGCGACGCGGAGAGGCGGTCGCGGTCAGCGCCGCCGTGGTCCTCGTCGTCGCCGCGTTCGTCGTTCCGCACCTCGACCTGGGCATCGTTACCCCGCTGATCAACGCCACCCCCGAACGGTTTCGCACCTTCGCAGGCGTAGCGCCGATCTTCGGGTGGTGGGACACCCACGTCGGCCCGGGCACCGTGCCCGCTATCGCGATCGGCACCGCCGCGGTGCTGTGGGGGCCATCGCTGGCGCAGCGCCTGCCCTGGCGATCGCTGCCCTGGGTGGCGTGGGCCGTGTCCTGCGGGTGGGCCTTCAGCCTGGCCATGGTCGACGGCTGGCAGCGCGGCTTCGCCGGCAGGCTCACCGCCCGCCACGAGTACCTGCGCCAGGTGCCCACCGTCACCGACATCCCCGAGGCGCTGCGGACGTTCTCCAGCAGAATCCTTGACTACCAGCCTGATTCATGGATCACCCATGTGTCGGGACATCCGCCCGGCGCGCTGCTGACTTTCGTCTGGCTGGATCGCATCGGGTTGGGCGGCGGCGCGTGGGCGGGCCTGCTGTGCCTGCTGGCCGGCTCGAGCATCGCGGCCGCGATCGTCATCACGGTGCGCGCGCTGGCCGACGAGGACACCGCCCGGCTGGCCGCGCCGTTCGTGGCGGTGGCACCGACCGCCATCTGGATCGCGGTGTCCGCCGACGGCTACTTCGCGGGGGTCGCGGCGTGGGGCATCACGCTGCTGGCGCTGGCGGTCAGCAGGACCGCACGCCTGCCCATTCTGGCGGCCGCCGGCTCCGGGCTCCTGCTGGGCTGGGGCGTCTTCCTGAACTACGGGCTGGTGCTGATGGCCCTGCCCGCGGTCGCGGTCCTGCTGAGCGCGAAGACCTGGCGGGCCGCCCTCACCGCGCTGGCACCCGCGGTGCTGGCCGCGCTGGCGGTCGTCGCCGTGTTCGTGGCCGCCGGGTTCTGGTGGTTCGACGGATACCTGCTGGTACAGGAACGCTATTGGCAGGGCATCGCCAACGACCGCCCGTTCCAGTACTGGGGCTGGGCCAATTTCGCGTCGGTGGTGTGCGCCATCGGGCTCGGCAGCGTGGCGGGTGTCGGCCGGGCGTTCGACCTCGCCGCGATCCGGCGACGGTCCGGGATGCACCTTCTGGTGCTCGGCGCGCTGCTGGCGATCGTGTTCGCCGACCTGTCCAGCCTCAGCAAGGCCGAGACGGAACGCATCTGGCTGCCGTTCACCGTCTGGCTCGTCGCCGCCGCCGCACTGCTTCCGCGGCGGTCACACCGATGGTGGTTGGCGCTCAACGTCATCGGCGCCCTGGCGATCAACCACCTGATCCTGACGAACTGGTAGCCGCCGGAGCAGCAGGTAGTACAGCGGCACACACGCCCACACGATGGCGAGCGAGATCCACAGCCCCATCGGGTAGTCGCGATTCAGCACGGTCGGATTGTCGGGACGCATACCGGGCTTGGCGTAGACCGGCACCGCCAGCAGCACCAGCACGACGCTGCACAGCGCGGCGACCGCGACCGGCGACTGCAAGCCGCATCGGGGTCAGCCGCCGCCATGCCAACCCGACTGCGGCGCACAGCGGCGCGAACACGAAGTCGTGCACGACGACGCCGACCGCCGCCCACATGACGATGCGCAGCAGCACGACGGGAGGGTTGTCCCACAGCAGCACCGCGCCGTAGCCGCCGAGCGCCACCCCCGCGGTCATCAGCAGCACCCGGACGGCGGTCATGCCACGACCTCGATGCGGGTCAGCCACTTCGTCTGCAGCACACCGGGTCTCGTCGGCGCAATCAGCCGGCACGGGTATCCGTGGTCGAGGTCCAACGTCTCGGCCGTTGACCTTCAGCGCGATCAGCGTCATGTCGTCGCGAGCGTGGCGGGCAGGCAGCACCGTGCGCGAATAGGGCCCCGGCGGTTCCAGTGAGATCATCCGCACGTCGGAGTCGGGCGACGCTCCGACCGCGGCGACGAGCTCGGCGAGCACCACGCCCGTCCACTCGGCGTCGGCGCTCCAGCCCTCGACGCAGGCGATGGGCAGCCGATGGGTCGTCTGCGGCATCGCCTGCAGGTCGGCAACGGTGAACGTCTTGGTCTGCGGACCGTTGGTCACCGTCAGTCGATAGTCCGGCGACCGCGCGGATTTCACCACACCGGCCGCGACCGCCGAGCGGTTCACCGGAACCCCTTGCGGCCCATCGCCGGTGCGCGGCGCCAGCACCGACACGCGTCGCAGCAGCGGAACCGTCTGCCCCGCGGTGACCAGGGTCGCCAACCCCACGGCCAGCCAGGTGCCGCGCAGCACCGTACGGCGCGACGGACCCACCGCCCCGCCGTGCGCGACGTCCTCGAGCGGGTCGCTGAGCGCACGGCTGGATCACCGGCAACTTGACGCCGATGTGCACGAGAACGGCACCGACCGCGACGTAGGACATCGCGTAATGGACTGTGGTGAAGAAGAATTCGAACGCATACCACTGCGCGATGTTCATCAGCCCGGTGCTGAGCTGGAACAGCATCGACGCCACCAGCACCAGGATCGACACCCGCTCCAGCTGACGCACCACTCCGCCGAGGATGGGGCGCTCGAACAGTTTCGGCCACACCGACCACAGCTTGACGACCAGCAGCGGTATCGCGGCGATACCGCTGACGCGACGTGCAGTCCCTGGGTGACCCGGTACAGCCAGACCGGCCGCGTCGGCCACCAGAACCAGGGCTGCGGGTGCTGGATGAAATGGCTGATCAGCCCGGTGACGAAGCACACCGCGACCGCGACACCCAGCGCCATACCCACCCGGGCGGTGACCGCGGTCCCGCGCAGCGACGTCGTCACGTCGCAGCCAGGCTGGCGACCACCCGGCTGCCGATGCGGTGGATGCCCGCCACCGCGAGCCCGACCTCGACGGCCAGCGAGGGAACGCAGTCGATGCCCACCGACGCCCAGGGAAACCACGGACCGATCGTCCGCGCCGACTCCAGCCGGACCCAACCGATGTCGATTCCTGTTGTCATCGTGTCGAATTCGGCAACGCACCGGCCGCCGCAGCGCAGCAGCTCAGCCGCTCTGCGCAGGACCCGTCGCGGATCGCCGCCCAACCCGACGTTGCCGTCGGCCAGCAGCACCGTCTGCCAGCGACCGGTGCCCGGCAGCGGTTCGAACACGTCGCGGCGCAGCGCCGGTGCGCCGCTGCTGCGCGCCAGTTTCACGGCCGTCGCGGACAGGTCCACACCCAGCGCCGGAATGCCGCGTTGCACCAGGTCCGCGACCAGCCGCCCCGGGCCGCAACCCAGGTCGATCGTCGGCCCCTCACACATGTCGACCACCGCGTGGTCGAACCGGGCGTCGGCGCCGCGCCCACCCAGCCAGCTGCGCACCGGAAGCTTCTTCACGCGCCCGTCGTCGTGGCGGACCCAGCACTGCTCGCCGTCGAGCGCGCGGTCGTACATCTGGCCGAACATCAGGCCTCGCACTGTCGCGGTGATCCGGCTGAACCGCGATCCGGGCGGGCAGGCGCGGCGCACCTCACCGATATCGTCGACAGTGTCGACGTCGGCGAGCTCGCAGACGAGTTCCACATGCACCCGGGTGTCCCGTAAGCGCCGCCAGCGTTACAGCACCGGTGTCGGGCGCCGACATCGGAACGCCACGCAGACAGTCGGCGGTTGCGGCGTCAGTGACACCCAGCACCCACCAACCGCCGTCGCGCGCCATCCCGAGCACGGCGTCGTTGTCGGCGAGCGACTGCGCGCACCGGCCGATGCAGCTCCGGGGTCACCTGCGGGGTGTCCATGCCGATCTGCAGGACGGGCAACCCGCCGGTGGCCGCGGCGGCGTCCAGATGGGCGTTGGCGAGCCGCTCGGCGAAATCCTCGCCCCGCTGCGCGACCACGATGAAATCGCTGCAGGCGCGACCGGATCTCGGCCGCGCAGCTGGCGTCGTCGAGGTTTCCCGTCAGGGCGACCACGCGCGCCGCCACCGGGCTGCCGGCGACCGCGTCGAGAGTGTCCAGCAGCGCCGCGGCGGCGATGTCGGCGGCCCGGTCAGTCGCCGACGCCGGCGGCCAGGCGCGTCTTGGCCAGGCCCGGCACCGGCGCCTTGGCGACCACCAGCACGCTCACCGGTATCACGAGATCACCCGCCAGAAGTCGTATGCGGCGATCGGCGCTGCCCCGGACCGAGCCGCTGACCTTCGACGTCCCTCCGGTGCGAGGCCCGTAGGCGACCTCGCGTTCCACCACCGCCCAGCCCGCCTGCGCGGCCCGCACGAGAAGCTCGAGCGGGTAACCGGAGCGGCGATCGGTCACGCCGAGCGACAGCAGCGCGTCCCGGCGGGCCACTCTCATCGGCGCGATGTCGTGGACCTGCAGGCCGTACCGGGTCCGCAGCCGCCAGCACACCGCCGCGGTGCCGAGCCGGGCATGCCACGGCCACTTGAGGCCGGGCGCTGCCCGGCGCCGCCCGATCGCCATGTCGGCACCGCGTTCGACGTCGTCGACCAGCGCGGGAAGCTCCCCGGGATCCAGCGAGCCGTCGGCGTCGAGCACCGCCACGATCGGTGTCGTCGCCGCCACCACACCGGCGTGCACCGCGGAGCCGTAGCCGGGCCTGCCCTCGGCGACCACCTCGGCGCCGTGCCGGCGCGCCACATCCGCCGTGCCGTCGGTGCTGTTGTTGTCGACCACGAGCGGCCGTGTACCCAGCAGGCAGAGCCGCCAGAACTGCCGGTAGTGACGCCGCTTCATCGAGACAGGGCAGCACCACCGTGACGGGACAGTCGGGCATATCCGCTTACGGTAGGTGATCTCCGCTGGTGAAGCGAGGTCCAAGCCTGACGAATCAGTGACGTTGGCGCAGGTCGCGACGGTGTGGGGCTAACCTCGGTGTGGTGACCCGGGTACTCATTGCCGACGACGACGACGTCGTCCGCGATGTCGTGCGCCGCTATCTCGAGCGCGACGGACTCGACGTGTCCATTGCCCACGACGGCTCCGAGGCGTTACGGCTGCTCGGATCCCAGCGCATCGACGTGGCGGTGCTGGACGTGATGATGCCGGGGCCCGACGGACTGTCGTTGTGCCGCAGCCTTCGTCAGCGCGGCGGCAACGGAGGCTACGAGGTGCCGGTGATCCTGCTGACCGCCCTCGGCGAAGAGGAAGACCGCATCGCCGGGCTCGAGGCCGGCGCCGATGACTACCTGACCAAACCGTTCAGCCCGCGTGAGCTGGCGCTGCGGGTCCGATCGGTGTTGCGCCGCTCCCCCTCGCCCGGCGGCGTGCTGCCGCTCGACATCAGGTCCGGCGACCTCACGGTGTCGACCGCGTCGCGGGCCGTCACGATCACGGGCACGCCGGTCAACCTCACCAATCGCGAGTTCGACCTGCTGCTGTTCTTCCTCACCCACGCCGACACCGTCTTCACCAGGGAGGACCTCCTCCGGCAGGTGTGGCACTGGGATTTCGGCGACCTGTCGACGGTGACGGTGCACGTCAAACGGCTGCGCTCCAAGCTGGGCGAACGGCATCGGGTCCAGACGGTGTGGGGCCGCGGCTACATGTGGGCCTCCGAGCGGGCAGCGTCTGGGCGGCCGGATGCCGACGGCTGACTTCTGGGAGATCGTCGGCTGGGCGTTGGCCTGCTCCGTTCCGGTGGTGCTGACCGGCGCCGTGATCATCCGGCTGGCGCGGTCGTGGTCGTTGGCGGTGAGCATGGTGACCCTGGTGTTGATCCCGGTGCTCGCGACGTTCACCGGGGTGCTCGGCGCGAGCGGTTTCATGATCACCGAGACCTTCGAGCAGACCGCCGTCGTGCTGGTCATCGTCTCGATCGTGACGATCCCCGCCGCGGTGATGCTGGGCCGCTACCAGGCGCGGCGCACCGTGTGGGAAGCCGAGATCCGCGACTCCGAGCGCGCCGCCGAACACTCGCGCCGGCGGCTCGTCGCGTTCGTCAGCCATGACCTGCGCACCCCGCTGGCCGGCATCCGCGCGGTCTCGGAGGCGATCGCCGACGGCGTCGTTCCCGAGGACGAGGTGCGGGTGCACGCCAAGCACATCGAGCACGAGTCGGTTCGGCTGTCCGAGATGGTCGACGACCTGTTCGAGATGTCGAAGATCAACGCAGGCGCGCTGACCCCGTCGTTCGACAAGGTCGCGCTCGACGAGGTGGTCGACGACGTTCTGGCCGCGCACCGGATCGCCGCCGAGCGCGCCGGTGTGCAGCTCACCGCGGACCTTCCCGAACAGCCGGTACGGGTGGTCGGCAGCGACCGCGCGTTGGTGCGGGTGCTGTCGAACCTGGTGGCCAACGCCATCGCGCACACGCCGGAGGGCGGAAGCGTCGAGCTGGCGCTGGGCGCCGACGAGAACAGCGCATGGGCCCGCGTCGACGACACCGGTGTCGGTATCGACGAGGCGGACCTGCCGCGGGTGTTCGACGTCGCCTACCGCGGCTCGAACAGCCGTGTGCCGCGATCGGATTCGTCGCTGCCGAGCGGTTCCGGTCTGGGGCTGGCGATCGCGGCGGGGCTGGTTCAGGCCCACCGCGGCACGCTGTCGGCGCACAACCTGCCCAACGGTGCACGCTTCGAGGTGCGCCTCCCGCTGGCCACCGACTGACCCTGCCCGACCCCCACGAAACTGGGGCACCTCCCCCCGCCCGCGAAATATCATTCCGGGCTGCTGTCCCGCCGGAATCACGACCCGGAATGATATTTCGCGGAGGACTCAGCCGGGCAGTGAGTTGTTCAGCCGCTCCGCGGCGGCCAGGTAGTCCTCGATGAACTCGCGGACGACTTCGCGCGCGGGCTTCACCTTGTTCATCAGGCCGACGCCCTGCCCGACGAAGTACGTCGCCAGCGCCTGAGCGCCCTGGTGTCCCTGCGATGCCAGCACGTCGATCCGGCGGATCACCGGCTCGCACAGCATCGACTGCAGCGGCAACGGCAGCGGCTGGTGTCCGTCCTTGTGGGGCAGCCACGCATCCGTCCATTCGGACACCAGCTGACGCGACGGCTTTCCGGTGCGGCCCGCCGAGCGGACGGTGTCGCGGGAGGTCGCGGCGAGCATCTTGGCCACCGTGTGCGGCGCCGTCTCGGCCTCCTCGGTGGTCAGCCACACCGAGCCCGTCCACGCACCGGCCGCCCCCATCGCGACCATGCCCGCCATCTGCCTGCCGGTGACGATCCCGCCGGCGGCCAGCACCGGGACCGTACTGCCGGCGGCCGCCACAGCATCCAGCACTTCGGGGACCACGACCAGCGTGCTGACCTCGCCGCAGTGCCCACCGGCCTCGGTGCCCTGGGCGACGATCAGGTCCACCCCGGCTGCGACCTGTTTGACGGCGTGCTCCTTGGCGCCGACCAGGGCGGCGACCGGGATGCCGTGTTCTCGGCCCGCCTCGATCATGTAGTCCGGCGGCACGCCCAGCGCGTTGGCGATCAGCTTGACCGGGTGGGTCAGCGCGACATCGAGCAGGTCGCGGCCGGTGTCACCGGACAGGGAAGAGCCGCCGAGACGGCGCCTCGGCTCGGGTTCGATGTCGTGGGCGCTCAGCAGCTCGTCGACGAGATCGTGGTAAGCCTGTGGAATGCGCCCGGCCAGCTCGGCGCTCGAGAGTTTCTCACCCTTGCCCTCGAACTTGGCCGGGACGATCAGATCCACCCCGTACGGTTTGCCGCCGACGGAGTCGTCGATCCAGGTCAGCTCCTGGTCCAGCTGCGCGGGCGAGTATGCGGTCGCGCCGAGCACACCGAATCCGCCCGCGTTGGTCACCGCGGCCACCACGTCGCGGCAGTGGCTGAAGGCGAACAGCGGGAAGTCGATACCGAACTGTTCGCAGATCCCCGACGTCATCGGCTCAGTATCACTTGACGGATCTCAACTATGTGCCGGTACTCCTCAACGGCGCGGTGGCGAACTCGCGCAGCCCGTCGGCCGGATCGATGACAGCCCGAAAGCCCAGCAATCGCTGCGCCTTTGCGGGGTCGGCGACGATGTGGCGGACGTCCCCGCTGCGGTACTGCCCCGTCACCTGGGGCGCTGTGTCCCCCAGGTCACCACGTGCCCTGCACAGCGCGGTGGCGACGTCGAGGATCGACACCGGCCGCCCCGAACAGACGTTGAAAGCGTCAAACCCCTCCAGTTCGGCCTCGACCGCAGCCACGTTCGCCGCGGCGACGTCGTCGACGTGAACGAAGTCGCGCATCTGGCCGCCGTCCTCGTAAACCCTTGGCGCCTGGCCTGATTCGAGGGACGAGCGGAAGATCGCGGCGACACCGGAGTACGGGGTGTCGCGCGGCATGCCGGGGCCGTAGACGTTGTGGTAGCGCAACGCGGTGACCGACCGCCTCCGACAGCGTCGCTCCATGCCAGCGCGTAATGCTCCTGGGCGACCTTGCTCGCCGCGTACAGGCTGCGCGGCCGCAGCGGCGCGTCCTCGCCGACCAGCTCCCACCGGACCTGCTCACCGCCGACCGGGCAGCGGTGGTCGAACACACCGGCGTCGAGGTCGGCACGGCCGCGCGGCACCCGGGTCGACCACGCCGTGCTCCGGGCACACATAACGGCCCTGCCCGTAGACCACCATCGACGAGGCCAGTACCAGCCGCCTGCAGCGCGCGGCGAACATCTCCGCGAGCAGCACCGCGGTGGCGAAGTCGTTGTGGGATGCGTAGGAGGGGCTGTCCGCGGCGTTCACGCCCGCACCCACGACGGCCGCCTGGTGGCACACCACGTCGACTCCGGAAAGCACGTCGGCGACCGCCGCGGCGTCACGGACGTCGACCCGGCGGACGTCGGCCGGGGGCGCGGCGCCCTCGCCGTGCGCGGCGGGAAGCATGGCGTCGACGGCGACGACGTCGTGGCCGGCGGCGGCCAATGCGGCGGAGATGCGCGTGCCGATGAAGCCCGCGGCGCCCGTCAGCAGCACCCTCATGGCAGGTCGAAGGGCAGGGTGACCCCGTCGTGCGGCAGGCAGTGCGTGCAGGTGCGCTCCGCGTCGACTTGGTCGATGGCCTCGTGCACCAGCTGCTTGAACGGCACCAGGTTGCGCTGGAACTCGGCGAACACGTCCACCGCCCGCACCCCCTGGCCGGTCTCGATGCCCGCATCCAGATCGGTCACCAATGCGATTGCCGCATAACACATCTCAAGCTCCCTGGCCAAGACGGTCTCGGGGTAGCCCGTCATGTTGACCAGCCGGAAACCCTGGCCCGCGAACCACCGGCTCTCGGCGCGCGTCGAGAACCGCGGACCCTGGATCACGACCATCGTGCCGCCGTCGACCACGCCGGGCAGGCCGGTCACCGCCGAGCGCAGCGACGGGCAGTACGGGTCGGCGAAGCCGACATGGATACCGCCCGAGTCGAAGTACGTGTCGCGCCGCCCCGATGTCCGGTCCACCAGCTGATCCGGCACCACCATGGCGCCGGGACCGAGCTGCGGGTCGAGGCTGCCGACGGCGCACGGACCGAAGATTCGCCGGACCCCGAGCGCGCGCAGCGCCCACATGTTGGCGCGGTAGGGCACCGAGTGCGGCGAGAACTCGTGGTTGACGCCATGCCTGGGCAGGAACGCCACCTCATGATCGCCGACCGTCCCGACGGTGATCGCCGCGCTCGGTGGACCGAACGGCGTGTCCAGGTTGACGGCGCGGGCGTCGGGACCGAAGAACGAGTAAAAGCCGCTACCGCCGATGACTCCCAGCATCCGACCATTGTGGATCATCGCAGCGCCGCCTCATGCATGACGTTGCTGTGACGTCCCCACCGGATGCGGCGTGAGGGGGTCGGACACCGGCAGGATGGCGAACATCTCTATGCGGCCGCACATGTCGAGACGGCACACGTGGATCGCCCTTCTCGTCGGCCTGACCGGGGTGCTGACCGCCTTCGCCCTGCCCTTCGCCCCGGTCTTCGCCGAGACCACGACGATCACGTGGCCCGTCCCGGGCCAGCCCGCCGCCTCGAGTACGGCCCTGGTGGTCCCGTACCGGCCGAGCGACCTCACGGTGTCGATACCGTGCGCCGCCGTGCGGGCTGCCGCACAGACCGCGCCGGTCACCGTGCTGGCGACCGGGACCGGCGGCGACGGCTTGGTGGTCACCGGGTCGGCGGGCGGCGCGGTGCTGCGGGTGGACGACATCGAACGGCAACTGGCGATACCCGCCGGGCTGACGGATTGCCGGATCACCGTCGAATCGGTTCCCGGCGGGTTGTCCGTCATCGAAGCGGACGGACGAACGACCTACCTCGCCGGGCAACGCGTGCCACCGGTGTTCGGCTTCCGCACCGACCTCGCTCCGCTGCAGGCCGACGGACTGTCGGTGACCGCGGTGGTTGCCGGCCCGTTCGCAACGACGCCGACGGTGGTCAAGGCGGTCCTGGTCGCGGTTCAGCTGCTCACCGTGGCCATCGCGCTGGTGCTGCTGCATCGCGGCCGCGCCCGACCCGAACGTCGACGGCCGCTCTGGAACCGGCTGTGGTGGATCGACATCGCGGTGGGCGCGGCGTTGTGCGGCTGGGCCGTCATCGGTCCGCTGGCGGTCGACGACGGTTGGGCGACGACGATCGCCCGAGATGTCGCCGAGACCGGCAGCCCGGGGAACTACTACAGGTGGTGGGATGCCGCAGAGGTTCCCTTTGCGTTCAGTCAGCAGTTGCTTGCACCGCTGACCGAGATCAGCATCGCCCCGCTGTGGCTGAGGTTGCCCAGCACCGCGCTGGCGGTGGCGACGTGGTTCGTGCTCAGCCGCGGGGTGCTCGGCGCGGCGCTGCCTGCGATCGCGCCGACCGCCAGGGTGCGCGTGCTGGCGGCCGTCTGCCTGCTCGTCGCCTGGTTGCCGTTCAACCTCGGCGTGCGACCGGAATCCTATGTGGCGCTTGGTGTCACGGCCGTGTTAGCGCTCGCTTGGCGGGTCCGTGGACCGGCCGGGCTCGGCTGGCTGGCGCTCGTTGCCGGGCTCACCATTCCGATCAGTCCCAACGGCGTACTGGTGGCCGCGCCGATCGTCGTCTTCGCGCCGCGGCTGGTGGCGGCGGCCCGGGCGACGGCACCGCACCGGCTGCAGCTGCCGGCGACCGTGGCGTTGGTGAGTTGTGTTGGCGCCGTTGGGCTCACCGTGATCTTCGCCGATCAGACCTGGGATGCACTGCTCACCGCCACCGGCTGGCACGACTTCTTCGGACCGTCGCTGCCGTGGCACCAGGAGTGGACCCGATACCGATACCTGCTCCAGGCCGACCAGCAGGGCAGCTTCGCCAAGCGGTTGCCGGTACTGTTCACGGTCGCGCTGCTGCCGCTCGTCGGCGTGCTGACCAGCCGACGAGGCGACCGCGACCAGATCGGTGCAACGGCGGTGCGGCTGGCCGCCGTCGTGGTGGTTTCGCTGCTTCTGTTCGCGACGGGGCCGTCGAAGTGGTCGTACCACCTCGGAGCGGCCGCAGGGGTGTTCGCGTCCTTCCTGACCGTCGCGGTGGTGTTGCTGGTGCGCCGGGCGCGCACCCCGGACCGCTACGTCGTCACGGTCGGGGTTGCCGGCGCTGTCCTGCTGGCCGCGGCGGCCGCGCTGGCCTTCGACGGCCCGAACGCCTGGTGGCTGCCTGCGGTATACGACGTCCCGTGGGCGTCGGGCCCGGTGCGGCCCGCCGGCGTGCCACTGGACAACGCGCTGCTGTGGGCCGGACTGCTCGCGGCCGGCGCCCTCCCCGCGACGATTGTGCTGCGCCGCGGTCCGCGGGCCCAGCCGGCGGCACTCGGGCCGGCGATCGTGGTGCTGGTCGCCTTCGGCACGGTCCTGGCATTGCTGTTCGGCTCATTCGTGGCGGCGCCGGTCCGTAGGTCCGCCGGATCGCTGGCGATGGCGAACGTGAAGCGGATCGCCTCAACCCGAGTGTGTGGACTGGCAGACGACATCGAGGTGCTGCCCGACGGGGCGGTGCTGAGGTCGGCGGAGCCGGGCGGGCAGTCGTCCGGATTCGCCGCGTTGACGGGCTACCACCCCGGCGCGCCGCCGCCAGACCGGCCCGGAACCGGGACATCGGCATACCTGTGGGGCAGCCGCACCGCCGACCGCCGGGCCACCGGGGAGATCACCACCCAGTGGTTCGCGCTGCCACCGTTGGCGCCCAATGCCGGAGTGGCCCTTTCCATTTCGGGACGCACCTCGGGCGCCACCACGCCGGACCTGGAATTCGGCAGGGCTGATGGCCGGTCGGTTGCCGTGCTGGGTGCGACGGCGCCGATCGACCGGCCGGCATCCGACGAGAATCCCGCGCATCCGCTGTGGCGATCGGTGGGTGTCGACGCCGCCGACGTTCCTGTCGGCGCCGACCGGGTCCGCATTCACGCGGTGGACGACCGCACTGACGAAGCGGGGTGGCTGGCGCTCACCGGCCCGCGGTTGCGCTTCAGGGTTCCGCTCAACGACTTCCTGGCCGCCAACGGACCGGTACTGATCAGCTGGCCGCAGTCGTTCCTGTTTCCCTGTGTACACGACATCGCCACGGTGTCAGGCGGCGTGGCGGAGACCCCCCGCACCGTGATCGAATCTCCGCGCCCGTGGTCCACCGAGGACCGGAATCCCAGCCTGGGCGGGACTTTTACCGGTCTCGCGATGTTCGGTCAGCTGCACGAGATTCCGAGCCGGTTGGTCGGACACCCCGACGTCGACTGGGGTTCGGTCTCGGTCTCCGGCGACACCGCGACGCGGGACGACTACGTGCGCAGCACAACTCGCGCAGCGGTGTGGGGTGTCGGAGCCACCCGCGGTCCCACACCGGAGCGTTGACCGGCGGGTCGGCTACGTCTCGTCGGTCTCGTCGAGGCGCCGCGACGCGTTCCGGGCGCCGTCGCGGATCTCGAACACGTCGGTGGCGAGCCCGCCGATGGCGTTCGCGACATCCTTGACCGCGGTCGTGATGATCGAGGTCACCTCACCGACCGCCGATGCGCCTGCCCCGACGATCTCCTGCACGGCGTCCTTGCGGATTTCGGCCTTGCTCAGTCGGTCGTCCATGCGCAACAGTCTGCCACGGTGGGCGCCGCCGGACCCGTGCAAGACTGACGCCCGTGGCCAGTTTCGCCCAGTGGGTCGAGGGGGCGCGTCCCCGGACGCTGCCCAACGCCGTCGCGCCGGTGATCGCGGGAACCGGCGCCGCGGCGTGGCTCGGCGCCGCATCGTGGTGGAAGGCGCTGCTCGCGCTGCTCGTCGCGGTGGCGATGATCATCGGCGTCAACTACGCCAACGACTACTCCGATGGCATCCGCGGCACCGACGATGTGCGGGCCGGTCCGCTGCGGCTGGTCGGCTCGAAGCTCGCGGCGCCACGGTCGGTGCTGACGGCCGCGATCGGGAGCCTGGCGGTCGCCGCTTCTGCCGGCCTGGCGCTGGCCTGGGTCAGCGCGCCGTGGCTGATCGCGGTCGGCGTGGTGTGCATCGCCGGAGCGTGGCTCTACACGGGCGGCTCCAGGCCGTACGGCTACCTCGGCCTGGGCGAGGTCGCGGTGTTCGTGTTCTTCGGACTGGTCGCGGTGCTGGGCACCCAGTACACACAGGCGCTGCGCGTCGACTGGGTGGGCGGTGCGCTGGCGGTCGCGACGGGATGTCTGTCCTCGGCGGTGCTGGTGGCCAACAATCTGCGCGACATCCCCACCGACGCGCAGTCCGGCAAGATCACCCTGGCGGTTCGGCTCGGTGACGCCAGGACCCGGGTGCTGTTTCAGGTGCTGCTGGCGGTGGCGTTCGCGCTGACGCTGGTGCTGATGCTGGCGACGCCGTGGTGCGCGGTCGGGTTGGTGGCGCTCCCGCTGGCGGCCCGCGCCGCTAGGCCGGTCCGTGGAGGGCTGGGCGGTAAGGACCTGATCCCGGTGCTACGCGACACCGGCCTGACCATGCTGGTGTGGGCGGTGGCCGTGGCTGCCGCGCTCGCTTAGCGAATCCGGCGCGCTCAGCGACCGCGGCGGTCGGTTTGCGCGCCCGATCCGCGTGGGTACACCGCGCGGGATGACTGCTGCGCCGGTGCCCCGCGAGTTCGACGACGATGTCCGCGCGGCGCAACGCATCGTCGGGGCGCTCTCCGACGCGTTTTCGGCCAAGGTGGTCGGGCAGGAGCACCTGCGGGAGTCGCTGCTGATCGGCCTGCTGACCGGCGGGCACATCCTGATCGAGAGCGTCCCCGGGCTGGCCAAGACCACGGCTGCCCGGGTGGTCGCCGAATCCATCGACGGTGAGTTCCGGCGCATCCAGTGCACGCCGGACCTGCTGCCCAGCGACATCATCGGCACCCAGATCTACGACGCGGCCGCTGCTACCGGGGCGGCTTCGTCACCCAGCTCGGACCCGTGCACGCCAACGTGGTGCTGCTCGACGAGATCAACCGCTCCAGCGCCAAGACGCAGAGCGCGATGCTCGAGGCGATGGAGGAACGCCAGACCACCATCGCGGGCACGGAGTACCCCCTCCCGGAACCGTTCCTGGTGGTCGCGACCCAGAACCCGGTCGACCAGGAAGGCACCTACGCGCTGTCGGAGGCCCAGACCGACCGGTTCCTGCTCAAGGTGATCGTGCGCTACCCCTCCCCCGAACAGGAGGTCGAGATGCTCACCAGGCGCGATGCCGGGCTCTACGACAGGGCTCACCGCACCCGGCCGGTCGCCGGGCTCGACGACATCCGCCACCTGCAACGCGTCGTGCGCGACGTGCACATGAGCCGTGAGCTGATGCTGTACGCCAGCCGTCTGGTCGGCGTCACCCGCGACCCGGACAGCCATCTGCCGAAGCAGGTGGCCAGGCTGATCGAATACGGCGCCAGCCCGCGGGCCACCATCGCGCTGTGCACCTCAGCCCGCGCGCTCGCGATGCTGTCCGGCCGCAACCATGTCTCCCCGGCGACATCGCCGACCTCGCGCACCGCGTGCTGCAGCACCGGCTGATCCTCGGGTTCGAGGCGGCCAGCGCGGGCGTCACCCCCGACGTGGTCATCGATGCTGCGCTGCAGTCGGTGCGGGTGCCCTGAGCGGGGCGGACAGTGGGCAAACACCTCAACAGGGCCAAGGCGCACTTCGGCACCGACACCCGAGGCATGCTCGAGGGTGGCCGCTACGCGCTGCTGCACACCCGCAGCCTGGAGTTCGACGAATTGCGGCCCTATGTGCCGGGCGACGACGTGCGCGACATCGACTGGAAGGCCTCGGCCCGTTCCGACAGCGTGCTGATCAAACGGTTCGTCTCCGAGAAGCACCACAAGGTCCTGCTCGTCGCCGACGCCGGCCGCAACATGTGCGCCCTCGCGCCGGCGGGCGAGCTCAAGAGCGATGTCGCAGTCAACGTCCTCGGTGCCGTCGGCCTGATCACCCTCGGGCGCACCGACGAGGTTGGGATGGTGTACGGGGATGCCCGCGGTAGCGTCAACGTCCGCCAGCGCCGCGGCGAGAACCACATCGAGAGCCTGCTGCAGCGCTACCACAGCCACGCCGCGCGCGGTCCGAGCGATATCGTCTGCCAATTAACTTATGTGGCAACGCATTACCGGCATCCAATGCTGATCGTCGTGGTGTCCGACGAACCCGAGCCCGACGCGCGCCTCGATGGCGTGCTGGCACGGCTGACCGCCAGACACGACGTGATGTGGGCGATGATCCCCGATATGCCGGCGGTGGCCGCCGGCTCGCAAGGATCGGAAGGCGGCTACGACGTCGCCACCGGACGGGTCGTGCTCGGGGCTGCCGCTAACGAACCGCGAGTCATCGCCGCCTACCAGCGCGCCGAGCAACGGCGCGCTCACCGACTCGCGGAACTGATGACCGCACAGGCGATCCCGCACGTCAGGATCCCAAGCAGCGACGAGATACGCCGGCGGATCGTCGAGATGACCGGGGTGTGGTCGCGTGCCGGATGACCTACTCGAGTTCGTCGGCGGGCCGCCCGGTTACACATCGTGGTGGCTGTGGCTCGGGCTGGTGCTGCTGTTGCTCGTCTTCGCCTGGTATGCCGCTGTTTTCGTCGCCACACTGGCTGCGCAACGGCTGCGCCGGATACCGGTCGTCAGGTCGTTGCACGCGCGGGTGCTGCGGTACCGCTTCACCCGGACCGTCAGATCGACCACCCGGCGGCACCGCGGCGGCGAACTGTCCCGGGAGCAGGCGAGCGCGGCACTGAGCCGGACGCTGCGCAGCTTTCTGCATCAGGCCACCGGAACCCGCGCCCAGTACATGCAGCTGCGCACCGTCGCCGCAAGCGATCTCGCAGCCGCGGCGCCGCTGCTCTCGGCGCTGGGCGATGCGCAATTCGACAAGTCGTCGACCGCAGATGTCGGTCGCCTGGGCGACGCAGACCGAAGAGCTGATCCGCTCGTGGAGTTGACGTGGTGGCCGGTGGCACTCGCCGGCGCGGGCCTCCTGGTTCTGGTGGTCGCACTGGCGGCCCTGCTGCCGACCGAGCGGCCCCGGCGGCGGCGGCGGCCGTTGGCCAACACCACCCGCCTGACCGGACTGCCCGAGTACCGGGCGGTGGTCCGCAGTCAGACGCGGGCCACCGCCGCGGTCCTCGCCCTGCTGACCCTTCTGTTCGGCGCGGCGGTGCTCGCCAGCGCCCGACCCAGCGGATCTCTTTGGCGCAGCGATGCTTCCACAGCCGCGCGAGGACATCATGCTCTGCGTGGGCCAACCCGTCACCGACGCGGCCACCGGCGAATTCCTCAGCTACTTCGCCCGCGAGACCACCACGTACGGCAGCGAGCGCATCGGGCTGACCTCCCCGAACCGCAGGGTGGTGCCGTTGACCCGCGACTATCAGTTCGCGGCAGGCCGGTTCGGCGACTACGCGCAAGCTTCGCGGGCACAGGCCGAGGCCGACGCCGGAACACTGCCGCCGGCGGAGTCCGTAGCGCTGCGGACCCGGACCGACTCGTTCTCCACGCCGGTGGCCTACGACGACTACGCGCCGACCGTGGCAGACGTTCTGGCGCTGTGCCTCACCGGCTTTCCCGATTTCCAGTCCGACGGCGAGACCCGCCGGTCGCTGATCTACCTGGGTCCCGGCGCGCTGCGGGCACCCGGGGACAGCAGGCCGTCGCTGTTCACCGACGCGCAGGTCACCGAGATGGCTCAGCGGGCCGGCGTGCAGATCAACGCGGTCGCGACCCCGGGTCGCGAGACCGACGCGCTGGCCACGATCACCGGCGTGACCGGCGGGCAGTTCTACCGCTTCGATGCCACCGATTCCGCGGGCATCGACCGATACCTCGACGCGATCCGCGCCGCTCCCGCACCGGCGCAGGAGTCCGGTCGCGGCGACTCCCCCGTCGTCGTCCTCGTCGCCGCGCTGGCGCTGGCGGCGCTGCTGGGCGTTGCGCTGATGGCGGTGCGGCGATGACGTTCGACCCGGTGGTGCCTGCGCCGGCGCTCGGCGCGATCGCCGTGGCGCTGATCGCGCTGCGGTTGGTGGCGCTGCGACTGGCCATCCGATCACATTCGGCATCGGGTTCGGGCAGGCGAGGACTCCTGCGTTGGTGTGCAATGACGCTGGCGGTGCTGCTGGTGCTGCTCGCCGCCGCGCGGCCGGGCGCCGGGACCACCGCCGAGGAGGTGACGCCGGTGACCGCGCAGGGCGGCGCGAACGTGTACTTCGTCGTGGACCGTTCGGCGGACTCGGCGATCGAGGACTTCGGCGGTGTCACCCGGATGTCGGGTATCCGCGACGACATCCGGACGCTGATCGGATCCCATCCGGGGGCACGATTCGCCGTCATCTCGTTTGCGTCGCGGCCGGCGACCGACTGGCCGCTGTCGAGCGACGCGTGGAGCCTCGAGCCGGTCGTGGACGCGCTGAACCCTTACGGCGACAGCGCCGCGGGCAGCGACCAGGTCAACGCCGGCGCCGCCGCCAACGTGCTGCGCTACCAGCTGATCGCGGCCGGACAGCAGTATCCGGCATCGGACAACCTGGTGTACTACTTCGGATCCGGGGCCGGGCAATCCTCGGCTCCCCAGGGAATGTTCGACACCGATGCGGTAGACGGGGGCGCGGTGTTCGGGTACGGCGGAGGTGCCGGCCTCGACGAGACGGCGCTGCGCGGCATCGCCGGGCAACTGGGCGTGCCCTATGTTCGACGTGCCGCCGCAGAGCCGCTGCCGCAGGAGGAGACACCGACCGCGCAACCCCTTTCGAGCCCGCAGTCCGCGACTGCGCGCGTCGAGTACTACTGGCTGTTGACGATGGTTGCGGCGGTGCTGCTGCTCGCCGAGATCTATCTGTCCGCGCGGGATTTGCGCCGCACCCGGTCCGCCTACCGAGAGGCGCTGCCGTGACGCGCGCGCCGGTGCCCTCCCGGCTGCGGCTGCGACGCCGACTGCTCATGGTTTCCGCACCGGTGACGGTCGCGGCGCTCGCACTCGCCATCAAGCTGATCTCCGTCGTCGTCGTGGGCAGTTCGGCACAGGAACACTTCGCCGCGGGCGAGATCGGATCACTGCGAACCGATGTGGCCGTTCTTCGGATCTTCAACGTGATCGAGCCCGCCAACGCCGCGTTCGCCGCGGGAGGATTGGCGGTGCTCGAAGATCAGCTCGGGGTGGCCGATGCGGAGTTCTCGCAGTCACTGGCGCACACCGACTATGCGCACTCGTGTGCGGTGCGGGTCAATCTGGAGCTGGTCCGGGAACGTCAGGGAGACATCGACGCGTGGGAGGCGAGGCTGGACATTGCGCGGCAGCGTTACGACAGCGCACTCGCGGTGATCGCCGACGCGCCGGCCGGATGCTTCGAAGGCAACGGCGATCCCGACGCTGTCCGGCGTGCTGTCCGGCAGGATGCTGCCGCACGGGTCGCCGCCAAGATCAGTGCCCTCGGCACCGCTGCGCCGCCGCCCCCGAGGCCATCATCACCACCGCCTGCCGACGTGGCGGCACCTGTGGCTCCGGTGATCACGGCGCCGGAGCCGACCGAGCCGCCGGGATCCCGTCAACTCGATCCCACGGACGGCGATCCTCTCGATGTGCTGCGCCGGGTGCTGCGTGACGCGGCAGCCGGTTAAGCCGCGGAGGTATTGCTCCAGTACTCGACGACCTTGCCGTTGGCGACCCTCAGGATGTCGTTTCCGGCGAACCTGACCGGTCCCTTCGCGCTCGCGCCGGTACTGATCCATCGGGCAGCCACCATGTCGCCGTCGGTGAACGGGCCGACGTCGATGACGAACTCCAGTTCCCGCAGCGTGCCCCGGGTGTTGTCGATGACGGCCTGCAGCTCCTTGGGGCCGTGGACGTCGTGCGTCGGCCAGTGGCCGACGAAATCGGGCGACACCAACGCCTCGGCGTTGCGATGACCGGCCCACAGCTCACGAATCCACCGGTTGTACAACTGGTGGTGCCGGGGCAGAGTCTTGTGGCTGCTGATATTGCTGTGGCTGGTGATACCCCGATAGCGGTCCACCGCGTGCGGTTCAGAGATGCTCTGTATGGCGGTGCTGTTGCTCATGACCTATTTCTAACGTCGTCGTCTGCCCCGAAAGAGTGCCAGAGGTCACCGGAACTTGGCACAAAGTCGTCGCGTGCGGCGGTCAAGGCTTTCGCGGGCGCCGTCGTGGTGGCCGGAAGCGGACCGCACATCTTCCGGAACACGTTGTCGCGCAACGCTATCCACACAGAGTCGGCGGTCACCCGGCCGCGGTGTCGCCGTCCTGGCCTGCGAGGGTCTCCGGTGCGCCGCCCCGTAGCCTGGCCTGCAGTTGTTCCCGGTCGCGGCGGCGGCGCGCATCCAGCGCCGCGATGCTCTCGGTGGCGCGGCGGCGCAGCGGGGCGAACAGCCAGATACCGAGAGGTAGCGCGGTCACGATGGCGAACAGCAACGCCACCACCACCGGAAAATCCCGCAACCCGAGCAGGCGTCCGGCGCCGAGGATCACCGCGGTCACGACGACGACAAGCACCAGTCGGGCAGCGACGTAGGCGAGCACGTCCACAACCAGGCGGGATCTTCGCCGTCCATCAGACACGGAACGAGCCTACCGACTGCGCGTATATTGACAGGAAGGAGGTTTTGAGTGGCGTATTTGCTCCTGATTCTCGTCTTGGCCGCCCTGGTCTATGTCGGCTGGCGGGTTACCCGGATGGCCGCGAATCGGCCGCGCACCCGGGAGATCGGACCCGACGACGATCCGGATTTCCTGCGACGGATCAACCCGAGAGACGACCAGCCGCGGTCCTGACCGCGCACCGACTGCCCTGTTGACCTAGCCGCCGACCGGGTCGCCGTGCCGTCGCGCACCTGGGAAACCCTCGGCGACCACCGCGGCCAGCCCGATGAGCGACTCCCGGGTCTCGGGCCGCAGCCGCTCGAGGCTGATCTCCGCGCCCTCCTCCAGATGCGGGTCGAACGGCACCTGGCACACCGACCGGCAGCGCCGCGCGAAGTGGTCGGTCACCTTGTTCAGATCGACCTTCGTGACACCCCTGCCCACGCGCTGCCGCACTCCGTTGATGACGGCGATCGAGTTGCGGACCATGTCCTCGTGGCCGTGGGCGTCCAGCCAGTCCAGCGTCGCCGACGCGCTGCGCGCCCCGTCCACCGATCCCGAGCTGATCACCACCAACACGTCGGCCTTGTCGATGACCGCCGACATCGCCGAGTGCAGCATCCCGGTGCCGCAGTCGGTGAGCACCAGACTGTAGAACCGTTCGAGCACCTCCAGGGTGCGGAGGTAGTCGTCGGAGCTGAAGGCCTCGGACACCGCGGGGTCGCTCTCCGAGGCGAGCACCTCCAGGCGACTGGGGCCCTGCGAGGTGTAGTGGCGGACGTCGCTGTAGGCCGCGATCCCCTCCGCGTCACGCAGCAGGTGACGCACCGTCGCAGGCGTCTCGAGCGGCACCTTCTGGCTCAGCGTGCCGCGGTCGGGATTGGCGTCCACCGCGATCACCCGGTCGCCGCGGGTGGTGGCGAACGTCGCCCCCAGCGTCGCGGTGATCGTCGTCTTCCCGACACCGCCCTTCTGGGAGAGCAGCGCGATCCGGTAACACCCCCGCAGCGGGCGTTGCACCTGCGCGACGAGGGTGTTGTGCCGGAGCACCTTTGGGCTCTCGCCGAGGTTGATCAGCCGCGCCGACGCCCAGTACACCCCTTTGCGCCAGCCGGCCGACGGAGCTCGCTTGGCCTGCCCGAGCAGGGCGACCGTCGACAGGTCGAGGTATGGCGGCGGGTCGGGGGTGGTCGGCTCCGGCAGCGCCGGCTGTGGCAGCGCGGGTTCGCGGTGCCGGCCCGCAGCGACGGGGGCAAATCCATCGGGCGGGGTCGGAGCCGTCCACTCGGCGGGCACCACTCTTCCTGGCCGCCGGGTCGATGAACCGTTGCTGTGCCCGAAACCCACCCGGCAACTCAGACAACAGTTGATCCCCTCTCCTCGCGTCGGTCGTGGCCGGTGCCCTCGCCGGGGCCACCCTGTCGGCTCAGCCGACGCCAGCGTACGAATGCAGCCCGACGGTCACCAGGTTGATGAAGAACAGGTTGAACACCATCGCGACGAAGCCGGCGACGTTGATCCAGGCGGCTTTCCTGTCCCGCCAGCCCGCAGTCGAGCGGGCGTGCAGGTACGCCGCGTAGATGACCCACGCGATGAACGCCACCGTCTCCTTGGGGTCCCAGCCCCAGTATCGACCCCACGCCTCCTCGGCCCAGATCGCGCCGAAGATCACCCCGAACCCGAACACCGGGAACGCGAAGATCGTTGTGCGATAAGCGATCCTGTCCAGCGTCTGGGCATCGGGCAGCTTCTGCACGACGCGACCCAACGCGTCGGTGCGGTCCGGGTCGCCCAGGCGGGACATCTTGAGCAGGAACAGGACGCTGGCCACGCCGGCCACCAGGAACACACCGGATCCCACGCTGACCACCGAGACGTGGATCGGCAGCCAGTAGGACTGCAGCGCGGGCATCACCGGCGCGGCGTGCGAGTACAGCCAGCGACCCGAGACGGTGAGCAGGATCAGCACCGGGACGAGAACGAATACCCACAGCGACCGGTACTGCGGCCGGCGCAGCACTACTGCCCCGGCCACCAGGCCGCAGAAGCTGGTGAGGTTGATGAACTCGTACATATTGCCCCACGGCACCCGTGAGGTGGACAGTCCGCGCAACACGATGCACCCGAACAGCAGCGCGATGCCGACGTAGACCAGAGCGAGCCCGGCCGTTCCGACGCGCTCGTCCAGCGGGCGCCTCGGCGTCTCGACGACGACGCCGGGGGTTGCGCTGTTCGCCGCGACCCCGGCCGTGCCCGATGCCGCCGCCGGAGCGGCTCCGACCAACAGCTCCCGAGCATCGACTCTGTCGGCCGCGGCTGTACGCCAGCTCGACGGCGAGCAGCAGCAGCGCGCCCACCAGCACGACCACCGATGACGTGAACGCCCAGTCCGAGTAGCGGGCCAGCCCGATGTCGATGTCGGTGGTGTTCATGCGCGATCCGCTTCCTTCCCTCTGCTGCCCAGCGACCCTCTACTACCCAGCACGGTGGCGTCGGTTCCGGCGAGCAACCGTGCGGCCAGCCGCTCGAACTCGTCGCCCCAGCCCGAGTTGTCGGTGCGGGCCAGGCCGCCCAGCTCGACGTTCACGGTACCCGCAGCGCCCTGGGACAACCGCACCCAGACGCGGCGGCGCCGCACGATCAGCGACACCAGCAGCCCCGCCATCATCGTCATCGCGAACACCAGCACCCAGATCTGGGCCGGGTCATGCGAGACCTGCAGGTTCACGAACGGCACGGCGCCGTCGAACCGGACGACGGTGCCGTCCTCGAGGCGGGTGTCCTCGCCGGCCCGCAGGTTGACCCGCGACACCTTCGTCAGGCGTCCCTGGTCGATCATGCGGGGGTCCAGGGAGAACAGTGACTGCGGCCGCCCGGTGTCCAGACCGGTGTCGCCCTTGTAGATGTCGATGGCCACCGCAGGGTCGTTCAGCGCGGGGAAACTGGACGACAGCAGGGTGCCGTCGAGCTGCCCGGTCGGCGCGAACAGCCCCTGGATCGCGATCTGGTTCTTGCGCCGCTCCCGCTCGTCGGCGTACGTCCCCCCGGGCGGATCGAAGCGCATCGCCCCCGAGGACAGGAATGTGATCTGGTCGTCGGGCCGCCACTGCAGCGTCTGGGTGCGGGTCTGCCCGTCGGGGAACGTGACGGTGAACGTCGGGGCGTAGCCGTGGCCCTGCAGGTAGACGCGGTCGCCGCCGACACGCAGCGGTTCGTTGACCTTGAGCAGGTACGGCTGCCAGGTTCCGGCGTCGAGGCCGGCGCCGGCCTGGTAGTCGATGTCGGCCTGGAAGGACACCGCCTGCCCGTTGGGTAGATAGGTGGCCTCGAAGTCGTTGACCCGCACGCAGATCGGATACAGCGATGTGCCGTCGACGGTGTTGCCCGCGCGGAACGAGTCGAACGCGGCCGGTGACGCCGAACAGAATCCGGGCCCACTGTCGGCGATGACGATGACGTTGCCCTCGTAGCTGAACAGCTTTCCCGCGGCGATCGCGACGAGCAGACCGAGCAGCGAGAAGTGGAAGACGATGTTGCCGAACTCGCGCAGATAGCCCTTCTCGGCTGAAATCTCCGCGATGTCGGCTTCGGAGCGGGTGACGCGACGCCAGCCGCGCAACCGTTCGTCGACGACCGCCGTCATCGCGGCCACGTCGCCGGCGACCTCGGCGGTGTGGTGCTTGGGCAGCCGGCCCAGGTTGCGCGGTGCGGCCACCGGGACGGCGCGCAGGCTGCGGAAGTGTTCGAGGAGCCGGGGCGTCAGACAGCCCACCAGCGAGATGAACAGCAGCACGTAGATCGCGGTGAACCAGAAGCTGGAGAAGACGTCGAAGGCCTGCAACCGGTCCAGCCACGGGACCGATGGTCGGATGCTCGGCGAGGTACCCGGCGACCTTGGATTCGTTGAGGCTGCGCTGCGGCAGCAGCGCGCCGGGTATCGCCGCGAGTGCGAGCAGGAACAGCAGCACCAGCGCGGTGCCCATCGAGGTCAGGGTGCGCCACGTGTTGCGGGTCAGCGCGAGCAGACGCGACATCGCACCACGGGGGCCTGGATTGCGCGAGTTTGTGTCTGCTCGCGGGGACCCAGCTCGCGGGGAAGAAGTGACCATCAGATCGGCAGCCTGACGTCGCTGACGAGCGCATCGCGCACCCAGGACACGAACTCGTTCCACAATCCCGTGACCAACGCGACACCCACCAGGATGAGCAGGACTCCGCCGAAGATCTGGATCGTGCGGGTGTGGCGGCGTAGCCAGCCCAGCCCGGCGACGGCCCGCGCCGAGCCGAAAGCCAGCAGCACGAAGGGAATTCCCAGCCCGAGGCAGTAGGCGACGACGAGCGCGAGGCCGCGCGCCACGTTGCTGCCCTCGGTCGCCGAGGCCACGGCGATCACGCCCGTCAGCGTCGGCCCCAGGCACGGCGTCCACCCCAGTGCGAACACCGCACCCAGCAGTGGCGCACCGCCCAGCGTGGAGAGCTGCCGCGGGGTGAACCGGGTGTCACGCTGCAACACCGGCACCAGACCGATGAAGACCAGGCCCATCAGGATCGTGACCACCCCGCCGATCCGCTGCAGCAGCAGCTGATTGGTGATCAACGTCGTCGTCATCCCCAGCACTGCGACGGTGCCCAGCACGAACACCACGGTGAAACCGGCCACGAACAGTGCGGCCGCCCCCGCCACCCGAAGCCGCGCCCCGCGCACCGCCAGCGGGCCCGGCGCGGCAGGGTTCCCGTCGACGCCGACCACCGCGGCCAGGTACGACAGGTATCCGGGCACCAGCGGAACCACGCACGGCGAGGCGAACGACACCACGCCGGCGAGCGCGCTGACCGACATGGCCAGCAGCAGCGGACCGGTGGCCGTCAGCTGGTCGACCTGATCGAGGGTCATTGCGCCGGCGTCTCTGATGCGAGCCGTTCGACGACCGGCTGCAGATCTTCGGCGAGCAGTTCACGCAGGAACACCGCCGCCACCCGGTGCTCGCGGTCCAGCACCACCGTCGACGGGATGACGGTGGTCGGATAGCGGCCGCCGAACGCGATCATGGTGCGCATCGGCGGGTCATAGATCGACGGGAAAGTGACCCCGCGGTCGACGATGAAATCCCGGGGGGCGTCGATGTTGTTGTCCCGCACATTGATTCCCAGGAATGCCACATTCATGTCGCGCGCGGTCTCATAGACCTGCTGCAGCTGGGTGATCTCGGTGCGGCACGGGCCGCACCACTGCCCCCACACGTTGATCACCACGACCTCGCCCGCGAAGTCCTCCAGCGAGACCGTCCTGTCGGTATCCATCAGATCCGGGCCCGCCAGCGGTCCGGGTCGGCCGCGGCGCTCCGGCGGGTCGTAGAAGATGTCGGTCCTGCCGCCGGGTGCGACGAACTCGAAAGTGCCGCCCTGCGCCACGGCGTCGCGTCCGGTGGAGCACCCGGTGAGGCCGAGCATCGCCGCGCACGTGATGAGCGCGACGAGCCCACACCCCCGGTGCACCGATTGCGTCACTGCCCGGCCAACTCCGAATACCCCCAACCCACGCAGAGGTCATCGTGGAAGTAGAACGACGTGACCGAGGCCAGGTTGCACATCCGCTTGGTGGGAAAGTGGTGCAGTGGCCGGTCGGTCATCGCGCGCCGCAGCGTCTCGACGGGCAGCTGGTGGCTGACGCACACGCCTTCGTGGCCGGCGGCGTCGACCCTCGCGCGGTGTAGCGCCCGCGTCATCCGCCCCGCGATGTCCCGGTACGGCTCACCCCACGACGGGGTGCGCGGGTTGCGCAGGTGCCACCAGTTGCGCGGGTCGCGCAGCGCCCCGTCACCGGGCGAGACCCGTTCTCCCTGAAAGACATTCGTCGACTCGATCAGCTCGTCGTCGGTGTTGACGGGCAAGCCGTGGTGGGCGGCGATCGGCGCAGCGGTCTCCTGGGCGCGTTCCAGCGGCGAGGCGACCACGTGGGTGACGTCCCGCTGGGCGAGCCAGTCGGCCACCGCCTGGACCTGCGCCCGTCCCCGCTCGGACAGGTGGTAGTCGGGCAACCGCCCATAGAGGATCTTCTCCGGGTTGTGCACCTCGCCGTGCCGCATCACGTGCACCACGGTCTTCACGATGGTCGTCTCGGTCATGCCGGCTCCGGAACCTGCGCCGCGGAGCGTGCCGCTGCGGGCAGCGCGGCGGCGATGCGGTCGAAGGCGTCGTCGTCGAGTGCGGTCGAGACGAACCAGGCCTCGTAGGCGCTAGGCGGTGGGTATACCCCTGCGTCGAGCAGACCGTGGAAGAACGCCGGGAAGCGCCACGTCTCGGTGGCCCGCGCCGAGTCGAAGTCGGTGACCGGCGCGTCACCGAAGAACACGCTGAACATGTTGCCCGCCCGCGGAATATGGTGTGCGACACCCGCGTCGGTCAACGCATCGCCGATCAGCCCCACCAGCCGGTCGGCGTTGCCGTCCAGCGCTGCATAGGCGGCGTCGTCTGCGGCGCGCAGCGTGGCCAGCCCGGCGGCCATCGCCACCGGGTTTCCGGACAGCGTGCCCGCCTGGTACACCGGCCCGAGCGGTGCCAGCCGACCCATCACCTCGGCCTTGCCGCCGAACGCCGCAGCGGGCAGTCCGCCGCTCATCACCTTGCCGAACGTGAACAGGTCGGCATCCACCGGATCCAGCCCGTACCAACCAGATCGGCTGACCCGGAAGCCCGTCATCACTTCGTCGACGATGAACAGCGCCCCGTGCTCGGCGGTGATGCGGCGCAGCGCGGCGTTGAAGCCGGGCAGCGGCGGCACCGTGCCCATGTTGCCCGGGCTGGCTTCGGTGATGACGCACGCGATCTCGTCGCCGAACCGGGCGAACACCTCCTCCAGGGCGGGAATGTTGTTGTACGGCAGCACGATCGTGTCGGCCGCGGCGGCGCCCGTGACACCGGGTGACGACGGCAGCCCCAGCGTCGCGACACCCGAACCGGCGGCGGCCAGCAGCGCGTCGCTGTGACCGTGATAGCAGCCGGCGAACTTGACGATCTTCGCCCGGCCGGTGTAGCCGCGGGCCAACCGGATGGCGCTCATGGTGGCTTCGGTGCCGGAGTTGACCAGCCGCAGCCGCTCGACCGGGGCGACCCGGCCGACGATCTCGTGCGCAAGCTCGGACTCCGACGGGGTCGGCGCTCCGAACGACAACCCGTCGGCGGCGGCCCGTTGCACCGCCTCGACGACCGCAGGGTGGGCGTGACCGAGGATCATCGGCCCCCACGAGCACACCAGGTCGACGTAGCGGTTGCCGTCGGCATCGGTCAGCCAGTAACCCTTGGCCGAGGTGATGAACCGCGGGGTGCCGCCGACCGAGGAGAACGCCCGCACCGGCGAGTTCACCCCACCGGGGATCACGGAACACGCATCGGCGAACAGCTTCGCGGACAGGTCGGTACTGCTCATGCCGACCAGTCTCCCAGCCGGGCCGCAACCGTCAACTACAGGGTGTAGCAGATCAGCGGGGAGCGAGGGCGAACACGGGGTGATCAGCGTCGTCGGGTAGTTGACGCCAGTAGCCCTCCACGACCTTGCCTGCCAGCGGCCGGTAGGCGGCCAGGATCGGCGCGCGCTGTTCGACCGGGATCTCGGCGGCGATGTAGGCGGTGTCGCCGAGCTTGACGTGCGGGTCAGCACGGACGTTCTTGACCCACTGAGACTCACCGCGGGTCGAGACCAGGTATTTGACCCCGTCGACCTCGGGCACGACGACGGGGATCTGCTGCGGCTGCTTGCTGCCACGCTTCGTCACTGTCAATGTCTCGCTGTGGCCCACGCCCGTCGCCATCGCGAACTTGTTGAACACCTTCGCCGTGAACCACGGGGGCTTGAGGTAGGCCACGAGATAAGAGTTTGATGGCGTGATGCAGCTACCGCAATGGCTGGCGCGGTTCAACCGTCACGTCACCAACCCGATCCAACGGATATGGGCGGGGTGGGCACCGACGATGGGAATCCTCGAGCACACCGGACGGCGGTCCGGCAAGTCCTACCGGACACCGTTGACCGTCTTCAGCACCCACGACGGGGTGGCGGTCCTGCTCACCTACGGGCCTGATCGCGACTGGCTGAAGAACGTCACCGCGGCCGGTGGCGGCACCATGCGCCGCTACGGCAGGTCGTTTCGGGTCATCGATCCTCGAGTGATGTCGAAGGCCGACGCGGCGGCGTCGGTGACGGGCCTGCTGCGGCCGCTGTTCGCGGTGCTGCCGTTCGAGTCGGCGGTGCTGTTCCGCCGCGACTGAGGTGACGCCGGCGTGGTTGTCGCCAGTGAACACGCCACTGAGCGACGGCGCGCACGCCGGAATCACAACTGGCGGGCGTCGATCCGGGCCCTGATCGGGCCCTTCGCGACGGTGGTGAACGGCACATCGACGGCGAAGTCGGCGTCGAGGGAACGGATCCGCACCGACCGCGCGATGGTCGCCAGTGCCAGGGTGATCTCCAACATCGCGAAGTGCTCGCCGATACAGGACCTCGCGCCGCCGGCGAACGGGAGAAAATTCCAGCGGTCGCGACCCTTCGAGGCCTCGGGGCCGAATCTGTCCGGATCGAAGACCTCGGGCCGCGGCCACAATTCGGGGTCGCGGTGGAGCGCGTAGATGCCCACCAGAATCAGGCTGCCCGCCTCCACCCGGTAGCCGTCCACCGCGATGTCACGCTCTGCCTTTCGGGCGACCCCTGCGGCGGGCGGACACAGCCGCAGCGCCTCGCGAAGCACCTGCACGGCGTATCCGAGACTGCCCACGTCGTCGGGGGTCAGTGCCCGGTCGCCGATCGCCGCGGCCTCCGCGGCGACCCGGTCCTGCATGTCGTGGTGATGCCCGAGCGCCCAGAGGGCGTAGCTGAGTGCGGTCGCGGTCGTGTCGTGCCCCGCGAGCATGAAGATCAGCAGGTCGTTGCAGATGTCCTCGTCGGAGATCGCCGGACCCGGTTTCGGGGTCCCGTGCGGCGAGAAGTGCCTGGACCAGCGGTGCATCACGGGCGGGGTCTGCACGGCACGCCTGGAGTATCTCGCTGGTCACCCGACGCATCGTGGCCACCGCCGTGCGGGCGCGCGCCCGTGCCGGCGTGGGGAGCCACCGCGGTGCACGCACCGGGCGCAGTGCCCGGTCGGCGGTGTAGCCCGAGGCGATGTGCATCGGCTCGGAGATGGCGTCGGCACGGTCGTCGAGGTCCAGGCCCAGCACCGAGCGGCCCAGCGACCTCATCGTCACCCGTCGGCACTCGACGTCGAGGTCGACCTCTGCTCCGGCACCCCATTCGTCGACGACGATCTGGGCGGCACGGGACATGTGGCCACCGAAACCACGAACGTTCTGCCTGGTGAACACCGGTTGCAGGGCCCGCTTGCGCGGCACCCACGGCTTGTTGGGAAGGACGAACAAGCTGTCGCCCCCCAGGTTGCGTACCTCCTCGTGCACCAGGCACCGCTCGGCCGATGCGTCGTTGCGACCCAACACATCGCGGATGGCGTTGGCAGAGAAGACCGCCACCGCGGGTGGCAGCAGCCACGTCGGGCCCAGCTGAATGCGGCTGACGGGGCCACCTGCGTCGCGCAGCAGTATCTGACCGGTGTCGAGCGTCCGCACGGCCTTCACCAAGTCCCGCAGAGCCAACGGGTTGCGCGGGGCCAGCGGCAACGACCGGACGTCAGCGGTGCCGGTCGGCCGCGTCCTCAGACCGTCATGAAGCGTGCCAGCTCCGCACCTCACCCTTGCCCTGCGTCATCACGGTGCCCGGCATCACGCGGAGTCGGTAGGGCGCCAACCGCAGAACGGCGAACGCGTCGGAGGTGGGACCGTCTTCCCACATCGGGATGATGGACGGGTCGTAGCCGACAGGTTCGGGACCGGTCGCGAATTTCTCCCACACCGCGGTGCGGGTCTCGTCGTCGGTGTACCACTCGACCAGGCAGTCGGCGGCGCAGGTGTCGTGGTTGGGGTCCAGTAGCTCACCGACACGTCGGGGTGCACAGCGAGGTGTGCGCGTTTGATCGGCGTCGGCACCGTCGCGACCCAGCCGAACAGATCGGTGCCGTCCCACTCCCAGATCGGGTGCAGGATGCGGGAGCGTGGTTTGCTGTCGGCGTCGACGGTCGCCACCGACGCCCAGACGATCGAATGGGCCATCTCCACGAAGGCAGGCGCGATCTGGTCGAGGGGAGTCATCGGAACCCAGCCTAGGCAAGCGAGCGACCGCCCCGCGACCAGCGCCTCACTCGGCGAGTTTCTTCTTGAACTCCTCGGTCTTGCGGTACTCGATGTTGCCCTCGTCGGCGGAGGTCTCGATCTTGCCTTTGTCCTCGTCGTCGACCCAGTCGGTGACCGAAGTGCCGGATACGGTGCCGCTGCTGCCCGGCAACGTCGTCGTCTGGAGATTCTCTTCTTTGTACGCCTCGGCCATCTCCTTGGCCTTTTCCTTGTGCTCGTCGGTGACCTCGGGTTTCTCGGTGGCGCGCTCTTCTCGTCGGGCGTCGGGTGTCTCGGTGACGTGCTCCAGCTGGACGTCGGGTTTGTCGCCGTCCTGGCGTTGCTCGGTCTTCTCTTCCGTAGTCATGGCCATACGACTGCCCGAATGTGTGACCAACGAAACAGAGTCGACTCACGCCGAGACGGTGCGCAGCGCGGCGGGCAGGCTGGGCAGGAAATGCTGGCGCGCGAACGCCCGGATGTCGTCGGCGGTGTCCAGCGGCTGCGCGCTGGGAAGCAGCAGCACCATCGCGGCGTAGCGCAGAATGCAGTCCGCGAGTTCGTCGACGGCCTCGGCGCCGATGCGCTCGTAGCGGACGCCGTATTTGGCGCTGGGGTGCGCGACGACGACCTGGTCCATCATCCGGTCCCAGTACTGCTCGAACTCGGCATAGGTCGCAGGCATCGGCCGGTCGCTGACCCCGTAACGGCGGTACCACGTCTTTGATTCGAGATAGATCTGCTCCCGGTCCTGAGGCGTCAGCCTGGGTCATTCGCCGGAATTGCATTCCATGCGGGTTTCACTCGAACTTTGGCGCGTGGAATGCAATTCCGGCGCCCGGCGACGCGGGTGGTGTGCCGCGGCGCAGCCGGCTCACGCCGAGGACGCCGAGCACCCCAGAGGCCGTCACGAGCAGCAGCGACAGCGTCAGCAACGGCGCGTAGTAGACCACCGACGTCGTCGACGGCTCACCCTCGAGCACGGGCGCGACGACGACCTGCGAGCTCGCCGCGAGCCAGCTCAGGACGCTGCCCACGGCGGCGCACCCGGCCACGATCAGTTCGACGACTGCCCGCCGCGACCTCATGACGTGGACTCCGGCGGGATGCGCTCCTCGACCAGGTTGGTCAGCGCGGCCCGCAACTGGTGATGCTTGCGTGCCCACGCCTGCGCGGTGCGGTCATTGGTCAACCGCACCCCGATGCCGGTGCGTCCGCGCGGCACCCCGGTGAGCTCGCCGAGAGCCCGCGCATACTGCCACTTCGGAGTCTCCTTGCCGGTGGCTTCCGGATAGACCCGCACGATCTCGTCGGTCAACGTGGTCTCGGTTCCCTGGCGCAGCGTGTCAGCGGTCAACTCCACCGAGGTGTGGATCCGGGCCGCCTTGACCTGGACCCAGAGGAAGACGGAGACGAGCACGAAGAACAGGGTCGGCACGAACCACTGGATTCCGTAGCCGGCCGACAACTGGATCAACGCCATCGTGACGCCCGCCGCGGGACCCGCCACCAGCCACAGCCAGCTGGCGCCCTGTTCGGAGAACAGCACCGCGGGCTGCAGGAGGCGCCTGCGAGCTTCCGAGCTTCCGCGCCGTCCTCGGTCAACGGCGCCCCTCGGACTCGTACCAGGCCTGCGCGGCAGGGCGGGTGATCAGCACCACGCCGACCATCACCGCGATCATGATGAGCAGCCACACCAGGCCGCGGGTGGACAACGAGAACAGGGCCAGCAGCCCGACCAGTCCGAGCGACAGCCCAATCGCGGCCCGCCGGAACCCGCGGTGCCCCCTTCGAAGCTTGCCCGCCAGCGAATCCCAGTGCGCAGCCGGCCAACGCGAACAGGATGCCGAAACCGCGATAGAAGACGGCAACATCTCCCACCGGACGTCGCGAGCAGCAGACCGAACGCCACCAGCATGACCGCGGCCACCAGCCAGACCCAGAACGCGGCTTCGACGAGGCGGGGGCGATTCGACGGCACGGGTAGCGGGGCGGTCATGGTCGGGCCAGCCTACTGTGCTCAATTCCCCGGTCGCCACGCTCCGCCCGCCGGTATCAGCGGGTGAAGAATCGTGGGCGTCCTTGCGGTGCAGCAGGAACACCCCGCCCGCGATGAGCACGGAACCGATGATCACGGTGCCTGCGTAGGCGGTAGCCGCGGCCGGGTGCCGCTCGACGGCGAACAGGCTGGTCACCGAATACACCACCGAGGCGATCGCGCCTCCGGTCAGGACCGTGCGCGCCCAGCGGTACCCCTGTCGCATCAGCATGAGGAACGTCGCGGTGACCACCGTGATGGCAACCAGGAACACGATGGAGATCGCCAGGATCACTCCCGCTCGGACGGCCAGGCGCCGTCACCAACTCGACGACGTAACCGGCCGCCATCAGCGGCAGCGCCGCCACCCACAACCAGAACCCGGTGTCGACATCGGGGCCGGGCGGGATGACCCGCGGCCGGGCGGGGGATGACCCGCGTGGCCGGGCGGGGGATGACCCGGGTGGCCGGGCGGGGGATGACCCGGGTGGTCTGGGCGCCTGCGATTCCGTCACGACAGCCAGTCGGCGGCGTCGGCAGCCCAGTAGGTCAGCACGATGTCGGCGCCGGCACGCCGGATCCCGGTCAGCGTCTCCAGCGCCACGGTGCGCAGGTCGATCCAGCCGTTGGCCGCCGCGGCACTGATCATCGAGTACTCCCCCGAAACCTGGTATGCCGCAACGGGAACCGGCGAGATGTCAGCGGCCGCCCGGACCACGTCGAGGTAGGCCATCGCGGGCTTGACCATCACGATGTCGGCACCCTCGTCGATGTCGAGTTCGACCTCATGAATCGCCTCGCGCGCGTTGCCGGGATCCTGCTGGTAGGTGCGGCGATCACCGTCCAGGCTGGAGGCCACCGCCTCGCGGAACGGACCGTAGAAGCCCGACGCGAACTTCGCGGCATAGGCCAGGATCGCGGTGTCGGTGTGCCCGGCGGCGTCGAGGCCGTCGCGGATGGCGGCGACCTGCCCGTCCATCATTCCGCTCGGACCCACCACGTGTGCACCCGAATTCGCTTGTGCCACCGCAAGTTCGACGTATCGACGATTGGTGGCGTCGTTGTCCACCCGACCCCGGTCGTCGAGCACACCACAGTGGCCGTGGTCGGTGAACTCGTCGAGGCAGGTGTCGGCCATCAGCACGGTGTCGTCGCCGAGATCCTTGGCCAGATCCCGCAGCGCGACGTTGAGGATGCCGTCGGCATCCGTGCCGGCCGTGCCGACAGCATCCTTGTCCTCGGCCCGTGGCACCCCGAACAACATCAGCCCGCCAACGCCGGCCTGCACCGCGTCGGCTGCGGCCCGGCGCAGAGAGTCGCGGGTGTGCTGCACGACGCCGGGCATGGAGGATATGGGCAGAGATTCCGATGATGCCGTCGGCGACGAACATCGGCAACACCAGATGCCTTGGCTCCAAGGAGGTCTGCGCGACCAGCCGCCGAAGAGCCGGGGTGGACCGCAGCCTCCTGGGCCGGTGCCTGGGGAACGCCACTTTCGTCCTTTCCAGGCTGACTCTAGCGGCGACGGCTCTTCTTGCGCGGGGGCGGAAGAGCCCCCTCGGCCCGCAGCCGGGCAGCGTGCTCGGCGAGCGCCTCGACCAGCGGGCCGACCGCGGCGGTCTCGGGCTGCACGTCGACGCGAAGACCGAATTCCGCTGCGGTTTCCGCGGTCTTGGGTCCGATGCACGCAACGATGGTGCGGGCGTGCGGCTTGCCCGCGATACCGACGAGGTTGCGCACCGTCGAGCTCGACGTGAAGCACACCGCGTCGAAGCCGCCGGTCTTGATCATCTCGCGGGTCTGCGCCGGCGGCGGTGCCGCTCGCACCGTGCGGTAGGCGGTGACATCCTCGATCTCCCAACCGCGTTCGCGAAGACCTTCCGCCAGCGTCTCGGTGGCGATGTCGGCTCGCGGCAGCAGCACCCGGTTCACCGGATCGAAAATGTCGTCGTACGGCGGGAACTCGTCCAGCAGGCCGAGCGACGACTGCTCGCCGGTGGGCACCAGCTCAGGGTTGATACCGAAGGCGCGCACCCGGTCGGCGGTGGCCTGACCGACGCAGGCGATCTTCACCCCGGAGAACGCGCGGGCATCCAGCCCGAACTCGTTGAACTTCTCCCACACCGCGCGCACCGCGTTGGTGGAGGTGAACACCACCCACTGGAAGCGGCCGTCCACCAGACCCTTGACGGCCCTTTCCATCTGGGCGGGGCTGCGCGGCGGTTCGACCGCGATGGTCGGCACCTCGATGGGCAGCGCCCCGTGGCCGACGAGCCGATCGCTCATCTCGCCCGCCTGATCCTTGGTGCGCGGCACGAGCACGGTCCAGCCGTACAGGGCGCGGCTCTCCCACCAGTTCAGCTTCGCGCGGTTGGCGACGGTCCGCCCGATCGTCACCACCAGGGGCCCGGCCACGTTCGCGGCCGGCAGGCCGTCAGAGCCCGCGCCTGCCAGCACCGCCTTGTCGAGCAGGCCGGCCAGCGTCGTCTCGACAGACCGCTGCTGGCAGGTGGTGCCGTTGGCGGTCACCACGGTCGGCGTGCTGTCGGCCAGCCCGTACTCGATGAGCGTGCGCGCCGCCTCGGGCAGATGGGACGCCGTCGCGTGCAGAATCAGCGGTCCCGGCGCGGCGGCCAGCGCCGCCCAGTCGACGTCCCCGCGCACATCGGCCACCGTGTGCGCCGAACCCAGCGGCAGCCCCGCATAGGTGGGCACGGCGGTGGTGTTCGGCAGTCCCGGCACGATCTCGAAGCTCAGCTGCGTGCGTGCCAGCGCGTTCACCTCGGTGATCACCGCGTCGATCGACAGCGGATCACCCGCGACCAGTCGCACGACGTCCACACCGGTGCGGGCCTCGGCGGCCAGCGTCTTGGCGACCTCGGCCGGGTCGCCGAGGGCGGGCCGCACGTCGGGTCCGCCGGGGATCACCGGCGATCGCTCGGCCGGCTTGGCGTCGGCGTCTCGGCGTGGCCGTCGTCTGCCTGGACGCTTCCGGATCGGGCCACGTCGGACTTCGGGCGCGTCGGCGGCGACATACGGCAATGGCCCCGACGGCGGCGGCAACTCGCACCCCACCAGGGCGAGCACCGCTTCCGGCACGTCGGGGTCGGTGAATACCAGGGCGGCGTTGGCCAACACGGTGCGGGCACGTGTCGTCAGCAGGCCCGGATCCCCGGGCCCGGAGCCGACGAACGTGATGCGGCCGGGCTTGCCCTTGCGTCCTCGCAAGCTCATCTGGCGATTCATCCTTCTCTCCCGCGTTCGTCCAACAGATCGCGTGCCCCCAGCTCGAACAACTCCGCGGCCACCGAGAGCCCAAGCTCTCGTGCCCGACCGGGTGCCCCGATACCGGACGCACGGATCACATCGGATCCGTCCAGCGTCGCCACGCAGCCGCGCAGCGACAGCTCTTCGAAGACTCGGCCGTCCTCATCGATCGACTCGACCACCTCCGCGATCGCGCCTACCGGTGCGGAGCAACCCGCCTCCAGTTCGGCCAGCAAGGCTCGCTCTGCGGTGACCGACGCCCTGGTGTCGGCGTCGTCCAGCTCCGCCAACAGTTCCGCAAGGCCCGTATCACCTGCACGGCACTCGACTGCCAATGCCCCTTGACCCGGCGCCGGCAACATCTGTACCGGTTCCAGCGTCTCGGTGACAGCGTCGAGACGACCGATGCGGTACAAACCCGCCCGGGCCACGACGACGGCGTCGAGATCACCGCTGCTTACCCTGTTCAACCTGGTATCTAGGTTGCCTCGTAGGGGGCGGATTTCCAAACCGAGACCCAGTGCTCTAAGCTGTGCAGCCCGCCGCGGCGAGGATGTCCCGATCACCGAGCCGGCCGGCAACTCTCCGAGCACCAGTCCGTCACGGGCCACCAGCGCGTCACGGGCGTCCGCGCGCACCGGTATCGCGGCGATCACGAACCGCGGGTCGGTCGCGGTCGGCAAATCTTTGTAGGAGTGCACGGCCATGTCGACGGTGTTGTCGGCGATGGCTTCGCGCAGCGCGGCGGTGAACACCCCGACACCGATATCGATGATCGGAGCGTCGGAGCGGTCTCCGGCGGTGGACACGATGACCAGCTCGGCGGAATGCCCGCGGTCGATCAGGGCGTCTCTGACGACGCCGGCCTGGGTTGTCGCCAGCAGGCTACCCCGGGTCCCTATACGGATCACTTAGTCGCTTTCGGTGGAGCAGGGAAATCACTCGGTCTTGTCGAGATCGGTTGTCACCGAATTGAATTCGCTGCCTCCGGCGACCAGGGGCAACTCACCCGCGGCGACGGCGTCGACCGCCTGCTGGTCGAGTTCGAACAGCTCGCGAAGAGCCTCGGCGTAGCTGTCGCCGCCGGGCGCACTGGCCAGCTGCTTCACCCGCACCGTCGGGGCGTGCAGCAGCTTGTCGACGACGCGGCGCACGGTCTTGGCGACCTCGTCGCGGTGGGCGGAGTCCAGCCCGGGCAACCGGTTGTCCAGCCTCAGCAACTCGGCCTCGACGACGTCGGCGGCCCGCTGACGCAGCGCGGTGACGGTCGGCGTGACCTCGGCCATCCGCTGCCCGGCCAGGTAGTTGGCCACCTCGGCGGCGACGATGGCGCGGGCGGCCTCGGCGTCGGAGGCCGCGGCGCGCGCGGACGGCTCCCGCTGGATACGGTCCATGTCGACCAGGTAGACGCCCGGCAGACCAGAGACGGCCGGGTCGACGTCGCGCGGCATGCCGAGGTCGCAGACCACGAGCTGCTTGGGCTCCTGTCCATGGGCCAGGCCGCGGTGAACGTCGGCGAGCGACACCACCGGCCGCACGGCGCCGGTGCAGGCGACGACGACGTCGGCATCGGTGAGCACCGGCGGCAGATGGTCGAACGGAAACGCGTGTGCGTCGACGCCCTGGTCGCGGAGGCTCTGCACCAGTCGCTCGGCGTGCGGCAGCGTGCGATTCACCACGTGAACCCGACCGATACCCGCACGCACCAGCTGCTTGGCGGCCAGCGCACCCATCGAACCGGCGCCGACGACCACAGCCGCGCGGCCTGCCAGCGAGCCCAGCTTCTTCTCGGCCATGCCGAGCGCGACGGACACCACCGAGGCGCCCGCGGAGTCGATGCCGGTCTCGGCGTGCACGCGTTTGCCCACCGACAGGGCCCGCTGCGACAGCTCGTGCAGGGTGCGGCCGACGGTGTGGTTGGCCTCCGCCGACGAATAGGCCCGCCGGACCTGGCCGAGCACCTGCTGCTCACCGATGACGACGGAGTCCAGGCCGCTGGCGACCGCGAACAGATGCTCGACGGCGGCTTCGGCGTAGCGGACGTAGGCGTACTTCGTCAGATCCTGCAACGACATCCCGCAGTGCTCGGCGAGCACCGGAGCCGATCACCGAGAGTCCGCCGTGGAATGCGTCGACGACGGCGTAGACCTCGACGCGGTTGCAGGTGGACAGCACCATCGCCTCGGTGACCAGCGAGGATTGCAGCACGTGGTCGACGATCTTGGCCTGATCGGACTCATCGGAGCTGAGTTGCTCCAGGACGGACACCGGCGCGCTGCGGTGCGAAACCCCGAAAAGCAATACGCTCATGGCTCCATCACCACGTCATCCACGGTAGTCGTTAACCAGCTGGGCTACCAAATTTGCCCGATCCTCCGCCGGCATCTCCGCGGGTTTTGCGCGTGGAACGCAATTCCGGCGCCAGGTCAGGGCGAGGTCGGCCCGCAACCTGGCCTCGTCGACCTCCCAGTAACTGTGTTCAGCGCCGTCCAGCAACACCACCGGGAAGCCGGTCGCCGAACTCGGCGCGCAGGGCCGGTTGGCCGGCGGCAGCAGCTGCCGTCCACATCGGTCACTTTCAGGGCGAAGCCCAGTTCGCCGGCCAGCTCGCGCCAGCCGCGTCGCCGCGGCCAGACACATCGGGCATCCCTCGCGCGTGAGCAACTCCACCTGCCGGTCCACCCCGTCAGTATCGCCATCAGGTGACCTAATGTTGTAGCCGTGTCCGGAACCGGGGAGGGCGAGATCGGCTACGACAACACAGACAGCCCGGCGCAGCAGCTCGCCGGGGAAGCCAGCGCCGAGGTCGCCGCGGAGGGGCTGCTGGAGCTGGGCGCCACGTCGAGCCCCGCCTGCACCACCACCCGACCTGACCGCGGCGGCGTTCTTCGACGTCGACAACACGCTGGTGCACGGCTCCTCGCTGGTGCATTTCGCCCGCGGCCTGGCCGCCCGTGAGTACTTCACCTACAAGGACCTGGCCCGGTTCGCGTTCGCGCAGGCCAAATTCCAGCTCACCGGGCGGGAGAACAGCGACGACGTCGCCGCGGGCAGACGCAAGGCGCTGGCCTTCATCGAGGGCCGCTCCACGGCCGAGCTGGTCGAGCTCGGCGAGGACATCTACGACGAGATCATCGCCGACAAGATCTGGCCGGGGACCCGGGCACTGGCCCAGATGCACCTGGACGCGGGCCAGCAGGTGTGGCTGGTCACCGCGACGCCTTACGAACTGGCGGCGACGATCGCGCGGCGCCTGGGGCTGACGGGTGCGCTGGGCACCATCGCCGAATCGGTCGACGGCGTGTTCACCGGCAGGCTGGTCGGCGACATCCTGCACGGCAGCGGCAAGGCGCACGCGGTGCGGTCGCTGGCCATCCGCGAGGGTCTGAACCTGCGCCGCTGCACCGCGTACTCGGACAGCTTCAACGATGTCCCGATGCTGTCACTGGTCGGCACCGCGGTGGCGATCAATCCGGACGCCGCCCTGCGCGATCTGGCGCGTCAGCGGGGCTGGGAGATCCGCGACTTCCGTACCGCCCGCAAGGCCGCGCGGATCGGGGTGCCGTCGGCACTGGCGCTGGGCGCCGCCGGGCGGCGCGCTGGCAGCGGCGGTGTCGCGCCGCGACAAGGGATAGCCGGCGGCGCCACCCGGCGCTGATAGGCTCGCGCCGCTACCCGAGGAACGGAAAGAACACCGCGCATGAGCACAAGCGAGGAGCGAAGCGGGATCGCGCATGAGTATCGCTGACGAGCATCATCGGAACCCATTACCGGTATCCGGACTATTTCGAGGTCGACCGCGAGAAGATCCGCGAGTTCGCCCGCGCCGTCAAGGACGACCATCCGGCGCATTTCACCGAAGAAGCGGCCAAGGAGTGCGGATACGACGCGCTGATCGCGTCGCTGACGTTCATGGCGGTGGCCGGAAGGCGCGTGCAGCAGGAGATCTTCAACCAGTTCGACCTGCCGATCAACATGGAGCGGGTGCTGCACCGCGATCAGAAGCTGGTCTTCCACCGGCCGATCCTGGCCGGCGACAAGCTGTGGTTCGACTCCTACCTCGACTCGGTGACCGAATCGCACGGCGCCGTGCTCACCGAGGTCCGCGGCGAGGTCACCGACGACAACGGCGAGCCGGTCATCACCAGCATCGTCACGGTGATGGGCGAGGCCGCCTCCGACGACGAGGCCGACGAGATCACCGGAAAGATCGCCGCCGGGCGCGACGCTGCTGCCCTGTCGAAGTTCGTTGCCGGGCAAAGCCAGGGCAGCTAGCCCAGGAACATGTTGCGGCGATTCGCCAACAGCTGATAGAGCGTCTGCTGGATGGTCTCGCGCACCTGGTCGGTCAACTCGAAGGTGACCATCGGGTCGTCGGCCGCCGACTCGTCGTAGTCGGAGGTGTCGATGGGCTCGCCGAACTGGATGTACCACTTCGACGGCAGCGGCACCACGCCCAGCGGACCGGCCAGCGGGAACAGCGGCGTGATCGGGAAGTACGGCAGGCCCAGCAGCCGCGCCAGCAACTTCACGTCGGCGACCATCGGGTAGATCTCCTCGGAACCGACGATCGAGCACGGCACGATCGGCGCCTTCGTCCTCAGCGCCGCCGAGACGAACCCGCCGCGGCCGAAACGCTGCAGCTTGTAGCGGTCTTTGAAGCGCTTGCCCAGGCCCTTGTACCCCTCGGGGAACACGGCGGTGAGCTCTCCTGCGGCAAGCAACCGGTGTGCGTCGTCCGCGCACGCCATCGTGTGGCCCGCCTTGCGGGCGGCCTGACCGATCATCGGCATGTCGAACACCATGTCGGCGGCCAGCAGTCGCAGATCCCGGTGTGCGGGATGGTTGTCGTGCACGGCGACCGATGTCATCAGACCATCGAACGGGAGCACGCCGGCGTGGTTGGCCACCACCAACGCCGCCCCCGACTCCGGCAGGTTCTCGATTCCGCTGACCTCGACGCGGAACCAGTTGTTGAAGAACACCCTCAGCAACGGCAAGACGATTGCGTCGTTGAGATGAGGATCGAAGCCGAACTCGTCGACGGGGTAGTCACCCATCATCCGTTTGCGGACGAAGTCGGCGACGGCGGCGATGCGCTTGGCCAGCTCGGTGGGCGCCGCTGTCCTCGGCAGGCACACCCGCCGCGACGCCCCTGCGTCGGTCGATTTCGTGCACGACGCCCGCGATCTGTTCGGCCGATGCGCGGTTGCCCGGGTCGGCCAGCAGAGAGGGATGTCGACGCGAACTATCGACGCGCTGTGCCGCCGCGCGTCGCTGAGCCGCGCTGCGTCCCGAATTCGAATGCAGCGGAATAACTTTCGCCCTAGGCTCGCCCGCCAACGTATTTTCCCTCTCCCCGCCCTGCCCCTAAGCGTTGAAGTCTAGCGCGCCCAGCGCTGCGCCGCCGCCACCGCGCGCCCCTCCACAGCATTTATCCAGCGGGGATCGATGATGGGCGTCAGGCCACGACCCCGTACGTAATCGTCGAAGGCTTCGGCGGTGGTCCACTTCGTGGTGTAGCCGAGTTCGCTGCGCATCCTGGTGGTGTCCATGACGCGGCCGTAGCTGAGATAGTCGAGTTGCTCACGATCCAGTTCCGTGTTGCGAGCAGCCCGCCAGAGCGAATCCACTGCCACCAGCGCCGACCGCGGGACCGGCAGTGCAAGTCGCCCCGACCTGCGGATGGCCTGGCTCATCATGATGATCCCCGAGGCCCCAACGTTGAACGTGCCCGCTTTGCCGGCCACCGTTGCGCGCTCGAGCGCACCGAGCGCGTCCTGCTCGTGCAGCAGCTGCAGTCGCGAGTCGTGGCCGATGATCGTCGGCACCACCGGACCGGCGAGGTACCGGGACAGGGCGGTGTCCATGGCCGGACCGATCATGTTGGCCAGCCGCAGGATCGTGACCGCGATGTCGGACCTACGCCGTCCCAGGCCGCGCGCGTAGCCCTCGATGTCGATGCTGTCGCGGGCGAAGCCCTCACCCGGTGGCCTGCGACGGCTGCTGCTCTCCGCGAACAGAACTGGATCGCGCGCGCTGGAGCCGTACACCTCTGACGTCGATTTCAGGATGACGCGGCGCACCGACGGCGCCTTCTGGCAGGCCGCGAACAGCTGGATCGCGCCCATCACGTTCAGTTCTTTGAGCGTCGCCTTGCCGCCCGAACGGGGAGCGTAGGACGCGGCGGCCGCGTGCACGACGGTGTCGACGTCACCGTTGCGGATGACTTTGGCGATGAACGGGTTGCGAATGTCGGCACGAACGAACTCGGCACGGCCCATCCTGCGGAGCAGGTCTTTGCTCGGCGCGATCGCATCGACCGCGATCACGCGATTGATCAGCGGGTTCTGGGCCAGGCGCGCGGTCAGGTAGCCGCCGAGGAACCGGCACGCGCCGGTCACCAGGACGACCTTGGGATAGCTCAGTTCGTCGCGGGCATTCGGTCCTTCGGAGTTGCCCCCGGAACGACCTGCGGAATCCATCGGGATAGCCTAGCGACCGGGCAGAAGACCTACTTGCCGAGTTTTCTGCGCTGCACCCGGGTGCGACGAAGCAGCTTGCGGTGCTTCTTCTTCGACATACGCTTGCGCCGCTTCTTGATGACAGAACCCATGAACTCCGCTACCTAAAGTTGTCTTGACGATCCTTCGGACACCGCTTTTGTGTCGATGTCAGTCTCGCCGGGTCACCTTACCCGCGCCGCCCAGCACGCCGAAATCCGCCTTTCGCAGACGAAGTGCGAGCGCCGGTCTACACAACGTGGATCTCGGCGCGGGGCCGCGACAAACAATCAGCCTGCGTCGAAGTACGAACTCTCCAGCATGTCGTGGACTGCCTTGGCGTGCACACGGAACGAGCGTCCCACCCGGACTGCGGGCAGCTCACCGTTGTGCACCAGGCGATACACGGTCATCTTGCTGACCCGCATGAGGCTCGCCACCTCGGCGACGGTGAGAAATTGAGCTCGAGGCGGTTGACCTTCGGTCTGCCCGGCGTCACGCGCCGTCTTTCCGCTAGCCGAATCCCGCGCCGACGGCCCGTTCGTAGACGTCATCGCAACCCAATCCATCAGGCGCAGGCAGTTCCAGCGGCTTCCCCACCGCTGGCACCGACCCGTGCTTACCACTGGGAGAATAGCGTGGCAGGTGGGGTTACTGCGACGGGTGTGGGCTAATCAGTTCGAAATTGGTTAACTACTCAGGTGTAATTCCGAGCTGCTCAGAGCGTTTTTTCGCGGCCTCGACCGCGTTGGCGACCGCGGCTCGCAAACCGCCTCGCTCGAGTTCGCGCAGACCAGCGGCGGTGGTGCCGCCCGGAGAGGTAACCGTGGCCCGCAACTGAGCGGCCGATGTATCGACCGTCACCCCCATTGCCGTATCCCCGCTCGGTGCGGCGTCGTCGAGGCGTTCGAGGAGCATTGCCGCCGAGCCCGCCATCGTCTGCACCACCAGATCGGTGGCCACCGCCCGCGTCAGGCCAGCGTCGACGCCCGCGTCGACGAGCGCCTCGACCATCAAGAAGAAGTAGGCAGGTCCCGAGCCGGACACCGCGGTAACCGCATCGAGCTGGGACTCGGCCACCGTGAGAACCCCGCCGACCGCGTCGAAAAGCGACGAAACCTCCCTGAGGTGCTCAGCGGTGGCGAACCTTCCCCGCGCAAGCGCGCTGACTCCCCCGCCGACCAGCATCGGCGCATTGGGCATCACCCGCACGACCGGCGTGCCCGCGGGCAGCTTGTTCTCGTAGTAGGCCGTTGTGACGCCCGCGGCGACCGTCACGAAAACCTGTTCGGCGGCATTACTTTCCGCCTTGGCGGCGGTTTCGGCGATGTCACCGATGACGTGAGGTACGTCGGCGGGCTTGACCGCGACGACGACGTAAGTGGCGGAATCGACCGCGCCGGCGACTGTCGTCACCTGCACCGCGTATTTCTCCGAGAGGTACTTCGCGCGTGCCGGATCCCGCTCGGCCACGACCAGGTCCTTGACCTGCCTTCCGGCGCGGAGCAGCCCCGCCAACAGCGCCTCGCCGATACTCCCACCGCCGATGATCGCGATTCTGGCCATGCCGAAAAGCATCGCATGGTCCTGCGATTGGGTGACCGGCGGCGTCACGCCTCTTTTGGATCGTCGGATCCGCCGACTGATTTTGGATCGTCGGATCCGCCGACGGGAGGCGGCACCATCGCCAGTTGGCGGCTCTGCACGACGATGCGCCCTTCGCAGTCGACCACGATGTGGTCCTCGTCGAACCAGTCCTGTCCGATCTGGGTCGTCGTGCACATCACCCGCAACCAGCCGTCGGCGGGCCGTGCCCGCAGATAGGCGGTCAGCTGAACCGTCGGCGCCCAGCCGAATCTGTTGACACCGAACGTGACCGGAGCCGAAACGTCACCGCATAGCAGCGCGAACAGCACGTCCGGCGCGACCCCCTTGGGCCGTACCCAGTACTCGATCAGCGGCGGCCCGCCGTCCGAGCGCGGTGTGAACGTCGTCAACGACGGCCTGATATCGCAGCCGTGGGCCAGGTGCACGATATCCGCCATCGGATGTCCCGGCCCGATCGGTTCGAGACCGGGCCCGACACCGCGATCGGTTCCACTTCGCTGTCGTCGGTTCCGGCCGCGAACTCGACGCGGGCCGCGTTGGCGCACAGCGCCAGCATCGCGCCGCCGTGGATTTTCGCTCCGATCGTCCAGTGCTCATTCAGCACGCCGTGGTACACGCCGTCGCCCGACGAAGTGAGCGCCATCGCATCGGTGAACAGGGTGGAACTGGTCGTGTGGCGTGTCCTTGACGTCAATCAGCAGATGGATGTCAGCGCAGCAGATGCGCCCTGGCGAAATGCAGCGACTCGGTCAGTAGCGCCTCACGTTCGGCGGCGTTGCGCGCGCCGGAGGTCGTCACCTCGAGGATGACATGACCAGCGAAGTCGCCGGCGGCCAGCGTCTCGCAGATCTCCACGGTCGGCTGGGTGCCGCGCCCGGGCACCAGGTGCTCGTCGGCAGACGCGCCGCTGCCGTCGCAGAGGTGCAGATGCACCAGACCCTCGCCCATCCGTTGGGCCATGTCGACGGCGTCGGTGCCCGCCGTGGCGGTGTGCGAGAGATCCAGCGTGTAGTGGGCGTGCCCGCCGTCGAGTGGGTCGAAGGAGGGTGCGAACGCCGAGATCCCGGGACCCGGGTTGCCGCCCCGTTTGCGCATCCGCTCGATCGACGTCTGACCGGCCCCGAAGAACCGGTCCGCGCGGAACGGGAACATGTTCTCCACCGCGACCATCACCTCGCTGGAGCCTTCGAGCTCGGAAACCTGATCGGCGAAACCCTCCGCGTAGCGCCGCTGCCAGCGAAACGGCGGATGGACCACCACGGTCTGCGCCCCGAGCTGTTCGGCGGCGCGCACGCTGCGTTCGAGCTTCGGGATCGGATTGGCGCCCCACACCCGCTGGGAGATCAGCAGGCAGGGTGCGTGCACCGACAGCACCGGAACCTGGTATCGGTCAGACAGCCGCTCGACGGCGTCGACATCCTGGCTCACCGATTCCGCCCACACCATCAGCTCGACACCGTCGTAGCCGAGACGGGCGGCGTACTCGAACGCGGCCTCGGTCCTCAGCGGGTAGACCGAGGCCGTCGAAAGACCGACCTTGATGGCGGGGCGCACAGTCCTCTATCCGGGCGGGCCGGCCGTCAACCCGATTGCAGCAGGGCCAACGGGCCCAGAGTGACCAGCGCACCCACCGCCACCGCGATCAGCGTGCTGCCGATGTCCTCGGTCTTGCGTACCACCCGTACGCCGACCACCAGACCCAGAATCACCAGGACCGACAGCACCAGCGCGATGATGTTGTTCCACTTCCACAGCTGGTCGAATGCGACGAAAAGGCCCGCGCCGAGCACCACGGCGATGATGCTCTGCCCGACGATCCAGAGGCCGTGGACGAACGACGACATCGGGCGCGGTTCGTCGTGCTCCTCATCCTCGTCGTCCGCGTCGAGATCGTCCGCCTCGTCGAGATCGAGGTCGTCCGGCGCCGGACCGGAACCGCCCCGCCTGGCGAGGTCGTCAGCGACGGTCTGACCGCCGAACAGCGGTTCCTGCGTGGAGCGCAGGTAGGACGGCAGCTCATCGCGGTCCTCGGCATCGAGGGCGGCCTCGTTGTCGAGATCCTCGATCTCGGGCGGCTCGACCAGATCCACCGGCGAGTCGAGCAGATCGGTCTCGCCACCGTCGTCGTCGAGTGGGTCCGGGCTCATCTGCTCGGCGTCGACCGCCACCGAATCTTTGCTCTGGCGGCCGAAACCGAAACGCTTGGGCGGCGGGGCGAGGAAGTCGACTGGGTCGGGATCGGCGTCGCGCTGCTCGAGATGCGCCGCGTACTCCGCGACCGCGTCGGCGTAGTCATCGTCGACCTCACCCGCATCACTGTCACCCGCGTCACTGTCGTCGTCTTCGGGCTCAGCGGCTTCGGCCTCGTCGACTTCGGGCTCAGCGGCTTCGGGCTCAGCGGCTTCGGGCTCAGCGGTCTCCGGCTCAACGGCTTCGGGCTCAGGCGTCTCGGGCTCAGCGGTGTCCGGTTCGACCGCGACGTGGTCGACGGCGCCGTTGGTCGGCAGGGCCTCACCGGCCTCGATCTCCGGGCTGACCTCGGCGTCGGGCTCGGCCGCTGTGACCTCCTCGACCTCCTCGACCTCCTGCTCTACCGCAGCGGTGGCCGCGGACGGGTCAGGATCGGTGGGCCGGATGATCGGGATCTCACCGGTGAGCTCGGCGACGGTGACGGAATCGGCGTTGCCGCGCCGCCGACGGCGCCTGCCGCCGACCGGGGGTGCACCGATCGTTCCGTTCTTGGCCAGCAGCTCCGCGACCGAGATCGGCCGGGTGTTGCTGTAGCTGTCATCTGATCCAGTCATCGCCTGTTGCCTCTGAGCCTCGTTGCTTCACCGTCCAGCATTGCGTACGGACATCCCCCGTGAGGCCGATTCCCCGGCGCCGCCGACCTTTGCCGATCTGTCGGCACCGCCGACCAGAGCCGTTCCGTCGGCTTCGCTGTCGAGTTTCCGCAGAATCAGTCCCTCTCGCAACGCCCAGGGACAGATGTCCACACTCTCGATTCCGAGAGCCTTCATGCTGGCCTCCGCCACCAGAGCGCCTGCGACGATCTGTGGCGCCCGATCGGCGCTCACCCCTTCCAATTCCGCACGGTCAGACGCGGTCATCCTAGAGATGAAATTTATGAGTTGACGAAGACCCGGCGCCGTCAGCGTCCGTTGCACCCTCGGTCCGGCACCCGACGGTGCGGCGCCGGTCAACCGGGCCAGCGAGCGGAACGTCTTCGATGTCGCCACGGCCAGATCGGGACTGCCCGCCTCGGCGATCGTGATGCCGGCGTCGGAAAGCTCATTGGCCAGCCAGTCGCGGAGCATGGCGACCCGGCGACGGCCCGGCGGATCTTCAGGCAGCCACTCCCGCGTCAAACGGCCCGCCCCGAGCGGCAGCGACAGTGCCACATCGGGCTCCTCGTCGACGCCGCTGGACAGCTCCAGCGATCCACCGCCGATGTCGATGTTGGTGATGCGCCCGGCACTCCAGCCGTACCACCTGCGCACCGCCAGGAACGTCAGCCGGGATTCGTCGACACCGCTGAGCACGCGCAGCGCCACCCCGGTCTCGGACTTCACCCGGGCCAGCACGTCATCGGAGTTCTTCGCATCGCGTACCGCGGAGGTGGCGAACGCCATCAACTCCGAACACCCAGAGCTGGTGGCGATCTTGGCGAACTCGTCGATGGTGCCCACCAGCTTGTCGGCACCCCGGCGGGTGAGCTTCCCGGAGTTGTCGATGGCCTCCGCCAGCCGCAGCGACGCTTTGGTGGAACTCATCGGAGTCGGGTGCCCGCCGCGCCGCGCATCCACCACCAAGAGATGGACGGTGTTGCTGCCCACGTCGAGCACGCCTAATCGCACGCACCCAACCTAACGGGTTTTCCACGCCCGACTGCCATCGGCGCGTCGAGGGCTCGCGCCCCCCGTGGCGAACAGAGAGCGGTCGCGGACGAGCGGACGCTTCGCAGTGGGGTTTGGGGGCGAAAGCGATTGACCGGGAACACGAGCACTTCCCCAGAATTGTTCGACACGCTGAAATGGGTCTACCGTGAAAACCGTGACTGGATTGCACCCCGGTGAGGTCGAGCTGGATTTCGCCCGTGAGTGGGTGGAGTTCTACGACCCCGACAATCCCGAACATCTGATCGCGGCGGACATGACCTGGCTGCTGTCGCGCTGGACTTGCGTGTTCGGCACGCCTGCATGCCAGGGCACCGTCGAGGGCAGGCCAGACGACGGATGTTGTTCGCACGGAGCGTTTCTGTCCGACGACGACGACCGCGCGCAGCTCGACGACGCCGTCAAACTGCTCACTGCCGAGGATTGGCAGTACCGCGCGAAGGGCCTGGGCAAGAATGGCTATCTCGAAATGGACGAGTACGACGACAAGCCCAACCTTCGCACCCGAAAGTACAAGGGCGCCTGCATCTTCCTGAACCGGCCCGGCTGGCCCGGCGGCATCGGCTGTGCGTTGCACAGCAAGGCGCTCAAGATCGGTGTGGAACCGTTGACCCTCAAGCCCGAAGTCTGTTGGCAGCTGCCGATCCGCCGCACCCAGGAATGGGTCACCCGGCCCGACGGCACCGAGATCCTCAAGACGATGATCACCGAGTACGACCGGCGCGGGTGGGGCGAAGGGGGCGCCGATCTGCACTGGTATTGCACCGGCGACCCGGCGGCCCACGTCGGCGAGAAACCGGTCTGGCAGTCCTACGCGCCCGAGCTCACCGAACTGCTCGGCGCCAAGGCCTATGCGGAGCTGGCAGCGATGTGTAAGCGCCGCAGCGGTTTAGGGCTCATCGCGGTCCACCCGGCCACCCGCGCCGCCGGCTGAGCAAAATGCTCTTCCTGTTCCGGCTGATCCCGCCTCGCGCCGACTTCGCGCACACGATGACCGACGACGAGCAACACGCGATGGCCCAGCACATGGCGTATTGGCAAGAGCTGCTGGCTCAGGGCAGAGTCGTCGTCTACGGTCCGGTCGCCGATCCCGAAGGCATCTGGGGTATGGGTGTGCTGCGGGCCACCGATCGCGCCGAGGTGCTCGCGATCGGCGAGCTCGATCCTTCCGTCACCGCCCGGGTCAACACTTTCGAGGTGTTCGAGATCATGGGCGGCACTACGGGATAAGTCCGACGAGCCGTGCGCGACCTTAGGCCCTGGAGCCTCAGCCCTCCAGCTTGTAACCCAGGCCGCGAACCGTCACCAGATGCACCGGATTGGCCGGATCCGCCTCGATCTTGCTGCGCAGCCGTTTGACGTGAACGTCGAGCGTCTTGGTGTCCCCGACGTAGTCGGCGCCCCACACCCGGTCGATGAGCTGACCCCGGGTGAGCACCCGGCCGCTGTTGCGCATCAGGTACTCGAGTAGGTCGAACTCCTTGAGCGGCAACGTGATCGAAATCCCGTTGACGCTGACCACGTGCCGCTCCACATCCATGCGCACCGGGCCGGCCTCCAACACCCCGTCCCCGATTCCGGTGTCGTCGCCATCGGCACCGCGGCGCAGCACGGCCCGGATGCGCGCTATCAACTCGCGCGCGGAATACGGCTTGGTGACGTAGTCGTCCGCGCCGAGCTCGAGGCCGACGACCTTGTCGATCTCACTGTCCCTGGCGGTCACCATGATGACCGGGACGCTCGAGCGCGACCGCAGCTGCTTGCAGACATCGGTGCCACTCATCCCCGGCAGCATCAGATCGAGCAGCACGATGTCGGCGCCCGAGCGCTCGAATTCGGCCAGGGCAGAAGGCCCGTCGGACACCACAGTCGCCTCGAAACCCTCTTTACGGAGGAGAAACGCCAGGGGATCGGCCAAGGACTCCTCGTCCTCCACGATCAGCACGCTGGTCATCGATGTACTAGTCCTCTCGTTGGTTTGATCATCAAGGTCGTCCCCGACATCGCCGTCCAGGTAGGCGGGAATCGACAAAGTGAACGTCGACCCGGTACCCGGCTGACTCCACAGCCGGATCGAGCCGTTGTGGTTGGCCGCGACGTGCTTGACGATCGCCAACCCCAGCCCGGTGCCTCCGGTGGCCCGGGACCGCGCCTTGTCGACGCGGAAGAATCGTTCGAACACCCGCTCCTGATCCGCGGCGGCGATGCCGATACCGCGGTCGGTGACGGCGATCTCGATGTTGTCGCCGCGCCGGCGCCGACTTATCGACACCGAGGATCCGTTGGGCGAGTAAGCGATTGCGTTGGACACCAGGTTCGCGATGGCGGTGACCAGCAGAGTCTGGTCGCCGAGCACGCGGGAGCCTGTCGGCGCATCGGTGGTGACGGCGATGTCGGCGTTGTCGGCGGCGACCTTGTGACGCGAAAGCGCTTCGGAGACAACGCTGTCGACGTCGACTGCCCCCAGGTCGGGCAGTCGCTCGGCGCCCTGCAACCGCGACAGCTCGATCAGCTCGCCGACCATGTCGGCCAGCCGATGGGACTCGGCGACCATCATCCCGGCGAAGCGCTGGACGGTCTCCGGCTCGTCGCTGGATGCCAGCACCGCCTCGGCCAGCACGCCCATCGCGCCGACCGGCGTCTTGAGCTCGTGGCTGACATTGGCCACGAAATCCCGGCGCGTCGCCTCCATGCGGGCGTGTTCGGACTGGTCGTCGACGTAGACCACCGCGAATCGCCGGTCGTCCTCGGTCAGCAACCGCACATGGCCGCGCACCGACTGGGGGTACCTCCCACTTGTGTGGGACCCGGCCCCGCCCGGCCTGCTGCGCTTGCGTGGCGACAGATCCACCTCGCTGTCCTCACCGGTGGTCAGGGTGCGCTGCGCGGCCAGCCAGGCGCGATCGTCGAGCAGCCGGTCGCGCACCAGGCCGAGTTCCTTGGCGCGTTCGTTGGTGTAGACCACGTCACGGTAGGAGTCGACGACCACGATCCCCACCGGGGACTGCGCCACCACGTGCTCGAGCATCTGCGAGACGGTGATGCCGGAATGTTCGACGGAGCGCCGTTGCCGGCGTTCGCGGAGACGGGGCGCCGCCCTCAGTCCGAACGCGACACCGATCGACACCGCGAGCAGTGCCACGATCGCTGCGAGCAGCAGCGCCGATATGACACTCACGCGAAAATCGTACGCAGTCGGTGAACGTCATCCCAGCAGCGTGCGGCCAAATCGGGACATGTCACAAACCCAAACGCGGATGTTCGGCTGCGTGTCCTCGGTTGTTCACCCGCTGTTCGCCGGGCGACGCCGCAGATGGTGATCGGCGGGCTACTTAGCGCCCTGGGCAGCCACGGCGGCCGCGCCGGCCGCCGCGGCCTCGGGGTCCAGGTACAGGCCTCCGGTCACCGTCGGCTTGAGGTCTGGGTCCAAGTCGTAGCGAAGCGGGATGCCGGTGGGGATGTTCAAGCCCACCACATCCTCGTCGGACATGCCGTCCAGGTACTTGACCAGCGCGCGCAGTGAATTGCCGTGCGCGGCGATCAGTACCGTCTTGCCCGCCTTCAGGTCGGGGACGATCTCCTCGGTGAAGTAGGGCACGAACCGCTCGACGACATCCTTGAGGCATTCGGTCAGCGGCGCTTCACCCGCGACGTCCGCGTAGCGCGGATCGCCATCCTGGCTGAACTCGCTGCCCGGGTCGATCGGCGGCGGCGGGGTGTCATAGCTGCGCCGCCAGGCCATGAACTGTTCCTCGCCGTACTTGGCCTTGGTCTCCGCCTTGTCCAGGCCCTGCAGCGCGCCGTAGTGCCGTTCGTTGAGTCGCCAGTCCCGGTGCACCGGGATCCAATGCCGGTCGGCCTTGTCCAGCGCGATGTTGGCGGTGGTGATGGCGCGCCTCAGCAGCGAGGTGTAGAGCACATCGGGAAGTTTGTCCTGATCCTTGATCAGCTCGCCCGCCCGGGCCGCCTCGACCCTGCCCTTCTCGGTCAGGTCGACGTCGACCCATCCGGTGAACAGGTTCAGCGCGTTCCACTCGCTCTCGCCGTGGCGCAGAAGGATCAGCGTCGCAGTGTCTGCCATGACCCGGATTCTCTCACGAGCGGGATCAGTCGTCCCGCGCTTCCCGCGCTTCCTGTGCTGCCCGCGCCGAGATCGACGAAAAGGCGCAATCCACTCGGACAAATGCGCCCAAACGTCGGTTTGGGCGCCGGGAGGCGATCAGTCGTCGTCCTGTTCGGCGATGAGGTGCTCGAACGCCTGCAGGTTCTTCAGTGATTCACCGCGCGACACCCGCCACTCCCACTCTTTCTGGATGGATGTGCGAAAACCCAACTCCAGCAACGTGTTGAAGTCCGAATCGACGGCCTCGAGCACCTGCCCGAGCACCCGGTCGATCTCATCGGCGGTGACCGACGCCAACGCCATCCGGCCGACGAGGTAGATGTCGCCGGTGTTGTCTAGGGTGTACGCGACGCCGTAGAGCCTACGATTGCGCTTGAGCAGGAACCGGTAGACGCCTTCGTGGTTCTCGTCGGGTTGACGGCAGACGAAGGCCTCGATGCGCACCGAGTGTTCGCCGATGGTCAGGATGGTATTGGTCTTGAGCCTGCGTTCGCCGGGCAACTCGACGACCAGGCCGGGCAGGCCGCCACGTGCACCCTTGTGACGGGTGTACGTCAGCTCCTGCTCCTCGAGGGTGCTCTCGATGAGGTCCTGAACGCCTTTGTCTTCTCTTCGCGCAAGCGGCTCATCGCCGTCGTCTTCTCTTCGCGCAAGCGGCTCATCGCCGTTGTCTTCTCTTCGCGCAAGCGCCTCATCGCCGCCGCTCACGCGCGCACGCCCCGCCGCATCGAGAACCGGCGTCCGCTGCGCCGCGAGGACGGTTCGCTGTGCTGATGGACCGCACGGTAGTCGCGCACCGCACGGCCGTAGCTGGCCAGCAGCGCGTCCACGGTGTGCGCCCACGAGAATTGCGTCGCGTGCTCGACGGCCGCGCCGCGCATGGTCGCCGGGCCGCGGGCGAACATGTCGCCGATCGCCATGGCCCAGTCGTCGGTGTCGTGTCCGTCGACGAGCGCACCGCTGACGCCGTCGCGCACCGCGACGGGAAGCCCGCCGACCGCGGCCGCGACCACCGGGGTGCCGCAGGCCTGCGCCTCGACGGCGACCAACCCGAAGGACTCCGAGTAGCTCGGGACGGCGACGATGTCGGCGGCCCGGTAGACCCGGACGAGGCCGTCGCGCGACTGCGGCGGAAGAAACGTCACGCGATCGGTGATGCCCAGCTCCGCGGCCAGGTGAACCAGATCGTCGGGGGTGGCCCGGCCACCCGCGCCGGGGCGCGGAATCAGACCGGAGCCCGAGGGCCCCCCCGCGATCAGCACGTGGATGTCCGGCAGCCGGGCGGCGGCACGCAGCAGTACGTCGGGGGCTTTGAGCGGTTGGATCCGGCCGACGAACGCCACGATCGGCAGGTCAGCAACATCCGAGCCCAGGCCGAGCGCAGCGCGGGCGGCCCGGCGATCACCGGGGGTGAATGCCTGCAGGTCCACCCCCGGATGCACGATATCGATGCGGGCGGGGTCCGCCTGATGCAGCGAAACCAGTTGCCGCGCTTCATGTTCGGTGTTGACGATCAGCCGGTCCGCCTCGTCGACCACCTGCTGCTCGCCGACGGACCGCAGTGGCGGTTCCGGGGAATCGCCCTGCGGCCAGCGACGCGTTCTTGACCGCGGCGAGGGTGTGGGCGGTGTGCACCAGCGGGACCGCCCACCGGTCTGCGGCCAGCCATCCGACCTGCCCGGACAGCCAGTAGTGCGAGTGCACGATGTCGTAGTAGCCGGGTTCGTGGGTAGCTTCCGCACGCAGCACACCCGCGGTGAACGCGCATAGCTGCGTCGGCAGGTCGTTCTTGTCCAGACCCTCGAAGGGCCCCGCGACGACGTTGCGCACCAGCACGCCGGGCGCCACCCGGACGACCGGCGGATCCGCTGATGAGGTGGCCCTGGTGAAGATCTCCACGTCGACGCCGCGACGGGCCAGCTCCAGGGCCGTCTGCAACACGTAGACGTTCATGCCGCCCGCGTCACCGGTGCCCGGCTGGGCCAGCGGAGAGGTATGCACGGACAACACCGCCACCCGGCGGGGCTCGGGCAGTCCGGAGGGCAGGGCGGCCAGATCAGTTGCTAGACGCACACCGTCATGTCTACACCGCCGGCTTGACGTCCCCGATCAGGCACTCACGTCGGGCCGACGAGACTGCGCCCGGCGCATCGCGCCGATCGGGTCGGCGTAGAGCCCGCCGAGGGACACCACGCCGGCACCCGCCTCCTGGACCCGGTTGCCGAACGCGGTCACCCGGATGTCGCGGTGCGGCAGCACCGAGCGTTCGGCGAACGCCGCCTCGACGATGCTCATACCCTCCGGGTACTCGGTGAACGCCTGGCCGCCGACCACGAGATCGTCCGGGTTGAGCATGTCGCGCAGCAGGGCGACGGCTTCGCCGAGCACCCGCGCCCGCTCGGCGACCAGAGCGACCGCCTGGTCGTTGCCCTGGCGGGCCGCACGCAGCACCGCCGACATCGTCGACGTCGGGCCCTCGGCGGCGATGATCCGCGCCTTGCGCGCCGCCACCAGGACGGCCTCGTCGCTGACCGTTGATTCCAGTTCCCCGGTGCCGCCGAGCAGGTCGGACCGCGCGGGCAACCGGGCGATGGTGCCGGGCCCGCTGGCGGGCGAATGCACCTGGCCACCGATGGACAGCGCGTAGCCGACGGTCTCCCGGGCGTAGACGTACAGGCTGGTCGCCGCCCGGGTGGGCTGGCGGCGCACGCCGAGCAGCAGTTCGGCGGCGGCCATTGCGTCGACGTGCGCAGCCACCGAGATCGGCAAGCCCAGCGCTTCGGCGAGCACCGGTCCGACCGGGGCGTCCGACCAGCCCAGCCGCGGGTGGTCGAGGTACCCGGTGGCGCTGTCGACCACGCCGCCGGTGGCGACGCCGACCCACAGCGGGCGCCGCCGGTGCCAGCGACTCAGATAGCGGCGCGCGCTGCCCGCGATGGCGGTCAGCGCGGCCGACTGGGGACCGCGCGGCGTCGGCGTCTCGACGACGTCGAGGGTGCGGCCCGAACAGGTCGGTGGCCACGATGCTGGTGGTGCGGGCGCCGATGTGGATGCCCAGTGTCAGGAAGGGTTCGTGGTTGACCTCGACGGGCACCCGCGGCCGTCCGATCGCTCCCGACACCGCCAGGTCGGCGCGCTCGCGGAGCACTCCCGCGTCGAGCAGCGCGGTGACCTGACGGTTCACCGTGGCGATGCTGAGCTGGGTGACCTGGGCGATGACGTCGCGCGCAATCGGGCCACGCAACCGTGCGGCACTGAACACCGACGCGGCGGCCGCCTCAGGGATGCGCAGCGACGGCGCGACGATGTGGTGCAGAAGGGCCTGCGGGTACCGCCCGCCCCCGGCGGTGGCCGGGGCCGCGCGTTTTGCCGACGCGGCGCGCGGACGCTCGGTGAGGGAGGTGGTGGTGGTTCGGAGAGATTGGTGCGTCACGTGATTGTCCTTCGGGAAGTCGGTCAGGGGGTCGGGGCCTCACCTGGCGACTCAGCGGGACGGATCAGTCCGGGTTCAGTCAGGCGCGGCAGGGTGCGCAACAACAACACGCACGCCGCGCGGCAGCGAGAACTGCCTGACTATCCCGGTACACGCGGTCAACTTAGCACGGCTAGCGGCGCACGCGCGACGCCGCGAGCGGGACGCCTAGTGTTGAGGGCATGACGACTCCTTCAGATGCTCGCCGGGTCGCGGTGGTCACCGGAGCCAGTGCCGGAATCGGCGAAGCGACCGCGAGAACCCTTGCCGCACAAGGCTTTCATGTGATCTGCGTGGCCCGCCGGGAGGCCCCGATCACCGCACTGGCCGCCGAGATCGACGGCACCGCGATTGTGGCGGACGTCACTGACAGCACCGCCGTGGCGGCGCTGGCCGGTCGCCTGGACCGGGTGGACGTGCTCGTCAACAACGCCGGCGGCGCCCGCGGGCTGGAATCGGTGGCCGATGCCGATGTGGATCACTGGCGCTGGATGTGGGAGGCCAACGTGCTGGGCACGCTGCATGTCACCCGCGCGCTGCTGCCCAAGCTGATCGACTCCGGCGACGGGCTGATCATCACGATCACGTCGATCGCTGCCGTGGAGATCTACGACAACGGCGGCGGGTACACCTCCGCCAAGCACGCCCAGGGCGTCCTGCACCGCACATTGCGCAGTGAGCTGCTCGGAAAACCCGTGCGGCTCACCGAGGTTGCGCCCGGCATGGTCAAGACCGACTTCTCGGTGCACCGATTCGACGGCGACGAAGAGCGCGCCGAGAAGGTCTACCAGGGCGTCACCCCGCTGGTGGCCGAGGACATCGCCGACGTGATCGGATTCGTCGCCAGCCGCCCGTCACACGTCGACCTGGATCTGATCGTGGTCAGGCCGCGCGACCAGGTCAGCGGCGCCAGCGGATCCCGCTTCAACCGCCGCTAGCCCGTCCTTCCGCCGGAACTGCATTCCATGCGGCTCGCGCTCGGAATTCCGCGCGTGGAATGCAATTCCGGCGGAGACGCGGAGGTCTAGCCGCCGGGGCGGCCGCTGACCGGCTGCGGCGCGTCCGACGGCGTCGCGGGCGCGGTGCTGGGGATGCCGACGGCTGTCTGTGACGACAGCGCCGACATCGACGCCCACTCGTCCCATGGCACCGCCCAGTCCCAGATGTCGCCGTCGGCGTAGGACAGCTCGATCCGCGTCCCGGTGACCTCGACCGGGTCGCCGTACAGCGCGCTGTTGAAGTACTGCTGGGCGTCCTCGGTCGACAGGTTGATGCACCCGTTGGTCACGTTGCTGTTGCCCTGGGCGCCGGAGCTGGCCGGGTTGGCGTGGATGAACTCGCCGTTGTTGGAGATCCGCACCGCGAACCGCTCGCGGACGTTCGCGTAGCCGGCGGCCGGGTTGGACATGTAGAAGTCTTCGTACTTCTCGGTGACCACGTGGATGCCGCTGCGGGTGACGTTGCGGTCCAGATCGCCCTCGCCGTAGCTGCACGGCAAGGTCATGATCACGCCCGCATCGGTGATCACCTCGATCTGATGCGACGAGGCCTCGGCCTTGACCACCTGGAAACGCCCGATGGTGAAGTCCAGCGTGGAATCGGTCGCGCCGTACGCACCGGCACCGAACGGCACGCCGTAGAGCCTGGCGTCGACGTGCACAGTGGTGCCCGCCGGGTAGTACTCCTTGGTGCGCCAATGCACGCGCGAGCCACCGGCCTCGTCGGGCAGCCACGCCCAGCCACCCTCGACGGCCGGGGTGGTGGTCACCGACAGCGCCTTCTCCACCACGGGCCGGTCCTCCTCGGCGATGGCGGCGTCGAACTGCATGATGATCGGCGCCGCGACGCCGACGGTCTGACCATCGGAAAGCTGGAACTGCCCGTTGACCTGGTAGTCCGGGGTGACCGTGGTGAACGAGCCGGCCACCGGCACCGCCTTGCCGTCGTGGCCGACGACGGTGCCGCCCCACCTGTAGGTAAGCCCGTAGCCGAGGGGTTCGGCGACGGTGAACTCGGTGCGGTCACGATTGAGCGTGCCCGCGACGAGCCCGCCGTCGGAGTTCGTCAGGCTGACCCTCTGGAACCAGCCGTCCTTGACCTGGACACCGGCACGCGCGGTGGGCATGACGTCTTCGGACGCATTGGAGGGTTCGTAGGTCACCGTCGGGCGGTGAGGATGTGTCCGCGGCTTCACCGGAACGGCTGTCGCCGCCCCTCATGCAGGCTGCGACGGCGCCGGGAGCCACCAACCCGACCGCGATGGCGGTCAGGGCGCGACGTCTGGTAAACGACGGCATCGGGTCAGCGGGGCTCACGTGGACCAACGGTACCTAGAGAACGCACCCAATCAGAATCGGTTCGGGTGTGAGTTCGATCCCGAACGCCGTTCTGACACCGTCGCGCACCGTCCTGGCCAGCGCAATCACGTCGGCGCGTGGTCGCGTTACCCCGATTGGTCACAGCGAGGGCGTGCTTGGTCGACAGCCGGGCCGGTGCCGCGGCCCCGGGATATCCCTTACCGAACCCGGCCCGCTCGACGAGCCACCCCGCGGCCAGCTTCACCCCGGCCGCCGCGGGATAGCTTCGGGACCGGCCCGTCGACGGCGCCGGCGAGGCGCTCGAAGTCGGCGGGTGGCACCACCGGGTTGGTGAAGAACGACCCGACGCTCCACGTGTCGTGGTCGTCCTCGTCGAGCACCATGCCTTTGCCTGCACGCAGCGACAGCACCGCCGCGCGCACCCGCGCCGGGTCGGCGCGCTGCCCCGGTTCGGCCTCCAGTGCGGCAGCCAGTTCGCCGTAGCGCAGCGGCGCGCTGCGTCCGGCAGGATCCAGCGCGAACTCCACCTCGAGCACCACCGATGCCGATGAATTCTTCAGAATGCTTGTGCGGTAACCGAACTGGAGGATGTCTGGAGACAACCCAGCGATCCTCGCCGGTATCCCGGTCCAGCAGCCTGACCCGGCGGATGGTGTCGGCGACCTCGGCACCGTAGGCGCCGACGTTCTGCACGGGGGTCGCGCCCGCCGACCCGGGGATCCCCGACAGGCATTCCAGCCCGCCCAGTCCGTGCGCCAGCGAGGCGGCGACGACGTCGTCCCACACCGCCCCGGCCTCGGCCCGCACGACGGCGCCGTCCACGGAGATTCCGGTGTTGGCGAGCCGCACGACGGTCAGACCGTCGAGGTCGTCGGCGAGCACCACATTGGACCCGCCCGCCAGCACCAGCGCGTCCGGGCCTGCGGCCCGAAGGGCATCCACGACCTGCTCGCTGGTGACGCAGGTGAGGAGACGGCGCGCGACCGGTCCGATGCGCAGCGTGGTCAGCGGCGCCAGCGGGACATTCTCGGCAACCGCCACGCCGCCGATCGACGAAGTGACCACGGGCGGTAACGGTAGCGTGGCCTGCTATGCCACGTTCATTCGACATGGCCGCCGAATACGAGGGCAGGGTCGAACAGGTCCACCGGGCGTTCAGCGACGAGCAGTACTGGCTGGTCCGCCTCGGTGAGTCCGGCGCCGATCGCGCCACCCTGGACGAGATGGCGGTGGCCACGGACGGCGGGATCCGGATCAGGACCACCCAAACGCTGCGCGCGGACCGGCTGCCCGCGGTGGTGACGCAATTCCACCGCGGCGACCTGAGTTTCGTGCGGGAGGAGTTGTGGACGCCGGTCGTCGACGGCCGTGCCACCGCAGTGGTCACCGGCGCCATCCCTGGCGCTCCCGCCGCCCTCAGCGGCGACGCGGTGCTGGTTCCGGCGACCACCGGAGACGGTTCGCGCATGGCGATCACGGCCACCGTGGAAGTCCGGGTTCCACTCGTGGGCGGCAAGATCGAGAACTTCATCGGCATCCAGCTCGTCGACCTGCTGATCGCAGAGCAACGCTTCACTACGGTGTGGATCACAGAAAACAGCTGATCGCGAACTAGAGTCACGTGTCATGGCCCAGCGTGCAGGCGCGCCACTCGGCGCGATCACGCGGGGCACCACGGGCCACAACCGGCTGCGCCGTAGCGACCGCTGGCTGGTGCATGAGCCGCGGGTCCGCAACGCATTGCAGGCCGCCACCGACCCGCTCGTCGTCGATCTGGGCTACGGCGCGCTGCCGGTGACCACGCTGGAGCTCGCGATCCGGCTGCGCTCGGTTGCGCTCCGACGTCCGTGTCATCGGCCTGGAGATCGAACCCGATCGGGTGCGCATCGGTCAGGCCGCCGCCACCCCTGGGATCGAATTCGCGCTCGGCGGTTTCGAATTGGCCGGCCACCGGCCGGTGTTGGTCCGCGCGTTCAACGTGCTGCGTCAGTATCCCGAGGACGCGGTGTCCGATGCGTGGGCGGCGATGCGGGCGGGGTTGGCGCCGGGCGGACTGATCGTCGACGGCACCTGCGACGAACTGGGCCGCCGATGCTGCTGGGTGCTCCTGGACACGACCTCGGTGGTGAGCCTGACGCTGGCGTGCGACCCGTTCGCCATCGAGCGCCCGTCAGATCTGGCCGAGCGGCTACCCAAGGTGCTGATCCACCACAACGTGCCGGGCCAGCCGATCCACGCGCTGCTGCAGGCCGCCGACCGCGCTTGGGCCAGCGTCGCCGGTCACGGGGTGTTCGGGCCCAGGGTGCGGTGGCGTGCCATGGTGGAACTGCTTGTCGCCGAGGGGTTCCCGGTGAATTCGCCGCGGCGCAGCCTCCGCGACGGAGTGCTCACGGTGCCGTGGTCCGCCGTCACGCCCGTCCGCTGAGCACGACGGCACGCAGAGCAGTAGCGCTGTCGGCCAGGTTACGTCGCCTTCACCGAATCGTTGGCCTTGACGAGTTCGTGCTCGAACCGGTCCGGGTCGTCGAGCGCGTCGTCGACGTCCTGCGCCACCTGGATGTCCAGGCCGCGCAGATACGCGGGCGGGGTCGCCAACGACACGGAGACATAGGTGATGATCGCCGCGGCGAACGCGATGAATGTCGGCCATCCGTCGAACGCCGCGCCGACAAGGCCGTTCGGGATGTACAGGATTGTGTTGTCGACCCCGTAGATGGTGGGCGTGATGCACGAAGAGCCCCACCCGCACGACGAAACCGACGACCATCGCGGCCATCGCGGCCTTGACGTGCCGCGCCGCCAGTACAGACCCAAGATGAAGGGCACCGTGAGGCAAGCCAGCAGCAGATCGAAGGCCAGCGTGAGCAGGATGCCTGTCTGCTTGACGTAGATCGCCAGCCCGATCGCGAACAGCGTCATCGGCACCATCGCGATGCGGGTGGCGCGGAGCAGCGGATCCCGTTGGCCGGAAACGTGCACCCGACGCACCCCACCGAGGTTGCGGACGCGACACGTTGGAAATGGCGAGGATGGCGCCGTTGGCGGTGCTCATCGACGCGCCCACCAGACCGCACAGCACCAGCACCGTCAGCCCGACGGGCGCGTACTGGTCGAGCAGCACGAACAGCACGGGACCGTCGAGCTCCTCCGGCATGATGGAGTGCGCTGCCAGCACCACCAGGCCGAACGGGACGCAGATCGCGACCGTGCCAGCGGAGGCACTGAAGCAGGCCTTGCGGGCCGCTTCCGGGGACCTGGCCGCGAACACCCGCTGCATGAAGTCGATCGCCACGATGTCGCCGATGCCCAGCGCGATCAGGGTCGCCCAGTTGATGACCGCACCCTGTGCGGGATCCGACAGCTGTCCCAGCGCCAACGGCCCCGTTCCCTCGGCGATGTCGAGGCCGTGCGCGCTCGTCATCCAGATCAACAGCCCGACCGCGCCGACCAGGATCAAGGCCATCTGGATGATCGCGGTGTACGCATCCGCGATGAGGCCGCCGGTCCCGGTGTAGGCGACCGCGATCGCCGCGATCAGCACGACACCCAGCCAGTACGGCATGCCGAGGAAGTAGTTGAACAGGAAGCCGCCTGCGACCAGGTTGCCCGCCACCAGCATGCAGAATGCGACCGCAAGAAGCGCCGACGCGCCGACCTCGACCGACCGGCCGAACCGCAGCCGGTAATAGTCCGGGAAAGACGTCAGGCCCATCCGGTTCATCGGCTTGGCGAAGAAGATGCCGGTGAGCAGCAGGCACAGGGCCAGACCGAGCGGCAGGGTGGCGCCCGCCCAGAATCCGAACTCATATGCCAGATCGGTGTTGCCGAGGGTGGCGTTCGTATCGACGGCCGAACCCATCAGCGCGCCACCGACCAACCAGAACGGCAGCATGCGGCCGCCGACGAGGAAGTTGGAACTGTCGCCCGCGATCTTCTTGGACACATAAAAGCCGACGAGGACGACGACGGCGATGCTGATGCCGACACCGAGAAGAATCATTTGCGGAGCCTCCCGTTAGAGCACTGGAGTCTCCCGGGCTTTTATCCCGCCGTGGAACGGCCCGCCATCGCCGCCGGGTCGCCTGCATCTCTCGGACCAGACCCGCAAACGGCGGAACCCTAGACGCGCCCCACATCTTTTGTGGGTCCAGGTCAGAAAAAACCCCGCTCGTTACGTAAGAGCGCGCGCTGCGTTAACGCCGCGTTTCCGTTAGCGCTGGACAGGAATTCGCGGCTGTGCCAACAATGACCGCAGGGGCCGTGCGAACCGGTTCCCCGGACGAGGTGCCCACGCGTCGGGCGGACTCCGGTCAGCCGACAAGACGGCGTGGGAGGAACATCGTGCCCGAAAATCCAGACCGGCCCGACCCCGCGCTACCCAACGCCGAGGGCGCCTGGGCACAGCAAGCCGAGGCGAATCTCGGCGACCGGCGACTCCGCGAGGAGATCGATCGCGGTCTGACCTACGGCCTGGAGGCCGCCCCCACCATCAACGACCGCACCATCTCGACGTTCGTCCGCGGCGAGAAACCGCACTTCGCCGGCGAGCGCGGCACGTTCCTGAAATGCCCGTTCGTCGAGGACGTCAACGATGTCGACGACGCCGAGGTCGCCGATCTTCGGCGTACCGCTGGATGCGGGTGCCACCTACCGGCCCGGCACCCGGTTCGGCCCGCAGGGCATCCGGCGCTCCACGAACCTGTTCGGCACGTACAACTACGAAACCGGCGTCGACCTCCGCGAGCAGCTCAACATCGTCGACATCGGTGATGTGTTCACCATCCCGGGCAACCTGGAGAAGTCGTTCGACCAGATCAGCCAGGCGATGGCGCACGTCGCTGCAGAAGGGCGTCATGCCCGATCGTGCTCGGTGGGGACCACTCCATCGGCTTCCCCACCATCCGCGGGCTGGCTCCCGTACATGGACGGCAACATCGGCATCATCCACTTCGACCGCCACGTCGACACCCAGGAGACCGACCTCGACGAGCGGATGCACACCACCCCGTGGTTCCACGCGACCAACATCAAGAACGCGCCGGCGACCAACCTGGTGCAGATCGGTATCGGCGGCTGGCAGAGCCCCCGCGAAGGCGTGAAGGTCGGCCGCGACCGCAAGTCGACGGTGATCACCGTCGGCGACGTGGAACGGGTCGGCATCGAGAAAATTGCGGAGATCGCGCTGGAGATCGCCTGGAAGGGCGCCAAGGCGGTCTACCTGTCCTTCGACATCGACGTCATCGACGCCGGCTTCGTGCCGGGTACCGGCTGGCCGGAGCCGGGCGGCCTGCTGCCGCGCGAGGCGCTCAACCTGGTCAAGATGGTCTCCGAGCCGGGCCTGGCCGGCATCGAGGTCGTCGAATGCTCGCCGCCGTACGACTGGGCCGAGCAGACCGCGCTGATCAGCTCGCGGGTGATCCTCGACAGCCTGGCCGCGCAGGTCCGCTCCGGCAAGCTCGGCAACAAGTCCGCGGCAGCTCGATCGCCCCGCCTGGGGCCCCTAACTAAGCTGGTGAGGCATGCGCCCAATCGCGTGCCCTGGCTCAGATCCGCAGCGGCACCGATCCGGCCGCCAACCTCGGCCTGGTCGAGGACTACACGCTGCGGGCCGCCGACGCGGGCGCGTCGCTGGTGCTGTTCCCCGAGGCGACCATGTGTCGCTTCGGGGTGCCGCTCGCCCCGCTCGCCGAACCTTGGACGGGCCATGGGCCTCCGGGGTGCGCGCGGTCGCGCAGCGCGCGGGCATCGTCGTGGTCGCGGGCATGTTCGCCCCGACGGATGACGGCCGCGTCACCAACACGCTGCTCGCGACCGGGCCCCGGGGTGGACGCCCGCTACGACAAGATCCACCTCTACGACGCGTTCGGCTTCACCGAGTCCTCGACGGTCGCACCCGGACGGGAACCGGTGGTGATCACCGTCGACGGCGCTCGGGGCCCGTCCAGTCGGTCTGACGCTGTGCTACGACATCCGTTTCCCCGAGCTCTACGTCGAGCTCGCCGAGCGCGGCGCCGAGCTGATCACCGCGCACGCGTCGTGGGGAACCGGCCCGGGCAAGCTCGACCAGTGGACGCTGCTCGCCCGCGCCCGCGCGATCGACACGACGAGCGTGGTCGCCGCGGTCGGGCAGGCCTACCCGGGTGACGAGATCGCCGCGCTCGGACCCACCGGGGTCGGCGGCAGCGTGGTGGCCTCCGCGCTCGGCGGGGTGCTGGCTTCGGCGGGCGCCGACCCTGCGCTGCTGGTCTGCGACGTCGACCTGGACGCGGCACGCAGGGCCCGCGAGACGGTCGCGGTGATGAGTAACCGCTCAGGTTTCGCTCATCGCAGTAAGGCACAATCGCTGGGATGACCGATCCGTGGGCCCGCCCGCCACAGCAGCCAGGCCCACCGCAGCCACAGTTCCCGGGGAACCAGCCTGGGCCGACGTCCCCCGCTCCCCCGGAGGAAGGTTCCTCGGTGCCGGCGAAGCTCACGAAGATCTTCAGCGACCCGCTGTCCGTCGTCCTGGCCGTCGTCATCGTGCTGGCGCTGGTGTTCGCCGGTCTGCTCGGCGGTGAGCTGTATGCCCGCAGCCGCGCCGACACGGTGGTTTCCACGATCGTCGAGTGTGTCGTGCAGGACGACGTCACCGCGTCGTTCGGGGTGTTTCCGCCGTTCCTGCTGCAGCATGCGTCGGGGCACTACACGAACATCCACATCGAGAGCGCGGGCAACCAGGTGCGTGACGCCAAGGGGATGAAGCTCAACCTCGACATCAACGACGTCCGCCTGGAGGACACCGGCACATCCAGCGGCTCGCTCGGCTCACTGGTGGCCAACATCGACTGGACCGCCGAGGGCATCAAGCAGACGATCCAGGGAGCGATCCCTCTGGTCGGCAGCTTCGTGACCGGGGTGACCACCAACCCTACCGACGGAACGATCGAGCTCGAGGGAGCACTGGGCAGCATCACCGCGCGCCCCCAGGTCGTCGACGGCGGCATCTCGCTTCAGGTGGAGAACGTCACCGGGCTGGGCTTCACGCTGCCGCGCGAGGCGGTGCAGCCTGCCCTGGACGCGTTCACCTCGCAGCTGACGCAGAACTATCCGATGAACATCCACGCCGACTCGGTTCAGGTCACCGATTCCGGTGTGGTGAGCCAGTTCTCGACGAGCAACCAATCCATCCCGAAGCAGGCCGAGGATCCCTGCTTCGGCGGTCTGTAACGTCAGCCGAGGCCGTCGAGCACGGCGCGGGTGCCGGACAGTCCGAGCCGGGTCGCGCCGGCATCGAGCATCGCCAAAGCATCTGCGGCGGTGCGGATTCCACCACTGGCTTTGATTCCCAGCCGCCCGTCGACGGCACCGGCCATCAGCTGCACGGCACGCGTCGACGCCCCGCCGCTCGGATGAAATCCGGTGGAGGTCTTGACGAAATCGGCACCCGCGTCCTCGGCGACCCGGCAGATGTCGACGAGCAGCGGCTCACCGCTGAACTCCAGCAGGGCCGCCGACTCGACGATGACCTTGAGCACCGCCTGCGGCACCGCGTCTCGCACCGCGGCGATATCGGCGCGCACGTCGTCGAGCACACCAGAGATGGCCACACCGACGTCGATCACCATGTCGATCTCCGCCGCGCCTGCGGCCACTGCCAGCCGGGCCTCGTCGGCTTTGATCGCCGAAAGGTGTTTACCCGAAGGGAATCCCACGACCGATGCGACGACGGGACCGTGCGCCAGTGATCCGGCAGCCGGCACCATCGTGGGCGAGACACACACCGCGAAAACCGCGAGTTCGACGGCCTCGGTGAGCAATCCGACGATATCCGCGTCGGTGACCTCCGGTTTGAGCAGCGTGTGATCGACCAGCCCGGCGACTTGGGCCCGGGTGTAGGCGCCCATCAGAAGGGTTCTTCGGTGCCGCCCGGGTTGCAGCCGGTCGTCACCATCTCCTCGTTGCTGACCTCGGGCCGCCACGGCTCGAGGTTCCAGCTGACCTTGCCGGGCTCGAACAGCTCCGCGAACTGCCAGTGACAGACGAACTGTTCGCTCATGCCGGGAATCGCGGCGTCGGGCGACAGCGTCAGAACCTCGGCCCAGGCTTCGTCGGCTTGGGCCCGGCTGCCCGGCCGGCCCGCCATGTCCCGTCCCGCGGCGGTGGGGTAGACCCGCAGGCTGGACAGATCGCCCCACTTCGCCCACTCGACATGGTCGACGTAGGGCGGCGGCGTGGAAACGGGCGTGGCTGACGCGATGGGCGCCGCCGCGACGGGTACTGCGCACGCCGCCAGTGCGGCGAACAGGAGACGTCGCACTACCGCGACTTCCCCTGAATCTCAAGGATCTTGGGCCGGACGTCGACCAGGTAGACGCCCGAGGCCACCGCCGCGATCGCCACGCCGGTGATACCGAGCACGAGCGCCAACAGCACGCCGACGCCGAGGATCACCAGCCATACCGGCTTGGTCAACTTCTCGGCCGCCGTATACGCATCGGGCCGCTGCATCGCGGCGTGCACGAACGCGTAGACCGCTGCCACCAAAACAGCGACCTGTAAGGCGAAAAGGACGTAACCCACCAGGCCTTGGAGCTCCACACTCGACAGCCTATGCGGGTTACGTCCCCTGGTCGACTTTCCGTCGCTCGCGGGCGCGCCTCGTCAGGCGCGCCCCAGGCGATGACTTACTTCTGGGTGACCTTCTTGGCCGGCGCCTTCTTGGCCGCCGGAGCCGGAACCTTCTTGGCCGGAGCCTTCTTGGCGGGGGCCTTCTTGGCGGCCTTCTTCACCGGCGCAGCAGCCGACTCGGTCTTCTTCGGAAGCTCGACGCCGACCAGCTTGGCGGCACGCTCGCCGACCGCGCGGGTCTGCGATGCCACGTTGCCCAGCGCTTCCTGGGTCAGCTCGACGGCCTGATCGGTGTACTCCTCGACCCGGCTCGCAGCCTCTTCCAGCGCGGGCTGGCTGCGCAGGCGTTCCAGGGCGGCCTCGCCGCGCTCGATGAGCTTGTTGTACGTCGACTGCGCGGCCTCGGCGTAACCCTCGGCGAACTTGCGCACCTCGTCAGCGGTCAGCTTCTCGCGGATGTCGCCGAACTGCGACGGAAGGTCTTCCTGCAGCTTGTTGATGCGCGCACGGCTTTCCTCGACGCGGGTCCCGGCATCGGTGCGGGCTTCGCCGGCACGCTCACGCAGGGCCGCGACGATCTCGTTGACACGCTCCAGGGCCAGGTCGGCTGCTCCGACGGCGGCGAGCAGCGGGGCCTTCAGGTCGTCGATCTCGAGCTGGTTCTTCTCAGCCATTGTCGTTTCCTTTCACTTCACGGGTGGGGATCGGTTGATGCGGATTGAGGCAGTTGCAGACGGCCTTCAAGAGAACTTCGGGGTTGTTCAGTCGTCGGCTCCTCATCTGCTTCGCTGACTCGATGTTTTGACGCCGCTGCCGCGTCCGCAGCTTCGGCGAGGGCGGCCTCGTTCTGCTGACAGAACGACGCGTAGATGTCGAGCAGCACCTGCTTCTGCCGCTCGTTGATCGCCGTGTCGGTCACGATGACGTCGCGAACCTCGCTGGTCTCCGTGGGCTCGAGGATTCCGGCCCGGATGTAGAGCACCTCGGCGGACACCCGCAGCGCTTTGGCGATCTGGCTGAGCACGTCTGCGGAGGGTTTGCGCAATCCCCGCTCGATCTGGCTGAGGTAGGGATTGCTGACGCCGGCCTTCTCGGCCAACTGCCGCACGGACACCTGCGCAGCTTCGCGCTGAGTCCGGATGAAGCTCCCGATGTCCTGCGCAGCATTGGTCACGACCGCGGCAAGATTTTCATCTTGCGACATGGGTTGCTCCCTGGCTGCGACGGGTATCCGACTGGCTTCATTTCAACCGTACGACGGGGTGCTAACTTTTGCAAGCACTAGTTAGCGCAGGTCAGAATAAGAACTGGGCCACCGAGTAGATGATCAGGCCCGCCAGCGAACCGACCACAGTGCCGTTGATCCGGATGAATTGCAGGTCACGCCCCACATGGAGTTCGATCCGGCGACTGGCCTCGTCGGCGTCCCACCGCTCGATCGTCTCGGTGATGATCGCTGTGATCTCCGTCCCATACTGCGTGACCAGGTGCTGAGCCGCTCGGATGATCCAGTTGTCGACCTTGTCGCGCAGATCGGAGTCGTCGCGCAGCGACTCCCCGATGTGCACCACCGAGTCGGCGATCCGGGACCGCAACGTCGACGACGGGTCGTCCACCGACTCCAGCAGGATGCGCTTGGCCGCGGTCCACGCGGTCTCGGCGGCCCGCGCGACCTCGTCACGCGCCATGATCTGTTCCTTGACCTTCTCGGCCCGATCGACCGTCGCCTGGTCGTTCTGCAGATCGTCGGCGAACTCGAAAAGGAATCTGGTCGCCGAGCGCCGGAGCTCGTGGTCGGGATTGCGACGGACCTTGTCGGTGAAGTCCACGAGCTCGCGGTGAATCCGGTCCCCGATCAGGCCGTCGACCCAACGCGGCGACCACGTCGGCGAATCACGCTCGATGACCCGTTCGATGGTCTCGCCAGCGTTCAGCGACCACTGGAACGCCCGGTCGGCGAGAAGCTGGATCAGCGCCTCCTGGCGGCCCTCCTCGAGCAGCGAGGTCAACACCCGTCCGATCGGTGGTCCCCACTGCGGTTCGGCGATGCGCTTGACGATCATCCGGTCCAGCACCTGCTGGACGTCCTCGTCGCGCAGCATCTCCACCACAACGCGCAGCACCGTCGACGCCTCGGCCGCCACCCGACCGGCATGGACGGGTTCGGACAGCCACTTGCCGAGCCGGCCCGCGACCTGCGCGTCGCGCAGCTTGGTTTCCACCACCGCCTCGGACATGAAGTTCTCGCGGACGAATTGGCCCAGACCCTCGCCGAGCTGATCCTTCTTTCGCTTGATGATCGCCGTGTGCGGGATGGGGATGCCCAGCGGATGCTTGAACAGCGCGGTGACCGCGAACCAGTCGGCCAACGCGCCGACCATGCCCGCCTCGGCGGCTGCCCGGACGTACCCAATCCAGGGCGCGGCGCCGTGGGACTGGGCCCACGTGCAGACGAAGAACACGACTGTGGCACCGACCAGGAAGCCCAGGGCGACGACCTTCATTCGCCGCAGACTGCGCCGCCGTTCGGCGTCTGCGGCTGAATCGGCCCCAGCGATCGATTCGGCGAAGCTGGGACGCGCTCCGACGTTGGGTCTATGTGCCACACGTACATCATCCGCTACGTCAGCGAGTGCCGGCTGTGACGTTGTCGACGACTCTCGTCCAAGAACCCCGCGACGCCCCGGTGTCCGTATCATCGACACGGACATAGGGAATGGATCACCGCGAACGTGGCACAGCAATCCCCGCCGGTGGCGGTCAAAACTGATGGGCGCAAACGACGCTGGCATCAGCACAAAGTCGAGCGCCGAAACGAGCTGGTGGACGGCACCCTCGAGGCCATCCGCCGGCTCGGCAGCAACGTCAGCATGGACGAGATCGCGGCGGAGATCGGCGTCTCCAAGACGGTGCTTTACCGCTACTTCGTCGACAAGAACGACCTCACCACCGCGGTGATGATGCGGTTCGCGCAGACCACCCTGATCCCGAACATGGCCGCCGCGCTGTCGTCGAACCTGGACGGCTACGACCTGACCCGCGAGATCATCCGCGTCTACGTCGAAACCGTCGCCAACGAGCCTGAGCCGTACCGGTTCGTCATGGCCAACAATTCGGCGAGCAAGAGCAAGGCGGTCGCCGATTCCGAGCAGATCATCGCCAGGATGCTGGCCGTGATGTTCCGCCGTCGGATGATCGAGGTCGGGATGGACACCGGGGGCATCGGGCCGTGGGCCTATCAGATCGTCGGCGGCGTCCAGCTCGCCACGCACTCGTGGATGTCGAACCCGAGGATGACCTCCGACGAGTTGATCGACTACCTGACGATGCTGTCGTGGAGCGCGCTGTGCGGGATCGTGGAAGTGGGCGGCTCGCTGGAAAAGTTCCGGCAGATGCCGCATCCGTCGCCTGTGCTGCCGCCCCGGCTGCTTGACTAGCGGGCATGAGCGAAGCGTGCGAGCGAATCCTCGGCCCTGAATGCGGCGGCGGAGCCTGCGACGGTGCCGCATGAGCGAGCCCGACGCGCTGCCGTCGTTGTGGACGCACGAACCGCACGTCGAGCTGATGTTCCGTCCCGGCGACAAGGTCGGCGACATCGACGCCGACGCTACTCCTGGGTTCCGCGGCAATAAGGCCGATGCGCCCACGTTGCAGGCCGAACGCAATGTGCGCTTCGCCGAACTGCAGGAGATGCTCTACGCCAACAGCCGCGCCGGCGACACCAGGTCGGTGCTGCTGGTACTGCAAGGCATGGATACGGCGGGCAAGGGCGGCATCGTCAAACATGTTGTAGGAGGCGCGAATCCGCAGGGTATCCAGTACAGAGCCTTCGGTAAGCCGACACCTGAGGAACTGAGCCACCACTACCTGTGGCGGATCCGCAATGCGTTGCCGACGGCGGGACACATTGGGGTCTTCGACCGGTCCCACTACGAGGACGTGCTGATCGTGCGCGTACACGACCTGGTGCCACCCGAGGTGTGGGAGCCGCGCTACGACGAGATCAACGCGTTCGAGCGGGAACTCGTCGATGGCGGCACGGCGCTGGTGAAGGTCGCGATGTTCGTCTCACTCAACGAGCAGAAGAAGCGCCTCGCCGAGCGACTCGAGCGGCCGGACAAGTACTGGAAGTACAACCCCGCCGACGTCGACGAACGCCTGAAATGGCCGCTGTACGAGGCGGCCTACCAGGCGATGCTGGACCGGACGTCAACGGACTACGCACCCTGGCACATCGTGCCGTGCAACCGGAAGTGGTACAGCCGGCTGGCGGTCACCGAGTTGCTCATCGAGGCGCTGAAGCGACTCAACATGTCCTGGCCGCCACCGGATTTCGATGTGGAGGCCGAGAAGGAGCGGCTGGCTCGCGCCTGATCGCCGAGCGCACGCGCTGAGCGTACGGTTTGTGATAGATCTCGGGCGATTTCCATCAGAATGCGTACTTTCGCGGACTGATCAAGCGTTCCCATTCCAGCCGCGCTGGTGTAGGGCGTGCCTTGCGCGTCGCGAGATGTCATCGGGTGCATCGCGGAGATGCCTTGCACTGACCCGGATGACGACCCAGCCTCGAGCTGCCAGGAACTCCAGTCGAGTGATGTCCTCGGCGTGGGCCGCAGGGTCGGTCCAGTGGTGCTCGCCGTCGTACTCGACACCCACGCCATAATCAGGCCAGCCCATGTCGATACGGCGTACCACTTTGCCTTTCGCATTCCTGATCGGGATCTGAGTGACCGGCCGCGGCAGGCCCCCGCGGATCAGAAGCAGTCGCACCCGGGTTTCCTGAGGCGACTCGGCGCCGCCGTCGACGAGGTTCAGCGCCTCGTGCAGGCGGCGGGCTCCCCTCATGCCAGGGTGACGCGCGGCAATACCGGCGATATCCGACACGGGACAGCGAGTGGCGTTCACGAGCGCGTCGATTCGAATGACGGCTTCATCACCCGTCGTTCGTCGGCCGATGTCGAAAGCGGTCCGGGCCGCTGTCGTGCAATCAATGCTCTGAACCAGGCATACCTCGTCCTCGAAAAGGGTGTCGCGGTGGATCAGGATGCCGGGCGCGGTCCCAGAGCGGACGCGGGTGAGTTCAGCGGGCGCGTCCTGCGACAACCAGCGGGTGCCGTGCATGGCCGCCGCAGATGTCCCGGCCAGAGTGGCCTTGCGCTGCGACCATAACCACGCCGCGTGCGCGCGATCTCGAGCCGTCAACGACATGCCCTGCGGAGCGTAGACGTTGTGATGGACCTTGGTGAACCGCCGACGAAGGTCTTGGCGGGTCAAGTCCCCCGCAGCCAGCGCCTCGGAGGCCACGATGAGTTCCTGCACATTGGTTAGGCGCGCAGCGCTACCGAACGGTTCCCGAGTGTACGAATTCTGATGGAAATTCCGCGATTTCCATCAGAAACCGTACGTTCGGCGGGAGCTGCCGCTCGGCAGCCGCTCAGTAGGCGTAGAAGCCCTTGCCTGACTTCTTGCCGAGCTGTCCCGCCTCGACCATGCGCTGCAGCAGCGGCGGCGGACCGTAGAGCGGCTCCTTGAACTCGTCGAACATCTTGTCCGCGATCAGCTTCAGCGTGTCCAGACCGATCAGGTCGGACAGCTTCAGCGGCCCCATCGGATGCGAGAGCCCGGCGACGACGGCCTTGTCGATGTCCTCTACCGTGGCCACGCCGCCCTCGGCCATCCTGATCGCCGCCAATAGGTAGGGCACCAGCAGCGCATTCACGACGAAGCCGGACCGGTCGGTGCACCGCACCACCTGCTTGCCGAGTACCTCGCTCGCGAACTGCTCGGTTCGCGCCATGGCCTTGTCGGTGGTGACGAGCGTGCTGATCAGCTCGACGAGCGGCAGCACCGGCACTGGGTTGAAGAAGTGCAGACCCAGCACCCGGCTCGGATTCTTCGTCGCCGCAGCGATTTTCATGATCGGGATGCTCGACGTGTTCGACGCCAGGACCGCGTCCGGGTCGGTGACGACGGCGTCGAGTTCGGCGAAGACCTCCGCTTTGACGTTCTCGTCCTCGATGATCGCCTCGATGACCAGCTGGCGGTCGGCCAGATCGGCGAGGCTGGTCGTGAAGCCGAGGTTGGCGAGCGCGGCGTCGCGGTCGGCGTCCGACAGCTTGCCCCTCGCCGCCGCGCGGTCCAGCGACGCGGTGATCCGGGTTCTGCCCGCGGCGGCCAGTTCCTCGGTCGGCTCGTAGACGACGACATGTGCGCCGGCCTTGGCACACACTTCGGCGATGCCGGCGCCCATCTGTCCGGCGCCGACGACGCCCACCCGCTCAATGCTCACTTCATCTCCTCGATGTCTCGCTGCATTTCCGACAGCGATCAGGCCCCGCCCAAGGATTCTGAGCGGGGCCTGCGCTGTCAACTCAGTGGCTCAGTGGCTCCACGGCGGGGCGCCACTCATGCCCAGCTTGTTCCACTTCCTCCTCACGGCCCGGGGGCCGCGCATCGTCAGTGGAACTGACCCTCTTCGGTCGAGCCCGCGAGCGCGGTGGTCGACGACGTCGGGTCCACCGTGGTGGCGATCCGGTCGAAGTAGCCGGCGCCGACCTCGCGCTGGTGCTTCGTCGCGGTGTAGCCCCGCTCCTCGGCGGCGAACTCGCGCTCCTGCAGCTCGACATAGGCGCTCATCTGGTTGCGGGCGTAGCCGTGGGCCAGATCGAACATCGAGTAGTTCAGTGCGTGGAAACCGGCCAGCGTGATGAACTGGAACTTGAAGCCCATTGCGCCGAGCTCGTTCTGGAACTTCGCGATGGTCGCGTCGTCCAGGTGCTGCTTCCAGTTGAACGACGGTGAGCAGTTGTAGGCCAGCATCTGGTCGGGGAACTCGCTCTTGACGCCCTCGGCGAACTTCTTGGCCAGCTCCAGGTCCGGGGTGCCGGTCTCCATCCAGATGAGGTCGGAGTACGGCGCGTAGGACTTGGCGCGGGCGATGCAGGGCTCGAGGCCGTTGCGCACCCGGTAGAAGCCTTCCTTGGTCCGCTCGCCGGTGATGAACGGCTGATCGCGCTCGTCGACGTCGGAGGTGATCAGCGTGGCTGCCTCGGCGTCGGTGCGGGCGATGACGACCGTCGGGACATCGGCGACGTCTGCGGCCAGGCGGGCCGAGGTCAGGGTACGGATGTGCTGCTGAGTGGGGATCAGCACCTTGCCGCCGAGGTGGCCGCACTTCTTCTCCGACGCCAGCTGGTCCTCCCAGTGCGAACCCGCGACACCCGCGGCGATCATGGCCTTCTGCAGCTCGTAGACGTTGAGCGCGCCACCGAAGCCGGCTTCGCCGTCGGCGACGATCGGGGCCAACCAGTTCTCGACCGACCGGTCGCCTTCGACCTTGGCGATCTGGTCGGCGCGCAGCAGCGCGTTGTTGATCCGGCGCACCACCTGGGGCACCGAGTTGGCCGGGTACAGGCTCTGGTCGGGGTAGGTGTGGCCGGACAGGTTGGCGTCACCGGCAACCTGCCAACCGGACAGGTAGATGGCCTTCAGGCCGGCGCGCACCTGCTGGACGGCCTGGTTGCCGGTCAGCGCGCCAAGGGAGTTGACGTACTCCATGTCGTGCAGCTGCTCCCAGAGCACCTCTGCGCCGCGGCGGGCCAGCGTGCTCTCCTCGACGACGTGGCCCTGCAGGGCGACAACGTCCTTGGGGGTGTAGGTGCGGGTGATGCCCTTCCAGCGCGGGTTGTGGTCCCAGTCGTGCTGGATCTGCTCCGGGCTCTTCGGCGTGCCAACAGTCGACATTGACGGCTCCTTCTATGTTGCAGTTGTTGCAAGTCGCTGGAGGCCCGTTCGGCCTCCGCAGTTGTTAACGCTCCAGCGTGCTTCGCTGGCGTGCTAACACGAGGATGCACCACCGCATAACCGCTGGTCCACCCCTTTAACGTGCCAACTTTCGCCAACTCGCACCCGGAATTTGCGAAGATTGCGAAGTCACGCCTAACTGAACCGGTTCAGTAGCTACTAGCCAGTAACCGTATCTGCGCAGGTCAGTACGCCCGTACTGTTTAACGGGAGTGATTCAGAGGGCGAACAGCGAGGCGACGGCTTTGGTCTCATCGCCGACCGCATATGTGAGCGTCGTAACAGTGCGATCCGCCAGATCCTCGCCGAACTTGTCGGTCGAGCCGGCCGGATACACGTGGCGGATGATCTCCAGCTTGTCGCCCAGCGCCACCGGGAGGTCGTGCTCGATGTTCACCCGCAGCGGCCCGGTCATCAGTTCGGGCGCAACGGCAAGGTAGTCCTCGATGACGCTCCAGTAGACCGAGTTGTTCATGTGATCGAAGATGTCGATGTCGCTGACGCGGACGGGGTAGGCCCGGATGTCGACGGCGTCTTCGCGGCTGCCGGCCTTCAGGTAGGCCTTCCACCTCAACCGGTCGACGTCGGTGGTGCGCTGCAAACCCTCGATGAAGTCGTCGGCGATGCGCGCGGGCCCCTGGGTCTCCCGGTTGATGTTGATCCAGAACGCTTCGGACTCCATCAGGCCGCCCCTGCGTCCCTCGATGCGCACCCGCATCTCACACCACCGGTTGGACGTCCCCGAACACCAACGCCGCAACCGCAGCATGTCCTTGAATTCGATGGGCTCGATCAGATCGATCATCGTGCGACGCACGATCCACAGCGGGTGCGTCTCCTCGAACCCCATTTCGCGTAGCTGGTCCGAGCCGATGTCCTGAATGTGCCGGGTGGCGGCGTCGAATTTCAGCCTGCCCGCGCGGTCGACGTCGGCGACCCGTAGCGGCCACTCCACGTCGAACACATCCGGGTGCGGGTCAGGTACCGGCATCATCGCCTTGGCCAGCCCTTGGGCGGCCCCCCCGGTAGTACTCACGGATTTCGATACTGCCACACGCTCCCGATTGCCAATCATGCTAATCGCGCCTTCGCACCTGTGTTAGTCCCGCTACGCTGGCTGATCGTGGCCAAAACGTTCGTCGGCGCCCGCATCCGACAGCTCAGGGGCGAACGTGGGTTCAGCCAGGCCGCGCTGGCACAGATGCTGGATATCTCCCCCAGCTACCTCAACCAGATCGAGCACGACGTCCGCCCACTGACCGTGGCGGTGCTGCTGCGGATCACCGAGGTGTTCGGGGTGGACGCCACGTTCTTCGCCTCCCAGGACGACACCCGGCTGATCGCCGAGCTGCGTGAGGTGATCATGGACCGCGATCTGGACGTCGACGTCGACCCCGCCGAGGTCGCCGACATGGTCGGCGCACATCCGTCGCTCGCCCGCGCCATGGTCAACCTGCACCGCCGCTATCAGCTGACCACCACCAGGCTGGCGGCCGCCACCGAGGACCGGTTCAACTCGAGTACCGGGGGCAGCGGGACTGGGACGATCACGATGCCGCACGAAGAGGTGCGTGACTACTTCTACCAGCGCCAGAACTACCTGCACGAACTCGACAGTGCGGCCGAAGACCTCACCGCCGGCATGCGGATACAGCGGGGCGACCTGGTCGGCGACCTCGCCGACCGACTGCGAATCGTGCACGGCGTCAGGATCATTCGTCGGATCGACCTCGGCGAGGGGGTCCTGCACCGCTTTGATCCGGCGTCGAAGACGCTCGAGATCAGCGCTCACCTGTCCTCGGGACAGACGGTGTTCCGGATGGCCGCCGAGCTGGCCTATCTGGAATGCGGCGACCTGATCGACAAGCTGGTCGGTGAAGGCCACTTCACCGGCGAGGAGTCCCAGAAGCTGGCGCGGCTGGGGCTGGCGAACTATTTCGCCGCCGCAACTGTGCTGCCGTACGGGCACTTCCACGAAGTGGCCGAGAAGTTCCGCTATGACGTCGAGCGGCTCTCGGCGTACTACTCGATCAGCTACGAGACCATCTGTCACCGGCTGTCGACGCTTCAGCGACCTTCGATGCGCGGCGTTCCGTTCTCCTTCGTCCGCGTCGACCGTGCCGGAAACATGTCGAAGCGACAGTCCGCCACCGGTTTTCACTTCTCGTCCAGTGGCGGAACGTGCCCGCTGTGGAACGTCTACGAGACGTTCGCCAACCCCGGGAAGATCCTGGTGCAGCTCGCCGAGATGCCCGACGGACGCAGCTACATGTGGGTGGCCCGCACCGTGGAGCGCCGAGCCTCGCGCTATGGTCAGCCAGGTAAGACGTTCGCGATCGGCCTCGGCTGCGAACTGCGCCACGCGCAGCGGCTGGTCTATTCGGAAGGGCTCGATTTGTCCGGAGACCCCCATGCCCGGGCTACCCCGATCGGCGCCGGCTGCCGAGTGTGCGAACGCGACAACTGTCCGCAGCGGGCGTTCCCCGCGCTGGGCCGCGCGCTGGACATCGACGAGCACCGTTCGACGGTGTCCCCCTATCTGGTGAGGCAGCCGTGAGCGCACCCGCACGGATCCCACCCGGCGGCTTCCGCGAGCTTGGGCCGATCAACTGGGTGATCGCCAAGGTCGGTGCCCGCGGAATCCGCGCGCCGCGGTTCAGCCTGTTCACCGTGCTCGGCCAGCACCGGCTGTTGTTCCCGGTGTGGCTGCCGCTGTCGGCCTACCTGCTCTATGCGGGCAAGCTTTCGCGGAAGGACGCCGAGGTGGTCATCCTGCGGGTCGGCCATCTGCGCGAATGCGAGTACGAACTCCAGCAGCACCGCAGGCTGGCCCGCACCCGCGGGCTGAGCGCGGAGGCCCAGGCCAGGATCTTCGAGGGACCCGACGCCGCGGGCCTGACCGACCGTGAACGGGTACTGATCACCGCGACCGACGAGTTCGTCGTCACCCGCGGGGTGTCTCCACAGACGTGGCAGTCGCTCGCCGGGCACCTCAGCAAGCCCCAACTGATCGAATTCTGTTTGCTGGCAGCGCAATACGACGGACTTGCCGCCACCATCACCACGCTCGCGGTACCGCTGGATTTTCCGGACTGACGTAGCTGCCGGCCTGCGCGTCACCCGTTTACCATTATTTCATGATGTCGATCACGTCAGCGCCGACGTGTTAGCCGCCACCAATCCGTGGCGGCACCCGCCCGGCGTTCCCCGCTGTGAGCCGCCCCGCGCCGAAGGCTGCTTCTTCCTTCCCGGAGGCCGCCGAATCGGCTATGCGGAGTACGGCGATCCGACGGGCCCGGTGGTGCTGTGGTTCCACGGCACCCCCGGTGGCCGCAGACAGTTCCCGATCGTCGGCCGTCGCGCCGCCGAGAAGCTGGGCCTGCGGGTGGTCCTCGTCGAGCGCGCCGGATCCGGGTTGAGCGACTCCCACTGCTACCACCGGATCGGCGACTGGGCAGCGGATATGGCGCACGTCGCCGACCTGCTGGGGGCTGACAAGATCGGCGTCGTCGGCCTCTCCGGCGGGGGCCCGTTCGCGCTGGCGTGCGCCGGGATGCCTGCCATGGCCGACCGGGTGACCGCCGCCGCTGTCCTCGGCGGGGTGACACCGTCGGTGGGGCCCGACGCCAGCTGCAGCGGCGCGATCGAGCTGTCGCGGCGGTTAGCACCGGTGACGTCGGCGCTGCGTCGGCCGTTCGCCGCCGCGATCGCGGCGATGTTGACACCGATCATTCCGCTCGCACACCTGGCCTACCAGGGACTGAGCGCGGTGATGCCAGACGGCGACAAGCGCGTCTTCTCCAACCCCGAGATCGAGGCGATGTTCATCGACGACATCGTCCACGTCGCCGACGGCCGATTCCAGGCGCTGCTCGACGATGCCCGACTGTTCGGCCGCGACTGGGGCTTCCGGTTGGCCGACGTCGAAATCCCGGTCCGGTGGTGGCACGGTGACGCCGACTCGATCATCTCGCTGGCCGACGCGCAGGCTGCCGCCGCGCACCTGCCCGACGTCGAGTTGACGTTGATGCCCGACGAGAGCCACCTCGGCGGCTTCGCGGCGGCCGACGACGTGCTCGAGTTCCTCCGCCCGCACCTGCAAAGCGAGAGCCGGGCCGTCAGCGCGACTCTATGACGGGCACCTGCACCACGGCGGGCACCTGCACGACGACGGCATCTACAGGTACGTCACGCCAAGCACGGTCAGCGACAGCAGCACCGGGGTCACCGGCAGCGCCCACAGGAACACCGCCCAGGTTTCGGCCTTGCGGGTCTTGCGGTTCCACTGCCGCCACCCCAGCACGCCTGCGGCGACACCGACGACGAACGACACCGCGGCGACCACCAGCACCCAGGTCGGCACGTCGGTCGACGCGATGGCAGCAGAGATCCCGACCAGCCACAGGATGTGGCCGACCACCAACCCGCCGATGCCGGCGACCCAGATCGCCCTCAACTAGAAGTTGATCATGTGGCCGGCCAGGCCGTGGAAGCACTCCTGCAGCGCCTCGGACAGGGTCGGGTGGGTGTGCACGTTGCGGGCGAGCTCGCTGGCGGTCAGATCCCACTTCTGCGCCAGTGTCAGCTCGGGCAGGAGTTCGGCGACGTCGGGCCCGATCAGGTGACCGCCGAGCAGTTCGCCGTACTTCGCGTCGGCGATCAGCTTGACGAAACCGGTCGGGTCGCCGAGGCCGTGCGCCTTGCCGTTGGCGGTGAACGGGAACTTCGCGACGACGACGTCGTAGCCCTCGTCCTTGGCCTGCGCCTCGGTCAGGCCGAAGCTGGCGACCTGCGGCTGACAGAACGTCGCGCGCGGCATCATCCGGTAGTCGCCGAGCGCGAGGGTCTCCGCGCCGGCGATGGTCTCGGCCGCGACCACGCCCATCGCCTCGGCGACGTGGGCCAGCTGCAGCTTGCCGGTGACGTCGCCGATCGCGTAGATGTGCGGCACGTTGGTGCGCATGTAGTCGTCGATGCCGATGGCCTTGCGGTCGGTCAGCTCCACGCCGGCCTTGTCCAGCCCGAAGCCCTCGACGTTGGGCGCGAACCCGATGGCCTGCATCACCTTGTCGGCCTTGAGCTCCTCGGACTTGCCGTCCTTGCTGACACCGTCACCGTGACCGCCGGCCCGTCGTCGTTGATCGACTCGACCTTGGTGCCGGTGAGGATCTTCACGCCCAGCTTCTTGTACTGCTTCTCGATCTCCTTGGAGACCTCGGCGTCCTCGTTGGGCAGCGCGCGCGGCAGGAACTCGACGATGGTGACCTCGACGCCGTAGTTCTTCAGCACGTAGGCGAACTCCATGCCGATCGCGCCTGCGCCGGCGATGATGATCGACCCCGGCAGATCGCGGGTCATGATCTGCTTCTCGTAGGTGACGACGTTCTCCGACAGCGACGTGCCGGGCACCAGCCGGGTGCTGGAGCCGGTCGCGATGATCGCGTTGTCGAACTCGACCTTCTCGGTGTCCACCCGTCGTTGAGGTCCACCTCGAGGCTGTTGGCGCCGGTGAACTTGCCGTAGCCGTGGATCTCGGTGATCTTGTTCTTCTTCATCAGGAAGTGCACGCCGGCGACGCGGCCGTCGGCCACCTTGCGGCTGCGGTCGAACGCGGCGCCGAAGTCGAAGCGTCGCCTCCCCGCTGATGCCGAACGTCTTGGCTTCCTTGGTGAAGATGTGGGCGAGCTCGGCGTTGCGCAGCAGCGCCTTCGACGGGATGCACCCGACGTTGAGGCACACGCCGCCCCAGTACTTGGGCTCGACGATGGCGGTGCTCAGACCGAGTTGGGCGGCACGAATGGCCGCGACGTATCCGCCGGGGCCGGCTCCGAGAACGACGACGTCATAGTGGGTCACGCCACCACCTTAGTGGGCGCGACGCCATCGATCTACCGGCTGATCCAGCCGAATACGTAGCTGCCGTACAGCACCGCTGCCGCTGCGGTCGACGCGAACGGTGCCGACATCAATGCGATGGCCGTCGCCGACATCACCGGCCGGTTCTGCACCATGGCGCAGAGCAGGCTGCCGACGATGCAGGACACCAGGTAGACCAGGACGACGAAGACGGGCATGGTCTTGTCCAGCGACTGGTACCACCAGTAGTACAGGCCGACTCCGGCCGCGGCGGCGATGATCCACACGCCGGCGACGACGAGGATGAACCGCCACCGGCTGAGGTGCTGCTCGACTCCGGCGACGGCGATCGGTTGCGCTGGATGCGCAGGCACAACCATTGGTTCGCGGGGCGGGGGCCCGTCGATGAGCCCCTGCGCGGTGAAGGCACCGGTGGACTCAGGGGCGGCGGGCGCGGGGTCGTCGCCCGGCATCCCCGCCCGATCGGTGTCAGCCATTGGAGGCCACCTGGATCGCGGCCAGCGCACCGAACCAGCCCGGCCCGATGGCGAGCATCAAGGCTCCCAGCGCAGGTGACCCAACGGCTGCCCGACAGCAGGATCGTCAGCAGCCCGACCACGGTCGGCACGCCGACGACGAGGGCGATGACGATGTCCGGCCGGACCGTCGCCGCGATCTGCACGGTGGCGGCGGTCGCAGCGATCACGCCTAGCGGCGACGCCGACGATCATCACGCCGGCCAACACCGACGGACGCGGCAGCGGAATCACGGTTCCGACGATAACGCCGGGTTGCGCACTATCTGCAGCGGCGCGCCCGGCCCGCGAAATATCATTCCAGGTCGTTACCAGGCGGAATTCGCAGCCCGGAATGATATTTCGCGGGACATCAAGTTTGCGGAGCGGTCAGGGACGCGGGAGGGGTACCGGGCAGGCGTCGACCGCCTCGGCAACGATGTGGGTTCCGGACGACGAGGGGCGCACACCGCTTTCGTAGGCGGCGCCCGTCACCGCGGGCAGCGCCGTCAGAGCGCGGTTCTCGTCGTCGGTGAACGCGCGGCCGCGGGACAGGAAGCGCATGCCTTCGGGGGCCTCCAGGCTGAACCCGCCGCCCCTGCCCGGAACCACGTCGATCACCAACTGGGTGTGCTTCCATGCGTCGAACTGTGGACCGGAGATCCACACCGGAACCCCGTCCCCGACGTCGAGCACCGCCAGCAGGACATCCCGGTCACCGACGATGAAGTCGCCGTCGGGGTAACACATCGGCGACGATCCGTCACAGCAGCCGCCCGACTGGTGAAACATCAACGCCCCGTGGCGCTCCTGCAGACGGCGCAGCAGGTCGACGGCCGCCTCGGTGACGAGTGCTCGGCTGGGTGTGTCCACGCTAGCCATTGTCCCCTCCCGACGTCCCCGGGGCGCTGGCCATTCGGGCAGTCCGGATTGCCGGCGCCGTCGACGGCGGCAACAGCAGGCGCCGATCTTCGGGGTAGCGAACGTCGAGACCGACCGAGCCCGCGAAACGGTACGGCTGGGCGGCCAGCAGCCCGGTGAACTGTTTGCGCAGCCGCGACATCTCCGCCCGGACCGTCACCACTCGCGACCGGTCGCCGTACAGATCCCCGGCCAGCTGCGGCGCCGATCGCCCCTGTGGCGAAAGCGCAAGGACGAGAAGGATTTCGGCGTGCCGGAGAGACAGATCATGGCGCCAACTGCCGAACTCGCCGACCATGAGTAGCGACGGTGTGTCCGGGTTGCTGAAATCCAGCGTCACCCGTGCGGCCTGGTCGACGTCGCCCGCGTCGTCCCCGACCGCGGGCCGCACCAGCCACCCGCCGGGAAGGGGCTCGACGGCGCACAACCCCAGCGTCGCCAGCCGCACCCGTCCGGGGGCCAGCTGTTCGGGCAGCAGGATCCGGTTGTGCAGCGGCATCGCGTCGACCGCCGCGACCCAGCCGTCGGTGTCGACGGCGAGTGCCGGGCTGCCCATCCGCGCCAGGATCGGGGCGGCGAACGCCCGCAGCCGGTTCAGCGTGCGGTCGTGCTCCTGGCGCAGGTGGGACTCGGCGAGCCGGGCCACCGCGTCCACCAGCGCGATCGTCGTCGGATGCACCGTCGGCGCCGGGCCCGAGATGTCGACGGCGCCGATGACCTGCCCTGTTCTCGGATCCCGGATGGGCGCCCCCGCGCAGGTCCACGAGTGGTGACTGCGCAGAAAATGCTCGGCGGAGAACACCTGCACGGCGCGTTGCGACACCAGCGCTGTGCCGATGGCGTTGGTGCCGACAGCGCCTTCTCCCCAGTTCGCGCCCTCGATGAACCCGAGCCGGTCGGCGTTCATCAGCACCGCAGGCGATCCCGAGCGCCACAGCACGCGCCCCTTCGCGTCGGCCACCACCAGGATGTTTTCTCCCTCGGCGACCAGCGACTCCAGGCCGTGGGAGATCTCGTCGAGCACCTCGATCAGCCCCGATGCGCGCCGCAGCATCTCCAGGGCGCCGGTTTCCACCACCGGATCGGTGTCCGGGGCTCGGTCGTGCATGCCGCTGGCCATCAGCCGCCGCCAGGAATCGCCGATCACCTCCCGCGGCCGGGCGGGCGCCCGGTGACCCGCCATGGTCGCGTCGTACACGGCCGACATCAACCGCGCGTAGCTGCGCGGATCCTCGCCGACGGCGACAGCGGGTTCAGGCACGGGCGAAGCTTGCATTGGACCCGATTGTGCTCCGCATCTCAGCGGTAAACCAGGCCGCCGTCGATCAGACCGGCCTGACCGGTCATGTAATCGGCATCGGGGCCCGCCAGATACGAAACGAAGCCCGCCACATCGTCGGGTGTTTCGGCACGACCCAGCGCGATGCCGCCGACGAACTTCTCGTAGGTCTCGCCTTCTGCCGCACCGGTCAGCTCGGCGAACCGCTTGTCGATCTCCACCCACATGTCGGTCCCGACGACACCCGGGCAGTACGCGTTGACGGTGATGCCGTCGGCGGCGTGCTCCTTGGCCGCGGCCTGCGTCAGCGCGCGTACCGCGAACTTCGAGGCGCTGTACACGCCGAGCATCCCGAAGCCATCGTGGCCGGCGATCGACGACGCATTGATGACTTTGCTGATCTTTCCTTGTTCTTTGTTCCCGAGTTCCTTGAACTTGGCGACGGCGGCCTGGATACCCCACAGCACCCCGTTGACGTTGATCGCCCAGACCCGGCCGGCCTCCTCGGGGGTGACATCGGCGATCGGTCCGACCAGGGCGATGCCGGCGTTGTTGACCATGATGTCCAGCCCGCCCAGCGCGGCGGCGGCGTGCTCGACCGCAGCGAAGACCTGGTCGCGATTGCTGACATCGGCAACGAAGGTCGTTGCTTTGCAGCCGATCTCGAGGATCTCATCGGCAACGATGTTGACGCCGTCGGGTCGGACGTCGACCAGCGCGACGTCGGCGCCGTCGCGGGCGAGGCGCAGCGCGATTCCGCGGCCGATCCCGCGGCCACCGCCGGTGACGAGGGCGACTTTTCCTGTGAGTGTCATATCCGTTGCTCCCCGTTCGGGTCGACCAGAACCTTCATCTTCGTGCCCGCATGTAACGCCTCGAACCCCTCGTCGATGACGTCCTCGATCGGGATCCGGGTGACCCACCCGGTGGTGTCGTAGGCGCCCTCGGTCATCAACGCGATCACCGCTTCGAAGTCGGCGCCGGTGTAGCACAGCGATCCCTGGATCCGGGACTCGTTCATGACGAGGTTGAGAAGCGGTGTCTCCAATGGCTTCTCGTAGATCGCGACGCTCACCATCGGTTTGCGTGACCCGACACAGGCCAGTGCCGTCGTGACCGCAGGTGTCACGCCCGCCGCGTCGAACACCGCGTCGGCGCCGTCGCCGTTGGTGTGGTCGGCGATGAACTGCGGGACGTCGGTGCCGGTCGGGTCGAGCGTGCTGGCGCCGAGTGCTTCGATGGCGGCCCGCCGGGTGGGCGAGGGTTCGACCACGAATACGTCCTGAAGTCCCTTGCCGCGCAACGCGAACCACAGGCCGATCCCGATCGGACCGGCACCGAAGACCATCGCGGTATCACCCGGGTGCACATCTCCCAGCGTCGCGGCGTGATAGGCGACCGACATCGGCTCGACGAGCGCGCCCAGTTCCAGTGTCACGTTGTCAGGCAGTCTGTGCAGCATGCTGGTCGGCACGACCGTGTATTCGGCCATTCCGCCGTCGGACATCAGACCGTGGAAACCGATCTGCTGACAGACGTTGTAGTTGCCGGCCCTGCACGGGCCGCAGTGGTCGCATTTGTAGATCGGCTCGACGGCGACGCGATCGCCCTCGCTCCACCCGGTCACGCCGTCGCCAACGGCGGTGATGGTCCCGGAGAACTCGTGGCCGATGGTCAGCGGCAGTTGCTGACCGGTCAGCGGATGCGGCTGCGTCGGGACGAAGATCGGCCCGGCGTAATACTCGTGCAGATCGGTGCCGCAGATCCCGTTGAACCCGACCTTGAGCTTGACGGTGCCTGCCGTCGGCTCCGGTTCGGCGACGTCGTCGATCTCCAGCTTGTTCGGTCCGTAGTACACAGCTGCTCTCATATCGGCAGTTCTATGTGACGGCGACCACACCCCGAAAGAGTTGCAGGGGGTTGCAGCCGCGATTGCAACGGTTCGCAACTCTTGTCAACCCTGTCCTCGCGGGTGTGTCCTGGCTCACATGACTTCAACACTCGAACCTCAGACCACCCCCGACGTGACACCCCAGGACCGTGTCGACAAGTGGCTCGCCGACTTCGAGTCGGCGCTGGCCGTGCGTGACATCGAGCGCGTTGCCGGCATGTTCGCCGTCGACAGCTTCTGGCGCGACCTGGTGTCGTTCACCTGGAACATCAAGACCCTCGAGGGCCGCGACCAGATCTCCGACATGCTCAGCGCACGGCTGGCCGGGACGGACCCGTCAGGCTTTCGCACCCGGGAACGCCCACCGTGGAAGGGTCAGACGGCGCCGGGGAAGACGCCGTGACGTCAGCGTTCATCGAGTTCGAGACCGGCGCGGGCCGCGGCGTCGGGCAACTTCGCCTTCGCCGCGGAAAAGGAGATGACGGCAAAGATGAAGCGTGGACGCTGCTGACCGCACTGCAGGAGCTCAAGGGTCACGAGGAACCCAAGGGCCCGAACCGGGTCATGGGAGCCGTGCACGGCGACGACCCGGATCCGCGGTCGTGGGCCGAGAAGCGCGAGGAAGAATCGGCCGCACTCGGTCATTCCACGCAGCCATACGTGCTGGTGATCGGCGGCGGACAGGGCGGCATCGCGCTCGGCGCGCGGCTGCGCCAGCTCGGCGTCCCGGCGATCGTCGTCGACAGGCACGAGCGACCCGGCGACCAGTGGCGCAAGCGGTACAAGTCGCTGTGCCTGCACGACCCGGTCTGGTACGACCACCTGCCGTACATGCCGTTTCCGACGAACTGGCCGGTGTTCTCGCCGAAGGACAAGATCGCCGACTGGCTGGAGTTCTATACCCGGGTGATGGAGGTGCCGTACTGGTCGAAGACGACGTGCCTGTCGGCGTCCTTCGACTCCCAGAGCGAGACCTGGACGGTCGAGGTGGACCGCGACGGGGAGCGACTCACCCTGCACCCCACCCAACTGGTGCTCGCGACCGGGATGTCCGGGAAGCCGTACGTGCCCACGCTGCCCGGCCAGGACGTATTCCTCGGCGATCAGCACCACTCCAGCGCGCACCCCGGGCCCGACGCTTACGTCGGCAAGAAGGCCGTGGTGATCGGCTCGAACAACTCCGCGCACGACATCTGCAAGGCGCTTTACGAGAACGGCGTCGACGTGACGATGGTGCAGCGGTCGTCGACGCACATCGTCAGGTCGGACACCCTGATGGACATCGGCCTCGGCGACCTGTACTCCGAACGGGCGGTCGACGCGGGAATGACGACCGAGAAGGCCGACCTGACGTTCGCGTCGCTGCCGTACCGGATCATGCACGAATTCCAGATCCCGCTCTATGACCAGATGCGTGAGCGCGACAAGGACTTCTACGACCGTCTGGAGGCGGCCGGGTTCGAATTGGATTGGGGCGCCGACGGTTCCGGACTGTTCATGAAGTACCTGCGGCGTGGGTCGGGCTACTATATCGACGTCGGCGCCTGCGATCTCGTCGCCGACGGCAGGATCAAACTGGCTCACGGTCAGGTCGACCGCCTCACCGAGAACTCCGTGGTGCTGGACGACGGCACCGAGTTGCCTGCCGACGTCGTCGTCTACGCCACCGGCTACGGCTCGATGAACGGCTGGGCCGCGGACCTGATCGGCCAGGACGTCGCCGACAGGGTCGGCAAGGTGTGGGGCCTGGGCAGCGACACCGAAAAGGATCCGGGACCGTGGGAGGGCGAACAGCGCAACATGTGGAAGCCGACCCAGCAGCCCAACCTGTGGTTCCACGGCGGCAACCTGCACCAGTCGCGGCACTACTCGCTGTATCTGGCACTGCAACTCAAGGCGCGCCACGAAGGCATGGCCACCCCGGTCTACGGCCTGCAGGAGGTGCACCACCTCCAGTGACCTGGGCCGGTTCGCGCCGAGGTTCACGTCAGGGCTGTGAATCCACTTATCACACAGCCCTGATGTGAATCTCGATGAAAGTCCCGCCCCACGGTGGCTGACCGCGGCCCGGTTCGCGCGGTTGCGCAGAATGGTGGCGTGGCCGACACCGACGATGAACAGACCGACCCGTACCTCTGGCTCGAGGAGGTCGCCGGCGACGACGCGCTGACGTGGGTGCGCGAGCACAACGAACCGACCATCGCCGAACTCGGTGGCGAGCGCTTCGAGCAGATGCGTTCCGACGCGCTGGAGGTGCTCGACACCGACGCACGGATCCCCTATGTGCGTCGGCGCGGCGAGTATCTCTACAACTTCTGGCGGGACGCGGCCAACCCGCGCGGGCTGTGGCGGCGCACCACGCTGGAGAGCTATCGCAGTCGAGAAGCCGGCGAAGAGCCCTCGGGCGAAGAGCAGAAGATCCAGTGGGACGTCGTCATCGACGTAGATGAGCTAGCGCGCGCTGACGATCAGAACTGGGTGTGGGCCGGCGCCGACGTCATCGAACCCGACCACTCCTTGGCGCTGATCAGCCTGTCGCCCGGCGGTTCGGACGCCGCGGTGGTGCGCGAGTTCGACATGCGCACCCGCGAGTTCGTCGACGGTGGCTTCCAACTGCCCGAGGCCAAGTCGCAGGTCAGCTGGGAGGACGAGAACACCGTGCTGGTCGGCACCGATTTCGGGGAGGACTCGCTCACCGAGTCCGGATACCCGCGCCTGGTCAAGCGGTGGCGGCGCGGGACGCCCCTCGACGACGCCGACACCGTGTTCAGCGGGGCACCGAACGACGTCATCGTCGCGGGATCGGTGGACCGCACCGAGGGTTTCGAACGCACGGTGCTCAGCCGAGCGCTGGATTTCTTCAACGAGGAGGTCTACGAGCTGCGCGGCGGAGAGCTCATCCGCATCGACACCCCGACCGATGCGAGCATCTCGGTGCACCGCAGCTGGCTGCTCATCGAACTGCGGACCGACTGGACCTACGCCTTACACACCGGCGTCGAACAGTATCCGGCCGGCTGCCTGCTGGCCGCGGACTACGACGAGTTCCTCGCGGGCACAGCCGAGTTGAGGGTGGTGTTCACCCCCGATGAGCACACCAGCCTGCACCACTACGCGTGGACCCGTGACCGTCTGGTCGTCGTCACGCTCGTCGACGTGGCCAGCCACGTCGAGGTGTTCACGCCGGGGTCCTGGACTTCCGAGCCGGTGGCCGGGCTGCCGCAGAACACCAACACCGCGGTCGTCGCCGCCGACAGCCTGGGCGATGAGATCTTCCTCGACTCTTCAGGTTTCGACACGCCGTCACGCCTGCTGTACGGAGCGGTCGGCGGTGAGCTCACGGAGATCAAACGCGCCCCCTCGTTCTTCGACGCCGCCGATATCGAGGTGACGCAGCACTTCGCCACCTCCGACGACGGCACCGCGATCCCGTACTTCGTCGTTGGCCACCGCCACCGCCAGGCAACCGGTGCCACGCTACTCGGCGGTTACGGCGGCTTCGAGGTGGCCCGCACGCCGGGCTACGACGGTGTGATGGGCCGACTGTGGCTGGCGCGTGGAGGCACCTACGTGCTGGCCAACATTCGCGGCGGTGGAGAGTACGGCCCCACCTGGCACACCCAGGCCATGCGGCAGGGCCGCCATCTGGTAGCCGAGGATTTCGCTGCGGTGGCAAGGGATCTGGTGGCCCGTGGCATCACGACGGTGGAGCAACTCGGCGCCCAGGGCGGTAGCAACGGCGGTCTGCTGATGGGCATCATGCTGACGCAGTACCCGGAGTTGTTCGGAGCACTCGTCTGCAGCGTTCCGCTGCTGGACATGCGGCGGTTCCACCTGCTGCTGGCCGGCGCCTCGTGGGTCGCCGAGTACGGGGATCCCGACGACGCGGGAGACTGGGAGTTCATCTCGAAATACTCGCCTTACCAGAATATTTCGAGTGATCGCCGATATCCGCCGGTGCTGATCACCACGTCCACCCGTGACGACCGGGTACATCCCGGCCACGCGCGGAAGATGACCGCGGCGCTGGAAGAGGCGGGCCAGCCGGTTCGGTACTACGAGAACATCGAGGGCGGCCACGCCGGTGCGGCCGACAACGCACAGACCGCGTTCCGCGCTGCACTCATCTACGAGTTCCTGCTGCAGACGCTGCAGGGGAGCTGAACGTGCCGTCCAGAATGCGATCCCGCAGAGATACGTCGAGAAGAGGCCAGCGCGACGCCGAGGAGATCGGCGACGGGTTCCAGATGCAGCTGCCCGGCGAATGACGACGCTGTCGCAGCTGTTGCTTGGTGCCGGCGCACTGGCCCTGGCGCTGGCCGCTGCGGTTCCCGGATGGGACACCGCCCGCTCACCCAAGCGGGCGGTGAAGCGCCGGATCTACTGGGCGGGCACCGCCGTCGGCGCGGTCCTGGTGTTCCTCGGTGGTCTGCCGGACGTGCAGAGCGCGGTCGCTTTCGTACTCGCGGCCGCGATCCTGATGATCGGCTGGGCGTACTTCCGCACACCCCACATCAAGATCGGCGGCCAGATCCGGTCGGCGTACGCGCCGCATCGCGAACCCGACCCGCCGCCGGCTGCTGACCGAGAACCCTGACTCGCCGAAATCCACCGAGGTATTTTGATCCGTGGCGACAGACTTCGAGACCCTGCTGTACAAGGCCGAGGCGGGCGTGGCGACCATCACCCTGAACCGGCCCGAGCACCTCAACACCATCGTTCCCCCGATGCCCGACGAGATCGAAGCCGCGATCGGACTCGCCGAGCGCGACCCCGCGGTCAAGGTGATCGTGCTGCGCGGCGCCGGGCGGGCCTTCTCGGGTGGCTACGACTTCGGTGACGGATTCCAGCACTGGAGCGAGGCGATGAACACCGACGGCCGGTGGGATCCCGGCAAGGACTTCGCCATGGTGAGTGCCCGGGCAACCGCGCCCACCGCCAAATTCATGGCGATCTGGCGAGCATCCAAGCCCGTCATCGCGCAGGTGCACGGCTGGTGCGTCGGCGGAGCCAGTGACTACGCCCTGTGCGCCGACCTCGTCATCGCCAGCGACGACGCCGTCATCGGCACGCCCTACGCGCGGATGTGGGGCGCGTACCTGACGGGCATGTGGCTATACCGACTGTCCCTGGCGAAGGTGAAATGGCACTCGCTGACCGGTGAGCCGCTCACCGGAAAAGAGGCCGCTGCAGTCGAACTCATCAACGAGTCGGTACCGTTCGAACGCCTCGAGGCCCGCGTCGCCGAGATCGCCGCCAAGCTTGCGAGCATCCCGCTGTCCCAGCTGCAGGCACAGAAGCTCATCGTCAACCAGGCCTACGAGAACATGGGGCTGGCATCGACGCAGACGCTCGGCGGGATCCTCGACGGGCTGATGCGCAACACCCCCGACGCTCTGCAGTTCATCGACACCGCCGCCACCGAGGGGGTACGGGCGGCGGTCGCACGCCGCGACGGCCCGTGGGGTGACTACAGCCAGGCACCGCCGGACAAGCGGCCCGACCCCTCGCACGTCATCGAGCCGTAGTCCGTTCTGCGCCGGAACTGCATTCCACGCGGCCTGAGCTCGGCTTTTTGCGCGTGGAATGCAATTCCGGCGGTCAAGCTGCTGCGTCGAATGCGATCGGCAGTGAGACCGGCCCACTGAGCGCTGTCGGCGGCTTCCACGGTGCCGGCCCGTCCAGTCGCAGATTCGGCATCCGCTGCGCCATGACGGCGAGCCCTTCGGCGATTTCGAGGCGCGCCAGGTGCGAACCGAGGCAGTAGTGCATCCCGCCCCCGAACGTCACCATCGCCGACGCCCCCTGCCGCGTGATGTCCAGGCGGTCGGGGTCGTCGAAGACCTCCGGATCGCGGTTGGCGGACGCGAGGTTCGCCACCACCAAGGTGCCCTCCGGGATCGTCACCCCCGCCAGTTCGACGTCCTCGGTCGCGGTGCGCAGCATCCCGATGGCCACCGGGGAGTGCCGGAAGACCTCCTCTGCGGCACCTGCGGCAAGTTCAGGGCGCCGGCCCAGCAGGCTCCACTGATCCGGATACTCACACAATGCGTGTACCGACGCCGACAACTGGTTCCGCGTGGTGTCGGTGCCGGCCATCAGCAGACCCGCCACCAGCATGCGCAGTTCGTCGGCGTTGAGCCGGTCACCGTCGTCCTCGGCGCGAATGAGATCCGACAACAGGTCGTCGGTCAGCATGTGCCGCCGATCGGCGACCATCTCGTCGACGTAATCGTCGAGTTCCTGCCACGCCGTCAGGATGCGCTCCTCCTGTTCCGAAACGTTCCAGCTGAACACCCTGAAGATGTCGTCGACCCAGGACGAGAACGACTCCCAATCCTTCGACGGTGCGCCGAGCAGCGCACAGATGATCGGGATCGGGTACTTCCGGGCGATGTCGGCGACGACCTCGCAGTGTCCTCGGGGAGCGTGGCAGTCGACCAGTTCGGTCATGACGTCGACGACCGTCGCACGTAGCCGGGCCGTACCGCGCGGCGTGAAGGCGCGGGCGATCAGCCTGCGCAGCCGGTGGTGCTCTTCGCCGTCGAGACTGATCAGGTTGGTGGCGACGCGGTCCCACAGCGGGCCCGACGTGATGCCCTGGGACGCCAGGAACATGCCCTGCGGGACGCGGAACCGCGGGTCGCGAAGCACGCTGCGCACCAGTTCATAGCTCAGCACCTCCGGGCCGTGGGTGCCCATCGCGATCGGACCGCGACTGCGGGCGTGCGCGATGAGCCGATGCACCTCGGCGGGGTCGTCCGCGTGTTCATAGGCCAGCACGGGGAGACCGGCGTCGAAGACGTCCGGGCAGCCGTGAACGGGCGGTGATTGGACGCTCATCGTGGCCTCTCTCGGTCCGAGGATCGGTGCGTTCATCGTGACGCGGCACCCGCCCGGCGCCGTAAGTAGCGGACTACTTGTCTTCTCTGGCGGTAAATGAGCCGATCAAGATCGGCGTATTGCCGATTCCGGCCCCTTGCGCTCCTACCCTTAGTGGGTGCGGTTGACGTGGCCGTTGACCGGCCGCTCGAAGGAGACGCGACTCATCGAAGCCGCGCTTCTGGATGCTGACTCCGCGGGCATCGTCGTCAGCGGAGCAGCGGGGGTCGGGAAGAGCCGCATCGTCCGCGAGACGCTGCATACCTTCGCGGCCAGAAAGTGGGAAATCCGCTGGGTGGTGGGCACTTCGGCGGCGCGGACCCTGCCGTTGGGCGCGATGACACCGTGGGCCGCCCAGTCGGCCAACAACGACGGACTCGAACTCGTCCGCGGCGTCATCGCCGCGCTGACCACGGCACCCGAAGGACGGCCGGTGGTGCTCGGCGTGGATGACGCGCCGCTGCTCGACGATCTGTCGACCGTCGTCGTACACCAGATCATCCAGCACCACTCGGCCAAAGTGGTGCTCACCGTCCGCGACTGCGATCCCATCCCGCCGGCGACGCGCGAACTCTGGAAGGCAGGCGATTTCTACCGGCTCGACGTGCTGCCATTGCTCCAGTCCGAGATCGAGACGCTGGTGTCGAACACTCTCGGTGGCGCACTGGATCCGCAGGCGGCAGAACGCTTGTGGACGTTGACCCGGGGCAACCCGCTATACCTGCGCAACATCGTGGAGCAGGAGGTCGCCGACGGGCGTCTCGCGTGTCGGAACGGCGTCTGGAGGTGGAGCGGCGACCCGATCGTTCCCCCCGGTCTGATCGAACTCGTCGAGGCACGGATCGGCGGACTGCCGGATTCGGTCAGCGACGTCGTCGACGTCGTCGCCGTAGGCGAGCCGATCGAACTGCGCTCGCTCGCCAGGATCACCGACCCGGGCGCCGTCGAGGACGCCGACCGCCGCGGCCTCATCTCCTTCGAACCCGCAGACGGGGTGGTGGAAGTGCGGCTCGCGCATCCGCTCTACGGCGAAGTGCGCAGAACCCGGGCGGCCCACACCACGCTGCGGCGCCTGCATGGCCAGGTCGCCACCGAACTCGCCGCGTCCGAGCACCGCGACGACATCCACATCGTGGTGCGGCGCGCCGCGCTGAGCCTGGACTCGGATCTGGCACCCGACGTCGACCTGCTGCTGCACGCGGCCCGGGGGGCAGCGTGGATGCTCAACCTGCCACTGGCCGATCGGCTCGCCGAAGCCGCCGTCAGAGCGGGCGGCGGCGCCGAAGCACGAATGATCCGGGCTTTCGTGCTGTCGTGGCTCGGCAACGGGCGGGAGGCCGAAGCCGTTCTCGCCGAGGCCGACAAGGGCAATCTGACCGACACCCAGCGCGCCAGGATGACGTTCCTTCGCGCGGTGAACCTGTTGTTCAGCCTTGCCGACCCCGACGGCGCCAAGAGCCTGATCGACGACGCGGCGGCGTCGACGTCACCCGCAGACCGCAGCATCGCCGCGTTCCGGTGCGTCTATTGGGCCGCGATGGGCAACCCGGAGGCCGCGAGGACGTCGTCGCGGACGTTTGAACTGGATCAGTTGCCGGACCATCTGCAGATGCGCTTGACGGCGTGGGCGCTGACCGTCGCATGCGGCGAAGCCGGAAACGTCTCGGGAGCGGCCGCTGCCGCGCAGGCGGGGTACCCGATCCCCGTCCGGGCGTTCATCGTGATCTCCGACGCGCACACGAATGCCCTGCTGCTGGCGGGCCAGGTCTCGGATGCGCTGGATGTCGCGGGGATGATGCAGCGGCGCGCGATGGCCTCGCAGGGAGCGCCGTTCGGCCAGATCGCCATTGCCGTGGCCGGGCAGGCCGCGCTCGGCGCCGGGCAGCTCGACAAAGCCTGTTCGCTGCTGGCGTCGGCTGTCGAACGCGTCACGTCCTGGAACGCGGCAACCGGGTTCGGGTACCGCTATCGGATCCTGCTGACGACGGCCCTGGCGATGCGCGGGATGAGCGATGAAGCCGGCGCCGTGCAGGCGAGCCTCGCGGTCCACTGGCATCCCAGCTGGCGTTATCTGGACTATGCCCGTGCGATCGCCGACAGCTGGGTGGCAGGCAGTCAGGGTGCGGTCAGCGAGGCGATCCGGACGGTCCGGTCGGCAGCCGAAATCGCCGGGCGGAACGGGCAGTACGCCGCCGAGGTGATGTGCCTGCAGACGGCGACCCAGTTCGGGGACGGGTCGACGGCGTGTCGTCTGCGCCAACTCGAAGGCCTTGTCGAGGGTCCGAGGGCCGGCATCGCGGCTCGCTTCGCGGAGTCTCTGATTTCGGCGCAGGCATCCGAGTTGGAAGCGGTGTCACAGCAATTCGAGACGATCGGCGACCGAGTCGGCGCCGTCGACGCCGCCGCACAGGCCGCAGTCTGCTTCCGCAGACACCATCTGCGCGGATCGGCGTTGCGCTGCTCGGCACGCGCCGAGGCACTGGCCAAACTCTGCGGCGGCGCCCGCACCCCGGCGTTCCGGCAAGCTGCCGAACGTCTCCCGTTCACCGATCGGGAACGTGAGATCGTCATGCTCCTGGGCCAGGGCAAAACCAACCGGGACATCGCCACCAGGCTTTCGCTGTCGGTGCGCACCGTGGAGAGCCACATCTACAAAGCCATGGCAAAGACCGGGACGACCAGTCGGGAAGAGCTTGCGGCACTGCTCGCAAACCCCGGCTGTCAGCTCAGCTGATCGATCACCGCGGCGGTATCCAGCCAGATGTTCTCCCGGCTGATCAGCCCGTCGCGGAACTCGAAGACGTGCATCATCCGGAAGCTGATCTGCCTGCCATGACCCTCCAGCCCGAGCATCGAACCCACGACGGCACCGGTCATCTTCTGTTCGAGGACTATCGCGTCGTCGCTGACGTACCGGTGAAGCAATGTCCACTTCTGTGCCAGGAAGTTCGTTGTCAGATACGCGTAGAAGGCACGTGCCCCGTCCTTGCCGCGACTGTGGCCGTCGGGAAATCCGACCACGTCGTGGTCGATGTCCTCGGTGTACACCGCCACGGCGCCGTCGACGTCACCGCGGCTCTCGGCGTCGATGTGGCGGTCGATGAGTTCCCGCATCTGGGTTTCGTCCATCGGCGCCCCTTTGTTCCTGTGCCCCGTGCCGGATGGAACACCGCAATGCCAGGGGTAGCACAGTTCTAGGAGTAGCACGCCACGGCGCCGCGAAAAGTAAGTACCGCACTACTGATATCGGGTGTTCGTCGGCGTTCGACGATGACCATCAGGATCGAGAAAGGAGGCCGTCCATGACGCTCACATCGGGATTCTTCCCCGGGCACTCGGCCGCACAGGGGTGGCATAAGGCTTCGGCGTTGGTGCACTGGCGGGCCCACCATCCGAGGCCCGTCAGATCCGATTGGGACCTGCACGGCCACCCACACCACTACGCCTTCATCGAAAGTGCGTTGATGTCGCGGGAGATGGATCGGCTCTAGGCCGTCGCCACAAGCCCCCGAGCATCGACCCCACCACGCCGAGGACCACCAACCCACCACCTGCGGCGAGCGTGATGTTGAGCCACAGGTGCAGGCTGTCCTCGGCGTGGGCCACCATGACCTCGGCGACGGTCCGGATGTCGCCGGTCGTGCGATTCAGTGCGCTCTCGAGGAACCGGCCGCCCACCTCGATACCGGCCCATCCTGCTGCACCCACCAGAAGGGCCGAAACGCCAAGAGCGGTAAGCGCTTTGCCCCGGGATCGCGCGGCAGCCAGCGTCAGCAATGCGCACACGGCGGTGACGATCGCCGCTCCGACGGCGGCCCACGGCCCCCACGTCGCCAGCCAGCGCAGCTTGCCCGGCTGCAGTTCGGGCGAGTCCACTGTGATGGGCACCGTCAGCGTCGGCGGAACCTCGAGATCGAGGGTGCCGAGCGTGGCGGTGAACGACGGGTCCAACAGCATCGGTGCGACGTCGATCAGCCACTGGTCGGTGGAGTTGCCGCTGGGAACGGCGCCGGTGAACATCCACCGGTGCGCGATCCGGTTCGCCTGCGCGAACTGTCCCGGGAAGCCGCTGTTGCGGGTGTAGGCGAGCGCAACCTGGCGCACCAGCTCCGGGTTGAGGCTGTAGCCGTTGTCAGCGCCCAGCGAGACCACCTGAGTGGTCAGCTCGCCGGCCATCGCGTCCTGCAGCCGCTGGTCCTTGGCCGCCGACGTCGCCAACGCGGCGTAGCCGTCCTCGTCGACGATGTTCGTCTGCGCCCACACCGCGGGTACCGAGGCAGCCAGCGCGACGGTCGTGACAAGCCACAACATCAGCGCGGCCAGAAACCGCAAGAGTCCTCCCTGCCGGGCCGTGCGGGCCCGACCCCGACTCAGCTAGTCGGCCAGGGCGCGTCCCACGATGAGGGGATCGGCTTCTGCGACCACCTCGCGGTCCTTGTTGTCGTAGTCGAACTTACCGAGCACGTACCGCATGGCGTTGATGCGGGCGCGCTTCTTGTCGTTGCTCTTCACCACGGTCCACGGTGCGATGTCCGTGTCGGTGAGCGCGAACATGTCTTCCTTCGCCTGGGTATAGGCGTCCCACTTGTCCAGGGACGCCAGATCTGTGGGCGAGAGTTTCCACTGCCGCACCGGGTCGACCTGACGAATGGTGAAACGGGTGCGCTGCTCGCCCTGCGTGACCGAGAACCACAACTTGGTCAGGCTGATGCCGTCGTTGACCAGCATCTGTTCGAATAGCGGGGCCTGCGCGATGAATTCGGAGTGCTGGTCGGGCGTGCAGAAGTTCATGACGCGCTCGACGCCGGCGCGGTTGTACCAGGACCGGTCGAACAGCACCAGTTCGCCGGCGGCAGGCAGGTGAGTGACGTATCGCTGGAAGTACCACTGGGTGCGTTCCCGCTCGGTGGGCTTCTCCAGGGCAACCACGCGGGCGCCGCGCGGGTTGAGATGCTCCATGAAACGTTTGATGGTGCCGCCCTTGCCCGCCGCGTCGCGCCCCTCGAACACGATGACGTGCCGCAGGCCGTTGGTCTGGCTCCACTTCTGCAGCTTGAGCAGCTCGATCTGTAGCAGCCGTTTCTGCTCCTCGTAGTCGGGTCGCGACATGCGCTCGGCGTACGGATAGCCCTCGCGCCAGGTGTCGACCTCGAATCCGCTCGGGTGATGCACCAGCACTGGATCGTCGTCGTCGTCATCGCGGACGGTGTAGTACTCGGTGCCCTTGAGCGCAGTCACCGGCAGAAGTTATCGATCCTTGCAGACCGGACGGTGACGGCCGGGTGAACGGCGGGTGGACTACCTCGCCGAGCGCTTCGGCCCGATCAGGGCGAGCTTGGTCATGAGCGTGTTCATCCGCTTGAGCGCCTTGGGCGAGTTGTTGTAGTAGTTGCCGCCGGCGCCGACGTTGGTGCGCGGCACGACCACGGCTTCCTGACGGCAGAACTTGCGCAGGCCCTCCGCGCCACCGAAGCGCGCGCCCATGCCCGAGGTCTTCCACCCGCCCATCGGCGCGGTCGTGCACATCAGGTTGGAGATCACGTCGTTGATGTTGACGGCGCCGCAATCCAGCTGCACAGCAACATCTTTCGCGCGCTCCACATCCGTGGAGAACACCGCGGCGGAGAGGCCGTAGGGGCTGTCGTTGGCCAGCCGGATCGCCTCGTCGACCGCTGGAGACCTTCATGATCGGCAACGTGGGGCCGAACGTCTCCTCGGTCATGCACGCCATCGAGTGGTCGACGTCGACGAGCACCGTCGGGGGGTAGAAGCTGCCGGGACCCGCCGGTCGCTTACCGCCCGTCAGTGCCTTCGCTCCCGCGGCCAGCGCGTCGTCGACGTGACGCTCGGTCACTTCGACCTGGCTCTCGTCGATCATCGCGCCGAAGTCGTAGCCGTCGCCTGCGCCGGTCTTGAGTTTCTCCACATCGCGCACCACCGCGGCGACGAACTGGTCGTAGACCGGCTCGAGCACGTAGACCCGCTCCACCGACACGCAGGTCTGCCCCGCGTTGAACATCGCGCCCCACACGGCGGCGTGCGCAGCCAGCTCGACGTCGGCGTCCTCCAGCACGATCATCGGATCTTTGCCGCCGAGTTCCAGGCTCACCGGGGTCAGCCGGCGCGCGGCGCGCTCCATCACCTTGGCGCCGGTCGCGCTCGACCCGGTGAACTGGATGTAGTCGGAGTTGTCGACGACGGCCTCGACGGCCTCGCGGGCGCCCTGAACGATCGCCATCACCTCGGGCGCGCCCGAATCGAGCCAGCCGCGCAGCAACAGTTCGGCGGTCAGCGGGGTGCGCTCGGATGGCTTCATCAGCACGGCGCAGCCGGCGGCGAGCGCGGCGATGGTATCCATCAGGAGGTTGGCCACAGGGTAGTTCCACGGCGCGACGATGCCGACGACCGGGCGGGGCCGGTAATGCACGGTGATCTTCTTGACCGCCAGGAACGGCAGCGATGCCGGACGGGACTCCGGCGCGAGCGCCTTCTCCATCGTCTTGATGTAGTAGGACGCGATCATGATGATCAGCGGCACCTCCTGCGCGGCGTCCACGGCGGACTTGCCGGTCTCCTTGATCAGCAGCGATTCGATCTCTTCGCGATGCTCGCCGAGCCACACCGCATAACGGGCCAGCACCTTCGCGCGGCCTTTCGCGCCCCGGGCCTCCCACTCCTTCTGGGTGGCGCGCAGGCTGGCGGCGATGCGCGGCACGTCGGCGGGATCGGTCCAGCGCACCTCGCCGGCAACGGACCCGGTCGCGGGGTTCGTGATCGTGCCGGTGCCGGTGAACGGCTTGGGCAGTTCCACGTCGGACATCGCAGTCATACGTTTCATGCTAACCATTCCTGTGACCCAGGTCGGCTCCGGGTTGACACCTGTCAAGTCCAGCGGCCCATGCGGCGACACCAACCAGCGCGGCGCCGAGGAAGACCGCACCGACCGCATCGGTGAAGTAGTGGTAGGTCAGTCCCTGTCCCAGCACGCCGAGCGCCGCGGCTGTCACCGCCGCCACGACGGCCCACGTCGCAGCCCCGGCCACCAGCACGGCCAGGCCGAGCACCACCACCGCGAGTGTGGTGTGCCCGCTCGGGTAGGCCAGCGCGCCGTCCTTTTCCCGACCGAAGGCCCACTTGGCCAGCCGCGCCGCCACGATCGCGACGAATGGCGCCACCGCCACAACCGCCGTGGGCCGCCGGTGACGCCGGACGAGCACGATCGCCAGCAGGATCGCCCAGAGCGCGAAGACCACGCGGCCGTCGGTGAACACCAGCAGCACCCGGCCCAGCTCAGGATGCGCCTCGCCCGCGGCGAGGAACCAGTCGTCCAGCGGTGTCGAGCCCTTGCCGACCACGAGCCCGAGCGCAGTGAGCAGCGCCAGCCCCGCGACCGGCCACCACCGGATCACCTTGGCCCGCTCAGCCGGCGATGCCCCTGACGTAGGCCGCCTGGCCGAGGTGCTGGGCGGCGTCGTCGATGATGCTGACCAGCCGCGCGCTGGCGGTCACCGGTGGGGTCCAGCGCTCGTCGATGACGCGGGCGAGTTCGTCGGCCGTCACCGAAGCGATGTACTCCAGCGACTCCTTGTGCACCGCGTGGTAGTAACCGGCGAGCAGCTCGGCCGACGCGCGCACCTTGGCCACCTCCTCGGGGGTGTGCCCGTAGCCGTGGGCGTCGCGGGGCAGATCGAGCGCGAACCGGTCCACCCAGCCGTCGCGGAACCACACCTGTTCGAGGCCCGCGATGTCACACAATTGCGCGTCCTGGATGCGGGCGCTGTGCCAGATCAGCCACGTGATCGTGTTGGCCCCCGGCGTCGGCTGGTAGTACGCGACGGCGTCGGTCAGGCCGTCCGTCAGATCGTCCACGTGCTCGATCAGGCGGGTGAAGGAGTCCCGCAACAATTCGCGGGCAGCGTCGATGTCAGCCATGGTCGCCAAGCTACGCCTGAGCTCCGACTCCCTTCACATCTATTGACAGTTATATGAATCATTGGTTATATGACTTATGGACCCGTTCGTGGTGATTGCCGACCCGACCCGCCGGCGCATCTTGGATGCGTTGCGGTCCGGCGCCGCCGACGTCGGCGCACTCGTTGCCCGGCTGGAGATCTCGCAACCGCTGGCGTCCAAGCACCTCGGCGTGCTCCGTGACGCGGGTGCTGTCCGGGTCGAGGTGGCGGGCAAGCGTCGCGTCTATCACCTGGCCGAGGACCCGCTGCCGCAAGTACTGGCCTGGGTCACGCCGTTCCACCGGAAGTGGTCAATGAGCCTCGACCGCCTGACTCACCTGATCGACGAGGAGCAACCATGAGTATCGATGCGACACTCGAACACCGCGACGGCGCATGGGTGTTGACCATGACCCGCCCGCTTCCCCACTCCGCCGATGCCGTCTGGCCTTGGCTGACCGACCCGCAGCGGCTGGCTCGCTGGTCCCCGGCCGTTCCGGACGCCGCGTTGACGTCGCCCGGGCCGCGCAGGATCAGGGAGCATCCGGGCGATGACCCCGTCGACGGCGAGGTGCTGTCGGTCGACGCCCCGCACGAACTCGTGCATCGCTGGGGCGCCGACGTGCTGCGGTGGCGACTGAAAGACACCGACACCGGATGCACGATCACACTGGAGCACCGAATGGCTGATCGTGGGCCCGCGCCGATGAACGCCGCAGGCTGGCATGTCTGCCTCGACGTGCTCGAGCCCATCCTGAGCGGCGAAGACGTCCCCCGCCGGGTGGGTCAAGACGCCCTGGATGGCGGCTGGGAGGTGCTGCGCGACAAATACGCCGAGGCTCTTTCCTAAGCCTCCGGGGCGGCGCCGTGGAAGACGGCTTCGACGTTGTTGCCGTCGGGGTCGCGGACGAAGGCGCCGAAATAGCCGGGGTGGTACTCCGGCCACAGCCGCGGCGCGTGCAGCGACTCGGCGCCCGATTCCAGGGCGGCGTCGTAGAAGGCCCGCACGGCGTCGACGTCGGCCGCCTGGAACGCGACGTGGATCTCGCGGTTGGGGCCCGCCGCGTCACCGGCGGTCATGTCGGCGATCCAGAAGTCGGGCTTCCCGTCGACGCCGTATCCGATCGCGACCTGGTAGTCCATCTGCCGGGTGAACCCCAACACGCCGAGCACCCTGTCGTAGAAGGCCGTCGACTTCTCCCAATCCGCACAGTTGATTCCGAAGTGGTCGATCATGACGCCACCGTACATTCGGGGTATGACATTCGACGCCGGAGCGCGGAGCGCGACATTCGACGCCGGAGCGCGGAGCGCGACATTCGACCTCGTCATTCGCGGCGGAACCATCGTCGACGGCCTCGGCGGTGAGCCGTTCGTCGGAGACGTCGCCGCGCGCGACGGCGTCATCTGCGAAGTCGGCACCGTCGACGGCACCGGTGACCGCGAGATCGACGCCACCGGCCTGCTCGTCACCCCCGGCTTCGTCGACCTGCACACCCACTATGACGGTCAGGCGATCTGGTCGGACCGCCTGACGCCATCGTCGGCGCACGGCGTCACGACGGCGGTGATGGGCAACTGCGGCGTCGGTTTCGCTCCGTGCCGGCCCGAAGACCACGACACCCTCGTCGACGTGATGGCCGGCGTCGAGGACATCCCCGGCGTCGTCATGGTCGACGGACTGCCATGGACCTGGGAGACGTTCCCGGAGTTCCTCGACGCCATAGAGTCGGGACGGCGCGATATTGACGTCGCGGCGTTCCTGCCGCACTCCCCGCTACGGGTGTATGTCATGGGTCGGCGTGGCGTCGAACGCGAACCCGCCACCGCACGAAGACCTTGCGCTCATGCGCAAGCTCGCGGCCGAGGCCGTGGAGGTGGGCGCGCTCGGTTTCGCGTCGTCGCAACTGACCCTGCACAAGAGCGAAAGCGGCCATCCGATACCGAGTTACGGCGCCGCCCACGCCGAGTTCGACGCGATCGCCCGTGGCATCCAGGACGCCGGCGGCGGCTTGATCCAGTTCGTGCCGGACCTGGTGGCCGGCGACTACGAACCCGTGCTGCAGACGGTGTTCGACGTCGCCGCCGACGTCGGCCTGCCCGTGACGTTCACGCTGGCGATCGGCAACGCCGGGGACCCGTTCTTCCTGGACGCACTGACGATGGTCGAGAAGGCCAACATCAACGGCGGCGATATCAGCGCACAGATCTTCCCGCGGCCCATCGGGCTGATGCTGGGCCTCGAGCTGTCCGGCAACCCGTTCGTGATGTACCCGTCGTATCGGGAGATCGCCGGTCTGCCGTTGGCCGAGCGGGTGGCCGAGATGCGTAAACCCGAAGTGCGACAACGCATCATCAATGACAAGCCGGAGTCTGACGGGCATCCGCTGATGTTCGCCGCCCAGGCCTGGAACTACATGTTCCCGATGGGTGATCCCCCGAATTACGAGCCGTCACCCTCGGATTCCATCGGAGCCCGCGCCCGGGCCCGCGACGTGAGCCCGCTCGAGGAGGCCTACGACCGCCTCCTCGACGACGACGGCCACGCGATGCTGCTGGTCACATTGGCCAACTTCCGCGACGGAACGCTGGACACCGTCGCCGAATTGATCCGCCGCGACGACGTGGTGCTCGGCCTCGGCGACGGCGGCGCGCACTACGGGATGATCTGTGACGCATCGTTTCCCACTTACATGCTGACGCACTGGGTGCGCGACCGGCCGAGGGGCCGGTTGTCGGTCGCCGAGGCGGTACGCGAGTTGACTTCGGCTCCTGCGCGGGTCGCGGGCCTGGCCGACCGCGGCCGAATCGCCTTGGGATACAAGGCCGATCTCAACGTGATCGACGCAGCGGCGTTGCGGTTGCACAAGCCGGTGGTGGTCAGCGATCTGCCTGCGGGCGGACGCCGTCTCGACCAGACGGCCGACGGCTACGTCGCCACGATCGTCTCCGGCGAGGTGATCGCCGAGAACGGGGTGCCGACGTCCGCCCGTCCCGGCCGGTTGGTGCGCGGCCGCCAGCCAGCACCGGCGGTATGACGCGGTCGCCGCTGCCGGCCGGCTCCGAGCGTGCGGTTTCATACGCGACTCGCCGTGCGGGTGTATGAGATCGCACACTGGGCGACCGATCACCACGTCTTCGGGCAGCCACGGCTGATCAGGGCGGCGCCCACACGATCGAGGAACCGCTGCGGCTCCTGATGCAGAACCCTGGCCGTCAATCGGATATCGATCCAGTTGAGTTCGGGCAGCCGGGCGTACCGCTCGATGTCCCAGTCACGCTGCCGCGGGTCGGTCCAATGGTGCTTGCCCTCGAAATCGACGCCCACGCACCATTGCCGCCATCCCAGGTCGATGCGGGCGAACACCTGTCCGTCGTCGCCGCGTACCACGATCTGCGTCTCTGGTCGAGGAAATCCTTTCTGCACCAACAACATTCGTGTCATCGACTCGTACGGCGATTCGGCACCACCGTCGACAAGTGCCAACGTCTGCTTCAGCTGACGCACACCACGGGCACCGGGGCGGGCGGCCAGGATGTGCTCGATGTCGGCAACCTTGACATGCGTCGCGTTCAGCAGCGCGTCGATGCGTGGTACGCCTTCGGTCAGCGGCAGCCGCCTGCCCAAATCGAAACCGGTCCGCGCCGCTGTCGTCACGGCCATTCCACCGACCGTCTTCACCTCCCACGGATCCAGGTCATCGGAGTGCACGACGATTCCGGGCGGCGGCCGCCGGTTCCCATGGATCAGCTCGGCAGGAGTGTCGCCGTAGATCCACCTGCCGCCGAGAACCGCCGAAGCCGACAACCCGGCGAGCACGCCCGCCCGGCCCGACCACAACCACGCCGCACGGGCCCGTTGAACTGCGGTCAGTTCCACTTCACGCGGTACCCAGACACCGGGGTAGACGCCGGCGTGGAACCGCCGGAGTTCGCGGAATGTCACACTGCCGGAATCCACTGCCTCCGCGCCGCGGAAGGGCCACTCGATGGTGCGCATGGCAGCACCCTCACAGCCCACTCCGACGAATTGCGTGGCTGCGCATCCACTTATCCACAGGCCAGTCGTTATCCACAGCGGGCCGTGCGGCGCCTCGGCGCGTCGCGGACGACACCGCACAGCCGGCGACGCCATATCCTCACCGCATGAGTATCAAGGTGAACCTCGATCAGTTGTCCGACACGCTGGCCGACTTCGCCTTCGCCTATCTGGTGACGGTGGGTGACGACTACCGGGCGCACACCGTGGCGGTCGTTCCGGTGCTCGCCGACGGTGCACTCGGCATCGGCCCGGTCGGCAACGCCACCCGCCGGAATGCGAGCAGCCATGCCGACGTCACGCTGGTCTGGCCGCCGCGCGACCCGGGCGGCCACACGCTGATCGTCGACGGCGTGGCGACGGTCGCCGACGGCGAGCTCACCGTCGCGCCCAGTGGTGCCGTGCTCCACCGGCCGGCGACCGCCGGACGAAGCGGCTGAGCGTGACGGGCGTGGCGAGTGTGCGGATCTATACGCTCAATCGGCGAGTCACGTATGAAATCGCACCGTCGGCGCCAACCCACACACGAAAAGGCCCGGCTCGCAAGCGAGCCGGGCCTTCCCGTAGTAGCAGGACTCAGAAGTCCATGCCGCCCATGCCACCGGTCGGGTCGCCCGCAGGTGCGGACGCCTTCTCCGGCTTGTCGGCGACGACGGCCTCGGTGGTGAGGAACAGCGCCGCGATGGACGCCGCGTTCTGCAGCGCCGAACGGGTGACCTTCACGGGGTCGGCGACGCCGGCCTTGAGCAGGTCCTCGTACTCGCCGGTGGCCGCGTTCAGGCCGTGACCTGCAGGCAGGTTCGTCACCTTCTCCGCGACGACGCCCGGCTCCAGACCACCGTTGAAGGCGATCTGCTTGAGCGGAGCCGACAGCGCCACGCGCACGATGTTCGCGCCAGTGGCCTCGTCACCGGTCAGATTCAGCTCGTCGAGCGACGGAGCGGCCTGCAGCAGCGCCACGCCGCCACCGGCGACGATGCCCTCCTCGACAGCAGCCTTCGCGTTGCGAACGGCGTCCTCGATGCGGTGCTTGCGCTCCTTGAGCTCCACCTCGGTGGCAGCTCCGGCCTTGATCACCGCAACACCGCCGGCCAGCTTGGCCAGGCGCTCCTGCAGCTTCTCGCGGTCGTAATCGGAGTCGCTGTTCTCGATCTCGGCGCGGATCTGAGCCACCCGGCCCTGGATCGCGTCGGCATCGCCCGAACCCTCGATGACCGTGGTCTCGTCCTTGGTCACCACGACCTTGCGGGCCTGACCCAGCAGCGAGACGTCGGCGGTCTCCAGCGACAGACCGACCTCTTCGCTGACGACCTGGCCACCGGTGAGGATCGCGATGTCCTGCAGCATGGCCTTGCGACGGTCACCGAAGCCCGGCGCCTTGACGGCGACGGACTTGAAGGTGCCGCGGATCTTGTTGACCACCAGGGTGGACAGGGCTTCGCCCTCGACGTCCTCGGCGATGATCAGCAGCGGCTTGCCGGCCTGGATGACCTTCTCCAGCAGCGGGAGCAGATCCTTGACCGTCGACACCTTGGAGCTGACCAGCAGGATGTAGGGATCCTCCAGGACGGCTTCCTGACGCTCGGCGTCGGTCACGAAGTAACCGGAGATGTAGCCCTTGTCGAAGCGCATGCCCTCGGTGAGCTCGAGCTGCAGGCCGAAGGTGTTGGACTCCTCGACGGTGATGACACCCTCGTTGCCGACCTTGTCCATGGCCTCGGCGATCAGCTCGCCGATCTGGACGTCGCCGGCCGAGATCGCGGCGGTGGCAGCGATCTGCTCCTTGGTCTCGACCTCTTTGGCCGATGCCAGCAGCGTCTCGGTGATCTTCTCGACGGCCTTCTCGATGCCGCGCTTGAGGCCGAGCGGGTTGGCGCCGGCGGCGACGTTACGCAGGCCTTCGCGAACCAGCGCCTGAGCGAGCACGGTGGCGGTGGTGGTGCCATCGCCCGCGACGTCGTCGGTCTTCTTGGCGACTTCCTTGACCAGCTCAGCGCCGATCTTCTCGTAGGGGTCCTCCAGTTCGATCTCCTTGGCGATGGACACACCATCGTTGGTGATCGTGGGGGCGCCCCACTTCTTCTCGAGGACGACGTTGCGACCCTTGGGTCCCAACGTCACCTTTACCGCGTCGGCGAGGGCGTTGAGTCCCCGCTCGAGGCCGCGGCGGGCCTCTTCGTCATACGCAATTATCTTGGACATTGCGAAGTGATTCCTCCGTTAGGGGGTGACACACGTTAGGGGTCGGGCGCAGTGCCCGCGACGGACGACCGATGGCTGTGGGGCCTGGCCTCACCGTCCCGACCTAGCACTCGCACGTCACGAGTGCCAACAGCATTCTTAGCACTCGACCAGGGTGAGTGCAAGGTAGCTCAAGAAGCGCGCAGCCCGTCGAACACCACGTTGGTGACCCGCTCGGCCACGTCGGCGTTGTAGGTCTGCATGGCTTGGCAGCCGACCAGAAGCGCCTTGACTTCGGCGACGGTGACATCGCGGCGTACCGCGCCCGCCTGTTGAGCGGCCCGCAGCAGGTCGCCGAGCACTGCCAGGTACTCGTCCTCCGCCTCGGGCACCACGGTGTTGACGTCGATCCCCGCGCCGGCGAGGGCGTCGACGAGGCCGCGATCGGCCGCACCCCACTGCAGGACCATCGACCGCAGGAACGAGAACAGGGCGTCTGCCGGATCCGCACCTGCCAGCAGGGTTCGGCCCTCGTCGACGATGCCGCGTATCCGGTCGGCGATCACTGCCCGGAACAGATCCTCCTTGGCGGGAAAGTGCCGGTAGACGGTGCCGGCACCGACCCCGGCCCGGCGGGCGATCTCGTCGATCGGCACCGACAGCCCGTCAGCTGCGAACGTTTCGTAGGCGACTTCGAGCACCCGTGCCCGGTTGCGGGCGGCGTCTGCGCGCAGCGGGCGCTCGATTTCGCTCACAGCGCACCTCCTGGATAAACGGGGCGATCGTTCCGTATAGTCGAAGAGACCGGGGCGCTCGCCCCGCTTGAGCAGCATACCGATATGACTGGAGCATCAGACATGACTGACTGGACCACCGCTGACATTCCCGACCAGACCGGCCGCACCGCCGTCGTCACCGGCGCCAACACCGGCCTCGGACTCGAGACCGCCAAGGCGCTCGCGGCCAAGGGCGCCCACGTCGTGCTCGCCGTGCGCAACCTCGACAAGGGCAGAAGCGCCGTCGACCAGATCACCGCGGCCGTCCCGGGTGCCGAAGTGGAGCTGCAGGAACTCGACCTGGGGTCACTGGAGTCGGTCCGCGCGGCCGCCGACAATCTCAGGACCAAGTACGACCGCATCGACCTGCTGATCAACAACGCCGGCGTCATGTATCCGCCGAAGGAGACCACCAAGGACGGCTTCGAGCTGCAGTTCGGCACCAATCATCTCGGTCACTTCGCCTTCACGGGGCTGCTGCTGGATCGCCTTCTGCCCGTCCCCGGCTCCCGGGTGGTGACGGTCAGCAGCATCGGGCACCGGATCAAGGCCGCCATCCACTTCGACGATCTGCAGTGGGAACGCAGCTACAGCCGGGTCGGTGCGTACGGGCAGTCCAAGCTCGCCAACCTGCTGTTCACCTATGAATTGCAGCGCAGGTTGACCGGCGAGAGGACCACGGCGCTGGCCGCGCACCCGGGCGGATCCGATACCGAACTGATACGGCATCTGCCACGCGTCATGCAGGTGGCCGTGCCGTTGTTGCGTCCGCTTTTCCAAGATGCCGCCGCGGGCGCGCTGCCGACGCTGCGCGCAGCGACCGATCCGGGTGCGCTCGGCGGGCAGTACTTCGGACCCGACGGACTCGGCGGAACCCGCGGCTACCCCAAGGTGGTGCCATCCAGCGACCAATCGCACGACACCGAACTGCAACGCAGATTGTGGGCGGTCTCCGAGGAACTCACCGGGGTGACGTTGCCCGTTGGCGTGACGTCCTGAACCTGGCCGGCGGGCGGGCGGCTGGCAACGCCACTATTTGTGCCGCGCTACCTGCCGCCCGCGGTACCCGCGCCGATCATCGGCCTGCCGATCGGCCCGCCGCTCTGCTGTATCGCTCTTCGGCTCCTGCACATTCAGGTCGTCATCGTCGAGCCGATCATCTCCCCCGGCCTGCCGCTGCTGTCCGGGATCCTCACTCTGCCCGTCATCGCCCCCGCTCTCGTCACGGCTCTGATCCCCGGGTCGCTTCGCTCCTGCCCCGCTCTCGTCACGGCTCTGATCCCCGGGTCGCTTCGCTCCTGCCCGCCGAGACAGTTCCCCGGTCTGCTGCGCACCCTGAACGTTGCGGCGGATCCTGCCCTCGGACAGGTACGGACGCGAGTCACCAGGCTGGTCGTGGCGGAGATAGCCAGCATCGACAATAGGACGAAGTCGCTGGTCGATCCTGCCAACCACCCTGTCGGGGATGCCGATGTCTCGAAGCGGATGAGTCAGCGGGAGGTATTGGGTCGGCACGAGATGGGTGGTGACCGTGCCGTCGACGGTCGTGTTCTCGGGCGGCACGTCGACGGGGTCGGCAGCCGCTATCGGCGGCCCATGGACGTAGACGATGCCGAGCGCCGCGTTGGCGAGTGAAATCAAGTTCCACGGCCGATCGGGCGGATCGGCCCAGCCGTCGTACTCGCCGATCACGATCGTGGTGGGGTAGGGGGACTGGGCAACACGACTGATCCGGTAGTTCAGCACGGGAATGTACGTGCCGACCTTGAAGTACTCCGCGAGGCCTTCCTCCGGCGGAGCGATCAAGACGAACCTGATGTCGTTCGGCGAGGGCGGATCCGAGCTGTCGGCCAGCTCCGCTGCGAGTCTCGACGCAACCATGCTCCCCATCGATTCGCCGAGGACGACCACTTTGCCGTCGATCTCACGAACAGCGATGTCTGCTTGCTCGACCCCGTCCAGGAGTGCGTGGTCAGCGGCGAGCGCATTCTGCGAGTAGTCGACCACCTGCGGGTCGTCATCATCGTGGAAGTTGATGCCGATAACGGGATAGGTCTTGGCGACTGCCGGATACAACGGGTTGATCCGCTTGAAGACGGTAGCTCCTGGTACCAATACGGCTTCCTCGGCGCCGACCGGGTTGGCCACTGTCCCGCTCGCCAGTATCAAAGACGTCAGTGCGATCACGGGCAATAGCCACTTTCGCGATATAGCCATCGCAATGTTCTCCCGATCGGCCCACGAGGGCGACTGATTGGGGCACAGCCTTTCACACCGGAACTGCCAGCACAGCGGGTTTGCTGCCACTCCTGCACCCATCGGGTCGGCGGGAACCCTCGGCTCGGTGGGCGCGCGCCTCCAGCAGACACGCGGCCCGGACACGCCGTCAGAAGTGCGATCGCGGAACCGCCTGCCCTAGACTGCCTTCCGGTCACGCCGTCGAAGACGGCACGACGTTGAGGAGGAGTCTTCGGGTGCGGGCTGACGAAGCGCCCAGCACCCAGGCGTTACGGGGCTGGCAGCGACGGGCGCTGGTGAAGTACCTATCTGCTGCTCCTCGCGATTTTCTCGCTGTCGCTACCCCCGGCTCCGGTAAGACCACCTTTGCCCTGCGCATCGTCGCCGAGCTGCTCGCCGAAGGCACCATCGAGACCGTCACGGTCGTCGTCCCCACCGAGCACCTCAAGATCCAGTGGGCCGAGGCCGCCGCACGGCTCGGCATCGCGCTGGACCCCAAGTTCTCCAACTCCAACTCCCAGACGTCGTCGGAGTACCACGGCGTCGTCGTCACCTACGCCCAGGTCGCCAGCCATCCCACCCGACACCGGGTGCGCACCGAAAACCGCAAGACGCTGGTCGTTTTCGACGAGATCCACCACGGCGGCGACGCGAAGAGCTGGGGCGAGGCCATCCGCGAGGCGTTCGACGACGCCACCCGACGGCTCGCGCTCACCGGTACGCCGTTCCGCAGCGACGACAGCGCGATCCCGTTCGTCACCTACGAAGCGGACGATGCGGGCCTGAAGCACTCGAGGGCCGACCACACCTACGGCTACTCCGACGCGCTCGCCGACGGCGTCGTCCGGCCGGTGATGTTCATGGCCTATTCGGGCGAGGCGCGCTGGCGTGACAGCGCGGGCGAGGAACACGCCGCCCGCCTCGGCGAACCCCTGACCGCTGAGCAGACGGCCCGGGCCTGGAAGACCGCGCTCAACCCGGCCGGGCAGTGGATGCCCGCCGTGATCGCCGCGGCCGACACCCGGCTGCGCGGCCTTCGCGACCACGTCCCCGACGCCGGCGGCATGATCATCGCCTCCGACCAGACCGCCGCCCGCGCGTACGCCGACCTGTTGCGCACGATCACCGGCGAGATGCCCACCGTCGTGCTCTCCGACGACAAGGGCTCCTCGGACCGCATCTCCGCGTTCGCCGCGGGCACCTCGCGCTGGCTGGTGGCGGTGCGCATGGTGTCCGAGGGTGTGGACGTGCCGCGGCTGGCCGTCGGGGTCTACGCCACCAGCGCATCGACGCCGCTGTTCTTCGCCCAGGCGATCGGCCGGTTCGTGCGATCCCGCCGGCCGGGCGAGACGGCCAGCATCTTCCTGCCCTCGGTGCCCAACCTGTTGCTGCTGGCCAGTGAGATGGAGGCCCAGCGCAACCACATCCTCGGCAAGCCGCACCGGGAGATGCTCGAGGATCCCCTCGACGCCGAACTGGCCGAGCAGAAGCGTGACGAACCCGACGACAAGGACACCGGGATCGAGTACCTGGGCGCCGACGCCGAACTCGATCAGGTGATCTTCGACGGTTCGTCGTTCGGCACCGCGACACCCGCGGGCAGCGACGAGGAAGCCGACTACCTCGGCATCCCGGGCCTGCTGGATACCACTCAGATGCGAGACCTGTTGCGGCGCAGGCAAGAAGAGCAACTGACCAAGCGGACGGTCAACGGTGTGGCGCCGCGGCCGTCGACGCATGGCCAGCTTCGCGAGCTGCGTAAAGAGCTCAACACCCTGGTTTCAGTGGCCCATCACCGCATCGGGAAGCCGCACGGCTGGATCCACAACGAGCTGCGACGGATCTGCGGCGGCCCACCCATCGCCGCCGCGACGAGCGATCAGCTCAAGGCCCGGATCGAGGCGGCCCGCGGCCTCACTGCGTGACCTCGGCCCCCGTGCGAATCGGGCGCGCGGATCAACCGTCAGGGTGCGTGGGCGCGCCCGATTCTCTAGCGGTGTGCACCTCGGTAGCCAGTCTGGCCAGATTCGCCAGCGAGTTCTCCAGGTGCGCAACGGGAAACGGTGGGAACTGGATTTCATTGCTGAGTTGCTCCGGCACCGCCGACCAGTCATAGGTCAGCGTGACCTCGGTGTGGTCGGCGTCGCCCGGATCGAGGTCATACCGCCAGATCCAGCCGCCGTACTCCACGGTGTCGTCATCGGAATCCTCGCGGCCGGGATTGTGCCGGGCTTCCGATCCCGGCTGCCACGCGATCGCGCGCGGTCGGTCGAAAACCTCGACGCGGTTGGCCATCTCGTAGTTCTTGTTGGGGTGGTTGTCGTGATACATCCCGACCCGGAAGATCTGCCCCGTCTCGGTCAGCGGTATGCCGTCCACTGATTCCCGCACCCAGCCCGTGCCGTCGATGGCCTGGTGGGTCGTCGGATCGGCCAGCACATCGAACACCTTCTCGGCGGGGGCATCGACAGTGGTTTTCACGATCAGCTTCTGAGTCATATCTGGGTAGACCGGAGCGGGCGGCGCAAATCATCGCGGCCGCGTCACCGCAGCAGCGCGATCACCTTCGCGATGTCGGGCAGCGCCGACGGCCGCCCGGGCAACTCGTCGAAAACAGTCCAGTAGCCGACCCCGAATCTCTGCTGGCGGTCCACCAGGGACTCGGCCATCTGTTCGTGGGTGCCGATGAGGACGAACGGCGAGGTGAGCAGGTGTTCAGCGGCGACACCGAACGTCGCCGCCAGCTCGTCGGCAGCGGCCTGCCGGTCGTCGGTGACGACCACGGCCTGGATCAACGCGTTCAACTCGATCCGCTCGAATCGCTCCCCCGCGGCATCACGCACCACGCCGATCCGGTCGGCCAGGCCGTCCTCATCGAAGTGCGTCAACCGCACCCGGGTGGCGTCGCGGTCGTGAGACAACCCCGCCAGCCCGACGATGTCGGCGATCCGTCCGGCCAGCTGCAGAACCCGGGTGCCGTTGCCACCGATGAGCATCGGCACCCGGTGCGCCGGCGGTGCCACGAGTGACCCCGCATCGGCATGCATCCGATAGTAAGCTCCGTCGACATCGACCGCGTCCCCGTCGAGCAGGGCGCGAATCAGGCCGGCCGCCTCGACGAGCCGTGACACCCGTGTCCCACCTCCGTCGAAAGGGATTCCCGCGGCGTCGTATTCGGACTTCATGTGGCCCGCGCCGATGCCCAGCTCGAATCGGCCGTTGGATAGTGCGGCGATACCTGACGTCTCGCGGGCGGTGTCGACCGGGTGGCGGAAATCGTTGTTGAGCACCAACGTCCCGACGTGGAGCCGGCTCGTCGCCATCGCCGCGGCGGTCGCCCCGCTGAACGGCGCGGCCGACGGCACGAGATGGTCGGCGAAGGTGAGTACGTCCACACCGGCCGCCTCCACCGTCTGAGCGAACAGGCGCGACTGCTCACCGGTGCGCACCACGCCGACGGTCAAACCAAACCGCGGCGGACGGGACCGGTGCGCGTCGGTGGCCATATCACGACGGTACGCGATTCACCCACTTGACCAAATCCTCTGTGGCTCAACGATCCAACTCATCGCCGCGCGGCTCGGTGGCGTCGCCATCGCGAGGTCTAGCGTGTCGCCGAACCTGGCGATACGTTTTATCGGTGCAGCTGAGAGAACCTCCGCCGGCATCGAGGACGGTTGCGGCACTCGTCGGCCGGCACGAGGAATGCGCCGCCCTCGACGAACTCGTCGCCGTCCTCCACGCAGGTCACAGTCAAGTCGTCGGTCGTGCATGGAGAAGCAGGCATCGGCAAGACCGCGCTGCTCGACGAGGTCGCCCGACGCGCGTCAGCTGGGTCCATTGGCTGTCGCCTGATCCGCATCGCCGGTGTCGAATCCGAGATGGAGCTTGCCTTCGCGGCACTGCACCAGATCTGCGTCGCGATGTCAGACCAGCTGGACGGCATACCGGTCCCGCAGCGCGACGCCCTGCTGACCGCCTTCGGAGAACGCGAAGGCCCGCCGCCTGACCCCTTCCTGATCGGGCTGTCGGTGCTCGGTCTGCTGTCCGAGGTTGCCGAGAGTCGGCCGTTGCTGCTCCTTGTCGACGACCAGCAGTGGCTGGACCGCGCCTCGGCCCGGGTGCTCGCGTTCGTCGCCCGGCGGCTCGTCGCAGAGTGCGTCGGCATGGTGTTCGCGACCCGGATCGTCGGCGCGGAGCTGACCGGCCTGCCGGTGCTGCACGTCGGCGGTCTTCGTGACGAGGACTCACGAACGTTGTTGTCCGCCGTTCTGGGGGGCCCATTGGACGCTCGCATCCGAGACCAGATCATCGCCGAGGCGCGCGGAAACCCGTTGGCACTGTTGGAGTTACCGCGAGCTCTTACACCGGCGGATCTGGCCGGCGGATTCGGCCTACCGGTCGCCGCGCTGACCCACACCCTGGAGGGGACATTCCGGCGTCAGATCGAAGCGCTGCCCCCGCAGACGCGCCTGCTGCTGGCTTTGGCCGCAGCAGAACCCGCGGGCGACCCGTCCCTTTTCTGGTCGGCGGCCGGGGTGCTCGAGCTCGATGCGGGTGCCGCGGAACCCGCGATCGATGCCGGGCTCGTTGAGATTGGTACGCGCGTGCAGTTCCGTCACCCGCTCATCCGGTCGACCGCCTATCGATGCGTTCCGCTGTCCGACCGGCGCCGCATCCACGGCGCACTCGCCGCGGTGACGGACGTCGGCGTCGATCCGGATTCCCGCGCCTGGCACCTGAGCCACGCCGCCGTCGGCCCCGACGAGCGGGTGGCCGACGAGCTGGAGCGCTCGGCGAGCCGGGTCCAGGCTCGAGGCGGGGTCTCCGCCGCGGCCGCTTTCCTCGAGCGCGCCGCCATGTTGACCCTCGATCCGACCCGCCGCTGCGACCGGGCCATCGCCGCAGCGTCAGCTATGGCCCAGTCGGGTCAGTTGGATCGCGCACTGGATCTGCTGGCGGTGGCCGACGCAGCACCGCTCAGCGACCTGCAACAGGCTCATGCCGATCTGGTCCGCGCTCAACTCGCCTGGATCAGCAGCCACGGCAACGACGCCGCACCACTGCTCCTGAGTGCGGCACGCCGCTTCGAGACCGTCGACGCGGCGCTGGCGCGCGAGACGTACCTCGACGCACTCATCGCCGCGAAGTTCGCGGGTCGGTTGGCGGTCGACGGTGGCGTGGTGGAGGTGGCACAGGCCGCCAGCGCAGCGACGCGTGACCTCAGCGCACCGCAGGCTACAGATCTACTGCTCGAGGGAATCGCCACTCAGTACAGCGAAGGTTTCGACGCAGGCTGGCCCGTCCTCGCCGAAGCACTGCGGGTCTACGGCCGGGGATTGACCACGGATCAGGAATGTCGCTGGATGCTGTTGGCGTGCTTCGCAGCTGCGCGCATCTGGGACATCGACCGGCACGAATCGCTGGCCACACGGTATGTCCAGCTCGTCCGTGATGCCGGTGCCGTCAGCCATCTTCCCCTGGCGTTGAGTTGCAGCTTCGTGCACCTGTTGTTCACCGGTGAGTTCGACGAAGCGGCCCACACAACCGAGGAGATGTCTGCCGTCATCGAGGCGATGGGCAAGAACTTGACCCCTTACTCTGCGATCGCGCTGGCGGCGTGGCGGGGTGCGCATACCGAACTGGCTGCGCTCAGCCACGACGCGCGGCGCGACGCGGAACGACGCGGCGAGGGTCACGGCCTCACGGTGATTGCTTGGGCGGAGGCCGTTGCCGCCAACTCCCGCTGTGACTACCGGGCTGCGCGGGACGCCGCTGTCGACGCCTCGTCCTACCGCGGTGACGGCGGGGCGTCGTGGTGGTCCCTCACCGAATTGGTGGAGGCCGCTGCACGACTCGGCGACCCAACCGCCGCGTCGGCCGCTCTCGACCGCTTGGCGGAGACCACCACGCCGAGCGGCACCGACTGGAGCCTTGGTGTCGAGGCGCGGTCACGGGCGCTGGTGAGCGAAGGAGAGGCCGCCGAGCACCTCTACCTCGAGGCTCTCGAACGTTTCGGCAGGGCGGGCCTGCGGCCCGACCTCGGCCGCACCCAGCTTGTGTACGGCGAATGGCTGCGGCGACAACGACGTCGGGTCGACGCACGCGCCCAACTGCGGGCGGCCCACGATCTGTTCGAATCGATCGGCATGGCTGCCTTCGCCGAGCGGGCCAGGCGCGAATTGCTGGCGACCGGCGAGAAGGCGCGATGCCGACACGCACCGACGGAGGTGGCAGAACTGACCGCTCAGGAAGCCCAGGTCGCCCGTCTCGCGCGAGAAGGGTTGTCCAATCCCGAGATCGGAGCGCGCCTGTTCATCAGCGCCCGCACGGTCAAGTACCACCTCGGGAAGGTGTTCACGAAGCTCGGCATCCGCTCACGCAGTCAGCTCGAGAGTGCGTTGCCCGATCGCGAAACCAGGTAGTCCACAATCGGACTGTCCAGTGGCCGATGCGAACACCCCTATCGCCAGCCGAGGATTCCTCTTACATGGCGAGACAGAGGAGTTCGAAATGAAGATGCGCGCCGCCCGCATGTATGGCTACAAACAGCCCTTGCGCCTGGAGGAGATCGACGTACCCGATCCCGGGCCCGAGGAGGTATTGATTCGAGTCGGTGGGGCGGGCATGTGCCGCACCGACTTCCAGTTGATCGACGGCTACTTCGACAGCGGGCTGTCGATGGACTTCCCGATCACGCCCGGGCATGAGGTCGCGGGATGGGTCGACGGCATCGGCTCCGCGGTGCCGAAGTCCGCCGGCCTGTCGGAGGGCGACCAGGTGGTCGTCTTCGGCAGCTGGGGCGACGGCGCCTGCCGGCAGTGCCACGAAGGCAACGAGCAATTGTGCGCACACGGTGTGTGGGCCGGCTTCGGGCGCCACGGCGGTTACCAGGAGTACCTGCCGGTCAACTACCGCTACCTGATCAAGATGCCTGGCCGCGGCGAGCTGACCCCCGACAACCTCGCGCCGCTGACCGATGCGGGCCTGACGCCTTACCGTGGGCTGAAGAAGCTGCAGGCGGCCGGACATCTCGGGCCTGGTCGCACGATAGCCGTCTCGGGTGTCGGCGGGCTGGGCAGCTACGCCACCCAATACGCCAAACTGCTCGGCGGCGGAGCGCAGGTGGTCGCGTTCGCGCGCAGCGACGAGAAGCTGAAGATCGCCAAGGACAACGGTGCCGACCATGTGATCAACGTCCGCGACAAGGATTCCGAGGCGGTCCGCGCCGAACTCGATTCCCTTACCGGACGAGCCGAATTGGACGCGGTCATCGAGTGCGCCGGCTCGACGGACTCCATCCGCCTGGCGTTCTCCCTGCTGGCCGCCGAAGGCGCGGTGGCCTCGGTCGGGTTGATCGGCAACCGGATCGACATTCCGCTCTTTCCTCTGGTGTCTCGGGAGTACACCTACTTCGGTTCGTTCTGGGGTAACTACAACGACCTGACCGAGGTTCTTGCGCTGGCCGAGGCGGGGCAGATCAAGCACTCCGTCACGCGGGTGCGCTGGGAAGACGTCAACGAAACACTCGATGCGATCGCCCGCGGTGATGTCCTCGGGCGCGCGGTGATCGTCTACGACTGAGACCCGGGATCACCTGTGAAACCATCGAAACTGCGCGCTACCCGCGTCCTGGCGACCGCGCTTGCCGTCGCGCTCGGACTCCTGGCAACCCTTTCCAAGGGAACCGCAATTGCAGAGCCCTATGACGAGATCGAAGTCCGCAATCTTGCGACGGTCCAGACCGGATTCGACGCATGGAGCGCCGGCACGGGCAGCCCCTATGACGCGTTGGCCGACGACGTGCGTTGGGAGATCGTGGGGAAATCGGTCGCGTCCCGGGTGTACGTCGGCAAGGAGGACTTCCTGGCCAACGTCATCGGTCCGTTCAACGCCCGGATGTCGGCGCGGCTGATCCCGACGATCCGCGACATCTACGCTGACGGTGACACCGTGGTGGTGTTCTTCGACGCGCAAGGAACAGCGCGCGACGGCGTGCCCTACCGCAATACCTACGCCTGGTTCCTCACCCTGCGTGACGGCACGATCATCGAGGCCTCGGCGTTCTTCGATTCCATTGCGTTCAATGACCTCTGGCAACGGGTGCCGGCCTGAACGCGAAGCCACTACAGGCCGAGCAGCTCCGGCAGATCGGCCACCGAATCGATGATGTGATTGGGCTGCATGGCGAATTCGTCTGCGGCCCAACGATCCAACGTGTCCTGACGGAACTTGCCGGTCCGCACCAGCACCCCGGTCATGCCGACCACCTGAGCGGCGAGCACGTCGTTGTTGAGGTCGTCGCCGACCATGTACATCTCGTCGGGGTCCACCCCGAGTCGCGCGGCCGCCGACAGGAAGCCCTCGGGTGCCGGCTTGCCGACGGCCGTGACCTTGCGCCCGGAGGTCTCCTCCATCCCGATCAGGTACATGCCGGTGTCGATGCGCAAACCGTCGGCGGTGGTCCACGCGGTGCTGCGGTGCATCGCGACCACGGGAACCCCTTGAGCCATCCAGTCGTAGACCCAGGACAACGTCAGGTGGCTGTACTCGGGTCCGGCGCCGCCGAGCAGCACCACGTCGGGGGTCTCCGGCGCGCGCGGTCCGGTGACCTCACTGGAGTACACGATGTCGATGCCCGGCATGTCCTCGCCGATCTGCCCACTGTTGACCAGGAAGCACCGGGCATCCGGGTAGCGGCTGCGGACGTAGTCGGCGGTCAGCACCGCCGCGGTGATCACCTCGTCGGCGCGGACGTTCATGCCCGCACCGGTCAGCAGTTCGGCGATCTGCGCGCGGGTGCGGGTGGTCGTATTGGTGAGGTACGCGCCGGCGACCTGGTTGTCGGCCAACGTCCGCAGCGCCTCCGCCGCCCCGGGAATCGGCTTCCATGAGGTCACCAGCACGCCATCGATGTCGAAGAGCACTCCACCGATCGCCATGGTGCGACAGTAAACGGCCGCCGTTGGTCCGCAACTCGGGCCGAGCTAGCTTCGCACCCAAGAACTCGCCCCCACCCAGGGTGACGTCGTCGCCGCAATCGACCAGGCGAGGTCGACGGGCACGTCGACGACCTGGTAGCGCTTGACCCCTGCCGCGGTCGCGGCGATCACCGTGGCCACCCCCGCCCTGCGCTGCATCAGCGTCTGGCGCACCGTCCAGCCGACGATGCCCTCGGCGGCTACACAGTCGCGGCGCCGCTGCAGGCTCCCCGCCCGGGCCACCAGCCAGCCGCCGCCCACCCGATGTCCCAACGACCGGGACCGGTCGACGGCGAGAAAGACGCTGAACAGGGTCAGCGCTGTCAGTGCAGGCCACACCCATGTCGGGACACCGTCGGCGGCGGTGACCGCCAAGCCCACGGCGCACCCGGCAGGCAGCGTCATCGCCCTGGTCCAGCGCCGACGGGTCGCCACCGATCCGTGCGGCGTCATCGCGCCGGTGACCGCGTCGGGCTGGGCGATCAGGTCGGTCAGCACCGCTTCAGCGGTGGTCCGTGGGCACGGCGGGAGCAGCTGCGACGCCTCCCCCGCCCCGGCGACGCCGGTCATCACGGCGTCCAGACGCGCGCCGCCGAACATCCGCACCAGCAGCGGTTCCCGCAGCGTCCCGCCCCGCAGCCGGCGCATGTCGAAGGTGTGCTCACGCATCCGCAGCAGACCGTGCGACAGATGCAGGACGTCGGCGTCGCGGCGGAGCTGCAGGTTGGCGTAGGTCAGCAGCGACTGCAACACCGACAGCGTCACCGATGCGGCCAGCACCACCACCACACCGACACGACGCTGCCCAGCACGCCCACGTTCTCCGCGGCACCCACAGCCACCCGGACAAGGCGAGAATCCCGAAGGGCGGCAAGCACTCCGGCCTGGTAGGCCACGCCGAGTGCCGCGGCGATCATCAGCAGCCCGGTGAAGGTCAACGGGCTGTAGCGCAGCCACGACGGCTGCCAGCGAGCGAGCACCCGGCCCGGCGCAAGTGCGCGTTCCTGGTCGACACCGGCCTGCGTCAGCGAGTCGGTCAACAGGACGGCCCGCAGTCCAGGCACCTCACGGGCGGGCATCGCGTCGAGCGCGAAGGACGTGTCCCCCGCGGCCTCCTGCCCGGTGCTCACCGTCAGCACCGTCAGGCCCAGCAACCGGTGCAACAACCGCGCATCCGTGGATACCGAACGAATCCTGTTGCGCGGCACCGAAAGTACCTTGCGCTGCAGCACCCCGGTGCGCAGCTGCACCTCGTCGGACCCGATGCGATATGTCGTAGTGAACCACCGCGCCAACCCGTACCCGACGACGAGGCCGAGTCCGATCAGCGTCCACACCGGGTTGCCGGTCGCCGACCCGAGCACCAGTGACCCGATCAGCACCGGAATCTGGCGTATCACTTCGTGTACTGGATGCACGAGCAGCATCCGAGGGCTCAGGCGGTGCCAGTCCGGCTCGAGCGACCCGGTCATGTGGCGTCCTCGGCGCCCAGAGCGGCGATGTCCGTCAGTTGCGCGACCACCCGGTCGGCGATGTCGGCGTCCAGGGCGACGATCCGCACCGCGCCGGCCGACGACGCCGTCGTCACCGTCACGTTGGCCAACCCGAACACCCGGTCCAGTGGGCCGCGGTAGGTGTCCACGGTCTGCACCCGCGAAATCGGGGCGATCCGTCGCTCCTGAACCAGCCAGCCCGACCGGGTGTACACCGCGGTGGGGTCGACGTCCCACCGATGCACGCGGTACCGCCACATCGGACCCACCACCACGAAGACGACGATGCCGAGCACGGTGCCGACCGCGAGGAGCGCATGCAGCCACCCGAACCGTCCGTCCATGACGAACCACACCGCCTGCGCCACCACCACGAACAGCCACGGGATGGCCGCCCCGATCGCCCAGACAAGCGGCGCCTTGCTGCTCGGCCGACGGGCCGGTTCAACCACGTTCATCTCCTCAGTATGTTGAACCCATGAGTGCCAGATGGTCAGCCGCCGACGTGCCCGATCAATCCGGCCGGGTGGCCGTGATCACCGGATCGAACACCGGTATCGGCTACGAAGCCGCTGCCGTACTGGCAGGAAGAGGTGCCCACGTCGTGCTCGCGGTGCGCAACCTGGACAAGGGCAGGGCCGCCGCCGACCGGATCAGCGCCGCAACCCCGCACGCCGACGTCACGCTGCAGGAGCTGGACCTGACGTCGCTGGACAGCATCGCCGCCGCTGCGGCCGACCTGCGCGCGGCCTACCCGCGGATCGACCTGCTGATCAACAACGCCGGCGTGATGACGACACCCAAGAGCCACCACTGCGGACGGGTTCGAGCTGCAGTTCGGCACCAACCACCTCGGCCACTTCGCGCTCACCGGGCAGGTGCTGGACAACATGCTGCAGGTCGAGGGCTCCCGCGTCGTGACGATCAGCAGCAACGGCCACCGCGCCGGGTCGATCAATTTCGACGGATCTGCAATCGGAACGCAGCTACAACCGGCTTCGGGCCTACGGGCAGGCCAAGCTGGCGAACCTGCTGTTCACCTATGAGCTCAACCGGAGGCTCGCGGCCGCGGCCGCCCCGACCATCGCGGTGGCCGCCCATCCCGGCAGCTCGAACACCGAGCTCACCCGCAACCTGCCGGGCCTCGTCCGTAAGCCCGTCGAGCTGGTGTGGAACCTGGTCGCCCAGGACGCCGACATGGGCGCGCTGCCCACGCTGCGGGCAGCCACCGACCCGGCAGTGCGCGGTGGGCAGTACTACGGACCGGACGGGTTCGGTGAGCAGCGCGGCCACCCGAAGGTGGTGCAGTCCAACAGCAAGTCGCATGACGTCGCTGTGCAACGGCGGTTGTGGACGGTGTCCGAGGAGCTGACCGGCGTGAAGTTCGGAGTGTGATGCGCTCCGTCGATGAGCACCGGCGGGTCGTCGCAGGCCTGATCACGGTGCGCCGGCCGGTGCGAATGCCGGTCGCCGAGGCGCTGGGCCTGGTTCTCGCCGCCGACGTGGTCGCCCCCTTGTCGCTGCCCGGCTTCGACAACTCGGCGATGGACGGATACGCCGTCATCGCCGACGACATCGCGACTGCGACCGACGACACCCCGGTGCGACTGCCCGTCACCGAGGACATTCCGGCAGGGCGCACCGACATCCCGACGATCACCGCCGGCACCGCGCACCGGATCATGACCGGCGCACCACTGCCCTCGGGTGCGACGACGGTGGTGCCCGTGGAGGCCACCGACGGCGCGGTCGACACCGTCACGATCCGGGCAAGCGCCCGCCCGGGCCAGCACATCCGGCGCGCGGGAGAGGACGTCACCGCGGGCACCACGGTTCTGCGAGCCGGCCAGGTGGTCACTCCTGCGGCGTTGGGGCTGGCGGCCGCGCTCGGGTTGAGCGAGCTGACGGTGGTTCCGCGCCAGCGGGTGCTGGTGATGTCGACCGGGACCGAGCTGGTGGCACCGGGCACCCCCCTACAGCCGGGTCAGATCTACGAGTCCAATGCCGTGATGCTGGCGGCCGCGGTCCGCGACGCCGGAGGCGCCGTGGTGGCATCGCCCATGACGGGGGACGACGTCGACACGTTCCGCGATGCGCTACGCCGGCATACCGGCGACGCGGACCTGATCATCACGACCGGCGGTGTCAGCGCCGGCGCCTACGAGGTGGTCAAGGACGCCCTGACGGGCGCCGTCGAGTTCGTCAAGGTCGCGATGCAGCCGGGAATGCCGCAGGGCGCGGGAACGGTCGACGGCACGCCGATCGTCACGCTGCCGGGCAACCCGGTCAGCGCGCTGGTGTCGTTCGAGGTGTTCATCCGCCCGGCGCTACGTGCCGCGATGGGGCTGCCGAACCCCGAACGGCCGCGGCGCACCGCCGTGCTGACCGAGGACCTGACCTCGCCCCGAGGGAAACGACAGTTCCGCCGCGGCGTCCTGGACACGGACGCACCCACTGCCACGGTCACCAGCTACGGCCCGCCCGCATCGCACCATCTGCGATGGCTTGCGTCAGCGAACTGCCTGCTGGAACTCGACGAGGACACCGGAGAGGTGGCTGCGGGCGAGCGTGTGCAGGTGTGGGACCTGCGCTAGGGGCATCGTCTGCTCCTCGCGCAAGCGCTCGTCGGCCTCACCGTAGAATCGCTGCACGATGGCCAGACGCCCCGACCTCAAGACAGGCCCAGCGCGGCTGGCAGCCCTGGTCCGTTCTTCGGTTCCCCCGATGCACCCCGAAGGCGTGCCGTTCGTCGGCGTGAGCCTGGCGGTCGCTCTGGCGGGACGACGGAATCGCTGGCTGCGCCGTGCCGGGCTCGCCTCCGCGGCCGCCAACGCCGCGTTCTTCCGGCACCCGCCGCGGACGCCACCGACCCGGCCGGGTCTTGTCGTCGCCCCGGCCGACGGGCTCGTCTGCCTGGTCGACGAGGAGCTGCCGCCGGGCGAACTCGGCCTTCCCGCAACGCCGTTGCCGCGTATCAGCATCTTCCTGTCACTGCTGGACGCCCATGTGCAACGGGCACCGATCTCTGGTGAAGTCGTTGCCGTCGCCCACCGCCCGGGGCTGTTCGTCTCCGCCGACCTGGCCGCCGCCAGCGCGGACAACGAGCGCAACAGCGTCCTCATCCGCACTTCCGGGGGCGCCGAGGTCGCCGCGGTGCAGATCGCGGGCCTGCTCGCCCGCCGGATCGTGTGCAACCTCAAACCCGGCGACAAGGTCACCATCGGCGACACCTACGGCCTGATCCGGTACGGCTCGCGACTGGACACCTACCTGCCTTCGGGGTCCCACATCCTCGTCGAGGTCGGGCAGCGGGCTCTGGCCGGCGAGACCGTGCTGGCCGAACTGCGATGATCACGCCCCGCAGGCGACGGATCAAGGCGCCCGTCATGAGCGTTCGCATCCTGCCGAGCGCGATGACGGTGGCCGCGATCTGCCTGGGGCTGAGCGCGGTCAAATTCGCGCTCGACAACCGGCCGACCGAGGCGATGGCGTTCCTGGCGATCGCGGCCATCCTCGACGCCCTCGACGGGCGACTCGCCCGTGCGCTGGGCGCGACATCACGGATGGGCGAGGAGATCGACTCACTCGCCGATGCGGTGAACTTCGGTGTCGCACCGGCTTTCATCGTCTACGGCACCCTGCTGTCCACGTCACGGATCGGCTGGATCGTGGTGCTGCTCTACGCGGTGTGCATCGTGCTGCGGCTGGCGCGTTTCAACGCAATGCTCAGCGTCGAACAGCCCGACTACGAGAAGAAGTACTTCGTCGGTATGCCTGCTCCCGCGGGAGCGATCGGGGCGATCGGGCCGCTGGCCGCCAAGATGCAGTTCGGCGACGGCTGGTGGACATCGGAGCCTGCCGTCGTGATCTGGATGGTCGGCGTCTCGCTGTTGGCAGTGAGCACCCTGCCGATGCGCAAGATCCACACCTTCTCGGTGGCCCCCAACCTGGTCGCGCCGCTGCTGGCGCTGCTGGCCATCGGCGTGGCCGCCTCGATCCTCTACGGCTACCTCGTGATCCTGGTTGTCATCGTGGCCTACGTCATCCACATCCCGTTCGCCATCCGCACCCGGCGCTTCCTGGCGGCACACCCGGAGGTGTGGGATGACAAACCGCGACAACAGCGCGCCGCGCGGCGGGCGTTCCGTCGGGCCCATCCGCATCGCCGGTCGATGATGCGACTCGGTCTGCGAAGGCCACCGAGGGGCTGACGTGTCCGAACTCGATCCGGGAAGTTCTCAGGCTGCCCGCCCGCCCCACGGCGCGCACCTCACGCTCACCGCGCGGCTGAACACCTCCGCGCTGGACAACCGGCGCGGCGTGGTCCGACTCCATCCGGAAGTCATTGCCGCGCTCGGCATCCGGGAATGGGATGCGGTGTCGTTGACGGGTGCGCGCAGCACGGCCGCCGTGGTCGGCATCGCGCCTTCCGGAACACCGACGGGCACCGCGCTGCTCGACGACGTGACCCTGTCGAATGCGGGCCTGCGTGAGGACACCTCGGTGCTCGTCGCGCCCGTCACTGTGTACGGCGCCCGCTCCGTGACATTGAGCGGCTCCAAACTGGCCACGCAGTCGATCGCCGCAGCCACCTTGCGTCAGGCGCTGCTGGGCAAGGTGATGACGGTCGGGGACACCGTGTCGCTGCTGCCCCGCGACCTCGGGCCGGGCACCTCGACCTCGGCGGCCAGCGCCGCGCTGGCGTCGTCGGTCGGCATCACCTGGACCTCCGAGTTGCTGACCGTCACAGGTGTGGATCCGTCCGGACCCGTGAGCGTGCAACCCAATTCGCTGGTCAGTTGGGGCTTGAAAGACTCAGACACGCGGGCCGGCGTCGGCCACTCGCCGTCGGACGGCACCGGCCAGCACGTCGTCACCCAGCAGTCCAGCGCGCCGGCCATCGGCTTCGACGACCTCAAGGGTTCCCACGCCGCGGCCGGCCGACTGACGGAGTGGCTCAAGCTCGCACTCGACGAGCCCGAGTTGCTCGAAAAGCTGGGCGCCAAAGCCAATCTCGGAGTTCTGGTGTCGGGCCCGGCCGGTGTCGGCAAGGCCACCATGGTGCGGACGGTCTGCGCAGGCAGGCGGTTGGTCGAACTCGACGGTCCGGAGGTCGGGTCGCTTCGCGCCGAGGACCGGCTGAACAACGTGTCCTCGGCCGTGGCGACCGTGCGCGACGGCGGCGGCGTGCTGCTGGTCACCGACGTCGACGCCCTGCTGCCGGTACCCGCCGATCCGGTGGCCACCCTGATCCTCACCGAGCTGCGTTCGGCGATCTCGACCAAAGGTGTCGCGTTCGTCGCGACCTCGGCGGTTCCGGACAACGTCGATCCTCGACTGCGCGCACCGGATCTGTGCGACCGCGAGCTCGGTCTCAGCCTGCCCGACGGCACGGTGCGCAGGCAGTTGCTCGAGGTGCTGCTCCGCGGCGTTCCCGCCGGGGAGCTCACTCTCGACGAAATCGCAGAACGAACACCGGGATTCGTGGTAGCCGACCTGGCGGCTTTGGTGCGCGAGGCCGCGCTGCGGGCAGCGGCACGGGCCAGCGAGAACGGTGAGGCACCGGCGTTGCAACAGGAGGATCTGACCGGCGCGCTCGGCGTCATCCGCCCGCTGTCGCGGTCGGCGACCGAAGAGGTGTCGGTCGGGTCGATCACGCTCGACGACGTCGGGGACATGGTCGACACCAAGCAGGCACTCACCGAAGCGGTGCTGTGGCCGCTGCAGCATCCCGAGACGTTCCAGCGCCTCGGTGTGCAGCCGCCTCGTGGGGTGCTGCTTTACGGACCTCCCGGATGCGGCAAGACGTTCGTGGTCCGGGCACTCGCCAGCTCGGGCCGGCTCAGCGTGCACGCCGTGAAAGGTGCCGAGCTGATGGACAAATGGGTTGGCTCGTCGGAGAAGGCGGTGCGCGAGTTGTTCCGCCGCGCCCGTGATTCCGCGCCGTCGCTGGTGTTCCTCGACGAGATCGACGCGCTGGCTCCCCGTCGCGGTCAGAGCTTCGACTCAGGCGTGACGGACCGCGTGGTGGCCGCGCTGCTGACCGAGCTCGACGGCATCGAACCGCTGAATGACGTTGTCGTGCTTGGCGCGACGAACCGCCCCGACCTGATCGACCCGGCGTTGCTGCGGCCGGGGCGGCTGGAGAAGTTGGTGTTCGTGGAACCGCCCGACGCCGAGGCCCGCACCCAGATTCTGCGCACGGCAGGCAAGTCCGTTCCGCTGGCCGCCGACGTCGACCTCGAGACGCTGGCGGGCGACCTGGACGGCTACAGCGCCGCCGATTGCGTGGCGCTGCTGCGGGAGGCCGCGCTGACGGCGATGCGGCGCTCGATCGACGCCGCCGACGTCACCGCGGCCGACGTCGCCGCGGCGCGCGAGGCGGTGCGGCCGTCCCTGGATCCTGTTCAGGTCGAGGCGCTGCGGGAGTTCGCCGCGCGCTGAGTTCCTCGCGTCGAGTCTGCGGGGAGAGCAGAGTCGACGGCCGCCAACTAGATCTTGACAGTGGCTAGTTTCAGCGGCATAGTCGAACTAGTCACTGTCAAGTTCAGGAGGAAGCATGACCACTCCCGTCACCCCCGCCCTCCGCGCCGGCGATCGCGACCGGGAAGCCACCGCAGCGCTGCTCGGCCAGGCGTTGGCGCAGGGCTATCTGGACATGCACGAATACGAGCGTCGTCTGCAGACCGCGTTCAGCGCGCAGACCACCCCTGAGCTGCGCCCACTCACGTCGGACCTGCCGCTCGCCCAGTTGCGGCGCAACGATCCGAGGCGGCACGCCGCCCGCCGCGCCGCCGCCCGCCGCAGTGTCCAGATCCACCTGGCGGCCTATCTGGCCATGGTCGCCATCGTGCTCGCCGTCTGGCTGGTTGTCGGACTGTCGGCCGGCGCCTGGTACTTCTGGCCGATCTGGCCGATTCTGGGCGCCGGCATCGGAGTCGTCGGGCATGCGCTGCCGATCAGGTTCGCGTTCCCAACGTGCCCGCGCCCCTAGCGCCGGAATTGCATTCCACGCGCGGAAATCCGAGAAGAGTCCGCGTGGAATGCAATTCCGGCGAAAGTTTTAGCCTGGGTCGCCGTACTCGTCGAACCAGTATGCGAGGTTGCCTCGTCGGCTGACCGCGCGCAGCCGCCGTTCGGCCAGCTCCCTCGTCGCGGTGGTGGTCACGATCAAGAGCTCGTCGCCGATCTCCAGTCGGGTGAGGGGTTCCGGGACGAACGACTGACCCGCCCGGATGATGAGCGTGATGACGCTGGGGTCGGGCAGCCGTAACTCCAGCACCGTCACGTTGTGCAGCCGCGAGCCCGGCATCACCGTCATGGTGAGCAGTTCGGCACCCAGTACGTCCAGTGGCGCGGCATCGACCTGGATCTCGCGGGTGGTGTCCCGGGGGATGAGGTCGAGTCGTTCCGCGATCCGCCGCAGGCTCGGACCCTGGATCAGGGTGTACAGCACGACGAGGATGAACACGATGTTGAGCAGCCTGCCGCTGTCGGGAACCCCGGCGACGATCGGATAGGTCGCCAACACGATGGGCACCGCGCCGCGCAGACCGGCCCAGGACAGGAAGGCCTGCTCGCGCCACGGCACACGAAAGCCGATGAGCGACACGGTGACCGACAGGGGCCGGGCCAACAGCAGCAGCACCAGCCCGGTGACGATGGCCGGCACGACTTCGTCGAGCAGTTCGTCGGGCGACACCAGCAGCCCCAGGATGACGAACACTCCGATCTGGGCCAGCCAGCCCGATCCCTCGGCGAACGATCGGGTCGCCGAGCGGTGCGGCAGACCGGAGTTGGCGAGCACCACCCCCGCCAGGTAGGCGGAGAGGAACCCGCTGGCGTGTGCCGAGCCGGCGGCCGCGAACGCGAGCATGCCCAATCCGAAGGTCGCGAGCGGATACAGACCGGCGGCGGGCAACGCGATGCGCCGCAGGGCCATCGCGCCGAGGAACCCGCAACCGAGCCCGACGATCGTGCCGATCGCCAACTCGTACAACAGTGTTGTCGCGCACCGCTCCTGGCTCGAGGTGCAGAGGCGTGGCGCTGAACAACAGCACCAGGATGACGGCAGGGGCGTCGTTGAAACCTGACTCCGCCTCCAGAAGCCCACCCAGTCGCCTCGGCAGCGGCACCACCCGAAGCACCGAGAACACGGCCGCGGCATCGGTACTGGACACGATGGCCCCGAGCAACAGGGCCAGCTGCCAGTTCATGCCGAGCAGCCAGTGCACCGCCGCCGCGGTGACCAGCGTGCTCGACCCCGACACCCACGGTGGCGAGCACGCCGGCAGGAGCGAGCACTTTGCGGATGTCGCTGAACCGGGTGGTCAACCCGCCCTCGACCAGGATGATGCCCAGCGCCGCGGTCCCCAGGTTCTGGGCCAGTTGCGCGTTGTCGAATTCCAGCCCGAGGCCGTCCTCGCCGACAAGCACGCCGACCCCGAGGAACAGCAATAGGCTGGGCAGACCGGCTCCGGTGGCCAGCCTCGTCGCGGCGATGCTCGCCAGCAGCACGAGGCCACCGACGAACAGCGCCACATAGAGCTGGTGCAGGCTCAACGGAAACCTTACTTGCCGAGGTCAGGGGCACTTGTGTCGGTCAAGTAAAGCAGGACAGACGTCTGAAGGACTTGGTGGCGAAGGAGACACCCATGCGGATCGCGATTGCCGGAGCCGGCGCTGTCGGTCGATCCGTCGCGCAGGAACTGGTGGACTACGGCCACAAGGTCCTGCTGATCGAGAAGGAGTTCACGCGCTACGTGCCCTCGACGGTGCCGGGCGCCGAGTGGCTCCTCGCCGACGCGTGCGAGGTGTCCTCGCTGGAACAGGCCGAGGTGCAGATCTGCGATGTGGCGATCGCGGCCACCGGCGACGACAAAGCCAACCTCGCGATGGCGTTCCTGGCCAAGACCGAATTCGGGATCAGCAGGGTGGTCGCGCGGATCAACGACTCACGCAACGACTGGCTCTTCACCGAGGCGTGGGGCATCGACGTGGCGGTGTCCACGCCGCATGGCGCTGCTCGCCGCGGTGGAGGGCGCGATCGACGTCGGTCACCTGGTCCGTCTGATGGATCTCGGCAGAGGCTCCCGAACCGGCGTGGGCGAGGGTCGCGTCGAACGTCGCGAAGCTGACCCTGCCCGCGGACAGCCGACTGGTGGGCCAGCGGGTGCGTGACCTCGCGATGCCGAACAACAGCGCCCTGGTCACGCTGCTGCGGGGGAACCGCCTGATCATCCCCGAGCCGGACGACGTGCTGCAGGCCGGCGACGAGATGCTGTTCATCTCCGGGTCCGCCGTCGAGGAGCGAATCAAGGCGATGGTGCACGGCACCGCACCGTAGAATGGGGCGACTCCAGAGTCAGTCCGGCTGAAACTGTTGTCCCAACTGCCCGACGGCACCCACCGCCTGACAGTGTGCCGAATCTCGACGAGACGGAGCCATGCTCGCCATCCTCGCTGCCCACGCAGTCGCCACCCTGTTGGCGCCGCTGCTGGTGTACCGCTGGGGACGGATGGCCTTCTATCCGCTGGCATTGGTGCCGCTGGGCTCGCTTGTCTGGGTGGCGCTGAACTGGCCCGGCACGGGTCAGCCGCAGACCTTCGCACGGCCGTGGGTGCCCGAGCTGTCCATGGACATCGTCCTGCGCTTCGACGCACTCGCGGCGATCATGAGCGTGCTGGTGCTCGGCATCGGCGCGCTGGTGCTGTTCTACTGCGCCGGCTACTTCCACCACCACGACGGCCACACCGAGAAACGGCTGCCCAGCTTCGCCGCCGAGCTCGTCGCGTTCTCCGGCGCGATGTTCGGCCTGGTCACCAGCGACAACATGCTGCTGCTCTACGTGTTCTGGGAGATCACGACGGTGCTGTCGTTCCTTCTGGTCGGGCACTACGCCGAACGCGCGACCAGCCGCCGGGCCGCGACGCAGGCACTGCTGGTGACGACGTTCGGCGGGCTGGCGATGCTGGTCGGCATCGTCGTGCTGGGCAACATCGCCGGGACCTATCCTGTTGTCCGAGCTGATCGCCGACCCGCCGACCGGCATGGCCGCGTCAGTCGGCGGTGGTGCTGATACTGATCGGCGCGCTGTCGAAGTCGGCGATCGTGCCGATGCACTTCTGGCTGCCCGGCGCGATGGCCGCCCCGACACCGGTCAGCGCGTACCTGCACGCGGCGGCGATGGTCAAGGCCGGCGTCTACCTGATCGCGAGGATGACGCCGGGATTCGCCGACTCCCCCGAGTGGCGGCCGACGGTGGTGACGCTCGGCCTGCTGACGATGCTGCTGGCCGGCTGGCGCGCCATCCGCGAGTACGACCTGAAGCTGATCCTGGCGTTCGGCACCGTCAGCCAGCTCGGCCTGATCACCGTGATGGTCGGCTCGGGCGGCAGCGAGATGATGCTGGCCGGGCTGGCCATGCTGTGCGCGCACGCCATGTTCAAGGCCGCGCTGTTCATGGTCGTCGGCATCATCGACCACGCCACCGGCACCCGCGACATCCGTCGGCTCGCCTGGCTCGGCGACCGCAGCAAGCCGCTGCTGATCATCGCGGTCGGCGCGACCGCCAGCATGGCCGCGCTGCCGCCGTTCCTCGGATTCATCGCCAAGGAGGCCGACTTCGAGACGGTGCTGCACAGCCCGACGCTGGGTGGCGCGGCCCCGTTCGTCCTCGCCGGCATCGTGCTCGGCTCGGTGCTGACCACCGTGTACAGCCTGCGGTTCCTGTTCGGCGCGTTCGGGCGCAAGGGTCTGCCGCATCCCAGCACCCGCGTCGCCGAGATGCACCGCCCGGAGCTCGGCTTTCCTGGTCCCGCCGGCCATTCTCGCCGCGGCCGGCCTGCTGTTCGGCCTCTGGCCGTCGGCGCTCGACAACGTCCTCGACGACTACGCCGACACGGTGCCCGACCCCGCCGGCTATGTCGCCGACTACGACCTGGCGCTGTGGCACGGCTTCAACCTGCCGCTGGCGCTGTCGGCGCTCGTGCTGGCGACCGGCTTCGCGGTGTACTTCAGTCGGACTCGGCTGCGCCGGGCCCGCGATGGCGTTCGTGCCGCTGGGCAACGCCGACCGCATCTACGACGCGGTGCTGCGCGGCGCCGACGTGATGTCCGTGCGGCTGACCGCGGTCACCCAGCGGGGCTCCATCCCGGCGACGCAGTCGGTCATTCTGACCACCCTGGTGCTGGTGCCGATCATCGTGCTGGCCCTCGGCGCCCGCGACCGGCCGGAGTTCGAGCTGCTGGGATTCTCCCCTGCAGGTGGTGGTCGGGCTGCTGATGCTCGCCGCGGCGCTCGGCGCGACCGTGATGCGCAACCGCCTGGCGGCGGTGTTGCTGGTCGGCGTCACCGGATACGGCTGCGGGGCGATCTTCGCGTTCCACGGTGCCCCCGATCTGGCGCTGACCCAGTTCCTGGTGGAGACGCTGACGCTGGTCGTCTTCGTGCTGGTGCTGCGCGTCCTTCCCGCCGAGACGGGCGGTGCCGACATCAAGCGGTTCCGCGTTCCGCGCGCGCATCCTGGCGCTGTCGGTCGGGGCGACGGTGACCAGCCTCGCGGCGTTCGCGATGGCGGCCCGCACCGGCAGACCGATCGCCGAGCTGCTGCCCGACGCCGCCTACCTCCGCGGCCACGGCGCCAACACCGTCAACGTGCTGCTCGTCGACATCCGGGCGTGGGACACCATGGGCGAGGTGTCGGTGCTGCTCGTCGCCGCCACGGGCGTGGCGTCAATGGTGTTCCGCAACAGGCGGTTCGGAGTCGCCGCGTCCCGGGTCGTGCGCGATGCCGGCCAGCCCGACATCGGCCAGCTCACGGTGTTCGCGAACAACAGCCCCGCCGCCGGCGACATCACGTGGCTGCGCGGCAGCGAGCTGCGTGACCCGCGGCACCGGTCGCTGGTCCTCGAGGTCGCCACCCGGCTGATCTTCCCGGTGATGATGGTGCTGTCGGCGTACTTCTTCTTCGCGGGCCACAACACGCCCGGCGGCGGGTTCGCCGGCGGTCTGATGGCCGGCCTGGCGTTGGTGCTGCGCTACCTCGCGGGCGGCCGCTACGAGCTCGGCGAAACGCTGCCGCTGGACGCGGGCAAGATCCTCGGGGCGGGGCTGACGCTGGCGGCGGGGACCGCGGCCGCCTCGCTGCTCGTCGGTGCGCCGGCGCTGTCGTCGGCGCTGATCGAGGTCGACGTGCCCGTACTGGGCACGGTCAAGTTCGTCACCGCCATCTTCTTCGACCTCGGGGTGTATCTGGTCGTGGTCGGTCTGGTGCTCGACGTGCTGCGCAGCCTCGGCGCGCACATCGACGAGGAGATGGCCGAGCGGGACCGCAGCCGGGTAGGCCCGGCGGTGAAGCGATGACCACTTACCTGGTAGCCCTCATCATCATCGGCGGCCTGACGACCGCCGGTGTCTACCTGCTGCTGGAACGCAGTCTGATCAGAATGCTGTTGGGCCTGTTGCTGATCAGCAACGCCATCAACCTGCTGATCCTCTCGGTCGGTGGCCCGTCGGGCAACCCACCGGTCCGTGGCCGCACCAGTGCGGGTGAGACGGTGACCGCGGACCCGTTGGCGCAGGCGCTGATTCTGACCTCGATCGTGATCACGATGGGTGTGGCCGCTTTCGTGCTGGCGTTGACGTACCGTTCCTATCGCCTCAACACCATCGAGGAAGTCGGCAACGACCCCGAGGACACCAGGGTGTCGCAGCTTTCGGGCACGGAATCCGCCGACGAGATCGAGGAGCGGCTCGAGCCCGATCGCATGCGCGACACCGACGCCCCCGACGAACTCGACGCGCTTCCCGGTTTCGAGGGGTCCCGATGATCCCGAGCGACCTGGCCCAGGTGATCACCCCCCTGCCCGTGCTCATCCCGATGATCGCCGCGGCGTTGACGCTGTTCGCCGGCCGCCGGCCTCGACTGCAGCGCGCGATCACCGTGCTCGCGCTGTCGGTGGTGCTCGTCGCCTCGGCCGCGCTGGTCCGCCTCGCCGACCGCGACGGCACGGTCGTGTTGCAGGTCGGTGGCTGGGGCCCCACCGAGCGCGGCATGGGACCGCTGGGCATCACCCTGGTGGTCGACCGGCTGTCGGCACTGATGCTGGTCGTGTCGTCGATCGTGCTGCTCGCGGTCGTGTTCTACGCCATCGGGCAGGGTATCCGCGACGGCGATGGGCGCCAGCCGGTTTCGATCTTCCTGCCGACCTATCTGGTGCTGTCGGCCGGCGTGTACATGGCCTTCCTGGCCGGCGATTTGTTCAATCTGTTCGTCGGCTTCGAGGTGCTGCTGACCGCGAGCTTCGTGCTGCTGACGATCGGCGCCAGCAGGGAGCGCGTGCGAGCAGGCATCTCCTACGTGATGGTGTCGATGGTCTCCTCGATGGTGTTCCTGTTCGGCATCGGGCTCATCTACGCATCCACCGGGACACTCAACATGGCCGAGCTGTCGGTACGACTCGACGATGTCCCGGAAGGCACCCGCGCCGCGCTGTTCGCGGTGCTGCTGGTCGCGTTCGGCATCAAGGCGGCGGTGTTCCCGCTGTCGACCTGGCTGCCCGACTCCTACCCGACCGCGCCCGCCCCTGTCACCGCCGTATTCGCCGGTCTTCTCACCAAGGTCGGTGTCTACGCGATCATCCGCGCACATTCGTTGCTGTTCCCCGGCGGCGCGATGGACGGGGTGCTGCTGGTGGCGGGGCTGCTGACGATGGTGATGGGCATCCTCGGCGCGATCGCTCAGAGCGACATCAAGCGACTGCTGTCCTTCACACTCGTCAGCCACATCGGCTACATGGTGTTCGGCATCGCGCTGTCCAACCAACTCGGCATGTCGGGCGCGATCTATTATGTGGCGCACCACATCCTGGTGCAGACGACGCTGTTTTTGGTGGTCGGGCTGATCGAACGTCAAGCGGGGGCATCGAAGCTGGAACGGTTGGGCGGGCTCGCCGCGGCGAGCCCGGTCCTGGCCTTCGTATTCGTGGTGCCCGCGCTCAATCTCGGTGGTATTCCGCCGTTCTCGGGTTTCGTCGGGAAGGTGGCACTACTGGAGGCAGGGGCTCAGGTCGGTTCGGTGCTGGCCTGGATGCTGGTGGCCGGCAGCGTCATCACCAGCCTGTTGACGCTGTACGTGGTGGCGCGCGTGTGGACGAAGGCGTTCTGGCGTTCCCGCGAGGATGCGCCCGAAGGGCATCTGTCCGGGGCCGCCCCTACAGCACTGGTGGACAACACCGAAGATTCCATGGACATCCAGCTGGCCGACCGTGACGATGTGGGCCGGATGCCGATCGGGATGCTGGTGCCGACGGGTGCGCTGATCACGGTGGGCCTGATGCTCACGGTGCTGGCAGGTCCGATCTTCGGGTACAGCGACCGCGCCGCCGATGAGGTGCTCGATCGCGGCCAGTACATCACCGCAGTGCTCGGGGAGGCGCCGCGATGAGGGCTTGCGCGGAAGAGCAGGCAAGGGCAGCGATGAGGACTAACGCGCTGCGGGTATGGATGCTGTGCCTGGCTGATCCTGGTGTGGGTGTCTGTTGTGGGGCACCATCTCTGCGGCGAACATCCTGTCAGGTCTGGCCATTGCGTTGATGATCATGCTGTGGCTGCCGTTGCCACCGGTTCCGGTGGAAGGCCGGCTTCATCCGCTTCCGCTGCTGCGCCTGGTCGTCACCGTCGCGTACTACCTGTTGGCGTCGTCAGTTCAGGTCGCCGCACTGGCGCTCAGACCAGGACCGCCCCCGCTGACGGCGGTGCTGCGCGCCCATGTCGCGGTGAAGTCGGATCTGGTGCTCGCGCTGGCGGTCAACATCATCAACCTGACACCGGGAACCGTCGTGCTCGAGATCGATCAGGCACGCCGGATGATCTATGTCCACGTACTCGACGTCGGATCCGACCGCACGGTGAAGCGGTTCTACCGTCAGATATCGGGGCTGCAGAAGCTGCTGGTCGCGTCGTTCGAACGCGACGCCGACTGGCGCCCGTCGGCGGAGAAGGAGGTCGATCCCGCATGAGCACGGTATGGGTCATCGCCGCGGCGATGCTGGCGGCCGCGGCCGTCGCCACGATGTTCCGGATGCTTCTGGGCCCTACCACCCTGGACCGGCTGGTCGCGCTGGACACCCTCGTCGCGGTGACGATGTGCGCGATCGGCGCCTGGGCGGCGTTCAGTCTGGACACCACCGTCACCTACAGCCTGACCGCCCTGGCGTTGATCTCGTTCGTCGGCTCGGTCAGTGTCGCGAGGTTCCGCGTGCCCGACGTCGCCGATCTGACGGACAAAGGTCCCGGGCAATGAACGCCTCCGACGTCGTTACAAGCGTGCTGATCCTCAGCGGGTCGGCGCTGGCGCTGACCGCTGCGATCGGCATCGTCCGGTTCCCGGACACGCTGTCGCGGATGCACGCGGCGACCAAACCCCAGGTGCTCGGTCTGCTGTTGGTGCTGGCGGGTGCCGCGATCCGGTTGCGCGGGAACGTCGATGTCGGCATGTTGATCCTCACCGGCCTGTTCACGATCATCACCGCGCCGGTGATCGCCAACCGGGTCGGCCAGCTGGCCTACCGGGAGCAGAACATCCGAGAGGACTTACTGACCACCGACGAAATGCATGATTTCGCCGCCGACCGGGAATCCGGCGCCAATGGTCCGTCGCGAGGGTGACAGCTGGGGCATTGCCGACGGAGTCGGTCGCACCGCGCTAGGGGTGGCGATGGGCCGCGCGTGGGAGTCGTCCGCGGAGCTTCCGCTATTCATCGATCCGTATGCGCAGCTGTTTCTGGATGCGGCAGGTGGTTTGGGATCGGAGTTCACACCCGAGCGCAAAACGTCGATCACGAACTACGCTGCGGCGCGCACCAAGTGGTTCGACGAGTTCTTCATTGCGGCAGGGTCGGCGGGCATCACCCAGGTGGTGATCCTGGCGGCCGGGTTGGACGCCCGCGCGTGGCGGCTGCCGTGGCTCTCCGACACGGTGATCTATGAGGTGGACCAACCAAAGGTGTTGGCATTCAAGGCCGACACGCTCGCGTCCTCGGGTGCTCAGTCCGCCGTCAAGTATGTCCCGGTCGCCGTCGACCTGCGCGGCGACTGGCCGCACGCGCTGACCGCGGCCGGTTTCGACCACACCGAACCGACGACGTGGTCACTTGAGGGGTTGCTGCCTTCCCTACCGGCGGACTTCCAGGATCGGCTGTTCGAGCAGATCACCCTCTACAGCGCCCGGGGTAGCCGGGTCGCCGTCGAGGCGTTCAGCCCGGCGTTCTTCGAACCCGCAAACCTGGCGGTCGGCGAGCCATCGCCCGAAACCGAAGACCTATGGTTCATGGGCGAGATCGAGCAGGTGGAGGAACGCACCGACGTAGCCGCCTGGCTGAGCGCACATCGCTGGGAGGTCGACTCGATCAGCGCGGTGGACGTGATGAACCGCTACCACCGCGCGTGGGTGACCGCAGACGAGGATCCGTTGTCACTCAGCGTGTTCGTTGAGGGTCGGCTGCTCTGACGGATTCTCGGCTGTTCTACCCGCATGGTCGCCATCCGATTGGCATGATGTTTCAGACGGCGGCTCACGGGGGTGAAGCGTGGTCAGAGCTGACGATGACAGCTGGAATATCGAAGAGAGCGTCGGCGCCACCGCCCTGGGTGCCGCGGGTAGTCGCGCGGACGAAACAGCTCGCGACGACCAGCTGTTCACCGATCCATACGCACATCTGTTTCTGCAAGCCGCATCCGAGCGCGGATGGGAGCGCCCGTATTCCGCCGAGCTGAGCGACAAGGTCAGCGAAACCAACCGCGGTCTCGCCGACTGGATGCGGGCTCTGACGAATTGGGCTGCATGCCGCACCAAGTTCATCGACGACTTCTTCGTCGCCGCGGCCACTAGCGGCATCCGCCAAGTGGTGATTCTCGCGGCAGGTCTGGACGCCCGGGCGTGGCGTCTGCAATGGCCCGCCGGCACGGTCCTGATCGAGATAGACCAACCAGGCGTGCTCGAGTTCAAGGCCGACACGCTGCGTTTGCACGGCGTCGAGTCCACGGCGCGCTACGTGGCAGCGGCGATCGACCTTCGCTCGGATTGGCCTGGGCTGCTGGGGCAGAAGGGATTCGACCCGTCCGTGCCGACCGCATGGTCGGCCGAGGGATTGCTGCCGTACCTGCCGGGCGTCGCGCAGGACTTGTTGTTCGACCGGATCCGGACCCTCAGCGCACCAGGCAGCCGAGTCGCTGTCGATGTCTACACCGAGGAGTTCTACAAGAACTTCGCAGCGACGTCAGAGAACATCCGGACGGGCGGATACGGCAAGGACTCACTGGACTTGAGCCCGATGATCTTCGTCGAGCAACGGTCCGACGTCGTCGACGAATTCTCCTCGCACGGCTGGACCGTCAGCATCACCAGCGCACTCGAGCGGATGGCCGCGGTCGGTCGATCCCCGGATGACGGTGTTGACACCACAGCCATGGCAGGCAGTTTCGTCGAAGCGCGACTACCCTTCTGAGAGTTGGAATTCCACCATTGCGATGACGGTGTCGACGGCTTCGGACAGCGCCACGACCCGTTCGGCGGCGGTCGGGGCCGCCAGCACGGCGTACTTGTCGGCCTGACCTATCGGCAATCGGGTAGCCAAGTCGTACAACCACATTGCCGCGTCACCGGATTCGTCGGCACCGCGCACGATGTCGCGACCGTTGACTTCCGCACCGCGCACCGCGGCGATACGCTCGAACAGTCCGACCATCCGGTCCTCGATGTCCCGGATGGTGGCGACGTCGACAGGAGAACCCGCTTCATCCGGCCAGAACGCGACCACCGCCTGCGGGTACGGGTTGTCCGGCTGCCACTCGAGCACCCGGAACCGCTCCCCCATCACACATTTCAGCCGGTACAGACCCCCGCCGAGGTCGGCGTACTCGGCGATGTGGGCCAGCGCGCCGACGTCGCTGCGGCTGTCCCCGCCACCGACCTCTCGTCCGGCCTCGATCATCACCACCCCGAACGCCGGATCGTCTGCGGCCAAGCAGGTCTGCACCAGCGCCGAGTACCTCGGCTCGAAGATCTGCAGTGGCAACTCCTCACCGGGCAGCATCGGCGCCTCGAGCGGGAACATGGGCAGCGTCGGCACGTTACACCACCAGCTCGCTGACCAACGCGTCGACCACCGTCCGTAGATCACCGTCGTGCTCCTCGGCCACCCTGCGCTGCCGCTGATAGGACGCACCGGCTCGATAGATGTCGGAGACACGGGCGAGCTCGTCCACGCACGACAGCGATTCCGCCACCGGCACAAGGCGATCCAGCTGGTCATCGATATCCTCGGTGACCAGTCGTTCGTTGCTGTCCGCATCGAGGATGATGATGGCGTCCAACCCATAGCGGGCGGCTCGCCACTTGTTTTCCTGCACATGCCACGGCGGCATCACCGGCAGCGTCTCCCCGGCATCCAACCGGCGGTCCAGATCAACGATCAGGCAATGCGTCAGCGCGACCAGCGCCGAAAGCTCGTGAAGGTTCGACACCCCGTCGAAGATCCTGACCTCCACCGTGCCCAGATGCGGGGAAGGCCTTATATCCCAACGTATTTCGTTCATGTGATCGATGATGCCGGTCTTCTTCTGATCGCCCACGAAATTCTCGAACTCGCGCCACTCCTGGAAATGGAACGGCAGGCCGGCGGTCGGCAGTTGCTGAAACATCATCGCGCGGTTACTGGCGTAACCGGTGTCCTCGCCGTCCCAGAACGGCGACGATGCCGAGAGCGCCAACAGGTGCGGGTACTGGTTGAGCAGCGAGGTGACGATCGGCATCACCTTGTGCGCCGAGGACACACCCACGTGCACATGCACACCCCAGATCAGCATCTGCCTGCCCCACCACTGGGTGCGTTTGATCAGCTCGGCGTAGCGCGAACCGTCGGTCAGTTGCTGCGCCGACCAGTCGGCGAAGGGGTGTGTGCCCGCGCAGAACAGCTCCATGCCGCGCTCCCGCACGATCTTGCGCACCGGCCGCAGCGTCGACTTCAGGTCATCCATCGCCTGTCCGGCGTTTTCGCAGATGCCGGTGACGATCTCGACGGTGTTGCGCAGCAATTCCTTGTGTACGTGTGGGTTTTCGCCGAGTTCGGCGATTACCGAGGCGGCCTCGTTGCTCAGATCGCGGGACTCAGCGTCGACGAGCGCGAACTCCCATTCGACGCCGACGGTCGGCCTTGGCGACCCGGCGAAATCGATTCGGCTGCTGGCCCGTCGATCAGGACCGAGTGATGACACCACAGGCCACCCGCGCTCCGGCGTCGCCGGTCGCCAGGGTGGTCTGATCCGGTGGCGCTTCACCGTTGACCTGCTGGTAACGCTCCGGCGGGATGTTGGCGAAGTTGTCCGCCTTTTCGTGGATGATGATCGCGGTGCCCGCGCCGCCGAGCAGTTCCTCGGCCGTGAAGGCGTCGGTGGTCGTCACCAGCTTCGCCGACCCGTCCTCGCGCACCTGCAGCGACGACAGGTCGCCGCTGGCTGGATGCCCGCTGTGGCCCGCTACCTGGAAGTGGCCGCCGGCGGAGTTGAAGTTGGCAGGCGCCCCACCGGTCGGTGCGACCGAGTCGGCCTCGCACTTGCCGACGGAGTGGATATGCATGCCATGGAATCCCGGGGCGAGTTCACCGTCGACGGTGGTCTGCACCGTCACGGTGGCGAAGCCGTCGCCGAACTGGACGTCGGCGGTCGCGACAGTCGTGCCGTCGGGAAGCTTCAGGTCGGCGGTGAGGGTCTCACCGCTGGACTCGGCCGGACTGCCATGTGCCGAACCCTCCTCGCCGGTCGACGCCGAGGGCGACGGCGACGGCGTCCAGATCGCCGGCGCGGTGCCGGGCGACGTGGCGACGGGTTCGTTGGGACTGCAGGCGGTCAACGCGAGTGCGGGCACTGCGAACAGGGTGACGATGGCGACGGTCCTGAGCATGTGCAAGAGCCTAGCCGGTGACCGCCACGATCACTCCTGGCGGTTGCTCAGTGAGCTCGGGGACCCGGGGAGCCACCGGTGCCTCGAGCAATCGGCCGACTTCTTCTGCAGCTTGTTGCTCACCGGGGGCGTCGCTGAAGTACACCGTGGTGACGGTCGTGTCCGGCAGCGTCAGGTTTCCGGTCTCGGTGACGTTCCAGCCGGCTTCTCTGAGCCGGTTGGCGGTGGCCTCAGCGACACCTTCGGTCTCGGAGATGTTGAACACCCGCACCTCGGATCTGGCAGGTTCGGCGGACGTGGATGTCGGGGTGGCCAGGCTGGTGGCGGCGGTCGTCGTGCCGACGGAGGAATCAGCGTCGGCCCCGTTGTTACCGTCGCCCCCCATCGCCTGGAACCCGACGAGCAGGAAAACCACGCCGAGGAACAGCAGCACCATCACCATGGCACGCAGGGGCAGACCCGAGGATTCTCGCTGGTTCATTGGCGCCTACTGTATCGACACGTCCGACGAGCGGGGGCGGCGGACACATTCCGGCTCCGCCGGAAGCCTCAGGTCACATCGAAACCGAGACGACGCGCCGCTCGCGCCTTCTGCCGACCCGCCCGCAACCTGCGCAGCCGCTTGACCAGCATCGGGTCCGCGGCCAGCGATTCCGGACGGTCGACCAGCGCGTTGAGCACCTGGTAGTACCGGGTCGCCGACATGGAGAACAGCTCCCTGATGGCGTCTTCTTTCGAACCCGCGTACTTCCACCACTGCCGTTCGAAGGCCAGGATGTCGTGTTCGCGGCGGGTCAGGCCGTCGGTGGGGGCGGAATCGTCCCCGGAATGCTCAGTCCGCGCGATCGCGCCGTCCATATCGCTTCTTGGACCCTTCCGACATTTCGAGAATGACATCCCTGTGGTTCGGGCAGTATTCAATCACGGGTTGGTCACCGTGGGCGTCACCAATCGCCGCGAGTCGGCTCACCAACCTTGCCCCCTAAGCTTCTCCGCATGGCCGTAGTACCCATCCGCATCGTGGGAGATCCCGTCCTGCACACCGCGACCGAACCGGTGCCCGTCGGTGACGACGGTTCGCTTCCCGACGAACTCGCGGATCTGATCAAGGACCTCTACGACACGATGGACGCCGCCAACGGAGTCGGGCTGGCCGCCAACCAGATCGGCGTCACCAAGCGGGTGTTCGTCTACGACTGCGCCGACGTGCGCGGCAAAGTGACCCGGCGCCGCGGGGTGATCGTCAACCCCGTGCTGGAGACCTCCGAGGTGCCCGAGACGATGCCTGACCCCGAGAACGACGACGAGGGCTGTCTGTCGGTGCCCGGGGAGTCGTTCCCCACGGGCCGGGCGACGTGGGCGCGCGTGACGGGCCTGGACGCGGACGGGACACCGATCACGCTCGAGGGAACGGATCTGTTCGCGCGGATGCTGCAGCACGAGACGGGGCACCTCGACGGATACCTCTACCTCGACCGGTTGGTCGGGCGGAACGCGCGCAACGCCAAGCGGGCAGTCAAGTCGCATGGCTGGGGCGTGCCCGGCTTGTCGTGGATGCCCGGCGAGGACCCCGACCCGTTCGGCCACTGACCGGTGATCGACCTACCGGCGCCCGGTACGCGCGTCAGCCTGCGATACCGGTTGCCGGCCGGGTCGACGCCGCCGCACACCGATGTGGTCGGCCACTTGGTGGAGGTTCGCCCGATGGTGCGCGTGCGAACCAGGCACGGTGACGTCGTCGACGTCGTGCCCGCCGATGTGGTGGCGGTCCGGGTGGTGCCTGAGATTCCGGTACGCACCGGCGAGATCCGCAATCTCGAGCACGCTGCCGCGCTCGGCTGGCCAGGGGTCGAGCAGCAGTGGCTGGACGGGTGGCTGTTGCGTTACGGGCTCGGGAGTACCCGCCGCGCCAATTCCGCAGTGCCGCTGCGCTTCACCTCGCACACCGAGCTAGTCGCGGCGGCTGATTGGTATGCGTCGAGGGGTGTCCCGGCACTGATCTCCGCACCGGACCGGTTGTTCCGGGTGCCCGACGGGTTGCCGGCGGAGGCCGAAAATTTAGTCATGGCAAGTGATCTCAGCACCGCATCGGTGGTGCGGGAAATGACGCTGGCCGACCGGCCCAGCGATAGCTGGCGGGCAATCAATCGCCGTGACGTACCCGACGAGGTGCTCACCGCGGTCGTGGGCGGCGAGGTGGTCTTCGGAGAACTGGCCGGTGCGGCGGTGGGGCGGGCGGCAGTGACGGACGCTCCCGACGGCACCCGGTGGGTGGGGCTGTCCTCGGTGCACGTCTCCGTAGGCGCCCGAGGGCAGGGCCTGGCCCGAACCCTGTGCGCGGGGCTGCTGGACTGGGCCGGCGAGCGCGGTGCGACCCGCGCATACGTCCAGGTGGTTGCCGACAACGCCGCGGCACGAACGCTTTACGAGTCGATGGGTTTCGTCGTGCATCACCGCTCCCGATACGTCCGCGCGGAGGACCTGTTGGAGCGAAACCCCGTCGTAGGGTGATTCCCATGCGCCTGGCCACCTGGAACGTCAACTCGATCCGCACCAGGGTCGATCGCGTCACCGACTGGCTGCAGCGTGCCGATGTGGACGTGCTGGCGATGCAGGAGACGAAGTGCTCCGACGCCCAGTTCCCCACCATGCCGTTCGCGGCCCTCGGCTACGACGTCGTGCACTGCGGCGTCAACCAGTGGAACGGTGTGGCCATCGCGTCACGGATTGGCATCGACGACGTCGAGGTGGGGTTCGACGGCCAGCCGACATGGAAGCGCAGTCCTGACTTAGATGATTCAGCGGCCGCCGCCGAGGCGAGGGCACTGGCGGCGACGTGTGGCGGCGTGCGGGTATGGAGCCTCTACATTCCCAACGGTCGCACCGTCGACTCGGCACACTACGTCTATAAGCTGCAATGGCTTGCCGCGCTTCGGGAAACCGCGTCGTCATGGTTGACTCGCGATCCATCGGCACCGATCGCGCTGGTGGGCGACTGGAACATCGCCCCTACCGACGACGACGTGTGGGACGTGGAGTTCTATCAAGGGAGTACTCACGTCACCGAACCGGAGCGGGCGGCCTTCGGCTCGATCGTCGACGCCGGATTCACCGATGTGGTGCGTCCGTTCACACCGGGACCGGCGGTGTTCACCTACTGGGACTACACCCAGTTGCGGTTCCCGAAGAACCGTGGCATGCGCATCGACTTCATTCTGGGCTCGCCCGCGCTGGCCGAGCGGGTCGCTCACGCCGAGATCGTCCGCGACGAGCGCAAAGGCAAGCAGCCCAGCGATCACGCCCCCGTACTGGTGGACCTCACCGACGCACGTACGGCCACATGACAAACGCCGCCCCTGCCCATGACCCGGTGTGGCGCAGGCTGTCACTGAACAGACTCTTTTGGGTCGCGCCCAGGTCTGCCACCACATTTCGACAGTCCGCCGCGTGATCGCGAGCATCGACACAGCTCGACGTACCTTATCGGCGGCTGCGGTAGATGTCGGATGTCGATGTCGCGTCGGCAAGTTGCCTCATGTCAAGATGCGCGCGAAGGGTGTTTCGTTGCCTCACGTGAGCGTGCGCGCTTGGTGACTGGAGCGGGCGCCCCGTCTGCGGCTTTGCTGGTGGTGAGAGTGACGAGCTGGGCGGTCAACGCCTGAATTTGGCGTTGGGTGGCTGCCGGATTGATCAGCGAGTAGGTCCGCTTGAGCGCTACGATACGGTCCACGGTCAGGGTCGGGTGGTCGATCGTGCGGTGAAACGGGGTGGTGTCCTTATCGTGCTTCCTGGACACCTTGGCCCCCGTGCGGACTTTGGAAACTAGTGGTGTGTCCTGCATTTAGCTGACTTTTTCGAGGGCGATCCGGCCGCGTGCGACTTTGGCGAGGATGGACTCGGCGGTTGCTGTCCATACATAGGGTTTGGGGTCGTCGTTGTGGGCGTCGATGTATTCCTGGATGGAGGCGACGAGGTCGGGCACGGAGTGGAAGACCCCGCGCCGCAACGCTTTGTCGGTCAGTTCCCGGAACCAGCGTTCGACCAGGTTCAACCAGGACGACGAGGTCGGGGTGAAGTGCAGGTGAAACCGGGGGTGTTTGTCGAGCCAGGTACGGACGTCGTTGTGCTTGTGGGTGGCGTAGTTATCCAGGATCAGATGAATCTGCAGGTCCTTGGGCACCTGCCGGTCGATGGTCTTGAGGAACTTCAACCATTCCTGATGCCGGTGCCGAGGCTGACACTGGCCGATGACCATGCCCGTCAACACATCGAGGGCGGCGAACAATGTGGTGGTGCCGTGACGCTTGTAATCGTGGGTCATCGTCTCACCTCGCCCCTTGACGATCGGCAGCGATGCCTGGGTGCGATCGAGGGCCTGCACCGAGGACTTCTCATCGGCGCACAACACGATCGCCTTCTCCGGCGGATTCAGATAAAGCCCGACAACATCGACCAGCTTGTCCTCGAAGTGCGGATCGTTGGACACCTTGAACGTCTCAAACCGGTGCGGCTTGAGTCCCCGCGCCGACCACACCTGCTGCACAGTCGATTTCGACACCCCGGCCGCCGCGGCCATGGTCCGGCAGCTCCAATGGGTCTCGCCCGCCGGGCGATAGTTCACGGTCAGATCCACAATCTCGTCGATCTTGTCCTGCGGGATCGACTTCTTGCGACCCCGGCCCTCACGCACCTGCGCGAACTTGACCAGACCCTCCTCGGCGAACCGGGCGCGCCACCCACTGACCGACGCCGGCGACACCGACAACGCCTGGGCAATCGCCGTGTTCGCCAGACCGTCGGCCGCCATCAACAACGCCCGCGCCCGTACGACCTCGCGATGCGGCGCGGACTGCGAGCGTGCCACCGACTCAAGAACCTCACGCTGGCCTGCGGACACGACCAGAGCGGGAACGGGCTGTCTCATACCGCAGATCATACCAAGTAATCACCAATTAATTGCAGGACACACCACTAGAAGCGCGTGCGCCGCGGACCAGCCCGCGTTGATCTGGTTGGACAATGTCAGTGACCGTGGGCAAGTTGAAGAACTGATACCGGCTATCCGCCTTCACCGGGTCGTCGTCACCACTCGAGAAACATTCCCCCGCCACCCGAATCGCCACGACATCGACGTCCACGTGCTGGCGATCGACGAAGCTGTCGAGCTGCTAGCCCGGGCGATCCAAGTTGGCGATGACCTCCGAATCGACTCGGACCCTGGGGCCAGCGCGCTACTCGCGGAGCTCTGTGACCACCTGCCCTTGGCGCTCCAGATCGTCGCGGCTCTGGTGGCCGACGAGCCCTCCCGTCCAATCCGGGACTTCGCGGCTGAACTCCAAGAGGAGGAGCACCGCCTCGACAACCTGCACTATGACGATCGCCTATCTGTCCGCGCAGCACTCACGTTGTCCTACAAACGATTGCCTGACCAGTTGCAGCGGTTATTCCGGCTGATGTCGCAGGTCCCTGGTGGAGACCTCAGCCTGGATGCCGGGCGGTGGCTGATCGACGCTTCGGCGTCAGCTGTCCGGCCCCAGCTCATGGCTATGGTGCGCTCCCACCTTATCCAACAACATGTTTCGGATCGATGGAGCATGCACGATCTTGTGCGTCTCTTCGCCGCCGAGATGGCTACGGTAGATCCCGACGACGCCGACCGTGCTCTTCGAAGCGTAGTCGAGCATTACCGTGCCGGCGTGAGCATGGCTTTCGAATGGCTAACCTAGTACGGGCTCGCGATCTCTCATCGCGCGCTCGAGGCCGCGCGGGACCAACACATCGGGCTGTCGGAGTGGTGCCAGGAATCGAGACAGCACTTGGCGTCGGACTCGGCGACAGCGAGATCCGCGAGGTGTCCGAATACCTTGCCGGCGGCGAGTATTGGGCCGACCACCACCCCGCACCGCAGTCTCTGCGCCATTCGATCGACCCGACAAGCCCAAAACGTCACAGTGACACAACGACCGCCCGGCACGGCAAGTGTTACCGCGTCCGTGATGGAAGTTCTTTCGATGCCGACTTGACAGTGTCTCCGAGGGCGACTCGCCGAACTTGTTGCGATAGGCCACAGCAAACGACCGAGATGCGCGAATCCCCATCGGTAGGCAGTATCGGACACCGTCGTACACAACGCCGGGTTGCTGAGATCCGCGCGCGCACGCTGAAGGCGGACCTCACGCAAATAGCAGGTCGGGGATACTCCGACATAGCGCTGGAAACCGTCCTGCAGCGTCCGGGCGCTGACCCCTATCGCGCGAGAGAGATCCGGCATCGACCAGGGCTTGCCGGCCGGGTTCACCGCCCCCGACCTCACCCGTGTGCTGGGCAGTTGCACATGTTCGGCGATCAACTCCGAAAGACCGGTCTGCTCAGCCAGTTCCAGCACCGGCACCAATCCCGCCGCCGACACCAGATTCCGTTCATCAAACACCGCCGAGTCGACCGTAAACGTATGCGATGATTGCATCGAAAGTGCCTTCCAGAACTCCGGACAAACGAGCCCTTAGCAATCTCAATTGTCCCAGTTCAGAAGGCATTTTCGCTGATCACACGCCGATCAAACCACCGGCCCATCCACGGATTCAGGCTAAGAGCTCACCCCAGTTGCGCGTAGGTTGAGGTTCCAGCCTGCAGCTCTCACTGCTGGACGGATGAGTTTGCTAATGACTATCAGGCTGGGCTATCAGAATCTCCGTGCGCGGGAGCAAGATTCGTGAGGGCTGGCCGTCCCAAGGCCGCCTCGTGAAGGACGTGAAGAGAGGTCTGTCGGCGGGCGTGACCTTCGGCGGAAATAAGTGAGGCCCGGACGAGCAGCCGTCCACATGCCTCCGGTTGCCGAATTTGAGAGTGGCGCTCCGAGGTCAATCTACGCCAGACGAACTTCCCTGAGCGGGCATCACTGCGGGGTTATTAGGTGGCGCGTTTGGTTTTCGGACGGGGGACAAGGCTGTCTTTAACGTGTTCGGCGGTCAGCTCGTGGCGGGAGGCGATACCGAGCTTGCTGAAGATCTTTCCGAAGTGGTACTCGACGGTGCGCGCACTGATGAACAGCTGGCCGGCGATTTCAGTGTTGGATCTGCCCTCGTATGCGAGGCGGGCGATCTGGCGTTCCTGAGCTGTGAGTTGTGGAGTGCTGAGGCCCGTGCGCTTCTGGGTCCGTTCGCCGGTAGCGAGGAGCTCTCGGTCGGCGCGGGCTGCGAATGCTTCGGCGCCCATCGACTTGAACATGTTCTCCGCCATGCGTAGGGAAGTGCGGGCATCGACCCGTCTGCGCTGCCGACGCAGCCATTCGCCGTAGATGAGGTGGGCGCGTGCATGATGGACGACCATCCTGCTTTTGCCGAGCAACTCGATGGCGGCGATGTAGTGTCGCTCGGCGCCGGGCCCTTCGGTGATCAGCGCTTGCGAGCGTGCCCGGATGCCGCGCGCCCAGGCCGAGGTGCTCAGCATGGTTCGCTCGTCCAGCTGCGCAAACGCTGTTCGGGCGGCATCGGAATCTCCGCTGCGAACTGCGGCTTCAATGAGTTCGGGCAGAACCCAGGACCCGTATCCGAGGACGTCGCGGGCTGCCGCCTGTCGGGCGGCGCTCAGCGCTTCGGCGTACTGGCCGAGGCCGTTGTGCAGCACCGCATCGGCGAACTCACGGTTGACGCTGAGCATGTCCTGCGAATCGCTGTCTGGATCGTGCGATACGGGCACTTGCGGAACGTGGCCGCGCCAGGCCGCCAGCAGGACGGAGAAGTCCTCCACCGGGGCATTCCCGGTGATCGCCGCAATGGTGTCTGCCTCTTCGATGACCGCCTGAGCGTCGTCGAACTCGCCGGCGAACATGTGATGGCCGGCGAGGTAGTTCAGGGCCAGCGGTAGCACGCGAAGCGAGCCCGCATCGCGGGAAATCCGCACCTGCCGGCGAGCGAGTGATCGACATGATTCGTCGTCCCACAGCCCCATGGCGGTGTTACATGCCAGCCACAGCCACTGGGTGTCCTCCTCGGAGATGTCCTGGGACAGAAAGGCATCGAGGGCACGTTCGAGCACGGGCACCGACGCGGCGTACCCGTGGACGGTCTGGATTGCCAAGCCGTCAAGCAGCAGATCGACCGCACGCGGGGGTTGGGGGGCGTGTGCGGCCCCTAAGGCAGCGGCGGCAGCGGCAGCGAGCAGACCTTTACCGCTGCCGTCGTGGATTCGCATCGCCGCCCACAGGGCTTCGAGGTATGTCTCGCGAGCGAGGGCGCTGTCGAGCGGCTCAAGCTTCTTCGCGGCAGCCAAGAGGTCCGAGACGGAGTGGTCAGCTCGCAGTCGACTGAAAGTGATTCGCGCACCAAGCCGTTCGAGTAGAGCCCGTTGAAGCGCGGACAATGGAGCGGACGCGGCGTTGGCCAGTAACGCTATCGCCTTCTCGGGTGCGCCGGCGTCAAACTTGAGCTGCGCGGCCGACAGCGCCCGAGATCCCCGGGTGGCGGGATCAGGCGTGAGCATCGATGCGCTTTCAAGAAACGCCGCCGCCGCCGCCAGGCCACCGCGGGCCTTTGCCCGCGCCGCGGATTGTTCGAGTTCTGCGGCGATGTCCTCGTCGGGCCCGCTGGCCGATTGGGCGCGATGCCACGCGCGGCGATCAGGGTCTCGCGCAGCATCGGTCGCGCCGGCCAGGGCGCGGTGAACGTTCTGGCGATCAGCCACCGGTGCTGTCCGGTAGATCGCGGAGCGGACCAGCGGATGCCGGAAGGCGACACGAGCGCCGATCGACACCAGCCCCTCCCGTTCGGCTGGGGCGGCAGCGTCGAAACCGATGCCCAGATCACTGGCCGCCCGCCACAGCAGCGCGGGATCGCCTTGCGGGTCGGCGGCAGCCACCAACAGCAGCATCCGCGTCGGTGCCGGCAGAGTCGCGATGCGGCGGCGGAAGCTGGCCTCGACCCGATCCCGCACCGGCACGCTCTGAGGTAAACCGAAGCCGCCGGCCAGCCCCTCTGCCGACCAGCCGTGTGGCAACTCCAGCAGGGCGAGCGGGTTGCCCGCAGATTCGGCGACGATGCGCTCGCTCACCTGCCCGTCGAGCTTGCCGGGAATTGCCGACATCAGCAGTGTGCGAGCGTCCACATCGGCCAGCCCGGTCAGGTTCACTTCCGGCAGCCCGGCGAAGGGATCGGTCTCGTCCCCGTCGCGGATCCCGACGAGGAATGCGACCGACTCGCCGTAAAGACGGCGGGCCACGAATGCCAGCGTTTGAGCCGAAGCCTGGTCGAGCCACTGCGCGTCATCAATCAGGCAGAGAAGCGGCTGGCTCTCGGCCTGACCGGACAACAGACTCAACACGGCAAGGCTGACCAGGAACCGGTCCGGCGGTGGTCCGGCGCGCAGACCGAAGGCGACGCGCAGCGCGGCCGCCTGGGGCTCTGGAAGGCGGTCGAGGTGATCGAGCATCGGTCTGCACAGTTGATGGACCGCGGCGTAGGGCAGTTCCATTTCCGACTCGACCCCGTCGGCGCGGGCCACGTGAAAGTCCGGGCCTGTTTCGGCGGCGTACTGCATGAGGGCTGATTTACCGATCCCGGGTTCACCGCGCAGCACCATCACCCGGCTGCGGCCAGACCGGGCCTCGGCGATCAGGGCGTCGATCAGCCGGCACTGCTCGTTACGACCGCGCAGCATCATGGCAGGCCTCCTTCTAAGCCCTCAGCCGCCCATTGTCCGCGCCTACGGTCCGCCACGCGTCGGCACGGATGAACGGGCGCATCTGCACTGGGCACTTACTGGGGTCACACCGATGCGACCAGGCCCCGTCTGGCCGCACGCTGTTCGCAGAGGCATAGGCCTCACCACCGCGTCACACCGCTGACTACTTCTGGAGGAACAGCACATGCCGTTCGTCAACGTCAAACTCGTTGAAGGCGCCTTTACCGAAAAGCAGAAGCACGACATGGCCGCGAGACTCACCGACGTCATGGTCGAGTTCGAAGGATCTGAGGCGTTCCGCGAGGTCGTCTGGGTCCTGATCGAGGAGCTGCACCCCGACGGCTGGCACATCGGCGGCGAGCCCTTCTTCGGCCCCGCCACGCTGATGAGTGTGCTGGGACGTTCCAAAGCCGCCTACGACGCTATCGACGGCACCCCCACCACCCACGACGAATTCGTCGCCGAGTCACCGGTCATCCCCCGCTAGCCCCGCCCTCCCAACAGCCACCCGCATCGCGGCGAACTCAAGGAAAACACCCATGTCCTACATCGGTAAGGAAAACACCACCGACACCGTCGAGGGCGGCGACCATCTGCTGCTGTTCGGACTGTTCACCAAGCTCAGCAAGGCCGCAAGGGTTCATCCGCGGCCGGGCGTAGCGGCCGTGACGACGTCGGTAGGTATGAGCGCGCGCCAGGTGGCCAGCATGCGAGACGCTGAGAACCTGGCCAGCGCCTGGAATGCGGCCCTGCACGTCGCGGTGGACGGCCGCCCGTACCTCGAGCTCGAGACAGCCCAGGGCCCGGAGCGCGTCGACCTGGTACTCGCGGGGAGTCTCTAGTGTCCTCAAGCATCACGCAGCCGTCGGTTGGCTGCAAATTGTCAGAAAAAGTGGCCATGGATGACAGCAATGTTGCTATCCGACTGAAAGGCAACCCCCGATGAAGCTGGGTTACCACTCGATCACATGGGGCCAGGGCGTCGTCGGTGACCCCTCAGGGGTCACCTCGATCAAGGACCTCTACTACCGCTCCCCCGGCTCCATGGAACAGGCCATCACCGACATCGCCGCCGCCGGCTACGCCGGGACCGAAATGTTTGACGGCAATCTTGCCGACTTCGCGGCCACACCAGAGGTTCTCACCGAGTCGCTGTACAACAGCGGCCTTGAACTGATCAGCGTGTACACCGGGGCGAATTTTATCTACTCAGATGTGTTGCCCGATGAGTTGTACCGGATCAACCGGGCCGCGGAACTAGCCGTGATGTTCGGGGCGCGACGCCTAGTGGTCGGCGGCGGGGCGCGACGCGCGGCCGGCACCACCAACGAGGACTACATGCTCCTTGGTGCAGGACTTGACCGCGTGGTGGACATTGCCGAGCAGCATGGTCTCGCGGCCAGCTATCACCCGCATCTTGGCACGATGGCCGAGAGCTCGGATGAGATCGAGCGGGTCTTCACTAGTAGTCGCATCGCCTTCTGCCCCGACACTGCCCATTTGGCAGCCGGTGGTAGCGACCCAGCGGCGTTGATCAGGGCACATTCGGATCGCATCGCACATGTCCATCTCAAAGATCTCACCAAGGCACCATTCGCGTTCCAGCCGCTCGGCGAGGGTGACCTCGACTTTGACGGAATCCTGTCCGCTGTCCGTGAGGTCGGGTATGACGATTGGCTGGTGGTCGAGCTGGACACCTATGACGGCGATCCGAAGACCGCCGCCGAGATCAGCAAGAAATTCCTGGAGACCCGGCTCGGCTGGGAAAGCCGCTCGTGCAGCTACCGCTGAGGACCATCTGGTCGGTTGGTGGGCGCTCCTCGCATCGAAGTCCTGTCACGCCCCACTTGGAGGCATCATGAAACGCTCTCTCCGATCCATCGCGGTCACCACCGCACTCGCAGCAGTGCTCACCACCGCATTATTGACCGGCTGCGCCTTTCCCGGCGGCAGTCAGACTCTGGCGAAGCCGACCTCCACCGTGGCCGATCGGGCCCTCGAAGAGATCGCCGGGCAGGTTTTCAGCAAGGGTCCCAACGGTGAAACCGCCTCACCACCAAGCAGTGCCGACCTCACCGACGAGGAGGTAGCGCAAATCAAGTCGTTGGGACTCAAAGCCGCCATCGTCATGCACACGGGCGGCGACGACTGGTCGCAGGCCCAGATCAATGGCCTCAATTCCGAGTTCGAACGTTTGGGCATCGAGGTCGTCGCCACCACCGACGCCAAGTTCGACCCGAAAACCCAGGTCGCCAACCTGCAGACGGTGATGGCCAAGAAGCCGGACATCATCGTGTCGCTGCCCACCGACCCGGTCGCCACCGCCGCGGCCTACCGCGAAGCGGCCGCAGGGCGGCGCCAAGCTGGTCTTCATGGACAATATCCCGGACGGTTTCGAAGCCGGAAAGGATTACGTCTCAGCGGTTTCCGCGGACAATTACGGCAACGGTGTCATATCCGCGCACCTCATGGCCAAAGCGCTCGGTGGCCAGGGAAAGATCGGCGTGATCTACCACGATGCCGACTTCTTCGTCACCAAGCAGCGCTACGACGGCTTCCGCACCACCATGGAGCAGGACTATCCGGGCATCGAGATCATCGAGAGCAAGGGCGTCGGCGGCCCGGACTTCGCCACCCAGGCACAGAACGCCGCCGCCGCGATGTTGAGCAAACACTCCGAGCTGGACGGGATCTGGGCGGTGTGGGACGTGCCGGCAGAGGGTGTGCTGGCCGCCGCCCGCGCCGCCGGGCGCCTGAACCTCATGATCGCCACCGAGGACCTCGGCAAGATCGTCGCGATCAACATGGCCAAGAACACCATGGTCGTCGGCCTCGGCGCCCAGGTCCCGTTCGACCAGGGCGTCACGGAGGCCCGTTTGGGAGCCGGCGCGTTCATCGGCAAGCAGGCGCCGCCGTATGTCGCGCTGCCGGCGCTGGCGGTGACTCACGAGAACGTGCTGGACGCCTGGAAGCAGGTCTACCACGAGGATCCCCCCGCAGATCTGCAGAGTTCCTTCGTCGCCGGTAACTGACCCCCTCACAGCGAAGGAACATTCGCATGGTCGACACAGAATCCACAGCATCGGCCGGCACCGCCGGCACCACCCAGCCGGCCGTCGAGATGCGCGGCATCTATAAGTCCTTCGACACCACCTCGGTTCTACGCGACGTCGGCTTCGAGGTCGCCAAGGGTGAAGTACATGCCCTTGCCGGCGGCAACGGCGCCGGCAAATCGACCCTGATGAAGATCCTTCAGGGGGTGTACACGCCCGACCACGGCGAGATCCTGATCGATGGCAAGCCCGCGACCTACACCACCATCCACGGTGCCAGGGCCGCCGGGATCGGCATGGTGTTCCAGGAGTTCAGCCTGATCCCCACCCTCACTGTTGCGCAGAACATCTACCTCACCACGGAACCCCTGAGCGGTGGTCGCCTGATCAACGACCGGGAAGCCCGCAAGCGGGCCGCCGAGGTCTTCGAGGAGATGGAGGTCGACATCGATCCCGGGGCGGTGCTGGGCAGCCTGAGCACCGCGTACTGGCAGCTCACCGAGATCGCGAAGGCGCTGGCCCAGGACGCCCAGGTGCTGATCATGGACGAACCGACCGCCAGCCTCGCCAAACACGAGACCGAGGCACTCTTCCAATTGGTCGCACGGCTGAAGGCCCGCGGAATCTCGATCGTCTACATCTCCCACCGGATGGACGAGGTGTACCGGATCGCCGACCGCATCACCATCCTGCGCGACGGACAGCAACTTGTTCACCAAGCGGCTCAGCGAGGTCACGCCCGGCGCAGATCGTCGAGGGCATCGTCGGCCGGAAGATCGAAGATGAGCTCGACTACCAGGAACGGGATCGACCGCTGTTCGCAAGACCGCACTGCTCGAGGCGCGCCACCTCAACGCCGGCACCCGGGTCAACGACGTCTCGCTTCACGCTGCACGCGGGCGAGATCCTCGGCCTGGCCGGGCTGATGGGCAGCGGCCGCACCGAGCTGGCCAGGGTGCTGTTCGGCATCGATTCGATCAGCTCCGGCGAAATCCTCGTCCGAGGGCAGCAGGTCCGCCTGAACAACCCTCGCGACGCCAGCGTCCACGGCATCGCGCTGATCCCAGAGGACCGCCGGGTGCAGGGCCTCGTCCTGGACCACTCGGTCACGAGAGAATCTGCTGCTGCCGCTGCTCGGAAGCTGCAGCGCGGCCCGTTCGTCTCCGACCGAGGCGGGCAAGACGCTGGCCAAGGATCTGCTGGAGAGATTTCAGGTCAAGGTGGCGCACCCCGGTCGACCGGTTCGGCTGCTTTCCGGCGGCAACCAGCAGAAGGTCGTCATCGCCAAGTGGCTCGGCACCGACCCGGACGTGCTGATCATGGACGAACCCACCGCCGGTGTCGACATCGGCACCAAGATCCGAGATCCTCGACGTGATCCGCCGTCTGGCCGACGCCGGCAAAGGCGTCATCGTCATCTCCTCCGAGCTACCCGAACTGCTCGCGGTCAGCGATCGCGTTCTTGTGTTGCGGGGCGGGGCGATCGAGCAAGGAAATCGACCGCGCAGCGACATCGCCGACGAAGAATCCCTCCAACTCGCCGTCCAAGGAGTCTGAGCCATGACCCAAACCGCAACACCTCCATCCACCAGCGAGCCCCGAGCGGCAAAACGCCGCTCGCCAATCTCGACTGGCGCCGCTACGTCATCTACATCGGCTTCGTCGTGGTGTTCCTGTTCTTCGCCGTCCTCCTCGGCGACGACGGCTTCCTCTCCGGCAACAACCTGCTCAACATCGTCCGGCAGACCGCGACCATCACGATCATCGCCGTCGGCATGACCTACGTCATCGCCTGCGCCGAGATCGACCTCAGCGTCGGCGCAGCCGCCGGCCTGGCCAGTGTCGTCACCGCCATGGCCATCGCCAACTACGGTGTCTTCCTCGGCATCCTGGCCGGTCTGGCCGTCGGGGTGGTGGTCGGCTCCGTCAACGGCGCGCTGGTCGCCATGCTGAAGATCCCCTCCTTCCTGGTCACGCTCGGCATGCTCGGCATCGCAGCAGGTGTCGCCCAGTGGATCACCAAGTCCGCGCCGCAACCGATCCTGTCCGACGCTCTACAACATGGTCTTCGGCTCCGGCGATATCGGACCCGATCCCTGGATTGATCGTCTGGATGATCATCGTCGTGGTCATCGGCGCGATCGTGCTTGGCCAAGACCCGCTTCGGCCGGCAGGTGCTGGCCACCGGCGGCAACCCGATCGCGGCCGAGTTCACCGGCATCAACACCACGTCGATCACCTTCCGGGTGCTGCTGATCTCCGGCTCGCTGGCCGCGCTGGCGGGCATGCTCTACGCCGGGCAGCTGCAGTCCGGCCGCTACCAGTGGGGCACCGGCGACGAGCTGTCCGCGATCGCCGCCGTGATCCTCGGCGGCACCAGCCTTTTCGGTGGCAGCCGGCACCGTCGTCGGAACCCTCTTCGGTGCCCTGCTGATCGGACTGATCAACAACGGGCTGATCCTGGCCGGCCTGGACACCAGCCAGCAGCAGGTCGTCCGTGGAGTGATCATCATCCTCGCCGTCGCCCTTGCCAGACGAAAATAGCGCCCGCCCCGTCAGGCACATGTACCCCGACCAGGTAACGATTCACAGCGAGCAATCCTTCGACCGGCGAGAGGAAACCCCATGGACCGCATAAGGTCCGGCATCATCGGCACCGGCTTCATCGGCGGTGTACACGCCGCAGCCGTCCGGGCCGCGGGCGGCGTTGTGCAAGCCGTGGCGTCCGCCACCCCGGAAGAGGCCCGGAGCGCCGCGGACGCCTGGCACGCAGAACACACCGCGAATTCAGGTCTCGACCTGATTGACCGGGACGATATCGACGTCGTGCACATCTGCACCCCGAACGCCACCCACGCAGAACTCGCCCACGCCGCCATCGCCGCCGGCAAGGCCGTCGTCTGCGAGAAACCGCTGGCGATCAACCCGGACAGTGCAGCCGGTCTGGTTGATCAGGCCGCCGCAACGGGTGTAGTGCATGCCGTCCCGTTCGTTTACCGGTACTACCCGACGGTGCGCGAAGCACGGGACCGGATCAGCCGCGACGAGGCCGGTCGGCTGTGGTTGCTGCACGGTTCCTACCTGCAGGACTGGTTGTCAGGGCGGCAGGTTTCCAACTGGCGGGTCGACCCCAAACTCGGTGGCACATCCCGCGCCTTCGGAGACATTGGGGTGCACTGGTGTGACCTGATGGAATTCGTCACCGGGCATCGGATCACCAGGCTCGTTGCGCACTGGGCGAACGCCTACACCGAGCGACCGTCGCTCTCGGACGGTCCGGGCGAGGGTCCGACGGCTGTCGCCACCGAGGACGGTGCCGTCGTCACCTTCGAAACCGACCGGGGCGCAGCTGGTTCGGTGGTGGTCAGCCAGGTTTCGCTCGGACGAAAGAACCGTCTGTGGTTCTCCTTCGACGGCCTGGACGCCGCTTACGTCTTCGACCAAGAACTGCCGGACAGTCTTTGGGTCGGCGGTCTGCGGGAAAACCACGTTGTACCCAGGGGTCCGGACACACTGTCAGTCGCCGCTGGCCGCTACGCCCGGCTGCCGAGCCGGCCATCCGCAGGGCTACCAGGATTCGTTCACCGCCTTCGTCGGGGATGTGTACGCGGCAGTGGTCGGTGAGAAGCCGGATGGGCTACCCACTTTCGAGGCCGGCCTGCGGGCCACCAGGATCACCGCAGCTGTCGTCGAGTCCGCGCGCAGTGGGAACTGGGTGAATGTCCCCGAAGGTCCCTGATCTATCGCGCAATCCCACCCCAAATGCACCCGGGTGACAGAACCCAGAAGAGCACGGCAGGAAAGGAACGAAACTCGATGACCAGCTTCTTCGATCCACACCAGCGGGCCACCATCGCCGCAGCGATGGCGCGCATCATCCCGACGACAGACACCCCGGGTGCCGCCGAGGCGGGCACCATCGACTTCCTGGACGGCTACCTGGCCGGGATCGACTGCATCTACGCCAAGCCGGACGGCAGCGGATTCGAGACGCTCAGCGGACGACGCGCGCGGGCCTGGCAGCGGCGGATCGACATCCTGCGCACCACGTATGTCGACGGCATTGCGGACCTCGATCGGCGCAGCCGGGATACGCATGGCCAGCCGTTCATCGACCTGGACGCCGACCAGCAAGACGGCGTCCTCACGGCCGTCGAGCGCGCCCGGTGAGGAGGCAGCAATGAACGCCTCGCAAGCCGTCATGGGGTTCGCGCCCGTGGAGCCAGCGCTGCAACAGGCCAGTGCCGAAATCTCGCTGAGCTTCCTCGCGCTGCTGGCCCTCCACACCCGGCAGGGCTTCTACGCTGACCCGATCTACGGCGGCAACCGCGACCAAGTCGGCTGGCAGACCATCGGTTTCCCCGGACCGAGCTCACTTGCCGAAGTGCACACCGGCCGTTACACCGTCATCGAGTACTTCGCACGACGGCACCCACGAGCAGGAAATGGAGATCAGCCATGCCCGCACCCAAGCCTGAGTGCACCGACGTCTGCATCATCGGCGCCGGCGCGTCTGGAGCGGCCGCGGCGAAGGTGTTGACAGAGCGCGGGTTTCGCGTCGTCGCCCTGGAACGCGGCCCCTGGCGGACCAAGGAGACCTTCGGTGGCGACGAGCTGGCCAACGTCAACCGGTACAACCTGTGGCCCGACCCGCTGCTGAACCCGCGCACCTACCGGCAGTCCGCCGACGAGGAGGCAGCAGTCGACCTGTTCTGCCCGGTCCCGCAGATGGTCGGCGGCGGCACAGTGCACTGGCAGGGCTGGCTGCCGCGGTTCACCCCGGAGGATTTCCGGCTGCACTCGATCGTCGGCGACCTGCAAGGCACCTCGCTCGCCGACTGGCCTATCAGCTACGACGACCTGGAGTCGTACTACACCAAGGTGGAGTGGGCGTTCGGAGTGTCCGGCCTAGCCGGCGCGAATGCCTATGAGGGACCGCGCAGCGCGGGCTACCCCTGCCCGCCGCTGCCGCTGTCCAGATATGCGCAGAAGTTCCACCAGGGCACAAGAGCGTTGGGCTGGAACGCTTTCCCGACCCCGCAGGCCGCGCTGTCCCGTCCGTACAACGGCCGGCCTGCGACGGTGATCAGCGCCTTCGCCCAGCAGCACGGCGACCCGACCGGCACCCGGTCCAGCGCGCTCAACGTATTTATCCCGGACGCACTTAACACCGGCCGGTACGACCTGCGGCCGGAGAGCTACGTCCGGGAACTTGTCGTCGACGCCGCTGGCAAGGTCACCGCCGCGGTGTACCAGAACGAGGCCGGCGAGACATTCGAGCAAGAGGCCGACGTCTTCATCCTGGCCTGCGGTGCCGTCGAAACCGCCCGACTGATGCTGCTGTCGAAATCCGCGCGCTTTCCGAACGGCATCGCAAACGGCAGCGACATGGTAGGCCGCAATGTCACCTTCCACGAATACAGCTCCGCGATCGGGCTTTTCAACGACCCGATCTACGCCTGGGCGGGTGGCGGCTACGTCAGTGCGAGTTCGATGGAATTCTACAACCACGACGATTCAAGAGGTTTCGTTAGTGGCGGTCACATCGCCTGCGCCGGAGTAGGTATCCCGTTGCCGATCAACTGGGCTCTGCCCGACCGGCCGCTCTGGGGTGCGGAAGCCAAAACGATGGACGAGGAGTTCTTCAACCACAGCATGGCGGTGTCGATGGTGGTGCACGACATGCCGCAACACGACAACCGAGTCGAGCTGGACGACAAGGTCTCCGACGCCTGGGATCTGCCTGCCGCCAGGATCACTCTCGCCACACACGAGAACGATCTGAGGATGGGCAGGTTCCTGGTCGACCGGGACGCCGACATCCTGGAAGCGGCCGGTGCCACGAAGATCTACCGGGTCTACCCAGAGCGGGTGACGGGTAACTGCTCGCACCAGCATGGCACCACCCGGATGGGCAACGACCCGAACTCTTCGGTACTGAACAAGTACTGCCAGGCTCACGAGGTCGACAACCTGTTCGTGGTGGACGGCGCGCCGTTCCCGACCGGCACCGGTGCAAACCCAACGCTGACGATCATGGCCAACGCCTGGCGGGTCGCCGACTATATCGCCGATACCCGCGGCAACGACACCAAAGGCGAGAAGGGCAAATAGATTTCGATGAGCCGTCCGATAACCCTGTTCACCGGTCAATGGGCCGACCTGCCGTTCGAGGAAGTCGCAACACTGGCTGCCGAGTGGGGGTACGACGGGCTGGAAATCGCATGCTCGGGGGACCACCTCGACGTCGCACGAGGAGCGGTCGACGACCAATACATCGCCAACCGACGGGAGATACTTAACCGCCACGGCCTACAGGCGTTCGCCATCTCGGCGCATCTGCAGGGCCAGGCCGTCTGCGACGACCCCATCGACCAACGGCACCGCGGCATCTTGAACAGCTCCCTCTGGGGTGACGGCGACCCGGAGGGTGTCCGACAGCGGGCTGCTCAAGCGGTGAAGAACGCCGCCAGGACGGCTGCCCGACTGGGTGTATCAACAGTCGTGGGGTTCACAGGTTCGTCGATCTGGAAGTACATCGCGATGTTCCCGCCCGCGTCGGGCGAGATGATCGACGCCGGCTACCAGGACTTCGCCGACCGGTGGAACCCGATCCTGGACGTCTTCGACGAGGTCGGCGTCCGGTTCGCCCACGAGGTCCACCCCTCCGAGATCGCCTATGACTACTACTCCACGCAGCGCGCGTTGGAAGCGATCGGGCACCGAAAAGCCTTTGGGATCAATTGGGACCCTTCGCACATGGTGTGGCAGAACATCGACCCGGTGCAGTTCATCTGGGACTTCCGGGACCGGATCTACCACGTGGACTGCAAGGACACCAAAGTCCGGCCGCGGGACGGCCGCCGGGGACTGCTCGGGTCGCACCTGCAGTGGGCAGATCCACGGCGTGGGTGGGACTTCGTGTCCACCGGCCGCGGCGATGTTGACTGGGAAGACTGCTTCCGGATGCTTACCACCATTGGGTACGACGGGCCCATCAGCATCGAATGGGAAGACGCCGGGATGGACCGCCTGCACGGTGCGCCAGAGGCGCTGGCCTACATACGCTCCCAGCTTTTCGACCCACCGGCCACCGCCTTCGACAGCGCCTTCTCGAACCAGGACTGAGCTGCAGTCCCAGCCCCCGCATGCCTTTCTCGACGACTGTTTCGGTGCTTATGTCGGTGACGCCTCAGCAATGTCACTCGACACCGGTACCGAACGACGCCTTGTGTAGGCAATCACCCGCCGGGTCACCCGTCACCGCCGAATTATCTTGGAGAGCGTTGATTGATTGCCTGGTTTCGTCCATGGCTGACCCGGGGTCTCGGTGGACACCTTTGCGGCAGGACGGCGATGGTGGGCCAAGGTAGTCGTTGAGGTGGTCGCGGAAGTGCGGCAGGTCCCTGACGTGGAAGTACATGCGTCGCCGATTCTGGGCGGCTGCGGCGCGGTGTGAGTTGACCCAGGCGAAGAACAGCACCGGCATCACCTGGTTCATGTAGGGGTGTTGCCGTCAGCTTTGATGAATTCCGATCCGTTGTCGGAGTCCACGCCGAGGATCGGAAACGGCATCGCGGCGGCGATGTGATTGAGCGCGGCCAGAATCTGTTTGGCTGTCCTGTCGGGCATTGAGCGGCTCTCGGTCCAGCCGGTGGCAATGTCGGTGACCGTCAACGTGATGGCATGGCCCCCACCGCGGTTGCCGCCGTCGTGGAAGACCGTGTCGATCTCGACGAAGCCAGGCACAACGTCGTCCCATTCGGCCCAAGTACGCACCGTGATCTGGCTTTTGAGCAGCGACCCCGGCTTCGTGCCCACACGTCCTCTGATCTTATGTTTGGCTCGCTCATCGGCCAGGCGGCGATCGATGGTGGCCGCCGACATAGACACCAGCAGTGCCGCGGTCTCGTCACTGACCGCCAACTCCCGGAAGTGGCGCAGCACGGCCACCAGCTCGGCGAGCATGGGCGCGAGCCGCTTGCCGGCAGGCATTCCCAGCACCATCCAGCAGACCGTCAGCGCGGCGATGACCTCGGGTCCATACCTCACGGGCCGGGGACCGCGCACGGTAACGACCGTGGTCGCCAGCGCGGCTTTGAGCGCCTTGCGGGCATGGTTACGGTGCCAGCCGGTGTTGGCGCACAACTCGTCGAGAATCCGGGTCTTCCCGCGTTTACCGGCCTGCTGGTAACGCATCGCCGCTGCCTGCGTCACCGCCTTGCGCTCTGCCAATGTCAACCCCATCACCTGGGCCTACCGAACTCATTGCTGAGCAACCAGGCAGGCGCGCCGTCCACGCGCGCATTCTCAATGAGGCAACGAAGCACCCATACGCGCGCATTTCCGATGAGTCAACGCGGTCGGTGGCCGGGGGTAGTGTCGAATGTATGTTCGAGTCGTGGTCCGAGGGGACTCTTGTTGCGGTGGTGGGGGACGCCCACGGGCAGGAGTCGGTGCAGATGGCGCGGAAGTTGGCCGCGGTCGCGCAGTTGTTGGGGCGCCGTATCGAGGAGCAGATGGCCGTCGAGGCTGACATCGGGTCGATCATCACCGGGTTCGCCCGAACCACCGCGGAGGTGTACCCGGGTCCTGTTCCACGGCTACAGCACCATCGACAAACCCGGCAAAAGCCCCTTTTGCCGCTGGGTCAACGACCCCATCGAACCCGAACACCTCCCACCCGACTGGCAACCACCACCGATGCCACCCTCAGACCCCGACGAACCACCACCGTTTTAGGAGGACGATGAAGATCCTGGTAGCGACCGGGCATACGCAGGGAACGAGTCCCAACGACTACCACCACTGCGTCGAGCGTGAGCTGGTGTGGATTCAGGAGCCCTGCGATTGGGATCTCCGAGATCCCCAGGGGCCCTGCGGATGTGGACGCGGCTTCGCCGGTGCAGCGTCACACCGGGCGACGACGACCGCGATGGTCGTGGAGTCGGACATGACCCGCGACGACGTCGTGCTGGCCTTTGAGACCAGCCTGACCGACGGCGGCTGGCCGCTCGCATGGGCCGAGGACGTCGCCGACGACAATCTGGCGATCGCCGCGCAGCTTCCCGTCGGCGCCATCATCACCCGGCAGCTGGACAACGTGATGTTGCGCGGAGCGCTCTTCTAGCTCTCCTCGACGTCCTCGCCGTAGCGGCCCGGGTTGAACAACGATGCGACCAGACCGATCAGCATCATCGCCGCCGCGGCGACGAAGACCACCACCAGACCGGAGTGGAACGGCTCGATGATCAGCTGCGGGAAGAATGTCTGGCCCGTCAGCACCTCGGCGTTCACGCCCGGCTGCTGCAAGGCATGGAACGGTCCGACTAGTTCGGCGATCGGGTTGTAGCCGAGGAACGCCGCGAACAGGCTGCCGACCGGTGGCAGATTGGCCACCTGGTGCGCGACGTCCGGCGTAACCCCTTGCTCCTGAAGGCCGCTGCTGAGCGCGTCGGGCAGCGTGTGGGCCAGCCCGACGATCATCAGGGAGAAGAAGATGCCGATCGACAGCGACGATCCCGCGTTGAAGAACGTCGCACGCACACCGGAGGCGGCACCGCGTTCAGACGGGGGAACACTCGACATGATCGCCGCGGTGTTGGGCGCGGTGAAGATGCCGCCGCCGAGGCCATTGAGGAACACCAGGATGGCGAACATCCAGTATTCGAAGTTCACCGGGATCAGCAGCAGCGCGATGAACGACAGTGCCATCAGCGCCATCCCGCCGACGGTCAATGGGCGCGCGCCGAAGCGGTCGGCCAGCGTGCCCGCGATCGGCGCGGCCACCAGGAAGCCGAATGTGATCGGGAGCAGGTAGATGCCCGCCCACAGCGGTGTCGACTCGAAGCTGTAGCCGTGCAGGGGCAGCCAGATGCCCTGCAACCAGATGATCAACATGAACTGCAGGCCGCCGCGGCCCACCGACGACATCAACCCGGCGAGGTTTCCCATTCCGAACGCCGCGGAGCGGAACAGCCGGATGTTGACCATCGGCTGGGCCACCCGGAGCTCGACGATGCAGAACACCACCAGCAGGCCCAGGCCCGCGGCGATCGCGCCCACTACCCACGGATTGGTCCACCCGGTCGTGGAGTCGTCGTACGGCTGGATGCCATAGGTGATGCCGGTCAGCAGCACCGTCAGCCCGACCCCGAACGTCAGCGTGCCCGCCCAGTCGAGCCGCCCCGGCGTGCGCACGCCGAGTTCCTTCAGCGAGCGAATGCTCCAGATGGTGCCGATTATGCCGATCGGCACACCGACCCAGAAGATCGCCTGCCAGTGCCATTCGGAGAGCACGCCGCCGATCAGCAGACCGAGGAATGACCCCGCCACGGCGGCGACCATGTTCACGCCGAGCGCCATGCCGCGCTGTTTGGCGGGGAACGCGTCGGTCAGGATCGCCGACGACGACGCCATCAGCATGGCGCCGCCGATGCCCTGGATCACGCGCCACCCGATCAGCCACAGGGCGCCGCCGCCGAGGTGGAACGGATCGAACGACAGCGCGATTGCCGCGAGGGTGAAGACGACGAAGCCGACGTTGTAGATGCGAACCCGGCCGAACATGTCGCCCAGGCGCCCGAACGGCACCACCAGCACGGCGGTCACCACCAGGTAGCCCATCAGCATCCACAGCAGGTAGCTGACGTTCCCCGGTGCCAGCGGATTGAGCCCGATGCCACGGAAGATCGCCGGCAGTGAAATCAGCACGATCGACGCGTTGATGGAGGCCAGCAGGATGCCCAGCGTGGTGTTGGACAGGACGATCCACTTATAGCCGGGATGTTCGTGGCCGACGCGGCTACGGCGCTGTGCGGTCTCGGCCGCGGTGGCGTCGGTGCCGGGCGCCAGCGTCTCGTTCGTCGGCTCAATCTCGGTTGACATCGCTTCTCGAATCACCTCGCAAGAACAAAAAACATATATTAGCTATACAAATCATCTTGGGGCAATTCGCAGGCACCGTTCCCTGCTCCCGGGCACTGCGCTAGCGTGGCAATCGTCAACAACGCGGGAGTGCGCGGCAGCGCGCTGAGAGGACGGGTGGGCCCGTCGACCGTACGAACCTGACCGGGTAATGCCGGCGTAGGGAGAAACTCACGATGACGTTCCTGCCACTCGCCCCGCCGGGCCAGACTCCGCTGCGCGTGCTGACAATCGCCGGGTCGGACTCGGGTGGCGGCGCGGGCATCCAGGCGGACATGCGGACCTTCGCCTTGCTCGGCATCCACGGTCTGGTCGCCGTCACCGCGGTGACGGTGCAGAACTCGCTGGGCGTCAAGGGGTTTCACGAGATACCAGGTGACGTCATCGCCGGCCAGATCGAGGCGGTAGCCTCCGACATCGGGTTGCAGGCCGCCAAGACAGGCATGCTCGCGTCCTCGGACATCATCGACACCGTCGTCGACACCTGGGTGGGCCAGGGCCTCGCGGACAATGTGCCGCTCGTCGTCGACCCGGTGTGCGCGTCCATGCACGGCGACCCGCTTCTGCATCCGAGCGCGCTGAACTCGTTGAAGGAGAGGCTCTTTCCGCTCGCGACGCTGGTAACGCCCAACCTCGACGAGGTACGCCTGATCACCGGAATCGAGGTCATCGACGCCGCCACCCAGCGCACCGCGGCCCGCGAACTGCACGCGCTCGGCCCCCGGTGGGCGCTGGTCAAGGGCGGACATCTGCGGTCGTCGGCTCACAGCCCCGACCTGTTGTTCGACGGCACCGAGTTCCACGAGTTCGATTCGCCTCGCATCGACACCGGCAACGACCACGGAGCCGGTGACACTCTTGCCGCGGCCACCGCCGGCGCCCTGGCGCACGGCTACCCCGTGCCTGACGCCGTCGCTTTCGCAAAGCGCTGGGTGACTGAATGCCTGCGCGCCGCCTACCCGTTGGGTCACGGTCACGGGCCGGTTTCCGCACTCTTCCGGCTCGGCTGATGGACCAGATCGCCGGCATCGCCCATGAACCCGACGGCACCCCTGCGGGCGCCGTGGCGCTGACGCACGGTGCCGGAGGCAGCAGGGAATCGCCGATGTTGAAGGCGATCTGCGACGAATGGGCCCGGCGCGGCTGGCTCGCGGTGCGCTACAACCTGCCCTACCGGCGGCGCCGCCCCAAGGGACCGCCCTCGGGGTCGTCGGCCGTCGACCGCGCAGGCATTCTCGAGGCGGTGGCCGCGGTCCGCGCCATGGTGGACGGACCCGACCTACCCGTTATCGCCGGCGGACACTCCTACGGCGGACGCCTCACCTCGATGGCCGTCGCCGACGACGGTTTGGACGTCGACGTGCTCACCCTGTTCTCCTATCCGCTGCATCCGCCCGGGAAGCCCGATCGGGCCCGCACCGAGCACCTGCCGCGGATCACCGTGCCGACGGTGTTCACCCACGGAACCGCGGACCCGTTCGGCAGCATCGACGAGATCCGCCCGGCGGCCGCCCTCATCGCCGCCGCCACCGAGATCGTCGAGGTGACCGGCGCCCGCCATGACCTGGGTTCCAGGAAACTCGACGTCCCCGCGCTCGCTGTCGACGCGGCGCTTCGACTGCTCGGCACAGTGCCGCACAACACCCGCTGAGCACCGGTTTCGCTGATATCGTCACGGCGTGACCGTGCCACCCGACCCCGGCTATCAGGGCAATCCACCTCCGCACGGGCGACCTCAGTACGGCCCACCACCCGGCGGACCCGCCGGGGCGTACCCACCGCCGCCACCCCCGCCGCTGCCCTATCAGGGGTTCCAACGCGAGGCGTACTACGCGCCGGCACCGAGGACGAACTGGTGGTCGATCGTCGCGCTGATCTTCGGCGTCATCGGCGGCGTCCTGATCAGCCTGATCTGCGGCATCGTCGGCTTGAAGAAGTCCAGGGAATACCAGCGCGGACGCGGCATGGCGATCGCAGCGCTCGTTCTGTCGGTGCTGTGGATCTTCGTGATCGGTGCCGCGATCCTGCTGCAGGGGTTGATCGGCGAGGGCAACGTCACCGCCACCGACGTCAAGGTCGGGGACTGCCTCGCCGATATCCCCGACGGCGACAAGGTGATCCGGGTCCAGACCGTCGGCTGTGACCAGCCGCACGCGGGCGAGGTGTTCGCCGTCATCACGATGCCCGACGGCGACTTCCCCGGTGAGGCGGCAGTCGAGGCGTACCACGAGAAATGCGGCCCTGAGCTGTCCACCTACTCGCCCGCGGCGATGACGGACGACTCGGTTCAGCTCTATGTGCTCTACCCCACCGCCGACACCTGGGCCAGCGGCGACCGCGCTGTGACCTGCATCGCCACCCTCGACCCGCCGCGCACCGGCTCAATCAAAAGCTGATACCTCGGGTACCGTCTCCACCATGACTTCGGAGCCTTTCGACGCGGTCATTGTGGGGGCCGGCTTTGCGGGCATCGGCGCCGCGATCCAGCTCAAACGACTGGGTTACCAGAATTTCGTGATCCTGGACCGCGAGGACGACCTGGGCGGGACGTGGTACGTCAACCACTACCCCGGGCTGGCGGTCGACGTTCCCACCACCACCTACTCCTACTACTTCGAGCCGAACCCGAACTGGTCCCGGCTGTTCTCCACCGGCGACGAGATCAAGCAGTACGCCGACGATGTCGCCGACAAGTACGATGTGCGCCGCCATATCCGGTTCAGCACGACCGTCGAGGGTGCGCATTGGGACGAGGACGCCAAGCTGTGGCAGGTGAATTTAGCCGACGGCCAGACCATGGCCACCCGGTACCTCATCACCGCCACCGGTTTCCTGTCCCAGCCACACGTCCCCGACATCCCCGGCATCACGGAATTCAACGGACGGATCATCCACACCACCGCTTGGGACGACTCCTACGACCCGACGGGTGATCGAATCGGCGTCATCGGCACCGGCGCCACCGCCGTACAGCTCATCCCGGAGTTGGCGAAGAAGGCCGGCGATCTGACCGTGTACCAGCGGACCCCGATCTGGGTGGTGCCCAAGGTCGACTTCCGGTTCTCCGAGCGTGCCAAGCGGCTTTTCGCACGGGTACCCCGAACGCAGCGGGCGATCCGGAGCGTGACCGACGCGATCTACGAGGCCATGGTGTCGGTGGGCGTCGTGCGATACCGGCAGACCCGTGGCCGGGGCAACATCGCCGCAGGTGACCTCGCCAAGATGCACCGGTTCGCGACCATCCGCGACAAGGAACTGCGGGCCAAGCTCACCCCCGACTACGACGTCGGGTGCAAGCGCCCCACCTTCTCCAACAGCTACTACCGCACCTTCACCAAGCCGCATGTCCACCTTCAGGACAGCGGGATCGCACGCATCGAGGCCGACGGACTCGTCGCCAACGACGGCACCAAGACCGTGATCGACACACTGGTGCTGGCCACCGGCTTCGACCTGTGGGAGGCCAACTTCCCCGCCATCGAGGTCATCGGGCGGGAGGGTCGGAATCTCGGAAAGTGGTGGCGGGACACCAGATTCCAGGCCTATCAGGGAGTCTCGATGCCGCTGTTCCCCAACTACCTGTCGCTGGCCAGCCCGTACGCGTTCCTCGGGTTGAACTTCTTCAACACGATGGAGTACCAGATGCGGCACATGGAGCGGTTGTTCGGTGAGGTGAAGCTCCGTGGTGCAACGACTTTCGAGATCACCGAGGAAGCCAACACCCGGTATCTGGATCGCATGACGGAGTTGCTCGGCGATTCCTTGTTCATCAACGGCAACTGCGCATCGGCACGGTCGTACTACTTCAACCCCAGCGGGGAGCCGACGCTGCTGCGCCCGACGTCGACAAAGACTGCGATCCAGGAAGCCTCCGACTTCCCGATCAGCGACTACCGAATCAGCTAGGAGTTCCCCTTTGCCGAAAGAGGATTCGCGCGCGACCATCGTCGGGCTGGCGGCACAGCAGACGCGAAAGCTGGCCGTCATCGGCCTGATCGGCTACCTGCTCTACCTGACCGGCAACGCGGTCCGCAACCGGTAACCGTGAGCTCGCCGCACGAACCGGAATTGGACCGGCGGCTCGGCACATTCGACACCGTCATCATCGGCCTGGGCTCCATGGTCGGCGCGGGGATCTTCGTCGCGCTCGCACCGGCTGCCGCCTCGGCCGGAACCGGCCTGCTGATCGGGCTGGCCGTCGCAGCCGTGGTGGCGTGCTGCAACGCGATGTCCTCGGCCCGGCTGGCGGTGCGCTACCCGCAGTCGGGCGGCACCTACGTATACGGCCGCGAGCGGCTCGGCGCGTTCTGGGGCCACACCGCGGGATGGAGTTTCATCGTCGGCAAGACCGCGTCCTGCGCGGCGATGGCGCTGACCGTGGGTTACTACGTGTGGCCGGCGCACGCCCACGCGGTGGCTGTCGGGTCGGTCGTCGCGCTGACGGCGGTCAGCTACGCCGGGATCCAGAAGTCTGCCCTGCTCACCCGCGTCATCGTCGCCCTGGTGCTGGCCGTGCTCGCGATGGTGGTGGTCGTCGTCCTCGGCTTCGGCGACGTCGACGGTTCCCGGTTGGTTGTGGAGGACGTCACCGGCCACGGCGTCCTGCAGGCCGCCGGCCTGCTCTTCTTCGCCTTCGCCGGCTACGCGCGGATCGCGACCCTCGGCGAGGAGGTCCGCGATCCCGCGAAGACAATTCCCCGCGCGATCCCGCTGGCACTGGGCATCACTCTGGTCGTCTACGTGCTCGTCGCCACCGCGGTGCTCGCGGAACTGGGCAGTGCCGGACTTGCCTCGGCGAGCGCGCCGCTGTCGGAAGCCGTTCGGGCAGCGGGCTTCCCGGCGCTCGTGCCGGTCGTCACCGTCGGTGCAGCGGTGGCCGCACTGGGATCCCTGCTGGCGCTCCAGCTCGGCGTATCGCGGACCACGCTGGCCATGGCCCGCGATCGCCGGCTGCCCCATGCGCTGTCGGCGGTACACCCACGTCACCGCACGCCACACCGGGCGGAGCTGGCCGTCGGGATCGCGGTGGCGCTGGTCGCCGCCGTCGTCGATGTCCGCAGCGCCATCGGCTTCTCGTCGTTCGGGGTGCTGCTCTACTACGCGATCGCCAACGCGGCGGCGCTGACGTTGGGGTCGCGCCGGCTGCTGCCCGCGATCGGGCTGGTCGGCTGCCTGACGCTGGCGGTCACGCTTCCGGTGACCGCAGTCCTGGCGGGGACGGCGGTGGTGTTGACAGGCATGCTCGCCTACGCCTACGGCCGGAAGCGGTGACCCATTCCGGATTCGGTCAGTAGGTGGATGGGGCGGGACGGGTCGTCTTCGAGCTTGCGGCGCAGTTGTGCAAGGTACACCCGGAGGTAGTGCGTGGATTTGGCATAGGTCGGTCCCCAAACCTCGGTGAGCAGATGTTCTCGGGTGACGAGCTTGCCGCTGTTGCGTACCAGGATCTCCAGCATGCCCCACTCGGTCGGGGTGAGATGTACTTCCGTGCCGTTCTTGGTGACGGTCTTGTTCGCCAGATCGATCGTGAAGGAGGATGTCTCGATCACCGGCTCATCGGAGTCGCCGGCCGCGGAGCGGCGGACCGCAGCCCGCAGCCGGGCGAGAAACTCGTCCATACCAAAGGGTTTGGTGACGTAGTCGTCTGCTCCCGCGTCGAGGGCCTCGACCTTGTCCAGGGTGTCGGTACGCGCGGACAGAACAATCACCGGTGCCGTCAGCCAACGGCGTAACCCGTCGAGTACGTCGATCCCGCTCATGTCCGGCAGCCCGAGATCCAGCACGACGACGTCTGGGCGGTGCTCCACCGCAGTGCGTAACGCCTCGGCACCGGTAGCCGCAGTGACGACCTCGTAGCCGCGCACGGACAGGTTGATGCGCAGCGCCCGCAGGATCTGTGGTTCGTCGTCGATGACGAGCACGCGGGTCATGCGTCGCTCTCCTGTGCCGCGGCGAGGTCGATCTCCACGGTCAAACCCCCGCCTGGAGTGTCACCCACGGTGATCGTGCCGTCCATCGCCTCGACGAACCCTCGCGCGACCGATAGCCCGAGCCCGACGCCGCTGGTGTTGTCCTGATCTCCGAGGCGCTGGAACGCACCGAACATCTGCTCTTCGCTGCCGCGGGCGATGCCCGGACCTTCGTCGGCGACGGCGATCAGGACCCGGTCGCCGACCCGTCCGGCGGTGACGCGCACCGGGTCGTCCGGCGCATACCGCAGCGCGTTGTCGATCAGGTTGGCCAACACTCGTTCGAGCAATCCACCGTCGGCCATCACCACCTCGTCCCCCACGTCGATCTTCACCCGATCCAATTCCGCGCGGCCGTAGCCCGTGAGGCCTCTGCTGATGCCCAGCAACGCGCGTTGGACGGTTTCCTCCAGGTACACCCGGCGCATGTCCGGTCGCACCACTCCGGCAGCCAGCCGCGACGAGTCGAGCAGATTGCCGACCAATGCCGTGAGCTGATCGATCGACTCCTCGATGGTGGCCAGCAGCTCGGCGGTGTCCCTTTCGGAGAAAGCGACATCGCTGCTGCGTAGGCTGGACACGGCGGCTTTGGCAGCGGCCAGCGGCGTCCGGAGGTCATGGCTGACCGCGGAGAGCAGGGAGCGCCGCAGCTCGTCGGCCTTTCCGATCGTCTCCGCCTCGCTCGCTTCCTCGGCGAGTTCTCGTTGCTTGACCAAGCCCGCTGCCTGCTTGGCAACCGCGCTGAGTACCCGTCGGTCGCGAGCAGGCAGTTTCTTACCTGCGAGCAGCAACCAGAACTCGTCATCACCGACTTCGATTGCCGTGTCCGCGGTTTCGACGGTCGCACACGGATCCGTCCCGACGCAGCCGACGAGGACCTCCGCGTCGCCGATCGTTCTCAGTAGGCTCACGGCGCGCTGCGAGTACGTTTCCCGAACTTTCTCGAGCAAGGCGTCGAGATCGGCGCCGCGGAGAATCGAACCCGCGAAGAGCGCGAGCAGCTCGGCCTCCTGTGAAGCGCGGCGAGCCTCCCGGGTGCGGTTGACCGAGCTGTCCACCAACGCGGCGACGGCAACGGCCACCAGTAACAGGACGACGATGGTGATCGCGCTGTCGGGGTCGGCGATGGTGAACGTGTAGCGGGGGCTGACGAGGAAGTAGTTCAGCAGCAGACCGGACAGCACCGCAGACAGAGCGGCCGGAGCGACGCCACCGAGCAGCGCGACGACGAGCACACCGATGAAGAACACGGCGCTTTCGCCGCTGACCTCCAGGAGTGGATCGAGCACACCGACGATCAGGGCGCAGATGGCGGACGGCACGACGACCGCCGCCAGCCATGACGCAACGTGGCGGTGCCGCGGTGTCAGCGCCGACCACCGGAAACCCTGTGCGGCCTCCGGGTGGGTCACCATGTGAATGTCGATCTTCTCTGATTGCTGGACGACGGATGCGCCGATGCCCTCATCGAAGATCCGCGCCCAGCGGGAGCGCCGGGATGTCCCGAGCACCAACTGGGTGGCGTTCATCTCGCGCGCGAAGTCCAAAAGCGCAGTCGGCACATCTTCGCCGACCACCGTGTGCAGGGTGGCGCCCAGGCTGGCGGCGAGCTCCCGGACCTTGCCCATGTGGGGTGCGGCCACCCCCGACAGCCCGTCACCGCGGATGACGTGCACCACCATCAGTTCGGCACTGGACTTCGATGCGATCCGGGATGCCCTGCGCACCAGCGTTTCCGACTCCGGGCCGCCGGTGACCGAGACCACGACACGCTCGCGGGCCTCCCAGGTGGCGGTGATGCTGTTCTCTTCGCGGTACTTCGCCAACGCCGCGTCGACCTGGTCAGCAAGCCACAGCAGGGCGAGCTCGCGCAGCGCAGTGAGGTTGCCCCGGCGAAAGTAGTTGGAGAGCGCGGCGTCGATACGCTCGGGCGCATACACGTTGCCATGAGAGAGCCTGCGCTGCAGCGCTTCCGGGGTGATATCCACCAGCTCGATCTGGTTGGCGGCACGCACCACCTCGTCGGGCACCTTCTCCTGCTGCTCGATCCCGGTGATCTGGGTGACCACGTCGTTGAGGCTTTCCAGGTGCTGCACGTTGACCGTGGTGATCACCGTGATTCCGGCGTCGAGCAGTTCCTCGACATCCTGCCAACGCTTGGTGTTCTTGCTGCCCGGGGTGTTGGTATGGGCCAACTCGTCGACGAGTACGACCTGCGGCCGACGAGCCAGTATCGCGGGGACATCAAGCTCGGGGAATCGGCTGTCGCGGTATGTGATGTAACGCGGCGGGATGATCTCGACGCCCTTGAGCAGTTCAGCGGTCTTCTTGCGTCCGTGTGTCTCCACCACCCCGGCGACCAGATCGGTGCCCCGCTCCAGGCGCCGGTGTGCCTCGCCGAGCATCGCGAACGTTTTGCCGACGCCGGGAGCTGCGCCCAGATAGATGCGCAGCTCCCCGCGTTTCGGCTTGTGAGTGCTCGGTTCTGACGACACCGGATCAGCTTGTCGCCGGATACTGTTCGTCGAGGTCGAGGTTCAGTTCCAGAACGTTGACCCTCGGCTCACCCAGGATTCCCAGTGCGCGGCCGTCCTGGTGCTCGTCGACGACCGCCCGGATCTGGTCTGGCGACACACCGCGTGCTGTGGCGACACGGTTGATCTGCAGATCGGCGTATGCCGGCGAGATGTGGGGGTCCAGCCCGCTGGCACTGGCTGTGACAGCGTCGGCGGGCACCTGAGGATCTGCCGCCGCGTCGCCCCGGATCGGCACGATCTGGCCGACGCTGTAATCCTCGCCGATCTTCGCGCACTCGACCCGCACACCCTCGTAGGTGTCCACGAACGGAGTCGCGACGGAGTCGCACGGTTCGTTGACGCTGACCACCCTGGTGGGGTCGACGACGTTGCCCCGCGCATCGCGCGGACCGAAGACCGACAGCACCGCCCCGACGCCGCCGCCGGTGCAGAACGGCCGTAACCCGTCGACACCCTCCAGTTCGCCGATAGCCTTACTGCGCGAGCAGACCAGGGTGAGCAGGCTGGACATGTCGGGAGTGTCGACGATGCTTTCCGGCCCCAGGTTGCTGGCGCTGGTGGCAATCGGGTCGTAGCCGTCCCCGGCTGCCGACGGCCGACTCTGGAAGTACTGCGGCAGGGGGTTCCCCTCGGCATCGGTGAACGACTGGCCGATCAGGCTGCTGCCCACCGGCCGTCCGTTAGCTTCGATGATCGAGCCGTTGGCCGGGTCCCGCAGGCCGGGGATCTGCGCGACCAGCCAGATGAACACCGGGTAGGCGATTCCCAGAATGACGGTGAGTACCAGCAGCAAGCGCAGCGCTGCCCAGTGTTGACGGAGGAGGTTGGAGAAATTCATGTCACATTCCCGGGAAGAGTTGGACGACCAGGTCGATCAGCTTGATGCCGATGAACGGCGCGATGATGCCGCCGAGGCCGTAGACGGAAAGGTTGCGGCTCAACAGTTTCGATGCACTGCTCGGGGTGTAGCGGACACCTCGCAGGGCCAGCGGGATCAGCGCCACGATGACCACCGCGTTGAAGATGACCGCGGACAGGATCGCCGACTGCGGGCTGTGCAGCCGCATGACGTTGAGTAAGTCCAGGCCGGGGAACAGCCCGACGAACAACGCGGGGATGATCGCGAAGTACTTGGCGATGTCGTTGGCGATCGAGAACGTCGTCAGCGCCCCGCGGGTGATGAGCAGTTGCTTACCGATCTCGACGATCTCGATCAGCTTGGTCGGGTCGGAATCGAGATCGACCATGTTGCCGGCCTCTTTGGCGGCCGAGGTTCCGCTGTTCATGGCCACACCCACGTCGGCCTGGGCCAGAGCGGGTGCGTCGTTGGTGCCATCGCCGGTCATCGCGACGAGCTTGCCGCCGGCCTGCTCCTTCTTGATCAGGGCCATCTTGTCCTCGGGCGTGGCCTCGGCGAGGAAGTCGTCGACCCCGGCTTCATCGGCAATGGCCTTGGCGGTCATCGGGTTGTCACCGGTGATCATCACCGTCCGGATCCCCATGCGACGCATCTCGTCGAAGCGTTCCCGCATCCCGTGCTTGACGACATCCTTGAGATGGATGACGCCGAGCAGCCTCGGTGTGCCGTCAAGGATCTCGGCGACCGCCAAGGGTGTGCCGCCTGCGGCGGAGATGCCGTCGACGATGTCGCCGAGTTGAGTGGACACCTCACCGCCGCTGTTGCGGACCCAGTCGGCCACCGAACCGGCCGCGCCTTTGCGCAGTTGGTGCCCGTCAAGGTCGACGCCGGACATCCTGGTGGTGGCGGAGAACTCGATCCAGGTGGCGTGGGCCAGCTCGCCCGGGGTGCGGGCGCGCAGGCCGTACTGCTGTTTGGCGAACACCACGATCGAGCGGCCCTCGGGAGTTTCGTCGGCGAGGCTCGACAGTTGTGCAGCATCGGCGAGTTGTTCCTCGGTGATTCCGCGCAGCGGCACGAAGGCGGCTGCCTGCCGGTTGCCGAGTGTGATGGTGCCGGTCTTGTCGAGCAGCAGGGTGTTGACGTCGCCCGCGGCTTCCACGGCGCGTCCGGACATGGCCAGCACGTTGCGCTGTACCAGCCGGTCCATGCCTGCGATCCCGATGGCGCTCAGCAGGGCGCCGATGGTCGTGGGGATGAGGCAGACCAGAAGGGCGACCATCACGATGCCACTGATGCCGTTGGCGTTGAGCGCCAGCGTATCCGGGACACCGGGGTTGTTGGCCTTCGAGTAGATCGCCAGTGGCTGAAGGGTCGCGACGGCGAAGACGAAGATGATCGTCAACGAGGCGAGCAGAATGTTCAGCGCGATCTCGTTGGGCGTCTTCTGCCGGTTGGCGCCCTCGACGAGGGCGATCATCCGGTCGATGAAGCTCTCCCCGGGTTTCTGGGTGATCTTCACGACGATGCGGTCCGACAGCACCGTGGTGCCGCCGGTGACCGCGGACCGGTCGCCGCCGGACTCCCGGATAACGGGCGCCGACTCGCCGGTGATGGCCGACTCATCGACTGAGGCAATACCTTCGACGACATCGCCATCACCGGGGATCACCTGGCCCGCCTCGACGACAACGACGTCACCGAGCTGAAGCAGCGGGGCGCCGACCTCTTCCTCGCGGGCCGGTGCGCCGGGCTTCCAGTCGACGAGTCGCCTGGCCATGGTGGCGGTCTTGGTTTTACGCAGCGATTCGGCCTGCGCCTTGCCGCGGCCCTCCGCAACGGCTTCGGCGACGTTGGCGAAAACCACGGTGAGCCAGAGCCAGACGACGATCAGCCAACCGAACCAGGACGAGTCGATGAACGCCAGCAGGGTGCTCCACACCGCACCCAACTCGACGATGAACATGACGGGGTTGCGCCACAGCGTGCGGGGGTCGAGCTTGCGCAATGCGCTGGGAAGCGATTTCCACAGCATCTTGGGATCCAGCAGACCGCCCTGGATCTTGTTGGAGGACTTCGGTGCCGCGTGCTTTCGCTGTGCGGTGTCCATGGCTGTTACGGACATCAGTGGATTCCTTCAGCGAGAGGCCCGAGCGCGAGCATGGGCAGGAAGGTCAGAGCGACCAGGATCAGCGTCACGCCGGCGACCATGCCGACGAACTGGGGTCGGTGGGTGGGCAGCGTGCCGATCGATGGTGGCGTCTTGCCCTGCTGGGCAAGCGAATTCGCCAGGGCGAGCACCAGGATGATCGGCAGGAACCGGCCGAACACCATGGCCAACCCGAGCGCGGTGTTGTACCACTCGGTGTTCACGGTGATACCGGCGAAGGCCGACCCGTTGTTGTTGCCGGCGGAGGTGAACGCGTACAACACCTCCGACAACCCGTGCGGCCCGGTGTTCAGCATGCCGGCACGCTGACCGGGCATCGCCATCGCCACCGCGGTTCCGGTCAGCACGATCAACGGTGTGACCAGGAAATAGCTTGCGGCCAGCTTGATCTCGCGCGGAGTGATCTTCTTGCCGAGGTACTCCGGGGTGCGCCCGACCATCAGACCGGCAACGAACACCGTGATGATCGCCAGGACCAGCATGCCGTACAGGCCCGAGCCGACGCCGCCGGGCGCGACCTCACCGAGCTGCATGTTGAACAACATCATCATGTCCGCCGAGGCTGGTATAGGAGTCGTGGAACGAGTTCACCGCGCCGGTGGACGTCAGCGTCGTCGGGCGGCGAACACCGCCGAGTTGGCCACGCCGAATCGCTGTTCCACACCTTCCATCGCCGCACCGACGGCGGACGGGACCGTGCCGTGGGCCTGCAGCTGGAACAGCAGCATCAGGCTGACGCTCAGAGTGGCGATGACGCCCATCACGGCCACGATCGCGTAACCCTGCTTCGGCTGCCGACCATGCGGCCGAACGTTCTCGGCAGCGAGAAACTGATACCAGCAGCAGGAAGATCTCCACCCAGTTCGTCCACGTGGTCGGGTTCTCGAAGGGGTGCGCGGAGTTGACGTTGAAGAAGCCGCCACCGTTGGTGCCGAGATCCTTGATGGCTTCCTGGCTGGCGACGGGGCCGCCCGGGATGGTCTGCTGCGCGCCGGCGATCGTGTCGACGACCTGATCGTGCAGCGCGAAGTTCTGGATGGCTCCGCCGGCGATCAGGATCACCGCGCCGATGATGGAGATCGGCAGCAGGATGCGGACGCAGCCGCGCACCAGATCGACCCAGAAGTTGCCCAACTCGCCGGTGTTGCGGCGGGCGAGCCCTCGCACGAAGGCCATGGCGACGGCCATGCCGACAGCGGCGGAGACGAAGTTCTGCACGGTCAACCCAGCCATCTGAACGAGGTGGCCCTGGGTGGACTCACCCGAGTAGGCCTGCCAGTTGGTGTTGGTGACGAAGCTGACTGCGGTGTTCCACGCCAGCGCGGGGGTCATCTCGGTGCCGGGGTCGTTGAGGTGCAACGGAAGCCTGCCCTGCACCAGTTGCAGGATGAACAGGAACAGGATGCTGACGGCCGAGAAGGCAAGCACGCTGCGTGCGTAGGCACCCCAGGTCTGCTCCGCTTTGGGGTCGGCGCCGATCAGCCGGTAGATGACTCGCTCACCGCCGAGGTGCTTCTCGGTGGTGTAGACGCGGTACATGTAGTCGCCGAGCGGCACGTGAACGGCAGCCAGGGCGACGACGAGTGAGACGAGGAACAGGATCCCCGCGGTGTCCCCAGCAAGGTGTGCTCACTAGAACCTCTCCGGGAAGAGCAGGGCGGCGAAGAGAAACAGGGCGATGAGGATCGACAGCACCAAACCGACGATGTTGTCGTAGCTCATAGCCGCTCGACCAACTTCTGCACCAGGCCGAGCAGGGCGAAGACCGCCACCGTCAGCACGATGTAGATGACTACGGACATGGGTTCTCCCACACATGCGTGGGCCGACGTATCTCGCCGGCCTCGCAAAGCATCTGCCTGGTCCACGGGCACCGGCTAGCGTCTTTACGCCTTCTTGACGCAGAACGTCGGCACCTTTACGGGTTTCGACGGGACACCCCGCCCGCACACCGCGTTCGGCCGTCAAGATGCCGTGAGTAGACGCCGGTCCGGTGTAAAAATCCCGCACTCAGCGTACGGATATCGGTGTGGTACCTCGTAGGTCGGCCTGCGGGCAGCGCCTCGACGCTGCCGAGACGAACGAGGCCGCTCCGGTGGTCGCACTCATGGTGATATCGCCTGCGCCGCTATGGAATTACCTGGTCCGGTGTACATCCGCCGTCGGACTTGTGGGTGCATAGCGCGGTCTGTCTGGGTTCGCTGCTCGCCTATTCGGCGGTCAGTGCACTCCTGCTCTTCGCCATATTGCGATTACAGGCGCATTAGCGGCCAATACCGCGAATCCCTTTAGCACCCTTAGCACCTTAGGACCAATACCATCCGACCGTGCCCCCGGGTTCAGTCCGGCGTGAACGTGTCTTCACAGTCGGGCGCGCACGTGAAGACACCTTCACTTCGCACCCCTCAGCGGACGGGCTGCGATAGCCCCGCGTCAAGGATGCGTCAAAGTTTCGACCGCAGCCGTCAAGAGTCCGCTAGGCCGGTGGCTTCGACGGGACAGTGACGCGACAGTGGTAGGTGAACGCCACAGCGGAGGAGCTTTGGGCGGACCTGTCGCCAGATAACACCATGAGCAGTAAGGACATACCGAACATGGACAGCAGAGCCTTGCGACGGCTCCTCGACGGAGACGCACAATGGGGTTCGTTGGCGATCCAGCCAGACAGATTCGGGACGCGGTACTTCTTGACCGTCTACCCGCCAGGCATCACCGCGGGCGAGCGGCGCCGAATCCGGATCTGGCGTGGCTGGCCGATATGGGGCGCCGTGCTCTGGATTCTCGCGGAGATCACCCTTGCCCGGCACCTCGACCCGTGGTACGCGCTGGCCGTTTCGACAGGCGTCCTGCTCGCCGCGGGTGCGACCGCGTTCGTGATGGCCGGTGAGGCCCGCAGCCGGGTCCGCGCGATGGGCGCCACGTTGTTACCCCGCCACTACGACCCAATCTCGGAAGCGGCATGCCGCAGGATGAACGACTCGCCGCCAGGCTCCGCGAGGCAGACGCTCAGCTCCGCCGGGGACTCATCGAGCCGGCACAGTTCGAGATGACATGGTGGCAGGTCTACGACGAAATCGCGACGACCGCACCGACCAGCACGCATGACTCATCATCGGGGGCGACCCAGTGAGCGCCATGCTGCAGGTACTCGCCATGATGGCCGCAGTGGTGGCCTTCTTTGGGACGATTCGGTACCTCAATGTGCGCGGCGCGCGGATCGAAGCCGCGGCCTCGCCCGTCCGCGAGCCGTCCGAGTGCCAAGCGCCGACGTATTCTCCGTGGTACCAAGCTAACTGAAGTGGGCTTTCCTGAGATGGCCGCATCGCAGCGCCGCCCCGCGTCTGGGCATGGCAAGACAACCCGTGGATCGCCTACCGAGGAGCTCGCCGTTCAACTGACGTCCTCCACTGCGTCACCGCCCCGCTCGTCGCACACCGCCCACCCAGTCCGGTTCGCTGTCGTGGTCGGCGCGCTGGGAGTCGTGTTCGGCGACATCGGAACCAGCCCCATCTACACCATCCAGACCGTGTTCAACCCCGCCGACCCGCACCCCGTCCCGATCAGCACCGACAACGTGTACGGCATTGTCTCGCTGATCTTCTGGTCGGTGATGATCATCGTCACGTTGACCTATATCAGCCCTGGTCATGCGCGCCGACAACGACGGTGAGGGCGGCATCATGGCACTCATCACGATGCTGAAGCGGTGGAGCGTTGCCCGCGGTCGCCGACACCGCAACGATGCTGGCCGCACTGGGTCTCTTCGGCGCCGCCCTGTTCTTCGGCGACAGCATGATCACCCCGGCGATCTCAGTGCTCTCCGCGTCGAGGGCCTCAAGGTCGTCCAACCGGAGCTGAACATCGGTCCTGCCGATCACCGCGGTGATCATCGTGGCGCTGTTCGCCTCCAGCGCCACGGCACCGCCGCAGTGGGGCGGTTTTTCGGACCGGTGATGATCCTCTGGTTCACGGCCATCGGCGCCTGCGGCGTGGCCGGCATCGTGGCCCACCCGGAAATCCTCAAGGCGCTGTCGCCGACCTACGCGTTGACATTCATGTTCGGCAACTTCGACATCGCGTTCTTCGCACTCGCGGCCGTCGTGCTCGCGGTCACCGGCGCCGAAGCGCTGTATGCCGATATGGGCCACTTCAGTCGACGGCCGATCGTCCTGGGCTGGTTGTTCCTGGTGTTGCCTTCATGCGTTCTGAGCTATTTCGGGCAGGGCGCGTTGATCCTCGGCGACCAAGGCACGGTCAGCGCACCGTTCTTCCTGCTCACCCCCGAGTGGGCCCGGCTCCCGATGGTGTTGCTCGCGACCGCCGCAACCGTCATCGCGTCGCAGGCGCGAGTTCATCGACCAGATCTCCGACAGCGAGCCACCACTGTCACGGGCTCCGGGCACCGCGGTATTCCTCAACCGCGGCAAGGACACCACTCCGCTGGCCATGCGTGCCAATGTCGAGCACAACCATGTGCGCCACGATCACGTGGTGATCCTTGCCATCGAAACACTGCCGGTGCCACGTGTGGCGGAGTCCGATCGGGTGACAGTGGATGCTCTGGGTCTTGCGGACGGAATCGTCCATGTCACAGCCTATGTCGGCTACATGGAATCGCCCGAGGTGGCGGGCGCGCTGCGGCTGCTCGACTCGGCGGACACCGAAGGCCCGATCAACCCCGACGAGGCGTCCTACTTCCTGTCGAAAGTGGAACTTGCCAGGGGTGACGCACCGACCATGCCGGGGTGGCGGAAGCGGCTGTTCATTGCGACCTCGCAGTTCAGCACCGATGCCAGCGTGTACTTCGGACTGCCCAAGGACCGCACCGTGATCATGGGCGAGCGGATCGAGGTCTAGACCTCTTCTTGCGCTGCGGCGGCCGCCGTCATGGTGTGTAGTCGGATATCGTGCCCCTTACGCCGAAGATGTGGAAGCCCGTTGATTCCCGGTCGGATCCCGACTTCGTCGTCGCCCCCGACGAACGCCTGAGCTGGCCGAGCACCCTGGGGCTGGGGGCCCAGCACGTGGTGGCGATGTTCGGTGCCACGTTCCTGGTGCCCGTGCTCACCGGCTTCCCGCCGGCGACCACCCTGCTGTTCTCCGGTGTCGGAACCGTCCTGTTCCTGCTGATCACCGGCAACCGGTTGCCGAGCTACCTGGGATCGAGCTTCTCGGTCATCGCGCCGGTCACCGCCGCGGTCACCGCCCAGGGCACCGGCAGCGCGCTCGGCGGCATCGTCGCGGTCGGTGTGCTGCTCATCATCGTCGGCGCGGTGGTCCATGTCGTCGGCACCCGCTGGCTCGACCTGACCCTGCCCCCGGTCGTCACCGGCGCGATCGTTGCCCTCATCGGGTTCAACCTGGCGCCTGCGGCGAAGACCAACTTCGAGAAGGGCCCACTGCTCGGTTTCGTCACCCTGGTCCTGCTGGTCGCTGTACTCGCGTTCTTCCGCGGCATGATCGGCAGGCTGGCGATCTTCCTGGCGGTGGCCGCGGGCTACGTGCTCGCGCTGATTCTCGGCGACGTCGACACCTCCGGCATCGCGGCGGCACCGTGGATCGGCCTGCCCGAGTTCCAGACGCCGACGTTCACGCTGTCGGTGCTGCCGATGTTCCTGCCCGCCGTCATCGCGCTGATCGCCGAGAACATCGGCCACGTCAAGTCGGTCGGCCAGATGACCCGCACCGACATGGATCCGCTGATGGGCCGGGCGCTGGCCGCCGACGGGGTCGCGACGACGCTCGCCGGGTTCGGCGGCGGATCGGCGACGACGACCTACGCCGAGAACATCGGGGTGATGGCGGCGACGCGCGTGTACTCGACCGCGGCGTACTGGGTCGCCGCGGTGGTGGCGATCGTGTTGTCGTTGTGCCCCAAGGTCGGTGCAGCCATCTCGGCGGTCCCGTCCGGCGTGCTCGGCGGTGCCACGATCGTGCTGTACGGTTTGGTCGGCATCCTGGGCGTGCGGATCTGGCTGACCAATCACGTGGACTTCTCCAGGCCCGTCAACCAGATGACCGCCGCCATCCCATTGATCATCGGTATTGCCGACTTCACTTGGCAGGCAGGCAGTCTGACATTCACCGGCATCGCGCTCGGATCGATCGCCGCGCTGCTCATCTACCACGGCATGCGGCTGCTCGGGTTCAGGCAGGGTCGAGAAGCGCCGACGGCCCGCGAGTCATCAGCTGACGCCCGATGATGATCCGCTGGATCTCGCTGGCGCCCTCCCAGATTCGCTCCACCCGCAACTCGCGGAACATCCGCTCCGCGACGTTCTCCCGCATGTAGCCGCGGCCACCGAAGATCTGTACCGCCCGATCTGCCGCCCGGCCCGCCATCTCCGAGCAGTACAGCTTGGCCATCGACGCCTGACCGTGCAGAGTCTTGCGGTCGTGGCCTGCGTCGATCGCCCGTGCCACCTCGTAAAGCATTGTCCGGGCGGCGAACAACTCCGTGGCGCTGTCGGCCAGCATGCCCGCCACCAACTGGTGTTCGCCCAGCGGGCGACCGTCGACGACGCGCTCGCGCGCGAACACCGTCACCTCGTCGAGCAGCCGCTGGGCCGCGCCCACGCAGCGGGCGGCCACCATCATCCGCTCGAACCGGAACCAGTCCTGGGTGAAGGTCATCGGCGCGCCCTCCTCGCCGACGAGGTTGGCCACCGGCACCCGAACCTCGTTGAACGCCACGATCGGGTGTTCGTCGGCGATGTTGTGCGAGTACTGCGGTGTACGAACGACTTCCACGCCGGGCCAGGGAAGGTCGACGACCAGCAGGACGTGGTCGCCGGCGTGCTCCCCCTCGGACAGCACCGCCTCGACGAAGACGTAGTCGGCCAGGTTGAACGAGGTGACATGCCACTTGACGCCGTCGATGACATAGTGTTCGCCGTCACGGCGCGCGGTGGTCTGCAATGCGGACACATCGGAGCCGGCGAACTCCTCGGTGATGGCGTACGCCTCGTGCATCTCGCCGCGCACCGACGGCAGCAGCCAGCGTTCGCGGTGGTAGGCGGTGGCCACCTCGGGCCACCACTGCGGTGGCGTCGCCATCACCCAGGCCAGCCCGTTGGTGACGCGGCCACACTGCTCCTGCACCAGCACCTGCTGCAGCGCAGTGCATCCCGGGCCCCCGACCGAGGTGGGCATGTTGGTTGCGTACAGGCCCAGCTCGATCGCCCTGGACCGGTGCTCGGCAGTGATCTCCTTGGGCAGGAGTCCGCCGGCGAGTTCGGCCTCGACCTCGTAGGGCATCAGCGTCTCGACGAACTCACGCGCGGTGTCGCGGATGCGGAGATCCTCGTCCGTCAGCCCGTACATCCGGCCCACCTTCCTCTTGACTGAGCGTTCAGTCTATGTCAGCGTTCCGTACTATGACCAGCTTCCGCAGCGCCGACGTCGTCGTCGTGGGGGGTGGCACCGTCGGCGCCTGGACGGCCGTGCTGCTCGCCGAGAACAGCGCGCTCGAGGTGGTGCTCCTCGAGGCCAGAACGCTGGGCGACGGCGCCAGCAGCCGCGCTGCGGGCATGGTCCGCGCCCAGGGCGGCACGGAGACCGCGATCCGCCTCGGTCTGCGCAGCCAGCAGTTCTACGCCGACAGCGGCGACCGCTTCCCCTTCGATTGCGGGTTCGTCCGGCAGGGCTACCTGATGCCGAGTTTCACCGACGCCGAAGTTTCCCAGGCACACGAACGCATCGCGCTGCAGCAGTCCCTCGGCCTCGACGTGGAGTGGCTCACCAGCGACGACATCGACAGCCGTGGAACGGGTCTGGCGCCAGGAGTGACCCTTGGCGCCTCCTATGCGCCCGGCGACGGCTACATCGACGCGCCCCGCAACGTGCTGGCCTACACCGCCGCGCTGACCGCGTGTGGGGTCGACGTCCGGGAACGGTGCGCGTTCACCGGACTGCGTACGTCGGGTGGCCGCGTCGTCGGCGTCGACACCTCCGAAGGCCCGATCGACACGGGACGGGTGGTGCTCACCGGCGGACCTCAACTCGCCGAGGTCGGTGCGCGCGCGGGTGCCCGGATCCCCGCGGGCGGGACCCGGCACCAGGTCGTCGTCACCGCGCCGCTGGCCGATCTCGACGTCAACGAGCTACCCATGGTGTTCGACGTGACGTCCGGGATCTACTGGCGACCGGGTGAAGCCGGCGGCCTGCTGTGGGGAATGAGCAACCCCAACGAACTGCCGGGAGTGGCAACGGATTTCGACAACGCCTACTTCCACACCGCACTCGACCGGATCGAGACCCTGTTCCCGGCGGTGACCGGGCTCGGGCTGCGGCGGACGTGGGCCGCCACAATCGACTACACGCCGGACCACCTGCCGATCCTCGGCCCGCTGATCACCGGCGACGGACCCGTGGCGGGCACCGTGGTCGCCAGCGCCGCCGGCCACGGCATGATGTGGGGCCCTGCGGTGGCGCAGGTCGCGGCCGAACTGACGAAGTTCGGCGAGTGCGAGTGGCTCGACCTCACCGACCTCGGTCTCGACCGCTTCGACGCCGACGGCAACAGCCGGCTGGCGCCCGAACCCATCTCCCTGCCGTTCCCGGAATCGGTGGCCGACGAGAGGATTTCGCAGTGACATCAGCGCTGACCGCCCTGCTGCCTGGCGCCGGCGCCATCGCGGTGTTCTGAGCCGCGAGCAGACACAAAGTCGCACGCAATTGCCCAAGTTTGGGCGAGTTCACGTCTGTTCGCGAGGAGTGTCTCCCCTCGGGATGGCGAGGACGTCGACCGCGACCGCCCCGTGGGGGGACACGATCACCGGATTGGCCTCCACTGCGTCGAACACCTCGGCCAACTCCACCGCCATCGTCGCGATCGCCACCACGACGTCGGTCAGCGCCTCGACATCGGCGGGCAACGCGCGCCGCCAGCCGGCGAGGAGCGGCCGGATCCGCAGGGAATCCACTAGCTCCGTGGCTTGGCTGCGCGATAGCGGGGGGCACGCGATCACCCTGTCCGCGAGCAACTCGACCAGCGTCCCACCGGCGGCGACCACCACGAGCGGACCGAACGCCTCGTCTCGGACGAAGCCGACGGACACCTCCACCCCGGGCGGCGCCATCGCGGAGACGGTCACCGACGGACCCAGCCGTCCCGCGAGCGATAGGTAGGCGTCATCCAACTGCGCCTCGTCGGCGACGCCGAGGATCACGCCACCGACGTCGCTTTTATGGTCTACTCCCACAGTTTTCAGCGCCACTGGGTAACCGACCTGCACGGCGGCCGCACGCGCCCCCTCGCGGTTGTGGGCGATCCGTGTCGGCACTGCCGGCACGCCGTAGTCGGCCAACAGCCCGAAATCGACCGCGCGCGACGCCCAGCGCTGCCTGCGCCGCGGGTCGACGATGAACTCGCCTGCGTCGATCCGCAGCGGCCAGCTCGCCAGGTGAGCCATCGCGGCGAGTCCGCTGCGCGCACCTTCCAGCACCGGAATACCGTTATCCCGCAGGTACTGCGCGGTCGGCAGGTCGATCGCCGAGGGAACCGACGCCAGCACCGCCAGCGGTGCGTCCGTCTGCTTCGCGGCGTCGACCACGGCGTCGGCATACGCGGTGTCGCCGTCGAATTCGGTCACCAGGTCCACCGCCAGAGCCGTCACCGCGACAGCAGGGTCGTCCGCCATCGCGCGCAGGCACGCCCCGAACAGGCCGCGGGTGTCGGCACCGGTACCCCAGACGTCGAGCGGATTGGTCGGCGTCAGGCCCTCGTCGAGGCGCGCACCGATCACCGCCATCGTGTCGGGTGACAGCGCGGCGAACTCGATGCCCAACTCGTGGGCCAGATCTGCGGTCAGTGCCCGCTCGGCTCCCGAGTCGTGCACCGTCGCGATCCGGCCACTTCCTCTTTGATGCGAACGTCTTCCCGCCGAGAACAATTCAAGTGTGTCGGTCAGTTCGACCAGGTCGCTGACGTGCACCGCACCGGTGGATGCGCAGAACGCCTGCCAGGCAGCCCTCTCGCCCGCGAGCGCGCCTGAATGTGCCGTCACCATCGCGCGCCCTCGCGGTGATCCGCCGACGGTCAGGATCACCACCGGCACGCGCTGCTCGGCCGCGCGCACCAGCGACCGGCGCAGCCTCGCGACCGCGCGGGGGGTCTCCAACAACAACGCGATGATCTCGGTGTCCGGGTCGTCGAGCGCGTAGTCGACGTAGTCCGCGGTGTCGGTGACCAGTTCCTGTCCCGAGGACACGGCGAGCCGGAACCCGAAACCCCGTTTGGCGCGCAGCAGCGTGGAGAACGCCGACCCGGAGTGGGTGACGAGGCTGATCGAGCCGGGCGGCAACGGATCCGGTTCCAGGTAGCCCAGCGCCCGCACGCCGAGCGCGTTGTTCACGAAACCCATACACCCGGCGCCACACACCGCGATTTCGGCGTCCGCGGCAATCGACTTGACCTCCGCACGCAGCCCGTGGGCGGAGCCGAACACCACGGCCGACCGCGCACCCGCGTCGGCGGCCGCGCGAAGCTGGTCGGTCAGAGCCGAATCCGGGACGCCGAGCAATACCAGGTCCACTGCCTCGTCGAGGGCGGACAGGGACGGCGCGCACGGCAGCTCACCGATGCGGTCGTAGCGCGGGTTCACCAGGTGCACCCGCGCGGAACCACGCAAGGCCTCGGTCACCATGCGCGCGCCGAAGCTGTCGATGCGCGCGCTGGCGCCGACCACGGCCACCGACCGCGCACCGAGCATCGCAGCAACGGCGGCCCGGCGTGCTGCGTCCACCCGCCCTTATCCTCCGGACCGGCGGAGGAACTGGAACCGCTTGCCTCGCTTCTGGTCCGCCAGTGCTGCGCGTGCCGCCTGCCATCCCGGAATGCCGCAGACGCCGCCGCCCGCGTGGGTGCCGGAACTGCCGTTGTACAGCCCGCCGATCGGGGTGCGGTAGTCGGCGTATCCGGGAGCGGGACGCATGTGGAAGAGCTGTTCGAGCGACAACTCACCGTGGAAGATGTTGCCGCCGATCAGGCCGTACTCCTGCTCCATCTCGTGGGGTCCGACAACGTCGCGGTGCGTGATCGACGCCTTGAAGCCCGGGGCCACCTGGTCGTAGGTCTCGATGACCCGGTCGGCGTAGGCGTCGAGCTCCTCGGTGTGGGGCGCGTCGGCCCAATCCGCGGGACACCACTGGGTGAACAGCGACATGATGTGCGTGCCGTCGGGATTCAGCGTCTTGTCCAATGTGGTGGGGATGACGCCGTCGCTGAACGGCAGCAGCGCAGGCTTTCCGACCCGCGCGTCCTGGAAGGCCGCCTCGATGTACTCCATCGTCGGCGCCATCTCGATCGAACCGGTGAGGTGTTCGGCCACCCCCGAACTCGGGTCGGCGGTGAAACTCGGCAACTCGGCCAACGCCAGGTTGATCTTGACGACGCCGCTTCTGGTCTTGAAGTGCTCGATGTCGGTGACGAAGTCGTCGGGCAGTTCGTGGCGCGGAATGTGTTCCAGGAAGGCGATCTTGGGGTGCAGCGTGGTGACCACCAGCGGGGCGAGAATCTCCTCGCCGCTGTCCAACACCACGCCGCGGACCTGCCCACCGCGCGTCAGCACGCGGGAAACTCTTGCGTTGGTACGGATCTCGGCGCCGAAGCTGCGCGCCGAGCGCGCAATAGCCTCGGATACTGCGCCCATACCGCCTTCGGGATAGCCCCAGCTGCCGAGCTGACCGTCGCCGACGTCGCCGATGGAGTGGTGCGCCATCACGTACGCGGTGCCGGGCTCGTACGGCCCGGCCCAGGTGCCGATGATGCCGTTGACCGCCATCAGGCCTTTGACTTGCGGTGATTCGAACCAGTCGTCGAGCAGGTCGGCGATGCTCATGGTGAGCAGCCGGGTGACGTCACCGATCATGCGGGTGGTCATGCCACGCTGGCTCCACCCCAGCTTGGCGAGGTCCAGCAGATCCGATGGCTTGCGCGAACCGATGTTCGGCGGCACCTGGGTGAGAAGTGGGCCCATCACGTCGGCGATGCCCTCGAGCCAGGCGTTGTACTTCGGTAACGCATCCGCGTCCCTCTTGGAGAACTTCGCGAGCTGCTCGTGAGTACGAGCCGGGTCGTCCTCGTAGATGATCAGCGAGCCGCCCTCCGGAAACGCCTGGTACGACGGGCCCATCGGGTGCACCTTGTAGCCGTGCTGCTCCAGACTCAGGTCCCGCACGATCGTCGGCGGCATCAGGCTCATCACGTAGGACAGCCGGGTGACCCGCAGATGGGGAGCGTCCGGCCACGGGGCCTCCGTGGTGGCCGCGCCACCAAGCGTGCCGCGAGATTCCAGCACCAGCGTCCGAGCTCCAGAGCGGGCCAGATAGGCCGCCGACACCAGCCCGTTGTGACCGCCACCGATCACAATGGCGTCGTAGTTGTTGGACATCGATGACCCCTTCGAGGATGTGTCCTGACTGACTGTTCAATCTAACGAAGTGTTAGGCTTCAGACAAGTGGTAGCGCTGCACGAGAAGGGGACCGAGCAGACCATGGCCGAACCCGCGCCCGCGACGGAACAGAACGAGGGTCGACGCATCGAAATGCTCCGCGCCGCAGCGGAGCTGATCTGTGAACGCGGCTTCGGTGAAACCCGTATCGCCGACGTCGCCAAGCGCGCCGGGGTGAGCTCGGCGCTGATCATCTATTACTTCGGCACCCGCGACCGGCTACTCGTCGACGCGCTGCGTTTCTCGGAGGAGTCGTTCTACGAAGCCGCCGAGAAGATGCTCGCCGAGGTTTCCTCGCTGCGGAAACGGCTGTCGCTGCTGATCCGGTGGACCTGCGTACCCGAGTCCGACGACGACATCCCCGGGGCCTGGGGTCTGTGGTTCGACCTGTGGGCACAGGCCTTCCGGCACAACGAGATCAAAGCCGGGCGAGTCGAACTCGACGCGCGGTGGCGCAAGATGATCGTCGACGCGATCCGCTCCGGCGAGGACGCGGCCGAACTCAAGACCACGGTGGACGCGCGCATGTTCGCGCTGGAGTTCGCCGCGCTGCTCGACGGCCTGTCCATCCAGGTCGCGCTGGAGGACCCCGAGGTCGACTCCGACGTCGCCTACGACATCGCGATGCGCTTCGCCGAACGTGAGCTCAACCTCGCGCCCGCCGCTAAGCGGGGCTGAGGGCGTCGGCGACCACAGGATCGGTCACCGGTTTGGCCGCACTGCGACGCAACACCCGCACGGCGTCGTGCGTGCACACGCAGTTGACCAGCTGCCCCGGTTCGTGGGTGACCGACTGCGGCCCTGACCGATTGGGCACTTCGACCACCAGTTTCTCCGGCGCCCCCACCTCGACATGAACTTGTGTGCAGTTTCCCAGGTAGACAACGTGTTTCACGGTTCCGCTGATCACATTGCTGCCCGCCCCGATCGGATCGGCCGGCTCTTGCAGGCTGATGCGTTCCGGCCGGATCACGATGGCCGCCGCCCCGGGTGCCGGCGTGGCCTCTGCATCACTGACCACGGCTATGAGCCGGGTGCCGAGGGCCGCACAGGAGGCCGATCCGCCTGCCGTCTCGAGTACGTCGGCGTCGAAGATGTTGGCAGCGCCCAGGAATCCGGCGACGAAGGTGGTGGCCGGCGCCGAGTAGATCTCCTGAGGAGGACCGACCTGTTCGACACGCCCCTGCGCGAGCACCGCGATCTGGTCGCTCATCGTGAGCGCCTCTTCCTGGTCGTGCGTGACGTAGACGAAGGTGATGCCGATCTCGCGCTGCATGGCCCGCAGTTCGAGCTGAAGCTGCTTGCGCAGCTTGGCATCCAGCGCACCCAGCGGCTCGTCGAGCAGGAGCACCCGCGGCCGCAGGACCAGCGCGCGGGCCAATGCGACGCGCTGCTGCTGACCGCCCGAGAGCTGCGCGGGCTTGCGGTTGGCGAAGGAACCCATGCGCACCAGTTCCAGGGCCTCGTCGACGCGCCGCGTGGTGTCCTCGCGGGACACCTTCTGGTACTTCAGCCCGAAGGCCACGTTGTCCCAGACGGTCATGAACGGGAACAGCGCGTAGGTCTGGAAGACGGTGTTGACGGGGCGTCGGTGCGGAGGGTCGCCCGCCACGTCGCGTCCGTCGAGCTCGATGCGACCCGAATCCGGTTTCTCGAAACCCGCGATCATGCGCAGCGTGGTCGTCTTACCGCAGCCCGACGAACCCAGAAGCGAATAGAACTGTCCCGCGGGGATATCCAGGTCGATCCCGTTCACTGCGGGGTACCCGTCGAACGACTTCACCAGCTGGTGCAGCCGGATCGCGCCGCCTGTCACGGCACCGCGCCGGTCAGGGGGACACGGCCTCTGCGAACCGGGCGAAGTTCGCTGCGAACCTGTCGACATCGTCGCCATCGTGCTGGACCGACAACAGCCATTGCTCCACCTTGCCCCATGGCGGGAGGAAGACGCCACCGTTGTGCTGCATCAGCCAGTGCAGGTGCCCCAGCCGGGCGTCGATCTCCAGGAAATCTCGGAATTCCCGGACGCGCTCCCGACGGAACGCCACGCAGCCCTTGGCGCCCGCCGTCACCACGTGCCATTCGAATCCGTGCTCGGCGATCACGGCGTCCAGCGAGTCACGCAGACGCGCCGACAACACGTCGAGGTGCGCGTAGTTCTCGGCGGTGAGCACCTCCGACAGCGTCGCGCGGGTGGCGGCCATGGCCAGCGGGTTGCCGTTGAACGTGCCGACCTGCTCGTAGCGACCGTCGGCGATCGCGGACATCACGGCGTGGGTGCCGCCGATCGCGGCTACCGCGATGCCGCCGCCGAGCGCCTTGGCCAGACACACGATGTCGGGCACCACGCCGCTTCGAGCGGTGATCCCACCCGGACCGGTGGTGAACCCGGTCTTCACCTCGTCGTAGATCAGGAAAGCGTCGTCGGCGTGCAGCAGATCCCGGATCGTCGCGAGATAGCCGTCGTCTGGCGGGATGATGCCGGCGTTCATCATCACCGGTTCGAGGATCATCGCAGCGATCCTGCCGCGATGCTCAGCGAGGGCGCGGGCCACCGCCCCGGGGTCGTTGAAGGGCACCACGACCACCAGATCCCTTATTGCGCTGGGGATTCCGGAGTTCCCGGGCACCGGTGTCGGATGCTCGCGGGCGCCGACCTGGTCGGCCTCGGGCAGTACCGACACCTGCACCGAATCGTGGTGGCCGTGATAGCAGCCCTCCACCTTGATGATGAGGTCGCGTCCGGTGAGCGCCCGGGCGAGGTGCACGGCGTCCATGGTGGCCTCCGTGCCGGAGTTCGCGAACCGCCACAGCGGCAGGTCGAAGCGCCGGGCGAGTTCGCCGGCGATCCAGATCGCGTCCTCGGTGGGCTGCGCGAAGTGGGTGCCACGCCGGACCCGGCCTTCGACGGCTGCCACGATCGCTGGATGGGCGTGCCCGGCGATGGAGGCGCCGTAGCCGCCGTGCATGTCGACGTACTCGTTGCCGTCGACGTCGTAGACTTTGGACCCGCTGCCGTGACTCATCCAGACGGCCTGCGGCTCGGCGATCTGCCAGTTCGATGTGGCGCCGCCGGCGAGGTGTTCACCCGCCACCGCGATGAGTTCGGTGCTGCGCGGCTGGCGCCGCAGGAAGACCTCTTCCTGTTCGGCGATGAGCGCGTCCATCGGCGCCTCGAACACCGCGGCAGACATCGATGAAGCCACCGACGACACCACCGGAAACCTCCGCTTCGTATCGGTTGACTGAGCATTCAGTCTATGCTTGAGTCTTACCAGCGACACGACGCGAAAGCAATGGGGAGGCCCGGATGCCAGAGCCCACTACCCGCAGGCAGTTCCTCACGCGCGCAGCGATTCTCGCTGCCGGCGCGCCGACGCTCGGCGCCTTTCTCGCCGCCTGCGGCAAGTCGGATTCGCCGTCGACAACGCCCAGTCTCACGATTGCCTCACCCGACAGCCCCGTCACCTGGCCGATCCCGGACGACAACAAGCCGATCGCCGATGCGCTCGCCCCCGAGCAGGGCGCAACTCTCAAGCTCTACACCTACGCCGACTACGTCAGCCCCGATGCCGTCAAGTCGTTCGAGGACAAATACGGTGCGAAGGTTGAGATCTCGACGTTCAACGACGGTGGCGAGTCGCTGACCAAACTGCGCAGTGGAGTGGATTTCGACATCTACAACGCCAACTACACCGAGATCAGCCGGCTCGTCAGCGGCGGTCTGCTACGGCCGCTGAACCACACCTACATCCCCAACATCGGCAACGTCTGGCCCAGCTTCACCAACCCCTGGTACGACCAGGAGTGGCGCTACAGCGTGCCGTACACGATCTACACCACCGGCATCGGCTGGCGGGCCGACCAGGTTCCCGAAGAAATTGGGGCGCTCGCGAACCCCTACGACGCGTTCTGGGATCCGAAGTACTCGGGCAAGACCGCGGTGCTCGACGACTCGCACACCACCATGGCCATGGTGCTGCTGCGCGAGGGCATCACCGACGTCAACACGTCCTCGGAGGCTGACCTGACGATGGTCGGCGAACAACTCAAGGCGCTGGTGGAGGCCACCTCCCCGAAGGTGACCATCACCGCCTACAACGACCTTCCCGCCGGTCAACTCGGGCTCGCGCTGATGTGGTCCGGCGACATCATCAACGCGCAGTCCTACCTGCCCGACGGCACCGGACCGGAGGTCCTGCGCTACTGGTTCCCCGCCGACGGCAAGGGCATGGTCGACAACGACATGCTGGTGACACTCAAGGGCGGCAAGAACCCGGTGCTGGCGCACCTCTTTCTGAACCACATGCTCGACACCGAGGTCGCGATGCAGAACTTCTCGGCGATCGGCTACCAGCCGCCGCAGAACTCCATCAAACCGGAGGCCCTGGTCGCGGACGGCTTCATCCCGCCGAACCTGTCCGCGGCGATCGTCGACCCGAAGTGGTTCGATGCCGGTTACCGGATCCTGGAGCTCGATCCCGCCAACGACGCTGCGTGGATGAATGTCTGGCGCACGTTCAAGGCCGGCGGGTCCTGAAAGCCCTCGCGAGGGATCTGGCCCGCACTCGCCGCGCCCGGCTTGACCTGGCTGCTGCTGTTCTTCGTCGCACCCATGTACGTGGTGCTGTGCATCGTGTTCGGCAGGCTCGACCCGATCTTCCGCACCGCCGTGCCGGTGTGGAATCCGGTGCAGTGGGACCCGACCCAATTCACCTACGTGCTCACCCACATCGTCGGTCCCGAAGGCGTGTTCGGCCCGGCACTGCTACGTACCGCGATGTACGTGCTGACCGCGAGCGCGCTGTGCCTGCTGATCGCGTTCCCGGTGGCGTACTACGTGGCGCGGCTCTCGGGCAAGCGCAGGGGCCTGCTGTTGGCACTGCTGATCGCCCCGTTCTGGATCAGTTACATGATGCGAATGTTCGCCTGGGTCAACCTGTTACAGGACGACGGGTTGGTCAACCAGGTGCTGAGCCTTGGCGGGCTGTTCACCCCGGACGTCAACTGGCTCACCGGCCAGCCCGCCGTCGTCATCCTCGGGCTGGTGTACGGCTACGTGCCCTACATGATCCTGCCGCTCTACGCGGGCCTGGACCGGCTGTCGCAACCCGTCCTCGAGGCTTCTCGTGACCTGGGTGCCAACCGCGCGTCGTCGTTCTGGCGGGTGACGCTGCCGCTGGCCCGACCCACCATCGTCGCGGCGCTGCTGTTGACGTGCCTGCCAATGCTGGGCGACTACTTCACCAGCGACATGCTGTCGGCGTCACCCAAGACCGCCATGGTGGGCAACCTGATCAACGACAGCGTGCTCACCCCGGGCCAGACAGGGCAGGCGGGTGCGTTCGTGATGTTGGTGTTCCTGGTCGCACTGCTGCCCATGCTGTACTACATCCGGGTCACCGGACGCCGTGACGAGGTGGCCTCGTGAGAGGCCCGGTGGCCTGGTGGAACGACCCGTGGCGACCCCCGCGAGTCCTCGTGGCCGCCACCGTCGGGTACCTGCTCTGGTCGCTGCTACCCGTCCTGGTCGCGGTGCTGTACTCGTTCAACGACGGACGGTCCCGCACCGTCTGGCAGGGCTTCTCGTTCCGGTGGTACTGGGGTGATCAGACGTTGTCGGTCTGGCACGACGCGACGCTGCACAACGCGCTGCTGCAGACCCTCAAGCTGGGAGTGATCACCACCATCATCACGGTGCCACTCGGCGTGCTGTTCGCGCTCGGCATCGACAGGTGGCGGGGCCGACTGCCGTCCGGGGCCAACTTCCTGATGCTGCTCGCTTTCGTGCTGCCCGAGGTGCTCCTCGCGGTGTCGCTGCTGTTCGTGATCACCACCGTCGCACTGCCGATCGAACTCGGGACCACCGCGCAGGTGATCGGACTCGTGACGTTCCAGGTGTCGTATCCCGCCGTGCTGGTCCGCGCCAGGCTCGCCACCATCGGGCCTCAATACGAAGAGGCCGCAATGGATCTGGGTGCGTCGCCGGTCGGCGCGCTGCGCCGGGTCATCATGCCGATGCTGATGCCCGCGATCTTCGCCAGCACCGTGCTGGTGTTCGCCGACGTCATCGACGACTTCGTCATGGTGCGGTACCTGTCCGGTGGCGCGTCGTCGGAACCGGTGTCGGTGAAGATCTACAACACCGCGCGCGGCGCGCCGACCCCCGCGCTCAACGCGCTGGCCACGCTGCTGCTACTGACCGCACTGGCCGCCGTCACGGTCGGGTACCTGGTGTTCCGCCGGATGACCCGCAACGACACCACTACCGCCGACCGCGGCATCGGCGCTTTCGCGGGCGAGATGTAAGTCCTTGTCGCTGACACCGGTAGACCGCGTGACGTCAGCGCGCCGAGTGTGCGCTTCCATCCGCTGCCGGCGGCGTGTCACGGATGAAACCGCACGCCCGGCGGAAGGGCGCCGGTGATTGGCCTGACGGGGGTGGACCCGGGCAGACCTCGCGACTAAACTGACTGTATGTTCAAACAGCACGGTCCCGCTCCGATTCCCGCCGACGGCCTCGCCGCGGCGCTGGCCCCGTTCGGTCAGTCGCGGATGTTGCCGCGGGAGGCGTACGTGGATCCGGCGGTGTTCGAATGGGAACAGCACCACATCTTCTCCGGGTGGATCTGCGTCGCCCACGCCGGCGACCTCACCGCCGTGGGCGCCCAGAAGGCGATCGGCAGCGGCCCCAACGGAATCCTGTTGGTGCGCGGCGACGATCGCACGATTCGGGCATTTGCTAATACCTGCAGACACCGCGGACACGAACTGCTGGCGTGCAACTCAGCCACCAAGGGTCGATCCATCGTGTGCCCATACCACTCGTGGTCCTATCGGCTGGACGGCACGCTGCGCAACGCGCCGGGTTTCAGCGACGTCGAGGGGTTCGACCCGGGTGAGTTCGGGCTCGCCGAGCTCCGGCTGGTGAACTGGCACGGCTGGTTGTTCGCCGACCCCAGCGGTGCGGACGTCGACTTCAGCACGCACGTCGCAGGGTTGGAGGACGTCGTCGGTCGGTACCGGCCCGAGGACCTCACCATCGTCGCGCGACACTCCTACGAGCTCGCCACCAACTGGAAGGTGATCGTCGAGAACTACCAGGAGTGCTACCACTGCTCCACCATCCACCCCGAACTGTCCCGGATCAGCCCGCCCACCAGCGGCGAGAACATCGAGCTCACCGGCTCATGGATGGGCGGCTGGATGTCGATCATCGACGAAGCCGAAACCATGTCGCTGACCGGCAAGAGTGGCGGCGTGGCGATCCAGGGCCTGTCCGAGCAGGAGCTCCGCACCGTCATGTACCTCGTCGGCTATCCGAACCTGCTGGTCAGCATGCACCCGGACTACGTGATGACTCATCTGATGACGCCGCTGGCGGTCGACCGCACGCACGTCGAATGCGCCTGGGCGTTCCCGAAGGACGTCGCGGGCGAGCCGGACTTCGATCCGTCCTACGCCGTGGACTTCTGGGATCTGACCAACCGTCAGGACTGGGGCGCATGCGAGTCGGTCCAGCGCGGCCTCACCTCACCGCACGCGCGTCCCGGTCCGCTGGCACCCGACGAGGACGGCGTCTACCAGTTCGTCACGCGGGTCGCTAGGGCGTACGCCGGTTCCGCTGGTCCCGCGCAGGCACCCCGTTGACACCATCGATCGCCTGGGCGTAGCTCCCCACGGCGAAGGCGACCGTGGCGGCCATGATCCCCAGCGCGTGGCGGTCGACGTTGTCGATCGTGTCGCGGGCGGTGTGATAGTTCGGATCGAACGCCTCCCCCGCCCGTCCACCCCAAAGTCGCGCCTGCACTTCGGTTTTGCGCTGTGAGGACCCGGTGCTGAGTCCCCCGACCGGGATACCTGCGGCCAGGAACGGCGCATAGTCGGTGTTGCGTCCCAGCGGGATGTCCGCAGGCCGAACACCGGCCAGGTTGAGGCGGCCCGCGAGCATGCGCTCGATACCGGCGGACCCCTCGGGCACGGCGGCGGGCACCGGGCCGGCCTGCGCGGACTGGTCACCGTCGTCGGTGAAGTAGCCCGCGTTGGGTGAGCCGATCATGTCGAAGTTCAGGTACAGCGCGATGTCGTCGAGTTGGTCCTTGGTCAGTGAGCGGACGTAGTTCGACGATCCGTCCACCGAGATCTCCTCCGACCCCCAGAACGCGAACCGTACGGCGTTGCCGGCCGGTGGTTGCGCCCCGAGCTGCAGCGCGGTCTCCAACACACCTGCGACGCCGGATCCGTTGTCGTTGATGCCGGGTCCCGACCGCACGCTGTCGAGGTGCGCACCGGCCACGACGACGTTCTTGGTGTCCCCGGTCCTGGTCTGCGCGATCACGTTTCGCGATGTCGTCATCACGGCCCTGTTGTCGAGCACCAGTGTCACCGGTGCATCGGTCCGGCGCAGCGCCGCATCCGCGGTCGGGTCGATGACACCGACCGGAATCGTGAGGTTGTTGTAGTAGCCCGGCGTGAACAGACTCGGCGGCGCCCCGACCGGTTTGGTCGGGCTCGCCCGGCTGACCACGAGCAACCCGACCGCACCCTCGGCGAGCGCGGCGTGCTGTTTGTCGACGATCGAGCACCCGCTGTCGTCGACGACGGCGATGGCCCTTTTGACCGTCACGGACCCGTAGTCGGTTACCGCGCAGCCGGCGGCCCGACGGGGCCGAAAGGTGAGCGCGCGCAGACCGCCCGGAGGCGTGGTGACCAGGAACGACGCCTGGTCAACCCGGTGGTTGCGGCCGGCGACGGTGAGTACCGGCCTGCCGCCCTCGGATCCGGAATACCGCTGGAACTCAGGAGTCTGGACATCAAACCCCTTGTCGCGCAACAATTGTGCGATGTAGTCGACGCTGGCCTGGTAACCCGGTGTGCCGTCAGCCCGATTCCCGTCGTTGGCGTCGGCGATTTTCTGCAGCTCCAGCAGGTGGCCGTAGACACCGTCGACGGCCACCTTGTCCGCCAGCTCGGGCCCCAGCGCCGGTGTGGGCGCCGGGGTGCTCGACGAGCAGGACACCAGAGCGCTCACCGCCAGCGCCGCGATGGCGACGGACCACCTGATGCTCACGACTCGGTGAGCTGATAGCGGGTGCGGTCTGCGCGGACCGGTATCCCGTTGCGGCCCCGCTGATCTTGCGCATAGAGGCCGATCGAGTAGGCCACCCCGCCGAGGTGGATCTGCAACGCCGTCCGGTCGATCTTGTCGAGCGTATCGGTCGCCTTGTGGTAGTTCGGGTCGAACGGCTCGTCGGCCTGACCGCCCCACACCTCGGCCTGATGCGCGTTCTTCTTCTCCTCGGCACCCGAGAACAGCCCTCCCGCAGGCACTCCCGATCTCGTGAAGCCGTCGTAGTCGGACCTGCCGTCGAACGAGGTGTCCTCGGCAGGCTTCCCCTCGCGGTCGAGGTAGGCCACCAGGGTGCGCTCGATTCCCGCCGATCCCTCCGGAACCCGGGGAACCCCCTGCCGCGCATCCGGCTTGGTCGACTGGTCACCGTCGTAGGTGAAGTAGCCCGGGTTGGGCGAGCCGAGCATGTCGAAGTTGAGGTACATCGCGATGTCCTTGAGCGCGTCGACGTCCAGCGACTCGACGTAGTTGCTCGAACCGAGCAGTCCGTTCTCCTCGGCACCCCAGAATCCGAACCTGACCGCATTGGTGACCTGCGGCGAACCCCCCAGCTGCAGCGCGGTTTCCAGCACAGCAGCGACCCCGGACCCGTTGTCGTTGATGCCGGGCCCCTCACCCACGCTGTCGAGGTGCGCACCGACCATGACGACGTCGGCGGTCGAGCCCGTCTTGGTCTGCGTGATGACGTTGCGGGTCCGTTCGGCGCGTACCCCGGCATTGAGCTTGATCGCGACGGGTGCGCCCTGCTGTCCGCGCAACTGCGCACCCGCTGCCTTGGTGACACTGATGACCGGGATCTTCACCTCGGTCTCCTGCCCGAGAGTGCCGCCCATCTCGTCGCCGTCCTCGTTGTTGGCGACGATGAGCGCTGCCGCGCCGCGCTCGGCGGCGACGGCCTGCTTCGCACCGAACGGGCACGAACCGCGATCGACCAGCACCACCGCGCCGTCGACCGCCAGGCCGTCGTAGTCGTCGGCCGTGCAACCAGGTGTGTCGTCGACTCGGACAGGCACGAGCGGCCCGGCCACGCCGTTGGACTCCGTCCCGATGGTGTACTCCATCGGTCTGGCAGACACCGCATTGCCCGCAACGGTCAGCGAAGGCTCGTCCGCCCAGGGCAGCCGGACCTCGAATTCCGGGGTTTCGACGTCGAAGCCCTTATCCCGCAATGCCTTGGCGACGTAGTCCACGCTCGCGTCGTATCCCGGACTGCCGAGCGCGCGGTTACCTCCATGGGCGTCGGCGATCTCCTGCAACTTGCCCAGGTGCGCTACCGTGGCATCGACCGTGACCTTCTGCCGGAGCATGTCGGCGAACTCGCCCGCAGCCGCGGGGTCGGTGACCGGCTGCGGCACCGGGCGGGTCTCGCGACCGCAGCCGCTCACCGCGGCCACGGCGACAACCAGCAGAGCAAGCATCGTCGCGACAGCCTTCGAGGCCTTGGATGCCTTGGGCGGCCGTTTCGTCCTTGTCACGCCACCACGTTAGCGCGAGTCCAAATAGGCCAGGATCGCGTCAGCGACGACGCGCGGCTGCTCGATCTGCAGGAAATGTCCCGCCGCGTCGGCTGCGGATCGGTCACGGCGTCGTCAGGCATCCCGGCGATTCACCACCACGACAGCCGTCACGAAGACACCGAGGACGATCACCGTGAAGTAGCCCAGCGACCCGAGCGGGCCCCAGGGCGCCGCGTACGTCGGGAACAACCACTGCACGTCGAGGAACCTGAACATGTTGGCGAACGGCAGGTACGGGCCGATCTGCGGACCTCTGCCGGGCAGGTTGCCCAGAAGCGGTTCGATGAGCAGCGGCCACAGCAGCAGCACCGCGACTGCCCCTGCGGTGTGGCGCAACAGCGTGGCGACTCCGACGCCGAGCACCGCCGCCAGTGTCGCGTAGAGCGCGATGGCGGCGGTGGTGCGCCAGGCATCCGCAAGCCCTATCCGGGCCACCAGGACCGAGCCGAGGACCATGATCGCTGCAACGACACCGGAGAACACCGCCGCGACAACAGCTTTGGCCGCCAACACCAGCGAGCGCGACGGGCTGGCCATGAACGTGGTGCGCACCATCCCGGTGCGGTACTCCCCCGTCACGGTCATCGCCGCGACGATCATCAGCACCGGCACCCCGAACACTGCGACGCCGAGCGCGGCGGTCGGCGCCGTCAGCTGCTCGTAGTCGGAGGCGGTGGCGGCCTGCAGCGCGGCGATGCCGAAGCTCAATACCGCCGCGGCGACAGTCGCCCATAGCGGGGAACGCACCGTGGTCAGCTTGATCCGCTCTGCGTTGATCACCGCCGCCATCGTCATCAGCTGGGTCATCGCCGTCCTCCCGGGCCGCCCTTGTACTGAGTGGCGTCGTCGGTCGACGACAGATAGGCCTGCTCGAGCGACACCTGCTCGGTGCTCAACTCGTGCAGGACGATGGCGTGCCGGGCCGCGAGCTCCCCGACCGCGTCGGTCGTGGCGTCGTGCACCGTCAGCGCCTCGGGCTGGGACTGCACCGTCAGTCCGGCCTCGGTGAGCACGTCGCGCAGGGTGTCCAGCTGCGGGCTGCGGACCCGCACGGTGGCCCCGCCGGAGCGGCTGATGAACTCGCTGACGGTGGTGGACGCGATCAGCTTGCCTCGTCCGATGACGACGAGGCGGTCGGCCGTGTTCGCCATCTCGGACAGCAGGTGACTGGAGACCAGTATGGTGCGGCCCTCACCGGCCAGCGTGCGCATCAACGTGCGGACCCAGTGAATGCCCTCAGGGTCCAGGCCGTTGACCGGTTCATCGAACAACAGCACCGGCGGATCGCCGATCAGCGCGCCTGCGATACCCAGGCGCTGGCTCATGCCCAGTGACAGCGTGCCTGCCCGCGACCCGGCGACGGTGCTGAGACCGACCATCCCCAGCACCTCGTCCACCCGTCTCCCCGAGATGCGGTTGGTCGCCGCGATCCATCGCAAGTGACTGCGCACCGACCGGTTCGGGTGGACCTGCCGGGCGTCCAGCAGCGCACCCACCGTGCGCAGGGGCTCGGTGAGTTGCCGGTAGTTCTTACCGTCGACGGTGGCGGTGCCCGACGTCGGGTGATCGAGACCGAGGATCATCCGCATCGTCGTGGTCTTGCCGGCTCCGTTGGGACCGAGGAATCCGGTCACCACACCGGGCTCGATCGTGCACGTCAACCCGTCTACGGCCAGTGTCGACCCGTATGTCTTTGTCAGAGAGGACAATTCGATCATACGCTGGTCGCGGCGACCGGGTGCGGGTAGTTCCGGACAGACTGCCCGGCAGCCCGTGACGACCCCGAAACCCCGGCCATGATTCCGAGCCCCGCTGCCATCGAAATTCTCAGCGCGACATAATGTTTCGAGCTCACAGCGCCGGGCTGGAGGCTTGTGCCCAGAACCGCTTCGGAATCCGGCCCGCCTGGCGGGCCAGGTAGCCGCCCCTGACCGCGGCGGCCATTGCTGCGGCCATCACCGCCGGATCGGCGGCGCGGGTGACCGCGCTGGCCAGCAGCACGGCGTCGCAGCCCAGTTCCATTGCCAGCGCGGCATCGCTCGCGGTGCCGATACCTGCGTCGAGAATCACCGGCACGGCGGCCTGTTCGACGATCATCTCGATGTTGTGCGGGTTGGCGATGCCGAGCCCGGTGCCGATCGGCGACCCGAGCGGCATGACAGCGGCGCAGCCGATGGCCTCCAGGCGGCGGGCGAGGACCGGGTCGTCGTTGGTGTACGGCAGCACCACGAATCCGTCGTCAACCAGTTGCTCCGCGGCCCTGACCAATTCGACGGCGTCGGGCAGCAGAGTCCGCTCGTCGGCGATGACCTCGAGCTTGACCCAGTTCGTGTGAAGGGCTTCGCGGGCCAGCTGGGCGGTCATCACCGCCTCCGCCGCCCCGCGGCAACCGGCAGTGTTGGGCAGCGGTGTGATACCGATCCGGGCCAGCAGCTCGAGCACGCCGGTGCCGCCTTCAACGTCGACCCGGCGCATCGCGACCGTGGTCAGCTCGGTCTCCGAGGCGATCAACGCCGCCTCCAGCACCGCCAGGTTGGCGGACCCGCCGGTGCCGAGGATCAACCGCGAGCCGAACTCCCGGCCGGCGATAATCAACTTCTCGGTTGTCACATCAGCCACCCTGCACCGCCGTCACGACCTCGACCTTCGACCCGTCGGTCAGCGCGGTATGCCACTGCGACCGCGGGATCACCGACCAGTCGACCGCGACGGCGATGCCCTTCTCCGGGAATCCCAGCCGTTCCAGCAGGCTCGCGACGGTCACCTGCTCGTCGACCTCAACCTCTACATCGTTGACCGTGACCTTCATCTGGCGACCGTCACCCCGCTAACCACGCTCATCAGATCATCGGCCTCCGGCAACGGCTCACCGCGCAGCTCCGCGGCGATCGCCTCGGCGGTCCAGGGGGCCATCAGGAAACCCGAGCGGCCGTGGCCGGCCGCCACCAGGGTGCGCGCGTCGAGCCTGCCGACCAGTGGGAGGTTGTCGGCGGTCATCGGCCGCAGTCCGGCGGCGCACTCGGCGAACTCGTATTCACCGAGCGCGGGCAGCACCGCGCACGCATCGTCGAGCAGTTCACGCACTCCGGTCACCGCGGGCGCGGTGTCTCTGCCATGTTCGTACTGCGTCGCACCGACCACCACACCGTCGGCCCTGGGGACCACGTATACCTGGCGCCCATGCACCCGCGCGCGGATCACCCGCTGCGGCACGGGCAGACAACCTCGGCGCCAACGCAACCGCAGCACCTCACCTTTCACCGGTCGGATCGGCAACCCGGGCCACAACGCGGGCGCGTCGATGCCAGTGGCGATGACCGTGGTGTGCGCTGCGTCCTCGCCGATGGCTGCCAGATTGGATATCGGGTGCGCCCACTCGACGCCGAGCCGTTCGCAGTGCGCGGCGAGAGCCTCGACGACGGCCCGGTTATCCACCGCCAACTCGGTCTCCGCGATGAAACCGTGCCGAATACCTTGGGCCAGAAGGGGTTCGACGTCGCGGGCGGAGGCCGTCAGCGTCACCGGATGCCCCTGAGCGGACAGCCACTCGCCGACGGTCTTCAGGTCTGCGGCATCGGCACGGTCCACCGCGACCACCAGCGATTGTCGGGCAGTCACCACCTCCGGCGGCAGACCATCCAGGAATCCCCGATTCCACAGCGCCAGCGACGCGAGCCCGAGCCGGAGCAGCCGTTCCTCGCCGGGCCAGCCCTCGCTGTGCGGCGCGAGCATCCCGCCCGCGACCCACGACGCGCCGTGTTCCCCGCTGCGGTGCACCCGGACCGACCAGCCGTCCTGGGCGGCGCGACGGGCGACAGCCAGGCCGATGATGCCGCCACCGATGACGGCCAGTGTGTCCTGCATCACTGCTCCCTTCGCCGGCATGACCCGGATCAGGTGTGACGGTACGAGCGGCGCGCTCACTCTCAGTCCCCGTATCCGGGACTCCCGTGTGGTCGGTTACCACCCTACGTCGGAGCGCGTTAGCGTTCGCAGTGTGCGTGAACCCCGGGACCGGCTGGCCGCCAGATTGGGCGCGGCCTCGCTGTATCTGTGCACCGACGCCCGCCGCGAGCGTGGTGACCTGGCGGAGTTCGCCGACGCGGCGCTCGCCGGCGGGGTCGACATCATCCAGCTGCGGGACAAGGGATCGCCCGGCGAGCAGCGATTCGGCCCCCTGGAAGCGGTGAGCGAATTGGCGGCACTCGAGGTTCTTGGCGACGCGGCCCGCCGTCACGGCGCGTTGCTGGCCGTCAACGACCGGGCCGACGTCGCGCTGGCGGCAGGCGCCGACGTGTTGCACCTCGGTCAGGATGACTTGCCACTTTCGGTTGCGCGGGCGATCGTCGGGGACCGCGTCATCGGCCGGTCCACCCACGATGTCGACCAGGTGACCGCCGCGGTCGCCGAGCAAGTCGACTACTTCTGCGTCGGACCGTGTTGGCCCACGCCCACCAAGCCCGGCCGCCCGGCGCCCGGCCTCGACCTGGTCCGCGCCGCTCGCACGATCGAGGAGGCCGCCGGAACCAACAAGCCGTGGTTCGCCATCGGCGGAATCGACGCCGCCCGAGTGCCGGATGTGATCGCCGCCGGAGCGCGCCGCATCGTCGTGGTGCGCGCGATCACAGCCGCCGACGATCCGAAGGCGGCTGCCGAGCAGCTGACCGAGTTGCTCAGCTCCTCGGGTTGACCACCAGCGGGATCGACGCGGCGACGCTGCGCAGTCGCTCCCAGCTCGCGGCGAAGCCGGGATGCAACGGCAGGTCGGCCACCTCGTCCTCGGCGACCCAGCGCAGTTCGGCACTCTCGCGATTGGGCACCGTGTCGAGCAGGTCCTCGGCGTCCGCGATGACGGTCGTGTACGTCCACCCGGACACCTCGGCGGTCACTACCGTGGTGCGCACGATCAGCTGATCGGCGGGCAGGCCGGCCTCCTCGTGAGCTTCCCGCACCGCTGCCTGCTCGACTGTCTCGTGGCTGTCGCGGGCACCGCCGGGCAGTCCCCAGGTCCCGCCTTGATGGCTCCACGGCGCCCGATGCTGGAGGAGCACCACAGCCGAGCCGTCGGGACGCGGCGCCCGCAACAGCAGACCCGCGGCACCGTGCCTGCCCCAGTACGCGGCGCCGTTGGCCGACACCACCCAACCGTCACCATCCCCGCGCACGCGTTCAGGATAGGGAACGCATATCGATATCGGGATGTCACCGGCAATCACCAGCCTCGAATCCACACACGTCGGGCAGGCAGCTCTTAGAATTCCCTCATAGAATGTGTCCAGTTAGAGTTGGCTCAATTGATACGACAGCCGGAGAGATCGAGACCAAAATGAGGTCCGCGCAAACGTGAGTGTGGAGTTGGCGCACCCCTCGACCGAACCTCTGGCGTCGCGGTCACCCACCACCCCCGCCCATCCGCGTTGGTGGTTCATGTGGACGACGCCCGGCCGCATCATGACCATCGGCTTCGTGCTGGCCACGCTGGTGATCGCCACGGCGTTCGCGACGTCGACGACGATCAACGATCGTCAGCAGGCGCTGACCACCGTCCTCAACCACACAGAGCCGTTGTCGTTCGCCGCCGGACAGCTCTACACCACGTTGTCGGTCGCCGACGCCGCCGCGGCCACGGCCTTCATCGCCGGCGCTGAGCCCCGCGCCGTGCGACAGCGCTACGAGCAGGCGATCACCGACGCTGCCGTCGCGGTGACACGGTCGTCGAGTGGCCTGACCGATGAGCCGATGGTGCAGCTGCTCGGCCGCATCAACGCCAGGCTCGCGGTCTACACCGGGCTGGTCGAGACCGCGCGGACCAACAACCGGGCGGGCAACCCGGTCGGTTCGTCATACCTGTCGGAAGCATCGTCGCTGATGCAGCAACAGATCCTGCCGGATGCACAGCGGCTCTACGAGGAGACCTCGGCGCGGGTGGACGCCGAGACCACCGCGTCGACCAGGATCCCCGGCCCGGTGATCCTGGTGGTGCTGGCGACACTGCTGTTCGGGTCGTTCGCCAACCGCTGGTTGGGCAAGCGCACCCGACGACGGGTCAACGTCGGATTCGTCGCGGGCGGGCTTGCGGTGCTGATCATGTTGATCTGGGTGGGCACGGCGCTGGTGATCTCAACCTCCGACAGCCGCAGCGCCAAAGACACGGCGGCCGAGTCGCTCAAGACGGTCACCAACCTGGCGATCACCGCCCAGCAGGCCCGTGCCGACGAAACGCTGTCACTGATCCGCCGCGGCGACGAGGACGTGCGGAAGCAGTCCTACTACCAGCGGATCGACAGTATGCAGCACCAGTTGGCCGAGTATCTCGCGCAGGACGATTCGATCGACAAGACCGACCTGTCCGACGCGGAACAGCTTCTGGACCGGTGGCGTGCCGCCGACGACCGGATCACCGCCTACATCGCCGTCGGCAACTATCAGGCCGCGACGCAGGTCGCGCTGGGTGTCGGTGAAGATGACGCCACGCCCGCCTTCGACAAGCTCGACGAGGCGTTGGCCAAGGGCATCGAGCAGAGCCGCAGCCAGCTGCGCAGCGACATCGTTAACGCCCGCCGGGTGCTCTCGGGAGCGACGGTCGGCGCTGCCGCGCTGAGCGTCGCGGCGGCGATCGCGGTGGCGTTGGGGATCTGGCCGAGACTTAGCGAGTACCGGTGATGAGCGCTCGCGCGAAGAACAGACGACGGGGCAAGCGCAAAGACGGGGCATGAGCGCTCGCGCGAAGAACAGACGACGGGGCATGAGCGCTCGCGCGAAGCTGGCAACGTTCCTGGTGGCGGCGCTGCTGCTGAGCGGGTGCTCGCAGGCAGCACCGGTGGTGCCCGCCCCTCCCGTGACGCTGGCGCCGCCCACGCCGGCAGGGATGGAAGAACTGCCGCCCGAGCAGCCGCGCCCGCCGACCGCCGCGGACGACGACTGCGACCGCACGGCCAGCCTGCGCCCGTTCGCCACCAAGGCCGAGGCCGACGACGCGGTCGCCAACATCAGAGCGCGCGGCCGGCTGATCGTCGGACTCGACATCGGAAGCAACCTGTTCAGCTTCCGCGACCCGATCAACGGCGAGATCACCGGCTTCGACGTCGACATCGCCGGCGAGATCGCCCGCGACATCTTCGGTACCCCGTCGCAGGTGGAGTACCGCATCCTGTCGTCGGCGGATCGCATCGCGGCGCTGCAGAACAACCAGGTCGACGTGGTGGTCAAGACCATGACCATCACGTGCGAGCGCAAGAAACTGGTGAACTTCTCCACGGTGTACCTGACCGCCAACCAGCGGATCCTGGCCCCGCGCGACTCCACGATCAGAGAGTCGTCGGATCTGTCGGGGAAGCGCGTCTGCGTCGCCAAGGGCACCACGTCGCTGCAGCGCATCCAGCAGATCACCCCGCCACCGCTGATCGTCGGGGTGGTGACGTGGGCCGACTGCCTGGTCGCGTTGCAGCAGCGACAGGTCGACGCGGTGAGCACCGATGACTCGATCCTGGCAGGGCTGGTGTCCCAGGATCCCTACCTGCAGATCGTGGGGTCGTCGCTCAACGCGGAGCCATACGGGATCGGCGTCAACCGGGAGAAAACCGGTCTGGTGCGGTTCGTCAACGGCACGCTGGAACGGCTACGCCGGGACGGCACGTGGAACACGTTGTACCGCAAATGGTTGACGGTGCTGGGTCCCGCGCCATCGCCACCGGTTGCGAGGTATTCGGATGATGGCTGAATTGCGTGAACCAGATCAAGAGGACGAGCCGGCGGGCGATCCGGGCACCCAGCCCGCGAGCTACTCCGATCTTGTCGAGCTTGCCGACGACACCATGTCGACGATGCGGCCGATGGCGACGCAGGCGGTGTTCCGCCCCAACTTCGACGATGATGACGACGACGACGACTCGCTGCACAACGGCGACACCGAACCGCAGGATCATTCGACGACGCTGACGCGCACGGTGTCACCCACCCGCCGCCTCGGCGGCGGCCTGGTGGAGATCCCGCGGGTGCCCGCGGTGGACCCGCTGGCCGCGCTGATGACCGACCCGGTCGTCGCGGAGTCCAAGCGGTTCTGCTGGAACTGCGGAAGGCCCGTCGGCCGGTCGTCGGAGGACGGGCGGGCAATGTCAGAGGGCTGGTGCCCGCACTGCGGCAGCGCGTATTCGTTTCTGCCGCAACTGAACGTCGGTGACATCGTCGCCGACCAGTACGAGATCAAAGGCTGCATCGCGCACGGCGGGCTGGGCTGGGTCTATCTGGCGTTCGACAAGAATGTCAACGACCGTCCCGTCGTCCTCAAGGGCCTGGTGCACTCGGGCGACGCCGAGGCCCAGGCGATCGCGATGGCCGAGCGCCAGTTCCTGGCCGAGGTGACCCATCCCGGGATCGTCAAGATCTACAACTTCGTCGAACACGCCGACAAGCACGGCAACCCGGTCGGCTACATCGTCATGGAGTACGTCGGCGGGTCGTCGCTCAAGCAGGCCACCCGTCACAAGAAGACCGAGAGCGCGCGGCTGCCGGTGGCCGAGGCCATCGGTTTCACCCTCGAAATCCTTCCGGCGCTGAGCTATCTGCACGCCAACGGGCTGGTCTACAACGACCTCAAGCCCGAGAACATCATGGTGACCGAGGACCAGCTGAAGCTCATCGACCTCGGCGCGGTGTCGCCCATCAACTCGTTCGGATACCTCTACGGCACTCCCGGCTACCAGGCGCCCGAGATCGTGCGCACCGGTCCCACCGTCGCCAGCGACATCTACACGGTGGGCCGCACCTTGGCCTCGCTGACGTTGCGGATGCGCACCCGCAGGGGCCGCTACATCGACGGGCTACCCGAGGACGATCCGGTACTGACCGAGTACGACTCCTTCGGCAGGCTGCTGCGGCGCGCGATAGACCCCGACCCGCGGCGGCGCTTCCAGAGCTCCGAGGAGATGGCCAGCCAGCTGATGGGGGTGCTGCGTGAAGTCGTCGCGCGGGACACCGGGATGCCGCGCCCCGGCCTGTCGACAGTGTTCAGCCCCTCGCGATCGACGTTCGGGGTGGACCTCCTGGTGGCGCACACCGACGTCTACCTGGACGGTCAGGTGCACTCGGAGAAGCTAACCGCGCAGGAGATCGTCAAGGCGCTCCAGGTTCCGCTGGTCGACCCGACTGATGTCGGCGCGACCGTGCTGTCGGCGACGTTACTGAGTCAGCCTGTGCAGACGCTGGATTCGTTGCGCGCCGCCCGACACGGGACGCTGGACTCCGAGGGTATCGACCTGAGCCAGTCGACCGAGCTCCCGCTGATGGAGGTTCGGGCGCTGCTGGATCTCGGCGACGTCGCCAAGGCGACGCGCAAGCTCGACGACCTTGCCGAGCGGGTCGGCTGGCGCTGGCGGCTGGTCTGGTTCCGTGCCGTCTCGGAGCTGCTGACGGCGGACTACGATTCGGCGACAAAGCATTTCACCGCAGTCCTGGACACCCTTCCCGGTGAGCTGGCGCCCAAACTCGCGTTGGCGGCCACCGCCGAGCTCGCGGGCTCGGCCGACGAATGCAAGTTCTACAACACCGTGTGGTCCACCGACCACGGCATCATCTCGGCTGGATTCGGCCTTGCGCGCGCCAAGTCAGCCGCGGGCGAGCGTGACGCCGCGGTCCGCACACTCGACGAAGTACCGGCCACATCAAGGCATTTCACGACAGCACGCTTGACGAGCGCCGTCACGCTGCTTTCCGGACGGTCGACCAGCGAAGTCACCGAGCAGCAGATCCGCAATGCTGCCCGCCGGGTGGAAGCGCTGCCCGACACCGAGCCGCGGGTGCTGCAGATCCGCGCGCTGGTGCTGGGGACCGCCATGGACTGGCTGGCGGACAACACTGCCAGTACCAACCACATTTTGGGCTTTCCGTTCACCGAGCACGGCCTGCAGCTCGGCGTGGAGGCCGCGTTGCGCAGCCTCGCCAGGGTCGCGCCCACCCAGGCGCATCGTTATGCGCTGGTCGATCTCGCCAACAGCGTGCGGCCCATGTCCACCTTCTGATTCCGGTTACCGGGTGCCGTGCGCGGCGATGTAGGTGCTCACGACGTCCACCAACGACATGCGTGGCGTCCGGCGCGGACAGTCCTTCGCCGAGCCGGCGACCCAGATCGGTGAGCTTGGTCATCAACTCGGCCAGGTGGGTGTTCACCGCGCTGCCACCACCCCCCAGGTCACTCCGGCGCGGTCGAGGATGCACCGGACGGTCCGTTAATGTTTTACCCCAACCGTCCGGCCACTGCGGAATCCGTTGCTGAAGTGTCAAATTTGACGGAACGGCAAGCCGCCTTTGCCGAGGAGATGCGCTAACAATCAGCAAACCCGCAGGTGGAGACGTATTCATCGAGTACGACCAAACGTATGGTCAAGCCACTGATTCCGTAGTATCGTGAGCCAACCTGGTTGAGGGTTCAGCCAGCACAAAATGGTGACGTCATCGACGGCTTTGAGAATCTAGGCCCTGATTCCCCTGACGGCAGCCACAGTACGAATTCGCAGATTTCGGCTGACGGAGGCACACCGTGTCAATTCGAGAACCTTTGAGCGCCCCGAGTACCCAGCGGGTGTACCGCCCGGACCCGCAATCCTTCGATCTTCGCGAGGAACAACACCGGGCGACGTTCTCCGCCTGCCAGCTGCCGCCGTCGAAGGTCCTCGTGACGATCCACGGCGAGATCGACGCGACCAACAGCTCCGCGCTCGCCCGCTACGTCGAGCGACGGATCGCGGGCTCACGCCGCCTGGTCCTGGACCTCCAGACCGTGGAGTTCTTCGCCGCGTCGGGGTTTGCCGCACTGTCCAACATCAACATCCTGTGTGCCCGGACCGGTGTCCGATGGTCGCTGCTGGCCGGGCCCCACGTCGGGCGGATGCTGCGGATCTGCGACCCGGCGCGGGAGCTACCGGTGGCCGGGGACCAGTCAGCCACTCGCGTGTCAAACACCGGACATCTGCGCACACGCCCGAGCAATCGCAAGCTCCTCGTTGGTGGGAATCACTAGCACCGTCGTCGGCGATCCGTCTGGCGAGATGCGCCTGGCACCCCTGGCCGGGCTTTCATTGAGGTGTTCGTCGAGTTCGATGCCGAACGCCGCGAGCCCCGAGAGAGCGTCGCGGCGGACCGCGGCGTCGTTCTCGCCCACCCCTGCCGTGAAGGTGACGACGCCGGCCGTCCCCAGGACCGCCAGGTAGGCGCCGATGTACTTGCGCAGCCGGTGGATGTAGACGTCGTACGCCAACTGCGCTGCTGCGTCACCGGATTCGATCTGCCGGCGGAGCACCCGGAAATCGATCTCGCCGCCCAGGCCACGCACCCCCGACTGCCGGTTGAGCATCGTCTCGATGTCCTCGACGCTCATGCCGGCGGTACGCCACAGATAGGTGATCACACCGGGGTCCACATCACCGGAGCGTGTCCCCATCACCAGCCCCTCCATCGGCGTGAGTCCCATCGAGGTCTCGACCGGCCTGCCGCCGACGATGGCCGAGGCCGACGCCCCATTGCCCAGGTGCAGAACGATCTGGCTGAGGGACTCCAGTGGCGCGCCGAGGAATGCGGCCGCCTGCTCGCTGACGTACTGGTGCGACGTGCCGTGGAAGCCGTACCGCCTGATGTGCCAGCGGGTGGCAATGTCGTGGTCGATGGCGTACGTCGCGGCGGCGGGCGGCAGATCGTGGAAGAACGCCGTGTCGAACACCGCGATGTGCGGCACCTGCGGGAGCGCGCGCCGTGCCACTTCGATACCAAGTATTGCCGGTGGGTTGTGCAGCGGCGCAAGCGCAGCCAGTTCCTCGAGGCGTGCGATCAATGCATCGTCGACGACCGTGGGCCGGTACAGGTCCGGGCCACCGTGCACCACCCGGTGCCCGACCGCGGTCAGCCCGAGGTCGTCGAGGTCGTGCCCGTCGGCGGCCAGCACATCGAACACGACGTCCAGCGCGGCGGCGTGATCGGCGACTGCTTGTCTTCCTGAGTCCTGCTCGACTTCTTCACCGATGCGATCGACCACGCCGTCGGCCACTGTCGCACCCGAATCGGGTTGCACAACCGAGTATTTCACCGACGACGAGCCCGAGTTGAGTACCAGCACAGACCGTGTCATGCGCTCACCCCTGGGCCTGGATCGCGGTGATCGCGACGGTGTTGACGATGTCCTCGACCAGTGCGCCGCGCGACAGGTCGTTGACGGGCTTGTTCAGACCCTGCAGCACCGGCCCGATCGCGATGGCACCGGCGCTTCGCTGGACCGCCTTGTAGGTGTTGTTGCCGGTATTGAGGTCGGGGAAGATCAGCACCGTGGCATGACCCGCGACCGCCGAATCGGGCATCTTGGTCGCCGCCACCGACGGCTCGACCGCGGCGTCGTACTGGATTGGGCCCTCGACCAGCAGCTCGGGTTCGCGTGACCGCACCAATTCGGTTGCCTTCCTGACCTTGTCGACTTCGGCACCGGTGCCGGAGGTACCCGTCGAATACGACAGCATCGCCACCCGCGGCTCGATGCCGAACTGCGCGGCGGTGCGCGCCGAGGAGATCGCGATGTCGGCGAGCTGCTCGGCGGTCGGGTCGGGAACGATCGCACAGTCCCCGTAGGCCAGTACCTCATCGGCAAGGCACATCAGGAAGATGCTGGACACCGTAGAAACATCGGGCTGCGTCTTGATGATCTCGAACGCGGGGCGCACCGTGTGGGCGGTCGTGTGCCTGGCGCCCGACACCATGCCGTCGACCATGTCGTTGTGCACCAGCATGGTGCCGAAGTACGAGACGTCGCGAATGATCTCGTGGGCCTGCTCGGAGGTGACCCCCTTGTGGCTGCGCAACTCGGCGTACTGCTCGGCGAACCGATCGCACAGTTCGCTGGTCTGCGGGTCGAGGACCGCGGCACTCGACAGATCGACACCGAGTTCCGCAGCACGAGAACGGATCTGGGACTCCTCACCGAGGATGGTCAGGTCGGCGACACTGCGCTGCAGCAACCTGCCTGCGGCCTTGAGAATGCGATCGTCGTTGCCTTCGGGCAGCACGATGCGCTTGCGGTCCGATCGGGCCCGGTCCAGCAACCGGTAGGTGAAGATCTGCGGCGTCACCACGGACGGGATAGCGATGGCCAACTGCGCCAACAGGTCCGCGGTGTCGACGTGAGTGTCCATCAACGCGAGTGCGGTGTCGACCTTGCGCTGCGATTGCGTCGTCATCCGGGCGCGGGTCGCGGCCACCCTGCTTGCCGTCTCGAAAGTACCGAACCTTGTCTCGACGATGGGCAGACGCAGCCCCAGCCCCGACACCAGGGATTCGATCGCCGGGTGAAGCGGCAGGCCGCCGTTGAGGATCACACAGGACAGCGATGGAAAGCCTTCTGCGGCATGGGCGCTGAGCACAGCGAGCACGACGTCGGAGCGATCACCGGGAGTGACGACCGCGACACCCTCGGTCAACCGCTCCAACACGTGCTCGGCGGTCATGCCGGCCACCAGCACGTCGAGAACCTCGCGCGTCAGCAATGCGGGATCGCCCCTCAGCACAGTGCCCTCGACAGCGGTCTGCAGTTCGGCGACCGACGGCGCGACCAGCAGCGGTTCCTCGGGCAGCACATAGCTTCTGGGTCCGAGGTTCTTCAGTGCGGCAGCGACGTCGGCCATCTTCGCCGGCTCGCATCGGTTGACCACCACCGCGGCGGTGTACGCGTGCTGGGCCGCGATCTCGTCCACACACACCGCGACCACCTGCGCGACCTCATCCGGCGTGCGGCCCTTGGCCTTGACGGCGAGCACGACCGGGGCGCTGAGGTTGGCCGCGATGCGGGCGTTCATCGACAACTCGCTAGGTGCCGCGACGTCGGTGTAGTCGCTACCGACGATCAGGACCGCGTCGCACCGGTCGGCGACGTGATGGAAACGATCGACGATGTCGCCGAGCGCGGTGTCCGGGTCGTCGTGCATCTGCTGGTAGCTGACCCCGACGCACTCCTCGTACGGCAGGCCCGCGGTGGTGTGGTCCAGCAGCAGTTCCAGGATGTAGTCGCGCCCTTCCCCCTGCACTTTTCCCGTATCGTCCCTCGAGTCGCTTCGCTCCTGCCCCCAGGGAACCCGGGCGATCGGCCGGAACACCCCGACCCTGGCGACGGTCGCGGCAAGCCGGTGCAGGATGCCCAGCGCGATGGCCGACTTGCCGGTGTCCCCCTCGGGCGAAGCTACATAGATCGCGGACATCGGCGATCGCGGCGCATCAGGCACGGGGCAAAGCCTGCCTGCTAACTGGCGGTCATGTCCACCGGCACGCGCACGGTGGCGAGCAGGCCCCGGTGGTCGGACCCCTGGACCACGACCGTTCGGGCCGTCGCCACCGAACTGTTCTTGACGAGCACGTGGTCGATGCCCAACAGCGGCGGTCTGCCTGCGCGGCCCGGGTAGGTACGGGCCAAGCTTGCCGCGGCGTCGGCGGCGTCTCCGTATCCCGCTTCCAGGAGCCGCCGGAACGGCGCCATGTCGGAGGTGGCGTTGAAATCGCCCGCGACGATCACCGCGCCCGCGCCTGCGGTGCGGCCCACCTCCCGCAGGGTGTCGGGCAACAGCGCGATGTCCTGCAGCCAGCTGCCCGATCGGTTGCGGCCACGGCGCGGCGAGGTGGACCGACAGCACCGTGGTGTCGACGACCACCCCGGGGATACGGATCCGCGTGCCCAGCATCGGGAGCTCATAACCGTCGATGCGGCCGGAGTCCACGATCGGGTGGCGGCTCCAGATCCCGATGCCGGATGCCAGGGGTGCGGGGACGACCACCCGGTACGGGAACACAGCGTCCATCCCGGCCGCCGACAGTCCGTCGGCCGCCTCCTGCGTCATCTCCTGGACCGCCACGATGTCGGCGGTGTCGCTGCCCAGCGCCACGAAGGCGGATGGATCAGCTTGTCCCATACCGAGGTTGGCGGTCAGCACCCGGACATCGACCGCGGCCGGTGTGGTCGCGGCGCCGGCGGACGGCCCGAGGTAGCGCGGCACGTACACCCAGACCAGCGACGCCGTCACCGCCAGCGCCGCCAGCAACAGCAGCCAGCGCCTGCTCAGCACGAGCAGCAGCACGGCCACCGGCGCCGCGATCGCCAGGTACGGCGCCGCCGCCGCGACGATCAGCGTGGGGTGCCCGGAGATCGGCAGGTAGCGGGCGCCGAAGGCCACCACCGCGGCGGCCAGGGCGAGCACACCCAGCACCGTCGCGAGAATCCGAATCATCTCGCCCGTCTCGCGGCGTCAGCCGAGCTTGCGCAGCCTGGGCTCCAGATCGCGCTGGAACAGTTCGAGGAAACGCAACTGGTCATGGCCCGGGGCGTGGAAGACCAGGTGATTGAGTCCGTAGCCCACATACTCGGCGACCTTCTCGACGGCTTCGTCGGGGTCGGACGCCACGATCCAGCGCTTGGCCACCTGCTCGATGGGCAGTTCGTCGGCGGCCTTCTCCATTTCGAGCGGGTCGTGGATGTTGGTCTTCTGCTCCGCGGTCAGCGACAGCGGCGCCCAGAACCGGGTGTTCTCCAGCGCGAGTTCAGAGTCGGTGTCGTAGGAGATCTTGATCTCGATCATCCGGTCGACGTCGTCGGGGTTCTTGCCCGCCGCCTCGGCGCCTTCCCGCATCGCAGGGATCAGCTTGTCCTTGTAGAGCTCCTCGCCCTTGCCCGAGGTGCAGATGAAGCCGTCGCCCGCCCGGCCGGCGTACTTGGCGACCTGGGGTCCGCCCGCGGCGATGTAGATGGGGATGCCGCCCTCGGGCACGTCGTAGATCGAGGCACCCTTGGTCTTGTAGTACTCGCCGTCAAAGTCGACGCGGTCGCCCAGCCACAGCTCGCGCATCAGGCGCACCGACTCGCGCAGCCGCGCGTAGCGCTCCTTGAACTCCGGCCACTCACCCTCGTACCCGGTGGCGATCTCGTTGAGCGACTCTCCGGTGCCCACGCCCAGGAAGATGCGGTCCGGGTAGAGGCATCCCATCGTGGCGAACGCCTGCGCGATGACGGCCGGGTTGTAGCGGAACGTCGGGGTGAGCACCGACGTGCCGAGGACGAGCTTCTTGGTGCGCTCGCCGACCGCCGTCATCCAGGCGAGTGAGAACGGCGCGTGGCCGCCTTCGTGGCGCCACGGCTGGAAGTGGTCGCTGACCGTCGCGCTGTCCATACCGTGCGCTTCGGCCGCCACGGCCAGTTCGACGAGTTCGCGCGGCGCGAACTGCTCCGCCGACGCCTTGTAGCCCAGTTTCAGTTCAGCCATGAGTTCTTTCTACACTCGCCTGATGGCACCGGTCCTCACGGCCGTCACCGACCGCGTCCACTTCGCCCAGACGGACCTGGTCAACTGGACCCTGGTCGCCGGCAGTGACAAAGACGGTGGCGGCGTCATGCTCATCGACGCCGGCTTCCCCGGCAACCGCGCCGACGTGCTGGACTCGCTGGGCCAACTCGGATTCGGCGTGCCGGACGTGCGCGCAATCCTGTTGACCCACGCCCACATCGACCACTTCGGTTCGGCCATCTGGTTCGCCGAGACGCACGGCACCCCGGTCTTCTGCCACGCCGACGAGGTCGGTCACTCCAAACGCGAGTACCTCGAACAGGCCTCCCCGTTGGACGTCGCCGCCCGCGCCTGGCAACCGAAGTTCCTCAAGTGGTCGGTGGCGATCATCCGCAAAGGCGCCCTGACGCACGCGGGCATCCCGACCACCCAGCCGCTATCAGAGAAGGTCGCGGCGGGGCTACCCGGTGCCCCGAAGTCGATCCCGACACCAGGGCACACCGGTGGACATTGCTCCTACGTCGTGGACGGCGTGCTGGTCAGCGGCGACGCGCTGGTGACCGGCCACCCGGTGGCGCCGCGGCCGGGGCCGCAGCTGCTGCCGTCGCTCTTCAATCACGACGAGGACGCCTGCAGGCGCAGCCTGGACGTGCTGGCCGTGATCGATGTCGAGGTGCTGCTGCCCGGCCACGGGCCGCTGTGGCGGGGCTCCATCCGGGACGCGGTCGCTCAGGCCGCCACGGCGAAGCCGTGAATCAGGCCGTCACGGCGGAGCCGTGAATCAGGCCGCCACGGCGAAGGGGTGAATCAGGCCGCCACGGCGGAGCCGTGAATCAGGCCAAAGTGTCGTAGCCGAGCAGGAACAGCGCCGTCAGGCACAGCCCGCATGCGATGACGATCGCGGGCATCAGGATCATCGTGTCGAGTTCGTCGTCGTCGAGCACATCGTCCTCGAATCGTCCGAACAGCACCCGCGCGATCCCGGTGCGCCGGAAGGTATGCACCAGGTGCCGAACTGCTTTGGACTTGCGCCGGCGGCCGATGATCAGCCGGGCAACCCCGCCGAGCACGAATGTCATTGCGGCAGCGGCCAGCATCACCCAACCAACGGTCGCCTGCGACACGTCGGCAAGCTTATAGGCCGAGGTGGTCCCGCAACGTCTGCCCGGTGTACTCGGTGCGGAAACTGCCTCGCTCCTGCAGCAGCGGCACCACCCGGTCGACGAACTCGTCGAGTCCGTGCGGAGTCCGGTGTCCGGCGAGGATGAAGCCGTCGCACGCATCCCGCTGCACGTGCAGGTCGATCTCATCAGCTACCTGAGCGGGGGTGCCGACGAACTGCTCGAACGTCGCGGCGTGCAACACCTTGAGCCGGGTGGGGTCTCGGCCGTGTTCTGCGGCACAGGCCGTGATGTCCGTGTAGTAGTCCTTGCCGGCTTGCACATCCAAGTGCACGGTGAACAGCACATCAGCGTGTTCGGCGCCGAACGCCCGGCCTTCCGCGGAGTCGCCCGCCTGCAGCAGCACGGGGTGACGCTGCGGCGAGCGCGGCAGAGTCGCGACGCCGCGGACGTCGAACTGCGGGCCGCGGTGCCGCACCGTCCGGATGCGGTCAGGGTCGACGTAGACACCGGCGTCCCGGTCGGCGATCACCGCGTCGGCTGCCCAGCTGTCCCAGAATTGCCGCGCGACGGCGATGAACTCCTCGGCCCGATGGTAGCCGTCGGCATCGGCCGACGGCACCACGTTCCAGGCGGCCCTGCCGTCGGAGAGGTGGTCCAGGGTGGCGAATTGCCTTGCCACCTCGAAGGGTTCGTTGAAGGTGGTGTTGATGGTCCCGGCCAGGCCGAGTCGGTCGGTGACGGCCGCCAGCGCAGCGAGGACGGTGAAGGTGTCAGGCCTGCCCACCACGTCGAGATCGGCGAGCAAGAAGTCGAACAGACCGCGTTCGGCGGTGCGTGCGAGGTGGACGAACGAGTCGAACTCGAGCTGGCTGCCGTTGACTCCGGGGAAGTGCACACCGAGGTGAATCTGCTTGCGCGGCTTACCGTTCACCGGGCAGTCCCCAACGCTCGGCGATCAGCTGATGCGAGCGCAGCCGGTCGGCATGGCCGTGGGTAACGGAGGTGATCACGAGCTCGTCGGCGTCGGCGACGCGCTGGAGCGTCTCGAGCTGATGGGCGACCTCATCGGGATCTCCGACGAATTGTGTTGCGGTGCGGTCCTTCACAAGGTCGCACTGCGCATCGGTCAGCGGTTCCACACTGTCGGGATCCGGGTAGGGAATAGCGCCGTCGCCCGCGCGGATCGAGTGCACCCAGTGCCCGTAGCTGGATGCCAGGTGGCTGGCGGTGGCGGTGTCATCGGCGACCACGATGTCGGCCGAGACCACCACGTACGGCTCGGACAACGCCTTCGACGGCTTGAATTCGGCGCGATAGACCTCGATCGCGTCCAGTGCCGTGGCAGGGGTGATGTGATAGCTCGCCACGAACGGCAAACCGTTGGCACCGGCCACCTGTGCGCTCTGACCCTTGCTGCTGCCGAAGACCCACGGCGTCAGCTGCGCGCCCTCGCCGGGGACGGGATGGGCGTCGGTGCCGTCGATCTGATAGCGGCCGTCGAGCATCGCGAGGATGTCGTCGACCTGATCGCCGAAATCCGGTGAGACCGCTTCGGGCTGCTGCAGCACCGACATGCGCGCGCGCAGGCGGGTGTTGCGCATGAGCGCGCTGATGTCGAACGGTGGCGGCACCACGACACCGTCGACGTCGCGCCACTGCGGTTCGGGCTTGGGGGGTTTCTTCTCACCGGCCTGCTTCTGCGCTTCGCGGCGGCGCTGACCGGATCTCCCGACGCCGAGGTCGATGCGGCCGGGGTGGAACGCATCGAGCATGCCGAATGTCTCCACGACGGCCACGGCCGTGGTCTGCCCGAGTTGGACGGCCGCGGCGCCGACGCGAATCGTGTTGGTGGCGGCCGCGATCTGACCGATGAGCACCGCTGGGGCGGAGCTGGCCACGGCGACGAAGTGGTGCTCGGCGACCCAGAATCGCTTGTATCCCCACTGCTCGGCGTGTTGGGCGAGGTCGACCGTGTTGCGCAGCGCAGTGGCGGCGTCCGCACCTTCGGGCACCGGGGACAGGTCGAGGATCGACAGCGGAACAGTCATGAGTTGGTCTCCCTCGCGTAATGATTGACAGCAACGGGCAACCCCAGTCGCTCGCGCAGTGTTTCGCCGTCGCGGTAGGCACTGCGGAATCCGCCTGCTTGCTGAAGTAGCGGCACCAGCTCGTCGACGATGACCGGGAGATCTGTCGCGGTGACCGCGGGCCGCAGCCGGATGCCGTCCAGGCCGAGTCGATTCCACCGCAGGATCCAGTTCGCGAGTTCATCAGGGGATCCGTGGAAGACCGTGGCGTCGGAGCGGTCGTCGACTTCGCCGCTGAACGTGACGTAGATGTCGGCGTACACCTGCAGATCCTGGCCACCTGCGTCAGCGACCTCTGCCATGATGGTCGCAAGCGAGTCGTCGTCACGGGGGGTGATGAATACGAGATCAGCGCTGCGAGCCGCGAATTCGTACACTCGCGGGTTATGCGCCAACGCCGCGACGACGGGCTGGACCTGGGGTGGCCAGAGCCGGCGCACCACCTCGACGGCGTCGCTCGCTTCGGCGAAGAGGTCTCCCAGATTGTCAGGGTCGCGGCGGCCGAACAACTCTGCTTCGTGCCGGGTACCGCTGATCCTGGCCTGCCACCCGGCACGTCCGTGAGAGAGGAGGCCAAGGGTGGCAAGGGCTTTGGATACATTGACCGGGGTGGTGTGGGTGGTCGTCGCGACCGGTATCAGGCCGAGATGACGGGTCACCGGGGCTACCCGCGCGGCGACCAGGACAGCGTCCGGCCTGCCTGCCAGCCAGCCGGGCTTGATCTCCGGGCGGCGGCGGCGCTGCGGGGTGAGCGAGTCGTCGAACGTCACGAAGTCCAGCAGCCCACGTTCAGCGGTGGTCGCCACCGCCGACCAGTACCGGCCACTGGTCACGGGCGGGGCGTCTGCGGTGTACCGCCACGCTTGCGGGTGCCAGCCGTAGCCCTCGAGCGCGACACCCAGGTGGAGTTCACCGGTCATGGCAGCACCTTGGCGAAGGCCATCGGATACACCTCGCCATCGGCGGGCAGGGGCTCGGCCAGTCGGGTGTACCCCATCGACAGGTAGAGCGCCTCGGCTTCGGGTTGGCGGTGGCCGGTCGTCAGGTAGATCCGCGAGTAGCCTCGGACGGCGATCGCGGCTTCCAGCCGGGTCACCAGTGCGCGCGCGTGGCCGCGGCGGCGGTGCCGGCTGTCGGTCCAGATCCGTTTGAGTTCGGCGGTGGCGTCGTCGAATCGGCGGAATGCGCCGCCGGTGACCGGTTGCCCGTCGAGCAGCCCGATGAGCAGGCCACCGCCTGGGGCTTCGAATTCCGCGCTGGGGTATCCGCGCAACCACGCACGAACGCCGGCGTGGGTTCCGCCATACCGGTCGGCGTACTCAACCGCGAGCTCGTCGATCAGCGGCGCCGCCAGCGGGTCATCCTGGCTGACCGCCACGAAGCGCAACTCACCCACAGCCGGCACGGACATCACCTCACTGTCTAACGCAGGTCATTGCACCGCATTCCAGGGTGGTGATTTTGCGCGCCGTGATCGAATGTTTCGCCAGCTAAAAGGATGTCTGGCCTCTGAACTGCAGGAGCGACTCCTCGGTCTGCACGAAGAATTCGACCGGCCATCCATGGGCGACGTCTGACGCCTGGTACGGCGCTGATGGTCCATCGAGGAAGCCAGTGTGTTGGCCTGCCGCCACGCTGCCACCGAGCCACGCAGCGCGGGCGTGTGGAAACCGTCGCACCACCAGCCCCGGGCAGCGGTGACGCCGTCATTCCCCATTGACCCAGTTTTACGGAAATGAATCAGAACGGTGGTAGGTCGTCGCCGTAGTCGGGGATGTAGCCGGCGGGGTGGAATATGTAGGGGCATGGCTGATGTTCGGGGTCCGGGTTCGTACCGGCTTTGGTGATGTGGCGGCGCGGGTTTGGTTGGCGGCGAAGAGGGCGCGTTCGGCGTTGTTGAGGCGGCGTTCGGTGATGATGCGGGCGGTGCGGGTTTGGGCGCGGGTGCGTCGGCGGGTGGGCATCATCAGGTGCCGGCCGGGGCGGGTCGGTGCGGGGGCGCGGTGTCCGGGTGGGGGTGGGGTGGTGGTGTTCCACTGGGGGAACAGCAAGCTGCTTAAGGGTTTCGTCGTGTACGACAGACTTGTGGGGGTGGTGGCCACCACGGTGCCGTCGGGGTCCTGGCGGTCGGTCCAGCCGTCCCAGAACGTTTTCAGCAGATGGTGGCATCGAATTGCTGGAGAACATTCTTGGCGCAGCTTGCCGCGCGCTACAGTGGCGTCGCCTGAGCCGCCCGGTGTGTTCGACACGGCTGTACGAGTGTGAGGGGCTTGGAGTACGCGAGCAGTAGTCGAGCGCTGGTTGTCGCTCTTCAATGCTGGCGATGCGGAAGGTATTGCGGAGCTCTACACGGAAGATGCCGTCAATCATCAGGCCGCTTTGCAGCCGGTCGAGGGACGCGCGGCCATCGAGGAATTGCACCGCGGCGTCTTCGCCGCAAAGCCGGTCTGCACGCCGATCAACCTCTAGTTGATGGCGAGTGGGCGGCGCTTGAATGGGTTGATCCTGAGGGCTTCCGAGGATGTGGATTCTTTCAGGTGCGCGACGGCCTCATCGTGCGCCAGCGCGGGTACTGGGACAGCGCGCAGCTAAAGGTGACTCACCCAGACATGCACTGATCGGACCTATGAACGGTTATAGGGTCTTTCGCCGCAAATGGCAGCGATTGGCTGAAGAACGCTTTAACGGTATGACCTAATCGAGAGCGCCTGTCAGTATTCACAACCGAAACTGCCACGCATCAGGCGTAACGTCCGCTTCACCTACGTCAAAAAGAGGGAGCCAACATGTCCGCGACCGATCTGGACTGGACCAAGCCAGCAGCCGTGGCGATTCCGAAAGAGGGATACTTCGAAGAAGAGCGCGGGCGCTACGGCCGGTTTTCGCGCACCCCGGCCGGTTTCGGTTCACCATTATCGTGAAGGTCATACCGGGCCGCGAGGTGGCGATCCGTCGAGCCCCTGCCGTCCAGTCTGCCGTGGGCGGCGATCCAGGGATTCTGGCTCCGCTGAAGTGGATTATCTGCGGTGGCACCGTTATCGTCATCGACCTTTTTCCAGTACAGATCGTTTCGACACCGACTTCGATAAGTACACCGAGGATCCGGTGTGCGATCGGCCGTCGGCATCGGCCGCCTTTGAGAACCTTGAAGGTTTCCCTGGGGACTGGCGAGAACATCCCGCGGGGATCGTCAGAGCTCGTTCGTGAGCATCATGTGCCGAGCATCATCGAGTCGGTGAGTACCCCTTCGTGACAGCCGCCCGTCACGCTGGCGGTCCGGTGGCGCGTTCGCGGTGCCCGACCGGTGAAGTCGCGGCCCCGCACCATTGCGGACTCCGGCGACCCCATGGGGCGCGGTCCAGCCAGAGACATCGATGGCCTTCCAGCGTGTACTGCGAGCAGCGGATAGGCGGGGGCGTGCTCGGACCCTATGCAGATTCTCGCGGGTGTCGCCCCATGCGGGCCAGGGCCGACCTCGTCGAGGACCCGACGGACGTGCTCGCCGAGAGCGAGCACCTGGGGGCTGGGTTCCGCATCGCGCTCGGCGCGCCACGGCAGTCGATCGCGCCAGCGCGACCGCCAGCTCGTCGCCCCACGCCCGGCCATGACTCGCCTGAGTCAACGCAGCACGAAACGGGCTCGGTCCGTCGGCGCATCGAAAAGTCATCACAGCGCGCCTACCACCTGCCCGTGGGCCAAAGCACATATTGCGGTGTAAACGCAGTAGCACTTGTTGTTGCCGGTGGGGTTCGCGCCGGCCATGGCCCGGATGTCGTCGATCTCAGCGGCAGCGGCGGGCCGTTCGCAGTCGAGCGTCATCACACCCCAGGATGCGCACGTCCTGCATGCGGCGGCGTTCCGCTCCGCGATCGCCGCCAACTTGCGGGCCTCCGCGGCCGCCGAGGCCCGCGCCCACCCGGCGATCGCACCGATCAACGCGGCATCACTCACCCCAACCAAGTCGGCCGGAGCGGCAAGCGAACCATCGAACATGTGTTCGATTATAGCGGTGCCCACCGACGTCACCGCCTCGGCAGCAGGGCCACCAGTTGATCGGCGGTGACCGACCACCCGTGATGGTGGTCCTCGAATGCCTCCGCAGGCAGCAGTGAGTGCTCGATGGACATCAGGGTCTGGTCGTCTCCGACGGGTTCGAACTCCACGTTGACGATGCTGGCGACCGTCGGATCCGCCCAGCCCGAATGACTCCACGTGAAGCGCAACAGGTTCGGTCGGTCGATATCCAGGAACTGCCCGGTGATCAGGACCAGGGAACCCGAGTCGTCGACGTCGAACCGCACCCGGCCCCCGACGCGCGGCTCGACGGAGATCGCGACGCACCGGGCCGGGCGCGGGCACATCCAGTCGGCCAGCGCTTCCGGATCCAGCCATTCGTCGAACACCACCTCAGGCGTGGCGGGCATGACGCGCTGGACGCGGACGACGGGCCCGTCAGTCATCGCACCCGCCCCTTCTTACGCAACCGGTCCGTTAGCGCATCCGCCCGCGACGACCAGAAGTCGGCCTGCTCGTCGATCCACTGCCGCGCAGAGGTCAGACCGTCGGGTTGCACCGACAGCCAGTGCTCGCGGCCGCGCACCTCACGCCGGACCAGGCCTGCCGACTCCAGTACGCCGACATGACGAGACACCCCCGCGAAGGTCATCGGCAGCGGGGCGGCCAGATCGGTGATGCGCGCATCCCCTTGGCGCAACGTCTCCAGAAGCCAGCGGCGAGTGGGATCAGACAACGCGGCGTATGCGCGATCCAGTACCGGATCTTCAACCATTCTGTTGACTATAGCGGGCGTCCGTGATCTGCTGAACAGAGACATTCAACCAATGTGTTTAACGTTGATGCGGAGGAGACGGCGTGAAGACACCCGAGATCGTGTCCGCTCAGGAGTGGCAGGCCACCCTGGCGGACATGCTGGTGAAGGAGAAGGAGTTGACGAGAGCGGGTGATGCGCTGGCCGCGACACGTCGGCGGATGCCGTGGACGCCGGTCGACAAGACCTACCGATTCGAAGGCCCGGACGGTCCAGCGGGCCTGCTCGACCTGTTCGCGGGCCGCCGTCAGCTGATCGTGTACCGCGCCTTCATGGATCCTGGATTGGGCGATTGGCCCGCGCACGGCTGTGTGGGCTGTTCTCTGATGGCCGACCACATCGGCAACCTCGCCCACCTCAATGCCCGGGACACCACACTCGTCTACGTCTCCCGCGGATCACAGTCCGACATCGCGCGGATCAAGGCGCGGATGGGGTGGGAGATCCCCTGGTACACAATGCTTCCCGATAAACAGGGGGCGTTCGACGTCGACTTCGGCGTCGACCAGTGGCACGGGACCAACGCATTCATCCGCTGGCCCGCCGATGAAGGCGAACGGGTGTTCCGTACGTACTTCGTCAACAACCGCGGCGACGAGGCGTTCGTCAACACGTGGGGCTTTCTCGACATGACCGCGCTGGGCCGGCAGGAAACCTGGGAGGACTCCCCGGAGGGATATCCGCAGTCTGCGCCGTATGAATGGTGGTGCTGGAACGACGCATACGGTGAGACCGAGCCCTCGCGCTGGTTCGGCGACCCGGACCCCGACGACCCGAACGATCAGCGCCCGCCGCGCAAACTACCCGAGGAGTGTGGTCACTGTGCCGGAACGTGACGCCCGACAACTTGCCGACATCTACCAGGACACCACCGCCCGGATCACCGAACTACTGACACGATCGGACTCCGCGGTATGGGAATGCCCGGTCCCGGCGTGCCCCGACTGGTCGGTGCGCGACGTCGTGTCGCACATGGTGGCCGTCGCCGAGGACTGGGCCAGCGGGCAGTTGACGGGACCGCCGACCGACGACGAGACGGCCGAACACGTCCGCCGATTCGGCAGGCACGACGAAACCGAACTCCTCGGGGCCTTGTCCGACGCCGCCGCTCGGCTGCACCAACTGGCCGAGAGTTCCGGCCTAGAGCCGCCGCTGGGCGATGTCGCCTGCCACGAACACGACATCCGAAGCGTCATCGGCAGCCCGGGAGCGCGGGACGCGCAATCGGTGCTGTGGACCAGCGACCGATTGCTCACCAACCTGCGGCCACCGGTACCCCTACGTGTCGTGGTGGAGGACGCCCAGTATCGCAGCGGCCCCGGGGAGGGCAGTGAAATAATGCTACGCACAACGCGATTCGAGTCGATGCGGTGGCGCACCGGTCGCCGGAGCCGTTCCCAGCTGGCCGCGATGGACTGGTCAACCGATCCCGCCCCGGTTGTCGACCACCTGTTCCTGTTCGGCCCGGCGGCTTCCGACGTCATCGAATGAGAGGACGAGCATGACTGCGATCCCTGCCGACGCCGGCCTGCCCGCTGCGGTCGACCGCACCACGTTCCAGGCAGAACTCGACCGACTGCGAATCCGGGAGAAGGCGCATGTCCGGGAGGGCGACGCGATCGCCGCGGCCCGTCGACGGCTGCCGATGGTGGCGGTGGACGCCGGTCTCGAACTCACCGGGCCCGACGGGGCGGTGACCCTGCTCGAGGCCTTCGAGGGACGCCGGCAACTCCTTGCCTACTACTTCATGTGGCACAGCGGACATCCGGCACCCGAGCAGTGCGAAGGATGTACGTGGGTCACCACCCAGGTCGCCGAACTGTCGTATCTGCACTCCCGCGACATCACCTACGCGGTGTTCAGTCAGGGGCCCTATCCGGAGAGCGCGCGCTACCGCGAGTTCATGGGTTGGGAGGTGCCGTGGTACTCGGCGCTGCCCTCCCTGGACCACCTTCTCGTCGGGCGTCGGGTCGGGATGATGCACATCGTGTGCTATCTGCGCGACGGTGACCGGGTGTTCGAGACCTACTGGACCACGCTGCGAGGGGTCGAGGCCATGGATTACAGCCTGGCGCTGATGGACCTCACCGTGTACGGGCGCCAGGAACCCTGGGAGGACTCCCCTTCCGGTTGGCCGCAGTCCTGGCAGGTGGACGGCTCGAACACCCGCACCGACGGCCGTCCCATCCCGCAGTGGTCGCGCCTGGCCGCAGGTAGATCGGACGATCTGGGACTTCCACCCAAAACTTGACACGTGTAAAGTTTGGCCGCATGGACCACATCCGCGGGAAGACCGTCGCCATCACCGGCGCGGCACGGGGCATCGGCTACGCCACCGCCGAGGCGCTTCTCGCGCGCGGCGCGCGCGTGGTCATCGGCGACCGCGAGGTGGCGTTGCAGGAATCGGCGGTCGTCAAGCTCAGTGCACTCGGGCAGGTCTCGGGTTACCCGCTCGACGTCACCGATCGCGAATCGTTCACCTCCTTCCTCGACAAAGCCCGCACCGACGGCAACGGCCACATCGATGTGCTGATCAACAACGCGGGCGTCATGCCCGTCGGTCCGTTCCTCGAACAGTCCGAGCAGACCATCCGATCCGCGATCGAGGTCAACCTCTACGGCGTCCTCACCGGCTGTCAGCTCGCCCTTCCCGACATGGTGGCCCGCCACAGCGGACATATCGTCAACATCGCGTCCCTGGCCGGCATGCTCGCCCTACCCGGACAGGTCGTCTACGCCGGCACGAAGTTCGCCGTGGTCGGACTGTCGACCGCGATGGCCGACGAGTTCGCTCCCCAGGGCGTCGACGTCAGCTGCGTGATGCCGACCTTCACCAACACCGAACTCATCACAGGCACTCATCCGTCGTCCGCTCAGAAACCCGTGGAACCCGAGGACATCGCCGCCGCAGTGGTCAAGGTGCTCGACAAGCCGACCACCCTGGTGTCGGTCCCTCCCGCATTGCGGTTCGTCAGCGCGATCACGCCCACCCTCGCCCCGAAGGCGAGGCGCTGGCTCTCGCACAAGATGGGCAACGACACGGTGTTCCTCGACTTCGACCGCGCAGCCCGCGACGGCTACGAGCGCCGCGCGCAGGCCGCCCTCGGTGTCGTCGAGGGATCTGAGCCGACCTGATGTCGCAGCAGCGCCGTCAGTCTGCGATCCCGGAAATGATCCGATCGCAGACCGCGTACATCTCAGACTTCGCAGTCGCCGGGTCCTCGGCGCGGGACACGTAAAGCGCCGCCTCGTCGAGCGCACCCAGCAGGATGTGCGCGGTCGGCCGCAGCGGCTGATCGGGGATAACCCCATCGGCGACCGCCTGGCCGAGCATCGCCTCGATGATCCCGAGGCCGTACTTCGCGCCGATCGCGCGCCATCGGTCCCATCCCAGCACCGCAGGCGCATCTACCAGACCGATCCGCTGGGCGGCGGGCGCGGAGCAGAGGTCGAGGAACAGGCGGGCACCGACCTTCATCGCCTCGAGCTGGTCAGACGGAGCCGCTTCGACGATGCCTTCGGCGATCTGCGCCACAATCTCAGCTTCGACCTCTTCGTAGACCGCCGCGAACAACTCCACCTTGTCAGCGAACTGGTGGTAGAGCGCTCCCCGGGTGACGCCAGCCGCCTCGACGATCGCCTGAGTGGAGACGTCGACGAACCCGTTCTCGGAGAACAGCTTTCGTGCCGAAGCCACCAGGGTCGCACGAGTTGTCGCGGTGCGTTGCGCTTGCGACCGGCGGCCCGGGGGGTTGACTTCCATACAGGCTGTACGTAACTTTCATACTAGCAGTTTGTAATGTCGACCCGAAGGATAACCGAGATGCCAACCGTCACGTTGCCAGCAGCGACGATCGAATACCGCGAGTCGGGCACGAACGACTCGGCGTTTCCCCCGGTGGTCTTCGTCCACGGCGCACTCGTGGACTCTCGGTTGTGGGATGCCGTCGCGGCCCGACTCGCCGATCAGGGCTTTCGCTGCGTGCAACCCACTCTGCCCCTCGGTTCGCACACCGCCCCCGTAAATGACCGCGGCATGCTCACTCCCCCCGGCGTCGCGGGTCTTCTGCACGATTTCCTGACCGCGATGGATCTCGACGATGTGACGCTGGTCGGCAATGACACCGGTGGCGGCCTGTGCCAGTTTCTGATCGATGCTCATCCGGAACGGATCGGCCGGCTCGTCCTGACCAATTGCGATGCGTTCGAAAAGTTTCCGCCATTTCCATTCAACGCGGTCTTCGCGCTGATGCGCTCGCGCCTGTCGGTCACGGCGCTCATGAAGACGATGACGCCGACAGCGATACGACACTCCCCCGTCGGCTTCGGATTGCTCAGCAAGAACCTCGACCCGACCGTGACCGCGTCGTGGCTGGAGCCGACGCGAACCGACCGACGGATCGCCGGCGACTTCGCCGCGCTGGCCCGTGGCATCGGCGGCACCGATCTCACCGACGTCGCACCGCGATTGCACCGCTTCACCAAACCGGTGACGGTCGTGTGGGGTCTCGAAGACCATTGCTTCACACCGGAACTGGGCCGGCGTCTCGCGGCCCTCTTCCCCGATTCGACGATGATCGAAGTGCCCGACGCGTCGACCTTCGTCCCGCTGGACAACCCGGCCGCAGTCAGCGAGGCGATCACGCAGACCGCCGGGGCCAGGGCGTAACCCCTAGCCGAACACCGGCGGCGGCTCGCCGAGTCGGTAGGCCTCGATGGTCTCGATGTGCTCGAACAGCTCCTCGAGACCGAACTGGTAGTCCTCGGACGTCCCGACGAACACCACGTGCGCGATCTCCCCGCCGTCATCCGGGGTGAGCAGAACGACTGTCGCATCCGCGCGTTCGGCGTCGTGGTCGACGGCGTCGGCCGACGCCGGCCACACCCAGAACACCCCCGCCTCGTCGTCGTTCTCGGAGAACAACCAGCCGCGATCGGTCAGCTTCGTATCGAAATCCTCGAGTTCGGCTGCGATTTCGAGCTGTTGCTGCACCCGCTCCGGAATCCAGGCCTGATCGCGGGCGCCATGCCGCTTCCTGCGACGGGCCTTCTTCGCATCCGACTGTTTGGACACCTACGAAAGAGCCTGGTCCAGGTCGCCGATCAGATCCTCGGTACCCTCCAGCCCGACCGAGACCCGAACCACCCCGTCACCCAACCCGATCGCGGCACGACCCTCCGGACCCATCGCGCGATGCGTGGTGGTGGCCGGATGGGTGATCAGCGACTTGGAATCCCCGAGGTTGTTGGAGATGTCGATGATCTGCCAGCTTGTCGAGGACCTCGAAGGCCCGCTCCTTGGTGCCGCCCTTGAGTTCGAACGTGACGACGGTGCCGCCGCCGGTCATCTGCCGCTTGGCGAGATCGTACTGCGGATGCGACTCCAGGAACGGATACCTGGCCCAGCTGACCGACGGGTGCGCCTCGAGGAACTCGGCGATGCGCTGTGCCGACGAATTCTGGTACTGCACACGCAATGCCAGCGTCTCCAGGCCTTTCAGCAGCGTCCACGCATTGAACGGGCTGAGCGCAGGACCGGTGTGCCGCATCAGCTTCTGCACGGGCTCGTCGATGTACTGCTTGCTGCCGAGGATCGCCCCGCCGAGCACCCGGCCCTGACCGTCGATGTGCTTGGTGCCCGAGTAGACGACGACGTCGACGCCGAGCGGGAAACCCTGCTGCAGGATCGGTGTCGCGAAGACGTTGTCCAGCACCACCTTTGCGCCGGCGGCGTGCGCCAGGTCGCATACCGCGGCGATGTCGACCAGCTGCTGCATCGGGTTCGACGGTGTCTCGAAGAACACCGCCTGCGTGGGGACCGAGAGCGCCTCCTCCCACTGGGAGAGGTCGTCGCCGTCGACGAACACCGTCTCGACGCCCCACCGCGGCAGGATCTCGTTGCACACGACGAAGCACGACCCGAACAGGCTGCGCGCGGCGACCAATCGGTCACCGGCGGCCAGCAGCGCACCCAACGAGGTGAACACCGCAGCCATCCCGGTGGACGTCGCGAAGCAGGCGGGCGCGCCCTCGATCAGCCGCAGCCGCTCCTCGAACATCGAGATCGTCGGGTTGCCGTAGCGCGAGTACACATAGCGGTCGATCTCGCCGGTGAACGCCTTCTCCGCGTCGGCGGCCGTCTTGTAGACGTAGCCCGACGTCAGGTACATCGCCTCGGCGGTTTCCTCGAAGCCCGACCGCAGCAACCCGCCGCGCACCCCGATGGTGGCCTGGCTGACCCCTTCGGGCAGCTGGGCGGGGATGCGCACCGAAGGCACCGGCTGTTCGGATCCGCTCATGACTGCTTCCAGGGCAGGCCGACGGCTTTCCACCCGGTACCACCTCGATGCTTGAACTCGTCGAGGTTGCCTTCGAATCCGTCCAGCACGTTGTAGGACGGCGCGATACCCGCTGCCGTGGCCGCTTCGGCGGCGCCGATGGAGCGGTTACCCGAGCGACACAGGAACACCACGTCGCGCTCCCCGGGAGCGACACCCGATGCCACCAGGTCGTCGACGAAGCCGTCGTTGTGCGTGCCGTCGGTGCGATTCCACTCGACGTAGACGACGTCGCGGCCGAGGCTGGAGGTGTCGGCCACCCCGACGAAGCGCCACTCGGCCTCGGTGCGACAGTCGACGAGCACGGCCTTGGGGCTCTCGCTCAGCAGCTTCCAGGCCTCCTCAGGCGTGATATCTCCCGCGTAGCTCACGGTCGTGAGTGTCCCACAGCTAAATGGGGCCGGTCGAACAGACCTTCCACGCCCCGTCCTGGCGCACGAAGGCGATCTCGACGGTCTCCTTGGCCTCGGGGTCCTTGTCGAAGTGGTAGGTGACGTCGGCGGTGGCCCGGTCCCCGTCGATCACCACCCGGGTTGCACCGTCGACGTAGCGCTCTCCCCGCTTCGCAGCCGAGTCACGTTGTCCGGCAATGACTTCTGCTTCGACGCCATGCTGCTCGGCGCATGTGTAGGCGCGGAAGTCGGCGTAATCCTGACGCTGCAGGGCGTCGTTCTGCCCGACCACGGAGCGACCGATCTGCTGGTCATCGGTGAGTTCGTCACCGGAGAACACGTTGAACAACCAGATTCCAATCACGATGGTGACAATGATTGCCAGCGCACCCAGAAACGGACCTGCGGTCCCGGTGGACGCTTCTTCGGCCGGCTCACTCACCAGTCGCCTGGAGCCTGCGCAGCGCAGTCGCGACCCGGCGGGCGCGGTCGCGCGCCACGATCGGATCGGGTGCGGTCGCCAGCGACAGCGCCAGCCAACGCGAGCCGGGGGCGTCAGTCGAATCGGGGCGCCTGAACAGACGCACGTCACTCTCGGCGACCGCCAGCGCGTCCGCCAGCACCGGACGCAACTGGGCGTCGTCGAGCTCGGGGCCCGGCTCCGAGGTATAGCTCACCTCGACGGCGCCTGGCGAGATCATGATGGTGTCGACGGGGAGCCCGAGGATGGCCCGGGCGTGTAGCTCGAACTCGGAGAGCCGCTGCGAACGTAAGGTCACCAACCCACTGTCATGGGGTCGCGGCCGGATGTCGGCGAAGTAGACCTCGTCGCCGCGCACCAACAGCTCGACACTGAAGACACCGCGGCCGCCCAGCGAGTTGACGATGCGCGCGGCGATCGACTTCGCAGCGTCCAGTGCGGCCGGCGAGAGCTGCTGGGGTTGCCAGGATTCGAGGGTGCCGCCGCTGGACTGGTGGTGACCGATCGGCTCGCAGAAGTGCACGACCGGCCCTGCGGGGCCAGTGGTGCGCACCGTCAACAACGTCACCTCGACATCGACGTCGACCACGGTCTCTGCCATCACCCGCTGCAGGCTGAGCCGTCCCCCTGCGACGGCGCGGCGCCAGGCGGCCTCGATGTCCTCGGGCCTGCAGCAGTACCGACTCGCCCTCGCCGGGGGCGGCCGCGACCGGTTTGACGACCAACGGAAAGCCGGCGTGTTGCACGATCGCGGCCAGCTCCTCCGCCGAGCCGGCGAACCAGAACGGTGCGGTGGGCAGTCCCAGCTCGTCGGCCGCGAGGCGGCGCAACCCCTCGGCGTCCAGCGACAGACGAGTGCTGCGCGGCGTGGGGAACACCTCCACGTCGCCGCGCTCGGCGATCGTGATCAGTGCGTCCGGCGCGACGCGCACCGGATTCGGCCACGACGTAGTCGGGCTTCTCGTCGTCGATCAGCGCCTTGAGCGCGTCGGCGTCGGTCATCCGGACCACGGCGGTCCGGTCGGCGACGGAGTGCGCGGGCGCGCCGGCGTATCGGTCAACGGCGATCACCTCGGCACCGAGACGCTGGAATGCCATTGCCAGCTCGCGGCTGCGGTCCCCGGCACCGAGCAGCATCACCGAGGCCGAACCGGGTGTGGGCGCAGCCGGTGGCTCGGTCACCGTGTCGCCGTCTGTCGTGTCACTCATCGACCATCCACCCTGCCAGAACCTGGGGCCCGATGAGTTGCGCCATGCTCAACCGGGCTGTCCAACTGGGCCCGGAAGGCACCCATCGCCTCGATGAGCGCGGCGAACACGCGATGCGCCGCAGCGAGGTCGTCGTCGGAGATACCAGCGAGCGAGCGGCCGGTGTGGTCGGCCAACGGCGTGAAAAAGTTCCGCGCGACGTCGGTGCCGTGGGCCGAGACGCGCAGCATGACCTTGCGGCGATCCTTCGGATCCGAGTCGCGCATCAGATGGCCCGACGTGATCATCCGTTCGACGAGGTAGGTGATCGCCGCGCCGGACATCCCCATCCGCTTTCTGAGCTCACCAGCCGTCAGCGGTTCACCGGCGTTCTCGGCGACAGTGACGTGCAGCAGTGCGCGAAAGTCATTGGCCGTGAGCGCGTGCAGGCTCGCGAAGCTGTGGCCGATCTGGGCGGACTCTGCGGTCAGAGCGCGCGTGTCAGCGGCGATCTGCGCCTCCAGCGCGGCCCGATCTGCATCATGCATTGATCCACCATAGCCAGAAAATTCGTTTGCTTAATGTTTAATTATCTGAAATAGTTGCCGCATGAACCGCCGACTCTCCTGGCTCGTCGCGCTCATCATCATCGTTGCGTCCGGCGCCCTGATGGGGCTCATCGGTAGCGGCGACTCCGCCGAGCAGTCCCCGGTGCCGGTGCCCATTGGGGCCGAGTCGGTCCGCGCCGACGCCGCCCGCACCCAGTTTCCCGGCGGCGACCGCGTTCCCGCGATTCTGGTGGTCAGCCGCGCTGACGGCGCCACGCTGACCCCGACGGACCTCGAAGCGGCGGATCAAGCGCGCCAGCGCATGCTCGCCGTCGCGGCCGCCGCCGGCCCGTCTGGGGCGAGCGAAGCGACGGGAAATGTATCGGGGGCGAGCGAAGCGACGGGAAATGCATCTGGGGCGAGCGAAGCGACGGGAAATGCATCGGGGCCGCCGACCCAGATCTCCGAGGACCGACAAGCCGCGGTCGCGGCGGTGCCGCTGCAGGCCGACCTGTCCGGGTTCGCACTCAACGACACAGTCAAGGCGCTGCGCACCGCACGCCTCCGACGGGCTGCCCGGCGACCTCCGAGCCGAGGTCACCGGCGGGCCGGCCTTCGGCGCGGACATCGCCGACTCGTTCTCCGGGGCGAATCTGCACCCTGCTCATCGTCACCGCAGCGGTGGTGGCACTGCTGCTGATCGTCACCTACCGCTCCCCGGTGCTGTGGCTGGTGCCCCTCCTGGTGATCGGGTTCGCCGACCGCGTCGCCGCCGTCGTCGGGTTCGGCGGTCGCTGAAGCGGTAGGAATGACGCCGGACGGGTCGACGTCGGGCATCACCAGCGTCCTGGTGTTCGGCGCGGGCACCAACTATGCCCTGCTGCTGATCTCGCGGTACCGAGAAGAACTGGGCCACAACCCATCCCATCAGGAAGCTCTGAACACCGCCGTCCGCCGCGCCGGACCCGCCATCGTCGCCAGCAACGCGACCGTGGTGCTGGCACTGCTGACGTTGCTTCTCGCGTCGTCACCGAGCACCCGCAGCCTCGGGGTCCAGGCCGCCGCGGGGCTGGTGGTCGCGGCGGTGTTCGTGCTGCTGGTGCTGCCGCCGCTGCTGGGGCTGTTCGGCCGGAAGCTGTTCTGGCCGTTCATCCCTCGCTTGGGAGACAAAGCGCTCACCGACAACGGAATCTGGCACCGGGTGGCGTCCGCCGTCGCGAAGCGGCCCGCTCGGGTGGCGGTGGTCTCGATCGGGGCCCTGGCGCTGCTGTGCACGGGACTGCTCAGCACACCGATCGGCCTGTCGCAGACCGAACAGTTCCGCGTCGCAGGCCGAATCAGTCGACGGATTCGAAACATTGGCCGTCGCACTTCCCCAGCGGATCTGACCGATCCCGCCCGCGTCATCGCGTCGACCGACCGTGCCGCCGAAGTCCAGCGCGCGATCGATGACACACCCGGCGTCGTGTCGGTCATCACCGGCGGGGTCCGCACCGAACGGACTGAGCCAGTGGTCGGTCGTGCTGGACGCCGCCCCGGCTTCCGATGAGGCATTCGAAACCATCGATGCGCTGCGCGATTCGGTTCATCAGGTCGATACGGACGCACTCGTCGGCGGATCCGACGCCAAGGCGCGGGACGCGTCGGCGGCGGCCGGACGGGATCGTGCGGTGGTGGTGCCCGCGATCCTCGCCGTGGTCCTGCTCGTGCTCTACGTGCTGCTGCGCTCGGCGCTGGCCCCGCTGATCCTGGTCGCGGTGACCGTGTTGAGTGCGCTGGCGGCACTCGGGCTGGGCGGCTGGGCCAGCGTGCATGTGTTCGGCTTCCCCGCACTGGACAACACCGCACCGCTGTTCGCGTTCCTGTTCCTGGTGGCGCTCGGAGTGGACTACACGATCTTCCTCGTCACCCGGGCCAAAGAGGAGACACCCGCGCACGGCACGCGCGACGGCATCGTCAGGGCGGTGTCCGCGACCGGCGCGGTGATCAGCAGCGCGGGAATCGTATTGGCCGCGGTGTTCTGCGTGCTCGGCGTGCTGCCCCTGATCGTGCTCACCCAGGTGGGCATCATCGTCGGCCTGGGCATCCTGCTCGACACCTTTCTGGTGCGCACGGTCATCATCCCGGCGCTGTTCACGCTCATCGGGCCCAGGATCTGGTGGCCCGCGCTGCAGGGCCAGAACGACGGTTCCAACGGTGGTCACGCGCAAGGTCGACACCGCGCTACCACTCCGGCTTCCGCCGGCAGGTGAGCCGCGCGGATCCGCCTCGCCCGGCGCGGGGTGGGTACCGTCGAACGCATGACGCAAGCTCCTTCCTTGCCGCCGCTGCACATGCGGCGTGACGCCTTTGACCCGACACCCGAGCTCGGCGCCATCCGGACCGGGGCCGGGGTCACCACCGTCACCAACGCGTTCGGCATGCAGGTCCACCTCGTCACCCGGTACGACGACGTCAAGACCGTGCTCTCCGACCACGCACGGTTCTCCAACGGCCGCCCTCCCGGCTTCGTGGTGCCCGGGGCGCCGCCGATGTCCCAGGAGGAGCAGGCCAGCTGCACGGGCGGGAAACCTGCTCGGCCTGGATCCGCCGGAGCATCAGCGGTTGCGCCGGATGCTCACCCCGGAGTTCACGATCCGGCGGATCAAGCGGCTGCAGCCCCGCATCGTCGAGATCGTCGACGCGCAACTGGATGCGCTGGCGGCCGCCGGTCCGCCCTGCCGATCTGGTGGAGCACTTCGCCCTGCCCGTGCCGTCGCTGGTGATCTGCGAACTTCTCGGGGTGCCCTACGCCGACCGCGACGACTTCCAACGGCGCAGCGCACGCCAACTCGACCTCTCGATCCCGATACCCGAGCGCCTGGAGTTGCAGAGCCAGGGCAGGGCCTACATGAGCTCGTTGGTCGAGAAAGCCAGGGTCTTCCCGGGCGACGACATCCTCGGCATGCTGATCCGCGAGCACGGCGACGAGCTCACCAACGACGAACTGATCGGTATCGCAGGCCTTCTCCTGCTGGCCGGCCACGAGACGACGTCGAACATGCTGGGGCTGGGCACCCTCGCGTTGCTGCGCCATCCCGCACAGCTGGCGGCGGTCCGCGACGATCCGGGTGCGGTGGCCCCCGCGGTGGAGGAGCTGCTGCGCTGGCTGTCGATCGTGCACACCGCGATCCCGCGCATCACCACCACGGACGTGGAGATCGCCGGGGTGCCGATCCCCGCCGGACAGCTGGTGTTCGCGTCCCTGCCGTCGGGCAACAGGGACGGTCAATTCATCGACGACCCAGACACTTTCGACATCGGTCGCGGGGCGCCCGGGCACCTGGCGTTCGGTCACGGCGTGCACCACTGCCTGGGCGCACCGCTGGCCCGGATGGAGATGCAGATCGCCTTCCCGGCACTGCTGCGCCGATTCCCGACGTTGTCGCTGGCCGAGGAATTCGACGATGTGCAGTTCCGCTCGTTTCATTTCATCTACGGTCTGAAGTCGTTGGAAGTGACGTGGTGAAGGTAGTGACGTGGTGACGGTAGTGAGCTGGTGAAGGTAAGAGCGGACCGCGAGCTGTGCATCCAAGCGGGCAACTGCGTCATGGTCGCCGGTGAGGTCTTCGATCAGGACGACGAGGGCATCGTCGTGGTACTCACCGCGCGAGGTGTCAGGTGACGAGGCCGATCATGCGCGCGAGGCCGTCAGTCTTTGTCCGGCGAGTGCGCTGAGTCTGACCGCGGACTGAGGTCGTCGTCGTCCCCGGGTAGGTCGATCACGCCGGCGCGCACCAGGATCAACAGGCTGACCACCAACACCCACACCGGGAAGGCCACCGTCACCCACAAGCTGATGTCGCTGGCCACCAGAATGCTCAGCGCGACAAGATAAGTCACGATCACCAACCAGCGCGGCATCAGGTGCGTCCGCATCCAGATCGTGGCCAGCGAGATCATGAACACCGCGGCCATCCTCAGCGCGTAGGTGTTGCTGAGCGAGATGAGCAGTGCCTGACCGAATGCCGCGACCTCGGTGCGGGTGCCCGGCTCTGCGAGGAACTCCTTGCTGGCCAGCAGTCCCGCGCCGACTGCGGTGGAGGCGAAGATCATCGCCAGGAACAGCAACCCGCTGCCGATGAACACCGTCGCGAAGAACTTGTCCTCCAGCGCGCCCAGCCCGTCGCGCACCACACCGATGAACCACAGGAACGCGATGCCCGCGAACGGCATCAGCACGACGGCGAGCCGTAGTCGCTGGCTCGACCCGTCGACCCACTGCGAGCCGAGCTGTCCTCCGGCGGGCAGCGCGGTGCGGATCAGCACCAGGACCGCCCCGAACAGCAGCGCGAACAGCACACCGGCGAACGCCGCTGCCCGCGGTGTCGACAGGCGGCGGAGGGTGCGGTCAGCCGGATGCGTCACCGCCTCATGGTGGCACGCCGACGCCGCCGAACTGCTTCGAACCGCGGGCGCCGCTCTGGGCAGCGCTACGGCTGGCCGGGCAACAGCCGGATCATCAACCCGTTCGCCTCGGCCAGCAGGGTGCCCTCGGGGTCACGCAGTTCGGCGTTGACGAAGGCCTTACGCCCCTCGGCCTCGCGCACCCATCCCCGCGCGGTCAGCACCGTGTCGATGGGGGTGACATTGCGGTAGTCGACGTGCAGGAAGGCGGTCCGGCTGATCGGACGTCCGGCGGCGTGGATCACCATGCCGAACACCGAGTCGAACAGCAGCGGCAGCACCCCGCCGTGGACGGCGTAGTTGCCGCCGACCGAGAACCGGCTGAACGTCACTTCCAGCTCGACCCCGGCGGGTTCGAACCTGACCACCTGATACGGCGGCATCAACAGGCTGCCGGCACCCGGCAACTCGGGTACCCGGTTGGCGGGGCCGACGCCCTCGCCCGCCTGGAACGGGCCGAGCAGCTCGACGATGCCCTCGGCGAGGTCGGCGGCCCGCTCCCAGGTGCCGGTGTCGGGATCGGCCGAAACCGCCAGGTCCTGCGCGCGACGCATCGCGGTCAGGAACCGCCCGAAGCCCGGACCCGGCTGTGCCGCCTGGAAGTTCGGAAACCCGCCGTGTTTGTCGTAGTCGGGATCGACCACCCTGGGGTCGTCGGTCACGGCTGTCTGTTCTTCGCGCGAGCGCTCATCACGGTTGTCTGTTCTTCGCGCGAGCGCTCATCACGGTTGTCTGTTCTTCGCGCGAGCGCTCATCACGGCTGTCTGTTCTTCGCGCGAGCGCTCATCACTTCGCGGCCAGGATGTCTCGTCGCACGATGGTCTGCTCGCGGCCGGGTCCCACGCCGATGCACGAAACATAAGCTCCGGCAAGCTCTTCGAGCCGAAGAACATAGTCGCGTGCCTTGGCGGGCAGCTCGTCGAACGTGCGGCACGAGCTGATGTCCTCCCACCACCCCGGCAGCTCCTCGAAGATCGGCTCGGCGCGGGCGATCTCACTCTGGGTCATCGGCATGTCGTCGGTGCGCTTGCCGTCGACGCGGTATCCGACGCACACCGGCACCGTCTCCAGGCTGGACAACACGTCGAGCTTGGTGACGAAGTAGTCGGTGATGCCGTTGACCCTGGTCGCGTAGCGTGCGATCACGGCGTCGAACCAGCCGCAGCGGCGCCGCCGACCGGTGGTCACCCCGACCTCGCCACCGGTCTTGGCCAGGTACTCACCGTTCGCGTCGAACAGCTCCGTGGGGAACGGTCCGGAGCCGACCCGCGTCGTGTAGGCCTTGAGAATTCCCAGCACCGTGGTGATCCGGGTCGGGCCGATGCCGGAACCGACCGACGCCCCGCCGGCTGTCGGATTCGACGATGTGACAAAGGGATACGTGCCGTGGTCGACGTCGAGCAGAGTGCCCTGCGACCCCTCCAGCAGCACCGTCTGGCCCTGCTCCAACGCAGCGTTGAGCAGCAGCCGGGTGTCGGCGATGCGGTGTTTGAATCCGTCCGCCTGCGCCAAGAGGGCGTCGACCACCTCTGCGGGATCCAGCGCCTTGCGGTTGTAGATCTTGACCAGCACCTGGTTCTTGAATTCCAGTGCACCCTCGATCTTCTCGGCCAGCAGCGCGGGGTCGAGCACGTCGGCGACCCGGATCCCGATGCGCGCGATCTTGTCCTGATAGCAGGGCCCGATACCACGGCCGGTGGTGCCGATCTTCTTGCTGCCGGCATAGCGCTCGACGACCTTGTCGATCGCCACGTGATACGGCATCAGCAGGTGGGCGTCGGCGGAGATGAGCAGCCGTTCGGTGTCCACCCCGCGCGCCTCGAGCCCCTGGAGCTCGGTGAGCAGCACCCCGGGGTCGACCACCACACCGTTGCCGATGACGTTGGTGACGGCGGGCGTCAGGATCCCCGACGGGATCAGGTGGAGTGCGAAGTTCTCCCCCGTCGGCAGCACCACCGTGTGACCGGCGTTGTTACCCCCCTGGTAGCGAACGACCCACTGGACGCGACCACCGAGAAGGTCGGTGGCTTTGCCCTTGCCCTCGTCACCCCACTGGGCGCCGATGAGGACGATTGCCGGCATGCTGATGTCTCCTGGGTCTCCCGCATACTCTCCGCGCGTACTGCCTCACACTGTGCGCAGCCGGTGAGCTACCTTATCCGATCAGCATCCGACCTGATCATCGCCCGTTACAAGGAGCGGATTGGATTCCTCGCAAGTCGCGGTTCTGCTGTTCGGCGGACGCCGGGCCCCCAAGAGATTACGCGGCCTCCCCGTCGTCGATACCGGCGCCGACCTGGAACGACTCACCGGCTATCGGCGCGTCGTCGTGGTCGGCTCACACGCCGACCTCGCGACGGTGCTGACCTGGCTGCTGCGCGCCGACCGGCTGGACATCGAGGTGGCCCACGTGGCACGCCCGTGGCAGGGGCGGCGCGGCCTCACCGGCACCGCAAGCCGCGTCCCCCTCATCCGGGACGAGACCGGCACTGTCGTCACCCAGGCGGCCTACTGGCTGCCGCAGGAGGACGTCCGCACGATCCGCGGCGAGGCGGTGGTCGACGATGAGCGGCTGTTCGACGGCGAGGTGACGGGCGTGCGGATCGAGCCGATGACGACATTGCCGGGGCTTCGCGCCCGCGTCATCGCGGGCCGGCTGCGACCGAAGCGCTGGGTGACCGGCCGGGCCGCCCAGTTGGGCACCACGGGCGCGCTGGTGGTCCGCGACGGCAAGCAGGCGCCGCGGCCGGTCCGGCGCTCCACGTTCTATCGCCATACCGAGGGCTGGCTGCGGGTAGCTTCATGAGGTGAGCATTCGCCCACTGCGCCAGTCGGTGCGTCCCAGCCCGATCTTCCTGGCCATCGTCGCGCTCACCGCGGCCGGCGGGGCGGTGGCGTGGCTGTCGGCGCAGGACATCCGGCCGATGGCCTACATCGGCGTCTTCGTCTTCGTCATCTTCGGCTGGCTGGTGTCGCTGTGTCTGCACGAGTTCGGCCACGCCTACACCGCGTGGAGGTTCGGCGACCGCGACGTCGCCGTGCGCGGATACCTCACGCTCAACCCGCTGAAGTACTCCCACCCGCTGCTGTCGCTCGGGCTGCCGGTGCTGTTCATCGCGCTCGGCGGCATCGGCCTGCCCGGCGGCGCGGTGTACGTCCGGACGTCCTACATGACGAAGCGGCAGAAGACGCTGGTCAGCCTGGCGGGCCCGGCCGTCAACGTGGTGTTCGCGGTGCTGCTGCTGGTGCTGACCCGGCTGTTGTACGACCCGGCGCACTCGGTGTTCTGGGCGGGCGTGGCGTTCCTGGGTTTCCTGCAGGTGACCGCGTTCCTGCTGAACATCCTGCCGATTCCGGGCCTCGACGGCTACGGCGCGCTCGAGCCGCACCTGAGCCCCGAAACCCAGCGGGCGTTGCAGCCCGCCAAGCTGTGGGGTTTCTTCATCCTGCTGATCCTGCTCATCGCGCCGCCGCTGAACCAGTGGTTCTTCGGTGCGGTCGATTGGCTGTTCGAACTGTCGGGTGTACCCGGTGTGCTGTGGCAAATCGGGGGTCAGTTGACGCGGTTCTGGTCGGCCTGGTTCTGACGCTGGCACTGGGTCCTTCTGTTGCACCTTGCAACGTATGCGTGTTTTCGCATACATTGCATCGCATGGGTGCGGGACACGATCACGGTCATAGTCATGGCCAGGTGGACGCCCGGGTTTCCCGCATGGTCATCGCGGCGGGCATTCTGTCCGTCTTCTTCGTCGTCGAACTGACCACGGCGCTGGCGATCAACTCGATCGCGCTGCTGGCCGACGCGGGCCACATGCTGACCGACCTGGTGGCCATGTTCATGGGACTGACCGCGGTGCTGCTGGCCAAGCACGGCAGCGCGTCACCGTCACGGACCTACGGCTGGCATCGCGCCGAGGTGTTCACCGCCGTCGCCAACGCGGTGCTGCTGCTCGGGATGGCCTGCTTCATCCTGTACGAGGCGTTCGAGCGGCTCGGGGACGCCCCCGACGTCCCCGGGGTGCCGATGATCGTCGTCGCGCTGGTGGGCCTGCTCGCCAACGCCATCGTCGTGCTGCTGCTGCGGTCCCACTCCAAGACCAGCCTCGCGGTCAAGGGCGCCTACATGGAGGTGGTCGCCGACACCGTCGGCAGCATCGGCGTGCTGATCGCCGGCATCGTCACCGTCACCACGGGCTGGCCCTACGCCGACGTCGTCGTCGCGGTGTTCGTGGCCCTGTGGGTGCTGCCACGCGCCATCTCCCTGGCCCGGGCGGCTCTGCGCATCCTGTCGGAGACCTCACCCACCCACATCGACGTCGACGAGCTGCGCACCGCGCTGTGCGCCGTCAAGGGCGTCACCGAAGTCCACGATCTGCATGTGTGGACCCTGGTGCCGGGCAAGGACATGGTCACCGCGCACCTGACCAGCGACCGGGACTCGGCGCAGGTGCTCGACGACGCCCGCGCGGTGCTGACCGCCCGCGGGCTCGACCACTCGACGGTTCAGGTGGAGCCACCCGACGCGGCCGCCGACTGCGAGTGTGAAAGCAACAACAACCGGTAGCGCGCGGGATCAGGACAGTCCCAGCTCCGTGCGGGCGGACGGATCGCAGTCGTCGAGCAGATCCAGGCACCGCTGGTACTCCGGGTCCTCCCCGATCGCCTCGGCGGCGCGGGCCAGCGCCGCGACGCATCGCAGAAAGCCCCGGTTGGCTTCGTGGAAGTACGGCACCGGGCCGAAGCCCTTCCAGCCGTTGCGGCGCAGTTGATCAAGCCCGCGGTGGTAGCCGGTGCGGGCGTAGGCGTACGCGGTGATCGCCTTGTCGTCGTCGAGCGCGTCCTCGGCGAGCAGCGCCCACGCGATCGAGGCAGACGGATGCGCCGCGGCCACGATGGCCGGGTTCTCCGAGGCGTCCAATTCAGCCTCGGCTTCGGGATCACCGGGTAGCAGTACTGGTTCCGGTCCGAGGAGATCGCCCATCCGTGTCATGGGCCCATTGTGCCGTGCGGGCGCGGGCGCGCGGCACCGCGGATGGATAAGCTTCCGCCGTAGCGTCGTCAGGGAGGATTTGAGCAGGGATGTCGAACCCCACAGGGCCTGATCAACCGGAAAAAGAGACCACCGACGAGGTCGGCGTGGCCGGCCAGGAGCCTTCCCAGCCGGATCCTGACCACGAACCGGCCACCGAGATCATGACCCCCGCCGAACCCCAGCCCGAAAGTCCGTCGGTGGAGCCCGGTGAGCGGCGGTTCACTGCGCCGTCAGGATTCGACGCAGGCTCGACGCAGATCATCAACCGGCCCGCCGAACCGGCCACCGAGGTGTTCTCGGCCACCGACAGCGGTGAGACCGAGGAGTTCGCTGCGCAGAAACCTGTTGCCCCCCAGATGATTCCGCCCCGTGGCGAGGGCCCGACGCCACCGAAGAAGCGACGCAGCTGGGGTTGGGTGGCGGCCATCGTGTTCGTCATCGCCGCGCTGGCGGCCATCGCGATCCTCGGCACCATTCTGTTGACCCGCAACTCCGCGCCTGCGGTGTCCCAGGAGGACCAGGTCCGTTCCACGATCGAGAACTTCGACATCGCGGTGCAGAACGGCGACCTCGCCACGCTGCGCAGCATCACCTGCGGGACGACCCGCGACAACTACGTCCGCTACGACGAGAAGGCCTGGGCGGACACCCACTCGCGGGTCGCCGCCGCCAAGCAGTACCCCGTCGTCGCCAGCGTCGACCAGGTGGTGATCAACGGCGACCATGCCGAGGCCAACGTCACCACCTTCATGGCGTACGCGCCGCAGACCCGCTCGACGCGCAGCTTCGATCTGCAGTTCCGCGACGACCAGTGGAAGATCTGCCAGGCCCCAAGCGGATAGGTCCTAGCCGGCGGTCACACTCCGGCCCGCGCTGTGCAGGTCGTTGCACGCCTCAACGACACGCTCGCTCATCCCGGCCTCTGCCTTCTTGAGGTAGCTGCGCGGGTCGTAGGCCTTCTTGTTACCCACCTCGCCGTCGATCTTCAGCACGCCGTCGTAGTTGGTGAAGAAATGGCCGGCGATCTGGCGACTGAACGCGTACTGCATATCGGTGTCGACGTTCATCTTGACCACGCCGTACTTCAGTGAGTCCTCGATCTCGGACTTCAGTGAGCCCGATCCGCCGTGGAAGACGAAGTCGAACGGCTTGGAGCCGGCAGCCAGACCGAGTTTGGCGGTCGCGACCTCCTGGCCTTCCTTGAGGACCTCCGGCTTGAGCTTGACGTTGCCGGGCTTGTACACGCCATGCACGTTGCCGAACGTCGCGGCCAGCAGGTACTTGCCGTGCTCGCCCGCACCGAGCGCCTCGATGGTCTTCTCGAAGTCCTCCGGGCTGGTGTACAGCTTGTCGTTGATTTCGGCCTCGACGCCGTCCTCCTCGCCACCGACGACACCGATCTCCACCTCGAGGATGATCTTCGCCTCGGCTGCGAGCTTCAACAGTTCCTTGCCGATCTCGAGGTTCTCGTCGATCGGCACCGCCGAGCCGTCCCACATGTGGGACTGGAACAGCGGGTTCTGCCCCTTGGCGACACGCTCGGCCGAGATCGCCAGCAGCGGCCGGACGTAGGTGTCCAGCTTGTCCTTGGGACAGTGGTCGGTGTGCAGCGCGACGGTGATCGGGTACCTGTCGGCGATCACATGCGCGAACTCGGCCAGGGCCACTGCACCGGTGACCATGTCCTTGATCCCCAGGCCGGAGCCGAACTCGGCGCCACCGGTGGAGAACTGGATGATGCCGTCGCTGCCCGCGTCCGCGAAGCCCTTCATGGCGGCGTTGATGCTTTCCGAGCCGACACAGTTGACTGCCGGGAAGGCGAAGGAGTGCTCCTTGGCGCGGCCCAGCATATCGGCGTAGACCTCGGGCGTGGCGATGGGCATGGCGTGTTTCCTTTCGGCTGTCCTGGCTTTATCTGGGAGTATCTCAACAACGATCCGACCTCACACGGTCAGCACCATCCGGTAGCGCGCGCGGCCCTCGTCCATCGCCGCGTACGCCTCGGCGGCCTGCGCCAACGGTCGCTCCTCGACGAGCGCACGCACCCCGGAAAGCAGCGCGAAGTGCAGCGTCTCCTCGACGTCGCGCGAGGTGCCCGACGGGTGACCGGTCACCGACAGCCCGGAGTTGATCAGGTCGAGCGGACTGATCGGCAGATTCTCCGGGGTGACGCCGATGGCGACCAGTTCACCTGCCGGGCCCAGCCCCCCGACCGTCGCGGCCATGGCAGCGGCGTTGTTCGCGGTGGCCAGCACGACGGCGGCGCCACCCAGCTTCTTCAGTTCCGCGGCGACGTCCTGCGCTGTCGAGTCGATGTAGTGGTGTGCGCCCAATTGGGTGGCCTCGTCGGCCTTACCCGGGCCCCGGGCGATCGCGACGGTCTCGAAGCCCATCGCCCGCGACCACTGCACACCGAGGTGCCCCAGGCCGCCGATGCCGAGGATCGCCACCAGGTCGCCGGCCTTGGCGCGCGTCTGGCGTAGCCCGTGGAACGTCGTCACGCCCGCGCAACCCATCGGTGCGGCTTCGACGAACGACAACCCGTCCGGGATGCGCGCCAGCGCCGTGGCCGGGGCCGTCACCGACTCCGCGTAGCCGCCCGGGTACTGCCAGCTCGGCACCTGCATGCGCTCGCACTGCATGAAATAGCCCCTTCGGCAGGGGATACAGCGGTTGCAGTTGCCGCCGAACCAGCCGACGGCCACCCGGTCGCCTTCCGCGAAGTCCTCGACACCGCCGCCGATCTCGGCGACGGTTCCTGCGATCTCGTGACCCAGCGTGATCGGCCACTGCAGACCGGGAAAGTGGCCGGCGTGGAATTCCCGGTCGGTACCGCAAACACCGCACGCCGCGACGGCGATGCGTACGTGGCCGGCCGGCGGCGCTTCGGTATCCACGTCGACGACGGTCAGCGGCTCATCGGCGGCGGCGACGTGCACGGCCTTGTGGGTGGGCATTACCCGACACTAGAACGCGCGAGGATCCGGCGTAACCCGCTCGGGCTGATCGAATGAATTCGGGATCGACGATCTCACGCCGGTACCCTTGGGTCCCGTGGTCGTCGACAACCTCGCGCTGATGCCCGATTTCCTGGACCCGATCAACCTCCTCGGATACTTCGGCACCTGGGCGCTGATCGGGCTGCTGGTGGTCATCTTCGTCGAGTCCGGCGTGCTGTTCCCTGTCCTGCCCGGTGATTCGCTGCTGTTCGTGGCGGGGATGCTCGCCGCGGGCACCGCCGCCGCGGCCCAGGACGGCTCCGTGCAGGCGGACTTCCAGCTCTGGCAGCTGTTGGTGTTCATCCCGATCGCCGCGGTGCTCGGCGGACAGGTCGGCTACTGGATCGGCCGCAATGTGGGCACGTCGATGTTCAAGCCCAATGCCCGGTTCCTCAAGCAGCGCTACCTCGACGAGGCACACCTGTTCTTCGAGCAGCGTGGTCCGATCGCGATCGTGATCGCACGTTTCGTGCCCATCGTGCGCACTCTCGCGCCCATCACCGCGGGCGCCGCCAGGATGAACTACGGGGTGTTCACGCTGTACAACGCCGTTGGCGCGGTGGTGTGGGGTGTCGGCCTGACAGTGCTCGGGTACTGGCTCGGCCGGTTCGAGATCATCCAGAAACTGCTCGAGCCGATCGTCATCGCGATCGTGGTGCTCTCGGTGCTGCCGATGATCCTCGAGTGGTACAAGCGCCGCAAAGCCGCCAGGAAGGCCGGCGGCGCCGCCGAGCCGACTACCGATCCGACGATCTGAGCGCGTCGAACAACTGCCACAACCCGATCAGGGAGTTCGCCGGCAGGAACAGGTCGCAATACGGCAGCGCGGCGGCCATCGAACCGGCCAGCGGCCGGAAGCCCGGGTGCGCCGCACGTGGGTTGAGCCAGACCAGCATGTGCGACCGCCGGTGCACCCGCGCGAGCGCCCGTTCGAGTTCTGTCGGCGGGTCGCTGTCCCAGCCGTCGGACGCGACGATCACCACTGCCCCCCGCAACGCGTTGCTGTGAGGCTCGACCAGCAGCTGCGCGATAGAGCGGGCCAGATGCGTCCCGCCGTACCGATCGGTGACCTTGGCATTGGCCTTGGCCAGCGCCTCCTCCGCCGAGCGGTGCGCCAGCGCGGGCGTCAGCCGCGTCAACGACGTCGAGAAGGCGAACACCTCCGGGCGAACCCCGCCCCGGCGAAGCGCCAACGCACGCATCAGGTGGAGATAGACCGTCGCGTAGGGCTGCATCGAACGGCTGACATCGCACACCAGCACCAACCGACGCGGATGACGACGGCGCCGGGTCCGGGCGACGCGCACCATCTCCCAGCCGGTCGCCCTGGAGGCCTTGATCGTCCGTCGAAGATCGACTCGCTTGCCCAGTTCGTGCGGCTCGGCCCGCAGCGATCGTCGCCGCGGCCAGAGGTCCGCCGTTTGTTCCAGCCACCGTCCCAGCCGCCGGAGATCCTCGACGTCGAAGCTCTCGAAGGGTTCGTCTGGCCGGGCGATGAAGTGACTGGGCAACGCATCGGGGATGCCGGTGTCGCTGGTGTGCGCGTCCGCTGCCGCGGTGATCGACGCCGGGCGGGTCGTCCACGGCAGCCGACCGTCGACCACCGCGCGATCGCGGGAGTGACCGCCGCGATCGACTTTGGCGGTGGTGCCGCGGAGGCTTCGCTTGAGGCTAGGCGGGTCCAGTCCGACGACGGCGTCGGCGAACACCGCGTCGAAGACCGCGTCGAAGCCGACGAGATCGTCCACCCGATTCACCAGGGTGAGACGCGCGGTCCAGTACAGCTGCGAGACGGTGCGCGGCCACGACTTCCCCAGTGCGTCGACGAATCCCGTCGGACCGCAGGCGGCAACGACGACACCGGCCGCGCGCAGGCGCGTCACCAGGGCAACGGCAAACGCGGCGACGTCGACAGCACGAAACAGCTTGGGTTGCTCAGCTGCGGGCGGGTACGACGAGGTCACCTGTCGCGCCACGCCTTTCGCGCAAGTCGCAGCCGCCCCAGGATGAGCAGCAACGTGGTCACCGCCACAACGCCGAGTGCCACCGGCGCGTACTTCTTCAGCGCCCCGCCACCGGCCAGCTCGATCAGGTCGATCGGCGCGGGCTCGGTCCGCCGGGTGGCGGCGGTGCCGGCGGGCGTGCCGATCGGCGTGACCTCGTCAGCCGCCGGCTCGTCGCCGTCGGCGAGCTTGGCCTCCAGCGACTGAACGAATTCACCGAGCAGCTTCTCCGACACCTGCTGCAGCATGCCACTACCGAACTGGGCGAGCTTGCCGACGATCTTCAGGTCGGTGTCGACGGTGACCCGGCTGCGCTCGCCCGCCTCGTGGACCGCCAGGGTGATGGTCGCGGCGGCGTTGCCTGCCCCCCTCGAATCCTTGCCGCGGGCGTCCACCACGGCGCGGTGCGCCTGCGCGTCCCGCTCCACGAAATGCGCCTTCCCAGTGAACTCGCTGGTCACCGGGCCTACTTTGATCTTGACCCTGCCGAGGTAGTCCTCGCCCTCCTGCCCCGCCAGTTGCGCCCCCGGCATCAACGGGACGACCTGCTCGAGATCGGTCAGGACATCCCAAGCCTGCGCGGCGGGCGCACTGACGGTGAACTCGTTGGCGATCTTCATCAGATTCCTAATCGTTTAGTAGGGATGGGTTACCAGGTCGGTTGACCGGGTGCTGTTCCTGATGGGTCTGCCGCCAGGTGATACCTGTGTGTTCCCGACGCTGGACGTCTTACGAGAGAGCGGCGCGCCTGGCGGCAGTGCCCATGGTGACGTGGTGGGATGCCGTTGCCCGAGCCTGCCGCAGGATTGACCTCCCGTTGGTTGTTCCCGAGCTTCGAGCTCTTCGAAAGAATGAGGTCCTGAGGTGTGCTGGAGTCACGGACGGCTAGTGAGATGACGGACCTTCGAGTCCCACGATTAGGGCGCTGCGTGACCCCTCCGGCAACGGCAGAACCATCGATGGAAGGAGTGCTGAAATCTTGAAGCTGTATTGCGGAATCGATTGGGCCACCCAACATCACGACGTCGCCGTCATCGACGCTGATGGACGTGTAGTGGCGCGCCGACGTGTGGACAACGACGCGGGCGGCTTCGCGGCGTTGTTGACTCTGTTGGCCCAGGCCGGCGACACCCCGGACAGTCCGATCCCGGTAGCGATCGAAACTGATCGCGGGTTGTGGCTGGCAGCACTGCGCGCGACCGGGCGGGCGATCTACCCGATCAACCCGCTGGCCGCGTCGCGTTACCGGGCCCGCCATCAGGTGTCGGGCGCCAAATCCGACGCCACCGACGCGGTGCTGCTGGCCAACATTCTGCGCACCGATCCCGATGCGCACCGAGTGCTGCCCGCCGACACCGAACTGGCCCAAGCGATCCGGGTGCTGGCCCGCGCCCAACAGGACGCGGTCTGGGCACGCCAACAGATCGGCAACCAGATCCGGGATCTGCTCAAAGACTTCTACCCCGCCGCGCTGGCCGCGTTCGCCGATCTGCCCGACGGTGGATTGACTCGACGTGACGCGCGCACCGTCCTGGCCGCCGCGCCCACCCCCGCCCAAGCCGCGAAGCTGACCCGCGCCCGGCTGCACCGGCTGCTGGTCAACGCCGGGCGCAAACGCTATCTCGACCGCGACGTCGACCGGCTGCGTGAGATCTTCGCCCACGCCTACCTGCACCAGCCGCCACAGGTCGAGGTGGCGATGGGCATCCAGCTCACCGCGTTGTTGGGACAGTTCGACGCCGCCTGCACCGCCGCCGCGGATCTCGCCGAGGCGGCGACCGCCCATTTTGAGCGGCACCCGGACGCCGCGATCATCACCAGCTTCCCCGGCTTGGGGAACCTGGCCGGTGCCCGGGTGCTCGCCGAGATCGGCGATGACCGTACGCGTTTCGCCGACGCACGCGGGTTGAAGGCCTACGCTGGAGCGGCCCCGATCACCCGTGCCAGCGGCAAGAAGACCGTGGTGCTGCACCGACACATCAAGAATCGGCGACTGGCCGCCGTCGGCCCGATCTGGGCGCTGGGATCGTTGCGCGCCTCGCCCGGGGCGCGCCGACACTTCGATGCCCGCCGGGCCGCCGGCGACTGGAACCACCAAGCCCAGCGACACCTGTTCAACAAGTTCCTCGGCCAACTCCACCACTGCCTGCACACCGGCCAGCACTACGACGAACACGTTGCGTTTCCACCTCCTCTCGAACTCGCAGCTTGACTTTTAACTTCGTGAGATGTCTCTCGTGTGTTCTGCGAAGGCGGCCCCGATCACGTCGCGGTCGTCGGGGGTCTTGGCCAGCGCCCCCAGGCTCGCGCCCGCTCCAGGCTCTGTCAGGTTGGCCACGCCCAGTACGACCAGCGCCGAAACCCAATCGATGGTTTCGGCGAGCCCGGGCGGCTTGTCCAGATCCAAACCGCGGCTGTCACGCACGAATTGGGTGGCGCGGCTGATCAGGGGCGCCGTCGCACCGGGCACCAGACGACGTACGATCGCCACGCAGCGCTCCCGGTCCGGATAGTCGATCCAGTGGTAGAGGCAGCGTCGACGCAACGCATCGTGCAGATCGCGGCTGCGGTTCGAGGTCAGGACAACCACCGGTGGCCGGGCCGCCACGAAGGTGCCCAGCTCGGGCACGGTGACAGCGGCCTCCCCGAGGAACTCCAGCAGCAGCGCCTCGAATTCGTCGTCGGCACGGTCGATCTCGTCGATCAGCAGGACCGGTGAGCCGTGTCCGCGGTAGCGCACACACTGCAGAATCGGGCGGTTCACCAGATACGCCTCGGTGTACAGATCGGACTCGGCGATGCCTTCGCCGCGGGCTTCGGCCAGCCGGATGCTGAGCAGCTGGCGCTGATAGTTCCAGTCGTACAGCGCCTCACTTGCGGTCAAGCCCTCGTAGCACTGCAGCCGTAGAAGCGGCGTATCCAGCACGGCAGCAAGGGTTTTGGCCGCAGTGGTTTTGCCAACGCCGGGTTCACCCTCCAGCAGCAGCGGCCGACCGAGCGCCATCGCCAGGTAGACCGCCGAAGCGGTACCGGTGTCGAGCAGATAACCGTGTCGGTCGAATCGGCGCACCACGTCGTCGACATCGTCGAACAGCACGCCCGACGGCTCCGTCATCGCACCGCCGACGCCAGCAGTCGCCGGTAGTCGTCCCAGGTGTCGACATCGAGAGGAACGACGTCGTCGATCGGAATACGCTTGACTCCATAGCATCCCGATTCGATCAATCGCCATACCCCCTTGTCGCCGTGAAGTTCTGCGAGCTCCTCGAATATATTGCGGTTCAACCAGAACGGATGACCAATGCCGTCGGAGTACTCGCACACCGCGATGCGGGCACGGCGACCGCAGGCAATCAGCTCGGCGACCGTGGAGTGTGCCACGCCTGGCTGATCACCCAGCATCAGCACGATCCCGTCCGCGCGCGGATCCACCCACGACAGCGCTGTTCGCAGCGACGACGAACAGCCCGATTCGGGATCGTCGGCGAGCACGATGTCGATGCCGTCGAGCGTCACCGCAGCGCGCACTTCATCGGCAGCCCGGCCGAGGGTGACGATGAGTTGGTCGAAAGAGCAGCTGTGGGCCATCTTCAGGGTCGCTCCCAGCACAGTGGTATCACCCAGAGGCAGAAGTTGTTTCGGCGTGCCGAGCCGGCGCGAGCCGCCCGCAGCCAGCACGACGCCGGTCACATACGACCGTGGCATGCCGGCACTTCCGCGTTCCCGGGGGCCGGCGAAGGTATCTCACGCGGCCGCCCGGCCACCGCCAACCCGTCCACCCGGATGCCCCGTATCACTTCGGCGAGGATGGACACCGCGATCTCGGGAGGTGTCTTGGCCCCGATAGGCAAGCCCACCGGGGTGTGCACGCGGGCCGCCGCGACCTCGGTGAGGTGGAGCTGATCGAGGATGGCCCGGCCGCGAACCTTGCTGGCCACCAAGCCGATATAGCCGACACCGGCATCGAGCGCGGACAGGATCGTCTCCGCCTCGGGCCCGCCGTGGGTGGCGATCAGCACCGCGGTGGCCTGACTCAGATCGGTGGCGTCGTCGCGCTGCACGTCGTAACCGAGAACACCGCTGATGTCGGCCAGTGCATCCGCGATAGGCGTGGTGCCGAAAATCCTTAACAGCGGCGCCGGCATCTGCGGAGCCAGGAAGATCTCCAACGCACCTCCGGACAGGCAGGGGTTGACCACCACGCACGCGCCCGGCGCCTCCGGGAAGTGCACATCACCGTCCGGCAGCACCCGCAGCAGCATGCTCTCGTTGGTCTGCAACGCGCCCAGCGCGGCCTTGCGCACCGAGCTCTGGGCGCAGTCACCACCGACAAAGCCCTCGATCGTGCCGTCGCACAACAGGATCGCTTCGTCGCCCGGGTGCGCGGAGGTGGGTTGCTGCGCGCGCACCACGGTCGCATGGACGAACGGCGTCCGCGCGCGCCGCAGCTGCTGGACGCGCTCACTCACCTTCATCGTCGGGCTCCTGTCAGATCGGCGGCGTTGCCCTGCCCTGCATCGCCTCCCACACCCTCGACGGCGTCAGCGGCATGTCGGCGTGGCGAATCCCGAAGGGGGCCAGGGCATCCACCACGGCGTTGACCACCGCGGGCGGTGAGCCGACGGTCGCCGACTCACCGATGCCCTTGGCGCCGATCGGGTGATGCGGTGAGGGGGTGACGGTGAAGCCCGTCTCCAGGTGCGGAACCTCGACAGCGGTCGGGATCAGATAGTCCATCAGCGAGCCGCCGAGGCAGTTACCATCCTCGTCGAAGGCGATCATCTCCATCAACGCCATCCCGATACCGTCGGCGATGCCGCCGTGCACCTGACCCTCGATGATCATCGGGTTGATCCTGGTGCCGCAGTCGTCGACCGCCAGGAAACGGCGGACCTTGACGACGGCGGTGCCCGGATCGACGTCGACCACGCAGAAGTACGCCCCGTAGGGATAGGTCAGGCTCTCCGGGTTGTAGCAGACCTCGGCGTCCAGTCCGCCCTCGATGCCCTCCGGCAGGTCACCGGCACCGTGGGCCCGCATCGCGATGTCCTGAATCGTCACCGAGGCTGCCGGATCGCCCTTGACGTGGAAGGAACCCTTGTCCCATTCCAGGTCGGCCACCGAGGCCTCCAACATTCCGGAGGCGATGATCTTGGCCTTGTCGCGGATCTTGCGAGACACCAACGCCGCCGCGGCACCGGACACCGGGGTCGAGCGACTGCCGTAGGTGCCGAGCCCGAACGGCGTCTGATCGGTGTCGCCGTGCACGACGTCGATGTCATCCGGCGGGATACCCAACTCCTCGGCGACGATCTGCGCGAACGTCGTCTCGTGGCCCTGCCCCTGAGTCTGAACCGATAGCCGTACAACGGCTTTGCCGGTCGGGTGGATGCGCAGCTCGCAACCGTCGGCCATGCCGAGGCCGAGGATGTCCATGTCCTTGCGCGGCCCCGCGCCCACCGCCTCGGTGAAGAACGCCATGCCGATGCCCATCAGCTCGCCGCGGCTGCGCTTCTCGGCCTGCTCGGCCCGCAGGGCGTCATAGCCGATCATCTCCATGGCCTTGCGCATGGTGGCCTCGTAGTCGCCGGAGTCGTAGAGCCAGCCGGTCTTGCTCTTGTATGGGAACTGCTCGGCGCGCAACAGGTTTCGCAGTCGCAGCTCGGCGGGATCCATCTTGAGCTCGAACGCCAGACAGTCCACCAGTCGCTCGACGAAATACACCGCCTCGGTGATCCGGAACGAACAGGCGTACGCCACCCCGCCGGGTGCCTTGTTGGTGAACACCGCGGTCATGTGGCAGTACGCGGCTTCGATGTCGTAGCTGCCGGTGAACACCCCGAAGAAACCCGCCGGGTATTTCACCGGCGCGGCAACCCCGTTGAACGCGCCGTGATCGGCCAGCACGTTGGAGCGGATGGCCAGGATCTTGCCGTCGGTGGTGGCGGCGATCTCGCCGACCATGATGTAGTCGCGGGCGAACCCGGTGGACGTCAGGTTCTCGCTGCGGTCCTCCATCCACTTCACCGGCTTGCCCAGCAGCAGCGACCCCACGATCGCGCACACGTAGCCGGGATAGATCGGCACCTTGTTGCCGAAGCCGCCGCCGATGTCAGGGGAGATGACGCGGATCTTGTGTTCCGGCAAGCCGGCGACCAACGCATACAACGTGCGGTGCGCGTGCGGCGCCTGCGTGGTGGACCACAGCGTCAGCTTCCCGCTGACCGGATCGAGGTCGGCGACCGCGCCGCAGGTCTCCATCGGCGCCGGATGCACCCGCGGATAGACGATCTCCTGAGTGACGATGACGTCGGCCTTCGCGAAGACGGCGTCGGTGGCCGCGGCGTCGCCGGTCTCCCAGTCGAAGCAGTGGTTGTCGGTCTTGCCGTCCAGATCGGTGCGGATCACCGGCGCCGACGGATCCAGAGCCTGCCGGGCATCGACGACGGGGTCCAGTGGGTCGTATTCGACGTCGATGAGCTCCAAGGCATCTCGCGCAGAGTAGCGATCCTCGGCGACGACGAACGCCACCTCCTGACCCTGGAAGCGCACCTTGTCGGTGGCCAGCACGGCCTGCACGTCGTTGGACAGCGTCGGCATCCAGGCCAACCCCTTGGCGGCCAGGTCGGCGCCGGTGACGACGGCCTTGACCTTCGGGTGCGCCTGCGCGGCAGTGATGTCGATGCTGTTGATGGTGGCGTGCGCGTAGGGTGAGCGCAGCACGGCCAGGTGCAGCATGCCGGGCAGTGCGACATCGTCGACGTAGTTGCCGCGTCCCCGGATGAACCGCGGGTCCTCCTTGCGGAGCATCCGTCCGTAACCGCAGGGCTTCTGGTCGTTGTCGGCGGTGTCTTCCTCCGACAGCGGCCGGGATTCGACGGCGGTCATGCGTCCACCTCCGCGTCCGAATGATCGGCGGCCCATTGGATGGACCGCACGATCGTGGTGTAGCCGGTACAGCGGCAGATCTGGCCGGAGATGGCGTCGCGGATCTCCTCCTCGCTGGGATCCGGATTGCGGTCGAGCAGCGCCCGCGCGGTGATCATCATCCCTGGCGTGCAGAACCCGCACTGCAGGCCGTGGCACTGCATGAAACCTTCCTGCACCGGGTCCAGGATGCCGCCGACCTCGAGACCCTCGACCGTTCGGATGTCACGCCCACCGGCCATAGCGGCCAGCACCGTGCATGACTTGACCGGCTCGCCGTCCATCTGCACGACACAGGTGCCACAGTTGCTGGTGTCGCACCCCCAGTGGGTCCCGGTGAGCCGCAACTGATCCCGTAGGAAATGGACGAGCAGTATCCGGGGTTCGATGTCGGCGGTCACCTGGTCGCCGTTGACCGTCATGGTCACCTGCATCGGTTATTCCTTTCAGCGACGCCTGCGGCGTCATGAGGCGCTGCGAATACGTTCGACGGCGGTACGCAGCGTCCGGACGGACAGCTCAGAGGCGAGGTGGCGCTTGTACTCGGCGGTGCCGCGCATGTCGGTGACCGGGTCGCAGGCCGCTGCGGCGGCGCGGCCCGCCTCGGCGAACGTCTCCGCAGTGGCGGGCTTGCCGACCATGCTCCGGCCGACAGCGGCGAGCGCGTCGGCGTCGGTGTTCACCGCGGTCAGACCCAGCCGGGCCGCGGAGATGGTGTCGTCGTCGAGGGTCACCGCCGCGCCCGCTGCGGTGACCGCCCAGTCGCCGACCCGGCGTTCCACCTTGGCGTACGCGCTGGAGCTGTTGCCCACCAACGGGACCCGCACCTCCACCAGAATCTCGTTGTGGTCCAGCGACGTCTCGTAGGGTCCGGTCAGGAACTCGTCGATCGGGATCTCGCGGGTCCCGGACGGACCGCGTGCCACACACGTCGCGTTGAGCACCCGGCACACCGTCGTGAGATCCTCGGCCGGATCCGCCTGGCACAGCGACCCACCGACGGTGCCGCGGTTGCGCACCACGGGATCGGCGATGACCCGCTCAGCGTCGCGAAAGATCGGGCAGCGCGCGGCGAGCTCCTCGGATTCCAGCGCGTCGCGATGTCGCGTCATCGCCCCGATGCGGATCACCGCCGGGTCGGCCACGATGTAGGCGAGTTCGCCGACGAGATCGTTGAGGTCGACCAGGTATTCGGGGTTGGCGATCCGCAGCTTCATCATCGGCAACAGGCTGTGGCCGCCGGCCACGACCATCGCTCCCTCACCGAGCCGGTCCAGCAGACCGATGGCGTGGTCGACGCTGGTGGCGCGCTCGTACTCGAATGGTCCGGGAACCTGCATGTGACATACCTCACTGAGGGCTGGTGGCGCCAGTGTCCGCCGCGCGGTCTGAGGGCGTCAAGGGTGGGTTAAGTGATCGCTTAAGTCGCCGCGCCGTAGCCTCGGTTGTGTGACGCCAGCCCAGCTTCGTGCGTTCTCCGCTGTCGTCCGGATGGGCTCGGTGCACGCCGCGGCCCGGGAGCTGGGCATGTCCGACGCGGGGGTGTCGATGCACGTCGCGCAATTGCGCAAGGAGTTGGACGACGCCCTGTTCTCCCGGACGGCGGCCGGCCTGGCGTTCACACCGGGCGGCCTGCGCCTGGCCGGCCGGGCCGTGGAGATACTCGGCCTGCAGCGACAGACGGCCATCGAGGTCACCGAGGCCGCGCACGGACGCCGACTTCTGCGTATCGCGGCGTCCAGTGCATTCGCCGAGCACGCGGCCCCCGGACTCATCGAACTGTTCTCCTCACGGGCCAAGGACCTCTCGGTCGAGTTGAGCGTGCACCCGACGAGCCGGTTCGTGGAGCTCATCGCATCGCGTGCGGTCGACATCGCCCTCGGACAGGTACCCGACGACCCCGCCGCGGGCACCACGGTCGCGGTCAGGCCGTTCCTCAACTACCAGATCCTGACCGTGGCCGCACCGCGCAATCCGCTCGCGAGCCAGCCGCCGACCCCCGCGCTGCTCCGCGAACAAACCTGGCTGCTGGGTCCCCTCGGCAGGCAACGTCGACGGCGAGATCGCGGCAGTCCTCGCAGATCTGGCGATCCCCGAGTCCTCGCAGCGGATCTTCCAGAGCGATGCGGCCGCGCTCGAAGAGGTGCAGCGGGTGGACGGGGTGACGTTGGCGATCGGATTCAGCGTGGGCAAAGACGTCGCCGCGGGCAGGCTGGTGCACGTCAATGGGCCGGGCCTGCAGGTCCCCGGCGAGTGGTCCGCGATGACGCTGAACCCCGCCGCACGTCAGCCGGCCGCATCAGAACTGGTGCGCTTCATCACCACGCCGCGCTGTACCCAAGCCATGCTGCGCGGCACCGGCGTCGGCGTCACCCGGTTCCGCCCGAAGATCCACGTGACGCTCTGGAGCTAAGTGCGCCGCTTTCCTCCAGGGCGCGGATCAGGCTGGCGGCGTCCCACGGCCCCCGGTGCCGGATGCCGTTGACGAACAGCGTCGGCGTCGCGTTGAGGTCCATCGCCTCGGCGTCGTCAGCATCGTCCTGCACCCGGTGCAGCACCTTCGTGGAGTGCACCCGGACGTCCTGGTCGAACTGCTCGATGTCACACCCTGCGGTCACCGCGTAACGGTATATGTCCGACCACTCCAGCTCGTCCTGGTGCTCGAACAATTCGTGGGCCATTTCGAAGAACCTGCCCTGAAGCGCCGCCGCTTCGCTGGCCCGGGCGGCGTCGAGCGCGCGGGGATGAGCGCGTTCGAGCGGGAAGTGCCGCCAGACATAGCGGAGCTCGTCACCGAAATGCGCGCGCACCTCGTCGATGGAACCGGTCGCGCGGCTGCAGAACGGGCACTCGAAATCGCCGTACTCGACCAGCGTCAGCGGCGCGTCGGGGCTGCCCGCGCATGTGGTCACGGTCAGGGTCCACCGGGCGCAACAGCTTCAGCCCCACCGGTTCGGGCGGACTCAGCCAGTCGGTGATCCGGAATGTCGCCCAGCCCAGCGTGAACGCGATGATCGAGGCCGCCAGCACACCGATGCGCGCCTGGTCCTGCCTGCTGGGCTCGGAGATCGCGATGTCGACGATGAACAACGAGATGGTGAACCCGATCCCGGACAGCGCCGCGCCGCCGGCGATCCGGCGCAGCGTGAGCCCGGGCGCGAGTTCACCCAGTCGGGTGCGGCGCATGAACCAGGTCGCGCCGGTGATGCCGACGAACTTGCCGATCACCAGGCCGGCGACGATCCCCCACGTCAGCGGAGACCGCAGCGCCGTCGACAGACTCTGCCCGTCGAGCACCACCCCGGCGTTGACCAACGCGAACAGCGGGAGGATCACGAACGAGACCGTCGGCCCGACCGTCGTCTGCAACCTCTCGTTGATCGAGATCGACTCTCGCAGAGAGCGACTCGCGGCACGGGCGTACTCGGAGTTCGGCGACTGACGGAAAGCGCGGATCTGATCGACAGCCTTTTCGACCGGGCGTCGCGCAGGCGTGAACACCGGAATCAGGAGTGCCACCGCGACTCCGGCCAGCGTTGGGTGGATCCCGGCCAGATACAACGCAATCCACAGCGCCACTCCGAGGAGGGCGTAGCCGGGACCGCTCACTTTCGGCGGCAGGAAGCGCACCAACGCGAGGGCGGAGATCATGAGCACCGACACGAGCAGGGGGCCGACCTGGATGCTGTCCGAGTAGAACACCGCGATCGCGAACAGCGCCCCGACATCGTCCACCACCGCCAGGGTCAGCAGGAAGATGCGCAGCCGGGCAGGGAACTTGGGTTTGATGATGGCCAGCGCGCCGACCAGGAACGCGGTATCGGTGGAGATCACCACCCCCCAGGCCTGGGCGTCCTCACCGGACGGATTGAACAGCAGGAACACCACGGCCGGTAAAACCAGCCCGGCGGCCGCGGCGACCACCGGCACCGCCGCCCGGGACCGATCGGTGAGCTCGCCGATGGTGAATTCCCTGGTCACCTCCAGCCCGACGATGAAGAAGAAAAACGTCATCAGGGCGTCGTTGACGAGATGTTTGACCGTCATCTCGAAGTGGCTGGCACCGAATGAGAAACCGACGTGAGTATCCAGCAGGGCCGAATAACTGGACGCCCAAGGGGAATTCGCCCAGAGGATGGCGCAGACGGTGAAAGCGAGCAGCAATGCCGCTGCGGTGTTGTCGGTGGTCTTGTTGGCCTTGCTGCCGCGACTGAGGCGCGACGGAAGCAGGGGGAAACCTCGCTGGGCCGTCGCTTCAGTCACTGATCTGCGTCTGGCGATTCGTCGCCCGCGGTGTCTGATTCGCCGCCCGCGGCGGTGGTGTGGGCGGCCTCCATCAACATCCAGCCCGCCAGCTGCACCGACAGATCGCGCTCCGGAATCGCCGACGAGTTGACGGCGCCCTCGACGAACTCGGCGTCCTTGGTGCCTGCCGTCGGCAACTCGGCGTCTCGATCCCAGAACGCGCTGAACAACGGCAGGTCCTCGGCTGTCTGCCGATTGTCCCAAGCGGCCCGCGCCGACGCGAGCACCACCGAACTTGCGGTCCCACAAGCCTGCTCGTCGTCAGGGCCGCGCCGCGGAAGCGCGGTGGCGACCAGCGCCAGATAGCGCGCCAGGATGCCGTTGAACAAGCCACCGTCACCGCCGCCCGCTCCGGTGATCACCCCGCCGGGCGCCATGTGCTCGGCGACCGCAGCCACCAGCCGGTGCACGCGTTCGGCATGCTCGGGATCCTCGGTGCGCACGGCGAGTTCGGTTTCCAGTCCCAGCACCACACCCTGGCAGTAGGTGTACTGCGCGCGGACCAGCGAACCGGCCTTGATGCCGTCGAAGACCAGGTGAGTCTCCGGGTCGATCAGTGTCTCGTCGATCCAATCGGCCATCTGCTGTGCCCGCCGCAGCCGGTCCTCATAGCGGGCGAGGAAGACGCCCGCCGGCCCGTTGGCGGGTGCGTTGAAGAACTGATCCTGCTTGCGCCACGGGATCCCGCCGCCGTCCTCGGGCACCCACGCGTTGAGGAACTGCTCGGCGAACTTCTCGAGAGCCCTCGGCCTGCCCACTCCGGGCAGCCGGCCCGCGCGCTCGCAGGGCCAGCGCCAGCCACGCCATGTCGTCGTAGTAGTCGTTGACCCAGGATCCGAGGTTGCGCAGCCGATGCCCGCGAATCTGGCGGGCGATCGACGTCAGGCGTTCGGGGGTGGGGTCGCGCAGCTGCGCGTCGACCAGGTTGTCCAGCAAATGGGCCTGCCACCAGTAATGCCAGGTGCCGAACCGCCGCTGCCGTTTGGCGGCAGGCCAGGCGACCACGCCGAGCTGGGTGCCCGGCAGGCCCCACAGCTTCTTGAGGTGCCGCTTGGCGATCGCTGCTTCCGCGCTGGCGGCGCGGTTGGCCCACAACTGATCCATGGTGTTGATCCTGCCCTACCCACCGCCCGCGAGGGGGCGCGCCCGCACGGTCCACCGACGGAGCGATGAGACGTTTATGTCTCATATGAGCTATGGTTGTTGCATGTCGTCGACGCGTGATGAGTTGCTGCGCGCCGCGGCCGACTTTCTCGGTCGTCGCCCGAACGCGACGCAGGACGAGATCGCCACGGCCGTCGGCGTGAGCCGGGCCACGCTGCACCGGCACTTCTCCGGCAGGCTCGCCCTGATGGAGGCGCTCGAAGAACTCGCCGTCAGCGAGATGCGTGACGTGTTGAAAAGGGTCCGACTGCAAGAGGGTTCGGCCACCGAGGCACTGCGCCGCCTGGTCGCGGCATGTGAGCCGGTGTCGCCCTACATGGCGCTGCTCTACAGCCAGAGTCAGGAGCTCGACCTCGACAGCACCCTCGATGCGTGGCAGGAGATCGACACCGAGATCACGGCGTTGTTCCAGCGCGGACAACGCGACGGGGACTTCCGGCCCGACCTGACCGCAGCGTGGCTGACCGAAGCGTTCTACAGCCTGGTCGGCGGGACCGCGTGGGCTATCCGCGCGGGCCGCGTCGCCGGCCGCGATTTCGACCGGCTCATCACCGACCTACTACTGAACGGAGTGCGCACCCCATGACCCGCCGTTGGTTCGCTCTCGGCGTCCTCACCCTGGCCGTCCTGCTCATCGGTGTCGACGGCACGGTGCTCGCACTGGCGACCCCGTTCATCAGCGCCGACCTCGGTACCACCGGCACCCAGATCCTCTGGATCGGCGACATCTACTCGTTCGTGCTGGCCGCGCTGCTGATCAGCATGGGCAGCCTGGGCGACCGCATCGGACACAAGAAGCTGCTGCTCTGCGGCGCAACGGCATTCGCGATCATCTCGGCCGTGGCAGCGTATTCGTCGACACCGGGGACGCTGATCGCGACCCGCGCGCTGCTGGGTGTGGCGGGCGCAACGCTGGCACCGGCCACCCTGGCGCTGATCCGCGGAATCTTCCCAGATCAGCGGGAGCGCAGCATCGCTGTCGGCGTGTGGGCGTCGGCGTTCTCCGCAGGCGCAGCGCTGGGCCCGATGGTCGGCGGTGTGCTGCTCGAACACTTCTGGTGGGGATCGGTCTTCCTGATCAACATTCCGGTGTGTCTGATTCTGGTCGTCGGCGGCATCGTGCTGTTGCCCGAGCACCGCAACCCCGAACCCGGCCCGTGGGATCTCCTCAGCGTGGCCCTGTCCATGGCCGGGATGCTCGGCGTGGTCTACGGGATCAAGGAGGGCTTCACCGGCCTGGTCCACGGTCTGCGCATCGACGCCGTCGCCGCGGGCGCCCTCGGAGTAGTGGCGTTGACGTTGTTCGTCCGGCGCCAATTGCGCCTGCCGACACCACTGATCGACGTCCGGCTGTTCCGCAACCCGGTGTTCTCCGGGGTGGTGTCGGCCAACCTGCTGTCGGTGCTCGGCCTGTCCGGGCTGGTGTTCTTCCTGTCGCAGTACTTCCAGTTGGTGCACGGCTACGGACCTCTCAAGGCGGGCCTGGCGGAGCTGCCCGCCGCGGTGACGGCCACCGTGTTCGGCGTGCTCGCAGGCATCGCGGTGCGCTACGTCTCGCACCGCCTGGTGCTCACCGCGGGTTTGACGCTGGTCGGCGTCGCGATGGCCTCCCTGGCCGCGTCGCTGACACTGTTCACACCCGTCACGCCGTACCTACCGCTCGGCGTCGCGCTGTTCGTCGTCGGCGTCGGGCTCGGCCTGGCCTTCACCGTCGCCAGCGACGTCATCCTGGCCAGCGTCCCCAAGGAGCAGGCAGGCTCGGCGGCAGCCGTTTCCGAGACCGCCTACGAACTCGGCATGGCGCTGGGCATCGCGATCCTGGGCTCGATCGTCACCGCCGTCTACCGGACCGCCGTGATCGCCCCGAGCGTCCCCTCCGACGTCGCCGCCAAGGCGCGCGACTCGCTGCCCAACGCCATCCACGCCGCGGAGGCGCTACCTTCCGGCAAGGCGACCGAGCTGCTGGCCGCCGCGAAGACGGCGTTCACCGACGGCCTGGCCATCGCATCCGGCGTCGGCGCGGCGCTGCTGCTCACCGCCGCGGTCGCCGTCTGGTTGCTGCTGCGACCGCAGCAGTCACCAGGCGCGGCCGAGATCAGCGTGCTGACGGATCCAGGAGTGCATGGCGATCCCGGCGGCGACCGCCGCGTTGATGCTGCGTGTGGAGCCGAACTGGGCGATCGACACCGTTGAGCCCGCGCCCGCGCTCGCCTCGGCGGTGATGCCGGGTCCCTCCTGGCCGAAGATCAACAGGCAGTCACGCGGCAAGGTGCACTCTTCGATGCGCGACGCGCCGGGAGTGTTGTCGACCGCCACGACGGTCAGCCCGGCCTGCGCGGCGAACTCCAGTAGTTCGGCGGTGGTCTCGTGGTGGCGCAACCGTTGGTAGCGGTCGGTGACCATGGCCCCGCGCCGATTCCAGCGCCGACGGCCCACGATGTGCACCGTGTCGACGGCGAATGCGTTGGCGGTCCGCACCACCGCGCCGATGTTCGCGTCGTTGCCGAAGTTCTCGATCGCCACGTGCAGCCGGTGTCGCCGCTCATCGATGTCGGCGATGATCGCCTCGCGGGTCCAATAGCGGTACGCATCAACGACATTGCGGGTGTCACCGGCGCGCACCAGCTCCGCGTCGTACCTGGCGTCGTCGGGCGGCGGGCCTGGCCACGGGCCCACCCCGGGGACCTCACCCCACTCAGTGGGGCCGGCGACGTCAGGTACGGTCACGGCCCCTGCCCACAACTCTTGTCAAGGCGCGCACCATATTTCGTGGCACCATGCGCCCGCCGGTGGTCAGTGCCTTGTACTGCAGGCCAGGGATGATCACCACCTTCTTCTTCTTGGCGCCGGCCTATGTCAGCCATCGACTCGCGGACCACGTCGTCGACCTCGAGCCACAAAAACGATGCGGTACCAGCCATGTCGATGCCGGCCCGCTCGTGGAACTCGGTGTGGACGAACCCCGGACACAGCGCATGCACACCGACGCCGCTCCCGCCGAGCCCGTTGGCCAGACCCTCGGAGAACGACACCACCCACGCCTTGGAGGCCGAATATGTGGACCCGCGCCCCGGCAGCAGCCCGGCGACGCTGGCCACGTTGAGGACCGTGCCATTGCCGGCCGCCAGCATTGACGGCAGCGCGGCATGGGTGAGCTGCATGACGGCGGTGACGTTGACGTCCAGTTGGGCCTGCAGCACCTCGTAATCGGCGGACCAGAACTCCCCCGCCGTGCCGAACCCCGCGTTGTTCACCAGTACCTGGACTCCGGCGCGCAACCGGTCGGCGACCTTCGCCCGGTCGGCAGCGACGGCCAGATCCGCGGGGATCACCTCGACCCGCGCCCCGGCCTCGTCGCGCAACTCCGCGGCCAGACGTTCCAGCCGCTGCGCGTCGCGGGCGACCAGAACCAGGTCGTGGCCGTCGACCGCGTAGCGTCGCGCGAAACCCTCACCCAGCCCGGACGTCGGCCCGGTGATCAGCGCGACAGGGCGTGGCATGCCCCAGAGGATACTTACCGGTGATGGTTCGCCGACTGCCGACCGTTGCGCTGAGCCGGTTGGGATGGCGGCTGCGCGCGACGCAGCGGGTCGGGGCGAGGCGGGCCGGCCTCAGACCTGCCGACCTCGGGCCGGGCAACGTAGCGGCCCACATCGGCGCGGCCGGGAGGCTGGTCGGCCATCCCGGGCGGCAACTCCGAACGCCCCGCGGGTGCGGGGGTGAGCGGGCGACTGGGCGATCCGCTGCGGCGCGCGACGGGCTGACCCGTGGTCGCCGTGGGTACCGGCGGCAACACCCGCAGCAGGTCGTTGAACTGACGCACGGTGCGCAGACCCTCGTCCCACTGGGCCCGGGTGCTGGCCACCGGCATGCTGACCAGCGTCCAGTTCTGTTCGTTCCACATGATCTCGGCGCAGTCCGGCGCGGTGTGCGCGAACGTCACCATCCTGCGGTCACAGGCACGCCGGGCCGCGTCGAGGTTGGTGGAGTACACCATCCGGGGACCGATGGCGCCCAGCAGCCAGATGTCGCTCTCCCGCGGTTCCTTGATGCCCTTGAGCCGTAGGTCCACCACGACGTTGGTGCCGACCTTGCGGTGCAGCGCGATCACCGTCGCCACGTCGTCGAGGTCGAAGATGAAGACCGCCTCGCCGCGGATCTGGCCGAGGACCACGTTGCGCGCGGTGATGTCGCCCACGGTCGACATCACGCCGCGCTTCCAGCGCTTGAGGATGTCAGCGGACTCGTGCTCGTAGTCGAAGCCGTGCGACTTCGCCCACGACTTGCGGCGACGGCCCAGACCCCGACGTCTGTCGAGGTCGACGTACAACAAAACCGCCGCACCCACGAAGCAGAGTGCGGACAGCGTGAACCAGAGCGGAACCATTGGCTCAAGAGTATCCGCTAACGCCGATGAATCCCGAACTCAACCAAGTCACAACCCCGTCACATGCCAGCTCACCGAGCGAGTGTGCGGTCAGGGCGGGAATCGGACCAATTCACGCCCTGGACGACACTCGATGAACCGACGGCGTGAAAATCGCACCTCACCTGGGCGGCGGGTGCTCTAGCGTCCTGTCCATGCGATACCAGGGCTTCCAGTACCTTCGGATTTCGGTGACCGACCACGTCTGCCGCGCCACCGTGGACAACCCTCCGATCAATCTGCTGGACATCAACCTCATCGGTGAACTCGCCCGGTTCGCCCAGGAGGTCGGCGACGACGACGATGTGCGCGTCGTCGTCGTCGATTCGGCCGATGCGGACTTCTTCATCGCGCATGCCGACATCACCCTGATCCAGCGGCTGCCCACCGAAGACACCTCGCTGCACGACGAGATCTCCCCGTTCCATGCGCTCGGGGAGGCCTTCCGCACCATGCCGAAGGCGACGATCGCCGTCATCGAGGGCATCGCGCGCGGCGGCGGAAGCGAACTCGCGATGGCCTTCGACATGCGCTTCGCGGCACTCGGCAGGGCGCGGCTGGCCCAGCCGGAGGTCGCGCTCGGCATCATTCCCGGCGGCGGGGGAACCCAGCGCCTGCCCCGGTTGATCGGACGGGCCCGCGCGCTGGAAGTCATCCTCGGATGTGACGACCTCGACGCGGCCACCGCCGAGGCATGGGGCTACGTCAACCGCGCCCTGCCCCCCGACGAACTACGCCCGTTCGTCGACACCCTGGCGGCGCGCGTCGCGTCGTTCCCGCCCGACGTGATCGCCGCGGCCAAGCGGGCCGTGGACGCCGCAGTGGGCGATCCGACGACCGGGCTACGCGTCGAGGACCAGTTGTTCCGCGAGACGCTTGCCGATCCGGCCGCTCCGGAACGCCTGCAGGCGTTCCTCGACAACGGCGGCCAGACCCGCGAGGTGGAGATCGGAGAGCTGCGCCTCGCGGACTGGTTCTGACGCATCTAGTCGGGGAAGGCCGCCGCGGCAAGTTCGAGAATCTCCTCGCGGTCCGCTGCCAGCAGGAAACCCGACCCGATCGCGCCGTCCAGTGACGCCGTGAAGCGGCCGAGGTATTCCGCCCGACCCCCGGGGTACGGCGAAGGTCCGGTCGACTCGATCGCGACGTAGCCGAAGCCGGACCGGGCGAGCTTCGCGGGAAGCCATCCGCCATACCGCCGGGGCGTCGATGCCCCCGTCGAGTGGCCGAACGTCAGCCGAGCCTACTGCCGCCGGAATTGCATTCCACGCGGATTCCACTCGGGATTTTGCGCGTGGAATGCAATTCCGGCGTACGGGATCAGCCCAGGATCAGCGAGTCGCCGTCCGCGCTGAGGTTGACCGGCACCACGTCACCGTCGTGCACGTCACCGGCCAGCAGCAGCTTGGCCAGCTGGTCGCCGATCGCCTGCTGCACCAGCCGGCGCAACGGCCGCGCACCGTAGAGCGGGTCGAAGCCACGGTCGGCCAGCCACTTCTTGGCCGGCAGCGACACCTCGAGGGCGAGGCGACGCTGCGCCAGCCGCTTCTGCAGCTGGGCGAGCTGGATGTCGACGATCGACACCAGCTGCTCGGGATCGAGTGCGTCGAAAATGATCACGTCGTCCAGGCGGTTGATGAACTCCGGTTTGAACGCCGCGCGCACCGCCGCCATCACCTGCTCCTCGTTACCACCGGCACCGAGATTGGACGTCAGGATCAGAATGGTGTTGCGGAAGTCGACCGTGCGGCCCTGGCCGTCGGTCAGCCTGCCCTCGTCGAGCACCTGCAGCAGCACGTCGAACACGTCCGGGTGAGCCTTTTCGATCTCGTCGAACAGGATCACCGTGTACGGCCGCCGGCGCACCGCCTCGGTCAGCTGGCCGCCCTGGTCGTAGCCGATGTATCCGGGAGGGGCGCCGACCAGCCGCGCCACCGAATGCTTCTCGCCGTACTCGCTCATGTCGATGCGGACCATCGCCCGTTCGTCGTCGAACAGGAACTCCGCAAGGGCCTTCGCCAGCTCGGTCTTACCGACGCCGGTGGGGCCGAGGAACATGAACGAGCCCGTCGGACGGTTCGGGTCGGCGACGCCGGCACGGCTCCTGCGCACCGCATCCGACACTGCAGCAACCGCTCTTCGTCTGACCGATGACGCGCTTGCCCAGCTCGTCTTCCATGCGCAGCAGCTTGGCGGTCTCGCCCTCGAGCATCCGTCCGGCGGGAATGCCGGTCCACGCGGACACCACGTCGGCGATGTCGTCGGGTCCGACCTCTTCCTTGAGCATGACGTTGTCGCGAGCTTCGGCAACCGGCAACGCCGCGTCGAGCTTCTTCTCGACCTCGGGGATGCGGCCGTAGCGCAGCTCGGCGGCCTTGGCCAGGTCACCGTCGCGTTCGGCCCGGTCGGCCTCGCCGCGCAGCGTGTCCAGCTGCTCCTTGAGGTCGCGGACGACGTCGATCGCGCCCTTCTCGTTCTGCCAGCGGGTCGTCAGCTCGGCCAGCTTCTCCTTGTGGTCGGCCAGCTCGGCGCGCAGCTTCTCCAGCCGGTCGCTTGCGACGCAGCATCCTCTTCCTTTGCCAGCGCCATCTCCTCGATCTCGAGGCGGCGGACCAGGCGTTCGACCTCGTCGATCTCGACCGGCCGGGAGTCGATCTCCATGCGCAGCCGCGACGCGGCTTCGTCGACCAGATCGATGGCTTTGTCGGGCAGGAACCGGCTGGTGATGTAGCGGTCGGACAGGGTGGCGGCGGCCACCAGCGCGGAGTCGGTGATCCGGACGCCGTGGTGCACCTCGTACCGGTCCTTGAGCCCGCGCAGGATGCCGACGGTGTCGTCGACCGACGGCTCGCCGACCAGCACCTGCTGGAAGCGCCGCTCCAGCGCGGCGTCCTTCTCGATGTACTTGCGGTACTCGTCGAGTGTGGTGGCGCCGACCAGCCGCAGCTCGCCCCGGGCCAGCATGGGCTTGATCATGTTGCCCGCATCCATGGCGCCCTCGCCGGTCGCACCGGCGCCGACGATGGTATGCAGCTCGTCGATGAACGTGATGATCTGACCCGCGGAGTTCTTGATGTCGTCGAGGACGGCCTTGAGCCGTTCCTCGAACTCACCGCGGTACTTGGCACCGGCCACCATCGAGCCCATGTCGAGCGAGACGACGGTCTTGTCGCGCAGGCTCTCCGGTACGTCGCCGGCGATGATGCGCTGGGCCAGGCCCTCCACGATCGCGGTCTTGCCGACACCGGGCTCGCCGATGAGCACCGGATTGTTCTTGGTGCGCCGGCTCAGCACCTGCACGACCCGACGAATCTCGTTGTCGCGCCCGATGACGGGGTCGAGCTTGCCCTCGCGGGCCCGCGCGGTCAGGTCGGTGGAGTACTTCTCCAACGCCTGGTAGCTGCCCTCGGGGTCGGGGCTGGTGACGCGCGCACTGCCGCGCACCTTGACGAAGGCTTCGCGCAACGCCTGGGGCGACGCCCCGTGGCCGGTCAGCAGCTTGGCGGTGTCGCCGTCCCCGGTGGCCAGCCCGACCAGCAGGTGCTCGGTCGAGACGTACTCGTCATCCATCTCGGTGGCGAGCTGCTGGGCGGCCGTGATCGCCGCGAGCGACTCACGAGACAGCTGCGGCGTCGATGACGATCCGCTGGCGCTCGGCAACCGGTCCAGTAACCGCTGCGTCTCACCTCGGACCGTCGCGGGATCGACTCCGACGGCCTCCAGCAGTGGAGCGGCGATGCCGTCGTTCTGTGTGAGCAGCGCCAACAATAGGTGGGCAGGGGCAATCTGCGGGTTACCCGCCGCCGTGGCGGCCTGCAATGCCGACGTCAGCGCCGCCTGGGTCTTGGTCGTCGGATTGAACGAATCCACGACGCCTCTCTTTCCGTGTCCTGGGGCCGCACGAAATGGCCCGTCAAATGCTTGTCGCGTTGTTCAACGCCGTCAAGGTTGAGTCTGTTCCGCTCAACTCTACCTTCTTGACGGTCAGTCTTGGTAATCCCAGAACTGCAGCTCGTGCACGGTCGCAAAGAGCGCCAGGGTCAGCGCGTAGAGCGCGACGATCGCCGCCATGCCCACCACGCTGATGCGAAGGCCGGCCCCGTCGACGGGATCGAGCCACCGGCGGAACGGCCGGGACACCCAGGGCATCAACCACCACTGCATCGCGGTGACGCTGACGATCTGACTGATCCACAGAGCGAGCCACGGTTCGGCGCCGACCCCGTCGAGAACCGGCCCGACGAACCGCGACAGCAGCATCACCGTCGGGTACAGCACCAGCAGCACCAGCATCGCCGACTTCCAGTTCGGCGTCATCAGGGTGCGACCGTCTTCGATGCGCACGGTGGTGGCGAACGGCGTGGTGTTGGAGGCGGCCGAGAAATCCCTGGTCAGCGTCGACCGCAGTCCCGACAGCGCGTCGGTCCGCTCGGCGGATCGCAGCCACGTCGACAGTTGCGCCGCGGTCCTGAACCGGACCATCGACAGCCATTCACCGTGCTGGTCGGCGGGCAGCAGGACGGTGCCGTCATAGCCGGGCAGCTCGACGGCTGCCGTCGCCAGCCGCACCTGCATTTCGCGGAAGTCGTCTTCCTTGCCCGCGGCGACGGCGTGCCGGAACAGCCCGACTGCCGGCGGTGACGGTCCGTCGTCGGTGAGGATCAGATCGGCCGACCTGCACCAGTAGCCGTGCCGCTGCCCGTCGCGCAGTGTCTGCGCCCGGTGCGCGCCGTCCAGCCAGCCGTGCAGCTGCTGCTCGTCGGAAAACGTCACGGCGACAGCCCAATCCAGCCCCGGATCGGCACACAGCGAGACACGGCCCGCCACATGGCCCGCCGCTGACCGGGCCGAATCCAGCAGATCCTGCGACCACAGCCCGAATCCGGCCGCGTCCCCCACCGGATGGAAGACGGTGACCGCGGTTGCCGACGTCATCGACTCGCCGAATCCCCGACGACTCGGCGACCCCGCACGTACACCTCGGCGATCGAGGTCTCTCTGATACCCATCAGAAGCGCGAACAGCGTCTGGTCGCGGGCCAGGTCGGAATCGTCGGCCCGCACCGCGTTTCGCAGCGTCGCCCCGAGCGAGGGCGTGCCGGCGGGATCCACCACGACGAAATCCGCTTCCTTGCCGAGGTCGAAATTGCCGAACCGACCCTCCATATCGAGAGCCCGCGCGCCGCCGAGCGTCCCGATGAACAGCATCTGCGCAGGATGCATGGAAACTGCAGCCGCGCCGGCCTCATTCATGTGGACCTTGAACGCATCGCCGAGCACCCGGGGGATCAACCATTCGTCCCCGCCACCGAAATCCGTTCCCGCCGCGATGTTCACGCCTGAGTCGACGGTCCGCTTCCACGGCATCGTGCCCGACCCGAGAAACAGCTGCGAGATCGGGCAGTGCGCAATGGACGTTCCGGTTTCGGCCATCCGGTCCAGTTCGACATCCTGGCAGTGCACACCGTGCGCCAGGATCGTCCGCGGCCCCAGCAGACTCTTGCCGCCCACCTCCGAACCCGGCAGGAACTTCCCGTCGTAGGTGTCCAGGTACGAATTCACTTGGTAGACCTGCTTGGTGGAGTCCACCTCGCCGGTGCCGGGCCGGTTGTTCTCGTTGATATGACTGTGCACGTAGACACCGCGATCGCGCACCTCGTCGTAGAGTTCACCCAGATTGCGCAGCGTCTCGGTGGTCACCGACAGCGAGAACCGCGGGACGATCGCGACATGCAGCAGTGCGGTGGACACATCACCGGTGTCTGCCGCGTGCCACTTCTCGATCTCTTCACGGGTGAGCCGGATGGCATCGTCCTCCGAGGTGATCAACGCCTCGGCGGATGGCCCACCGGCCGTCTGGATGCCCCGTCCGGAGACGATGCGCAGACCCGCTTTTCGGGTTTCGGTGAACAGTGCGTCCTGCGCATGCGGAAACGCCGAGCCGAACACCATGGCAGCGGTGGTACCGACTGCGATGCGTCGGCTGGTGAATTCCACGGCCGCGCGCCGGGCGAACTCCGGGTCGGCGAACCTCGCCTCCGACGGAAAGATGCACTGATTCAGCCATTCCAGTAATTGACCGCCGCCGTAGGAGTCTCCCGCATAGGTCTGCGGGAAATGGATGTGGCTGTCGACGAAACCCGGAAGCAAGTAGCCGGGCCGGTGGTCATGCACCGCGGCGGTACCGAACTTCTCGGACAGGTCGCCTCGTTCACCGCAGAAGACGATGGTGCCGTCGTCGGCGACGACGAGCGCGCCATCGGGGATCGCGACGAGCGCCGCGTCAGCGTCGGTGATCTTCGGGCTGCCGGCCAGGTGAAAGATACGGCCCAGATGAACTCGGTCAGCCATGTGACATCTCCTTGGTCGTCCTTGGCGCGGCGGGCCGATTGCCGACATCCGCATCAACTCACGGTCGGGATGGCAGAATCTGCACCGGCGTCACAGCGGCGGGACGGGCAAACACTAACCCGCCGCCCCAGGTGTCCGGCGACTATAGGCGATCGGCGCGCGAAAGGATCACCGAAGATGACCGGACTCTGGGGTTCGGTGTTCGGCGAGCTCATCCCGCTCGCCCTGATCGTCGCGCTCTCCCCGTTGTCGATCATTCCGGCAGTGCTCGTTCTGCACACCCCGCGGCCCAGACCCACCGGGCTGGCGTTCCTCGCCGGCTGGCTTGCCGGCCTGGCGGTGTTGACCGCCATCTTCCTGACCGCGTCGAATCTGATCGGCGGGATCGGCAAGAGCCCACCGAGCTGGGCGTCGTGGCTGCGAATCGTCGTCGGCGTCGCACTGGTGGCCTTCGGCGGCTATCGCTGGGCGACCCGAAAGAGATCCGAGCACATGCCGGGCTGGATGACGCGGATGGGCACGCTGACTCCCGCCAAGGCGGCCGCGACCGCCGCCGCGCTGACAGTGATCAACCCGAAGGTGCTCTTCCTCTGTGCCGCAGCGGGTTTGGCGATCGGATCATCGGGGCTGAGCATGCCGGCCGTGTGGGTCGCGGAGCTCTGGTACGTCGCGGTGGCGGGCTCGACCGTCGCACTTCCCATCCTCGGCTATGCGGTGTCGGGCGATCGGCTGGATCCCGCACTGAGCCGGTTGAAGGACTGGCTGGAACGCCAGCATGCCTCGTTGGTCGCGGTGATTCTGATCGTTATCGGTCTTCTGGTGCTGTACAAGGGGATTCACGGCCTATGAACCGAGTTCCTCGGCGCCGGCACCCGGTTCGCGGCACCGGCTCATAATCGTCGCCGCGCTGCCCCAGCGGAAGGCGGCAAAGCGGTGACATAGGATCGGGTGGCGTGGGACTCGAAGACCGGGAATCGATGCGCATCCTCCGCGATGCGGTCGAACCCGACCTCGGATCCGAGACTCTGGTACGCGACTTCTACACCCGATGGTTCGGCGCCGACCTCTCCGCACGGGCCCTGTTCCCACCGGATATGGAGAGGCAACGCACCGTCTTCGCCCACGCCCTGAGCTGGTTGTGTGACGAAATCATCGCCCAGCGCGCCGAGGAGCCGGTCGCCTTCCTCGCCCAGCTCGGCCGCGACCATCGCAAGTACGGTGTCACCCAACAGCATTACGCCACGCTGCGGGTTGCCCTGCTCAGCACGCTGCGCTTGCATCTCGCCGACAGCTGGGACCGCCGGCTGAACGAGGCGGTGAACGACGTGGTGGAACTGGTCGTGGGGGTGATGAGCGGCGCCGCCGACGCCGAGACCACCCCACCGTTCGGCGATGGCACGGTGCTCGAGCATCTGCGGCCCACCCGCGACGTGTCGGTGATCCGGCTGAAGATGGACCACCCGCTGTCCTACCTGCCGGGGCAGTACGTCCCCGTCCAGGTGCCGCAGTGGCCGCTGCGGTGGCGCTACCTGAGCCCGGCCATCCCGGCCGATCCGCACGGATACGTCGAGTTCCACGTCCGCTCGGTGCTGGGCGGCATGGTGAGCACGGCGATCGTCGGCGAAGCCCGCCCCGGCGATCGATGGCGGCTGTCCAACCCGCACGGCGCAATGCACGTCGACCGCGACGACGGCGACGTGCTGATGGTCGCGGGCTCGACCGGGCTGGCGCCGCTGCGGGCGCTGATCATGGATCTGGCCCGGTTCGGGGAGAACCCTCGGGTTCATCTGTTCGTCGGGGCGCGGTATCCGTGCGAGCTGTATGACCTGCGCACCCTCTGGAAGATCGCGTCGACCAACCCGTGGCTGTCGGTGACCCCGGTGTCAGAGCTCAATACCGATCCGCCGTGGGCCGCCGGATACCCCGACGTCGCGCCACCGCGCGGGCTGCACGTGCGACAGAATGGCCGATTGCCCGACGTCGTCACGCGTTACGGCAGTTGGAGCGACCGCCAGATCCTGCTGTGCGGCAGGCCGGAGATGGTGCAGGCCACCAAGGCGGCGCTCATCGCCAAGGGCGCACCTGCCGAACGAATTCGGCACGATCCGCTGGCGAGCTGAAATCACGTGGCAGGATCGACAGTCATGGACGAGTTTGAAACCGTGACGCTGCGTGATCCGTCGTCCGCTCTGGCCGCCACCTACGTGCCCGTCGCCGGCATGGTCGCCACGTCGCTGTCGGACGACGGCGTGGAGCTGCTGGGCCAGCGCCGCGGCCTGCAAGCCTATGTGTCGAACCACAAGACCATGGGCATCCCGATCCTCTACCCGTGGGCGAACCGGCTGAGCAGCAACGGCTACGGCGTGGACGGAGCCGTCGTGACGCTGACGCCGGGAACCGGCGGGGTGCGCACCGACCAGCACGGGGTGCCGATCCACGGGACATTGGCCGCCTTCAAGGACTGGAACGTCACCACGCTGCTGGAGTCACAGCTGACGGCCGAGCTGGACTTCGCGGCCCGGCCTGCGCTGCTCGCGAGCTTCCCCTTCCCGCATCTGCTGACGGTGGACATCACGCTGCTGGACCGGACGCTCACCGTGAAGACCACGGTCACGGCGACCACGGGGTCCCGGGTGCCGTTGTGCTTCGGCTTCCATCCCTACCTGCAGCTGCCGGGGGTTCCCCGGGCGCAGTGGCGGATCGAGACCCCCGCGATGCGATACCAGCCGGTGAACGCGTGGGGCATCCCCACCGGAAGGGTGGAGCAGCGTCCCGCTGCCTCAGAGCTGTTGGGCGACAAGTTCATCGACGACGGCTACGACGAAGTCGCACCGGGCTCGGTGTTCACGCTGTCGGGCGGTGACCGCAGCATTGCGGTGCACTTCGATCACGGGTTCACCGCGGCGCAGGTGTTCGCGCCCGGCGACGACGACGTGGTGTGCTTCGAGCCGATGGCTGCGCCCACGGACGCCCTGCGGCGGGGCGGCTACCACGTGGTGCAGCCCGGCGCGTCCGTGACCGCGCAGTTCCGGATCAAGGTCGCCGGATGACGATCAAGTGGCGACACGAGCCGCGTTGTGGGGGCACCTCCCGCTCGGGGGAGAGTCCGGCAATCAGCACAGCTAGCGCTGCTGGCGCGGCTGCCACACCACCAGGGCGGTGCTCTTGGCTCGCGGCTGGGACCGCAGGTGCTCGACTTCGGCACTCAATTCGCGAACGCGCGCCTGCAGCGCCTCGACCTGATTGGTCAGCTCGATGATGCGCTTGATCCCGGCGAGGTTCACACCTTCGTCCTGCGAGAGCCGCTGCACCTCGCGCAGCAGGTCCACGTCACGCTCCGAATAGCGGCGTCCACCACCGGAACTGCGCTGAGGGCTGACCAGACCGAGCCGGTCGTAGGTGCGCAGGGTCTGCGCATGCATTCCGGCCAGCTCGGCGGCCACCGAGATCAGGAACGTCCTGGCATCTTCCTTGCGGCTGGCACTCATCAGAGTCCCCGCTTCTTCGCGCAAGCGCTCATCAGACACCCGCCCAACCGGCACGCGGGTCGAACCCGCTGGCGCGCTCAGCCTTGGCAAATGCCTCAAGCGCCTCCGCCGCTTCACCCTCGAGGTTCGGCGGCACTGCCACCTTGACCGTGACCAGCAGGTCGCCGTGACCGCCGGAACGTTTGGGCACGCCACGACCGCGCACCCGCAGGATCCGGCCGTCCGACGTGCCCTTGGGCACCCTCACCCCGACCTTGCCTTCCAGCGTCGGAACCGAAAGCGTTGTGCCCAAAGCCAATTCGTGGAAGCTGACCGGGACCGTCACGGTCAGGTCATCACCGTTGCGTCCGAACACCTTGTCCGGCCTGACATGTACGGTCACGTACAGGTCGCCTGAGGGCGCTCCACGCAGGCCGGCTTCGCCCTGGCCGGCCAGCCGGATCCGCTGACCGTCCTCCACGCCGGGAGGTATCCGCACGTTGATGGTGCGGGTGCGGGTGGTCACGCCGGTGCCCCTGCATTCGTCACACGGGTTCTCGATGATCGACCCGCTGCCGCGACACTCCGTGCACGGCTCGGAGAACCCGAACGCACCTTGGTTACGGCTGATAACACCGGAGCCGTTGCAGTTCGGGCACACTTTCGGACTGGTACCGGGGCGTGCGCCGCTGCCATGACAGTTCGTGCACGGCGCCGGACTGGTGAGCCGAAGCGGCATCGCCACGCCCTTGGTGGCCTCCAGGAAGCTGAGCTCGGTCTCGGTCTCGAGGTCGTTGCCCCGGCGTGGCCGAGACGGCCGAGGCTGCTGAGCGCCGCGACCGAACAGCCCGCCGAACAGGTCCCCGATGTTCGCGCCGCCGGTCTGGCCGGCGGCGTCGAAGAGGTCGTTCAGGTTGAACTCCTGACCGTCCCCGCCGCCGCCGAACCCACCGCCGAACCCACCGCCGCCACCGCTGTAGCGACCCCGCCCGAACCCGCCGCCTGCGAACAGCCGCCGGGTTTCGTCGTACTCCTTGCGCTTCGCCGGATCCGAGAGCACTTCCTTGGCTTCCGACGCGGCCTTGTAACGCTCCTCGGCGGCGGCGTTGCCGGGGTTCCGGTCGGGGTGGTTCTCGGCGAGAATCTTGCGGGCGGCGCGCTTGATCTCTTTCTCGTCGGCATCGGAGGCGACGCCGAGCTCCTTGTAGAAGTCCTTCTCAACCCATTCCCGCTGGGCCATACCGCGTCACCTCCTCACCTGCTCGTAGTACGTTGGTCAATTCTTACGATTCTGAGGGCTGTTCGGCCCCCGAGGCGGCATTACCGGGCTCCGTCGCGTCGGGAACGGTGTCGACGACACCGACCATTGCGTGCCGGACCACGTGATCACCGACCTTGTAGCCGCGCCTCATCACGGTGCCGATCACCGAGATGCGTACCCGTCGCCCTCGTGCTGGACAGCCTCGTGCAGCGCGGGATCGAACTCCTCGCCTTCGGTGCCGAAGGCCGTCAGGCCCAGTCCTTCGAGGACGCCGGCCAGCTTGTCGGCCACCGACTTCATCGGACCCGACTCGAGGTCGCCGTGCGCCCGCGCCCGGTCGAGATCGTCGAGCACCGGCAGCAGCTGGGTCACCACGTGGGCCTTGGCCCGTTCGGTCGCCAGCTGCTGATCGCGCAGGGCCCGCTTGCGATAGTTCGCGAAGTCGGCCTGCACACGCTGCAGGTCGGCGATCAGCTCGGCGGCCTCGCTCTGAGTTTCTGTCGGCAGACGGCCGGCGCCTCCGGTGCCGGCCCGCTGGGGGCCGGCCCGGTGGCCGCGTTGTCGCGCACCTGACCCGTTTCCGGGTCGATGCGACGCTTGTCGGTGAAGGTGATCGGCTCGGGGTGTTCCTTCAAACGGTCGTGATCGGCGTGGCCCGACCACGCTCTTCGACCGAAGGCCTCCTCGTCGCTCACTTGCGCTCCTGGTCGTCGTCGTCGACGACCTCGGCGTCCACCACGTCGTCGTCACGGGAACCGGACGATTCGGCAGCGCCGCCGGCCGACGCCTGATCAGCCTGGGTGGCCTCGTAGATCGCCTGGCCCAGGGCCTGGCTCTCCTGACCCAGCTTCTCCATCGCGGACTTGATCGCGCCGATGTCGGTGCCCGCCAGCGCCGTCTTGGCCTCGGCGATCGCGCCGTCGACCTTGGTCAACGTGTCCTCGGGAACCTTGGATCCCCGCTCCCTCTTTTGCTTCGCGCTGCTCCTTGACGAACTTCTCCGTCTGGTAGACCAGCGACTCGGCCTGGTTGCGGACGTCGGCCTCTTCGCGACGCTGACGGTCCTCCTCGGCGTGCGCCTCGGCGTCCTTGATCATCCGGTCGATCTCCTCCTGGGACAGGCCGGAGCCCTCCTGGATCCTGATCGTGTTCTCCTTGCCGGTGCCCTTGTCCTTGGCGGTGACGTGGACGATGCCGTTGGCGTCGATGTCGAAGGTGACCTCGATCTGCGGCACGCCGCGGGGGGCCGGCGGAATGCCGGTCAGCTCGAACGAGCCGAGCAGCTTGTTATGCGCGGCGATCTCGCGCTCACCCTGGAACACCTGGATCTGCACCGACGGCTGGTTGTCGTCGGCCGTGGTGAAGGTCTCCGACCGCTTGGTCGGGATCGTGGTGTTGCGCTCGATGAGCTTGGTCATCACGCCACCCTTGGTCTCGATACCGAGACTCAGCGGTGTGACGTCAAGCAGCAGAACGTCTTTCACCTCACCCTTGAGCACGCCCGCCTGAAGCGCCGCGCCCACGGCGACGACCTCGTCCGGGTTGACGCCCTTGTTGGGCTCCTGGCCGCCGGTCATCTCCTTGACCAGCTCGGAGACCGCAGGCATCCGGGTGGAACCGCCGACGAGCACGACGTGGTCGATGTCGCCGACCGCGATGCCGGCATCCTTGATGACCTGCTGGAACGGCTTACGGGTGCGGTCGAGAAGATCCTGGGTGATGCGCTGGAACTCGGCACGCGTCAGCTGTTCGTCGAGGAACAGCGGGTTCTTGTCCGAGTCGACGGTGATGTAGGGCAGGTTGATCGACGTGGCTCTGACTCGAGCTGAGTTCGATTTTCGCCTTCTCGGCCGCTTCACGCAGCCGCTGCATCGCCATCTTGTCCTTGGTCAGGTCGATGCCTGCGCTCGCCTTGAACTTGTCGACGAGCCATTCGACGATCCGGTCGTCCCAGTCGTCGCCGCCGAGATGGTTGTCACCGGAGGTGGCACGCACCTCGACGACACCCTCGCCGATCTCCAGCAGGGACACGTCGAAGGTGCCACCACCGAGGTCGAACACCAGGATGGTCTGTTCCTTCTCGCCCTTGTCCAGGCCGTAGGCCAGCGCGGCCGCGGTCGGCTCGTTGACGATGCGCAGGACGTTCAGGCCGGCGATCTGGCCGGCTTCCTTGGTGGCCTGACGCTGGGCGTCGTTGAAGTACGCAGGCACCGTGATGACGGCGTCGGTGATGTCCTCGCCCAGGTAGCTCTCCGCGTCGCGCTTGAGCTTCATCAGCACGCGCGCGCTGATCTCCTGCGGGGTGTAGCCCTTGTCATCGATCTTGACACTCCAGTCGGTGCCCATGTGCCGTTTGACCGAACGGATGGTCCGGTCGACGTTCGTCACAGCCTGGTTCTTGGCGGGCTGACCCACCAGCACCTCGCCGTTGCGCGCGAACGCGACGACCGACGGGGTGGTCCGGGAACCTTCGGAGTTCGCGACGACGACGGGGTCGCCACCCTCCAGCACTGCGACGACCGAGTTGGTGGTCCCGAGGTCGATACCGACCGCACGAGCCATAGTTACTGCCTCCTGAATAGACGAATCAATTGGTCACGAGTGCGCTGCACTCCATGGACTGAGTGCACCGCACTCAAGACTGCCTCTATCGACACCGCGATGTCAACCCAGACTTGAGTCAGCTGCACTCAACTATCGATGGCGTCAACGGGTCGCGTCCGCGATTTGTTCCCGGGGACCGTGCCGCGTTCCCGCGAAATATCATTCGGGGTCGTGATCCCGCCCGGGTTACAGCCCTGACTTCTCACTCAGCGCCGGTCCGAGCCTCACAAAACCGCGCGTCACTTCGGTCACTCTCGCCACATTCTGCGTACCCTGGAAGGAATGAAGACGCGGCCGGCGATCGCAAGTGTGCTTGCCTGCACCGCCCTGCTGGCCGGCTGCCAATCCATCATCGACGGCACCGCGACCAGGGCCCCGGACTCCCGCCGAGCCGGACTTCCCGACCCCGCGACCCAGCAGACCCACCGCGGCACCGCCGTCCACCATCGAGCCGCCCCGTCCGACGACAGCGCCGGGCCCACCCGGCGGGGAGGTGCTGCAACCGCAGAACGGCTTCGTGTTCATCCAGACGAAGTCCGGCAAGACGCGCTGCCAGCTCGACGAACAGGAAGTGGGCTGTGAGGCGGCGTTCACCAACGCCCGGAGGTCGACGGGTTGCCCGCCAACGGGGTCCGCCTGAGCTCCGGCGGGCAGCTCAGTTGGGTGGTGGGCAATCTGGGCGACATTCCCGCCGAAACCCTGGATTACCGGACCTATTCGGCGGTGGGCTGGACGATCGACGCCAGCGAGGACGGCACCCGGTTCACCAACGACCGCACCGGCCGCGGCATGGTGATCAGCGTCGAAGGCGTCGAGAGCTTCTGAGTCTGCGACGTCTTCCGGCGTCGTGACCGCGTCCTGGCCAGGTGGGAAACTTCCCGCAGGCCTTCGCTCACCGATCCATTGAAAGGGGAACCGCTGACATGACCGTTGCACAGCGAGAACGAGCAGCGCTGGTGGCGACGTTCCGGGAAGTCCTCCCGGACGCGCCCACCCTGTGCGAAGGCTGGGACGTCCGCGACCTGACCGCACACCTGGTGGTCCGGGAGCGCCGCCTGGACGCCGCGCCGGGCATCCTGATTCCGGCGTTCGCCGACTACACCGAGCGGGTTCAGCAGCAGGTCGCGGCGTCCACGGACTGGGATGTGCTGCTGGGCCAGGTCGCCTCCGGGCCGCCGCTGTACTCGCCGTTCAAGCTGCTCGACCCGATCGCCAACGTCGCCGAGATGTTCATCCACCACGAAGACGTCCGCCGCGCGCGTCCGGAGTGGGAGCCAAGGCCGCTCGACGAGCAGACCACCGCGGCGCTGCGCAGGCACGGTGGCCATGATGTCGCGGATGACCCTGCGCAAGGCGCCGGCCAAGGTCGTCCTGCGCACGCCGCAGGGCGACACCGCTCGCCACCGCCGGACGCGGGCAGGAGCTCACCGTCACCGGGGATCCCGGCGAGCTGCTGATGTTCGCCGCCGGCCGCGACCAGGCCCGGGTGGAGCTTCGACGGAGCGCCCGACCTGGTCGCGGGCGTGAAGAAGTCCCGCGGCGGGCTGTGACCCTAGGCTGATCCCGTGGACCCAGTGGATTTCAGAATCTTCGTCGAACCTCAGAACGGCAGCAGCTACGCCGACCAACTCGCGGTCGCGCGCACCGCCGAGAATGCCGGATACTCGGCGTTCTTCCGTTCCGACCACTACCTGGCGATGAGCGGTGACGGGCTGCCCGGCCCGACCGACTCGTGGGTGACGCTGGCCGGTCTCGCGCGGGAGACCTCATCGATCCGGCTCGGCACCATGGTCACCTCGGCGACATTCCGCTACCCCGGGCCGCTGGCCATCTCGGTGGCCCAGGTCGACGAAATGTCCGGCGGGCGTGTCGAATTCGGAATCGGGGCGGGATGGTTCGAAGCCGAGCACCGGGCCAACGCCATCCCGTTCCCGCCGCTGGGCGAGCGATTCGACCGGCTGACCGAGCAACTCGAGATCATCACCGGGCTGTGGACCACGCCGCCCGGCCGGACCTTCGACTACTCGCGGCACGCACTACACCGTCGACGACTCCCCCGCGCTGCCCAAGCCCGTCCAGTCCCCACATCCCCCGATCATCATCGGCGGCGGCGGCGCCAAACGGACCCCTGCGCTGGCCGCGAAGATTCGCCGCGGAGTTCAACATCCCGTTCGTGCCGCTGGACACGCTGACGACGCAGTACGCGCGGGTGGCGGCGGCCGTCGAGAAGGCGGGGCGTGCAAAGGATTCGCTGACGTACTCCGCGGCGTTCGTGATGTGCGCGGGCCGCGACGACGCCGAGATCACCCGGCGTGCCGCCGCGATCGGCCGTGAGGTCGACGAGCTGCGCACCAACTCGCCTGCCGTGGGGACCCCGGCCGAGATCGTCGACAAGCTGGGCCCGTTCATCGAGGCCGGCGTTCAGCGGATCTACCTGCAGCTTCTCGACATGTCCGATCTGGATCATGTCGAGTTCTTCGCCGAGCAGGTCGTTCCCCAGCTCGGCTGACCCCGCGTCTGTACCGAGCCCACCGCTACTATCGGTGGCCGTGACCAGCCGGGACCGCGACGACGACGCTCATCGCGAGCCGCCGCCCGTACCGTGGCACAACCGCACGTCGACCCTGCTCGGCGCGAGTCGTGGCAGCCGTGGCCGCGATCGCCATCGTGGTCACCTCGATCGGCTATGTGTCCCGCCAGTTCACCGAGCCGGAGCAGGCCCCGTCAACTACGTCGAGCCGACGTTCTCGACCACCGGCACCCAGCGTCGGCGTCGACGTCGACCACGACCGCGACGGTCACCAGCACCAGCCCGCCGGTCACCACCGACATCAACCCCGACCTGACGCCCTCCAGCACGACGGATTCCTCGGAATCGTCGACGAGCCGGAACCCGGCCTCCCGACCGCCGCGAACGCGTGAGGAGGAGCCGGACGACGGATCCACGACGCGGACGACGCGAAACCGCCCCCGAACCAACGTGACACGCACACTCAACCCGGCTCCGTAGGGACGCGCACGCCTACTATCGGGTCCCGTGGCGCGCTACGGATCTCCCGACGACCAGAGCAACTACTCCGACGACGAGCCGACCCAACTCAGCAACTACGGCCGGCTGGAGACGAGGCCGAGCCCGCCACCGGACGACGGCGCGCCCTGGTATCGCAAGCCTGCTGCGCTGGTGGCGTTCGGCGCGGTCGGCGCGGTGCTCGATCGCGCTGATCGTCTATCTGGCGGCCAAGGTCATCACCGGGGACTCGACCTCCGACACGACTACGACGACGTCCGCTGACGCCGTTGACGTCGACGACAGCCCCGGCGGTGGTGCCGACGGGGACCGTGACCGAGACCGCGACGCCCACGACCACGACCACGGAACGAACCCGCCACGACGACCACGACCACCACCGAGCCGACGACAACCACCACGACCACGACCACCACGCCGACCACCACCACGACGCCGACCACCTCGGTCAGCACGAGCACCAGCACCGTCACGCAGACCCAAACCGAAACCGAAACGGTGACTCAACCTCCGCGCCGCCGCGCCCCGACCCGCGAGCGCTGCGTGAGATTGCCGCGTCAGCGGCACGTTCGCCGTTTCCGTCAGCGTACTCCGCGATCGATCGCCTCCGCGCTGCGCACCGCCGCCCGGCACGCCCTCGCGGTGAACGGGTCGTTGAGCGGATGCTCGGCGCGCCGACGCCAGCGCTGAGCTGCGGCGAACGCGGCGCGTGGGCCGTCGTGAGGCGTCGTCGGGCTGACAGGCCGAGACGGCTGGCCGCGTCGGTTCCCGACCCGCCGATCAGCCGGCGCAGCGAGGCCATCTCGTCCTCGTTGAGTGTGGTCTGGCGAGAACGCAGCTGGCTGAGCAGCCGCAGTTCCTCGAACGCGTGCGTGTCGGCCAGCAAGGGGTCGATGTCGGCGAGGATCTGCGGCGTTCGCGTAGACCGGGTTCCTTCGCACGAACTGCCGCAGCGACAACAGCGCGGTGTGGGCCTTGAGTAGGTCGGAGCGCTGAGCGAACTGCTGGTCGATCACATCGCGCAGCGCGACCAGCCCGCTGCGCTCGAGTAGTTCGTCGGCCAGCGCCACCGAGTCGCCGACCCCGGCGCGCAGCACCGCGATCGAGATCCGGATGCCGAACATCCCGAACCGGTCCAGCAGCGCGGCGCGGGTCGCGGCGTCCACCGGCAGCGAGGTGTCCTCGCGCACGAACCTGTCCACCGACAGCATCGCCTTGGCCAGCTCGGCGGCTTCCACGCCGGCGAGCTTCTGCAGCGCCACGAACTCGCTCTGCCGCAGCGTGCGGGCGGTCAGCGCGAGCAGCCCGGACACCGGCACGACGGCCTGGCAGATGCCGGTGCGTGTCCATCTCGGCGGTGAACCGCTGCGCGACGTCCTTGGCCGACATCATCGCGTCGATGCGGCCCGCGCCGATCTCGTCGGCCCGCGACGCCACCCCGATCACGCCGAGCGCACCCGAGCCGATCCGCCGACCAGTTGGCCGATCTGCTTGAGCAGCGCGATGTCGGCGGCGTTGAGGGTGCGCAGCAGGAACACGACGGCGTCGACGCGGGGCACCCCGTCGTCGGGCACCAGCAGCCGCAGCGTGCGCGCCGAGACGTCCCGGGACAGCGACGACGTGCCGGGGGTGTCGATGATGGTCGCGTCGATCAGTTCGGCCGCCGGCCACTCGACGTCGAGGTCGATGACGTCGTCGGGATCGAGCCTGGCGAAGTCGAACGTCAGGCCGCGATCGAGGCGGGTCCGGCGCGATCGGCACGTTGGAGCGCCGCCCGCCGCGGTGATTGGCGGTCACCTTCGGGGTCGGGCCGTGCCGGAACCAGGTGACGATGCGGGTGGCCTCGGTGGCGTCGGTCGGCGCGATCTCCTCGCCGACCAGCGCATTGACCAGCGTCGACTTGCCGGCCTTGAGCGTCCCGGCCAGCGCGATGCGCATCGGCTGGTTCAGCCGGCGGCCGATCCGCTCGAGCTCGTCGTGCACGTCGGGACGCTGACGGTATGCCGGGTCAGCCCGGTAGGCGGCGATGGTGCCGCCCAGGATCGCCCGCACGTGGTCGCTGGTGCTCAGGGGTCGCCGTTCCGTTCGCCCGACTGCTAACCCCTCGAGCTTAGTGAGCCGCGGGGCCGACCAGCTTCTCGGCGTCGGCGGTGTGCTCGAGGACCTGGCGCAGGATGTTGAGCTGACGCTCGAGTTCCTTGACGCGGGCGGCGCGCTCGTTCTCCTCCAGCTTGGCCGCAGCGACCGTGGCCTGCAGCGACTCGTTGAGCGAGCGGGTCGTCTGGTTGGCGATCTCGCGGTAGTGGTCGCGCAGCTGCCGCTGGATGCCCTTGAGCCGGTCACGGGACTCCTTGCCGACCACGAACGCGACGTCGTCGACGAAGCGGCGCACGTTGGTCTTGGCCTCGCTGCGCACCCGCAGCATCCGGTTCTCCATGTCCTCCATGTACGCCTTTCGGCCGAGCACGAACCCCGCGCCCAGCGACAGCGGGTTGAACATGCCGAGCCCGGCGAATGAGGTCAGCATCCCGAACATCAGCACGCCGCCGTAGGAGCCGCGCATACCGGTGACGACCTTGTGGCCGATCTTGAGCGGCTTGGCCTCCAGCTGTGCCAGCGATTTGAACTCGCCGAACTCGGCGCCCATGTCCCGCGCGTCGATCGCGGGCATCCGCACGGCGTCGAGGCCTGCCTCCTTGAAGGTGCGGGCCACTTCCGCGGCCAGCGCCTCGGCGCGCTGGTAGGCCCACACGAAGTTGTCGCCGACCGCGGTGGCGACCGCATCCTCGAGTTCCGCGCCGATCTCCGCCCAGTGCTGCGTCGGATCGCCCGCGTCGATGACCTTCTCGGTGTGAAAGGTGATGGTGCGGAAGCGCTGCCGCAGGTCGTGGTCGACGTCGGCGGTCAGGTCGGAGATGCCGTCGTTGAGCACCTGCTGCCACAGCGCGGTCTGCTGGAGCGCATCCTGCGCCTCCTGCTTGCGCCGTTCGAGGTCGGCGGTCAGCGCGCCTCGGGCCTGTGGATCGTTGAGTGCCGACAGTTCGGACTCCACGGTCATCCTCAGATGCTCGGCGGCAGCACGGATCTCGGCGACCACCTGATCGCGCACCCGGTCGTTCTGGCGCGACAGCACGTCCTCGGACAGGAACTTCACGATGCGCCGGGAAGTTCGACTCCTCGTTGAGTTCCTTGTCGTTGAGCGCCACGGCATGGCTGCGCAGCGTCGACGACGCCGGGATCAGCGGCGTGGTGATGCCGGCGCGGCGCAGGTGCGCGGCGTTGGCGTCGACCACCTGCCGCCAGTGCGGGTAGAGGTCGGTCTTGCTCGCGACGATCACCGCGACAGGGCAGACCTCCAGGGCCTGCCGCATGAACGTCATCTCGGGTTCGGTGAACTCCTGGCTGGTGTCGCTGATCATCAGCATCGCGTCCGCGTCGGGCAGCAGGCCCAGCGTCGCCGACAGGTGCGGCTGACCGTGGCCGCCGACGCCCGGGGTGTCGATGAACGCCAGGCCGCCTTTGAGCAGTGGGCTGGGCGCGCGTCACCTCGAGCGCGCAGCACCTCGCGGCCACCGGCCTGCGGGGCGCGGCGCAGGTCGTCGCGCAGGTCGGCGACGGGGATCTCGATCAGGTCCGGTTCCTCGCCGTCGGGCCGCGCCACCACCAGCCGCGCCGAGGCCTGCTCGCCGTACGACACGACGGTGGCCATCACCGTCGACTCGTCGTCAGCCGACCCGTGCGACCGGCATGTTCAGCAGCGAATTCGAGCAGCTGGCTCTTGCCCTGCTTGAGCTGACCGGCGATCACCACCCGGATCTGCGGATCGCTGATGCGCCGCCTGGCCCGCGCCAGCCGATCCACCAGATCGCCACGCTCCTTGATGTCCGCGATCTTCGCGGTGTGGTCGATGAGCTCGACGATCACCTTTTTGTCGGCGAACTTGCGGGGGTTGTCGTTCGGTTGCGTCATGGTGCCCCTTTGTTCCAGCGGCGGTGAGTCGAAGGTAGGCGCGCCGCCTGGCGGGGACCATTGTGGTCCCCGCCAGTTGCGCCGTTTGGTTCGTGGTTGCTCAGAATGCGTCCAGATCGGTGGCGGTGACGTTGTTCGAGGCGACGTCGGTGTCGGTCTCGAAGCTGGTGACGTTGTCGGAGAAGAGGTCGGTGTTGGTCTCGTTGCCCGAGCCGATGTTCGACTCGTAGCTCGATGAATTGTCCTCGACCGAGCTCTCGGTCGACGTCGCGATATCGGTCTGCACCGACGTGTTGACATGGTTGTCCTCCACGTCGTAGTCGACATTGTCGCTGCCGAAGTCGCCGTCGATCTGGGTGCCGGTGTTGACGTCGTTGTCGGTGATGGTGATGCCGCCACCACTGCCACCGCTGCCGCCGGCCGCGTTGCCGGACCCGATACCGATCAGGCTGTCGCCGCCGGACGCTCCGCCGCCGTTGCCACCGCTGGTGTCGACGCCGTTGAGGACGGGGGCGTCGTTGTCGGTGATGAGGTCGTCGCCGGCGGTCTGCGAGTTGTCCTCGACTTCGTTGTCCTTGCCGACGACGACATTCGATCCGGAACCGGCCAGGATGTCGCCGTTGTTCATGGTGTTGCCGTCGCCGAGCGCCGCGCCGTCACCGCTGACGATGTCGCCGTCGTTGTCACCGTCGACCACGACCCCACCGTTGGTGGCGGTGTTGCTGGTCTTGTCGCCGAGCGTGATGTCACCGAAGCCCAGGTTGAACGCGCCGTTCTGGGCGTTGGCCCCGGCGTTCTGATCCGGGCTGGCGATCGGCAGGTTGTTGCCGCTGAGCAGATCGGTGCTCGTCTCCGGGGCGAAGTTCGGGTGCGTAGGAGGTCTGCGGCGAGAACGGTGACGCGATGTTGGAGGCGAGCTGGTGATGGTCGGCGACTGCGCGCTGCAGGCCCAGGACCGGGTCACCGCCGCCGAGTGCGTAGCCGGCCGGGGCGGCCGTGGCGGCCACCGACGCGAGCTGCGCGGCGGTCACGTTTGGCAGGCCGGCGTCGCGCAGCGCCCCGTCGGGGTCGACGACGAAGGACGCGGCCGAGGCCGGGCTGCGGAACAGGTCGAGGATGAAGTCGATCAGAGTCGTCATTGGTCTGCCTTTCGTTTTCCCGGCTTCTTCCGTTCCGGGAAGTTCTCTCGCCGGACACCCCGGCGATCTGTAGACCACGTTATGAACTCCGCGCGACCCGGCAAACGGGGTCTGCTCCCATCCCTGACCGGACCGACCTAGGGTTGCGGGGCCACCCCCAGTAGGGGATTAGGGAATCCCTAGGGGCGGGGTCGATATCTCGGGGGATCTTCGGGGATGTCCGGACCTGGAGCACAAAAGATCCGCGGGGATCGAAGATCCGCGCGGATTCGTTCGGGTGGGGGTCAATCGAAGATGTCGAACCCCGGGATGTGATCACCGGGATCGGCGACCGGCTGGATCCAGTCGTCGGCCAGACCGGAATCCGGCGCGGCGGCGTCTTCGAGCAGCGGGACATCGAACTCCAGCGATGACGCCGTGTCGACCAGATCGGTACCCGTGAGCGCCTCGAAGGCCGGGTCGCCCTGGTCGACGATGTCGTGCAATAACTCGTCGTCGATGACGGCGGATTGGGGCAGATGGTCGTCGAACGCGTCGAATGCGGCGGTAGCCGCTCCGCTGGCCCAGACATTGCCCGCCGGCTCGGCACCGAAGTCGTCCAGGCCATGCACCGGGGTGGCCATCGACAGCGATTCCGACACCACCGGGATGAGATTCTGCACGTCAGCGCTGCTCACGTCCGTCAGCTGTGCATCAGCGATCGCTTGTGCGGGATCCGCGGCGTAGCGTGCAGCGGCATCGGGATCGCGCACCAACGACATCACGAAGTCGAGTAGCGAGTTCGCCATGGCGACACCCCCCTACTGCTTCGACGTGCACGCGGCGCCGGAACGGTTCCCCGCCTGCTTCCACGATGCTAGCCACGGCGGCGGCGTCCCGGATCGGTGCGCACCCCAGCCCTACGTCGCCGGGATTAGGGGGTCAGCCGTTAGGGGATTCGCGACACTAGGGGATGTTAGTCGAGTGGTGGGGGATCAGCGGCTAAGGTGGTTGACGGCCCAGACAGGAGAGACGTCACCATGACCGAACCACTGGGGTTGTCGATCGGGACGACCCATCTGGTGGCGGCCCGCGTCGGCCGCCCGCCGGTGACGCGGCGATCCGTCCTCAACGTCTACTCCGACCGAGCGCCCGAAGTGGGAGTGCCCGCGGAGATTTCCGGCCTCCCGGCACCACGCCTCGTTCTGAGCGGTTTCGTCGATCGAGTCGGCGATCCGGTTCCGCTCGTGGCGGCGGACGGATCCGCGCACCGCGGAGAGGTGGTGCTGGCCGAGGCCCTCGAGGCGATGGCGCGGTCGGTTGACGGCGGTTCGCCCATCGCCATCGGCGTGCCCGCGCACTGGGGGCCCGGCGCCGTCGGCGCGCTGCGCGGTGCGCTGCGCGCCCGCCCGAGCCTGGCACCCAATGGCGTACCTGCCGCGCTGATCCCCGACTCGACGGCCGCGCTGGCGGCGCTTCAAGCTGCGCCGGGCCTGCCCGACCAGGGCGTCGTCGTGCTGGTCGACCTCGGCGGCAGCGGATCCAGCATCACGCTGGCCGACGCGGGCGCGAACTTCGAGGCTATCGGCCAGACGGTCCGTTACCCGGAGTTCTCGGGTTACGCGATAGACCAAGCGCTGCTCAATCACGTGCTCGCAGGGATCGCCGACGCAAACAAGGCCGACCCCGCGGGCACCGCTGCGGTCGAGTCGCTCGCCCGCCTGGGTGACGAGTGCCGCAAGGCCAAGGAGCGCCTCTCCGCCGAGACCGTGACCGTGGTGCCCGCCGAACTACCGGGATTCCGCTCCGACATCCGGGTTACCCGACCCGAGTTCGAGCAACTGATCTCCGGACCGTTCGCCGGGGTCCTCGACGCGATCGACGACGCGCTGCTGCGCAACGGGGTCCCGGTCGCCAACGTCTCGGCGGTCGCCACCGTCGGCGGCGGGGCTGCCATTCCGCTGGTGACGCAGCGGCTGTCCGAGCGACTGCGCGCACCCGTCGTTACCACCCCGGAGTCCCAGCTCAACGTGGCCGCCGGCGCGGCGCTGGTTGCCGGGCGGAGCCTCGAGGTGGACGCGCCGACCGGGTTGGCTCCGGCCGCGGACGAGCCGACCGCCATGGGGCCCGCGGCATGGACGGCGGGTGCGGCCGGGTTGGCCGCCGGTGAATCCGCCGGTGACGGCGCCTCGTCGGCAACGTTCCGCGCCCTGGCGTGGTCGCAGGACGACGAATCGACCGGAGATCCGCTGCCCTACACCGGCGACGACTACACATCTTCGCCCACCTACGCCGACCCGGGCGCGACCGCCGCCCGGCCACCGGTCGCGTTCACCCCCGGCGGGGACGGGTATCAGGATGAGCTCGCCCCACTGCCCTGGTACAAGCGTCCGCCGCTGTTGTTCGGCGTGGCGGCTGCGGCGGCACTTCTCGCGGTGGGCGGCCTCGCCGTGACGTTGACCAGCTCGGATGGCGAATCAGCCCCGGTCACCGAGACCTCGTCGACGGTTCCGACGGAGACTTCACCCCCCGAGCTGCCACCACCGGTCACCACGGTCACCGTCGGCCCCGACGGCGTGGCGACCACCACCGTGAGCCAGCCGCCACCTCCCCCGCCGCCATCCACCACGACAACGACGGCGTCCACGACGTCACCCACCACGACGACGACCACCACCACCACGCACGACGACCACCACCACTACGACACCCACCACAACGACGACCCGGACGACCACGACCACGCCGCCGACGACGTCGCCGCCACCGACCACCACGACGCCGCCACCGACGACCACCACCGCGCCGCCAACGACCGTCGATCCACCGGATCCGGTCACGACGACGGTCATCGTTCCCGACGACGGCGCCTGACCCGCACCGATGACGAGTCCGGCGCCGCAACGGCCGACGGATCTCCCCCCGGCATGCCGCGAGGCCGTCGCGGCTGTGGACTCCGACCCGCTGGCCGCTGCCAAGTTGCTGGTGTCCGGGGGCATCGGCACGGGCAAGTCGACGGTGCTGGCCGCGATGCGCGCATCTTTGCGGGCGGCCGGTCGCCCGGTGTTGTCCCGGCCGATGCGGCCCGACGATGCCCGGGACGCCGCGACGGTCGTGGACGACGCCCACCTACTCGACACCGCTGAGCTCGGCCGGCTCACCGAGCTTGTCGCCGACCCGGCCGCGACGGTGGTGGTCGCTGCCCAACCCCTCGCGCACTACCCGGCGTTGCGCGTCCTCGCCACTGCGCTCGAACGGGAGAGCCCACCGGTGGCTCTGGGGCCACTGTCCCCGGTCGAGGTGAGCCGGATCGCGGCTGCGGTGCTCGGCGTGCCGGCTTCGCCGGAACTGGTCCGACTGCTCCTCTCCGCGACGGCCGGGTTGCCATTCCTGCTGCGCCCTGCCGTCGCGGCGGCCGCAGACGGTGCGCCCGCCGTTCGGCAGGCCTCCCGTTTCGCACTGATCGAACGGCTCCGCCGCCTCGACGGGCGGCTCCTGGACACACTTCTCGTCTCGTCCCTCAGTTTCGACCTCGGACCCGACGATGCCGCCGCCGCGCTGCGGCTGTCATCGGAGGAGGCGCTGGCGGCGGTCGACCGGGCCCGCGCCAGCGGGCTCATCGAACCGTCTCACCATCAGGGGTTCCTGCGCACGGTGCACGACGGGATAGCCCAGATCGTCGGCGCGGCAAGGCATCACGACATCGAGGTGTCGGTGCTGTACTCGCAACTCGAGTTGGCGACACTCACCGCCGATCTGGCATTGCGCATGGCCGAGCACGGTCTGCGCGATGAACGGCTGGCCACCGCGCTGGCCGACCTCGCCGTGCGCACCCGAGGACATCCGGCGCGCGCTGCACGGCTCTATCGGGCGGCGGCCGACGCTGGTGCCACCGCGCTGAGTGCGCAACTCGCCGACGCGCTGGCAATGACCGGGGACTGCGCGACGGCCGGCCGTCTGGCCGACGAGTTGCTCGTCTCGCCGGACCCGGGCGAGCGCGCCGCCGCGGTGCGGATCGCGGCGAGCATCGCGCTGCACGACGGCAGTGCCACGCAAGCCAACGACCTGTTTCGCTGGCTCGGCCCGGTACCGGATGCCCTCGTGGCTGCCGCGGCCACGATCGCGGCCCTGGCCGCCGGCGACGCAACCGCGGCCAGGGCATCCTCGGGTACCCAGAACGCCGGCCCCCCGACCTCCACCGCGCGGGCCGCACGCAGCCTCACCGAAGGTCTGATGATGACGCTCGATCAGCCGTATCCCGTTGCGGTAGCGCGGTTGAGTCAGTCGATCGGTGCCGACAGCGGCCAGTCCGGTGGCCGGATCGGGGTCATGCCTGACACCCCGGCCGCCCTCGTGACGCTCGCTGCCCTCCACGCGGGCGATCCGGTCCGTGCCCGGAGCGTGATCGGTCGCTCGGTCCGCGACTGGCAAGTTGGCGATCAGTCCGATCTCGCCGATGCGATCTTCGTCACCCATCGGCACCGGCTGCTGCTCGGCTGGACATATATGCAGGACGGCCAGCTACAGGCCGCAGGCGCGCGCGGTCCCGTCCGCCGCGAGCTCGACACTGCACAGGCGGGATGCGCTGTGGGCGGCGGCCCTGCAGACCGCCATCGCGCGGCGCAGCGGTGACAGCGGCGCCATGCAGAAACACTGGTACACCGCAATGGAGGTGCTGGCCGAATATTCGGCCGACCTGTTCGCACTATTGCCGCTGGGCGAACTCTGGGTTGCCGCGGCGCGCATGCGGCAGGTCGAGCAGCTGCAGCACCGACTCGACGAGGCCTTCGCACTAGTCGCCGGCTTGGGCGATCCGGTGCTCTGGTCGGTGCCGCTGCACTGGGCGGGCGTGCACGCCGGCATCCTCGCCAACGCGCCGGACGCCGTCGCCCCGCACGGCAAAGCGCTGACCACGGCCGCGCCGCACGCGTTCTTCGCGAAAGCGCTGGCCACCGCCGGTCGGACCTGGCTTCGGGTGCTGGCCAACCACGTCGACGTCGAGGAGGTGACGCGCGCGGCGCGGGGGCTGGCACAGTTCGGCCACACGTGGGACGCGACGCGGTTGGCGGGCCAGGCCGCCCTGCAGACCACGGATCCGCGGGTGTCGCAGGCGATGCTGCAGCTTGCACGCGACCTCAAACAGACCGTCGCGACCCCAGAGCTGCCGGAGCCGGCCCTGCCCGCCGACCGGTCCGCGGTGGCGGCACCGCGAGCCACCTCCCAAGGGCCCGCTGCCTCCCAACTGTCCGACCGTGAGCTGGAGGTCGCCCAACTGTTGCTGCACGGCATGCACTACCGCGACATCGGCGCGCAGCTGTTCATCTCAGCCAAGACCGTTGAACATCACGTCGCCCGGATCCGCCGCCGGCTCGGGGCGGAATCCCGGTCGGAGATGCTGTCGATGCTGCGGGCGATCCTCGCCCCGTCGACCTGACCGCGAGTTAGGCCAGCCTTTGTAGCGCCGTTTCGCCGGGGGATGTAACTATGAGCAGGCACCGAGCTAAAGTTACCCACCAGTAACATGGTCTAAGTTACCCCTCGGTAACCGGATAACCGGAGGACACGCGTGGAAACGCAGATGCTGATCAGGGTCGTCGTCGGGGTCCTGATGATCGCCGTCGTCGGCGTGTTCGCCGCCAAGCGGGTGCTGTGGCTGACGAAGCTCATCCGGTCCGGTCAGCCGACGAGCGAGGCCAACAACCGCAAGGACCACCTGCAGAAGCGCATCACCACGCAGTTCGAAGAGGTGTTCGGTCAGACCCGGCTGCTGCGCTGGTCGATCCCCGGCCTCGCCCACTTCTTCACCATGTGGGGCTTCTTCGTGTTGGCCACGGTGTACCTCGAGGCGTTCGGTCTGCTCGTCGACCACGACTTCCACATCCCGGTCGTCGGCCGGTGGAACGCCCTGGGTTTCCTGCAGGACTTCTTCGCCGTCGCCGTGCTGCTCGGCATCACCACCTTCGCGATCATCCGCATCGTCCGCGAGCCCAAGAAACACGGCCGCGACTCCCGCTTCTACGGCTCGCACACCGGCGGCGCCTGGCTGATCCTGTTCATGATCTTCAACGTCATCTGGACCTACGCCCTGGTTCGCGGCGCCGCGGTCAACACCGGTGCCCTGCCGTACGGCAACGGCGCGTTCTTCTCCCAGCTGATGGGGGCGGTCCTGCATCCACTCGGCGAAACCGCCAACGAGTGGATCGAGACGATCGCGCTGCTCGCGCACATCGCGATCATGCTGGTGTTCCTGCTGATCGTGCTGCATTCCAAGCACCTGCACATCGGCCTGGCCCCGATCAACGTGACGTTCAAGCGACTCCCCAACGGCCTGGGTCCGCTGCTGCCCGTGGAGTCCAAGGGCGTGATCGTCGACTTCGAGGATCCCGCCGAGGACGCCGTGCTGGGACGCGGGAAGATCGAGGACTTCACCTGGAAGGGCTACCTCGACTTCACCACGTGCACCGAATGTGGCCGCTGCCAGTCGCAGTGCCCCGCCTGGAACACCGGTAAGCCGCTGTCCCCCAAGCTCGTGATCATGAACCTGCGCGACCACATGTTCGCCAAGGCCCCCTACTTCCTCGACGGCAAGGAAAGTCCGCTCGAGAACACCCCCGAAGGTGGCCTCGGGGAGAAGCTGCGCGGCGAGAAGCACGACGAGGAGCACCACGTGCCCGAGTCCGGCTTCGAGCGCATCCCCGCCGACTCGCCGCTGCAGGCCACCCGCCCGCTGGTCGGCACCCTGGAGCAGGGTGGCGTCATCGATCCCGACGTGCTGTGGTCCTGCACCACGTGCGGCGCCTGCGTCGAGCAGTGCCCGGTGGACATCGAGCACATCGACCACATCGTCGACATGCGCCGCTACCAGGTGATGATGGAGTCGGAGTTCCCCGGTGAGCTCGGTGTGCTGTTCAAGAACCTGGAGGCCAAGGGCAACCCGTGGGGGCAGAACTCCAAGGACCGCACCAACTGGATCGACGAAGTCGATTTCGACGTGCCGGTCTACGGCAAGGACGTCGAATCGTTCGACGGCTACGAGTACCTGTTCTGGGTGGGTTGTGCCGGTGCGTACGAGGACCGGGCCAAGAAGACCACCAAGGCGGTCGCCGAGCTGCTCTCGGCGGCGGGCGTGAAGTTCCTGGTGCTGGGCGAGGGTGAGACCTGCAACGGCGACTCGGCGCGCCGCTCCGGCAACGAGTTCCTGTTCCAGCAGCTGGCCGCGCAGAACGTGGAGACCCTCAACGAGCTGTTCGAGGGCGTCGAGCGGGTGGACCGCAAGGTCGTGGTCACCTGCCCGCACTGCTTCAACACCCTGGGCCGCGAATACCCGCAGGTCGGCGGCACCTACACCGTGCTGCACCACACCCAGCTGCTGAACCGGCTGATCCGGGACAAGAAGCTGGTCCCGGTCAAGTCGGTCGACTCCACGGCCAGGGTGGCTCACACAATCAAGACATCACCTACCACGACCCGTGCTACCTGGGTCGGCACAACAAGGTCTACGACGCGCCGCGCGAGCTGATCGGAGCCTCCGGCGCGAAACTCACCGAGATGCCGCGCCACGCCGACCGGGGTCTGTGCTGCGGCGCCGGCGGCGCCCGGATGTGGATGGAAGAACACATCGGCAAGCGCGTCAACACCGAGCGCGTCGAGGAGGCGCTGGACACCGGCGCCTCGAAGATCGCCACCGGCTGCCCGTTCTGCCGCGTGATGATCTCCGACGGCGTCGACGACGTCGCCGCGACCAGGGACGTGGCGAAGGCCGAAGTGCTCGACGTGGCTCAGCTGCTGCTGGGTTCGCTGGACCAGAGCACCTTCGTGCTGCCCGAAAAGGGTACGGCAGCAAAGGAATCCGAGGAGCGAGCCGCTCGCGTCGAGGCCACCACGGCCGAGAAGGCCGACGTCGTGGAGGACCTCGAAGAGGCCACCGCCGCCCCTGCGGAGGCTGCAAAGTCGGCGACCGGAGCACCATCCGAGTCCAAGCCCGTCACGGGCCTCGGCATCGCCGGCGCCGCCAAGCGCCCGGGCGCCAAGAAACCCGCAGCCGAGACGGTCGACGACAAGCCTGCGGCCGCCGCACCTGCGGCAGCCCCGAAGGGTCTCGGCATCGCCGGCGGAGCCAAGCGACCCGGCGCCAAGAAAGCGGTGGCGGCAACACCCGCAGCCGACGCGGCACCTACGCAGGCACAGGCTCCCGCGAAGGCAGAGCCCGAGGTCAAGGGCCTCGGGATCGCCGGGGGCGCTAAGCGTCCCGGCGCCAGGAAAGCTGGCGGCTGCCGACGCGGCACCTACGCAGGCGCAGCCGCAGGCTCCCGCGAAGGCAGAGCCCGAAGCACCCGCGAAGCCCGAGCCCCAAGTCAGGGGCCTCGGCATCGCCGCAGGGGCACGGCGTCCCGGTGCCAAGAAGGGACCGGCGGCGGCACCCGCAACCCCGGCGCCTGAGGCTGCTCAACCCGAGGTCGATGCCGAGGCGCCCGCCGAACCGGCGGAGCCCGAGGCCACCGCGACCGAAGCGTCCAAGCCGGAGCCCGAGGTCAAGGGTCTCGGCATCGCCCCAGGTGCACGCAGGCCGGGCGCGAAGAAGGCGCCCGTGGCTGCTCCCAAGCCCGAACCTGCACCCAAGCCCGACCCCGAGCCGGAAGCCGAGTCGGCTGCTGAGCCCACGCCGGCAGCGCCGACGACTGGTTCGGGCAACGGCGAGGCCCGAGTCGTGGGCGACGAGCCGCCGGTGAAGGGCCTCGGCATCGCCAAGGGCGCGCGCCGCCCGGGCAGGAAATAGCCGGGCGCGATCCGGAGCTCGTCGAAACTGCGCTGAGGGTCGCTGTCCGGGTCTCAGTACGGCCCTGATTGCAATATCGATTCCTATTTCATTGGACAGCGATGCGACGATGGTGCGCATGAGCACTTCGCACTTGCCGTTTCACAGCACCGGTCAGCACGGCAGGCAGCGCACATTCATGCAGTCGAGCAAGCTGCAGGACGTCCTGTACGAGATCCGCGGACCCGTGCACGAACACGCGTCACGCCTGGAGGCCGAGGGACACCGGATCCTCAAGCTCAACATCGGCAACCCGGCGCCGTTCGGGTTCGAGGCGCCCGACGTGATCATGCGCGACATCATCCAGGCGCTGCCGTACGCGCAGGGCTATTCCGACTCCAAGGGCATCGTCAGCGCACGCCGTGCCGTGTTCACCCGCTACGAGCTCGTCGACGGGTTCCCACGCTTCGACATCGACGACGTCTATCTGGGCAACGGCGTCTCCGAGCTGATCACGATGACACTGCAGGCCCTCCTCGACAACGGCGACCAGGTTCTCATTCCCGCTCCGGACTACCCGCTGTGGACGGCATCGACGTCGCTGGCCGGCGGCACCCCCGTGCACTACCTGTGCGACGAGACGCGGGGCTGGCAGCCCGACATCGCGGACCTGGAGTCCAAGATCACCGACCGCACCAAGGCGATCGTCGTGATCAACCCGAACAACCCGACGGGCGCGGTGTATCCCCGCGAGGTCCTCACCCAGATCGCCGAGTTGGCCCGCAAGCACGAGCTGATGCTGCTCGCCGACGAGATCTACGACAAGATCCTCTACGACGATGCCGAGCACATCGCGACGGCGAGCGTAGCGCCTGACATCTTGACGCTGACGTTCAACGGCCTGTCCAAGGCCTACCGGGTCGCGGGCTACCGTTCCGGCTGGCTCGTCATCACCGGCCCCAAGGAACACGCGACCAGCTTCATCGAAGGCATCAGCTTGCTGGCCAACATGCGGCTGTGCCCGAATGTGCCTGCCCAGCATGCGATTCAGGTGGCCCTGGGCGGCCACCAGAGCATCGACGACCTGGTGCTCCCCGGCGGTCGGCTGCTCGAGCAGCGCGATGTGGCGTGGACACAGCTCAACGAGATTCCCGGGGTGTCGTGCGTGAAACCCGAAGGTGCGCTGTACGCGTTCCCGCGCCTGGACCCCGAGGTCTACGACATCGCCGATGACGAACAGCTCGTCCTCGACCTGCTGCTACAGGAGAAGATCCTGGTGACCCAGGGCACCGGCTTCAACTGGCCGACACCGGATCACCTTCGTATCGTGACGCTTCCGTGGGCGCGTGATCTGGCGAAAGCGATCGAACGACTGGGCAACTTTTTGGTCAGCTACCGCCAGTAGGGAGCCGGCTCTCGCGGCCGAGCGTGGCGATGCCTTCACACCCGCCAGCCAGCTTCATGCGCTCTACCCTGTGCGGGTGGCCCACTCACACCACTCTATGAACGGTCCGTCACCGCTGGGGCCACTCGCCGCCAAGATCGTCGTCGGACTCCTGATCTCGTGCGGCGTCGCAGTGCTGGCCGGTGCGGCGCTGCTGTGGCCCAGCGGTGTGAAGGCGGAGATCCCCCTGCCGTTCCAGAATGCCGCGGGCGGTGCGGTGACCACCGAGGCGGGTCATGTGGTGTCCAGCGGTGCCGCGGCATGCGGGAGCCCGTCGGCCGGCGCGGTGCTGACCGCCGTTCCGCCCCCCGCCGAGGCGGACGGCGCGCCGTGCGTCCACACGCTGGTGGCCATCGACTCCGGGCCCAACGCGGGGGCCAGCACGCTGCTGGAGTTCGGCGGCGGCCCCGGCCAGCCCAGCCTCGCGGTCGGCGACCACATCCGCCTCAGCAGGCAGGTCGACGATGCCGGCACCACGACCTATGCGTTCTACGACTACGAGCGGACGTGGCCGCTGGTCGCGCTGGCCGCCGTGTTCGCGGTGGTGATCGTCGCGGTGGCCCGATGGCGGGGGCTTCGCGCCCTGGTCGGCATTGTCGTCGCGTTCGGGGTGCTCGTCGTGTTCCTGCTCCCGGCGCTGCGCGACGGCGCGCCCGCCGTTCCGGTCGCGGTGGTCGCGTCCGCGGCCATCCTGTACGCGGTGATCTACCTCGCCCACGGCGTGAGCCTGCGTACCAGCGCGGCGCTGCTCGGGACGCTGGCCTCGCTGCTGCTGGCGGCGGTGCTGTCTTGGGGGGCAATCGAATTGGCCCATCTGACCGGCCTGTCCGAGGACCAGAACAACGAGGTCGCCGCCTACCTGGGCAACGTGTCGATCACCGGGCTGCTGCTGGCGGGCTTCATCATCGGCTCGCTGGGTGTGCTCAACGATGTCACCGTCACCCAGGCCTCGACGGTGTTCGAACTCGCCGGTATCGAGAACAGCAGCCGCCGCACCATCTTTCGCGGCGCGATGCGGGTCGGCCGCGACCACATCGCCAGCACGGTGTACACCCTGGTGCTGGCCTACGCAGGCAGCGCGCTGCCGCTGCTGTTGCTCTTCAGCGTCGCCAACCGGTCGCTGGCTGACGTGCTCACCAGTGAGAGCGTGGCCATCGAGATCGCCCGCTCCGCGGTGGGCGGGATCGCGCTGGCGCTGTCGGTGCCGCTGACCACGGGCATCGCCGCAGTGCTCGCGACACCGCACCACGAAGCATCACCGGGTGCGCGGTGAGGGCCGAAGGTGGTCGAATCGTGGTGGTGGGTACAGGCTCGGCCCGTTCAGCCCGCTCGGCTACCGCTGCAGCAGTTCCAGCAGGTAAGCGCCGTAACCGGACTTGAGCAACGGCTGCGCCCGGGCGGCGAGCGCGTCGTCGTCGATGAAGCCGACCCGCCAGGCGACCTCCTCGGGCACGCTGATCTTGAGTCCCTGCCTGCGTTCGATCGTCCGCACGTAATCGCTGGCGTCGAGTAGCGAGTCGAAGGTGCCGGTGTCCAGCCACGCCGTGCCGCGCGCGAGCACCTCGACGGCCAGTCGGCCCTGCTCGAGGTAGGTCTGGTTGATCTCGGTGATCTCGTACTCGCCGCGGGCCGACTTGCGCAGTGACCGCGCGATGTCGACGACCTCGTGGTCGTAGAAGTACAGGCCCGGCACCGCGTACTGCGACTTCGGCGTGGCGGGCTTCTCCTCCAGCGACAACGCAGTGCCGTCGGCGTCGAACTCGATGACACCGTAGGCCGACGGATTGGCCACCCAGTAAGCGAAAATTGCTGCGCCACTGACGTTCTGGAAGCGGCTCAGGCTCGTTCCCAGGCCGGGTCCGTAGAAGATGTTGTCGCCCAACACCAGTGCGACGGAATCGGATCCGATGTGGGTGGCACCGATCACGAACGCCTGCGCGAGGCCGTCGGGCTGGTCCTGGACCGCGTAGGTCAGGTTGATGCCGAGATCGGATCCATCGCCGAGCAAACGGTGAAAGCCCGCAGCGTCGTCCGACGTCGTGATCACCAGGATGTCGCGGATACCCGCCATCATCAGGGTGGACAGCGGGTAGTAGATCATCGGTTTGTCGTAGACGGGCACCAACTGCTTGCTGACGCCCATCGTGATCGGGTACAGCCGGGTGCCCGATCCGCCGGCCAGGATGATCCCGCGCATCAGCCGGTCAGATCCGCTTCGGTCAGCTCGGTCGCGGCCAGCGCGGCGGCCAGGTCGTCGTGCCGGAACACGGAGGTGACGTGATCATGCACCACGCGGAAAGCTGACGCGCCCGCACCGGTCTCCCCGGTAACCGAGACGATCTGCTGTTCGACGACGACCACCCCGTCGTTGACATAGATCCGGCCTGGCTCGGCCTTGGCGTCGAGTTCCTGCGCCCACTCGCGCAGGGCCGCATGCCCCTGGGCGGCGCCATCGGCGTCACCGATCTCGATGTCGTCGCTGGACAGGGCGAGCAGGGTGTCGAAATCACCGTCGTTGAGGGCGTCGTGCCAGGCGAGGACGGTGGCCAGTTCCGAAGTGGTCATGATCGCGAAACTACGCTGTTTGTCCTTCTCCGAAGAGTGCCACCCTAGAAGTCGGTACGCTCCAGCCACCGATCCCACACGCCTAGCGTCGCCGAATACGTCGACGCCGAGATCGGCGACGGTGCGCCGCCGGGTCAGCGCCAGCAGGAGATCCGTCGCCGGCCCACGCAATGCGACGTCACCCTTGTCGTGGTTGTGCGACCACCACAGACCGTCGTCGTCGTGGACGATGGTCCACTCGCCGGTCGGGCCCAGTTTGTCCTCGGAGGCGTGCAGATGCAGCTTCTGCCCACGATCGAGCGCCGGGTTCGCGTGCTTTTGATTCGCCATCAGCTCGACCCATTCGCTGATGGCGTCGGAGGCCAGCTCGGGAGTCATCTCGAATGCCGCTCCGAGCGCCAGCGCCGCATCGGCTCGGTGCACGGTCACCTCGTGCAGGCGTCGCCGAATCCACCATCCTGCCGGTCGGGCCCCGAGGAACGTCCACACCCTGGCGTCGGAACCCACCCGGTCGACCGCGTCGATGACCAGCTGCGCCCCGGAGTTGAGCCAGTCGATCGCCTCGTCGGGGTCCTCGGGTGGCCTGCCGTCGCGCACGTCGCGCGGATCCAGTGGCTGACTTCGACGGTCGATGATGATCTGTGCGGCCCAACGGTTTCCGCGTCCGACATGCCGGAACAATTGCTTGAGGGTCCAGTCCCCGCACGTCGGAACAGGCGTCGCGGGGTCTCCCGTTCTGATCAGGTCGCCGAACGCTCGAGTCTGCTCGAGCAGGGCTGCTCGGAAGTCCACACTCATGAACCTAGCGCGGCACGTGCCTTCCCAAGCGTGATCGGCAAGGTTGACCAACCGCGCAGCACCCGGGTGTCGCGCCGGCTGCCCTCTCCGGCCAGCCGGGCATCCGGGTAGCGCTCGAAGAACGTCCGCAGCCCGACCTCGCCCTCGGCGCGGGCCAGCGCGGCGCCCAGGCAGAAATGCCTGCCGCCGGAGAACGACAGGTGCCTGCCCGCGTTGTCCCGCTCGATGTCGAAGCGGTGCGGATCGTCGAACACCTTGGGGTCACGGTTGGCCCCGGCCAGGTGGATGATGACGAATTCGCCGCGCTTGATCGCGGTACCGGCGACGGTGACGTCGCTGCGGGCGATCCGTGCGCTCATCTGCACCGGCGAGTCCAGCCGCAGGATCTCCTCGACGGCGTTCGGCCACAGCTGCGGGCGGGCCGCCAGGGTATCCAGGTGCCCGGGGGTGTCCAGCAGCATCCGGATGCCGTTTCCCAGCAGGTTCACGGTGGTCTCGAAGCCGGCGGCCAGCACCAGGCCGGCGGTGGCCTGCAGTTCACGTTCCGACAGTCGCGCACCTTCGGCTGCGGCCTGGCTGGCCTGGATCAGCTGGCTCATCAGATCCTCGCCCGGGTTGCGGCGCAGCTCCTGCAGATGGCCGCCCAGCCAGCTGTTGAAGCCGACGATGCCCTCGTTCACCTGCATGTACTGCTGCCAGGACAGCCCGATGTCGAGACTGGGCGCCCCGAGTTCGCCGAAGTGCAGGATGTGCTGGCGGTCGCTCTCCGGCACGCCCAGGATGTCGCTGATCACCGCGACCGGTAGCTGCGAGCAGTACCGCGACACCACGTCCACCGCGCCGGATTCCCCGTCGAGGTGATCGAGGATTGCGTCGGCGGTGCGCTGGACGCGTTCGCGCAGCGAGGCGACGGCTCTGGGGGTGAACACCGAGGACACCAGCTTGCGGCAGCGGGTGTGGTCGGGCGGTTCGATCGACAGCAGTGACGGCGGCTCGATGGGATGCAGTAGACCGGGGTGGGTCTTGCGGTTGATCCATTGCAATGGCGCGGGCAGGCCGGCGCCGAGCGACGAGACGCGGAAGTCGTCGGAGCGCAGGAGCTCGTTGGCCACCTGGTGGTCGAACGTCAGCAGCGACCGCGCGGCACCGAATGAGCGGCCCCTGGTCGCGCAGTTCGTCGGCGAACGCCGCCGGATCGTCGCGCACGTCGGGGTCGGCGATCAACCGGGCCTGCGGGTCCCCGCCGCGGCGGGCGCCGACCGCGGACAGCCCGCGGATCACGCCGTGCAGGGCCAGCCACCGGATTCGTTGCTGCAGATCGGCTGCCATCTCTCAAGCGTAGTGATCCCCGCCGGGGAAAGTCAGGACGACCGGCCCAGTGCGTAGACCCGCCAGCCCGCCTCACGCCATAGCGTGGCGTCCAGGCAATTGCGGCCATCGACAATCACTTTGGCGTTCACGATGTCGGCCAGCTCATCGGGCCGCATTCGCCACGAACTCGTCCCACTCGGTCAGCACCAGCACCGCGTCGGCCCGATCGCAGGCCTCCACCGCGGACGTCGAATAGTTGAGGGTGGGGAAGACCCGCCGCGAGTTCTCCATCGCCTTCGGGTCGTAGACGTTGACGGTGGCCCCGTTGAGCTGCAGCATGCCGGCCACGTTGAGCGCCGGGGAGTCACGTACGTCGTCCGACTCCGGCTTGAAGGCTGCGCCGAGAACGGCCACGTTCGCGCCCAGTAGCGAACCGCCGCACGCGCTGGTCGCCAGTTCCACCATCCTGGTGCGGCGGCGCATGTTGATGCTGTCGACTTCCCGCAGGAACGTCAGCGCATGGTTGGCGCCGAGCTCACCGGCACGGGCCATGAACGCGCGGATGTCCTTGGGCAGACAGCCACCGCCGAAGCCGAGGCCTGCGTTGAGGAATCGGCGGCCGATACGGTCGTCGTAGCCGAGCGCGTCGGCGAGCAGGGTGACGTCGGCGTCAGCGAGCCTCGCAAACCTCCGAGATCGCGTTGATGAACGAGATCTTCGTCGCGAGGAAGGCATTGGCGGATACCTTCACCAGCTCGGCGGTCTGCAGGTCGGTCAGCAGGAACGGGACCCCGTCGTCGAGAATCGGTGCGTACAGCGCGCGCATCGCGGGCTCGGCGAGTGACGAATCCCGTTGCACACCAAGGACGATGCGATCGGGGTGCAGGGTGTCCTGGATGGCGAAACCCTCGCGCAGGAACTCCGGGTTCCAGGCCACCTCGACGGTGACCCGTTCGGGGGCGAGCAGCTCGGCGCGGCTGCACAGCTCGGCTGCCGTACCCACCGGCACGGTCGACTTGCCCACGATCACGGCAGGACGTCGCAACAGCGGCACGAGCATGTCGATCACGGAGTACACATGGCGCAGGTCGGCGCCGTACTCGCCCCTCTTCTGCGGGGTGCCTACACCGAGGAAATGCACGTCGGCGAACTCCGCCGCCTCCGCGTAGTCGGTGGTGAAACGCAGCCGGCCCTCGTCGATGTTGCGCTGCAACATTTTCCGAAGCCCGGGCTCGTAGAACGGAACATCCCCACCGGAGAGCTTTGCGACCTTGCCCGGGTCGATGTCGACACCGATGACGTCATGACCCAACTCGGCCATCCCGACCGCGTGGGTCGCGCCGAGGTATCCCGTGCCGAAGACGGTGCATTGCATACTGCCTCTATATGCAAGCGCGATGAGCTAATCGCTACGCGACACTGAGCACCAGACCAACGGCAGATGACGAATGCTAGCCGCGGCCGCCGCCGGGGGCGCAGAAGACCAGGAAGCAGCCGTCGCCGTTGACGTCGCCGGGCACTCTGCTGCCCGAGCCGCCACGCGAGGAACCGGATCCGTTCGAGCCGCTGCCGTAGTCCGCGGATCCCCTGCTGCTGCCGCCCGAGGCGCCCGGGCCGGATACTGACCCGGACCCACTGCCCGAACCGGCGCCGGGCCACTGCGGCACCTGCGGGACTTGAGGCACCTGGGGTTCCTGGGGCTTGGGTGGTCGCCACGGCGGTGTCCACGGCGACTCGGGCTCTTCGGGTTCCTGCGGCGCTTCCGGCTTGCTCGGCGGCCAGGTCCAGTTGTTCTCCGGCGGCTCCCACCGCGGATACTGCCGCGGCAGCACGATCACCGGTGGCGGCACAACCACGGGAGCGACGACCGGTGGCGGCGCCGCCGGAGCGGGAGCAGGCGCGGGTGCCGGGGCCGGCGCGGCGGGAGCGGGAGCGGGAGCGGCCGGGGCCTGCTCGACGTACACGGTGCGCGGCGCCTGGGCGGGCGCCTGCTGCACGACGGGCACCGGTGGCTTGATCGTCTCAGCCGACGACGGCGGGGCGATCGGCTGCACGGCCTCCTGCACAGGTGCCGGCGCCGGAACCTGACTGCTGGGCACGATCACCGCCTCGGCCGGGCTGGGGCGCTGGTCGGCGGTCGGCCGGATGCTGATGGCCAACGAGATGACCAATGCCACAACGCCGATCACGAAGACCGACGTCAGTGCGCTACCGACGAGCAGGAACGGCTTGCGCTCCTCCTCGGCCGCGCGGGCCTCGGTCGGCGCGTATTCGTCGACCAGGTCGTCGGCGGCTTCGGCAGTCACCGGCGCCAGCTGGGTCTCCGATCCGGCCAGGCCCGCATACACCGAACCCGCCGTGGTGCCGTCCGGGTCCTGGGAGTACGCCAGGCCGACCGTGGACGCTTCGAAGGCCGGCGCCGCGGCCGATGCCAGGCCGGCCCCTCGGGCCAGCGCCAACTCCGCGTCATCGGGTGCATTGACCGGTAGTGACACCAGGTGCTCCAGGTGCGCCTTCACCGAGCTGACGTCGACGCCGGAGCCGACGACGAACATGCCCTGCGGCGGCGCATCCTGCGCGGCGACGGCCTCGGCCATCTCGGTCAGCACGGCCATCGCGTCGGCACTGTGCAACGTACGGCTGAGCACCTTGACCACCGAGCCGTCGTCGGTCCGCACGACCGACAGGGTCGCGGTGTCCCGATTCACGAACAGCAGCGCGGTGGTGTCGTAGCCGACGGCACGCCCGACGGCCTGTGCCAGCGCGGCGGCGGCGTGCCCCTCGGACACGAGCATGACGTCGTCGATGTCGTGGGCGCTCAGAGCGTCGCGCAGGGCGGACGCCTCGGCGTGGTCACTCCACGTGACACCGATCGACTTGAGGTGATGACCCCCGGATTGCGCGCTCTCCTTGGTACCGAGAACGGCTGCGACGACCTGGTCGGCGACGTTTGCTGAGCCGCCTTCGGGCGCAACCTCGAACACGTCATGATCAACAGTGATGCCGTCGGCCTTTTCACCTTCAACCAGCACCATACGGACCGTCGTAGGCGTCATCGACACACCTAGTACGATGTCCACTGACCCCTCCAAAATGTTTGCTACACCGTATACGCCGCCACTACCCATCCACGCACAACGAGCCGACAACTAGTACTTCATCGGTATGAGCAGCTCACGCGTTACATCTGACGCTGTTAGCTGACCGCGGTGAAGACCTGGCCGGAACGCGACGGCACGGATGCGCGATGGCGCCGGTGATCTCCGACCTTACCCGCGCAACCGACGACTCGTCAGTGACGTTTTCGTCCGGTTACCGGGGGGCTTCGAAAGTCAGCTGGACTTGATGAAATTCTGATATGACCGCGACGGCGTCGGACCGCGCTGACCCTGGTATTTGGAGCCGGCCCGGGCGCTTCCGTAAGGATGCTCAGCCGGGCTGGTCAGACGCAGCAGGCAGAGCTGGCCGATCTTCATGCCGGGCCACAGCGTGATGGGCAGGTTGGCGACGTTCGAGAGCTCGAGCGTGATGTGCCCGGAGAATCCCGGGTCGATGAATCCGGCCGTCGAGTGGGTGAGCAGACCGAGCCTGCCCAGCGAGGACTTGCCTTCCAGCCGACCGGCCAGGTCGTCGGGCAGCGTGCAGCGTTCCAGCGTCGACCCGAGCACGAACTCGCCCGGATGCAGGACGAACGGCTCGTCCACTTTCGGCTCGACGAGCGTCGTCAGGTCGTCCTGGCGCACGGCGGGGTCGATGTGGGTGTAGCGGGTGTTGTTGAAGACCCGGAAGAGATTGTCGAGGCGGACGTCGACGCTGGACGGCTGGATCAGGCTGTCATCGAACGGGTCGACTCCGAGCCTGCCGGCCTCGATTTCGGCCCGGAGATCGCGGTCGGAGAGCAGCACCGCACGAGCGTAGCCGTCGGCAGCCCTGTCAGGGGCAGGCGGCGGGTGCGTCGTCGCGGACGGGACGGTCCGCGGGCAACGTGTACGTGACGACAGCGTGGACGTCGGCCGGGCCCTCGCTGCGCACGACGTGTGGAACTCCGGCGGGGATGAAGACCGCCTGGCCCGCCTGATAGGCGACCGGCGCACAGTCGGGCGCGGACTGGACGACGGCGGTCCCTTCGTCGATCACGGTGTACTCCGGTCCGGAGTGGGTGTGCCAGCCGCTGCTGGCGACGCCCTTGAGCACGAGATCCTGGACGTACAGGGTGGTCGGCTGCCCGACGGAGACGATCACGACGGGCGTGCTGGTCGTTCCGGTGGCCAGTTCGGTCCTCTCGATGTCGCCCTCGGCGGGGGTGGCACCGGCCGAGGCCGCCGACAGCGCAGCGCCGACGAGGGTTGCGGCACCGGCGATGGCCGCTCTGCGTGTGATGGAACGTTTCATCGAGGCCCCCGGTCCAGTGCGATGTCAACTGAATGTCAGCAGCGTAGTCGGAGGTCTGGCGCGGCGCTGGGCGTTGCCGAGCCTGGTGGTGATCCTTCTGACCTCGGCATCGACGTCGGCATCCGATTACAGCGAAACGCACAGAGCAACAACGAGATCCGATGAGCATTAGCCGTTCTCCCCTCCGGGTCGCAGCCACCGACTCCGACGTTCTTGATGTGGTCGAGAACCGCACGCGCCGGGGCGCTGAATCCACTCCAAGTCGAGTTGGCAGCAGCGCCCAGGCACCTCCACGAGAGGTAGAACGCTGGGTGTTAGCCTTCGTGTTTGAACATGCCGATGTAGTTCAATGGCAGAACATCAGCTTCCCAAGCTGAATACGCGGGTTCGATTCCCGTCATCGGCTCCAGTTTGACCAGCGAGAACGCTGTTCGAACTTTTTCGAACACCTCCCCGGTGTGTCCTCGCCGCATACTTGAGAGACCCGGCGTCGTCGAGGAGATGGTCATGATTGCTCGGATGTGGCGAGGCTGGGTTCGGACCGAGCAGGCGAACGCCTACGTCGCCTACATCACCGGCACCGGTTTGCGTGAGTATGCGGCGACGCCGGGCAATCTCGGCTGCCAGATGTGGACGCAAGACCTGGGAGATGGTCGAACCGAAGTCCTGACGGTCAGTTGGTGGGAATCACGGGCAGCCATCATCGGGTTTGCAGGAACCGACATCGAGGCCGCCGTGTTCTATCCCGAGGATGACGAGTACCTCGTCGATCGCGAGACCACGATCTCGCATTTCGAGGTTGCGGCCCAGGCTGGTTGATGTCACTACGCAGTTGTGCCGTGATGGCTCGCCCTGCCGTATTCGTAAATGCCCAGGACCGCGAACGCCCCATCCACTCCTGCAACGCCCCGATCGCCCCGAGCGAAAGTGGTGGCACCGACCTCTACGGACCGGCTTCGGTTTCGACGAACAGGGCAGAAGGTCCTCGCTCGGCGGCATCATGGCTCACACGTACAGGTCGGCGACCTCATCTCGGCCACTTCGCATCGCACGAGCCGGGATGCTCGAGGGCCCAGGCGGGTTCGATGATCTCTTCGGCCCACGCTATCGGCTCGTATATTCGACCAGATAACCGAGGAACCCCGCGTGCGTGGCGACGGTGGCTGCCGCCGACAGAGGTCGCCGTGGTCGGCGGTCCACCGAAACGCGGTGCGCAAGTTGGCCAACTCGGCAGCTGCTTGAGCCAGGACGTAAGGCAGTCTCTTTCTCATGGACACGGCTCGGCGGTGACACCGCGTCGGGTGACATGTCGTCGTGAAGTGTCGGTGACGTTCTGGGATTGCCCGGGTGGTGGCTAGTTCGCCCTGAAAGCACCCGGCGTGAGCTTTTTGAGCCGCCGCATCAGACGACGTTGCTCAAGAAGGTAGCCCGCTGCCACGGACGGTTTCAGTGCATATGCGTAGCTGTAGATGATGAAATGGTTGACGCCGTGGTCGACATACGGCCGAAGGGAAGACAGTACTTCCTCTGCTGTACCGAAGAGGAAGAGCTTTCGGATTAGCTCAGCGGTTATCTGTTTGCCGTGCCGCGCAAGCCGTTCAGCTTGCAGTTCGACCGGATCGAATTCTGAAACTCCGGCAAAATCAGCGCCGAACGGGTGGGTGGCCCCGGCAGCCGCCCACGCCTTGCCGGGGTAGATCAGTGCTGACGCTTGGACCATCGGTTGCCGCGCCATCTCCTCCGCCGACGATTGGTTGCGCGCCAGCAATGGGGCCACGAACACGCTGCGGACGAGCGAATCAGGATTGCGCCCAGCCGCCTCTGCTCCGGCGACTACTTGCCTAGTGGATGCAAGCCAGGCATCGAAACCAGAGTAAGCGATGAAAATCCAGCCGTCGCCGTGCTGGCCTGCGACCCTGCAGGCGCGCGGACCCTGCGCAGCGACCCAAATCGGTGGCGTCGTCCCACGGCGCTTGGGCAGGGCGAAGATTGCGTCATTCCATTGATGGAACTTGCCTGAATGAGTCAGCGGTTCACCGCTTGAAGACCAAGCGGCGCGAATGGCCACGAGCGCGTCCTCTAGGCGACTTACTGGCGCGTCTAGGACCAATCCAATCGGCTCGGTGTTCTCCCGCTCACCGGAGCCAATCCCAAACACCACTCGACCCCCCGACAAGTGGTGCAACGACATCCATACCCTCGCGAGGTCGGCAGGGGTTCGGCGCAGCGGATCGGTCACAGCCGTGCCCATCGGTGGTCCGAAGCGGCCCACAGTGCGCGCGATGGTGACGGTGGGGTCGAGGTAGGCATCTAGTGAGGGAATGAACCGCGCCATTGGTGACAGCGCGGGCCGCCATGCCGCTTGAGGGAACAATGACTTGGCATGGTCACCCATCCAGATGTCGTCCGCACCCAGCAACCGCGCCAGAATGACGTTCGCCCGCAGGCCCCATACCGGCGTTATCGCAATCACCTGGCATCCCACGCGGACGCGGCGTCTTTCCATACTGGCCTCCTCTGCTCCGCTCACCATGATTGAGTCCTTCTGAGTGCCTGACTCCTACTCTCGCCGTGTCGATTTGGTTCCACCGTCGCGGCAATGTCCATCGAATGAACAACATCGGCGAACAGCACCGTCACCTGCTTGTACTCAGCCGATCGAGTGGCCTGTGTGAGCGGTGCCCCGCATTCGTTACAGAACTTGGAGTTGGGCGGCAGTTCGGTGCCGCACGACCCACACGGCAGCCCCGTCGCGGTCAGTCCACCGCCATCATCCCCGCTGGGGTCCACGTCACTATCGTTTCACCGCAGGTCAACGATGTCCGCCATATCGCCGTGCCATCTCCGACACGAAGTGTTCAGACTCTCGCTTTCAGACTTTCGTATGTCGTCTATTCCAAGACAGCGTTCAGCGCCATTCGGGCGACACCGCCGTCACCCGGGAGCAGATCGATACGATATTGATCCATAACCCGGCACGATCTTCGAACGTCATGGGGGCTAGTGAGATGGGCGAGCCGACCCCGCCGATCGGAAGCCAGATTTCGGCGCTTGCCGAGCTTGCCCCCGACGCGCCCGCCGTCACCTGCGACGGCCGGACGCTGACGCGCGCCGAACTCGACGCGACGACCAACCGGCTGGCCCGCGCCTATCAGGAACTCGGCGTCGGCGTCGGCGACTACGTCACCATCGTGCTACCCAACTCGATCGAGTTCCTTCAAGCGACCATTGCCTGCTGGAAGCTGGGTGCGGTTCCCCAGCCGTTGTCGGCGCGGCTGCCGGACGCCGAGTTCGAGGCGATCCGCGAGTTACGCCCATCGGCGCTGGTGGTCGGCCGGGCGGATCCGCGAGGCAAATCCCCAAATGTGCCCACTGGTTTCAGACCCGATCCGGGACTGTCCGATGCGCCGCTACCGGAAGCGGTTTCGCCGGTATGGAAGGCAATGGCATCGGGTGGCAGCACGGGTCGGCCCAAGCTGATCGAGGCAGGCGGCGACAGCCGGAGGCCCGCAGCAGCCGGAGCCAGCGTTGGCGCGGAGGAAGGCGATGTGCAGCTGGTGTCGGTGCCGATGAGCCACAGCACCGGGTTCAACTTCACGACGGCGGGTTTGCTGATGGGCCACCACATAGTCGTGATGCCACATTTCGAGGCGAACGAGTTCCTCCGCCTAGTCACTGAGCACCGGGTGACGTTCCTGGCGACGGTGCCCACGGTCATGCAACGGCTCCTTCCCGTCTACCGCGCCGGTCAGGAAGCCTTCGACCTGTCGTCGATACGTGTGTTCTGGCATATGGGCGCTCCGTGCCCGCCAGCGATCAAAGAGGCATGGATCGAGCTGCTCGGCCCCGAGGTCGTCTGTGAGTTGTACACCGGTACCGAACTGCAGGCGGTGACGTTCATCACCGGCGAACAGTGGCTGACGCATCGCGGGTCGGTCGGACCCGTGGTGGCGGGCGAGATGAAGGTGCTCGACGATGACGGCCGGGAATGCGCGCCCGGCGAGGTCGGCGAGATCTACATGCGTCCCACACCGGGCGACGCGCCGACGTACCGCTACGTCGGTGCGACGGCCAAGACCCGCGACGGATGGGATTCGCTCGGCGATCTCGGCTACTTCGACGAGGACGGATACCTCTACCTGAGTGACCGTCGGGTCGACATGTTCACCGACGGCGGTCGCAACGTGTACCCGGCGGAGATCGAGTCCGCGCTGTCCGTACACCCAGATGTGTTGTCCTGCCTCGTCGTCGGCGTGCCCCACGAGGATCTCGGTCAGGTGCCGTATGCCCTCGTGCAGGCCGCCAGAACCCCAGAAGCCACAGCCCTCGACGAGGCGACGGTGACGGAGTTCCTGCGCGAGCGCATCGCTGACTACAAGGTGCCGCACACCGTGGAGTTCGTCGACAGCCCGCTGCGCGACGACGCAGGCAAGGCACGCCGCTCGGCCGTGCGCGCCGAGATCATCGCACGCCTGCAGGCCCGGCCCAGTCGCTGACGGAACTGTCCAACGCGGGAATCCGCTGCGATTCGCGAAGCCAAAATATCTGTGTGCGCACGAACAGCACATGTGGCCGTTTGAACGTCCGAATGCGTACCGCGACATCGTCGAAAGGCGTGGGTTGTGATCGAATCGACCGTCACCCGATCACCCTTGTGGAGATCGGCGTCGTCAGCCGCGAGTGCTCGTACAACCATGGCCTAGCTCGGACCCGGTGGTCAGTATGTCGTCGACCTTCTGGCACACGTGGTCGTTGCGGCAATCTAGTTCTGTCGCACGTCAGCGAACACTCTTGACCATGGTTTGACCGTCGATCCGCGTGATGTTCAACCGGACACGTCTGCCGGGCTGACTGCCGACCGTGGCCAGGGACGGTACGGGCCGCCCGGCGTCGGCTAGGCAATCCGAAGGATCGAGACTCGGGTGGTCGAGCTGAGCGTGAGCCAGTGGGGGGTGACGGCGATGATCAGGGCGTGGGCGCCATCGGCACTCAGCACCCCTGAGGCGCTGCCGGCGAAGGTGAGTGTCCTCCCGATCTGGGCCCCTGTGATCGTGCTGACCACCGACGCCCGGGTGCTGAAGGACTTGGGCGGTTCGCTGGCACTGTTCAGGATCAGGACGCGGGCGCCGTCGTCGCTGAAGATCGGAGAGTACTGCCCTCCTACGCCGGAAAAGGCAAGCGTGCTGCCGATTTGAGTGCCGTTGGTGGTGTCGATCACCCCCACTTGGGTTGTGTACGTGTTGCCATTCACGTCGTAGGTTGTGAAGACCACATGCTTGCCTTCATTGCTGAACACCGGTGACGCCACCGGGTAGCCGGTGAGGGCCAGTGTGGTTCCGGCCTTGAAGCCGGTGTCGGTGTCGATCGTTGAGTACAGCATGGTGTTGGTGGAGGTGCGCCCGTCATAAGTGGCCGTGGTGATGAGCGCGTGAGCGCCGTCGGCGCCGAATAGCACCGGTGCGGTCCACATTTCGCCGGTGAGGCTGGTGATGCCGCCGACTTGGCTGCCAGTCGCTGTGTCGATACACCGTCACCAGCGTCGTCTTGGCGCCGGTGGTCGAGTCGGTGACGCCGGTTGTGGTCAGGGCGCGGGTGCCGTCTGGGTTGAGCACCGGCGAGCTCTCGCCGTCGAGGGTGATTGTGGTGGCAACGTGTTCAGAAGTCGTGGTGGTGTCGAGCACCGCTGACCCAGTGGTGGTGGTGAGCGTGCGGCCGATCTGGCGGCCGGTGTTGGTGTCGAACACCGAAACCCGGGTGGTGACGGTGCCGGTACGCAAGTTGATGCTGGAGGTGGTGACCGATGCGCGACTGCCATCGGCGTTGAATTCCGCTGACGTCGTTTGGTGGCCGGTGCGGGTGACTCTACCGACGACGGTCACCCCTGCGGTGGCCGCAGTGTCGCGCTGAGCGGCATCGACGCCGCCGAGCTCACGACGGGCGGCCGCGGCCAGCACCCATGACACCGGCGACGCCATCGACCCGCCGTAGTCGTCGCCCGACGGGTGCTCCGATTCGGACGACGCCAGCACCGGTGCCACACGGACCGATTCCGAGGCCCGCGCCGCCTCTGGAGGCTCAGACTCTGCAGAATCCGACGTCGCCGGCTCGCCTGCGTTGTCCCCCTGCGTAGAGGGAGCAGGCCTCCGCCTTGTCGCCGCAACGGAATTCGTGGAGGTACCAGGGTCATCCGCGGCAACCCGCGAGGAAATCGAAGTCCGCTCCACCCGGCGCTTCTTGTGCGTCTGCCTGGTCTGATCGCCAGATCTCAGCGAGCCTGCAGTCGACTCGCTGGACGACGACGGGGATTTCGACGAGTTGCCCGCTGTCATGTCGTCGGCCGACGCCACCGGGGCGCCGATCCATACCGCGACACCCACACCCAGAGCCGCAGCCAAACCGCCGACACGGCCCACGAAATGCGTAGTTCTCACTGTGCACTCCCCACCGCACCGCATCCAGCCCCGGTGCTTGTGTCTCGTGGTGAACATCTTGACCTGCGCCCGCACAACCTGTCTCCGTAGTTCGCTACTGCAATGTCGTCCGGTCCGGCGGGGACCTACTGCGGATGACTGGCGGTGACTTACTGGTGCCGCTCGGAGACCAACCGGCACGTCTACAACCGACTTGGATTGTCCCCACGTGTTCAGCTCGCACAAATGGGTGGTCAAGCACAGCTAAACCGCCGAGTCTGCTCTGTGAGATCTGAGTTCCGAATCGCGAGGGATGCTCGGCGCACGCACTCTGTGCCCTATGAAATGTGGTGCCCTCGGGTGGCTTAACGCCGTAAGCGACATCACGCTACTGCGGCTACGCGCGCTGCTGACCCGAGCCCACGGCGACGACGTCGCCTACTGGAACTTGGTGAATCACTATGCTTCGGACCTCGAAGCGGTTGCTGAGTGCGCCCGCGACCTGCGCGTTGGCGCCCGAATCGTTGCCCACGCCGCCGTCCATATGTATAGACTTCGTCGGCCGAAACAGCTAGGAACACACGCGAGAGTCTCGTCATCCGCAGGGGACAAGGGGATAGCCATGGGCCGGCACAGCGCTTCGCATATCGCTGCACGGCACAGACATTCCACCGAGCCGACGGCGGCGGGCGCGGCAACGTACGTGCGCCGCGTCGGTTCGTTCGCGCTGGCCCTGGGCATCGGGGCGGCCGTGGCCGGTGGCGCCGGGATAGCCAACGCCAAAGGTCCCACCGACAACACCGATGGTCCTGCTGCGCAGTCGTCGCCGGATTCTTCGGTAGACGGCACAGCCGAAGGACCCGCCGACACCGAAACGCTCACCGCCGCTTCGCCGGGTGTCAGTCCTCGTAAGCCCGGGTTATTCAACGCGCCGAAGATGAGGCGGGGCAACCTCGGCAGCGGGCCGAACCGCGACCAAGATGCCGCCGGCAATGGCCGGGGCTCGCTGCCGGGGTTGATTGCCGATGTTCCGCGAAACATCGCGGCGGCCCTGGTCCCCCACGCGTCAACCGCGGCGAGTGGGTCGCCGTCCTCACAAGCAGGCGACCGTCCCGCACCGCGGATCCGCTCACGCGCAGCCGCCACGCCACCTGCCGCCCCGACTCGGGCCGGCCCGACCGCCTCCGACGACGCGGACGTACATCCTGTCGTGCGCGGTATCGCCGACGCTGCCACCGCGGCAGTACGCGATGATGTCCAACCCCGCCATCCGACACTTGCGCCCGCCGCGAGCACGATCGAGCGGAAGGGTCCCCCCTCGCCTTCGACGACCATCGCGGTTCCTACGTCCGCGGGAAATTTCCCTCCCGCGGTCCGTCACGCACCGACCCAGTCCCGGGCGGCGCCGGCGAATCCGGTCGCGACGGTGGTCTCCGGCGTTTTGTCCGCCCTCGGCATCTCGCCGTCGGCGAGCAGCACCGGTGATTCACCGATCGCGCCGATGCCATTAGTGCAGGGCGTCCTGCAGCTGCTTCGCCGCGAGATCGAAAACATGTCGCTCATCCAAGCCTCGCCCACCCCGGCGTTAACGAACGCCAACCCCGCGGTCGCTCCTTGGGTGCCCGCACCCGCCGACGAGGCCCCCACCGTGTACGGCGACATCGGAAAGTGGATGCTGGAGTTCAACGGGCAGATCTCGGACTACGGCGGACAACCGTACGGCGGCAGGACGCTCCTGGAGCCGGTCAACGTCATCATCGTCGACCCGACGTCGAAGACTCCCGTGCAGGCCTCCAGGAAACTCCAGGCTGCCATGTTCTGGTCCGGATTCCCTCCCCAGCCAATACACAGCACCGGCTTTCGCGGCACGATCGACGACGTGACCTACCGACAGCGGCCCAGAGGCCTTTTCCTGGGCTACTCGAACAACCTCTTCGTATTCCCCAACGATCACGGCCGCATATTCGGACCTGACCCGGCAGAAACCAGCACCGGGTTCGTCTGGAGTGGCGCGTTCAGCACGGAGCAACTTGGTCTCTACCGCGGGCTACCCTCACACACGTATGTCTCGTCGAACATGGCCAGGACCGCCCTAGCCATGGGGCTCATTTTCAGCGGCCAGGCGACGTACGGCGGCATGGTCCCGTTGGACAATTCGGTTGACACTGCCACCACAACCACCGGCGACCACGACGGCTATGCCGTGGTCCTCGTACTGACGTAGTCGCCTACATCGGATCCGTGAACTACTGCAGAAGCTGACGTGCTCCGTCTTCGTGCGGGTCGTCAAACCTCCTTGGCGGACGAACTCGATTCCGTCATCGGCTCCACGACATCGCAGGTGAGAGACGGTCTTCAGCAGATCGGTCCGGGGTAAAGCGGTATTCGACCACCACGCCCGCAGTGCTATCCCAGCGGATAGGAAACCGTTGCCATTCTGTGGCGAAAACCTAGCGTCCCGACAATTACGGAGCCACTACCGAATCCATGACTATTTCATCATGGCTACAGCTACCTCGGCGCCCGGCGCTCCGGTCTCTCCGGGTGCACCAAGCTCCCGGCGTAGCCACCCGCGGGCGGAGTGCACCGAACTTCGGTACCCCGCGTCCACGGAACGGATCGTCACCGTCCGTGACGGCGTGCAGTTGGCGGTGCGGGACCAGGGACCCGCCCACGCCGAAGCCAGTATCGTCCTCCTGCACGGTCTTTGCCTTGAGAAAGATTCATGGGCTGGCCAGATCCGTCACCTAACCCGGCAGTGGGGCGATCGGATCCGGATCATCAGCTATGACCACCGCGGGCATGGCAGGTCGGGTTCGGCCCCGAAGCGCACCTACACGGTCACGCAACTCGCCGAAGACCTCGCCGATGTCCTGACAGCCCTTCGGGTGACCGGCCCACTCACCCTCGCGGGACACTCAATGGGCGGGATGGTCGCGCTCGCCTATCTTGGCCGACCTTCGGCTGACCGGCCCGTGGAGCCGAACGGGCTGGTCCTCGCCGCGACGGCCGCCGGCCAACTCGCCGAGCGCGGCGTCGCCCGCCTCCTGGCCAGCCCCGCAACGGACTTGCTGTGCGGGCTCGCCGCCGTCACGCCTCAACGCGCCATTCATCTGCTTACCAAGCCCGTGCGCGCCACTTTGACGCTGCAGTTCGGCGCCCAGGCACGCTCGACACTTGTGCGGCTGCTCACTACCGCTTTGGCCGCAACGACGTCCCTGGACACCGCCGTCGGGTTCCTGCCCGGCATGCGGTCGTTCGACCAAACCGCGACGCTCGGCTCGGTCCGCGCGGAGACGATCGTCCTCAGCGGCGGTGTAGACCTTCTTACCCCACCGTCCCACGCGCACGAGATTGCCGCCGCCATTCCCGGCGCCACACACCTGCACCTTCCCATGGCCGGACACATGCTCCTTCATGAGGCCGAGCACGCCGTCACAGATGCCATCAGCCGCACCATCGCCACGCGCATTGGCGCCCGCCCGCAACCCACCTCGGTGGTTCACCCTCCCGGACAGCGGTATTCACAGCACACTAGGACCGCATAAACGAGCTGGTCGCGTCGTCGCCGCTCGGCTGACAACCTCCGCGCACCGTCCGGGCGCACGGCGATGCTGGCCTAGCCAACGCCCGGCCACCCGTGCAATGCATTCCAGCTCCGAGCTGATGAAACGCCCAATCGACCCAATTCGGCAATGCCGGCTGCGAGGCGGCGTTAACTGTTAAACGTCAGCTTGAGTTCGGTTCTCGACGGACGTGAGAACGTCCGGCAAGCTGAAGGAAGGTCCGGTGATGTCGGTGGACAATGACACCCGGGGGATCGGCAGCTGGGCCTCTCGACGGGCCTTTCTCTCCGGAGACCGTATTGCGCTGGTGGACGGTGACAGTCGCATCACCTACGCCGAGTTCGACCGGCGGACCGACCAACTCGCCCGGGCACTGCGCGAGCTCGGCGTCCGTCGGGGCGACCGAGTGGCCGCTTTGTTGGTCAACAGCGCCGCCTTCCTGGAGACGATGTTCGCCACCGCCAAGCTCGGGGCGGTGTTCGTACCCATCAACTTCAGGCTGGCCCCACCTGAGGTGACCTATCGTGTTGGCCGATTCCGGCGCCGACGTCTTCGTGTGGTCGGGTCACCTGTCCTCGCTTGCCCGCGCCGCGCTTGACGGCGAGGGCGTCCGGGTGCGCGCCCGAGTGGTGGTCGGCGGCGAGCCCGCCGACGGCGACGCAGACTTCGAACAGGTGCTTGCGAGCGGCGAGCCGCGGGCGCGTCGGCACCGACGTGGCCGGAAGCGACGTGTCCTGCCTCATGTACACGTCGGGCACCACCGGGCGCCCGAAGGGCGCGATGCTGACCCACGACAACCTCTTGTGGAACGCGATCAACACCGTCATGGCCCACCCGCTCCGTGAGGGCGACCGGACCGTCACGGTCGCGCCGATGTTCCACATCGGGGGGCTCGGGGTGCATACCCTTCCACTGCTGTATGTCGGTGGTACGAGCGCGATCCTGCCGGCGTTCGATCCAGAGAAGACGCTCGCCACGATGGCGCGCGAGCGCGTCACCGTGCAGTTCCTGCTGCCGGTGATGTGGTCCGCGCTGATGACGGTTCCGGGCTTTGAAACCTACGACCTGTGTGCGCTCGAGCTGGCCGTCACCGGGGGCGCGCCGTGCCCGTTGCCGGTGCTCGAATACTTCCAGGGAAAGGGCGTGCCGTTCCAGGAGGGATTCGGCATGACCGAGACGGCTCCTACGGTTTCGATTCTCGACGCCGATCACGTCAAGGAGAAGGCGGGTTCGATGGGGCGGGCCGTGTTCCATGTGGAGACCCGCATCGTCGACGAGACGACCGCGACGTGCCCACCGGCGAGGTGGGCGAGCTCGTCGTCCGCGGCCCGAACGTCTTCGTCGGCTACTGGGGATTGCCCGAGGCGACGGCCGAGGCGTTTCGCGGCGGCTGGTTCCACACCGGAGATATGGGACGCATGGACGACGAGGGCTTCATCACGCTGGTCGACCGCAAGAAGGACATGATCATCACCGGCGGGGAGAACGTCTACCCGATCGAGGTCGAGCAGGTGCTCTATCGCCACCCGGCAGTCCGTGAGGTCGCGGTGGTGGGTGTGCCGCACGCCAAGTGGGGAGAAACGCCCATCGCCGTCGTCGCCCTCAAGGACGGCGCCCAGACGACCAGCGACGATCTGATCAGCTACGCCCGTGAGCGCCTGGCCCACTTCAAGTGCCCTACCCGGGTCGAGTACGTGCCGGAACTGCCCCGCAACGCCACCGGCAAGGTGCTCAAGACGACGCTGCGCAAGGAGTACGGCGGCCAGGAGATGACCGTGCAGCGGTGACGAGGGAGGTGTTCACCGCTGCATGCCGCACGGTGGGAATCCGGCGGCACATCGCCCCATCGATCGCATACGATGCTCCGGTGAGATGTTGGTCGCCGCAGGCCACCGGCCGTTGGGGGGCGCAACCCCGGTCCTGCCGCGGCAGTTGATGACCATGTCTCTCACTCGCATCGAGCGTGATCAGCTGGCAGCGAACAAACGCGCGTGGGACAGCTGGGCTCCGATACACCTCGAATCCAAGTTCTATAACGTCGACGAGTTCGTCGCGGGCGCTTCCAGCCTGCGCAGCATCGAGACATCCGAAATGGGCGATGTCCGCAACAAGCGCCTCCTTCACCTCCAGTGCCACTTCGGGCTTGACACATTGTCGTGGGCTCGGCTCGGCGCAGACACGGTCGGCGTGGACAACTCCGAGGTCGCTATCGACATCGCACGCCGCCTCAGCGACGACATCGGCGTCCGCAGCGATTTCCTCTGTTGCGACATCTACGAACTGCCCGGACCATTGCAGCTCGACTCGTTCGACGTCGTATACAGCAGCTATGGGGTGCTGAGTTGGCTACCTGAGCTTCAACAGTGGGCATCGGCCGCTGCGGCGCTTCTGAAGCCCGGCGGCATCCTCTATCTGGTGGAGTTCCACCCCCTGCTGGACATGTTCGACGAGGACACCGGCACCAGGTTCGAGTTCCCATACTTCGACTCCGAACGCAAACCCCTCGTACTCGACGGCGAGGTGAGCTACGCCGACCCAGAGGCCGACCAATCCACCCACACCCTGTACCAGTGGATCCACACACTCGGCGACATCGTCACGGCGGTGGCGAGCGCCGGGTTGACCATTGAGTGGCTACACGAGTTCGACTACAGCCCCTACGGCTGTTACCCGTGGCTGCGGGAGCGGGCCCATGACGAATACGTCCACAGCGACATCCCGGCAGCGCCTCATGCGTTCTCCGTGCGGGCGCGCAAGCCCGCCCCCTGAGCGTCGATGGTCCCGGAGTCGATGTCGATGACCACCTTCCTCCTGTGCGACGCCACGGGTAGTCCTGCGAGCCAGTGCAGGATGTCCTTGGCCAGATAGGACGCCGCGATTGCATTCGTCGGTCCGAACGAGGCCGTCATGGGCCGTGTCGCGGGCGGCACGGGTAAGGCGGCGCGCGCACTCTCCAGCTCCGCCACATAGGCCGGAATATCGGCGGGCTCCAGCAGCGGTCCCCAACTGGCCGTCCGCAACCCACAGTCTGCGCCGATCAACGTAGTGTCCGTCTCGAGGCACGCATACGCGGCGTGCAGGCCGATATCGCTAGGCGAGTCCGCCGCGACCACGAGCAGCGTGATGTCCTGACTCAACACCGATATCAGATCCGCGCGGCCGGTCAGCATCCGCGGTTCACGACGCACGTCCGCCGACGGGTTTCGGGACCCGATCCAGTCCGCTGCCGTGTCCACCTTGCTCCTACCCACGTCCGCTGGGCCGTAGATGAACTGCCGGTTCAGGTTGTGGGACTGCACGATATCGCCGTCGATCAGCGTGTACCGGTTGACGCCGGCCGACACAAGGTGCGCTAGGACCACGGTGCCGATGCCGCCGACGCCGAGTAGCGCGACATGCACACTACCGATGATCACCTGCGCCTCATCGGGATTCGCGCCCAGCGCACTGAAGTAGTCCGCTTGACGTTCCGCCGGTGTACCCATCCACAACTGAGAGTCGTTCTCCACGAGGCAATTCGCTGTGCGCAGCCATTCGAGGATCTTCGCCGCGTGTGCAGGCTCTAGGTGAATCGCATCGACGGCCCCCGCGTCGCAGCCCGCTTCCAACAGGCGCATCAGGACATCGACTTCGGGTGCGCAGTTCGACAGCTTCAGCACCTGACGCTCCCCGTGCACGAAGATGTGGTGTCCATGGCGACTCCAGGTCATCGCCGGAGACAGCCGCATCATCGGCCGCACCGATCGGCGCATCGAAGCATGGTGAAGTCGAACACCGCGTCCGTGGGCCAGCTGAAGCCGGCAACCCGCGGACTTGCCAACCAGTTTCCGATGACCTCGAACACTCGAATCATCGGAAGTGCGCTCTGCACCTGATGATTCATGGCAACAACGGCTTCCTCGGCTCCGGCGGCGAAGCTCTGCACCAACCGGTCAAAGCCCTCCTCCGCCAACAGGGTTGCGCACTGGTCGAAATAGGCATAGGGATGGTCGAACGGTAGGTAGCGCAACACGAAGGAGCCGTCCGCGTTGTCGTGGTCCCAGTCCGCATCCCAGTCCGAATAGTCTCGCTCGACGAGTTCTGTCCGCATTCCCAAGCGCTGTTGCCACTGCACGCCAAGTTTCTCCAGCACCAATCGATTCGGATAGAAGTCGTGATAGCTGATGCGCAGCTGTGACGGAATGTGGACGCCCGGCTCGGGCGCCTGCGCGGCCACCGCGGCGGGCCGCAGGCCGCCGGGAAAGCTCGCGGCGATCGCGGCGAGGTCGAGACACCCCAGCATGGCCCTGCGCAGGGCCGGATCGGCCAGCGGCCCTTCGCCCGACGTGTTGGGCTCCACCTGCATGTAGATCCCGGTCGGTGCCTGATGGAAGGCGCCGCTGCCGCGCCATTCGTCGAGCCGGTCTAGCGGGAAGGCCGTGTTGCAGGTGATGTCGGATTCGCCGCGGAGGAATCTGTCGGGAGCGCCGTCCACGTTTGTCTGCAGACGGAACACCAGCTCGGGCCGCTCATCGGAGCAGTTCAAGTGTGTGTTCGGTGTCAGCTGGTAGTAACCCGCTTCGGCATCGAACTCCGCTCCGATTCGGTACGGGCCATTGCCTAGGCCACCGTCCGGATGGGTGGGCGCGAAGTCCACGGTGCGCAACATTGCAGGGTAGAAGCGGGCCGGGCGTCGCAAGCTCAGACACAGGCGGTCGCCGACGATTTGGGCCTTCTCGAGGTACGCGAGTTGGCGGGCCCACGACGACTTTGCACTTGCAACGAGCGTTCGCAACACATCCCGCGGGTGCACCGCGGATCCATCGGAGAAGTGTTGACCGCGCTCGACAACGAACTCGAAGTAATCGGATTCTCGGCTCGCGGACACCAGTCGCAGCGCCGGCCGGAAGAGTGCTGAAACGACAGCGCGCTCCAGGTAGTCACCGCTCGTCGGGACTTCGAGCGACGATGGCGCCGAGTCCAGCTCGATCACGACCGCATCGCGGATACCCATGTCGTCCTGTTTCGCTGACTACTAGAGGGGCAGCCGCTGGCCTTCGACGGAGCGCAGTTCCTGCTGAATCTGCACGAAGGTGGACCGTGCCGCCTCGACAGCGGCCCGTGCCTTCTCCCACGGTACGGAGTGGTCATTGCACACAACCTGCGACATTCGGTCGACGTCGGTGTCGCCGAGAGTCACCAGCTGCTCCCATACGTCGCGTTGCCACGACGAAAGCCGGACCGTCACGCGTGCGCCCGTCGCGGAGAGGTAGATCAGGTAGGTCGTGGCCCTGCATTCCAGCGAAAGACCCTCCCTGACATCCCCATTGGGGAACTGGCTCAACACATCTGCTTCGAGATCCACGACCGTGTATCCCAGTCCAGGACCCCGCTGACTCAGCCGCGAGTAGACGTTGCCGATCTCGAGTTCGATGTCGACGTCGACCAACGAATCACACGCTGATTCGTAGTCGTGCAGCGCTCTCGCGAAGGCTCGCCACTCGACGGGAAGCTCGGCGATCAAGTTCCGGATCCTTTCTTCGAGAACATCTTCGGCGACACCGAGCAGCGCTTCGAAGACATCGACGTAGCGATGGTGACACACCACCTTGAAGTACCGCAGCGTCAGGTAGAAGTGTCGACCGAAGTAGCGGATGAGGCGCAACACCTGCTGGTAATACTCGAAAGGGCGGTTCCGATAGTGCAAAAAGCCGAAACCGGAGAAGACCTCGAGGCGCGAGCGGACGAGGTCGACCGCGTCGGAAGGCAAGAACGTGCCCAATCCCGCGTCGCCCACGAACTCCAGCGATGGCGCGTATTGGGCGGTGACTTCCGCACCCGGTAGTGGCTGCAGAATGCTCGCGTCACTGCTTCCCGCGCCGTAGGAAATCGCGTCGAACACCACCTCGAGAGCTGCCTCGAGGTCTTCCGGGCTCTCATCCGGATAACCGATGATCGTGTTCGTCTCGAACGGAATCCCCAGCCGGTGGCAGTTCGCGAAGAATTCATATGACCGCTTCGTCGATGGCATCTTCTGCATCGACCGCAGGATCTTCTCCGAGCCGGCGTCGGTTCCGCAGAAGACACTGAAACAGCCTGCGTCGCGCATCCGCTTCAGGTCATCGAACCGGACATTGTCGGGGCGCACCGCGCAACCCCATTGAAACCCGGGATTGTGCTCCGCGAAATAGGTGATGAACTCGTCTAGATACCCGCGCCTGTTGGCGAAGTTGTCGTGCAGGAAGTTGAACTGGGTGATGCCGTAGGTGTCATGCAGGTGCTGCAGCTCTGCCAGTGCGAGCTGCGGGCCCTTCGACCGAAAGTCCCGCTCCCAGAACGTCGACGTCACGCAGAACTTGCACTTATAGGTGCATCCCGAACCCAAGTACACGTCGAAGATGCGCGGCGCCGCCATCTGGAGGTACTCCGGCACCGCTACCGCGTCGTACGCGGGCATCGGCAGGTCGTTGATATCGGCCAGCTCTCGGCGCTCGGCGCCGAGCCCGCCCGACGCATCCAACGACCAGAATCCTGGTATCCGCCGGGACGTGTCGCCCCCGGCAATCGCGTTGGCCAGTTCGGTCAACGCCAATTCGCCTTCGTTCATGCAGACGTAGTCGACGGCGTCGCTGAACTCGCGGAGCAGGCCGGGGAATGCCCCGAACACGCCCGGCCCGCCCATGGCGACGACGATTCCTGGATCGGCGCGATGCAGGTACCGCCCGATGAGCAGACCCACGGGAAGGGTGTCGGCCAGGACGGTGAGACCGATCAGCTGCGGCGCGCGCTCGAGCAGAGGTTCACAAACGTCGGCGAGCCACGTCTGGTCGTCGAGCCGGAATCGCCCTGCCCTCGCCAGGAACTCGTAGTCGACGATCTCAACGTCATGACCGGCGTCGCGCAACGGAGCCGTCACGCAGAGCAGCCCCAAGGGCAGGAAGAACGGCGCAAGCGGCGTTCGGTTGATCGGTGGCCGGACGAGGACGACGCGACACTTGGTCGCTGCTGGGTCCATCCCGAGCTAGCAGCGGCGCATGATGATGAGGCCCATAGTCGTCGGGTTCACCGACCAAACCTTGACGTCGAGGGGGTCACCTTCGTCGTGGCCCTCAGGCACGAACAAAACAGCGTCCTTCAAGGGCGCAGTGTGCGTGCCGCGGTCGGGCAACCGATAGCCGGGAATCGGCGGCTGTTCGACGCCTTCGGTTTCTTGATCCTCTGGCGGTTCGCTGCTCGTCATATCTCCCCCGTCCCGATTCTCCCCGCATCAGAGGCAAGGGAGGTCCATTCGATTTTGTGCATCATTACGGTACGCGCCGGAAACCGATTTTGTAGTCCGATTCACAGACGTGAAGTGGCCAATAGCGCCTGTGCCACTGCCAGTTCGGGCCAGTGTTCGTTTGCCGGGAACCGGTTCACGATCTCTGCGAGCTCGGGCCGTGCCGGGTCGCCGCGCAATTCGACGTCGTCAAGGGCGGCACGCAATTCGAACAGCCGGGCGCCCTGGCGCCGCGCGAGGTCACGGGCCGTGGCGAGTTCGGCGGCGCGCGCGTCATCGTCGACGTGGGTGCGGGCCCGCATGCGTACCAATTCGGCGTCATAGAAGCACATCTCGCTCTCCGCAGCGAACTGCAGAACGGCATCCAGACTCGTCCGGGCGCGTTCGGTCTGCCCGGCGGCGACCAGCAACCGGCCGATCACGGCGTCGAAGAAGATGACGAATTCGTTGACCTCGAGGGTCTTCAGCCCGTCCACCAACGCGGTCATGAGCTCGATGTGCTCAGACAGCTCTCCCGACTCTGAGCCGTGATCGGCTATTGCCGCAAAGACGTCGACGGCGGCCTGCCAGGTGACACCGAATAGCTGAATGATCTTGAGCCCGTGTCGCTCACCCATCTCGCTCAGGTCTGCAGCCACCATCGAGGCGCGCTGGTGTTGGCCGGCTTCCAGCCGCAGCCAGATCTCGACGAAGCGCACGAAGGCAAGGCTGAACTGCTCTTCGGGAAACTTGAATCCGTGGGTCAGGCGTTCGGCGTTCGCCAGCGCCCCCTCGGCAGCGGTGAGCTCACCACGGACGAGGTGGGCGAGGACACGTTGGGTGTAGGCCGAGACCACGGTTAGGTTGAACCGTTCTTCGAGTCTCGGCGGAACAGCGCCGCTGAGGCTGGTCTCTGCGAACCCGGCTGTCACCTCTTCGAGTTGCCTTGCTGCCGTGTCGAATTCGCCGTTGAACCACGCCACCGTCCCGAACCATGTGTCGATCATCAAATTAAACGGCCACGTCTGTCCGAAAACCGCGCTGATGGCGGTCAGCAGGTCGACCACTCGACGTGGGTCCGCCCGCATGATGTAGGACTCCACCACCTCCAGCAGTGTCAGGACTCCCTCGACATCGTGCGCCTGCAGCTCGGTGCCCGTCAGCTGCAGGCACCTGTCGAAGTCCACCGCGGCGGCCTCACTCCGCCCTCCGTCCGCCGATGCGACGAGCCAGCCCCGCTCGAGCCGAACGTTGGTCTCCCGGCGATCGCGATCCGGACCGGGCGCCGCGCACGCGAGTTGCTCCAACGCCTGATTGAGGTAGCTGCGCGCTTCGCCGAGCGCACCGCGGCGGCGCGCATCGGTCGTCGCCTGCTGAAATGCCAGTGAAGAGTCGTCGAACCGCTCGGCACGCTCGTAGTGGCCGGCGACCAACACCCAGTCGGGTTTTCCCTCGGCGTCGACGAGCGCGTCGGCCACCTTCGCGTGCAGCCTGCGGCGCACCGTGGGAGGTGCCGTCTCGACGGCGACCTCGCGTAACAGCTCGTGCCGAAATCGCCAACCGTCGACGCTCCACTGTTCGAGCACCAGGGCTTCCTCGAGCACGTCGATGACGTCGTCGATATCGGCTTCGCTCATCGTGCACACCGTGGTGAGCAAGCCGCGATCGACGTGACGACCGATGATGCCCGCCGCCTGCACGACCGGCACCGCGTGGGCGCTGGCGCCCAGCCGGGCGAACAGTGGCTCGTACAGCGCCTCTGGCACGGCGGGTTCGCCCAGCCCCGCGACCACCTGTTCGATGTAGAAGGGCACGCCGTCGCAGCGGGCGCGCGCTGCGGCCCGCTCATCGAGCGTCAGGGCCGGGTTGAGCGTTGCGATCAGCGCGTCGGCCTCGTCGTCGCTCAGCGCCGTCAGCTTCACTACCTTGGCGGGCCATCCATCGGGCAGCCAGCCGCCGGGTCGCCCGGTGATGACCACCAGCAGACGGCCGTCTGCCTCGGCGAGTAAGGCGCCGAGTATCTCGATGGTGTCCGGGTCGAACCAGTGTGCGTCCTCGGCCACCAGCAATGCCGGACCGCTCCCGAGACAAGCGCGCAGGTAGGCCTCCACGGCCTCGGCGATCAGCCCGAAGAGCTTTGCGCCTTCCACCGCCACCTGCTCGTACCCGGCCTCAGGCGCGATACCCGCAACCGGCGCGAGCAACGCCACCTGCGCCGAATCCAGACCGAGCGAGGCAACCTCTGCCTCGAGCAGTCGCAGCCGTTCGTCCTGAGCGGTGAGCCTGCTGATCCCGCAGCGACGCTCCAACAGGCTGCGCACCGGGTGCAGGCCGGTGCCGGTGTGAAATGCCGACCCCGTCAGCTCCACCACGGTCCCGCCGGATTGCTCGGCCATTTCCTCGGCGAGCGCGGCGAGTCGCGACTTCCCGATTCCCGGTTCACCCCAAAAGACAAGGCCAGGCGTGGTGAGCGTAGCCCGCTGTGCTCGGGACCATGCCTTCGCCAGGCGCCGCACCTCATAGTCGCGGCCGACCAGCGGACGATTTCGCCCCTTGGTCTGCTCCATACGCTCGCCGAGCACTCGGTGGTGGGCGATGAGCTCCTCAAAGCCCTTCACCGCAGCGGGCGGGCACTCCTCGAGTTCGAAGGCGCCTCGGACCAGTGGCTCGACCGCCGCCGACACCACCAACGTCCCGGGTTTCGCGAGCCCGGACACCCGGGAGGTCAGGTTTGCGCCCAGCCCATATACGTCGTGCTGATCGGTGTCGAGGTACACCAGCCCGCGGTGCACTCCGACTCGGACGGCGATTCCGACCCCGAACCTTCGCCGCGACTGCTCGTCGAGGCGGGCGACGTCCCGCACGATTGCCAGCCCCGCCAGCACCGCGCGCTGCACGTCGTCCTCATGGGCCATGGGATGGCCGAACACCACGAGCAACCCGTCGCCGTTCGTGGACCCGATGTGCCCCTCGTAGCGGTTCACGATCTCGAGTACCAGTTTGCGGTACCGCCCGACCAACAGTCGGTATGTCTCGGGTTCGACCCGGGCGGACAACATCGTCGAGTCGACGAGGTCGGCGAAGAGCATCGTCAACCTGCGAATCTCGCCACCGTCGCTCGGCGACGTCAGGAGATCCTCGGCTTCGGCGTTGTGCTCGTCGACTGCAAGGACTCGGCCGGCCAGACTCGCCGCCGCCCGGCGATCCCCGCTATTCACGGCGACCGCCGCGCGGTCGAGCAGATCTTCGATCGAGGCCTTCCGCTCCCGCGCGCTCACCGCCCCTCCTCATGCCCTATCGCTGCACAGCATATCGTCGGGCGCGTCAACTTACCGCCCATAATTGCTGGTAGTCCGCGACTAGGGGCCGCGACCGGCCGGTCGCGCATCGCGTTGTGGGCGGTGTTGGACGATGACGCGAGAGCGCCCGAACTCACCAGGCCGACACGGTCCGGCTGTGGCAGAAACGAATTGCTAGCGCGGGTCAAGGCTGACTGCGCCAAGGCGCCGGCAGGCACACCCAAGTGACGCACCGCTGACGTCGGTGATAATTTGCTTCGTGACCCGCCGGTCCCCGGCTACAGTCCGGCGGTGATGTCGACTCGCTGGGTGTACTGGTTGGGGGCCGCGGGGGCGGGTGCGTGCATCGCACTCGGCGCCGGACACGGGGTCGCTGCAGCCGACACGGACTCCTCCGACGGCGCCGACTCGACCAGTCGGTCCGCCGAATCCGACTCTTCCGAACCCTCTCGCGAATCGTCGGCGCCGAGCGCCGGTGCCGCCGAGGATGCCGACGACTCGAGCGGATCCTGCGACGGTTCCGTCGTCCGTCAAACACCCGGGTGCGAAGTCGTCGGACGCATCCGGTCCTCGGACCTGGCGCGCCAAGCACAATCGGGTGATCACGCTGCAGCGGGACGGCGCCGCTGACGACGACGCGACCGCCGACCCGACGGCACGTTGCGGTCGAGCCTGAGGCCTCACCGGCACCGGACGCCGCCGAGCCCACGGTCCGCCGCCACCTCGACGGAGTCCACCCCCGACCGGCGCTCCCCCGCCCCGTCGGCACTGGCCGTGTCTGCGGAGGCCGCAGCGCCCCAGGTCACCGGCGTCAAGACCGGTCACGCCAAGCTCGACATTCCCGTGGGAACCAACGGCTACACGACACGCGCGGACTGGTACTTCCCGACCCAGGCCGACGGTTCGGTGGCGGCGACCGGCGTGGTCTGGCTGCAGCACGGCTTCCTCAACAAGAAGTCCTTCGTCTCCGCGCTCGCCAAAACGCTCTCGCAGCAGACCAACAGCATCGTCGTGGCACCCAATGTCGGGTCGTTCCCGCTGCGCTGCCCCGGCTGCTGGCTCAACGGCGTGCCGACGCAACAGGCCGTAGCCACCATGTTCCTCGGCGACCGGCTGTCGCTGAACGAAAGCGCCACCGCGGCCGGCTATCTGAGCGAACTGCCGCAGGACTTCATCATGTCCGGTCAATCCGCGGGTGGTGGCTTCGCCGCAGCGGTGGGCGGCTACTACGCGGCCGACCCCACCAACAGCGGCGGCCTGCGGGGTGTGGTGATGTTCGACGGGTTCGCGTTCAGCGGGGTCGTGTCGAATGCCCTGGAGAGCCTGAACGACCCCTTCATCCCGGTCTATCAGGTCGCGGCGCCACCCCAACTGTGGAATCTCAACGGGGCCACCACCGCTGAACTGGTGGCGGCCCGCCCGGGTGAGTTCGTCGGCGCGACCCTGGCCAACGGTTCCCATGCCGACGCACTGCTGGGCGGCAATCCGATCATCGACCTGCTGGCTCAGCTGGTGACGAAGTTCTCTCCGCCCGGCAACACGGCGGCCGTCTACACGCTGTCCACCGGATGGATCAACGACCTGTATCAGGGCCTGGGCCCGACCGACGGCACCGGCATCTACGGGGCCCCCGATGAGTACATCGTGATGGGTGACACCGCCGCGGTCGTGCTTGCTCCCGCACCCATCGTCGACGTCGACCAGTACCTCGGCACCTGGTACGAAGTCGGCAGCGTCAAGCAGTTCTTCTCGATCGGCCTGGTGAACACCAAGGCGGTCTACAGCCTCAACGCCGACGGGTCGATCAAGGTCGAGAACTCCGGCAACTACTTCTTCAACAACGGACCGCAGTCGACCATCGTCGGCTCCGCGCTGCCGGTCGACGAGACGAACAACAAGCTCAACGTCAGATTCTTCGGACCGCCCTCGGCGAAACCTCCCGGTAACTACTGGATCGTCGATCTCGATCCCGATTACCAGTGGGCCATCGTCAGCGACTCCACCGGCCTGAGCGGGTTCCTGCTCACCCGGACCCCTACCGTCTCGGCCGACTTCTATCAGGAGCTGCTGAACCGGGCCTCCGTCAAGGGTGTCAAAGGACGGATCACCAAGACCCGGCAGCCCGCAGCGGGATGACCACGGTCCTGGTGTAACGGACTCGGGATCGCCGCCCGCAGAGGACAACGGGGCTTGCAGTAGCCGTACCGGCCAGATGCGCTGCGGGCCACCCAGTTCGGCTCCAGCACCATGGGTACCCGCCCGCTGACCTGGCCAATGACCGAGAAGTGCGGTCGCATCGGGCCTGCGTCCGTTTATGGTTTGGCCGTGACAGAGATGAATCGCCGCCACGTGATGTTCATGATCGGCCTGGGTGCGGCGGCCGCCGCACTCCCCGCCGCCACGGCCCACGCTCAGCCCGTCGCCGGTGACATCCCCCCTGGCCCGGTCCCGCTTCCGGCGGCGCCCGGGATGCCGGGGGAACCCGTACCTGCCGCGGCGGCGGCTCCAGTGATGCTGTTCCAGGAGGAGTTCAACGGTCCCGCCGGAGCTCCGCCGGACCCGGCGTGGTGGTTCATCGTCCCGGCTCGCGAACTCATCAGGAACCCGGTCGAATGGGACAAGCCCTACAACATGGGCCGCTACGTCACCGACCAGGAGCACGTGTTCCAGGACGGCAACGGCAATCTGGTCATCCGGGCCACCCGCGGCCCCGGCACCACCATCCAGGAGAGGTACGCCAGCGCCAAGGTGATCGGCAACTGGCGCGGCGGTGTGGGTACCACCTGGGAAGCGCGAATCAAGCTCGACTGCCTGACCGACGGCGCCTGGCCCGCCTTCTGGCTGCTCAACGACAACCCGGTCCGCGGCGGTGAAATCGACCTGGTCGAGTGGTACGGGAACAACGACTGGCCGTCCGGCACCACCGTGCATGCCAGGCTGGACGGTACGTCGTTCGCCACCAACCGCCACCCTGTCGACAACGCGTGGCACACCTGGCGCATGACGTGGCTTCCGACCGGCATGTACTTCTGGAAGGACTACCAGCCGGGTATGGAGCCGTTCTTCGAGGTGCCCGCGAACTCCATCGCGGACTGGCCGTTCAACGATCCCGGCTACACGATGGCGCCGGTGTTCAACATCGCCGTCGGTGGCTCGGGTGGCCGCGAGCCCGCGGCGGGCACGTATCCGGCCGAGATGCGCATCGACTGGATCAGGGTCTTCTAAAGCTCCCTCTGACACGCCAAGCCCACATTGACGCACCCACGATCGACACCGCGAGCACGATCATCCACGGCCACGACCCGTGCCGATGGACCCAGCCGGCGATGGCGCCCTGCAGCCGTCCCGCTCCGGCGATCACCGGATCCGCGGGATCGCCGCCCGCAGTGAACAACTGGACCTCGTAGTAGCCGTAATAGGCGACGTAAACCCCGACCAGGATCAACACCGCACCGCCAATGCGGTTGACATAGGGCAGGATTCGCCTCATTCGGTCGGCCAACGCAGAGCCGGCAAGTGCCACCCCGACGGCGAGCGCGCCGACCACCAACGCGAAGCCGCCCGCGTACGCCAGGTAGATCCAGACCCGGCCAGCGACGGACATAACACCGAGCCCGGCGCCGGTCACCGCCAGAAACGGACCAACGGTGCACGACAGCGACGCAAGCGCATAACCCACGCCGTAGCCGAACATCGAACCGAGCCTCGATGTCGGCGCCCCCGATGCGCTGCGGGCCATCCGGTTCGACACCAGCAGGGACAGCTCACGCCCGCTGGCCAGCCAGATGCCAAGCGTCACAAGCACACCGCCGATAACCACGGTGACGTAGGGCAGGTATCGCTGCACCGTTGACGCCAGCGAGACGGTCAGCAACCCGAAGACTCCGAACACCGCAAGGAAGCCCACCGTCATCGCCACAGTCGCCGCCACGGCGCGTCCGACACTGCCGGGAACGCTGCTCCCGCTGCCCCGCACCACCAACGCGAGGTAGCCGGGCAGCATCGCGAAGCCACACGGATTCAGCGCAGCCACCAGTCCAGCGGCGAACGCCAACCCGACCAGATCTTGCTGCACCGCGGCGATTACGTGCTGAGCGCGGACACCCGCTCCTGCAGTTCCTGCTGTGGCATCGCTGCGGTCGGGTTGTTCACGAAGGTCGATGAGCCGTCGGCGCGATAGAACACGTACGCCGGCTGCCACGGCACGTTGTAGCGCGCCCAGATGGAGCCATCGGCGTCATTGAGCATTGTGAAGGTCAGGTTGTACTTCGACACGAAGCCCTGCATGGCCGCGACGTCGGAGCGAGCGGCGACACCCACGAACGTCACCTTGGGGTTGGCGGCGGCAACGCTGCTCACCGAGGCCGCCTCGGCATTGCAGAACGGGCACCACGGCGTCCAGAACCACAGCACGGCGGGTTTACCCTGCAGCGTCGCGCCGTCGAAGGGCGCACCGCTGAGCGTCGTTCCGGTGAAATCAAGGCGGTCGTCGGCGAGCGCCGCCGGGGGGCTGGTCAGCGCCAAGGCGAGCCCGGCGGCGACCATACCGATGGCAAGTGACCTGCTGAGACGCAGGAAATAACGAATCATGACGGTTCCTCTCGGCGCCTGACAGTCATGCGGCCTCTGTACAGGGTGACACTCTTGACACGGGTCCGATCGCTTCGTGGTTCACCGTCACCGTCCGTTAAGGAGTTCGCGATCCCGCACGCCGGAGCTGTATCTTTTGCGGCCAGCGGCCCGGCGCCGCTTCGGTTTACTCGGGATCGGCCGCGGGGTTGCGACTCCAATGTATGAGCAACCCCCAATGCGTGTCGCCGCTGGCCGGCGATCGACGCTGAGTCTCGCGGAGTCCACATATCCGTCCGCGGGATGGTGAAAGATACAACGGTAAGCGGGCATTCGTCGCAAGGCGCCGGCTCGCCACACCGAAGTCTCCAGCAGGCGGCACATCATCGCGTCACGAAGAAGGGGCACACACATGCGCATCGCGATGGCGAGCGACCACGCCGGCCGCGCCCTGAAGGAAGAGATCAAAGCCCTCCTGAAGGCCGACGGGCACGAGGTCCTCGACTTCGGCACCGACACCGATGACCCAGCCGACCTGCCCGACTACGTCCTGCCCGCCGCGTTGGCAGTCGCCCGGCGCGAGGTGGACCGCGGGATCTTTGTCGACGGCGTCGGCTATGGCAGCGCCATGATCGCGAACAAGGTCGGGGGCGTGTTCGCCGCGGTGTGTCAGGACCCCTTCTGCGCCGAGCTCGCGCGCTCGCACTCGGACTCGAACGTGTTGTGTATCGGCGGCAAGATCATCGGCTCGGCGATCGCACTTGAGATCGTGCGTGTGTGGATGTCCACGGACTGGCTGGGGGCAACCGAGGGCGGCCAGAAGTATGCCCGCCGGGTCCAGAAGGTAGAGGACATCGATGCCCGGTACCGGGTCCGGCTGGACTGAATGCCCGCAACCGGACACGCGTCCGGTCCGGCCAGACTTCGGATCACTTCCGAATTGAATCGCCCTGCAACACCTGCTTCTGCCCGGCGAGCACGGCTTACGGCGGCGCGTGACTCCCTGTCGAGGCGGGGTGCAGTGGCGGTCCGCTGATCGCGCAATGCGGGCATTGATCGACACGGATCCGGTCGTCGTGGTCGACCGGTCCCGGACGACCACGAATTCCGATGGCGGCCACTGTGGAGGCGAGCACCATCAGTCCTGCCGAGATCATGACGGCGGTGCGAAACCCGGCGCCGAAAGCCGCCGGATCGGTGTAGTCGGCACCGCTGATGCCTGCCAGCCCCGGCAGCACCGCCACCGCCAGAAGTCCGCCGGAACGGGCGACGGCATTGTTCACCCCCGATGCCGATCCGGCCATGTTCTGCGGCGCAGAATCCAGCACCGCTGTTGTCAGGGGTGCCACGACGAGCACCATGCCGGCACCGAAAACGAGGGCCGCGGGGAAGACGTCGAACACCCACGATGCGTCGGCATCGATCCGGGTCATCAGCATCAGGCCCGCAGCGGCGACCAGCGGGCCGATTGTCATCGGGATGCGCGGTCCGATCCGGCCGGCAAGCGCCCCCGCCCGCGCCGAGAACACCAGCATGACCGCCGTGAACGGCAGCAGTGCGGTGCCCGCCGCGACCGGGCTGAAACCGGCGACAGTCTGCAACTGGAGCACCAGCAGGAGAAACACTGCGCCGAGGGCGCCGTAGATCAGCAGCGTCATCATATTGGTGACTCGAAAGATCTTGTCGGCGAACAGCACCGGCGGTACGAGCGGATGCCGGGAACGTCGTTCGACAAGAACGAATACCCCCAGCGCAAGCACACCGACGCAAATGGACACCACCGCGTCCGGGGTCGCGCCACGATTCCCCAGCCCGGTCAGCCCGAAGGTGAGCGATCCGAGCCCGAGCACGGTCAGGACCGCACCCGAGATGTCCAAACCTTGCGGCGACGTCTGGTCTCGGCTCTCCGGAACGCGCAGCACCGTTACCAGTACGACAAGGGCGGCCAGCGGCAGATTGATGAGAAATACTGCACGCCAACTCCATTCGACCAGGAACCCGCCGAGGAATGGTCCGACGGCTGCGGCGATGCCGCCCAGACCTGACCATGCGCCGATAGCGGCCGCCCGGTCGGCGCCGCGAAAGGAAGCCGAGATCAGCGCCAGACTGCCGGGGGTCAGCAACGCACCGCCGACACCTTGCAACGCCCTCGCCGCGATCAGCACCTCCGTGGTCGGCGCAAGACCGCAAGCCGCCGACGCCAGCGCAAACCATGTCACGCCGATGAGGAACACCCGCCGCCGGCCGAAGTGATCACCGAGTGCGCCACCGAGCAAGATCAGCGACGCGAGCGTGAGCGTGTACGCGTTGATGACCCACTGCAGGCCGCCGAAACCGGCTCCAAGATCCCCTCCGATGTGCGGCAGCGCGACATTGACCACGGTGCCGTCGACCATGACGATCCCGGATCCGAGCACCGTGGCCAGCAGAACCCACCGGCCGGCGGCGGTGCCCATCCTCAATCCGGTCGCATCGACCACGCCTGCCTCCGCCTCAGCTTCGTGCGGACACCCTAGCGTCCTGGTTTGGGCCGGATCCACCTCACTTCGTACGGACTATTCGCCGGGCTCCGACACCGTCAGCACGGCATCCGCCACGTACGGGTTGTTCTCCATCTCGCGCTCCAGGCACCGCAGCCGGTGCGCGACGCGTGACTACCGGACGGCGCCGCGCCCTCGTCGCGACAAATGTCGGTCCCGGTTGTTGTCGGCTTTGCCTCGGTCACAAGGGTGAGCTACCCCGCAGGCCTGCGGATCAATCCTCGCCGCGGTGAAAGATGCCGCGTCAATTCCCATCATCGCCTTGACGGACGAAGCCACCCAGCTACCGGCCGACAAGTCGACACTTGCTCAGCAACTGGCGCAATTGCGTTGCCGCCCGGCGACTTGCACATGCCACTGCCACGCCACCCTCGCCGACAGCTAAAAGCTCATGTGCTGTCTAACTTTTCACGCCGCAATTAACCAGTACCGTGTCGACGATTCGGCCTTCCACGGTCCGGGTTCGGACGACTATGGGCCGTGCGGACGCGCCGTACTTCGACACCTCCGCACAACACATCTAGTTCAGCCATGTGCTAGGAGGAAGCAATGAAGTACGCCATGACCTGGACGTCGCGCCTCGGCGCCTCGGGTAAAGACAACGAAGAGGCCGTGCGCCGCGGTCTGGAACTGTTCTCGAAGTGGCAGCCGCCGGCAGGAACGACATTCCACCAATTCGTCGGACGGCTCGACGCAGAGGGCGGTTACGCCATCGTCGAGACCGACAACCCGACAGAACTGCTCACCGAAACGTTGAAGTTCGCCCCGTTCAACTCCTTCCAGATCCATCCGGTCGTCGACATGGACCAATGGGCACAGGCGGCGCAGCAAGGCATCGACTTCAGAAGCTCGATCGGCTGACTCGGCTACGAGGAAAGGGTCGCTCCTGCCGGCGGCCCTTTTCACGTGCCGGCGCCCGGCATGCGGGTTCCCGTCGCGTCATCGCCCTCTCGAAACGAAATCCGCACTAGACCTGCGGTATCGCAACGGAATTCTTAGGATGCCTGCATGCCATCCGGAACGGCCGTGCCACAGCTTGACCCCGATCCCGCCCGCGGCGAGGCCGCCCCGCAGATCGAGCTGATCGGCGTACGCAAGGAATTCGGCAACCCCCCGAACAGCACCGTGGCCGTCGAGGGCGCCGATCTCCGCGTCGACGATGGTGAACTGTTCGCGATCCTCGGACCGTCCGGCTCAGGCAAGACGACCCTGCTAAGGCTGATCGCCGGGTTCGAACAGCCGACCGCAGGCACAGTCAAGCTGGGCGGCAAGGACGTCACCGCACTACCGCCCGCCGAGCGCGACACCAACACGGTGTTCCAGCAGTACGCGTTGTTCCCGCACATGACCGTCGCGCAGAACGTGGAGTACGGCCTGCGCGTGCGTGGTGTCGGGAAGCCCGAACGGCGGCGCCGCGCCGCCGCGGCCCTCGAGATGGTCCGGCTCGACGGGTACGCGGCACGAAAGCCTGCCGAGCTCTCCGGCGGGCAGCAGCAGCGCGTCGCGTTGGCCCGCGCACTGGTCGGCCGACCCCGGGTGCTACTGCTCGACGAACCGCTCGGCGCACTCGACCTCAAGTTGCGCGAACAGATGCAGGTAGAGCTCAAGGCGATCCAGCGTGAGGTCGGCATCACGTTCGTCATCGTGACCCATGACCAGGACGAGGCGCTGACGCTGTCCGACCGGCTGGTCGTGCTCAACGACGGCCGCATCGAGCAAGTCGGACCTGGGCGCGAAGTCTACGAAAACCCCATCAACCGGTTCGTCGCGGATTTCGTCGGTACCTCCAATGTGCTCGACGGAGACGCTGCCGAGGCGGTGCTCGGTAGGCGGGGCACCTTCGCGATCCGACCCGAGCGCATCGACGTGCTCGACAGCACTACCCCGGTGCCCGCAGGTCATCGCAGCGTCACCGCCGACGTCGCCGAGGTGGTCTACGCCGGACCGATCACCCGGGTCGCGTCGACCCTCACCGGCGTCGACGGCCTGCCGGGGACGGTGCGGCTGACCGCGACACTGCTGTCGGCGGAAGCATCCACCGCCATCGCTCACGGCACACCCGTCGTGCTGGCCTGGCCCGATACGGCCGTCCTCGATCTCACAGTGGTCCAACCGAAGGAGAAGCAATGAGTCTCACCTTTCGCCGCCTGGGCGTCGCGCTGGCGGCAGGCGCCCTGCTGGTGGCCGGCTGTTCGAGTTCGGGTGACTCCGGCGGCACCGCGGAGGGCCCACCCGAGATGGAGGCCGCCACCGCGGTCGGCGACGGCGAGGGCGAGCTCAATCTCATCGCCTGGGCGGGCTACGCGGAGAACGGCTCCAACGACCCGGCCGTCGACTGGGTCACGCCGTTCGAGCAGGAAACCGGCTGCAAGGTCAACGTCAAGCTCGGCAACACGTCCGACGAGATGGTTCAGCTGATGCGTACCGGCCAATACGACGGGGTGTCGGCCTCGGGAGACGCCACGCTGCGGTTGATCTATGCCGGCGACGTGGTCCCGGTCAACACCGAGCTCACCCCCAACTACGCCACCGTCGTCCCCTTCTTGAAGGACAAGCCGTGGAACTCCGTCGACGGTCAGATGTACGGCGTCCCGCACGGGTGGGGCGCCAATCTGCTGATGTACAACGTCGATGCGGTCACCCCCGCCCCGGACTCATGGAGTGCGGTGTTCCCGGGCGCACCTGAGCTCAAGGGCAAGGTCACCGCGTACGACTCGCCCATCTACATCGCCGACGCGGCGCTGTACCTGTCGAAGACGAAGCCGGAACTCGGCATCAAGGACCCGTACTCGCTGACGAGCGAACAGCTCGATGCCGCAACCGAACTGCTCAAGGAGCAGAAGGCGAACATCGGCGAATACTGGTCGGACTACACCAAAGAGGTGCAGGCCTTCGAGTCCGGCACGACGGTGATCGGGACCAGCTGGCAGGTGATCGCCAACACGATCGAGGCCGATGCCAAGGTCAAGATCGGCACGGTCCTGCCCAAGGAAGGGTCCACCGGCTGGTCGGACACCTGGATGCTGTCGGCGAAAGCCGCCCACCCGAACTGCATGTACAAGTGGATGGACTACATCATCTCGCCGGAAGCCAACGCCCAGGTGGCCGAATACTTCGGTGAGGCACCGGCACAGACCAAATCGTGCGCTCTGACGGCGGACAAGCAGCACTGCGCCACCTACCACGCCGATGACGAGGCCTACGCCGCCCAGATCCACTACTGGACCACTCCACAGACCAAGTGCGTCGACGGCAGCGGGGACAACTGCACCAGCTACGACGAATGGGTCAGCAAGTGGCAGGAGATCAAGGGCTGATGCCTTTGGCGCCGACACAGCCGCTGGCGCCGCGAGTGCGGGACAGGGCGGCGCTGGCGTTCCTGTTGGTTCCACCGCTGGCGTGGCTGGTGATCGCCTACCTGGGATCGCTTGCGGTGCTGATGGTTTCGGCCTTCTGGAGCACCAACAGCTTCACCGGTGCCGTGGTACACAAGTTCACCACCGACAATCTGGTGCGGGTGCTGACCGACGAAACGTTCAGAGCCGTGACCATACGCACCGTCGGGGTGGCACTCGCGGTCACCGTGCTGTGCGCGGTGCTCGCGGTTCCGCTGGCGCTGTACATGGCCAAGTTCGCGTCGCCGACGATGCGCGTTGTGCTGGTGGTCGCCGTCACCACTCCGTTGTGGGCGAGCTATCTGGTCAAGGCGTACGCCTGGCGGATGCTGCTGTCCCCCGAGGGCGGACCGTTGTCCTGGGCCACCGGGTTCTCACCGGGCTACGGGTTGGTCGCGACGGTGGTCACGCTGACGTATCTATGGTTGCCCTACATGGTGATCCCGGTATTCGCGGCGTTTCAACGGGTTCCTGACGCGTTGGTGGATGCCAGCTCCGACCTCGGGGCTTCTGATCTGAGCACCCTGCGGTTGGTGGTCGCGCCGATGGTCTTCCCGGGTATCGCGGCAGGATCGATCTTCACCTTCTCGCTGTCGCTCGGCGACTACATCGCGGTGACGATTGTCGGCGGGAAGACCCAGCTGCTGGGCAATGTCATCTACGGCCAGTTGGTCACTGCCAACAACCAGCCGATGGCTGCGGCGCTGTCGCTCATCCCGCTGCTGGCGATCGTGCTGTACCTGTTGGCCATGCGGCGCACCGGTGCACTGGAGAGCGTCTGATGCTGTCGACCCGGTTGCGGGTGTTCACCCGAGCGTGGACCGCCCTGGTTCTGGTATTCGTCTACGCGCCACTGCTGTTGGTCGTCGTCAACGCATTCAACAGCTCCAAGTCGTTCGCTTTCCCGCCTACGGGATTCACCCTGCAATGGTGGCGCACCGCCTGGCACAGCGAGGGGATGTGGACGTCGCTGGGCAACTCGGTGGTCATCGGACTGATTGCCACAGCCATCGCCCTGGTGCTGGGGACCATGGTCGCGTTCGCTGTGCAGCGCTACGAATTCTTCGGCAAGCAGACCGTCAATCTGCTTGTGGTGCTGCCGATCACGTTGCCCGGCATCGTGACCGGCATCGCGTTGAACGCCACGTTCACCTCAGCGCTGGGGATCACCCTCGGAATGGCGACCGTGATCGTCGGCCACGCCACGTTCTGCATCGTCATCGTGTTCAACAACACCCAGGCCCGGTTGCGACGCCTCGGTACCAGCCTCGAGGACGCGTCAGCGGACCTCGGCGCGTCGTCCTGGCAGACGTTCCGTTTCGTGACGCTGCCCGATGATGCGTGGCGCTCTGGTCGCCGGAGCGATCCTGGCGTTCGCGCTGAGCTTCGACGAGATCGTGGTGACGACATTCACGGCCGGCCCCACGGTGCAAACGTTGCCGATCTGGATCTTCGGAAATCTGTTCCGCCCCAACCAGGCTCCGGTGATCAACGTGGTCGCCGCAGCGTTGACCCTGGCCGCGATCGTGCCGGTCTGGTTGGCGCAGCGGTTCGGCGGGGACCCCGCCGGGACGCGGATCTAGCGTCTTTCACCCACACGTGCCAGTGCGAGCCGGCGCGGCACCGCGACTTTCGCAACGCCCGGATTTGGGGACCGCCACCTGGCAAACTGAACGGCCGAGGACATTCTCACGAGAGGGTGGTTCAGGCCGTGGACGAACAAGATCCGACTCACCCTCCTGATCCACTGCGTGCTCAACTCACCGGCGCGGCAGACCGCATCGACGTCGATCAGTGGTCCAAGCTCATTCCCCCGGTGATGGCGAAGATCCCCGAGGTCCGTATCGGCAGGCGTTGGGTCAGCAGCCTGTGGATCTTCCCCATCGGCGCTGCCATGCTGGTCGTGGGAATTGCAGTCGCACAGCACCTTCGAAGCTATCCGGCGGTGCAGCACTTCATCGAGACGTATCCAGGCGCGGGCGAGTTCCAACCCCCGGTCGACACCGGGTTTCCCGGCTGGCTTCGCATCCTGCACTTTCTGAATCTGCTGTTCATGCTCTTCATCATCAGGTCGGGACTGCAGATCCTGGCCGACCACCCGCGCCTGCAACTCGACGCAGGCTGCACGCCGGGCCGCGAATGGCTGCGGCTGCGTGGCCCAGTTCCACCCGACCGGATGGGCCAGAGCCCGCCGGAGAAGCAGTGGACGGCCAAGGACGACGCCGTGGCGCTGCCCCGCTGGATCGGGATACCGGGAATCCGGCACTCGATCGGGCTGGCCCGGTGGTGGCACTTCAGCTTCGACATGCTGTGGGTCCTGCTCGGCGTGGTGTTCTACATCCTGGCGTTCAGCACCGGGCAGTGGGAGCGACTGGTGCCCCGGGACTGGGATGTTTTTCCCAACGCGCTGTCGGCCGCGGTGCAGTACCTGTCGCTGGACTTCCCAGCCAACCAGGGATGGACGCAGTACAACGGATTGCAGAATCTGGCCTACTTCACCACCGTCTTCATCGCCGGTCCGCTGGCCTTCGTCACCGGCCTACTGCAGGCGCCGGCGATCGCGGCCCGATTCGGTCTGGCTTCGGGATTTTTGAACCGCCAGGTGGCGCGGTCGGTGCACTTCTGCGTGCTGGTCTACTTCGTGTTCTTCATCATCGTGCACACCGCGATGGTCTTCATGACCGGTCTGCTGGTGAACCTCAACCACATCACCACGGGCCTGAACACTCCGACGTGGACCGGGTTGTGGCTCTACGTCGGATGGATGACCGTCGTGGTGGTCGCCTGGTTCACCGCCTCACCGCTGACTCTGCGGTATCCCCGACTGGTACAGCGAACCGGCAGGCGCCTGGTGGGTTGGGCGAAGTGGCTACTCGAGTGGAGCGACCCGCGTGCCACCTACGCGGAAGAAGCGATCTCCCCCTTCCTGTGGCCCAACGGCACTTTGCCCACAAGTGAGATGTATAAGGCGCTGCGCGACAAAGGATTCCGTGACTACGCGCTTCGCGTTGACGGGCTGGTGGAGAACCCGGTGGTCCTGACCTACGACCAATTGAAAGCGCTGCCCAAGCAGGAGCAGATCACCCAGCACTACTGCATCCAAGGCTGGTCGGGCATCGCCAAGTGGGGTGGCGTACCAATGAAGGAGATCGTCGACCTGGTTCGCCCACTGCCGCAGGCGAAATGGGTGGTCTTCTATTCCTTCGCCGACGGTGCCGACGGCGGCCGGTACTACGACGCCCACAACATCAAGCACATGACGCACCGGTTGACGCTGCTGGCGTACGAGATGAACGGCGAGACGCTCAACGAACTCCACGGTGCGCCGCTACGGCTCCGCAACGAACGCGAACTGGGCTTCAAGCACGTGAAGTGGGTCGAGGCCGTCGAGTTCGTGGACTCCTTCAGGCATCTGGGCGCGGGTCAAGGCGGCTACAACGAGGACCACGAGTTCTACGGCTACCGCGAATCCATCTAGAGTTTCGGGCACCTCACCGCACCGATTGGGTCACGATGTGGGGATGACCGAGAAGACGACCTGCGCCGTCGTCGGCGGCGGGCCGGCCGGGATGGTGCTCGGACTGCTGCTGGCCCGCGCCGGCGTGGCCGTCACCGTGCTGGAGAAGCACGCCGATTTCCTGCGGGATTTCCGCGGCGACACCGTGCATCCCACGACGCTGCGGCTCATCGACGAACTCGGGCTGTGGCCGAAGTTCGCCGCGCTGCCGCAAAGCCAGCTCAGGAAGGGCACGTTCGAGGTCAGCCCCGGGCACGCCGTGACGATGGTCGATTTCGAGCGGTTGCGCCAGCCGCATCCGTATGTCGCGATGGTCCCTCAGTGGGATCTGCTCAACCTGCTGGCCGAGGCAGGTGAAACCGAACCCAGCTTCACGCTGCGGATGAGCACCGAGGTCACCGGCCTGCTGCGCGACGGCGGCCGAGTCGCGGGCATCCACTTCCAGGGCCCGGACGGCCCGGGCGAACTGCGCGCCGACCTGACGGTCGGATGTGACGGGCGCTGGTCGTTGGTCCGTCGCGACGCCGGGCTGCAGGTCCGGGAGTGGCCGGTCGGCTTCGACGCGTGGTGGTTCCGGTTGCCCCGGCGCGAGGACGACGCGATCTACACACTGTTCCCGCGGCTCGCCCCCGGCAAAGCGATGATCGTCATCCCGCGCGAGGGGTACCTGCAGATCGCCCTGCTCATCCCGAAGGGATCGGACGCCCGACTGCGGGCGCGCGGCCTCGCCGCGTTCCACGCAGACGTCCTGGAACTTCTTCCCGAGGCGGGTGACATGGTCTACACCATCAGCACGCTCGACGACGTCAAGCACCTCGACGTGCACATGAATCGGTTGCACCGCTGGCACGCCGACGGGCTGCTGTGCATCGGAGACGCTGCCCACGCCATGTCGCCCGCGGGCGGCGTGGGAATCAACGTGGCCGTGCAGGACGGGGTGGCGACCGCCCGGCTGCTCGCCGAGAAGTTGCGCCGGGGGGCCGTGACCGACCGCGACCTCGCCGCCGTGCGGCGGCGCCGCGTCGTGCCGACCGCGGTGACCCAGGCGCTGCAGCGCCAGATCGACAAGCGATTCCTCGGGCCGGTCGTCCGCGGCGACGCAGCCGCGCAGTTGCCGCCCCGCCTGGTCCGGCTGATCGAACGCGTGCCGTGGCTGACGGTCGTCCCCGCCTACCTGGTCGGCGTCGGTGTGCGGCCGGAACACGCGCCGGCATTCGCGCGCCGGGCGCCGGAGGCGACATGATGGGGCCGTGAGTCTCCTGCCGATACCCGAGGTGACGATCTCCGACGCCGCCGTCGACGACGCGCTGGGGCGCGCCGTGCGGGTGATCAACCCACTCCTGGACGTGCTGTGGGGAACCGACCCTCTGGGTCTCAAGCGACGTGGGCCCGGCCCCGGCGACGGACCGCTCGACAAAGTCGCCGACGGTTTCGGGTGGGTACTCAACGCCGCGGATGTGCCCGGCACGCTCGCATGGGATGACATGGACGTCGACGCCCGGATCAACTGGTGGGTGTGGCGCGTCGGCGCGTTGAACACCGTCGCGGTGGCGTTCCCCGGAGTGCTCGGCGCCGTGGGGCGCCGGCTTCCGATTCAGGACCTGCTCGGATTCGCCAGCCAGGCGTTGGTGCTGTGCGCGGTGGCACGTGAACTGGGCGTGTCGGACCATCGCTCGCAGGTCGACATGCTGGCCGCAGTGCTGTGTGACCGGACCGTCTCGGTGTCGGTGACGCCGCAGGTGTCGACCCGGCACCGGAAGCAATCCCGCGCACACCGCTGGGCGCCGCGAAGGCTCTGTGGAATCTTGTGGGTCTCCTCGACGCCGTCGGCGACGAACTCGCCAAGCGCCCGCACCCGCGAGCACCCTTCCGCTATCTGGGGATGCTGCCTGCGGTCGGCGCGGTCGTGGACTATTTCGGCGAATGCGGTGCACTTGCCCGCGCGGCGAAAGCTGGCCGACGATGGCTGGACCGTCAGAGCCCAAGGGACTCCTGAACGCTGCGCAGCGCCGCCGCCGACGCCTGCAGGCCCAACAGCTCCGACACCGACAACGGCACCTCGAGCACCTGACCGGCGCCGTGGGCCGAGATGACCGTCGGCAATGACAGCGCCACCCCGCTGATCCCGTAGCGCACCGTTCTGCACCGTCGACACGGGCAGCACCCGGTGCTCGTCGCCCAGGATCGCCTCGATGATGCGGGCAGTACGACAGCCCGATCGCCAGGTTCGTCGCTCCCTTGCCTGCGATGATCTCGTAGGCGGCGTTGATCACCTCAGAGGAGATGTGCCTGCGGGTGTCCTCGTCGAACACCTGTATGCCGTCGCGCCTGAACTGCTCGGCGGGCACTCCCCCGATCGATACGCTCGACCACAGCGAGATCTCCGAGTCACCATGTTCACCGACGATCAATCCGTGCACGTTGCCGACCGCGAGATCGGCCCTTCCGGCGATCAGATAGCGAAAACGACTGGAGTCCAACACCGTTCCCGACCCGAAGATGTGACCTGGAGGCGCGTCGACGGCGCGTGTCGCGGCGAGTGTCACGATGTCGACGGGGTTGGTGACGAACACGATGACGGCGTCGGGTGAGTGTTCGAGCAGCTGCGGAGTCAGCGACCCAGCCATCGCGACGTTGGCCGCGGCGAGATCCAGCCGACTCTGTCCCGGCTTCTGTTTGGCTCCCGCGGTGACGATGACAACCGCCGAGCGTGCGGTCACCGAGATGTCGTCGGAGCCGGATATCCGGCAGTGCGGCACGAACTGACTGCCGTGGTTGAGATCGAGCACTTCGGCTCGCACTTTGCCGGCGTTGACGTCGTACAGCGCGAGCGATCCCGCCGAACCGCGGATCAGGCACGCGTATGCAATGGCAGTGCCGACGCTTCCGGTACCGACGACCGACACCTTGGTGTTCTGCTGCACAGGCATTCCCACATTGTGGTCCATGTCGTTGACGTATGCGAAAATGCCAGCCCTATAGGGGTTTTCGACACCATTTGTACACGATCACAGCGCACGCGCAGACCCCAACCTGTGAATCTCGAGTTGCCGATCGGGAAATTTCCTCAAAGATGCATAACAGCCCGCGCGAAGGCGTAGAGGTTTACCTGGACACCACCGCCTATCCGAGCAGGGGAAACGCATGAACGTACTGCGCAAGGCGCGAAAAGCAATCGTCATCGCCTGTATCGTGCCGCTGGCCGCCTTCGGCGTGGCCGCGTGCGGCAAAGACGACAGTGGTGGTGGCGGCGGTGGTGCTGGCGCAGGCGGTGAAGCCGGCGGCGGTGACATCACCGTCACGGCGACATCGTTCCCCGACTACATCGACCCGCAGCTGTCCTACACGCTGGAAGGCTGGGAGGTGCTGTGGAACGTCTACACCCCGTTGCTGACCTACAAGCACGCCAAGGGCAAGGACGGCACGCAGGTGGTGCCCGGCCTGGCCGAGACCATGCCGGAGATCTCGCCCGACGGCTTGACATACAAACTCAAGCTTCGCCCCAACATGAAGTACTCGGACGGCACGCCCATCAAGGCCTCCGACTTCACCTACGCCATCCAGCGACTGTTCAAGGCCGATTCCGGCGGGTCGGTCTTCTATGACGTGATCGTCGGCGCCAAGGAGTACGCCGCCGGGACCGCCGACACGATCACCGGCATCACCACCGACGACACCACCGGCGACATCACGATTGCGCTGACGGAGCCCAACGGCACCTTCGAGAATCTGCTCGGCCTGATGTTCGCCGCGCCGGTGCCGCCGACCACGCCGTTGGACGAGGACGCCACCAACAGTCCGCCACCCGCCAGCGGACCGTTCATGATCAGCAACGGTCGACGCCCCACGCAACCTCACGATGGAACGCAATCCGCAGTTCCAGACCGTCAAGGATGCCGGCGCCGACGAAGTGGCCGAGGCGAACGTCGACAAGATCACCGTCGTGGAGAACAAGAACCAGAGCGCGCAGGTCACCGACATCATTCAGAACAAGGTCGATTTCATGATCGACCCACCGCCCGCCGACCGCCTGCAGGAGGTCAAGACCCGCTACGCCGACCGGTTCCGCATGGAGGAGTCGATCAACACCTACTACTTCTTCATGAACACCGAGCGCGCTCCCGTTCAACGACCTGAAGGTGCGTCAGGCGATCAACTACGCCGTCGATCCGGAGGCCCTGAACCGGATCTTCGGCGGCCGACTGCACCCGTCACAGCAGGTCTTGCCGCCGGGTATGCCGGGCTACCAGGAGTACACGCTCTATCCCGGGCCGGATATGGACAAAGCGAAACAGCTTCTCGCCGAGGCAAATCCGGCCGATCGCGATATCACCGTGTGGACCGACGACGAGCCGGACCGCAAGCGTATCGGCGAGTACTACCAGGACCTGCTGACCCAGCTGGGTTTCAACGCCACCCTCAAGGTCATCGCCGGGGACGTGTACTGGACGACCATCGGAAATCAGTCCACCCCCGACATGGACACCGGGTTCGCCGACTGGTTCCAGGACTTCCCACATCCCGACGACTTCTTCCGCCCACTGCTGCACGGGGACAGCATCCTGCCGACCAACGGGAACAACTTTTCGCGGGCCAACATCCCGGCCAACAACGCCAAGATGGACGAACTGCTCACCAAGCTGATCGGCGATGGAGGCGTGGAGCAGCAATACGCCGATCTGGACAGGGCGTACATGGAGCAGGCGGTGTGGGCGCCGTACGGCAACGAGCAGTTCACCACGTTCCTGTCCGAGCGGATGGACTTCGACAAGTCCTATCACCATCTGCTGTTCAACCAGGATTACTCGTCGTTCGCAGTGAAATAGCTGGACGATGGCCACACCCCTCGGAGAGATCGAGGTTCCCGACGGGCCACCGCTGCCCGTCGGGATCCCGAAGGCGCAGATTCAAGGCCGAAGCCCCTGGTATTTGGCATGGCTTCGCCTGCGGCGCAACAAGGTTGCCCTCGGGTGTGGAGTGTTGTTCATCCTGATCGTGGTGTTCTGCCTGTCGGCGCCGCTGTGGGCGGAGTTCGTCGCGCAGACCGGTCCCAACGACAACCACATCACCGACACGATCCTGATCGACGGCAACGAGACCGACATCGTCGCCCCCGACGGCACACCGCTGGGGCCGGGTCTGCGCGGCCAGTACCTGCTCGGGGCCGACCAGAACGGTCGCGACGTCATGGTGCGGTTGATGTACGGCGGCCGCACCTCGATCTATATCGGTGTGGCCGCCGCCGCGGTCACCACGGTGCTCGCGGTGCTCGTCGCGCTGCTCGCCGGTTACTACCGGGGCTGGATCGATTCGGTGCTCTCGCGGGTGCTCGACGTCATCTGGGCGTTCCCGGTCCTGCTGCTGGGCATCGCGTTGGGCACGGCGCTGGCGATCGGCGGTCTGAAGCTCGGACCCCTTGCCATCGCCGGTGATTCGATCTGGATTCCCATCCTGATCATCGGGCTGGTCTACGTCCCGTACATGGCGAGGCCGTTGCGCGGCGAGATTCTCGCGCTGCGCGAGAAGGAGTTCGTCGAAGCCGCCGTCGCGCAGGGCATGGGGCCGATCCGCATCATGGCCGGTGAACTTCTTCCCAACATCGTGTCGACGATCATCGTGTTCTTCACGCTGAACATCGCCAACAACATGCTGCTCGAGTCGGCGTTGTCGTTCCTCGGTGCCGGTGTCCGACCCCCGAATGCCTCATGGGGGACGATGATCGCCGACGGTTACCAGATGATCTACACCGCGCCGCACCTGACCGTCGTCCCCGGCCTGATGATCGTCATCACGGTGTTGTCGCTCAACGTGTTCGGAGACGGTCTGCGCGACGCAATGGACCCGAAGGCCAAGATCCGGCTGGAAGCCAACGATGCGGGCCCCCAGGGCCCGAGGAGGCGGCGAGCATGAGCACCGAAGCCAACGATGCGGGCCCCCAGGGCCCGAGGAGGCGGCGAGCATGAGCACCGAAGCCAACGATGCGGGCCCCCAGGGCCCGAGGAGGCGGCGAGCATGAGCACGGAGCACTAGTGGGCCGCTTCGTTGTCAAAAGGCTGATCGGGATGGTCGCGGTGCTCTTCGCGATCTCCATCATCGTGTTCCTGATCTTCAACGTGATCCCCAATTCCGACCCGGCGGCCCGCATCGCGGGGAAGAACGCCGACCCGGACCTGATCGCCAGGGTCAACGTAGACCTCGGGCTGGATCAACCGCTGCCCGTGCAGTACCTGACGATGATGAGGGAGATCTTCACCGGCCAGTTGACGTCGTATGCGAGCAATCGCAATGTGGTCGAGCAGATCTGGGAGGGCCTGCCCGCGACCTTCTCGCTGTGCATCGGGGCCGCCGTCATCTGGATGTCCCTGGCGGTGCTGTTCGGCTATCTCAGCGCCGTGCACTCCGGCCGGTTCGCCGACCGTGCACTAACGGTGCTCTCGCTGGTGGGCATCTCGATGCCGGTGTTCTGGTTGGCGGCGATCCTGCTGTACTTCCTGAGCTTCAAGGTGCAACTGTTTCCGACGGGCAGTTATGTTCCGTTGACCGAGGACCCCCTGGACTGGGCGTATCACCTTGTGCTGCCGTGGTTCACGTTGGCCGTGCTGTTCATCGGCTTCTACAGTCGGGTGCTGCGGTCCAACATGCTGGACTCGATGAACGAGGACTATGTGCGCACCGCCCGCGCCAAGGGGCTCGGTGAGCGCCAGGTTCTGCTGCGACATGTGTTGCGCAACTCGATGATTCCGATCGTGACGCTGTTCGGACTGGACTTCGGGATGGTGGTCGGCGGTGGCGCCATCCTCACCGAGACCGTGTACAACCTCGACGGGGTGGGGCTGTATGCCGGGGAGGCGATCCGCAGTCTGGATTTGCCGCCGCTGATGGCGGTCACCATGTTCGGAGCGTTCTTCATCGTGCTGTTCAACACCCTGGTCGACCTCGCGTATGCGGCCCTGGATCCGCGGATCCGGCTGGGAGAGGCCGCGCCGGTATGAGCGACGCTTGCGGAGCGAATAAACAGCAGGCGAATGACCCCCTCCTGCAGGTCGACGACCTGCGCGTCAGCTTCGCCACCGATGACGGCATCGTGAAGGCGGTCGACGGGGTGTCGTTCTCATTGGCGCCCGGTGAGGTCCTGGCCATCGTCGGCGAATCCGGTTCCGGCAAGAGCGTCACCGCTCAGACCCTGACCGGACTGACCCGGGCGCCCAACACCAGGATCAGCGGTTCGGTGACCTACCGCGGGCAGGAGTTGACCGACCTGGACGACGAAGGACTGCGCGATATCCGGGGCGAGGAGATCGCCATGGTGTTCCAGGATCCGATGTGTTCGCTGAACCCGGTCTATCGCGTCGGTGACCAGATCGCCGAGATGATCCGGGCCCATCGCGATGTTTCCAAAAAGGAGGCGCAGGCGCGTGTCGTCGAGTTGTTGACGTCGGTCGGGATCCCGAACCCACAGGTCCGGGCGCGCAGCTACCCGCACGAGTTCTCCGGCGGTATGCGCCAGCGGGTGATGATCGCGATGGCGCTCTCGTGCGAGCCCGCGCTGCTGATCGCCGACGAACCGACGACCGCGCTGGACGTGACGGTCCAGGCGCAGATCCTGCGACTGATCGCCGACCTCAACCGCGAACGCGGTCTGGCGGTCGTGTTGATCACCCACGATCTCGGCGTCGTCGCGGAGATCGCCGACAGGGTCGTCGTGATGTATGCCGGTCAGATCGTCGAGGACGGCAGCATCGACGACATCTTCTATGCCCCACACCATCCCTACACGTGGGGGTTGCTGGGTTCGTTGGCCAGGACCGACCGGCCGCGTGGTGAACGGCTGACGCAGATCACCGGCCAGCCGCCGTCGCTGGTGGATCTTCCGCCCGGATGCCGGTTCGCGCCGCGGTGCACCTTCGAGTTCGATCAGTGTCAGCACCCTCCGGCGCTGCATCCGGGTGGCGACGCGACCCACCTGGACCGGTGCTGGCTGGAACTGTCCGAGAAGGCCCAGGTGCGCTCATGACATCAGCACCGCTGCTCGAGGTGACCGACCTGGTCAAGCACTTCCCGATCAGGTCGGGCATCGTCATCGAGCGCGAGGTGGGACAGGTGCACGCCGTGGACGGTGTCAGCCTGAGCTTGAACGAGGGCGAAACCCTGGGCCTGGTAGGGGAATCCGGTTGCGGGAAGTCGACGTTGTGCCGCGCGATCCTGCAGCTGACGCCGCCCACGTCGGGGTCCGTCCGGTTCCGCGGCGAGGAGCTGGTCGGCAAGTCGCGACGGGAGCTTCGGCCCATCCGGCGGGAGATGCAAATGATCTTCCAGGATCCGTTCGCGTCGCTGAACCCACGCAAGCGCATCGGTCAGATCATCGGCGACCCGATGGATCTGCACGGCATCGCCCGGGGGGCTGACCTCAAGCGCCGGGTGCAGGAGCTGCTCGATCGTGTCGGTCTCCGCCCGGAGCACTACAACCGCTTCCCGCACGAGTTCTCCGGGGGGCAGCGGCAGCGCATCGGCATCGCCCGGGCGCTGGCGTTGCGACCGAAGCTGATCATTGCCGACGAACCGGTGTCGGCCCTCGACGTCTCGGTGCAGGCCCAGATCGTGAACCTGCTCAAGGACCTGCAGGACGAGCTGGGGCTGTCGTATCTGTTCGTGGCACACGATCTCGGGGTGGTCCGGCACGTGTCCGACCGGGTCGCGGTGATGTACCTCGGCAAGGTCGTCGAGAACTCGGGCACTGACGGGCTCTTCGACCGGCCGATCCACCCGTACTCGAACGCGCTGCTGTCCGCGGTGCCCATTCCGGATCCCCGGCGCAACGCGGCCCGGGAGCGGGTCGTCCTGGAGGGCGACGTGCCCAGCCCCACCAATCCGCCCGCAGGGTGCCGTTTTCACACCCGTTGCCCCTGGGCCACCGAGATCTGCTCAGCCGACGAACCGGCGCTGGCCTCCTACGATCCGGGGCACGCCGCCGCATGCCACCATCCAAGAAATACCGAGCACACCGAGGTCACAGGCACCCGCCAGCCCGTATGACGAAAGTCGGTTCGATCGGCTGTCCCCTCCGCAGCCGATCGAACCGCTGTTGCCAAACTTAGGCGCGAAGGGCCCGGGGAGGAATCGGGGAAATCCCTATACCTCAGGGGTCGATTCGGCCGCCAAGCAGGTTACGGGCTCGGCGGAACCGGGATCGGAATAGGCGCCGGTTCGAACGGAATGTCGAGATTCGTCGTCGTCGGCGTTGTCGTGGGGATCGACCTGGTGGTGGTACTCGTGGCGGCCGTCGTCGTCGGTGTCGTCGTGGTCGGTGTCGTCGTGGTCGGTGGTCGTCGTGGTCGGTGTCGTCGTGGTTGTCGTGCGTGGTGGTGGTTGTTGTCGTGGTGGTGGTCGTTGTCGTGGTGGTGGTGGTCGTGGTCGGCGACGTCGTGGTGGTCGTCGTCGGTGCCGTCGTGGTGGGCGGCGTCGTGGTGACGATGACGCTCGGCGGGACGACCGCGGTGCTCGGCGCCGGCGCCGGCGGCTGCACAGGCTGGTTGGACACCGTGACCGTCTCCGGCGCGGGACCCGGCGGCGTGTAGGCACTGCTCAAGGGAACGTTGCCCGGCCTCGGCTGCTCCCGGTCCGGGCTGTAGACGCTGGTCAACGCGATAGCCACGCCGCCCACCGCGACAAGGGCGACCGCCGCTGCGATCCCGAACACCGACATCGGCAATCGCTGCCACGGTTTGACCTCGTCCTGCAGCGCCGGGTCCGGCACGATACGTCTCGGTGGGCTCGTAGGCATCACCCGGGACGTAGGGGTCTTCCCCGGAGTAGGGGATGACGTCGTCGCCGGACGCGTCGTCCTGGGACCACGCCAGCGCCCGGAATGTCGCCGACCCCGGGTCCTCGGCGGGCGGACCGGTCACCTGGGCAGGCGCGGCGACCCAGGTGGCCGTGTCTGCACTAGGGCCGTACGCGGCGAACAGTGCGGCGCCGACGCCCGCGTTCAGGGCGGGCTGCGGCGTCGTCACCACCCGAGCCTGTGACCGCTCCGAAAGGCGTTGCACGATAAGCGGAATGCTTGCCCCGCCACCGACGAGGGCTACCGCGGAGACATCATTCCAGCTGATGTTGTTGCGCCCCAACATGTCTTCGAGCGCACCCACGACACCGTCGAGCGGCCGCGCGATCAGCTCCTCCAGCTCGGCTCGCGTGACGCGGATGTCAGCGCGGTAACCGGGCTGCTCGACGGGTAGCTCGGTGACGGTTTGCCGGGACAGCCGCTCCTTGGCGGAGCGGCATTGTTCCCGCAGCAGGGCCAGTGATCCGACCGCGGCCGTCTGATAAGTATCGACACCGTCGTCACCGCCGGCGCCGGGGATTCCGTCGAGCACATGGCCCAACAGCACCTGGTCGATCTGGTCACCGGCGAATTCGGGGATCCTCTCGGTGCCGTCGATCACGTCGAACGCCGACGCCGCGTCGGCGACGGTGATGCTGGTGCCCGCGCCGCCGAAGTCCAGCAGGGCCACCACGCCCCGCCGATCGAGGCCCGGGTTCGCGTTCAGCGCGATGAGGGCGGCCACCGCGTCCGGAATCAACCGTGGCACCACACCGCGGGGCGTCAGGATCTCGCTGGCCGTCAGCGTGCCCTGCAGCGCGGCCGACATCGCCGGGCTCCAGTAGGAGGGCACCGCGATGGCCACGCCGGACGGTGGGGTGGGCGCAGCGAGCCCGGCCATCGACTCCAGTGCTTCCACCACCAGTTGTTCGGCCGGATAGCTCGCCCCGTCGGCCGCCACCAGCGGCACCGAATCACCGACGCGGTCGACGAAGCCGGACAGCACCATCCCGCCCGGATGTCCGGTCGGAACGCCGACCTCGGGCGCGGCGTGGCCGAACAGGGTCAGCACCGAGCGTCGAATCACGGGTTGACGTCCGACGCTCGCCGCGACGAGGTTGGTCGTCCCGATGGACAACCCCAGCGGATCGCTCATGACCCAGGCCACGATAGCGGCCCCGCCGATTCCAGGCCGTCAGACACTCGGCCCTGTACGTGTGCTCCAATGTCGGGCATGGGTGACGTCGATGACATCAAGCAGGTGAAGTACCGGTATCTCCGTGCGCTCGACACCAAGCACTGGGACGAGTTCGCCGACACGCTCACCGATGATGTCATCGGCGACTATGACGCATCGATCGGCGAGTCACACCACTTCACCGACCGGGACTCCCTCGTTGAGTTCATGCGCTACGTCGATGCCGGCGAACATCATCACCGAACACCGCGTCACCCATCCCGAGATCTCCGTGAACGGCGACGAAGCCTCCGCCACCTGGTATCTGCAGGACCGGGTGATTGTGCCCGATTTCAACTTCATGCTGATGGGCGCTGCCTTCTACCACGACCGGTACCGCCGAACCGGCGACGGCTGGAAGATCTGTGAGACCGGCTACGACCGCACTTACGACGCGACGATGTCGACGGAGAACCTCGGCTTCAAATTGAAAACCGGCCGCGCACTGAAACTCTGACGCTATTCGGTGATGGCGATCACCGCGCCCGGCCGCAGCCAGCGCATGATCGTCACCAGCGTGGCGTCGTCGATCGCCACGCATCCCGCGGTGGCTCCGCCGTCGGTGCTGTGCACGAAGAACGCGCCGCCCTTGCCCGGTATCCGCTCCTTGTTGACGCCCATCACCACCGCGTGCGCATACTGCGGGATCTGCAGGTTCTCGGTCCCCGCACTCAGTGAGGTGTTGAACGGGCACTGGTCTTTCTTACACACCTGCATGGTGTTGTAGGTCGGGCTCTTCATATCGCCGTCCCACCAATGGTCGGGGCCCACCTGGACATACTGCAGGCCGCCGCCGGGGTTGGGTTCGGTGCCGAAGGCGAAGTCGAGCGTGTAGATGCCCTTCGGAGTCATCATCGATCCGTCGAAGTGGTTGGGCGACATGCCTTTTTCGCCGATCTTCGCCGGGATGCCGATACCGCCGGTCACTGGCTGCCAGCCGGCGGCGGTCCGCTCCCAGACGTCCAGCTTGGCGTCCGAGCCGCCGGTTCCGGTGACGGACAGCACCTGGGTGGCAGCTCCGACCGACCGGGCGAACCAGGGCGTGAACTCCGCCAGGGACTGCGGCGCGGCCAGCGAGCCCGTCACCGCGCAGACCGCTGCTGCGCACAGCAGGATCAGCAGCCGGCGCAGTTGGGTTCGGACGCGGTCAGGTCGCGACGCTGTGGGCATGCATCAACTCTGCCATCCAGGTCTTCCATTTCGGCTGTTCGCTCACCGCAGTGTCGTCTGCCGTCGGCCCGTAGAAGTAGATGCTGACCATGACCCGGGCCTGGTCGCCCATATCGAAGCTGCCGATCACCGCGACGCCCGGGGCGGGTGCGGTCAGGCGCAGCATGACTTCGCGGCTCTGCGCGTCCTGGTGGACACGCTCCACCCTGCCTTGCAGTCGGGGTGCTCCAGCAGGTGTTTCGCAGAGAGTCCCGACGTCGACGCCGGCAAGGCCGAGCGCGGGGGCAAGCGTCGACCACGCCTGTGCGGTGCCGCCAGGATGCGTGGTCATCACGCGGACGTTGGCGGCGGGTTGCCCGGGGAAGTGCGCCAGGTACAGCCGCAGCACCTCGAAGAATCCGGGCCAGCCGGTCTCGAAGCCCTCGAGCTCGTCGTCCCAGTCGTCACGGTCGGTGAACAGGCTGTGCACCATCCGAACCACGCAGCGGTCCCCGGACCGACTCGTCACCACCACCTCGGTCGCCACCGGCGGCGCGTCGCCACTCCATCCGTGCTCCTCGTAGCCGAGGTGCGCCGGGGGCTCCCACACGGTGATGACCCCCTGGCTGCCCCCCACGTCACCGAAGTCGAATTCGATGGTCCCGCCGACACGTTCGTCGACGGAGGCCGGGGTGAACCAGGCGCTCATCCCGGGACCCGTGGCGATCGCGCTGCCACACCTGCTCGGGTGTGCCGGGCACGAGGAACTCCATCTCGATCCAGCGGCGCCCGTCGTCGTCTTTCTTCAGCGGCATGTGTACTCCCGTTGTGTTTTCGGCATCGGATAGGACGCGAGCACCACCCGATGGGTGCGTCCCCGCGGATTCGATTCGTCGTGATAGCGCGCCACCAACGCGGTCACCGAGCGGGACAGTTCGTCGGTGAAGGCAGCCCGGTCCGCGGCGGAACCGAAGGTGACCGCGGTGTCGATCGACAGCGTCGCCAGCCGCTTGTGCTTGTCCCGTGCGGTGCGCCAGAGCTCGCCGACCTCGCGGACGGTGCGCGCTGCCACGGCGATCAGATAGCTCGCCGACAACCGGTCGGCAGCCCTGCCCGGGTCGGCCGCCACCGGCCCCAGCGCGCCGGGTGACACGACGTATGACGACGCGGTGGCCACAAGGAGCCGCTCGGTCAGCCCGCCCCACCGTCGTTCGCCGGCCACGACGACGAGGTGGTGGTACTCCAGCGCGCGCAGGTGGTAGTTGACCTTCTGCCGGGCAAGGCCCACCCGCGATGCAAGGGCCGCCGCCGACGCGGGTTCGGCCAGCTCGGCCAGCAGCCTGGCGCGGATCGGGTCGAGCGCGCTGACCGCGGCGGCGGGATCGGCGATGACCTCGACATCGAGCATGTTTCCATCGTGCTTATTGACAATAATATTTGTCAAGGGACGGCTGCCGCTAAGTTGGCGGCATGGACCTCCCCCCGTATGCTTCGACGCCATCGCGGAATTCGTCAGATCGGTGAAGGCCTCGGCACGCTGGACCGCGAGGTGTTCGAGGCCGTCGCGGAGTCGCCGAGCCCACTGCTCGACGCCGTCATGCCCCGTCTGACCAAGGCCGCCGATCACTCCAAGCTGTGGTTCGCCATCGCCGCGGCACTGACCGCGTTCGGCAACCCGTCAGCCAAGCGCGGCGCCGCCCGCGGTGTGCTCACGCTGGCGCTGACGAGCCTGGCCACCAATCAGGGGGCCAAACGGATCTGGCGCCGCGAGCGGCCGAGCCGTCTGCTCGTTCCGCTGGCCCGGCAGACCAGGCGGTTCCCGACATCGAACTCACTGCCGTCGGGACATTCGGCCAGCGCCGCGGCCTTCGCGGTGGGGGTGGGGCTGGAGAACGCCCCGCTGGGCCTCGGCCTGGCGCTGCTCGCGGGCCTGGTCGGCATGTCGCGGGTGGCCACCGGCGCACACTTCCCCGGCGATGTGCTTGCCGGGTTCGGCCTCGGCGCCGGCATCGCGGTGCTCGGCGCACGTGTCGTCCCGCCGATCATCGAGGAACGTCTGCCCGGCGTCGCGCCGCTGACAATGGAGACTCCCGGACGTCCCGAGGGCGCGGGCGTGACGCTCGTCATCAACCCGGCTTCGGGCAGCGGCACGGGTGCGCGGGTTCTCGACGAGGTCCGCGAAGCACTCCCGCAGGCGAAGATCGTCGAACTCACCGAGGACGACGACGTCCAGGATGTGCTGCGAACGGCCGCGCGGGACTGCGAGGTGCTGGCCATCGGCGGCGGCGACGGCACTGTGGCGGCCGCGGCGTCGATAGCGGTCGAGGAGGGAGTCCCGCTGGCGGTCTTCCCCGCGGGCACCTTCAATCACTTCGCGAAGGACATCGGGTGCGACACCACCGCCAAGACCGTGGCCGCGATTCGGGGCGGCACCATATCCTGCGTCGACATCCTGTGCCTCAACGAGAAGCAGATGGTGGTCAACACCGCCAGCATCGGCTCATACCCGAAGTTCGTCCAGACCCGCGAGAAACTCGAGCACAAGATCGGCAAACCGCTGGCCGGCGTCTACGCGATGTTTCACACGCTGCGGCGCGACCAGCCGGTCCGCATCAGCTACGACAATCAGACGCTGCAGACCTCGCTGTTCTTTCTCGGCAACTCGATCTATCTGCCATCGGGCTTCGCGCCGTCCCGGCGCACCCGACTGGACGACGGCCTGATCGACATCCGGATCCTGGAGACCGGTCGGCCGTTCAGCCGGCTGCGCATCGTGACGTCGTTGGCGCTGGGCCGGCTGACCCGCAGCCCGCTCTACCGCGAACTGCGGGTGCCGGAGTTCGCGTTCGAGGCAGTGGACGGACCGACCGTGCTGGCGCTCGACGGCGAGGTCGGCACCGAACTGAGCAAAGCCAGTTTCAGCGTGCGGTATCGGGCACTGCCGGTGTTTCGTCCGCCTGTGTGATCGGCCGTAGCGGCGGCACCATCAGCAAGCAGGCCACGAAGTACGCATACCCCAGGGCCCATCCCGCGATCACATCGGAGGGGTGGTGCACGTTGAGCACCACCCGGCCGACGCCGATCGCGACGATGACGACGATGCCGAGCGCGACCAGCCAACGGCGTCGGGTGCGGCCGACCACGGGAAGTGCGACGGTGAGCAGCGCCAGCACTGACACCATCACCCCGAGGGCATGCCCTGACGGGAAGGACGTCCCGAGTGCCGACACCATCGCGGTGTCCGGCCGCGGCCGGTCCGCCAGCGACTTGGCGCCCTCGGTCACCAGGCCGCACAGCTCCACGCTGATCACCAGAAACATCGCGACGCGGACGTTGCGCCGCACCAGCGCCACGACGATGACGACGAGCACCGTCAGCCGGAATACGGTCGGCCCGAGCACCGTGCAGAAGACGTCCCACGCCGTCACCCAGACCGGATGCGCCTCACCGAGCCGGTGCATCGGTTCCAGCGCCCACGCGTCGACGCGGGCCAGCCACGTCCAGTGCTGGACGTAGCCCAGCCACATCAGTGCGTAGACGCAGAGGGCTGCGACGGCGGTGCCGATCAGCCAGCCTCGGTGCGCCCTCATCCGACAAGCTGTACCACCCGTCAGACATCTGCCGGGGCTTCGCGCGGCTGAGCTACCGTGCCTTCATGGCCGTTTTTCTTCGGAAGTTCCTCCGTATCGGCAGGCTCCCCGGCGAGTTACGTGCTGAGGTCGAGGCCGAGGGACTGCTGTTCATCGCCGAATACGTGGCGGTCACCCGCCGTTTCCGTGGCACCGTGCCCGGGCTGCGCTCTGCCGGCAGCATCGCCAGTTACGTCGGTGCGCTCGTGCTCACCAACCAGCGCGTGCTGGGAACGTTGTCTTCGGTGCCCAAGCTGGCCGGACGCACCATCGACCTGCGGTGGGACGCTCCGCAGTCCGGAGCGGTCCAGGCCGAGCTGTCGACCACCGGCCTGACGCTCGACGTCGACGTGGCCGCGGTCGACCCGCGCTTTTCGGGCGAGCTGTCCCTGCACTACAAGGAGGACATTCCCCAGGACGTGCTGGACCGACTGCCACGCACCTCGCTGGCGTTCGACGTGCCGGCGGAGTTCGTCTTCCGCGCGGTGGGTGTGCCGTACCACCCCTGAAACGGCGACGGCTCGTTGCGTTGCGTCACTCGTTACGACTCCGAAACTCGGCCGGTCCTGCGGCTTACAGTTCGGCGATCTTCTCGGGATCGGCATACGTTGATCGACGGCCCGCAGCGAGCGATTCGCTGCGCGATGGCGATCCGCGACGCGGTGCGGGCGCTCGGCACTTGGGGCGGATGAATCACGAATTGCGGATAAGTTGCCATGGGTGACTCCGCCTGAATGAATGGGTTGCCACAGCCGCTCGCTTGCCGTTGCGTGGAGCGAGGAACACGGGAAAGGACGTGCATGACCGACCGGGACAATGTGCTCCTCGTGCACTGGCACGACCTCGGTCGCTACCTCGGCGTCTACGGGCATGCCGATGTGTCCAGCCCGCGGCTGGACCAGCTCGCCGCCGAGGGAATCCTCTTCACCGCCGCCCACGCCACCGCGCCGCTGTGCTCGCCGTCCCGCGGCTCACTGTTCACCGGTCGCTACCCGCAGAGCAACGGGCTGGTAGGCCTGGCCCATCACGGCTGGGAGTACCGGGCCGGGGTGCGCACCCTGCCGCATATTCTGACCGACAATGGCTGGTACACAGCACTTTTCGGGATGCAGCACGAGACGGAGTATCCGTCGAAGCTCGGGTTCGACGAGTTCGACGTGTCCAACTCCTATTGCGAGTACGTCGTCGAGCAGGCCACCCGCTGGCTATCCGACCCGCCGAAGGAGCCGTTCCTGCTCACCGCCGGCTTCTTCGAGACTCATCGGCCCTACCCGCGCGACCGCTATCAACCCGCTGACGCCGACGGTGTGGTGCTCCCGGACTACCTGCCCGACACCGCCGACATCCGCGAGGATCTCGCCGACTTCTACGGCTCGATCTCCGTCGCCGATGCCGCGGTCGGCCAACTACTCGACACACTGGCCGCGACGGGACTCGACCGCACCACCTGGGTGGTGTTCGTCACCGATCACGGGCCGGCGCTTCCCCGGGCGAAGTCCACGCTGTACGACGCGGGCACCGGCATCGCCATGATCGTGCGGCCACCCCGCGGCGCCGACGTGGCGCATCAGGTGTACGACGAGCTGTTCAGCGGTGTCGACCTGGTTCCCACGCTGCTCGAGCTGCTCGGCGTCGGCATTCCACCCAACATCGAAGGGCTCTCGCACGCAAGACAATTGCTGCAGAAGCCGCGCGCCGCAGACCCGGTTCGCACCGCCGTCTTCACGATGAAGACGTACCACGATTCGTTCGACCCGATCCGGGCGATCCGCACCAAGGAGTACAGCTACATCGAGAACTACGCGCCGCGGCCACTGCTGGACCTGCCGTGGGACATCGCCGACAGTGCACCCGGCCGCACCGTCGAACCGCTGGCACGGGCGCCCCGTCCCGAACGCGAACTCTACGACCTGGTCGCCGACCCCACCGAGTCACACAATTTGCTGGGCCCGGAAGCCACCGACAAGGACGAAGCGATCGGCATCGACCTCGCGCTGCAGCTCGACGACTGGCGCCAGAAGACCAAGGACGTCATCCCCTCCGACTTCGCCGGAACCCGGATCGCCGAGCGCTACACACAAACCTACGCACGTATCAAGAACTTCCAGATCCCAAGCCGCGCAGCCAAAGCCACTGATCGCGGCATCACAGACGATCACAGCTCCAGGCAATAGTTCTGCTCACGATGATCGCAAACCCTGACTGTGCCGACCCAGAGTATTGGGGCTAAGCTCTCGCGCATGTCAGCCAGACCGACGGCGTATCTGGTGCTCGCCTCACAACGCAGCGGCAGCACGTTGCTGGTCGAATCGCTCAGGGCCACCGGCGTCGCCGGCGAACCGCAGGAGTTCTTTCAGTACCTGCCGTCCACCAGCCAGTCTCCGCAGCCCCGGCAGTGGTTCGAGGGCGTCGACGACGAGTCGATCCTGCGCCTGCTGGATCCGCTCGATGAGGGTAAGCCCGACATCGCGCCCGCGGAGATCTGGCGTGACTACATCCGCACTGTCGGGCGCACCCCGAACGGGGTGTGGGGCGGCAAGCTGATGTGGAACCAGACCCCCCTGTTGCTCGACCGGGTCCAGGGATTCCCGGAGCGCTCCGGCGACGGCCTGCTGGCTGCCATCCGCGACGTGGTCGGCAGTGACCCTGTCCTGATCCACGTCCACCGCCCCGATGTGGTGTCCCAGGCGGTGTCCTTCTGGCGCGCCGTCCAGACCCGCGTCTGGCGCGGCAGGCCGGACCCGGTACGCGACGCCCGTGCCGAGTACCACGCCGGCGCGATCGCCCACGTGGTGAAAATGCTGCGCGCCCAGGAGGAGGGCTGGCGCAACTGGTTCGCCGAGGAGAACGTCGAGCCGATCGATGTGGCCTATTCGGTGCTGTGGCGCAACCTGACGCAGGTCGTCGGCACCGTGCTCGAGGCGCTCGGATTGGATCCGAGGCTAGCTCCGGCGCCGGTGCTGGAACGTCAGGCCGACCAACGCTCCGACGAGTGGGTCGAACGGTACAGGGCGGACGCCGAACGGGAAGGACTACCCGTATGACCACGACCCCAACTACGGCGACGTACGACGACACCCACGTCGACGAGCTACGACTCCTCGAGGCCGAGTCGGTGCACATCATCCGGGAGGTGGTCGCCGAGCTGCAGAGGCCGGTGCTGCTGTTCTCCGCAGGCAAGGACTCGATCGTCCTTCTTCGGTTGGCGGAGAAGGCCTTTCGTCCGTCGCCGCTGCCGTTTCCGGTGCTGCACGTCGACACCGGCCACAACTTCCCCGAAGTCATCGAGTTCCGCGACCGCCGGCTGAACGACCATGGCCACAAGCTGATCGTCGGATCGGTTCAGGAGACCATCGACAGCGGGCGTGTCGCCGACCCCGGCGCCAATGCGTCCCGCAACCGCCAGCAGACCCGCACGCTGCTGGACGCGCTCGAAGCCGGCGGGTTCGACGCTGCGTTCGGCGGCGCCCGACGTGACGAGGAGCGGGCCCGCGCGAAGGAACGCATCCTCAGCTTCCGCGACGAGTTCGGCCAGTGGGACCCGCGCGCGCAGCGGCCCGAGCCGTGGTCGCTGTACAACGGCCGGATCCGCAAGGGTGAACAGGTCCGGGTGTTCCCGCTGAGCAACTGGACCGAACTCGACATCTGGCGCTACATCGAACTGGAGGGCCTCGAGCTTCCGTCGATCTATTTCGCTCACGAGCGCGAAGTCGTCGAACGGGACGGAATCCTGCTCGCGGTGTCGGAGTTCGTCCAGCCCGCCGACGGTGAGACGGCGAACATCGAGTGGGTGCGCTATCGCACAGTGGGTGACCTCACCATCACAGGTGCGGTGCGATCGCGGGCCACCGACATCGCCGGGGTGATCACCGAGATCTCCGCGGCGACGGTGTCCGAGCGCGGCGAGACCCGCGCCGACGACCGGACGTCGGTTGCGGCGATGGAAGACCGCAAGCGTGAGGGCTACTTCTGATGGCCTCGGCGAGCGAAGCGACGGGGGATGTGACATGACCAGGCAACTGCTGCGCATCACCACCGCGGGTTCCGTCGACGACGGCAAGAGCACGCTGATCGGCCGATTGCTGCACGACACCGACAGCCTGCCGCTGGACCATCTCGAGGCGGTCACCGACGAGGAGGGCGTGGCCGACCTCGCCGCGCTGTCCGACGGTCTGCGCGCCGAGCGGGAGCAGGGCATCACGATCGACGTCGCGTACCGATTCTTCTCGACGGCGAACCGCAGCTACATCCTGGCCGACACCCCGGGCCACGAGCGCTACACCCGCAACATGTTCACCGGGGCGTCCAACGCGCACGTGGCGACACTCCTGGTCGACGCCCGCGCGGGTGTGCTCCGTCAGACCCGCAGGCATGCACGCATCGCGAAACTGCTTGGCATCGAACACTTCGTCGCCGCCGTCAACAAGATCGACCTGGTGGACTTCGACAAGGCGCGGTTCGCCGAGGTGGAGGCCGACCTGAGGCAGTTGGCCGACCGGTTGGGCGCCGCCGAGCTGACGGTGATACCGATCGCGGCGAAACTCGGCGACAACGTCGTCACGAAGTCCACCAACACCTCGTGGTACGACGGGCCGACGCTGCTCGAGTACTTCGAGGGCGTCGAACTGTCTGCGCCCCACCCGGAGTCGAAGAACCTGCGGCTCGCGGTGCAGTGGGTGTCGCGACCCACCACCGAGGAACGCAGGCGCTACACCGGCCGCTTGTCGGCCGGAACACTGCGGGTCGGCGATCCCGTTCTGTCGCTGCCCGCGGGCACGACCTCGACGGTCACCGCGCTGGACACGCTCGACGACGACCGCGCGGTGGCCGTCGCGCCGCTGTCGGTGTCGATCGAACTCGCTGACGACATCGACGTCGGCCGTGGCGACGTGTTCGTCAGTGGCGCCACAGAAGGTGATGCGGCCGTTCTTCCGGTGCTGGCCCGCGAGCTCGACGCGACCGTGTGCTGGTTCATCGAGACACCGCTGCGCGCGGGTGATCGGGTCGCGCTCAAGCACGGCGCCAGGACGGTCCGCGCCACCGTCCAGGCTCTGCACAGCAGGTTGGACCCGGAGACTCTGGACGATCTCGATCAGCCAGTCGAGTTGGGCCTCAACGACATCGGGTCCGTGACGCTGCGCACCAGTTCAGTGGTGGTGGCCGACGAGTACGCGACGAATCGCGACAACGGTGCCTTCATCCTGATCGACGAGACGTCCAACGACACCGTCGGTGCGGGAACCATCACCGAGGCGCGCGAGGTCAAGCCGGGCGAGCAGGCGCGTCACGACATCCGCTGGCATCCCTCCTCGCTGGACCGCGACTACCGCTGGGGCAGGACCGGTCAGCGTGGCGCGACCATCTGGTTCACCGGGCTTCCGGCATCGGGCAAGTCGACGTTGGCCGTCGCCGTCGAACGCGCCCTGGTCGAAGCCGGCCAGGTCGCCTACCTGCTCGACGGAGATAACATCCGCCACGGACTGTCCGACGACCTGGGGTTCTCGGCCGGCGATCGCGCCGAGAACATCAGGCGGGTAGGGCATCTCACCCGACTATTCGCCGACGCGGGCGTCGTCGCGCTGGCCTCGCTGGTGTCTCCGCTGAAATCGGACCGCGAAATCGCGCGCGCCCTCAACGATGCAGCGAAGCTGCCCTTCATCGAGGTGTACGTGTCCACGCCGCGTGCCGAATGCGAGAAGCGTGACCCGAAAGGTCTGTACGCGCGGGCCCGCGCCGGTGAACTCAAGGGCCTCACCGGTGTCGACGCACCGTATGAACCTCCCGAGGGCGCCGACCTGGTACTCGACACCACGGGAGCCGACATCGACCAGCTGGTTTCGCAGGTGATCGAGCTGCTCAACCAGCGCCGGTAATTCAGTTCACCCGCGCCACCGCGAACACCCGCCGGAACGGGAAGAAGGTGGTGCCGTCGGTGCGCATCGGGTAGGACTCGTCGAGCATCGGGATCAGATCCGCGCGGAACCGTTCCCACTGTTCGTCGTCAAGGCTGTTGCGCACCGGCCTGAGTGCGGTCCCGGTGATCCACTCCAGCACCGGGTTCCCGCCGGTCAGCTCGTGGACATAGGTGGTCTCCCAGGCGTCGACCGAGCATCCGGCGTCGGACAACAGTCCGGCATAGTCGGCCGCCGACTTCACCACATCGGCCTCGCGGAAAGGGAAGTCCTGCAAAGCATCTGACCACTCCGGTCGGCGCGCGAGGTCACGGACCGTCTGATGTGAGGGCGCATCGAAATTGTTCGGCACCTGGAAGGCGACCCACGATCCGGCGGCCAGCTGTCCCGCCCACCGCACCACCAGCTCCGGGTGGTCGGGCACCCACTGCAGCGTCGCGTTGCTCACCACCACGTCGGTGTCCGGTGCCGGTGCCCAGTCCCGCACATCGCCCACCCGGGCAGCCACTCCGCGTCCGCGCGCGGCGTCGACCATCTCCGGCGAGGAATCCCATGCCTCGATCACGGCGTCGGGCCATCGGCCGGTCAGCGTCTCGGTGAGGTTGCCGGGACCACACCCGAGGTCGACGACCCGTCGCGGACTCTGGGCGCCCACTCGCGACAGCAGGTCGAAAAACGGTCTCCCCCGAGGGTCGGCGAAGGCGAGGTAGACATCGGGATTCCACATGTCTTCAGTTTGGCATCCCCTCCACCGGCCGCGTCAGCATGCCAGGCGTAAAAGTTCGACGGCGCCCCTCAGCTCGTACCCGACGTGGATGAACCTCCATCGCCCCGCTTATCGGCGTCACGATGGTGCCGACGCTGGACGACCGGCTGGCACCACGGGAGCACGCGGCGACACGGTGGAATCACCGGGACCGCTGCGCATTCCACTGGTTCCCGGGCAACCCCGTGCTGCACGTCAGCCAGGGGACCCGGTTCATGCGTGAGTTCATGTTCGAGTGATCACTGCGCCGGTTGGCCAGCGCAGCTGCGACGCCAGCTCGGCCCCGACCCTGACGGGGGCTGCTGCCAGTCGCTCGTCGGATCCCGGCCCCAGCGCGGCCAGCGCGGGCCGGTGCCTGCCCCGCTCGGGCACCAGTCCGGGCAGCGGAGCGCGGGACCCCGGCCGTTCGTCGGTGCGGAGGGCGCAGGCCGCCGTCAGCTCCGGATAGGTTCTGCTGCCGGTGAATTCGATCGCGGTCCAGATCTCGTCAGATCGAGATGCCCACAGCGCAACAAGGTTCTCGGCTAGCCGGCTGTCGATGCTGATCCCGTAGACGGCAAGGTACCCGTGATCGTCGGCGACGCCGCGCCAGGACTCCGTGCCCTGCTCCGGCACCGGCGTACCTGCGGCGCCGTCGAGGGTCACCTCCCAGCCCGTCTCCCGCAGCCGGTCAGCCAGCCGCCGCGCCGCGATCTGAACGGTGTCGTGCAACGGAATTCGCGGTGATCGCGCGGATAGCGCTGCGACGTTGTCCGCAGCTCCCAAGGTCAGCCCGACCCACGTGGTGCGGGTGCCGCCGACGTCACGGCTGGTCACGCGGACCTTGTCGAAGCTGATGCCGTATCGATCGAGGTAGCCGGCGATCAGTTCCAGCGGAAGGTCCGCCGTCTGAAGTGGCTCGACCCGCAGCACCACCGTCGCGAACTCCGAGGCCTGGTGGCCTCCTGCTCCATCGTTCCGGCGGCGCAGCACGGCGATTCGACGGGCGACGATTGTCGTGCCGAAAAGACCACGCCACCAAGCGAACACCACGATGACCACCACTACCGCGGCACCGAGCAGCCAGCGATCCGCGGTCGACTGCCACGGGTAGGCCATCGCTGCCGGGATGACGAACAGCAGCGCCAGGGTGATCCGGACGGTCATCTGGTCTTGTCCTTCCGTTTCGCGCTCACCACGAGCGCGGCCAGCACCAGCACCGCCAGCACGCCTACTCCGGCGAATGCGACCACCCGCGGCGTGGGGTCCTGTGGAGCGGGAAGCGCAGGTGCCGCCGTTTGTCTGACGGCCCCCGGATCGACGTCGGTCTCGGCGGGCACCTGCCAGGTCAGCGCCGCGACGGGGTCGACGCTTCCCGCACCCACCAGGTTCGACGGCGACCGGGCGGCCGGGTGCGCGGTACCGACAATGCGGCTCACCACCTGCTGCGCGCCGAGTTCGGGAAACCTGCTGCGCACCAAGGCCGCGAGTCCTGACACGTACGCGGCCGCGTAGCTGCTCCCACTGATCGGGGTCAGTTCCTGCGCGCTGTCGGGCATCCCGTTGGCCAACCCGCCGTCGGCGTCGTTGCTCACCGATGTGATGTTCTCGCCCGGCGCCGCGACGCCCACCCAGGGGCCCGCCATGGTGAACGACGACGGCTGCCCGCCCGGTGTGAGGGAGCCGACCGACAGCACGTACGGCTGCCACCACGACGGGATCGACACTGAGGTCGCGCTCGACCAGTTCCGCGGGTCGGACGGCCGGGCCGGATCGGTCAGGGGGTTGGATTCGCAGGCCGACCCGGTGTCGCCGGTGGCGGCGACGACCACCACGTCCTTGTCGACCGCGGCGTATCGCAGTGCGGCACCCAGCTCGCTCTGATCGATGTTCTTGCTCGCCGGAATGCAGGTCACCGCAGAGATGTTGATGACGCGCGCACCCATGTCGGCCGCACGCACGACGGCGCGGGCCAGGGTCTCGACATCGAGCGCCGCTCGTGTCAGCGCCGGATCCGCACCCACGTTGCGGGGTGCGTACCGGGCCGAGGTCTGCCGGATCGAGATGATCCGCGCGTTGGGCGCTACGCCGGAGAAGCCATCGGGGCCGGGCTGTCCCGCGATCAGGCCGGCGACCAGTGTGCCGTGTCCGTCGCAGTCGGTGAGGCCGTCGGTGGCCTGGACGAAGTCACCGCCGGGGGCGACGTTCGGCAGTCGCGGCCCGGGCTTGACTCCGGTGTCGATGACGGCCACCAGCTGACCGTCGCCACTGCTGTGCTGCCACGCTTCAGGCAGGTTGAGCCACAGTTGGTTCGGGCTCACCGCCGCGGGGTTCGAGCCGGCCACGACGCCGGTGACCACGCACTCGTTACGCTGGGCCATGCGTTGCACGGGTCCCGCGTTGCCGCTCGGCGGAGTCACCGCGGGATCGATCTCCGGCGGCGTCATCGCCACTGCCGACAGGGCACTGACCGCCAGTAGTGTCAGCGACACCGCCAGAACGGCACCTGCGCGTTGGATCACCGATTCAGCACCAACGCGAAAAGCCCCACCAGGTAGGCCATCACCGGGATCAACGACGCATCGACAGCCGCGGCGAGGAAGCCGAGCAGCCGGCGCATCGGCAGCGAATAGGTCTCCGGCTCCGCGATGCGCGAGTTGAGCGCGACCATCACCGAGCCCGCCACCAGCGCGGCGAGCAACGCCAGTGCCCACCACGCCGCGCGGTAGCTGCCAGTGGCAGTGAACAGCCCGAGCAGCACCGTGGCGATCAGGTAGGAGTGACCGAGCAGCCACGCCTTGCACGGTGCGGAGTCCCATACCCGGGCTCGCAGCGCAGCACCCAGCGCCGCGGCGACCACCAGGTACCACGCCCACGGGGATACGCCGCCTCCCCCGCTGACGGCCGGCCAGAGCACTGCGACGGAACCGAGCGCGGACAGCAGCACACCCGCGGCGATGAAACCTGTCTGGTGCGAGTCGCCGGTCCGGATGCGCCGCGGCAGATCCTCGAGGACCCGCAATGGCGGTGCCGACGGCGTCGGGTCGCCGGGGGCGGGGATCACCGGCACGGGCAGGCGCGCGCACAGGGCCGAAAGCTGGGCGGCCTGCACGGTGATCAACAGCGCCACCAGAATCAGCATGCACCCGACACTGACGGGCGACAGCATCCACACTGACGCCGCCGCCGCAGCCGGCAACACACCCAGCGCGGTGGCGGCCGCCGCGGTGAACAGAGCGACGGCGCGTTCGCCGAGCGTGATGCTGATGACCGACCAGGCGGCCACGCCCGCTGCTGCGAGCAGAATGTTCGACGGGCCGAACTCGCCGGGAACCGCCAGTGCGAACGCGGCTGCGATCGGCAGCAGCGCTACCGCCGCCAGCGCGGTCGCCAGCCGCGGGGAGCCGGCACGGCTCAGTAGCGCGCCGAGCACCGTGGCCACCGCCACCGCGCTGACGGTGAACAGCCCGACCGGCGTGTCGGTGACCACCCGGTGCACAACGGCCAGCGCGGTCGTCACGAGGATCAAGCCGATGGCGGCCAGCGTGGCGGCCCACTGGATGTGCCCTACACCCCAGGGGCGTTCGCGGGCAACGGAGAAGATCATCGCGGCGTCGGCGATGTCCTCGACGATGCGGGGCGCCGGTGGGCCCACCGGGACCGGCTGCAGTGCCAGCAGATCACCATCGACGACACCTACCGTGTTGAGGGTGGCCTCGAGACTGAACGGTGCGCCACCGATGGGGGCCAGGCTCAGAAGCTCTGCCGCATCATCACCGGCTTCGTCGGCCGGGGAGACGATGCGCCGCACCGCAGGCAGGATTTCCCGCAGCGGAAGCTCGGTCGGTAGCGCCACCTCGGTGATTCGACCGCCGCCGTCAGCGTCTCCCGTCCCAGCGGAGAGCACGGCGACGCGCACGATCGGCATCACCGCGTTGTTGGGTGTGATCAGCGCAGGATTTGGCATTCTTCTTCTCTCTGCCGCGGGTGTTCGTCGAAGTCTCTGGTGACGGCGTGACCGGGAAACCAGGGCCCGTCGGGTAGGGTGGCGACGAGCCGCTCGACCGCCGCGGCGATCGCCACCGGGGTGCCCGGCGCGAACGTCGAAATCCACTCTCCATCAAATGCTTTCGCCGGGCTGACCAGCACCCGTCCGACCGCGGTGTCCACGATGCTGACGCCGACGTCGGTGCTGACCCGGCGGCCGTCTCGATGCTGGCCTGCCACAGTCTCCACGTAGCTGCGACTGTCCTCGAACGCGGCCACCACCACAGGGCGCGCGGACGCCGGAATTCCCAGATAGTCCAGCATGTCTCGCACTGACGCACCGTTACGGATCTGCTCGTCGGCCTTCGCGCCGACGCGGGCGGGCAACGAGAACTCGGCGAATCGTGCCGGCGGCTGGCCGGACAGACCGACCGACAACACCGGCACCACCGCCTGGGGGTGGTCGATGTCCATGGCCGTGAACGTGATGAGCTCGGCGCTACGCAGCGCGACGACGGTGCCGGCGGCGTTGCGGGCGATGATGCCACGCAACATTGCGCCGCGGGCGGCGACGAACCTGAGCTCGAGCCACTGACTAGGTCGGCACACCAGCCGGATCCACTGCGCCACCGACGGTTTCACCACCCGGTCGGCGGTCATGACGCCCAACCGTGTCAGCTGCTCGACCTGGTCGCTCTCGAACTCCGCCCGCCGCGCCGCATCGCTGTAGGGCGGTGTGATGGCCAGCACCCACGGAAACGTTCCGGCGCTGAGGATGTCGGCCAGGAACCAGGCCGCCCCGGCGCTCAGCTCGACGGCATTAGCGCGCACTGGACTCGATCAGCCCCACTTGGCACCTTCGGCCTGATCCCGGGCGGCCATCGCGGTGGTGTTCATCTCGTGGGTGCTCGCCATGGCGCGGTACGCGCGGACCAACTCCTCCAGGCTGGTGTTCCACTGAATTTGCCAGGCCTGGTAGGTCATGCCGGTGTCACCCTGCCAGGCGCCCTGCAACGCGGCCTGCTCGCTGGCAATGTCGGCGCCGACCGCATGCAGAGCCCCTGCGTAACTGACCATTTCGCCGGAGTGAGCGATCATCGCCGGGTAGTTGTACATGATCTGCGACATCGAAGTCCCTTTCGTCCTGTCCGCGCCGGATCAGATGGCGGTGTAGTTGCTGGCGGCGGCGGCATCCTCGGCGACGTAGGAACCCGCGGCGTCACCGATGTTGGCCTGCGCGATGTCGAGAAGGGCATTGACCTTCGCCGAGACCTCGACGAACCGGGCGTGCGCCGCCTGGAACGCCGCCGACGATTCGCCCATGTGAAAGGCCTGCGCTGACTGCGCGGCCTGTTCGGCCTGCGCGATGGTGCTGCGCATCAGTGCCGCTTTGGCCCCGAACGCGCTCTCCGACGCGACGAGCTGTGGGATGTGAGCATCCAAGAGGCTCATGGGTTTTCCTTAAGTTTGTAGGTGCAGTTACTTCGGGTTGTTACGTTGTTCTGCGACCCGGGTGGGTCGGGTGAGGCTGATGTGGGTTTTGCCGGCCTTTGGGTGCGGCTTGAAAGGACTGGCCGCCCGACTTGCCTGGACTTCTCTGGCCGCTGATTGAGATCTGCGATGTGATCGCTTGTTTAAGGAAATGCCGGCGGAGTTGTCCGTGGGGATACTGCTGGTAGACAAGCGAATAGGAGATCTGATGACGGGCCAATTGTGGGCCGGTGTGGATGTCGGTAAGGAACATCATTGGGTGTGCGTGGTCGACGACACCGGGACGGTGGTGGTGTCGCGCAAGCTCATCAACGACGAGCAGCCCATTCGGGCTCTGATCGGTGAGATCGACACGATGAGCCAGACTGTGTCCTGGACGGTCGACCTGACCACGGTCTATGCCAGCTTGTTGTTGACGGTGTTGGCCGACGCTGGCAAGTCGGTGCGTTACCTGGCTGGCCGCGCGGTATGGCAGGCCTCGGGAACCTACCGCGGTGGCGAAGCCAAGACCGACGCCAAAGACGCCCGAGTGATCGCCGATCAATCGCGCATGCGCGGCACCGATCTGCCGGTGTTGCATCCCCACGATGACCTGATCACCGAACTGCGGATGCTGACCGCCCACCGCGCGGACCTGGTGGCCGATCGCACCCGGACCATCAACCGACTGCGTCAGCAACTCGTGGCGGTGTCCCCGGCCCTCGAGCGAGTGGCCGAACTGACCCAGGACCGTGGTTGGGTGGTTCTGTTGTCGCGCTACCAGCGCCCGAAAGCCATTCGACAGAGCGGGCTTTCGCGTATCACGAAGACCCTGACCGAAACCGGGGTGCGCAATGCATCCGCCATCGCCGAAGCCGCCGTCACCGCCGCGAAGACCCAGACCGTGCGGCTGCCCGGCGAAGAGGTCGCCGCCGCACTGGTCGTCGAACTGGCGCAGGGGGTGCTCTCCCTCGATGGCCGCATCAAAGCCACTGACGCTGACATCGAGGGCCGATTTCGCCGCCATCCACTCGCCGAGGTGATCACCAGCATGCCCGGCATCGGCTTCCGTCTCGGCGCCGAATTCCTCGCCGCCGTCGGCGACCCGACACTGATCGGATCGGCCGATCAACTCGCCGCCTGGGCCGGACTGGCACCCGTTCCCCGCGATTCGGGGAAACGCACCGGACGGCTGCACACTCCCCAGCGCTACAGCAGACGACTGCGCCGGGTGATGTACATGTCCGCTCTGACCGCCATCCGCTGCGACCCGCACTCTCGGACCTACTATCAACGCAAACGAGACGAAGGAAAACGGCCCATCCAAGCCACGATGTGCCTGGCCAGACGCCGCACCAACGTCCTCTACGCACTCATCCGCGACAACCGCGCCTGGCAACCCGATTCACCCCAGATCATCGAATCGGCGGCTTGACATCTTCATTGAGAGTCCTTTCGGTGGTGGTGGTCATCTTCTGGGTCCGTGTCGTCTTCGGCGGTCGGATCCCAGGTGCCCGGCAGCATCGGGCTCTTGGGTCCACCGCCGAAGGAATCTTCCGCCAGAGTGGTCAGGCCGGCGGCTTGGGCCGTGCCTGTGGGCACGGTGCCCGCAAAGCCCATGCGCCCGGCGCCGCGCGTCGACGCGGTGACCCGGGGTTCAGGTGCCGACGGCGGATCCTGGTCCGGTTCGTCTTCGTAGTCCAGGTAGGCATCGGCGTATCCGCGGCCCTTGAGGTCGTCCTTCTGCCGACGCCGGCGGCTACGCCTTTCCGCTGCCGAGGCTGCCACACCGGACGCCGCCGCGGGGATCGTGGCAGCGGGGGCTTTGGCACCGGTCGCATCGCGGACGGTGGGCGAGAAGCCCTCGCCCGGATCCTGCCCGGCGACAGCGTAGGGGACCAACGGGGCGGCGCCCGCGGCCGGGGCACCGGCGACCGAGCCGGAACTCGCGCTGACCGTGTTCACCGGCGTCGTCGCGGCGGTCGCTGTGGGAGCCGGGGCGACACTGGCCAGCGGCACCGACGGCTGGTCGGCGCGGCTCGCAGGCGCCGGAGCCGGAGCCGGCTCCTCGACGGGGATGTCGGCGGGCGGATCGGGAAGTCGGTCCAGCAGGTACTGGCCCACCCCGAGCACGATGGCGAGCGTGGTCGCCAGCAGCGGTAGCAGCAGCAGCTGGGGGTAGGTCAGGGAGGCACCGACCCATGAGACCGCCTGGTAGAGAACGGCCAACAGGAACGGCCCCCATGTGGCCAACGCGCGCGCCGGGTCGGTCAGGAAGTCGGTGATCAGCGCGATGGTGTTCCCGATCGGATCCCGCAGGAAGTTGATGATGGGCTCGAACAGGAACCGGATGAAGTCGCCGTACAGCTTGATCAGGTCGGCGACGATGTCGCCGATGTTCAGGGCGGCACCCGACTCCGCCGCCTGCGCCTGTGCGGCGGAGTTCATCAGATCCGCTGCCGCCCTGCCTGCTTCGCCGACGCCGGGGATGAGCACGAACGGCGCCGGAGCCGATGCCGGAGTTGCGGCCAGTGCGGCGCCCGACACCGCTTGATAGGCGCTCATCGTCGTGGCCGCCTGGATCCACATACGGACGTAGTCGGCTTCGTTCAGCACGATCGGGATGGTGTTCACACCGAGGAAGTTCGTCGCCATCAGGACCGCGTGGGTGGTGTGGTTGATGGCGAGCTCCGGCAATGTCGGCATGGTTGCCAATGCGGTGGTGTAGGCCGCGGCCGCCGTCTCGTGCTGCACCGCGGCGGCGGCGCTGTTCGCGCTCTGCTGGGCCAGCCACGCCAGATAGGGCGTGTGCGCGGCGACGTACTGCTCGGAGCTGGTGCCCTCCCAGGACCCCGCCTGCACGGCACCCAGCACGCCCGTGAGTTCCGCTGCGGCGGAGGCATACTCGGTGCTCAGTGACTGCCAGGCGCCCGCTGCGGCGAGCAGCGATCCCGGGCCCGGGCCGCTGCTCAACAGCGCCGAGTGCACCTCGGGCGGTAGCGCCATCCACACTGGGGCGAGCGGAGCGACGGGGAATGTCACTGGGGGCGAGCGGAGCGACGGGGAATGTCACCGGGGTTGTCACGTCAGCCGCGGGCGATCAGGTAGGACGATGCGGCCATCGCGTCACCGCTGGCGTAACTGGCTGCAGATTCACCGACGCCGATGCCGGAGCGGCCGAGCTCCTGCACACCGTGTGCGGCCACCGTCTGGTGCTCGGCACCGTGGGCGCTGAAACCGGCGGCCGTCTGTAGCGACACCGGGTCGGCGGCGGGCGGGAGGACGGCGCTCACCAGCGGTGCGGCCGCCGCGTGAACGGCGGCCATCCGCACGGTCAGAGCCTCCACTGCTGCGCTGGCCGCGGTCAGGCCTTCGGGGACTACTCGCAGGGTCATCAGCTGTATTCCTCTCCTCTGTGTCCTCCGCGGACGGTTGCCGTCGCCCCGGCGAGGGGGTTGACCAGTTGGACGAACGGCGTTGTGTCTGAGTCACTTCGGCCGTCGAGCAGAACCCCGCGGCCCACCGGCAGCCTGCGGAACCTGTGTCCGCGAATCTTGCCGCTGTCCTGTGGGTTTCCCGACAGCATCAGGGTGGTCGCCTGCAGGTCGTTGAGGCGCCGCAGCAGCGGCGCGGTCATCACCGCGTGGGCCGAACCTGCCGCCCTGGCGGTGACGATGACGCGGAGCCCCAGGTCGGAAGCCTCTGCCAGCAACCCGATCAGCGCGGTCCAGGGCCGTTGTCCGACATAGGGTCCGGCGACCGCCGGTCCGTCCGGGATCTGATCGACGTCGTCGACGATCAGGTAGTGGAGGTGGGTGCCGCTGCCGTTGGCGCCGCGTCGGTAGTCCCAGCCGGACAGCTCCTGCGGGCTCATGCCCACGGGCGGACGGCGCTTCTCGATCAGTGCCGACAGCCCCAGCATGGCGGGCAGGATTCGGTCGATATTGGGGGTGTACTCGTTGTCGGGGAAGATCGGCTCGTCGACCAGTTGGAGTCGACGGTCGATCACGGTGAACGCCACCTGGTCGGGACGGGAGTTCTCCCGGATGGTGCGGATCAGGTGCCGCAGCAGCGTGGTCTTGCCTGTCTTCGAATCCCCGAAGACCATCAGCAACGGGTTGTCGGCGAAGTCGACGCTGACCGTGGCCAGGTCCTCTTCGCGCTGCCCGATGACCACCCGCTCCGGTGCCGGGTAGAGCGAGGCGAAGGCCGCGGGTGACAGGTTGGTCGGCAACAGCCGCACCGGCGGCGCCGCCAGGCCCAGGTAGCGGGCGTTGAGCGCGGGAATGGATTCCAGTTGCGGGACAGGCGAACAGGAAGTGCTCGGCGGCCATCGTCAGGCCGCGGCCGGGTTGGTCGACGGGCACACCGTCGGCGGGCCGACGAAGGGCTGCACTGTCCGCGGGCCGCCGCAGCGCACCGACGACCCGGACATTGCTGTCGTGCGAATCATGCAGCCGAAGTTCCAGTCGCAGCCCCATCCCGTCGCGCATCGCCAGCGGCACCTCGAGCCAGTTCGGCGTGGTGATCACGACGTGGATGCCGTAGGACAGCCCCGCGTTGACGAGCTCGGTCACCTTGGCCGACAACGGGTTCCTGGCGTTGAAGGTGTCGGTGTTGTCCCGGCTGAACGCGTAGAGGTTGTCGATGAGCAGGAAGACCTCGCCGTAGCCATCCTGATAGCCGGAGCGGTATTGGTCGTTCCGTGCCGTCGCGCTGAGCTTCTGGCGCTCCCGCAGCAGCTGCTCGAGCTCCCCGAAGGTGCGGCGGATGCGTTCGGATTCCAGGGGCGAGGCCACGCTACCGACGTGCGCCAGCTCCTCGAGGGCGCGCAGCTGTCCGCCACCGTAGTCGAGGCAGTAGAAGGTGACATCGCCGGGAGCGTGCAGCGCCGCGGCGGACAGCACGAAGGTCTGCAGCGCTGTCGACTTGCCCGACTTCGGCCCGCCGTGGATGACCATGTTGGCCGCGGCTGAGGTAGCGTCGAATACCAGCGCGTCGCGGCGCATGTCGAACGGCCGGTCGATCTCGCCCAGCGGCCAGCGCCATTGCCCGGCGCCGATTCCGGCGCGCTCGAGCACCTCGTCGAGCGGGATCGGCTCGTCCAGCGGAGGCAGCCAGAGTCGTGGTGCGTGGGGACCGTAATGGGCGAGCTGGTCGCCGATCGTCGCGATCAACTTGCGCGGCGGCAGGACCTCGACGTCCGCGCCGTCGTCCACGATGACGGTGTCGGGTTCGGGATCGACCCAGCCTGCGTCGAACCGCTGCGGCTGCGGTATCGCGTGCACGACGATGGACCTGTCGACCCGCGGGGGCTCGTAGATGCCGTCGACGTAGGTGCTGCGGAACTTGATCGGCAGCGCGCCGGGGCCGGCACCAGGAAGCCGGTTCCCTTGTGCTCCCGGCCGGACTCGATGTGGTACGCGTCCTCGACCCCGATGATCTGGCGGGACACGCTCGGGCTGGCGACCTTGAGGCCGATCCGGTACGAGGTGTTCTTGTCGATGTCCTTGATACGGCCGACGTCGAGCGTCTGCGATGCGAACAGGATGTGGATGCGGAACGACCGCCCCTTACGCGCAACGTAGTCGAAGAGATCCGCGTACTCGGGGTGGTCGGCCAGCATCAGAGTGAACTCGTCTGCGACCACGAACAGTGTCGGCAGCGGCGGCAGATCATGCCCATCGGCGATCGCGTTCTCGTACTCGGTGACCGAGTTGAACGCACTGCCCTGCACCCGGCGTCCGATCTCCTTGAGCAGCTGCTCACGCCGGGCCACCTCGCCGCGCAGCGTATCGGCGAATCTGTCGGCCAGTGACCGCTTCTCGGCCATGTTGGAGATGACGGCGACGACCTGCGGGAAGTTGCGGAAGATGTCGGCACCCGCCTCGCCCTTGAAGTCGGCGTAGATGACGATCAACCGGTCGGCCGAATGAGTTGTCAACAGCGACAGCAGGATCGACATCAGGGTCTGCGACTTGCCCGAGCCGGTCATACCGATCATCAAACCGTGCGGACCCATCCCGCCTTCGGCCTCGTCCTTGAGATCGAAGTACAGCGGATCGCCGGTGGCGGTCACGCCGATGGGGATCCTCAGTTCGTCATCCCGATTGCGGGGCGCCCACAGGGCGGCGACGTCGAGCGCTGAGGCATCGGGGATCCCGAGCAGTGTGGTGAAGGCCGCGCCGCCGGTGGTGGCCGACCTGCCGTGGCCGGGGCTGGAATCCCACCGGGACAGCCGGCGGGCGATATGCCTTGCGTCGGCGGGCGCCAGCCGGTCGGCTATGTCGACGAAGGCGTTCCAGTTTCCGTTCTGCCAGCGCTCGATCCTGCCGTCGGCGATTCGCAGGATGGGCCGTTCAGGGTCCGAATACTGTTCGCGGTGAGGTTCTTTCGCGGATCGATGGATGACGGTCGACCCCCGCGAGGCCGCTCGCGCCGATGATGTCATCCGGGTCGGCCTCGGGGTCGTCGAGCACGATGAGCAGATGCTTGGTGTCCGCGGCGCCGGTGCCGGTGAACTGTTCCCGATCGGCGAGGGCGGGTGCCAGGAGCCTGCGCAACGCGGCGGGCTCGACGGCGAGGTAGCGCGCCGGCCCGACACCGTCGACCTGACCGGGCACATCGACGTGCGGCAGCCACTTGAGCCACGACCAGTCGGTGTCCTCCAGATCGGCCCCGGCGTAGCCGATCCCGAGCACCGACGGGTCATGCCACGTCATCGCCTGAGCGATCCAGGCGCGCAGCGCTCCGTCGACCTCGTCGTCCTCGCCGAGCACGGTCACCCGGGAGACTTTGGTCAGATCGATGCCTGCCGGGGCGTCGTGCACCGTGCGCTGGGTGTCGAGCAGCCCGCGCAGGGTGGTATGCGACACCGGCTCCAGGTCGATCTCGTCGGCGGTGTCCTTGACCCGCAGCGTGGCGTCGAGCGCCTGATCGTGCAGTCCTGCGCGGAGTACCAGGAAATCAGGGTCACCGGGTCGCGTTCCCACTGCCTGCGGGTCCCCGGAACACTGACCAGTGCAGCGGGTTCCGGATGGGACCAGAGCAGAGCGGCACGTTGCTCGTCGGCGTGGGCGCGCACATTGTCCCGGACGACCGAGAGGTAGCGGAGGTAGTCGGCGCGCTCGGCGTCGACCTCCTCGGTGCGCATCTTGTTGTCCGATCCCCGGTACAGCGCGGTCGCCGCCAGCAGCAGCACGAACGGGAAGAACAGCGTGGTCGGCGAGATCAGCCGCAGCCCGGTGGCGACCAGGGCGACGATCATCCCGACGATCAGGATGACGATCAGGTAGGGCAGCGCCCGGCGCAGCAGCGAGGCCGGCACCACCCGCGGCAGCTCCGGCGGTGGCTCGATGGTGATAGTGCCCTTCTTGGATGACCGGCGGGACACCCGCTTGCGGTGCTCGAAGATCAGCCTGCTCATGGGCTCTCCAACGAGGGGTGTCCACCCGCGCCGGTGCCGGGTTGGGCGCCAGCGTGTCGTGGGCCAGCAGTGCGTCGGCGCGCGACAGCGTGGGACCCGCGGCGAATTGGGACAGCACCGACCAGGGAATGGGCAATGGCGCGGCGGTCAGGCCCAGCGCGGCGGCGGTGTCGGTGCCGTCCGTCCTTCCTATCCCGTAGCGCACCCCGGTGTCGCTCACCCAGAACAGGGCGCCACCGTTGTCGACGAGGTAGCCGGTGCCCGGCGGCAGCGCGACCCTGTCGGCTGGCCCGCCCGGGGTGCCCGAGCTCACCAGGTCGATTGTGCGCAGACCATCCGGAATCGGCAGCGCGCCGCCCGACAGCACGATCAGTCGATGCCGCCTGTGCGCCTTCGGGTTTCGCCCAGGCGGCACAGGTGACCGGATCCGCGGCGGTGTCGACCAGCGTGATCGGTCCGGCGGTAACGCGCCGGTGTCGACGGCGCGGGCCGCCGGGATCCGCGCGACGTCGTCGGCACCGAGGCGGGGTGGCTGGGCCAGTCCGTATGAGTTGGTGTTGCGCAGGATCGAGGCCAGCACGCCCGAGATCGGTTGCAGGCCGTCGGCGAGCACGACGTAGTGGCGCAGGGTGTTGTCCGCCTCGTAGGCGACGACGACGGCGCCTACCGGTGCGGCGATGGGCAGCTGGACCCGGGCCGGTTCGCCCGCACCGGGGATCACCGGCGTCGTCAGCGGCGGCCCTTCCGGTAATGCGTTGAACAACCCTGTCGTAATCGTCTGGGGAGCAGCGACATCGACGCCGATACCCAGCCCGTCGGTGACCGCGCGGTCGGCGAGATCGATGGAGCTGCGCTTGCCGTCCCACAACAGCCAGGTCCTGCCGTCGTACCCGGCGAGCACGGCGTGGCCGGCGGGTAGCAGCGCCGCACGCTCACCGCCGGTCGCGGGCGCGCCTGCGATCACGGTGACCCCGGTCGCTCCCGCTGCGCCTGTTGCGGCATCGCACACCGCCCAGTACGCATCGCTAGTTGTGTTGGCCACCATACGTTCCGGAGCGCCGGGGATGCCCAACAGGTTTCCGCGAGCGAACTGGTCGAGCTCGCTGCTCTTCACCAGGGTCGGGTTGTCGGGCCTGCCGGTGATCAGCCGCGCCGACGCCAGGTTGAGCACCGGGTGCAGCTGATCGCCGAGTCGGACGTACAGCGCCGCGGAGTCACGCTCCGCGAGAACGGTATCCGTTCCCGCGGAGCCGGACGGGCGGATCATCGAGAACAGGAAGCAGCCGATCAGGCCGGTCACCAGGATCAGGGCGCCGACCAGCACCGAGCGCGACTGGGTGCGCAGCGGGTCGACGAGCATCCGGGTGTCGTGCAATGCGACGCCGGAAGCGATGCGTCGCATGACGAATCGCCAACCGGTCACCTGGTGGCGGGTGACGAAGCCGCGCCGGTAGCTGATCCCTTCGGGATTCTCGTTGTTGGGAGTGCGGGAGCTGAACGAGCGCCGGTCCCCGTTCGGCGTGGTCACTGCTTTTCCGACGAAGGCTGTGGCGCCGACAGGCCGAGGCCACGCAGCAGGGGTTCGGCCGAGTTTCCGACATCGGTGGCCGTAATCGTCATCAGCTCGTCGTCGGTGAGGTCCTCGGCGTCGGAATGATCGAGCCGGTACTCGCGCTCCTCCTCGGACCGCTCCACGAGGTTGCGGACGAAGCGGCCGTTGCCCGCGATGTCCAGGCCGCGGCGTGCCACGCCCGTGGCGTCCGGTGTCGAGGACTCCGCGAGGTGACCGAACAGGCGCTCCATGTCGGCGCGGGCGGTCTCCTCGAAGCGCGAGTCACGCTTCTCGGCCATCCGGGTGGCGATTTCGACGAGCTCCTTCGGTGAGTAGGAGGGGAAGTCGATGCTGCGGGTGAACCGGGACCGCAGACCTTCATTGGTGTCGAGGAAGGTGTCCAGGTCCTTGCGATATCCGGCGACGATGACGACCAACCGGTCGCGGTCGTTCTCCATGCGCGCCAGCAGCGTGTCGATGGCGACCAGGCCGAAGTCGTTCTTGGCGCCGGTGGACACCAGCGCATACGCCTCGTCGAGGAACAGCACACCGTCGAGCGCGCTGTCGATGATGGCGTTGGTCTTGGCCTCGGTCTCGCCGATGTGCTGGCCGATCAGGTCGGCGCGGTGCACCTCTCGGACCGTTTCCTTCTTCAAAAGCCCGAGCCCACAATAGATCTTGGCCACCACGCGGGCGATCGTGGTCTTGCCGGTACCGGGTGGCCCGGCGAACACCAGGTGGTTGGTGCGCTGGGCGACGGTCAGGCCGCGCTGCTGACGCCTGATCGCCATGGCGACAGAGCTCTTCAGGCGCGCCACCTGATACTTGACCTCGTCGAGGCCGATGAACTCGGCCAGTTCGGCCTCGGCTTCGATCAGGAGGTGGGCCTTGCGGTCCTTGGCGCCCGGGTCGACGAAGTCCGCCTCACCCGGCTCGCTATCTGGATCCCACGGGTCGGAGCGCGCGTCGATACGGGCAGCGGTGGTGGTGGGGATCCCAAAGGACGAATCCGACAGCGCCTCTTCGATCTGGGCATTCTCGGGGTTCGCGGCGTAGAGCTCCTGAAGCAGCTCGGTGGCGTCCTCCTCCTCCCCCTGACCCCGCAACGCCAACGCCTTGGCCAGCGCTCCGTCGACCGCAGCGACCGAGATCGGACCTTCGGGCCGCTCGAGGTGGGACAGCGCGGGGGCGAACATGCCCAGTCGGGCCAGCGCGATACCGAGCGTCATGCGGGCCGCATGGGCGTAGGTCTGATCGAGTGACTCGTTGGCGACCACCGGCGTCAGCAGCCGGACCACGTCCGACCACCGCGCCGACCCGTAGTAGATCGCCACCCGCACCCAGCGCGCCGGTAGCGAGTCGGGCTGGCGGTCGAGGAGTTCGCCGACCAGACGATCCGCCGCGGCCCGGGAAGCGGATCCGTCAGACGTGGCGCATAGCTGGACGGCGTAGGCCAGCGCGAAATCGTCAGGCGTGGTGGCACGGAACCGGAGGTACAGGCCGGTGTCGTAGGTGAAGCCGAGCGCGTCGGGGGCGAGCTCGATCCGGCGCTGCAGCATCCCTGCGGTCGCTCGAGTTTGCCAGACCGCCTCGATGACGCGCGGCGAGGTGTCGCCGGCAGCCGCCAGCCCCGTCCACGCGTCGCACTGATCATTGGCGACCCGCGTCAGCGCGGCGAACCCGGACCTGGCGCCATCCACATCGGCCGGGCGCTGGCGATCGTGCACGGACAACCCAAGAGCGCGACAGCACGTGGCGAACCGGCTGGCGACGTCAGGGTCGATTCGGGGCACTCCGTTAGCCGGAGCCGCGAGTGTGTCACTTCCCATTTCCATGACTGGTGTACCGCGGAGTACCGGCTCCCCGTCGATTGACCGAGCCCCTGACCCCCGCCATCTCCCTTACGTTCTTATGTATGGCTAAGCTAACTTTCGCTGAAGTTAGCATTGCATAACCAAACTGTCGAGACGCACGGTGACCGGCTCACTGGTGAGCCGGTCACGATCAGCCCGTCTTGACGGCGCTCACCAGGCTGATGCCTCCGGTCATCTGACCGGCGTCGGAATCGGCGGCCGGCACCGGACGTCCCAACGCCTCCAGCAGACCGGGCAGCGGCGTGGCGGCCGCGCGCCAGCCCCGCTCGCCGAACCATTGCGCAGCCGGTTTGTGCTGTTCGTTGTACACCAAGGTGAAGAAGCTGCCATCCTCACCTGCCGCACGCTCCTGATCCCTGGCCGCCTCGAAAGCCGTGGCGTCCATCGGGACTCCCTCCTCGACGGCGACCTGGCTGGCCGGGGCCGACAACGCGTCGATACCGGCGAACAGGTGCTCCTGACCGGCGGCAGGCAGGTAGACCAGCAGCCCTTCGGCTATCCATGCCGTCGGTGCGGACGGGTCGAACCCGGCGTTGCGCAACGCCTGCGGCCAGTCGTCGCGCAGGTCAACCGGCACCTCGACGCGCTCGGCCCGCGCCACGGCGCCGTATTCGGCGAGGGTGGTGCGCTTGAACTCCAGCACCTGCGGTTGGTCGAGTTCGTAGACCACGGTGTCGGCAGGCCAGCCGAGTCGGTAGGTGCGGGAGTCCAGGCCCGCGGCCAGCAGCACCACCTGGCGGATGCCTGCGCGAGCGGCCGCCAGGAAGTAGTCGTCGAAATACCGGGTCCGCACTGCCTGGAAATCCACGAAGCGCTCGCCGAACTCACTGTTCAACTTGTGGTTGGGCGCCTGACCGTCCAACAGCGCCGCCCACTCGCCGCCCACCGCGCGGCAGAAGACCTCGGCGAACGGGTCGACGGCCACCACCGTGGATCTGGCTGCCTCCAGCGCTCGGGCCGCAGCGACGAACAGGGCCGTCGAGCCGACGCTGGTGGTGATGTCCCAGGTGTCCCCGTCGAATCTATCGGTGCTCACGCAACCCGGTTATACGCGCGGATCCTGGGAACCACGTGGGCCTCTCGGTCACACCAGCGGACGGCCGGTCCGGAGGCGCCAGTCGACATCCTTGAGCAGAACGTTGAACGGGAACTCCCGCACAAATCTCGGCGCCACGGTGTTGACGGTACGCAGGACGGCTATCAAGCGGTCGAACCGCCGCTGCCGCGCCACGTCCCAGGGCAACCGCATCTCGTCGCGAAAGCGCTGCGGCAGAAAGCCCGTCGTGATCAGCAACGCGAGATTCTCCGATCCGCGGCGCAGTGGCGCTGGCAGCGTCAGCCCCCGCAGCCGGGACGCGGCGATCGGATACAGGTATTCGCGCACCGCGTCGTCGATGTGCACGTCGTCCAATGACTTCTGCCAGTAGCGGTCGAACGCCGCCCGATCGGCCGGCCACATGGCCTCGGGCACCTGCAGCATCGTTGCCAGCGCGCGGCCCTTCAAATAGAGGCGGTCGGCGGTCTGCTCGTCGATCTCGCCGACCAACAGGCGGTGCAGTCGACGACACCCTTGTAGAGGCAGGCCCCCACCCACAGCTGCAGGTCCTTGTCGAAGACGTTGCAGTCGACCGGGCTGGACTCGGTGGAGTACACCTGAGCGTGCGCCCTGTCGACGGCACGGCGGAATGCTGCCTTCTGCTGATCGGTGCCGTTGGTGGACACCGCCAAGTAGGTGAAGGTGGTGCGGGCCCGCTTGATCGGGTGCCGGTCAACCCGGCCGCTCTCGACCGATCTCATCGTCATTGGCAACCCCTCTGGCTTCACCTGGCAGGCCTGGTGGCCGACGACGCTCTATAAGTGCGAACGCTTGTTTCCCGATATTGCTCCGACCCACGGTCGAGTGTCAATATGGACGTATGGTCCAGGTCCGTCCGTACCGCGGCGTGAATGCCTCGCAACGGATCGCAGACCGCAGGCGCCGACTTCTGGAAGCCGGCCTGGACCTGCTCGGCGGTCATGCCATCCCGAGCGATCTGACGGTCCGGGCCATCTGCGCGCAGTCCGGTCTGGCGGCACGCTACTTCTACGAGAGCTTCCCCGACAAGGACGTGTTCGTCGGCGCCGTGTTCGATTGGGTGGTGGCCGACATCGCCGCCACCACCCAGGCCGCGGTCGCCGCCGCCCCGGCCAGGGAGCAGAGCCACGCGTGCATGGCCAACATCGTGCGCACCATCTCCGACGACGTCCGCGTCGGCCGGCTGCTGTTCAGCGCCCATCTCGCCAATCCGGTAGTGGTGCGCAAACGCGCAGAATCAGGGGCGCTGTTCGCGTTGCTGTCGGGACACCACGTCGGTGTCGCTCTGCAGGTCGAGCAGAACGACCGGATCACGGCCGCCGCGCACTTCGTGGTCGGCGGCGTCGCCCAGACGCTGAGTGCCTGGCTCGCCGGTGCCATCGGGTTCACCCCCGCACAACTGGCGCGGCAGCTCGCGGCGCTGACCGACCAACTCGCCGACCCCGCGCTGTACCGAAATTGAGCCTGCGCTAGCGCCGGGCGGCCACCCGGCGGTCGGCCGCCGTCTTGGGCGTGGCCAGCGCGTCGCTGGTAGTGAATTCCTTAGTCCAGCAGGCGAATTCAAGCGTGATCCCGTCCGGGTCGAGGAAGTAGAACGACCGTACATAGACGCCGGGGTGCAGGGTCGCCGAGACCTGCGCCGCGCTCTCGTCGTGGTTGAGCACCGGTCCGACGCGCACCCCCTTCGCCTTGAGGCGCTGCCGGTACTCGTCGAACTTCTCCGCGGGCACGTGGAACGCCAGGTGGTTCATCGTGCTCACCGCGCTGACGATGTCCCCGATGCCGGGAATGGCTTCGGGCGAGGAAATGCCAGGTACCCGGTCCGGCGCATCGGCGAACCAGAAGAACGCCACGCAGTCGCCATTGCCGGCATCGAAGAAGAAATGCTGCCCCATACCTCCGGGCAGGTCGAGCGACTTGACCAACGGCATGCCCAGCACGTTGCTGTAGAAGTCGACGGTCTTCGCCATGTCCGAGCAGACGAGCGCCACATGGTTGATGCCGCCGAACTCGAACTCGGTGTTGGTTTTCCCACCGACGTTGTGCGGCTTGATCACGATCGGACCTCCAGGGTCTGGCCACCGGCAGAAACTGAATCTAACATCAGGTTCAGTTGTGGATCAACGACCGGCGAGGAGTGCAGTTCTGGTGAGCGTCAGTCCCCGCGAACAGTTGCCGACGCTGCGCGGGCGCCAGACTCGGGCTGCAATCGACGCGGCCGCCCGCGTCGTCGTCGCGCGGAAGGGGATCCTCGCGACCACGATCGCCGACATCGCCGGCGAAGCGGGTCGGTCAACGGCGTCCTTCTACAACTATTACGACTCGAAAGAGGCGATGGTCCGCGAGTGGGCGGTGCGGTTCCGCGATGAAGCGCGGGACCGGTCACTGGCGGCGGCGTACCCGGGACTCAGCAACAGGGAACGCTCGTATCAGGCCGCTGCGGCGCACTGGAACACCTACCGAAATCGACTGGCCGAGATCGTCAGCGTGTCGCAGATGGCGATGATCAGCGACGACTTCGCCGACTACTGGAGCGAAATCTGTTCGGTGCCCATCGGTTTGATCACCTCACTGGTGAAACAAGCTCAGCGGCAGGGCTACTGCGCGGGAAGTGATCCCCGCCTGATCGCGGTGGCGCTGGTGTCGATGCTCAATCAGTTCTGCTACACCCAGCTGTCCGGGCAGGCTGGCCACACCGGCAGCATCGACGACGAGGCCTGTATCAAGACGCTCGCCGACATCTTCTACCGGACGATCTATCACCGGGAGGCCGCACTACCATGACGAGATCGATGTCGTCTCGAACACCCGGGGTCACCAGGGAGTTCGTCGGCCTGGATTCGCCCACCGCCCGGCAGGCAGCTTCGGGCGGCCATCCGTGTCAGGGCCTCTACCACCGCGGTGTGGGCCGTAAGCCGAAGGTGGCGATGATCGCGACGCACTACCAGATCGACTTCTCCGAGCACTACCTCGCCGAGTACATGGCCACCCGCGGCATCGGCTTCCTCGGCTGGAACACCCGGTTCCGGGGGTTCGAGAGCAGCTTCCTCCTCGACCACGCGCTCGTGGACATCGGTGTCGGGGTGCGCTGGCTTCGCGATGTCCAGGGTATCGAAACGGTTATCCTGCTTGGTAATTCGGGCGGTGGATCGCTGATGGCCGCCTACCAGGCCAACGCCGCGGACAAGCATGTCACCCCGATGGAGGGGATGCGTCCTGCGGCCGGTCTCGACGAGCTTCCGCAGGCCGACGGCTATGTGGCCAGCGCTGCGCACCCAGGGCGTCCCGAGGTGCTGACCGCATGGATGGATGCCTCGATGGTAGACGAAAGCGACGCCATCGCAACAGATCCCGATCTCGACCTGTTCAACGAACGTAACGGGCCGCCCTACGATGAGCAGTTCGTGCAGCGGTACCGGGCGGCCCAGGTCGCGAGGAACGAAGCCATCACCGACTGGGCCGAAGACGAGCTGGCCCGGGTACGCGCCGCGGGGTTCTCCGACCGGCCGTTCACCGTGATGCGCACCTGGGCCGACCCGAGGATGGTCGATCCCGCACTCGAACCGACCAACCGACCAGCCAACATGTGCTACGCGGGCGTGCCTGCCAAAGCCAACAGGTCCACCCACGGCATCGCCGCGGCGTGCACGTTGCGCAACTGGATCGGCATGTGGAGCCTGCGCCATGCGCAGACCCGGGCCGAGCCGCATCTGGCCCGCATCGACTGTCCGGCACTGGTGATCAACGCCGACCAGGACACCGGCGTTTATCCCTCCGACGCCCAGCGCATCTACGACGCGCTCGGTGGCGCCGACAAGACGCAATGCGGCATCGACACCGATCACTACTTCACCACCCCGGGTGCCCGCACCGAGAAGGCCGACACCATCGCCAAGTGGATCGCGCGCCGCTGGTGAGAGTCCTCGCCCACTTCGTCCCTGGCGCTAAAGTCCTGAAATTTCTTGAGCCACAGTCTGATTGGCTCGACATTCGGTACTGCGGCGAAGACGACGACCAGACCTTCTACCGTGAATTGCCCGACGCCGAGGTCATCTGGCACGTCCTGAGGCCGATCTCCGGCGACGACCTCGGCAAGGCGCAGGCGCTGCGCCTGGTACACAAGCTTGGCGCCGGGGTGAACACCATCGACGTCGACGTCGCGACGGCGCGTGGCGTCGCGGTCGCCAACATGCCCGGCGCGAACGCCGCGTCGGTCGCCGAGGGCGCGCTGCTGCTGATGCTGGCCGCGCTGCGCCGGCTGCCGGAACTGGATCGGGCCACCCGCGCAGGTGCAGGCTGGCCGTCGGACCCGACGCTCGGTGAAACGGTGCGCGACGTCGGCGGCTGCACAGTCGGGCTGATCGGCTACGGCAACATCGCCAAACGTGTCGAGCGCATCGTGACGGCGATGGGCGGCGAGGTCGTGCACACCAGCACCGGTGACGACGGGCACCAGGGGTGGCGGGGCCTGCACGACCTGCTGACCGTCAGCGACATCGTCTCGCTCCATCTGCCGCTGACCGCGAGCACCGCCGGACTGGTGGACCGCGACGCGCTGGCGCGGATGAAGCCCGGTGCGGTCCTCGTCAACACCTCGCGCGGCCCGATCGTCGACGAGGACGCGCTCGTAGACGCCCTGCGCTCCGGGCGGCTCGCCGCCGCCGGGCTCGACGTCTTCGCCGTGGAGCCGGTTCCGGCCGGCAATCCACTGCTCAGCCTGGACAACGTGGTGCTGACCCCGCACGTGACCTGGTACACCGCCGACACCATGCGCCGCTACCTGGAGTTCGCGGTCGACAACTGCGAACGTCTTCGTGACGGGCGCGACCTCGCGAACCTGGTGAACCAGGTGCAGGGGTAACCTCGGTCCCAACCAACCGGTTGGGACCGGCCACGACGACGTGAAGAACAGGTGCCGCTATGCCCATCGCGATCAATGAAGAGCACAACGACCTGGCCGATTCGGTGCGGTCCCTGGTGGCGCGCGTCGTGCCGTCCGAGGTACTGCACGAAGCCCTCGAGACCCCGATCCCCAACCCGCCGCCCTACTGGAAAGCCGCGGCGGAACAGGGACTACAGGGAGTTCACCTCGCCGAATCCGTCGGCGGACAGGGCTTCGGCATCCTGGAGCTGGCGATCGTCATCGCCGAGTTCGGCTACGGAGCCGTGCCCGGCCCGTTCGTGCCCTCGACCATCGCCAGCGCGCTGATCTCCGCGCACGATCCCGACGCCGCCGTCCTCAACGATCTGGCGTCCGGCAACGTCATCGCCGCCTACGCGATCGACTCCGGGTTGACCGCGACCCGCCACGGCGACGGGTTGGTCATTCGCGGTGAGGTGCGGGCGGTACCCGCGGCGGCGCAGGCGTCGGTACTGGCGTTGCCGGTGTCGATCGAATCAGGCGAGGAATGGGTGGTTCTCGACGCCGACCAGCTCGAGATCGAGCCCGTGCGAAGCATCGACCCGCTGCGCCCGGTGGCGCATGTGCGCGCCAACGCCGTCGAGGTCGGCGACGACCGCGTGCTGAGCAACCTGAGTCGCCGTCACGCACGCGCGCTGATGTCGACGCTGTTGTCCGCGGAGGCGATCGGTATCGCACGCTGGGCCACCGACACCGCGGCGGCGTACGCCAAGATCCGCGAGCAGTTCGGCAGGCCGATCGGCCAGTTCCAGGCCATCAAGCACAAGTGCGCGGGGATGATCGCCGAGACCGAACGGGCCACCGCCGCGGTCTGGGACGCGGCCCGCGCGATCGACGAGACCCGGGAGAACGGGAACGGCGACAACGCTTTCGAGTTCGCCGCGGCGGTCGCCGCCACGCTGGCACCGGTCGCCGCGCAGCACTGCACCCAGGACTGCATCCAGGTGCACGGCGGCATCGGCTTCACCTGGGAGCACGACACCAACGTCTACTACCGCCGTGCGCTGGTGCTCGCGGCGTGCTTCGGCCGCGCCGCGCAATACCCGCAGCGCGTCGTCGACATCGCCACGACGACCGGTATGCGCCATCTGAACATCGACCTCGACCCCGAGACCGAGAAGCTGCGCACCGAGATCCGCTCGGAAGTGGAAGCCCTCAAAGCGATTCCGCGTGAGCGACGAAACGCCGCGATCGCTGAAGCCGGCTGGGTGCAGCCGCACCTTCCGAAGCCGTGGGGGCGCGGGTCCAACCCCGTCGAGCAGATCATCATCGCCCAGGAGTTCGCCGCCGGGAAGGTGCGGCGCCCCGCGATGGGCATCGCCGCCTGGATCATCCCCTCGATCGTCGCGTTCGGCACCGACGAGCAGAAGGAGCGGTTCCTGCCGTCGACGTTCCGCGGCGAGGTGATCTGGTGCCAGCTGTTCTCCGAGCCCGGCGCGGGCTCCGACCTGGCCGGCCTGTCCACCAAGGCCACCAAGGTCGACGGCGGCTGGCGGATCACCGGCCAGAAGATCTGGACCACCGGTGCGCAGTACTCCCAGTGGGGTGCGCTACTGGCGAGAACCGACGCCTCCGCACCGAAACACAACGGCATCACCTACTTCCTGCTCGACATGAAGAGCGAGGGCGTCGATGTCAAGCCGCTGCGCGAGCTCACCGGCAACGAGCTGTTCAACACGGTGTACATCGACGACGTGTTCGTCCCTGACGAACTGGTGCTCGGCGAGGTCGACCGCGGCTGGGAGGTCAGCCGCAACACCCTTACCGCCGAACGGGTTTCGATCGGCAGCAGTGAGCCGCCGTTCCTGCCGAGCCTGGACAAGTTCGTCGAGTTCCTCGGCGCCGGGCACTTCGACCAGATCGCGCAGAACCAGGCCGGAGTACTGATCGCCGAGGGCCATGCGGCGAAGATCCTCAACATGCGGTCGACGCTGCTGACGCTCGCCGGTGCCGATCCGATGCCCGCGGCGGCGATCTCGAAGCTGCTCTCCATGCGCACCGGTCAGGGGTACGCCGAGTTCGCGGTGTCCTCGTTCGGCACCGACGCCGTCATCGGCGACCCCGAGCAGCTCACCGGCCGCTGGGCGCAATACCTGCTCGCCAGCCGCGCGACCACCATCTACGGCGGGACGTCGGAAGTGCAGCTGAACATCATCGCCGAGCGGCTGCTCGGGCTTCCGCGGGATCCCTGAGCCAAGGCCCGCCGGAATTGCATTCCACGCGCCAAAGATCGAATGAAGCCCGCGTGGAATGCAATTCCGGCGGGAGGGGAGCTATTCGGTTTCCATCTCGCGCAGTTCGCGCTTGAGGATCTTGCCGGTGGGGTTCCGCGGCAGTTCGTCGAGGAAGACCACGTCGCGCGGCACCTTGTAGCGGGCCAGGTTGTCCTTGACGTACGCCTTGATGGCATCTTCGTCTATGGAGGACCCCTCGACCTTGACCACGAAGCAGCGCAGCCGGGCACCCCAGTCCTTGTCCTCGACGCCGAGCGCGGTCGCCTCGACGACCTCGGGATGGCCACTGACGAGGTCCTCGATCTCGGCCGGGAAGACGTTCTCGCCGCCGGAGACGATCATCTCGTCGTCGCGCCCGCTGACGTAGAGCAGGTCGTTGTCGTCGAAATAGCCCACGTCACCTGAGGACAGCAGTCCGTCGATGATCTGCTTGCCGCCGCCGCCGGTGTAACCCTCGAACGGGAAGAAGTTGCCGACGAAGATCCGGCCGACCTCGCCCCGCGGTAGCTCATTGCCGTTGTCGTCGAGGATCTTGACCTTCATGCCCTTGACCACCGGTCCGACGGTGGCCGGATTGATCGAGAGATCCTGCGGCCCTGCGATGGTCGCGTAGGCGACCTCGGTGGAACCGTAGAGGTTGTAGATGACCGGGCCGAGGTCCTTCAGCGACCTGGTGGCCAGCTCGGCACCGAGCTGCGAGCCGGACACGAACACGATGCGCAACGAGGACAGGTCGGGTTTGGGTGACGTCTTCTCCAGCTCGTCGAGCATCCGCGACAGCATCACGGGCACGACGACGATCGCGGTGGCCTTGTTCTTCTCGATGTCGGCGAGCACGGTGGCCGGCTTGAATCGCCGCCGCAGCACCAGCGTCGAGCCCAGCATCATCGCGATGGTGGCGTGCAGGAAGCCCAGCGCGTGGAACATCGGCGCAGGCAGCGACGTCACCTCTTCGGACTTGAACGGGACCGCCGACAAAATACCGCCGATCGGCGCCAGCGACGGCGGCGCACTGCGGTTGGCGCCCTTGGGTGTTCCGGTGGTGCCGCTGGTCAGGATGATGATCGACGAGTGCTTGGCGGCCTTGGGCGGTGGTTTCGTGCCGGTGCGGGCGATCAGCTCCTCGAGCGTCTCGTCGGTGCTGGCGTGCGGGTCGTCGCCGTCGGCGGCAGCCGACGATTCGGCACGGTCCGGGTTCACGCCGAGCGCGCGCAGCTTGCCCAGTTCGGGTTCGGACTGCGACACGGCCGCGGTGTACTCGTCGTCGTAAATGACGATCTTGCCGCCCTCCCGCTCGGCGACCTCCTTGATCTGCGGGCCGGAGAATTCGCTGTTGAGCAGGATGATGCGGGCACCGACCTTCGCGGCGCCGTACACGGAGACGAGGAACCACCGGTGGTTACGGGCCAGGATCGCCACCCCGTCGCCGCCCCGGACCCCCTTGCTGAGCAGACCGTTGGCGACTGAGTTGGCCGCATCGTCGAGTTCTTTGAAGGTCATTTCGCCGAAGTCGTCGATCACCGCGACCCGGTTCGGATGGCGGCGGGCGTTGACCGCGGGGATCATCCCGAACTCACCCCAGCGCCGGATGTCGCTCACCAGGGCGGCGATGTGCTGAGGCGACTCCAGTTTCAGGGCACCCGCCTCGAACATCTTGCGGGCGTAGTGCAGCTCGGCCGAACCACGCTCGAGGTACTTACCGACGGCCTTGCCGACAGATTGCTGGGCCTTGGCGAGCGCCTGTACCGGGAGATCGCTGAGCTTGGGCATAGGTAAACAATATGTGACGACGATCGCAGATCGGCCTGGAACCTACGATGAAGGAATGCCTGCTCCCCAGCACTTGGAGATCGGCGGGCAGCGGGTGCCCATCACCCATCCGGACAAGGTGCTGTTCTCCGATCTCGGTGTCACCAAGCTGGACCTGATGCACTACTACACCGCGATTGCCGATGGCGCGCTGCGCGGTGTCCGGGACCGCCCGATGATCCTCAAACGCTTCGTCAAGGGCATCGAGCAGGAGGCCGTCTTCCAGAAGCGCGCCCCGGAGAAGCGGCCGGACTTCATCGACGTCGCCGAGCTGAAGTACGCATCGGGGACCTCGGCCAAGGAAGCCGTGCTGCACGACGCGGCGGGCCTGGTCTGGGCGGTGAACCTCGGTTGCGTCGATCTCAACCCGCATCCGGTGCGGGCCGACGACCTCGACCACCCCGACGAACTGCGCGTAGATCTCGATCCCATGCCCGGCGTGCCCTGGCGGCAGATACTGGACGTCGCGTTCGTCGCCCGCGAAGTGCTCGAGGACCATGGGCTGGTGGCCTGGCCCAAGACGTCGGGCTCGCGGGGCTTCCACATCTACGCGCGCATCCACCGTCGCTGGCCGTTCAAGTTCGTGCGGCTGGCGGCCGAGGCGGTGGCCCGCGAGGTCGAGCGCCGTGCGCCGGAGTCGGCCACCGCGCGGTGGTGGAAAGAGGAACGCCACGGCGTCTTCGTCGATTTCAACCAGAACGCCAAGGACCGCACCGTGGCGTCGGCCTACTCGGTGCGCGCCACCCCGGACGCCCGGGTGTCGACCCCGCTGTTCTGGGACGAGGTCGCCGACTGCCGGCCCGAGGCGTTCACCGTCGCTACCGTGCCTGAGCGCTTCGAGCGGCTCGGCGATCCATGGGAGGGAATGGACGACGCCGCAGCAGGCCTGGAGCCGCTGCTCGACCTCGCGGATCGGCTGGGGCCGGCCGAGAAGGCTCCGACGGGTGCCCGCCGGTCGACCGGTGGGCGCCGAGTGTCCATGAAGCCGCTGATCGAGATCGCCAGGACCAAGACGAAGGATGAGGCGATGGCCGCACTGCAGCAATGGCGGGAGAAGTATCCCGAGGCGGCCGAAAAGCTGGAACCCGCAGACATTCTCGTCGACGGCATGCGCGGGCCCAGTTCGATTTGGTACCGCATCAGGATCAACCTTCAGCACGTTGCCGAGGGGGCGCGCCCGCCGCAGGAGACCCTGCTGGCCGATTACAGCCCCTGGTCGACCTACACCGGTTCGCAGCAGCAGCGACCAGGCTGACGCCAAGTTACCGACGAGTTTGCTGAGTCGGCCGATCCAGTTCTTACCGAAGTATTAGTAGTTACTCCCCGGGGCCTTAACTTGGCTCACTACTTTGAGTGTTGTAAAGCCCGTTAGGCGGGCCATGTCTGCACTTGATCGAGGGAGGCCACCTTGTACGGCAATCCGACGTTCGACTGCGATGGCGCCGGCATTCGGGCACACTGCCGCCAGTTGGCCACCGTGGTGACGATCGTAGGCGATCTCGACGTCGCCAACGTCGATCGTGCCACTCGGTACACGCGGCGCTTCATCCTCGCGGAGAAGCCCTTCGTGCTCGATCTCGAGCGGCATGACTTCCTTTACCCGGGAAGCTCTTTCGCTGCTGTTCACCGTTGACGACGTCTGCACTGCCGCCGGCGTGGATTGGTCACTGATCGCCAGTCGATCCGTCGAGCAGACGCTGCGCGAATGCGACATCGAGTTCACTGCGGCGGGCTCCGTTCCCGAAGCGCTCAACCACTTCGCCGACGCGATGGTCGCTCGGCGCCAACTACTCCCCCTTCTCACCAAGTCTGCGTAAGGATCACTGTGTTAATTGACGTTCGGTGGCTCCGATACCTTCTTCACCGTCGCCACAAGTCAGGTGCGAAGCGCCTCGCGCTGACTGCGGGCTGATCGTTCGCCCCAGAACGCTGAGTTGACCATCGGCTGACTCGCGACGCTTTACTGTGCTCCCACGAGCGCTGCCGATACCGGCCGAGTGACCGAAGGGCTCGGCGGGCTCGGCGTGTCCCGCGGACTGCCGGGCAGAAGGTGTGGACGAGCCTGGCGCGCCGGTCACGGTCGGGGTCGCTCCTGGCCCGTACCGACCCGAACGTGCCCAAGCATCGCGGCCTGACCTACTTCGTTCTCGACATGCACGCCGACGCTGGCGAGACCCGCCCGTTGCGGCAGCTCACCGGTCTCGCTTAGTTCAACAAGGTTGACATCACCGATGCGCGGATCCCCGACGCGTTCCGGCTGGGCGCCGTGGGCGACGGCTCGCGGGTGGCGATGACCCACGTTGATGAACCATCGCCACGCGCTCGGCGAACGTCGATCGGCAAGCTCGTCGGCGCCGAGCTCAATCGGCACACAAATGAGTTCTGCATGGACCTGCCTGGGCCGCCGCCCAAAGCGCCCGCTCTGTGGGTGTAAAGCGGGGTCAGGGACACTTCGCGAAGGCAGTGCGATATCCGAATGCAACGCGCGCACCGGCAGCAAATGTGTCACGATCGACCTGTGGGATCGTCAGCTCACCTAAGTCGTTTCCCGGCGGTGCTCATCGCTGCTGCGCTGCTGTACGCGCCCTCAGCGCACGCGCAGCCGGCGATTCCGCACGGGCCGGCACTTCCCGGACCGCCGCCGGATCCGGGCACCACGCTGCCGGTGCCCGTCGCAGCACCGGACCCTCCAACCGCACCCGCTCCCTTGTCGGTTGGCGCGCCCGTTGCGACTCCCGTGCCGCCCGGCTGCCCTGACGTTCAGGTGGTGTTCGCGCGCGGCACCACCGAAGCCCCGGGGCTCGGTGCCATGGGCCAGGCGTTCGTCGACGACCTCCAGACCAAGGTCGGCAACAAGTCGGTCGGGGTGTACCCGGTCGACTACCCGGCCAGCCCTGACTTCCCGACCGCCGTCAAGGGCATCACCGACGCCAGCACCCACGTCCAACAGATCGCGACGACTTGTCCGGCCACCAAGATAGTGCTCGGCGGCTACTCTCAAGGTGCGGCCGTAATGGGTTTCGTGACAACAGAACTGATTCCCGACGGAGTCTCGGTGTCCGAAGTTCCCCAGCCGATGACGCCCGAGATCGCCGACCACGTTGCCGCGATAGCGCTACTCGGCACACCCTCGGAGCGGTTCATGAACGTGATCAAGCAACCTCCGGTGAAGATCGGCTCGCTATACCAGGCGAAGACCATCGAGTTGTGCGTGCCAAACGATTTCGTGTGCTCGGCGGGCAACGACATCGGCGCGCACGCCCGGTACATCTCCGACGGCCTGGTGGTGCAGGCCGCAGACTTCGCGGCCAACAAGATCGCCGAAAGCCCGGCCCCTCCGGTTCAACCGGCTGCGGGCGGCTGAGGTACGGACGCCTCGTCGGCTCGCTTACACTGCGGATCGATGGAGGACGCCCATGCCGTGCAATTCGTGGGCGCCGGGCCGGGCGCCGCGGATCTGCTGACCGTCCGCGCCGCCCGCATGTTGAGCGAAGCCGACACCGTCCTCTACCCGGGCACCTACCTCGACGACGCTGTCCTCGCGAACTGCGCACCGGACGCCGAACTGGTCGACACCGAACAGCTGGATCTCGACGCCATCGTCGGCAGCTTGGTCGACGGGTACCGCGCCGGTCGACGCGTGGTGCGCCTGGTGTCGGGAGATCCGTCGGTGTATTCGGCGGTGTCCGAGCAGACCCGACGGCTCGATGATGCCGGGGTGCCGTGGTCCGTGACGCCGGGAGTGCCGGCCTACGCCGCCGCCGCCGCGCGCGTCGGCCGTGAACTGACCGTCCCGCTGGTCGCTCAATCCGTGGTGCTCACCCGCACCCGGCAGCGCTCGACGGAGATGCCGGAGACGGAGTCGCTCAGGGCATTCGCCGCGACCCGTTCGACACTGGTGCTGCACCTGGCGATCACCCGGACCCGCGAGTTGATGGCTGAGCTCGAGCCCGAGTACGGCCCCGACTGTCCGGTGGTGGTCGTATACCGCGCGTCGCAGCCGCAAGAACGGGTGCTTCGCGGCACGGTGGCCGACATCGCCGACGCGGTGGAGGCGGCCGGCCTGCGCCAGGCCGCCGTCATCCTCGTCGGCCGGGCGCTGGCCGGCAGGCCCGATCCGGACGCCGGGGAGAGTTACCTCTACGACCCGGCGCGGGATCGATCGGTCAAGCGCACCGAGGGGCTGCGATGACTTCGTGCGAGGACCGTCGGCGCCAGCCGTGGCGTCGACGAAATCGACGTTCTGCAGACGCCCTCTCGTGCTTTTCCTGCGAAACGTCGATTTCGGCGCGCACGCAGGACTGCACGAGAGCGCTACCGCCGCGGTGATCGTCAGATCTTCAGGACGCGGCCCGCGATCACCAGGTGCACTTCGTCGCACAGCGCCGCCACCCGCTGATTGAGGGTGCCGAGCAGGTCGCGGAACAGCACGCCCGATCGGTGCGCGGGCACTACGCCCAGACCGACCTCGTTGGTGACCACGACGACTTCAGGTGCCGCGGCGACGGCGGTGCACAGCGCCTCGATCCGCGCACCGACTGCGGCGTCCACGTCCTGCGAACTCGCATCCCACAGCTGCCCGTCGTCCATCAGGGCCACCAACCAGGTGCCCAGGCAGTCGACGAGCACCGCGCCGCGGGCTTCGGTCACGGCGGCGGCGACGTCGGCGGTCTCCACGGTCGTCCAGTGCGCCGGACGACTCTCGCGATGACGCGCCACCCGCGCCTCCCAGTCGGGATCGGCGCCGTCGGCGGGACCACCGGCCGCGACATAGGTCACGGCGACCGCGCCGCTCAGCAGCCCCTCGGCGTGCCGGGACTTGCCGGACCGCGCGCCTCCGGTGACCAGGATCCTCACCCGGACATCGTATTCAGGGCACGCACCCAGGCCATCGCTTCGTCGACCTCGTGAACCGTCGGCACGCCCGACGGTCGTGCCGGGCGCGCCACGATGACCACCGGCACGCCCAGTTCGTCGGCGGCCACCATCTTCGGCCAGGTGTACTCGCCGCCGGAATCTTTCGTGATCAGCACGTCGGCGCGATGCTCGCGCATCAGCGCCAGCTCCCCCGCCAGCGCGTACGGGCCGCGACTGGTCACCAGCCGCCAGCAGGCAGGCAGCGGGATCTCCGGGATGTCGACGACGCGCGCCAGCACCGCCCGGTCCTGGAGGTCGGGAATGAACCGTGCCAGTTCCTGACGCCCGACGGTGAGAAAGGGGCGATCGCCCAGCCGCGCCGCGGCCGCGGCCGCCTCTTCGTGGGAGTCGACCCAGTGCCACGAGGTGCGCGACCGGCCGGCCCACCCGGGACGTTCCAGCCGCAGCAGTGGTCGGCGGAGGTCTCCGGTGGTACATGCGGTGACGGCGTTGGCCGAGATGTTCTGGGCGAACGGATGAGTCGCGTCGACGACGGCGTCGTAGTCGGCCAATGCCGTCCGCAGTCCGTCCACCCCGCCGAAGCCGCCGACGCGCACGCTTCCGACGGGCAGCCGCGGGTCGGCGACGCGACCGGCCAGCGACGTCGTCACGTCGACGTCACCGGCGACCATGAGCTCGGCGAGCGCGCGCGCCTCCGACGTGCCGCCGAGCAGCAGGACCCTTGTCACGGGGCGCCCGGGGGCAGGAACGGCAGGCCGGCTGGGGGACCGAGACGGATGAGGTCGAGCAGAGCGTCGACGGCGAGGTGCTCTTCGACGAGATCGCCCAGCAGGTCGAGACGGCCGTTCGCGGGCGCCGGTGAAGGAGACGCCGGAGGGATCGAGGCCGAGCGTCTCGCGCAGGAACCGGGCGCGCAGCGCGTCGCCCTCGAGCGCGCCGTGCCACATCGTGCCGAACACCTGACCCGCGGACGCCCCGCCGAGGAACTCCTCGGTGCCGGGTCCGCGCGTGATCCGACCGTGATGGATCTCGTAGCCGGCGGCCGGCACGCCGAGCCATTGCCCTTCGGGCAATCGAAGTGCCTTGGCTGCAACGAAATTCGTCTCGACGTCGAGTAGTCCCAGACCCTCGACCTCGGCGGCGGCCCCTTCGATGCCCTCGGCATCGCGGACAGTGCGGCCCAGCATCTGGAAGCCGCCGCAGATGCCGAGCACCGGCTTGCCGGCGGCGGCGTGGGCCACGACCGCCCGGTCCAGCCCGCGCGAGCGCAGCCAGGCGAGGTCGGCGATCGTCGAGCGGGTGCCGGGCAGCACCACCAGGTCGGCGTCGGCGAGAGCGCGTGGGTGGGAGGCGAATACGACGTCCAGGTCGGGTTCGAGGCCGAGCGCGTCGACGTCGGTGAAGTTGCTGATCCGCGGCAGCCGCACGACCGCGACCCGGCGGGCGCCCGACTGCGGCGCGCGGCGGCCCTGCAGGTCGAGGGCGTCCTCGGAGTCCAGCCAGATGTCGGGGCGCCAGGGCAGCATGCCGTAGACGCGCCGGCCGGTCACCCGCTCCAGATCGCGCAGACCGGGAGCCAGCAGAGCCAGGTCGCCGCGGAACTTGTTCACCACGAACCCCGCGACCAGCGCCTGGTCCTCGGGCGACAGCAGCGCGACGGTACCGAAGAACGCCGCGAACACCCCGCCGCGGTCGATGTCACCGACGACGACGGTCGGCAGATCGGCGTGCCGGGCCAGCCCGAGGTTCACGTAATCGCCTGCGCGCAGGTTGATCTCGGTCGGACTGCCCGCGCCCTCGGCGACGACGACGTCGTAGCGCGACGCCAGGTCGTCGTAGGCGGCGTGCGCCGCGGCCGCCAGCGCGCGCCGCCCCTCCAGCCAGTCCGACGAGGACACCTCGCCCCACGGCTGTCCCATCAGGACGACGTGGCTGCGCTGGTCGCTGCCCGGCTTGAGCAGCACCGGGTTCATCGCGGCCTCCGGTGTCGCCCGCGCCGCCAGCGCCTGCACCCATTGGGCCCGCCCGATCTCCACGCCCTCTCCGCCAGAACCGTCCCCCGTCGCTTCGCTCGCCCCGGGCCCGGCGCACACCATGGAGTTGTTCGACATGTTCTGCGCCTTGTACGGCGCGACCTTCAAGCCCCGGCGCGCCAGTGCGCGGCACAGGCCGGTGGTGACCACGCTCTTGCCCGCGTCACTCGTGGTGCCGGCGACCAGCAGGCCGGCCATCAGGTCTTCCTCACCAGAAACAGATCCATCACCCAGCCGTCCTGTGCCCGGGCCGCCGCCCGGGCTTCGGCAACCGAGGGCGCGACGTCACCGACCCGGCCGGTCACCAGCCGTTCACCCGTCGCGCCGAGGTTGGCACCCCACCACATCGTCCAGTCCGCCAGACCGGTGAAGTCGAGCCGCTCGGGCGGCGGGTTGAGCATCGCGACGATGTTGTCGAGACCGGCGGCCACCGCCTGCTGTAACCGGCGGCCGGTGGTGATGTGCACCGGACGGCCGACCTCGTGCAGCACGATGCGATGCCGGGCGGCGAGCAGCTGTGGCGCGCTGATGCCGGGCAGCACGTCGAACTCGAGGTCGATCGATCTGAGCTTCAAGAGGTTGCGCATCTTCTCGACGATCCGGATGGTCGAGTCGTACAGCGCCGGATCGCCCCAGACCAGGAACGCGGCCGTGCCGCCGCGCTGCTGGAGAACGGCGGCATACTCCACCGCGCGGGCGGCATGCCAGTCGGTCACGGCGGACTCGTATTCCCCGGTGGTCAGTCCCGCAGACCGGTCCCGTTCGGGATCGCGGACGGCGACCACCTCGACCGGACCGTCGGGGCCCGGGTACGCCGCGACGATCTGGCGCCGCAGCGCGAGCAGTCGGTCGTCGTCGGCTTTCTCGGCGGCCAGCACGTAGTCCGCAGACCGCAGCGCGTCGGCGACCTCGGGGGTGACGTGCTGGGGGCCCATACCGACGCCGAGGATGCGGACCTTCACCGGCGCGATCCTAGCTGCGGCGGTTCATCGGCCGTGGTGCAATCCCGTCGCGGCCCCCCGGACCGCGTCCGTAACCTGTCGGACGGTGGCGCTGTCCAGCTTCCAGCACTGCCAGTACAGCGGGACGTCGAGGTGCTGGCCGGTGACCGGGACGAAGGACGTGTCGACGAGCTGCTGAGGGTACATCCCCCAGCCCAGCCCGGCGCGCACCGCCGCACCGAACCCCTCCGCAGTGGGGATGTAGTGAATCGGCCGCCGAATAGTCTTACGGAACACCTTGCGCACCAGCTGATCCTGCAGCGCATCGTCGCGGTTCCAGGACAGCGACGGTGCGGTGCCTGCAGCTTCGGCGGTGAATCCGTCTGGCAGGTGGCGCTGCACATACTCGCCGGTCGCGACCGGTAGGTAGCGCATCACCCCGAGCGGTTGTACCCGGCACCCGCCCACCGGGGTGCGTTCGGTGGTCACCGCGCCCATCACCACCCCCTCCCGCAGCAGGCGTGCGGAGTGGTCCTGGTCCTCGATACGGACATCGAACAGCACGTCGGGCAGTCGGGAGAAGACCCCGGTGAACCACGTCGCCATCGAATCGGCGTTGACCGCCAGCGCAATCCGGGGGCGTTCGGCCGAGCCGCCGCTCATCTCGGCGAGCGCCTCCGCCTCCAGTAACGCCGTCTGGGCCGCGAGCCGCAGCAGGGGGGTTCCCGCTGCGGTTGCGACACAGGGCTTTTCCCTCAACACCAGAACCTGACCGACACGCTGCTCGAGTGCCTTGATGCGCTGGCTGATCGCCGACGGGGTGACATGCAGGTGCTCGGCCGCGGCGTCGAAGCTGCCGAACTCCACCACCGCCGACAATGCCGCCAACTGGTCGACGTCGACCCGGCTGCCTGGTCGGGTGGGCTGTCGTTCAGCCATCACGAAGCCGGCGGCGCGCGCAGCAGATTCCAGTACGCCTGTTCACGCGCAGTGAGTTCGTTGGAGGTCACCGCTCCGAATGCGGCTGCCTCGCGCGCGAACACGTCCGCAGCTTCGGGCAGGCAGTCGGGCCCCTCGAGCCGAAAGCAGCTCGGCGCGAGGGGGCCGAACAGCAAGGCCCGGTGCAGCTCTGGCCAGTTCTCCAATTGCGGCTCGCATCCCGCAGCGCGCGCGAACGTGATGGCCGCAAGGTTCATCCGGGTTTTCTGGGATAGGCCGCGCCGCGCCCGATACGCTTCGACCGCGGACCGTTGCTCGGCTGGGCTCGACGGCGCAATGACGCCGGCCCACGTGTAGGCGATCCATCGCGCCTGCAGTTCCAGCGGTACGAAGTAACCGCCTGACTGGTCCCACATGCCCATGAACGCCAGCCCGGGCAGATCGGGATGGAACGTGTACCGGTCGGCGTCCAGATGAACCGCGTCGAGGCCGATCGTCGTGCTGATGGCCTCACTCAAAAACGGAAAGTCGAGCGCGAACCCGGTGCCGAACAGGATGCCGTCGAACGGCTCGGTATCGCCGTCGCCGAAGGTCACGTCCCGACCGGACACCGAAGTCGGCCAAGGGCGAATGGTGATCCGGCCCTCGGCGACCAGCGGTAGGTACTGCTGGCTGAGGGTGACACCGGCGGCGAAGAGCGAAGGGTCCGGCGCAGGCGCACCGTACTGCTCCGGACTGCCGCCGGCTTCCACGACGATCTGCCTGAGCTGGCGGTCGATCTCGGCCCGGGGCAGTTTCTCGTTGGCGACCGCTCCGTATCTGGTGAAGATGCGGTGGTCCGACGGCACTCCGGCCGCGAACTTGGGCAGCACGTAGCGCTGGCGCCGCTGCGTCACCACGACGCGGGCGGCGCCGCATTGGGCGAGTTCGGACGCAATCTCCAACGAGCTCACGGCGCAGCCGGCGACGAGGACGCGCTTGTCGCGATAGCGACCGTCCTCGCGGTAGTGGTAGGTGCAGGTCGCCCCCTCCGGACCTGCGAAGGTGTCGAGGCCGGGCACCTCCGGGATGACGGGGGTCTGGAACCGGCCGCTGGCCACCACCACCCTGTCGAAGGTCTCGGCGATCCCGTCGTGCTCGACGACCCAGCGGGTCGATGTCCCACCCTCGTGTCTCAGCAGAGTGACTTTGGCGCCCAATCGAATCCGGCTACCGAGGCCGAAGATCTCGGCGTATCGGTGCAGGTAGTCGAGGATGTCACGATTGGAGAGAAATGACTGATCGCCCTGGTGTGCGAGATCGCTGAACGCCGTCAGGATCCGGCTGGTGTTGGTGTGCATCGCGGGCCAGACACCGCTGGTACCACGTCGGCCCGTCCACTGTCCCCCGAGGGTGGGCGCCTGCTCGAAGAGCGTCGGCTCGAACCCCTGGGCGAGTAACCACCGCGCAGCCACCAATCCACCCGGACCGGCCCCGATGACCGCCACGGTCCCCAACGGAGACCACGACGACGTAGTCGGCACGCCGTCAATCCATTGCGATGATCTCGAGCTGGATATTGTCGGGATCGCGGAACACCACCGCGGAGTACGCGATCGGTTCCGTTTCGTCGACGACACCCGTGTTGGCGACACCGAGTTCGTCGAGCCACGCCACCCAGGCCAGCAGATCGGCGCGACCCGCGACCTGGAACGAGACATGATCCAGGCCGGTGCGGGCTTCGTCGAACGGCTCCCCACGATTGCCGGTGTTGGTGTGCAGCGACAGGATCAGCCCGGAACGCGGCTCGGGCAACAGCACGCAGTAGCCCGTCTCCTCCCGCCCGTAGTGCGGGATCTTGATATCCAGCCGGCCCGTGGTGAAAACCTTCTGATACCACGTCAAGCTGGCGTCCAGATCGGTGACGGTCAGCGACAGATGGTGGATCCCCGAGAATCCGGGCGGCGTCGGGTCGCTCACGTGTGGCCTCCCGTATTCGTCGACCTGCCGCGGACCTTGACCGCAGCCGAACGTAAGCGTACGTCTACCGATAGCGCACCGCGAGGAGTGATTCAGCCGACGGCGGTGGAGGCACTGACCACCACGTCAGAAGGAAACGATCGCCTCGCCCGCTATCTGAGGATGCCGACGATGGCAACGATGATGGGGACCGACGCCGCGGTCGAGATCAGGGTGGCGTCGCGAGCCAGGGATTCGTTGCGCCGGTACACGGCGGCGTAGGTGTTGATGTTCTGCGCTGAGGGCAGGGCCGCGAGCACCGTCACCAACAGCTGTTGTTCCGGGGCCGCGCCGAAGCCCCATCGCGCAATCGCGAATGCCGCGGCCGGCATCAGGATGGTCTTGAAGACGACGACGATCGCGAGGTCGAGGCGATGTGTCGGCGGCGCGTCGCCGATACCGGTGGTCAACGAAATTCCGAAGGCCAGCAGGACGGTAGGTATGGCGAGATCGGCGAGCAACTCCAAAGGATCTGCGATCGGTCCGTCGATCTTGAGCCCGGTGGCGGCCAGCATCAGGCCGATGGCGCTGGCGGCGATGATCGGATTGGTGACCAGCGCAAGGACCTGGCGCGCACGCGACGGCCGTGGCGTCGTCGCGGAATTCAGTATCGCGATACCGATCGGCGCCATCACCGCTGCCTGGAACAGGATGAGCGCCGAGATTTCGGTCGTACTGCCGAAAACGTAAGCGGTCAGGGGTATTCCGAGGTTACCTGCGTTGACGTAGGACGCCGTCCACGACGCGATGACGGAATCACCGCGATCGCGGCGGCGTACGACCGTCACTATCAGGAAGCACAGTCCCATCGCAGCAAGAGCGGCCAGCGCCGATACCAACAGTGTCGGCGAGAAGATCTGCGTCAGCGTCGCCTGGGACAGATTGAGAAGCAGCAGGGCCGGCACGCCGATGTGGAAGGCCACGCGATTGAGGACCGTGCGAGCGTTGTCGCCGAGCACACCGGTGCGCCCGACGATGGCGCCCACAGCAACGACAACGGCGATGACGGCGAACGCTTCGAGTACGGCCAGCACGGCAGCAATACTTCCCTGTGTCGAGGCCCCGTCGCGCCAACAGGTGCCGGTCGAGGGCACCTCGCTGTCCGTGAAGACCCACCGTACCTGGCCAAACAGACCAGTCATGCCTTCGCCGTATCAATCGATGTTAAAAAGTGCGTTTCTGACCGTCACCTACCCGCGTCGAGACGCCTGCGGGTATTGCCCAGATGCACGCGCATCGCGGCCCTTGCGGTGTCCGGATCCCCGGCCAGCACCGCGGCCGCGATGTCGTCGTGCTCGCGCTGGACCCGTACGGCGTGCGCGGCGTCGGTCATCGAGTATTCGTCACCCAATCGGGTGCGGGGCAGCATGATCATCATCGGACCCAACGAGTCGAGCAACTCCAGGCAGAACCGGTTGCCACTGACCGCTGCGACGGTACGGTGGAAAAGGTAGTCGGCCTCGACGGCATCCTCGGGCGCAGCAGCGACGAACGCCTCAAGCGCCGCGTTGATCGTGGAGCGGCCCGCCGCATCGATGCGGGCGGCGGCCAAGGCGGCGGTCTCGCTCTCGACTCCCAGCCGGAAGTCGATCATGTCGAGTACGTCACGGTGGGTGCGCAGCGCCGCGGACTCGACAGTGAATGAGGACGGCTCCGGCACCGCGAGCACGAATGAGCCACGGCCCTGGAAGGTTTCGATCAGACCTTCGGCCCGCAGTCGGGTGACCGCTTCACGCACCACAGTCCGCGATACCCCGAACTCCTCGATGAGTTCGGTCTCCGACGGCAGCTTGTGACCAGGAGGGAGTTCGCCGGCGAAGATCTTGTCCTTCACGCCGGCGACCACCCGCTGCGCCAACGACTTCGTCAAAGTCTGTTCTTCACGCGCGTCATCGGCACATCATGGCTTACCGAACTCGGCGCTGGCCACCGTGAGCGACCGCATCCGGTCACTGAGCGTGAAGCCGAGGCCGGGCCGCTCCGACAGCCAGATCCGGCCGTCGCGAATCTCGATGCGCTCGTTGAACAATGGGTTGAGCCACTCGAAGTGCTCGACCCACGGTTCCGTCGGATACGCCGCCGCGAGATGCAGATGGATCTCCATCGCGTAGTGCGGCGCGAGGGCCAGACCCGCGTGCGCGGCCATGGTCGCGAAACGCAGGAACGGGGTGATGCCCCCGATCCGCGGCGCATCGGGCTGAACGATGCCCCGGTAGCCGGCGTCGATCAACGCCATATGCTCGGACACGGACGTGAGCATCTCCCCGGTCGCAATCGGGGTGTCGAAGGTGCGGCTGAGGTCGGCGTGGCCGACGGCGTCCCACGCGTCGAGGGGTTCCTCGATCCAGATCAAATCGTGTTGCTCGAGCTCGCGGCACATCCGGCGGGCACGCGCCCGATCCCACTGCTGGTTGGCGTCGACCATCAGCGGAAGCTCTCCGAGATGCTCCCGTAGTGCCGCCACCCGATCCAGGTCCATTTTCCAGTCTGGCTGGCCCACCTTGATTTTGATGCCGCCGATGCCCGACTCCACGGACACGGTCGCCTTCTCCTTGATCTCCTCGATCGAGGCCTGGAGGAACCCGCCGGACGTGTTGTACACCCGGCAGGAATCGCGATGTGCGCCGAGCAGCTTGCCCAGCGGGAGGCCGGCGCGGCGGGCCTTGAGATCCCACAGCGCGACGTCGAGCGCCGCAATCGCCTGGGTGGCCGTCCCGGAGCGACCGACGGAGGCGCCGGCCCAGAGAAGGGACTGGTAGATCTTGTCGATGTCGGAAGGATCCTGCCCGATGGCGGTTTCGGCGACCTCGCACAGGTGGGTGTACTGCGCTCGCCCTCCGGCGCGCTTGGAATAGCTGAAACCCGTTCCCTGGAGCCCATCTTCGGTCGTGACCTCGACGAACAGCATGACCGTCTCGGTCAGTGGTTTCTGCCGGCCGGTGAGGACCTTCGCGTCGCTGACCGGGTTGTCGAGCGGTAGTACTACGTGCGAAAGCGTCAAGTGTCTGATCTGGTCGGGCATAACTCTCACTCCTGGTTGACAGCTTATATGATGACTAGTGCAACCTATCATATAAGTGGCCGGAGACCATTCCAGGGCTCCGGTGCCGGGCGGTGATCTCACATCGGCGTGAAATCCCCGGTGAACGGGGTATCCCGGGTGCGGCGGCGCAGGGCCGCGTGGGTGTGGAGGTCGCGATGCTGGGGTGGCTGGATCGCTTACAGCAGCGAAGCCGTGTGTCGGGCTTCGTCATCGCAGTCGTCTACAAGTACGTCGACGACCAGGCGAATTACCTGGCGGCGCTCATCACCTACTACGCCTTCGTCTCGCTGTTTCCCCTGCTGCTGCTGCTCACCACGTCGCTCGGGGTCGTGCTGTCGGGCAGGCCGGAGTGGCGAGAGGACATCGTCAACTCCGCCGTCAGTCAATTCCCACTCCTCAGTGACCAACTCAGCCAACCCGGCGCACTCAGCGGCGGCACCACCGCCGTGGTGATCGGGATCGCGGGTGCGTTATACGGTGGTCTCGGCGTCGGGCAGGCCCTGCAGAACGCGATGGACACGGTGTGGGCGGTTCCCAGGTTCGTCCGCCCCGACCCGATCAGGTCGCGTATTCGTAGCCTGCTGCTGTTGATCGTGTTGGGCTCTGCGCTGATCGCGTACCACGCTGTTGACCGCGCTGGGCAAGGTCTCGACGAGCCTGGGCATCGTGGGCACCGGCGGCGTGGTCCTTGCATCCCTGACGCTCAACACCGCAGTGTGTGTCGTCGCGTTCCGCGTCACCACCGCGCGGCCGTTGACATATCTGCAGGTGCTACCGGGGGCGATTCTCGCCGCGGTGCTGTGGCAGATGTTGCAGTGGTTCGGCGCGACCTACGTCGCCCACGTCGCGGCATCGGCAAGCGTCACCAACAGTGTGTTCGCCATCGTTCTGGGGCTGCTGGCATTCCTCTATCTGGTTTCCACGTCACTGCTGGTGTGTGCGGAGATTAATACGGTGCGCGTCGATGGGCTGCATCCCCGTGCGCTGCTGACGCCGTTCACCGACGATGTCGATCTGACCAACGCCGACCGCAAGATGTACGCCGGACAGGCCGAAGCGCAACGCGCCAAAGGATTTCAACGCGTGGAGGTCAGCTTCGACAAGCAGCGCCGCACCAGTGACCGCGGACGCGTCGACCCGTAGGAACAGTCCCGGTCGCGTTTGTCGTGGGCGCAGCGAGGGTACGCCGCCGCAACCCTCTTGAACGGAGTCGACTTTCGTGAGCATCATCAGCAAGACGCGTTCCACTGCCCGGCGGGGCGTCAAGATACAACGCCGAATCGCGATCACCGAAGCGCTGCTTTGGCCCGTGCTGCTCGGCATCGGTGTCGTGATCGGCGCGGCGGCGCTGCTGGCCCGACGGCTGGGGCACCGGCCGACGACGTCTGCGGGTGTCGGCACACGCACGACCACGCCAGTCAATGATCCCGCGGATTCGACTGCCGGGCTAGAGCCGGTCCGGGACTGAGACGCGAGAAGCGGCGAAAAGATTTCAGGCACAACATCTTCAAGAAGTGAGCTTCGACCCGCGGAGCCGCCCCTAGTAAACGCGAGGACACGGACCTGTAGTTGGGCGAGGCTGCAGGTGGTGGGAATCGTGAGGCTGCCGGCCTCGGCGGGAGAGCAATGTCTGCCAACGCGACGACGCGCGGGAACCGATCATCCCGTGACAGCGATGCGGGACAATCGTAGATATGACCGGCGACGACGGGATGGGCCTGCGGGAGCGCAAGAAACGCAGGACCCGTGAGGCAGTTCGGAGCGCGGCGTTCGAGCTCTTCCAGGAGAACGGTTACCCGAACACCACCATCGAACAGATTGCCGAGGCGGCTGCCGTCTCGCCGCGGACGTTCTTCCGGTACTTCCCCAACAAAGCGGCACTACTGATCCCCGACCACATGATGGAACCGATCGTCGAGATCTTCGTGCACGCTCCCGCCGGCATGAGGCCGATCGCCGCTTACCGTTACGCCCTCGAGCAGGTGTTCAGCGGTATGGCCGGCCCCGAGTGGGGCGAGGAGATAGCCCGCCAGCAACTGCTGTACACCTTGCCCGAGGCCGGCGGTGCCCTCTACAACGAGTACATCCACACCATCGACGTGATCGCCGATGCGCTGGCGATGCGATTGAGCCGGCCCGCCGATGACCCCGAGCTGCGGATCGCCGCCGGCGCCATGACCGGCGTCTTCATGGCCGCACTACACGGCACCCCGATGTCCCCCGAGGCGATCTTTCGAGGCTTGGACTTCTTGGATAAGGGCCTTCCGCTATAGCGCCGTGGCCCAAGCCTGGGCCAGCACTTGCCGGATGCGTTCTTCACATGGCAGCCCCGGGATTGCTTGAACAGCGGCCCGCCCTGTGGGCCACGACGTCGGCGAGAGCCTCAGCGCCCAGTTCCAGCCCGTGGCCGGGCCTGATCTGGGTGTCACCGCGACCGGGACACCGCATGGGTTCTCACGCCCACGCGAAAGACATTGTGCAGCAACGCGTCAGCCCGAACTTCGTCGGGAAGACTCCGGGTAGCGGTCGGCCGTTCCTGCAGACGCGACGAAAATTGACGTTTCCGACGGCGCGCAGAGCGGGTATGCCTTCCTGCGGACAAGGAGGTCGACAATGCCCAGTTGGGTCTGGATTCTGATTGCGCTGCTGGTGGTCGCCGTCGCGGTAGCTCTGGTCTTCGTTGCGGCACGCGCGCGCGGCAGCAAACAAACTGAACGACTAAAGCAACATTACGGCCCGGAGTACGACCGGGCCGTAGCGAATTCCGGTGATCAACGCGCTGCAGAAGCGGAATTGGTCGCACGTGAACGCAAGTTAAAGAAGCTCGACATCGTGTCGCTGTCGCCGCAGGCCCAGGAGATGTACAGCGAGCAATGGCGATTGGTGCAAACCGGATTCGTGGACAATCCCACCACGGCTGTCAAGGACGCCGACCTGCTAGTCAATCAGGTGATGCGCGAACGTGGCTATCCGGTCGACGATTTCGAGCAACGCGCCGCCGACATCTCCGTCATTCACCCGGCCGTCGTGGAGAACTACCGCGCCGCACACGGCATCTATCTGACACAGCAGAACGGCCAGATCGGCACCGAGGCCCAGCGCGAGGCGTTCGTCCACTACCGCGCGCTGTTCGAGAAGTTGTTGGGAACCGAACAGGACACGCCAAAGGAGGCACGAGCATGACCACACCGCGCCAGTACACCGACACCACCGACCCGAGTGCGAATCCGCCAGAGCAGGCAATGCAGCACGAGGAGTACGCCCTGCAGGACAGCACAGCGACACGCGCACAGCCGCGGACACCGCCGGGCAATACGGCGACACGGCCGCACAGCGCGCGGACACCGCCGGGCAATACGGAGACACGTCCGCACAGCGCGTGGACACCGCCGGGCAATACGGAGACACGTCCGCTCAGCAGTCCGCCCGCACCCGTCGGCGCAGTCGCACCGACCGTGCAACCGCCCCGGAATCATCGACTCCAGCGCGGACGCATGCCGAATCTGACCGTGCAGACGGACTTTTCGGCGAACACGATCTGGCTGACCTGCGCAACCGCTGGAATGACGTCCAGGCAGGCTTCGTCGATGATCCACGCGACTGCGTGCAGCGGGCGGACGGACTGGTGTCGTCGGCGGTCGAACAGCTGACGGCCAATTTCGCGCAGACGCGGGCCCGGCTGGAAGATCAGTGGTCACGCGGCGAGGAAGCCTCCACCGAAGACCTCCGCGTCGCACTGAAGCGCTACCGCGACTTCTTCGACCGACTCCTGGCTGTCTAGCGCACTGCAGGTGACGAAAGGGCATCCCGTTTGGGGTGTCCCTTCGTCATACGTCCAGCAGATCTAGATCTCCCGCCCTCGCTGGCTAACGCCACCATTGTCAACAGCACGACGCCGTACGGTTGCAAAAGCGTCGCTCCTGTTTCGCGTCGCATCTGTCGGCATACCGCAGCGTGAGACGACGGAAGTCGATGACGCGAAAGGCGCGCCCACGCGGTCCCAGAAGAACGTGGTTATACCCACATCGCGCCGGAGAGGTTGTCCCGGCATTTCCGGACTCCCCCGGGGACGGCTAATTGCGTCACTGGGTAGCTTCGAGTCGACAACAAGTGACCTTCACGCCCGCTGTGTCCTGTGCACGGATAATCGTCAATCCATGGACAGGCGACGAGGCGAGCACGGCGATCTGAGTGAACGCTTGTCGACTGAGACGCCAGCCCTCGTCGACGATCGGCCGATGTCACTGTCCGTACACTCACGGAGCGATCGAAAACCAACCCCGGTAGTTGAGGCCCTCAGTTAGCGGCTCAGCGGGACTCGGGCGCCGAGTGCGGTTGCGGCTCTGCGGACTTCGGCGATCAGTGTGGTTTTCGTCGTGGCGTCGATGGAGTCGGCCGGTCCGGTGACGCCAAGGACACCGACAAGCGTATCGTCGGGGTCGCGGACGGGTGCCATCACGGAGCTAACGCCGATATTGCGTTCGCTTACCGATACGGCGTAGCCGTCGTCGTGGATTCGGGTCAGTGTGGTTTTGAGTTGGTCGACTGCGACGGTGTCGCCGCTGGCCAGCCGGATGCTCTCGATCCCGGCAAGGGCCGCGTCGACGTCTTCGGGCCCCATTTCGGCGAGGAAAATTTTGCCGGCGCTGCCGAGATGCAGAGGAAGTCGTTCACCGACGGGCAGGATGTAGCTGAGGGGGTGTTCGCTCTCGACGCGGGCGATGAGCACGCGGCTGTTCTCCACTCGCACGTATATTAGGGATGCGGTGTATCCGGTGGTGGTAGCCAGTTGCTGCAGTACTGGCTGGGCGAACATGCTCAGCGGGTTGGTCACCAGGTAGGCGTGCGCGACGGCAAGGGCAGCGGGTCCGGCGGTGTAGCCGTCAGCGTTTCCTTACCGGTAGCCGCACCCACGCTGAACGACGCGCGCAAGAAATGCACTCCACCGCAACATATCTGGCTGACTTAGGAGTACCGGCCGATATGACTCGTGCCACCGAGACCGCGTTGCGCCGACTCGCCGCAGAGTCAGCATCGATCGACCCCCCAGCAACCCGATGACTGCGGCGCGCCGCGATCGCGGCCGCTGCAGACTTCGCACAACACCGCGGGCGGGGTAGCCGCTCGTGGCCGAAGACCGAGACCATGCCCATGCCCATGCCCATGCCCATCTGACGCACGGGCGACCATGTTGCGGGTCGACAACCTCGGTTTGGGCCAGTCCCAGGGTGACTGGGGTGATGTGTCGTTCTCGCACGGTCGACGACACAGTCCGGGCTGTGGAGTTCGTGAACGACTCCGGGCGCGAGGTTAGACTTCTCGGCGGACATTCTTTCGAGGGGTCCGCCGCCATAGCCGCGGCCCACGAGTGCTCGACGGTGGCGGCGCCGCTCAGCATCGCAGCACCGTTCCAGCCCTCTCACGTGGAGCACAACCACGACGCTCTTCTCCACGGAGTCGACGCTGACGGTGAAGTGCCGTTCCTCGTTGGGCGGCAAGGCGCTCACCCTCAAGCGGCATTTCATCGAGGACGTCCGCGCCGCCGATCTACGGGAGCGATCAAGACTGTTCGCCGCGCCCTGCTGTTGATGCATTCGCCGACCGATAACACCGTGGGCATCGCGAACGCCAGCGACATATTCCCTACCGCGCGGCATCCCCGCAGCTTCGTCTCCCTCGAGGGCGCCGACCACCTCCTCACCGGCAAGAACAAGGCCGCACGCGCCGCCCGGATCACAGCGCGTGGACCGATCCATACCTACGACGCCGCACAGCGACGCGGTCAGCCCGCGACATCCGTTCCGGGAGTAGTACATGGTCACGTTTGAGGCGTCAAGATTTCGAGCTGGGTCGACCCGGAATATGGCTCAGAATGGATTTGGTGAAGCCACCGTCGACACAGATGTCTTGCCCGGTGACATAACCCGACAACGGGCTCACAAGAAACTCGATCACGTTGGCGATGTCCATCGGATCCCCAATTCTTGACAATGGGATGATGTCTTCCCTTGCCTTCTTGATCTGGGGGTCGGCATACATCTTCTCGGTCATCGGTGTGTGAGTCATCCCTGGGGACACCACGTTCACCCGAATACCGTCACGCGCCCATTCCAGGGCCAGTGTCTGGGCCAGCATTGTCAAGGCAGCCTTGCTGGGGCTGTAAGCGCCCGACCCGGCATGCGGCAGCTGGCCAGACATTGACGAGGTGAAGCAAGCGGAACCGCGACTCTTCCTCAAATGCTCGTAGCCTGCTTTGGCGAGAAGCCATGCGCCGCGGAGGTTGACGGAGAACATGTCGTCCCAGTCCTCAACGGACAAATCGCATATTGCGCCAGGGTTCGCGATTCCAGCATTCGCTATCAACCCGTCCAGGCCCCCGAATTCGGCCACCGCAGCCCCTAACAGTTGACCTGGCACGTCGGGATCCGCGAGGTCACCCGCCAGTGCGATGGCAGTACCTCCCATTGACTGAATTGAACGAACAACCTGTTGTTGGTCACTGGTCAATTTCTGCCCACAGACCGCAATCATCGGCTGCGCGCCACGCGCAAGCGCCGCCTGCGCAAGCCTCAGGCACGTAGCAGCACCTATGCCGCTACTTCCGCCACTAACTAATGCTCTCATCGCCGTACTCCTGTTATCGGACTTCAGGTAATCGTTGCTAATTTGTGCATATTTTCGGCAACATAGCTGTGCGCCGCTTGCACTACGACTGGAGTTGCTTTCCCATTTTCCAGCCCAAAGTTTCCAGATCACTAACGCCTTTGTTGACTTCGTACAAGGCATTTTCTTCACGAATTATTTCGAGAACCACGTTGTTTACTTCGCATGTCGCATCGACGGCATCGCCCAACCCATCGAAGTCGATGACTCCTGTGCCGATCGGGTCATGACCCCATGTTTCCAGCCCCGTATCGGAGACATGCACAAGTGCAATTGATTCGCGGTTCGACAGCAACCCGGCTACGGGGTCTTCACCGATGTAAGCAGCATTCGCAACGTCGTACACGATCTTGAGTACGTCATCGTTGACTATGCTGACAACACTAGCCAGTTCCCCAATGGTGGGGGTGAAGCAATAGGGCGTATTCTCCAACAGCAATCGCGTGCCGGCCTTCTTCGCCAGTGGAATCAAGTGCGCCAGACTTTCGTACATCCACTCATAGGTTCGATTGAGGGGAGGTGAAATCATAGGTCGTCTTGTGCCGGGGGATATGACGATTTCGGGCACATTCCAAGCCGCAGCCAAGTCGATCACGGCCTTGATGTGCTCGATACTCTTGAGACGCATGTTTGCGCCTGGGCTAGCCAGGTTGATGTCATATCCGCCAGCATTGAGCGACCTGATCCTGGCGTCGTATTCACTCAGTGTTGCACCGATCGCCGTGCGCTCTGATGTGGAAAGTTCGACCGGCCAACAATGCGGAGAGCTGATCGGAATCTCGAAGGTCGTATACCCGTTGTCGGCCAATTCGGCGATCGCATCAATTGCCGTAGAGGACCATAGATAGGAAAACGTACTGATAATCATTCGTAACTCCTTTTCGCTAAGTGTCCATTGAAAGTGGGGCCATCTGTGACTTGAGGGAAAGCCATCCTGCCCTGGGAAGAACCCGGCGAGCCAGGCGGCTCGAGAGGACCCACGGGGGCGGATACCCTTCGTGCCCAGTCGAACCGCCACGGCTCGCCATGGAGAGGCCTCACTACGGGAACCGCTTCTCCTCGCCGGAAACCGACGAACTGCCCAGGAGGAGGTGCTCGCCTTCAAGTACCTCGTCGTCGACAGGCGCCACGGTGACACGGTCACCGTGATCGCCGGTCTCCGGCAGCGTGAAATAGACGACGAGGCACACGGCGACAACGATGGTCATGTAGATCGCGACGTACATGGGATGCCCGGCACCGACGAACGCCGCGGCGATCAGCGGAGCAGTACCTCCGAAGATGGCGATCACGAGTTGGTGTGCGAAACCGATGCCCGACACCCGCACCGAGGCTGGGAACAGCTCGGCTTGAATGGTCGGATACACCGCCTGCCAGATGCCGAGAACGACCCACCCGGATGCCGCAACCAGAACATACACACCGAATCCCGGCTGGTTCAGCAGCATCAGCAACGGGTAGAAGAGCACGATCATGCCGATGGCACCGATGATCGGGAAGATCTTGCGGCGGCCGAGTCGGTCCGAAAGCGCACCGCAGGTCGGCACGATGATCACGAGCAACGCCAGCCCGATCACGCTGCCGGCCATGGTCGAGGCCAGGTCCCGGCCCGTGGTCAGCTTGGCGTAAGTGGGCAGGAAGGTCGCCCAGGTGTAGTAGGCCACGGCCGGGGCGGAGAGGGCAGCGGTCTGCAGAATCGCCTTCGGGTGGTCACGAAGCAGCTCACGTAGACGTGCTGGCGCGGACTTGTGATCGACGGCGGCACTTGCTTCGAACTCAGGGGTTTCGTCCGCGCGTGACCGCAGGATGAGGCCGACGATGCCGAGGATGCCACCCACCAGGAAGGGGATGCGCCAACCCCACGCCGCGAGGTCGGCTTCGGACAGGGTTGCCGTCACGATTGCGGCGGAACCGGTCGCCGCGAGGGTTGCCAGGCCGCTGGCCATGTTCGTGAACGAACCGTAGAGACCCCTCTTGTTCGGGGGGGCATGCTCGACCATGAACGCGATGGCGCTCTGTCCTTCACTGCCGGCCGAGATGCCCTGGATGATGCGTGCCACGACGAACAGGACCGGTGCGGCGTAGCCGATTGTCGCGAAAGGCGGTGTGAGGGCGATGATCAGGGAGCCGACCGCCATACCGGAGACGCACAGCGTCAAGACGGTCCGTCGGCCGAAGCGGTCGGCGAGCGGGGAGATGATGATTCCGCTCAGCGGACGGATGACGAAACCGATCGCGTAGGTGAGAAGCGCTGCCATCAGGGATGCGAAGGCTGAATCGCTGGGGAAGATCTGAGACGAGAACACCGCTGCCAGAAGGCCGTAGATGTACCAGTCGTACCATTCCACGAAGTGGCCGACCGTGCCGGCAAGCACGTTGACGGGGCGTCGTAAATGATTGAGCGGGTCGGGAAGACCCGAGGGGTTAGCGGTGCCGACGGCATCTCCAGGGTTGGTCATGAGCTATCCTTACTGACGGGTGTTGGGCGGTGGAGAACTCTTGGCGCGTGGCTGACTGCGGGCACGCCAAATCAAGCTTCGTGCAGGGTGTTTCACCAGATCTGACGTGACGTGTCAGATCGGATGCGACTGACCTCCTTCGGGGTAGGTCTTGATGGGCCGATGACTACTGGACGAGGCTGCGGTCGGCGCTCATCGTTGAACCGCATTCGTTGCGTGGCTCGCCCATTGACGGCCTTCTTGTTCCCGGGTCGGCAGCCCGGCGGCCTCGAGGACCTGGTCGAGCAGCCGCTGCGTCGCAACGGCGTCGCGTCCGGATGTCAAGGGCGGCTGCCGATCGACGATGCGGTCGAGAAAGTGGTGTACGGCCGCGGCGAAACCAAGGGTCTGGGTCGCTGTGGCCCAGCCGAACGCCTCCGCGCTGAGCTCGCGGCTGGTGGTCCTGCCGTCGACGGTGATCGAAACAGACTCGGGCGCTCGGACTTCGGCGGAGCGCCCGAAGCCGTAGGCATCCAGTTTCTCGCTCCACGCACCGGCGGTGCGCGCTGCCATCAACACGCCGGTGGCCCCGGAGTCGAAGCGGACCATGGCTGCGGTGCCGTCTTCCTCCCACGGGTCATCGCCCGCGGCGTGCGCGGTCACCTCGACGGCGTTGCCGCCGCAGTACCAGCGCAGCAGGTCGACCATGTGGATGGCGTTCTCGAACGTGGCCCGGTATTCCGATCCGGGCCGGTTCTTCTGGGCGACGCAGAACGTGGCTCCGGTCGCACCGAAAGCCTCCCGCCCGGTCACGTAAACAGGGGCGTAGCGGCGGTTGAAGTCGACCATCAGGATGCGGCCTCGTTCGTCGGCGAGGTCAGCCAGGCGCTCCGCCTCGTCGACCGACGGCGCGAGCGGTTTCTCGCAGAAGACGTCGACATCACAACGTAGGCAGGCCTCGACGGCGTGTGCGTGCTCCGAGCGCGGGGTCAACACGAACACCGCATCCAGGTGCTCGGCCGCCAGCATCTGCTCGACCGTCGTAAACGCTGCGCCAAAACCCCAACGTCGCATCAGCGGCCCGGGGTCCGGGCGGCGCGAGACAAGGGCTGCCAACTCGACGTCATCGCGGGTGACCAACGTCGGCAGCTGCGCGATGGTGGCGATGTTGCCTGCGCCGATGACTCCGACCCGCGTCTTCGCTGGCGCATTCATCGCGCACCCTCCGCGACGGCCGCGTGGGAGAGAATGCCGCGGAGCGCCAGCGCCGCCCGCGCGAAGCCAATTGTCGGATCGGGCAGATCGGCTGGGTGCCAGCGGTATTCGTATTCGAGCGAGAGGACGTCGTCGTAGCCGAGGGTAGCTAGAGCCGGCAGGATGTCCGCCCAGGGCACGACGCCGTCACCGACGACGCGCGAGCGCACCGTGCGCTCGGAGGCCGACACGCGGGCGGTCTCCGTTGCGCGGAACGGCGCATCCGGGTCGGTGAAGACGAGATCCTTGACGTGCACATGGCCGACCAGGTCTCCCTGAAGGCGCAGCGCTTCGTCGTAGGGTTCGTCGTGGGCGAACGTCAGGTTGGCCTGGTCGTAGAGCACACGCACCGCGTGGTGGCCCACCTCGCCCACCAGTCGCGCGGTCTCTGCTGCCGATTGCGTCATCGTCCCGAAGTGGTTTTCGACGCAAAGGCGCACCCCCGCGGCTGACGCCTCGGGCGCCAGCGTGCGAAGCGCTTCGACGAGCCGGTCCCAATGTGCCGCGTGGTCGTGGTCGCCCGGATGCCATGACCCCGCATAAACCCGGAGTCGGTCGGCGCCCACGATCTGGGCAATCTCGATGGCACCGCGGAACTCGTCGACCGCCGTCCGCCACGGGCCGTCGTCGAGGGCGTTGATTCCCGTGGTGTACGGCGTCAATCCGACGATGGGGATCCCCGTGTCCTCGGACGCCCGCCGGGCCTGCTCGGCTGTGCGTCGGTCTCGCAGGGGCAGTCCCGAGCGATAGTCGTCCTGATAGATCACCTCGGCGGCGTCGAGCCCGGCGGCCGCGAACAGTGCGAGCGCCTCCGGCACAGTCTGTTCCGGGGTTCCGAGGGTATGGCCTGCAAGACGCATGGTCACTGTTCCTTCCTGGTGGTGGCGTTAGCGGCCCTGAGCCAGTCGCCTGGGCCGATGAGTGCTGGTGGGTCGGAGACCCTGGAGCGGTCGACGAGTTCCATCAGCAGTCCCCACGGCGTGAGGAAGTAGCTCCACCGATTGCCCGCGACGCGCGGGCTGTCGCCGCCCACCTCCTTGCGGTCGCCGAGCAGGCGCACGCCGGGAATGGTGGCAAGGACGCGCAGTGCCACGTCCACGTCGTCGACCACGAAGCAGAGGTGGTGTCCGCCTGCGTCGCAGTGCCGCGGGTGCTCGGCGCGGCGGTCGGAGCTGCTCCACTCGAACAGCTCCACGTTGAGATTGGGGGGCATGCGCAGCATCGCCAGAGTCAACGCCGCATCCTGCGGCACGTCGAAGTTCTCGGGCATGAAGTCCGCGTCGGGCCCGCGGGTCGAGCGGTACAGCTCTTCGGCGCCCAGCGCTTCGACGAAAAAGCCGACGGCCTCGTCGAGGTCGGGAACGGTGAACGCGACGTGATCGGCATACTGCAGGCCGGGGATGCGGGGCAGCTGCCCGGCGGTATGCGAGGTCATGCGAGCACCCCTGCGGTGGAGGCCCGCACCAGCAGCTCCGGCTGCAGCACGACGTGGCCGACCGATCCGTCCGCGGCCTTCTTCTCGGCGAGGTCGATCGCGATGTTGCCCATGTCGGCGATCGGCTGCCGGATCGTGGTCAACCCGGGGTTGAAGCGCCCGCCCAGGGTGAGCCCGTCGAAACCGATGACCGAGACATCCTCGGGAACCCGCAGGCCTCGAGCGGCGAGAGCAGAGACCACTCCGAAGGCGGTCATGTCGTTCGCGGCGATGATCGCGGTGGGCCGGTTGGTCATGGCGACGAATTGTGCAGCCGCCCGCTCCCCCGCTTCGGTATCGGAGCCGCCGTCGAGGACGACCGGGTCACCGTCGGCCAGGTCGCGATAGGCATCCATGCGTTCGTGGGCGGTGTGCGAACCGGATATACCCGAGACGTAACCGATCCGCCGGTGGCCAAGGACACGCAGATGCTCGAAGGCAAGTTCGATGCCACGGCGGTTGTCGACGGTAACGCTCGGCACGGTCGCGTGCTCGTCCACCCGGTCGATGACGACCACGCGCTGCCCGAAGTCGAAGCTAGCCAGCGCGTCGAGGTCTACCCGCGTCGACGGCGCGATGATGCCGAACGGCGCGTACAGCGCCTGCATCGCAGTCAGATAGCCAGCGGTCTGCCCGGCGTCGCCGTTGGTGACGCATAGCACCAGCTGATAACCGCGCTCGCCCGCAGCCTGGGTCATTGCATCGGCGAGTTCGCCGAAGAAGGGGTTTGTGACGTTGGGCACGATCAGCGGAACGAAGGTACTCGTCTTCAGACTTAATGCTTGGGCGAGGGGATTCATCGTGTAGCCGAGCTCCTGCGCGACGCGCAGAACGTGGTCTCGGGTCTCGGCCTTGACCGCTTCGGGTCGGGAGAAGGCGCGCGACACCGTCGAGCGATGCACACCCGCTGCCTTCGCGACGGCGTCGATGTTGAGCTTAGCCATGACGTAACCCTTCCCGGTCGGTCTCGTAGGCACACCAGATGATTCGCATGACATCCTCCAGCTCGCTCAAAGTCGGCAGTCCGCGGAAGCCCTCGCCGAGCGTGCGCGCGACCTGTCCCACGAACGGGTCATAGAGAGGGTCGCTGTCCACGACGATGACGGCGCGCCTGGTACGGCCGTCGAGTGCCGTGTACGAGGCTGAGCCATCGGATTCGATGGCAGCGAATCCCGCATCGCCAGCGGACGAATAGCTGCAATAGCGCTTGAGCTTCGAGTGCGGGAACGCGTACCCCACCTCGACGATGGCCTCCCGGCCGTCCGGTGTCGTCAACACCAGGGTCGCGTGATCTTCGACCGCCCCCGCGTGCATGGCCGACGATAGCGTCGCGCCGATGGTGGCGGTCCTATTGCCGCTGCGCTGAAGAAAGAGGTCGGCGAAGTGCGGGCCCAGGTTCGCAAGGCAACCGCCGCCGGCCCTCTCGGGGTCAAGCATCCACGGGTTGCCGTTGCGGTCGTAGCGCTCCGGCGGCCCGGCGATGAACGAGAGTCGCTGATAAGTCGGTCGCCCAGCCTTGGCGAGCCAGGTGTCCACGGGACCACCACGCTGGATCAGCGGCACCGTGGCCGGGACCCGCGCTTCCTCAGCGGCGCGCCGCACCTCCTGCAGCTCGCCCAGGGAGGTGCCAAGCGGCTTCTCGACCACGAACGGAATGCGGCGTGCGATCAGGGCCAGACAAACCTCGGCCATGCGGTCGTGCGGGCCGAAGACGTAGGCGAGTTCGACGTCCGGTATGTCGAGCAACCGCCGCCAGTCGGTGTCGACGGGGCAACCCCACAGCTCGGCTAACTCTCGCACCCGGTCGGGGTCGTCGTCGGAGACCCCGACGACGACGTGCACCGCGGCGATCGCCGCGGCACACAGCGGAACGTGCCAGTGCGAAGCTCCGAAGACGACGGTCCGCGCGCGGGTCACGACGACACCGCTGCGCCGGGGACGCGGAAAGCGCCCGTAGCCTGCGCTTTGAGAAGGCACATGGTCGCTCCCTTCGAAAATGAGACCGGTTGCTGCAACCGGTTGCTTTTTAAGCTACGAGAATGAGAGAGTGTTGTCAATCACATCTTCGATCTAGGGGAAAAACATGCCAGCCAAGCTCCAGACACTGCGGACAATCGATGAATCCGGCGCAGTCCTCATCGTCCGGCTACCCGATGCCGACACCGCCGAGCGCGTCGCGCATGCCGCGGTCGAAGGCGGTTTCCGCGCGCTGGAGATCACGCTGTCCGTTCCTGGAGCGGTCGATCTCATCCGCCGACTGGCCCGGCAGTACGACTCAGAGGGGGTCGCGGTGGGCGCGGGAACCGTCCTGGACGGGCACGCAGCCTATGAGTGCATCCGGGCCGGGGCGAGGTTCCTGGTCAGTCCGCAGCTCAACCGCGAGATGATCCGCGTCGCGAACCGGTACCAGGTGCCGACGGTCAGTGGGGCGTTCACCCCGACGGAATTTCTGGAATCCGCCGAGGCGGGGGCAGACATTCTGAAGCTGTTCCCGACCGAGGGCGCGGGCATTCCCTACGCCAAGGCCGTGCTCGCACCTTTCGCGCACCTGCCGATCATGCCCGCCGGCGGAGTTACCGTGGACAACGTCGCGGAGTGGTTCGCAGCGGGCGTCGTCGGCGTCGGCGTCGGTAGCGCGGTTACCAAGGCGTGGCAACCCGACGGTGACTACGGCCGGGTGACCACGGCTGCCCGCGACTTCCTCGCCGCCGTACGAGACGCGCGCCGGTGAGTCAACCGACGCTGATCACCGTCATAGGTACCGCCGGCTCCGGCAAGACGACGGTCGCACAGCGCCTCGCTGTCCAGCATGGGGCCGCCTACCTCGACAAGGACGCGATGAGCGCCCGCTTCGTCGAAGCTGCGTTGGTAGCGGCCGGCTACGACCCCGGCGACCGGGAGTCGAACCCCTTCTACCTCACGCATTTGCTGCCCCTCGAATACGACTCACTCCTCGATGTCGCCGGAGACAACCTCCGCATCGGTCGATCGGTGGTCCTCGACGCGCCGTTCAGCCCCTACCTCAGCGACCCCAGCTTCATCCGCACGTCCGCGCGCCGGTTCGACTGGCCGCCCGTCGACGTCGAAGTGGTTCAAGTTCGTGTCTCACCGGCAACGCTGCAGCACCGCCTGCGCGAGCGTGGCCTGGAACGGGATCGCTGGAAGCTCGCCCACTGGGACGAGTACTGGTCCGAGCACGGTGCGCGCCCGTGCTCATGGACCAACGTGCGTCTGACGGAATTTTTGAACGACGCCGTCGGGTCCGAGCCGGCGCCGTGAGCGACACCGCGTACATAAGCCGATATCTTGCGCCGACTAATACTCGATCTGCGCGAGCTGACGCACTTCATCTGGGGTGGCCGTTCCGAACCCTAGAAATTCTAGGTTCGCCGGCACCTGCTCGAACAGCATGTCCACACCTACCTGCGTCTCGCAGCCGCGTTCCCGAGCGGCCCGGAGAAACGGCGTCACCGCCGACTTCATCACGACTTCACCGACGAAGGTAGTCGAGGAAAGCAGGTTCATGTCGATCGGCAGCGGATCGCCATCGTTCATGCCAAGCGGTGTGGCGTTGACGACGAGGTCGTAGCCAGTCGGATCGGCTGAGCCCGTGCGCACTGTGAGGTCGGGATAGTGTTTGGACAGCCGATCGCCGAGAGACTCGGCCGCATCACCCATCGCGTCGACCAGGCCCATCCGCGTCACGCCCGCAGCCGCCAGTGACGCCGCTATCGCCGACCCGACGCCGCCGGCACCGATGATCAAGGCACTCGTCTGTGCAAGTTCACGGCCCTTGCGCAGGACACCTCTGACGAAGCCCTCACCGTCGAACATGTCCGCGACCAGGCGCCCGTCGTCACGCTTGCGTAGGACGTTGGCCGCGCCCGCGATTCGGGCCGTAGGGCTCACCTCGTCGGCGAGCTCGATTGCAATCATCTTGTGCGGCATCGTGACCAAAGCTCCACGGATGTTGTTGAGCTTGAACAGCTCCGGGAGGAAGCTCGGGAAGTCGACCGCCTGCACACCCATCGGCACCACCACGGCGTCGATGTCGGCCTTCTCGAAGAAGGGGTTGTAGATCAGCGGCGACTTGAACGTCTCTGTCGGAAAGCCGAGGTGCGCGATCAACAAGGTCTTACCCGAGATCATGGTGGACAGGCCTTTCCGCGCGCGCAGCAGGGAAGGACCTGATTGCAGACGCTGCCAGGGGTGTACCGGCGAATGAACTCATCGAACGGTCCGCTCACAGGCTACCTGCCGAATGCGCAGGCCATCGCCGTCCTTACTCATGGGTCCATTATCGCCGCATCCCTGCAAACGTCAGGAGGGATTACCACCTGACCACCTGTAACGGGACACCGCGTGACGCGTCGGGGCCGCTCGATAATTGGGATCAATCACTTCACACCGAGGTCGTGTGAAGAGTTTGCGGATGCTCAAGGGTTGCAAAGGCCGAGACGTGCGGTCTTCAAAGGTGGCAGCTGGCCACTAATTGCCTATGGTGGCCGCCCAAGCCGGGATGGGCCTCAAGACAGCGCGATGCGAAGTAGAGGTCCGGGGCCGCCTGCCTGGATTGGGCCGGCAATGCCACTGCGCGCCGCGGTTAGCTATCGGCACGGCGCAGCTTGCGCTTAAGTTTTCGATCCAGTCAAACCGAGATCTTTGGCGGTATCCACCTCAAGCTTGAGCACGCCGTCCAACATCTTCTCGTATGCGTCCAGCCAGATAAGACCATCCTCTTTGCTCAACTCGAGTACACGCTCGCTCGTCTGTTTGATTCTCCGCGGCCGCCTCGACGTTAGATACTGCCGGTTTTGTGGGGTGAGTCGTCCAGCTCATCAGCAACGCGCATATCTTCCATGTCGATGGCTTGCTTTTCTTCAGGCGTTTCGCAATCGGGGCAGACCATATCGGAATCGTCGAGCACTTCCCAGTGAAGAAAATCGGGGTCATCCTGGGCGGGCGCTGGCCGCTGGCAACGTACGCAGTGAGCTGTCGGGGTGGTCATGTGTCGATTTCCCTTTCCCGGTTGCCTAGATGTTCCATATCAGCACCCGCGGCGAGCAGCCGCAGCTCGGCATCGAGCGTGTCGAGTGGCGCATGATGCCACCCTAGACCGCGACTCCTGATGCTGCCCCGCCAATTCTGCGTTGCGGTAGTTCACAGTCCGGATCTTGGGGGATTCGAGTTATCGGACGTCCGAGCAGCAAGTATCCCGACGAGCTTCGTGAGCGTCCGGTGCGCATGGTCGCCGAGGTGCGCCCGCAATACCCCTCGCAGTGGGCGGCGATCACCGCGGTGGCCGGCATGTTGGGGATCGGCGCCGCGGAGACGCTGCGGACCTGGATTCGTCGTGCGGAGGTCGACACCGGCGTGAGACCGGGTGACCTCGCAGATGGCCGAGGAGAACAAGGCGACTGCGCGAGGAGATCGCCGGGCTGCCCAGCGACTGAAATCTATGACTTTACGCGGTGTGACGGACGGCCTTCTCTCCCTTCCCACCCAGGCGCCCGCAAAGTCCGTCGTGGGAAGGGCAGGGAGAGTGAAAGGCTGACGCTCCGACTCGATGGCACCAATCCACGGTTCCCGCAAAAGCCTTCCGCCACCATGCCGACCTACAGGCTCACCGGCACCACTGAGGCAATCGGGATCGACCACGACGAACTCGACCAGTCTCCGCCACCGCCAGCAGGGCCAGCAAGAGCAATCACGCCAATCTTCGCGAACCATGTGCGCCTCTACTACGGCGCCGCGCTGCTGACCTGCAACTGTGGCTCTACACCTGCGAGTGTTCACCCGCCAACGGCACCCACGTCCGATTGCAGCCCGAGCCTTGGCCTTCAAGCCGCCCCAATTTAACTAGCGCACAACCTCGCGGTGGCCGCCGTCGATCCGCCGGGTCCAGCCACGCCCGTCAACCTGCTCCACGAGCGGATGGCAACGCGCCGAGTCGTTTCCAGAGTCTGGCGTGCTTGGCTGGTAGTGAACGGCTGGTCCAGCGCAGCCACCGCACGCATCGCCAGGGTTGGTGCCGTCGGCAGCAGCACCACACCGTCGCGCAGTCTGAGCACCCGTCCGGCGCGTTCGGCGGCCGCAAGCTCGCGGGCGCCGAGATGCAACGCTTCGAGATCGTAGGCTTCGGGCGCCTGAAACGGTGCCGGCCGGAGCCTGGCCTCGAGTTCGGCGACAGCTGGTTGAGCGACGCCCAGATCAGTCTCTGTGCCGGCTAACCCGACCCGCCCACCGTGCTGTTCGAGTCCCGCCTCGCGGACGATCGCGTCGAGCAGGGCGAGATCATCGCGTCCCGGGAACTGAAGCAGCCGATGGATGCCGGGGATCTCACCGTCATGACCGCCTACTACAGCCTGAATTCGGGAGAGGTCGAGTTCACCTGACCTGGCCGCCCCACTCTGCTAGCTAAGCTAGCTTCGCTTGGTGGACACTGAGCCACCGCTGAACTGGTCAGTGGACCGAGCCGAGTCGAGTTCAACTTCACGTCAACGCATTCGGGTGTCCTTACCGACAGTAGGTCAGCTGTTGTTGGGGTTTGTCGGCGCGCTCGACCGTCCCCGCGTCAATGGGGGCACGGGATCGTTGAGATCAATAACAGCAACGCCTTCGGAGTCGACGATAGCGATGCGTAAACCTGGCCGTCGGCGATACAGACGGCCAGGTCAGGATCTCGGATGCCGAAACCCTAGAACAGACAGCCGAGTACCGCGATCACGATGCGGGCGTCCGCGCGATCGGGTCGGGAATGTCGTCTGCCGGCCATACGCTGATGGCGTCGGCCGGCGCGGACAACATGGTCGTTGTACGCGACCTCGATACCGACACGATTGTGGCCAGCATCCCCCAACCGCTGGGCGCATCATCACTGACGTTCGGGAGTACCTTCGACGGGCGTGCGCTGCCGGTGTGCGCCAGCCCAGTGCGACAGTTGGAGATCTGGGACGTCGAAGGACAAACGCGTCTGATGATCCTCCGACGACGTAGCAGCATTCGTCGCCTTGTCGCGCCGGTCCGGCTTTTCCCAAATTCGTTGCACGAATGGGGGTGCACTTACGTGGGGCCCATAAGACGCCTTTGTGGCCGGCTCCCCGAGAAACTACAACAACACAACCTCTTCTCCACCGCCCATGTAGATTGCCAAGCTCCCCGACATGTCCCAAGTTCACCACCTGCAGCTATTGCTCGTTGCCACGGACATGACGGAGGGGTTGTTGCCATCCAGATGGCGAATCCTAGCCCGGATTTTTCGTAGAAACTTGTGCGTGGTGGGGTGTGGATAAGCGAAAGTGCCTGTCCTGCAAGGAATAATTGGACTTATCTAGGGTTCAATCGTTCCAGCTGGAAGGCACTTCGCGAGTGAAGAATATCGCGGCGGTACCACGGGTGAAAGTCTCGGCTGACGGCCATGGCGTCGTGTCGCATGCCGGGATGGGCATGCTGCGCGAGCTCGCCGACCGGACCGGGTTATCGGCGCAGGTCACCGCCGCGTTGGCGGACACTTACCGTGGGCCGTGGGTGTATGCCCCCGGGGAGGTGTTCGCCGATCTGGCGGCCGCGGTGGCCGACGGGGCGGACTGCATTGACGGGGTCGGACAGTTGTGCGGTGATCGTGAGCATGTGTTCGGCGCGAAGGCGTCGACGACCACGATGTGGCGGTTGGTCGACCAGCGGATCGACACCGCGCACCTACCGGCGGTGCGGGCGGCACGTGCCACTGCGCGGGCAGCGGCCTGGGAAGCCGGAGCCGCCCCCACTGGTGATGGCTGGCTGCACATCGACATCGATGCCACCCTGGTGATCGATCACTCCGACAACAAAGTCGGGGCTGCCCCGACCTGGAAGAAGACCTTCGGTCTTCATCCGCTGCTGGCGTTCCTGGACCGTCCGGAGATCGCCGGCGGGGAAGCCCTGGCCGGGCTGCTGCGCACCGGTAACGCCGGCTCCAATACCGCCAGTGACCACATCATCGTCCTGGAACAGGCGCTGGCCGCCCTGCCGCCGCGATACCAGCCCACCCCCGATGATCCCGGCGACCCCACCAAGGTGCTGGTGCGCTGCGACACCGCCGGAGCCACCCACAAATTCGCCGACGCCTGCCGGGCCGCGGGCGTCGGATTCTCCTTCGGCTACCCCGTCGACACCCGCGTCCAGGACGCGGTGGACACCCTCAACCTCGGTGTCGCCTGGTACCCGGCGATCGACACCAACGGCGGCATCCGCGACGGGGCCTGGGTCGCCGAGGCCACCACCTTGGTCAACCTGAGCAGCTGGCCGACCGGCACGAGGCTCATCCTGCGTAAAGAACGACCTCACCCCGGCGCGCAGTTGCGGTTCACCGACACTGACGGGATGCGGGTCACCGCGTTCATCACCGACACCCCGCCTGGGGTCGTGCCCGGGCAGGTCGCGGGTCTGGAGCTGCGGCACCGTCAGCACGCCCGCGTCGAGGACCGTATCCGCGAACTGAAGGCCACCGGCCTGCGCAACCTGCCGTGTCACAGCTTCTGGGCCAACGCCGCCTGGCTCGAAATCATCCTGGCTGCCACCGATCTGGTCACCTGGACCCGGCTCATCGGATTCACCAACCAGCCCGGGTTGGCGAGCGCCGAGATCACCACCTTCCGTTACCGGGTCCTACATGTGGCCGCCCGCATCACCCGCGGCGCCCGCCAACGACGGCTACGTATCGATGCCACCTGGCGATGGGCCTCAGCGGTCGCGACCGCCTGGCAACGCATCCGCACCGCCTTCGGATAGAACTCTCGCCACCTGACCCACCGACGATGAAAGACCCACCGGCCCCAGGAAAGCCCGCCCCACCCGGCGACACGGGACACTCCTCTACGCCACCATACGAAAATACCTACTCAGCAACACAATTCAGCGACAGAGCAACTCAGTATCAATTCGATGCAAAATCGAGGCTAGAACCACACGGTTGTTCACGAATTCCCTCGCCGCAAGGACAGCTATGCAGGAACAGTCCGGTCCCTTGCGCCGCTACGCACGCTGATGCCAGCCTGGAGTGCGGATCTGCGTGGCGCACCCGGGTATCGCGACGCTTCGAGGGTGACTCGTATAAGCAATATGTCTCAATTGTGCGACGGCAACTTCTGAGACGAACTTTTGAGAACTCGCGTGCAGCGCGAACATCAGGCGATGATGGCCGCGTTCTCGACGGAGATCCCGACGCCGCAGAGCATCACATGCGCAGCCAGGCGTTACACGAACGGATCATGGACTGGCGGCACGGCCATGTCGCGCGTGACCGCCGGGGTGCGTCATTGATTCTTTGGACAGTCGGGCGCGAGAACGATTTCATAGCGTTGTCTGGGATCGCCGCTGGCGGGGGTCAGCGGACCGGGGTCAGTGGTGGCTTTCCGGCGAGGACGGCGGCCGCGTTGTCCAGGGCGAGAACGCCCATGGCGTCGCGGGTGGCTTCGCCGGCGCTGGCCGTGTGGGGAGTGAGGACGAGGCCGGGGACATCGAGCAGCGCCGGGTTGACATTGGGTTCACCCTCGAACACGTCCAGGGCGGCGCCGCGGATCTGGCCGGTGCGAAGGGCGTCGATCAAGGCGGTTTCGTCGACGACGCCACCGCGGGCGGTGTTGATCACGTACGCGGTGGGTTTCATGGCGCGCAGGGCCGCGGCGTCGATCAGGTGGTGAGTTTGGGGGGTGAGCGGGGTGTGGACGCTGACGACGTCGCTGTCGGCCAGCAGGGTGGGGGTGTCGACGAAGGTGACACCGTTCTCGACGGTGCCGGTTTCCCGATCCAGTGAAGTTGCTACGACGGTCATGTCGAAGGCGTGGGCGCGGCGCGCCACGGCCTGGCCGATGCGGCCGTAGCCGAGGATGCCGAGGGTGGCGCCGGCACTGATGTCGAGCCCGACCAGCATCCGTGGCCCCCATACCCAGGGTTGGCGAGTGCGGATGAGCCGGTCACCTTCGGTGATGCGGCGGGTAGCGTCGAGAATCAACGCAAAGGTGTGGTCGGCGGTGGCGCGGTCGAGGACGCCGGGGGTGTTGGTGACGGCCACACCCGCAGCGTTGGCCGCGTCCAGGTCGATGTTGTCGAACCCGACGGCCACGTTGGCGATGACCTTCAGTTGAGGCCCGGCGGTGGCCAGCAGATCAGCATCGACGTGTTCGGTGAGGGTGAGAACGGCGGCGCTGGCACCGGCGATGCCCGCTTGCAGTTCGGCCCGGCTCGGGGGTGCTTCCCGTCCCACCCGGACCGGGGCGCCAAGCGAGTGCAGGTGCTCCATGGCACGGTCGGTGAGCAGCCTGGACACATAGATCAGGCCTGTAGACATCGCGGTCATGTTCTCCTCCGTGGTCGCGGATCGCATGGGGGTCTGCGGGGTCGTCATGTACTGACACTCCTGGTATCGGTTTTCGGCAGCGGCGCCGCCAACGGCTTGGGGACGGCTTGTGGTGACATTGCGGTGGCTTCATCGAGCGTGCTTAAGGGAGGAGTGGCCGTGACGGTGGACCATACTTCGCGGTACTCCGGCCAGCGCTGGGTGATGGTGTCCCGCCACTGTGGGCGGGGCTGCACACGGCGGGCCGGCGGCGGGGAGATGATCTGCCCGTCGAGAACCTCGCTGCACATGGCGGCGGCGCCGATAGCCGGCAGGTGGCTTTCGTCGACGACGAGGATGTCGCGGTCCAGTGCGTCAGCGAGCAGTTGCGGCAGTTCGGGTTCAAAGCCGAACGCGCCACTGACATAGAGGGTTCGTTGTTGTTCGCCGATGCACGATTCGATGATCATCCGGTCGGCGAACAGCACGCCTTCGACGACACCGCGGGCGGCCGACGGCGCCGCGGTGTCCGGGATGGCGCCGAGCAGAGCTGTACGGGGCTCGGAGAACCAGAGCGGCCCGCGTTCGGGACGGGTGTGGGGAATGAACACCGGTGCTCCTGCCATCTGCCCGGGTTCGGCGGTGAACGCCGTGGCGACCAACGCTTCTACCGCCACGTCGCCCTGGCCGTAGCCGAGACGTTGCGCACCGTAGGCAAAGGCATCGCCGCCGTTGATGACACCATTGATCAGCCATCGGCCCGCCCGCACGTCGACGCGTTGCAGGGCGCGGGCCCGGTGGTCGGGGGCATCCAGGGCGTTGGACACCACGTGGGTGGTTCCCATGATCAGCAGCGGCCGGCCGCCGGGTTGGGTGCCCAACGCGTAGGAGGCGGCGGGGGTGTCAGCGGATCCGACCAGCACCGGGATCCCGTAGGGCAGATGCAGAGTGTCGGCGGCCGCCGGCAGCAGCGCGCCGAGCACGCTGAGCGACGGACGCACCGGCGGCAGCTGTTGCGGCGGGATGCCCAACCGGTGCAGGACGTCGTCTAGCCACCGGCAGGATCCGTCGGTGCTGGCCATCAAACCGGTGTAGGAGGCTTGGGTGGGGTCGATCGCGCGTTCACCGGTGAGCCAAAGCCCCAGCCATGTGCTGGCGAAGCCGAAGGTGGCTGCGGCGGCGGCAGCTTCGGGTTCGATGGTTTGCAGCAGCCGGTGCGCGGCGCCCATCGCGGTGGCCGGCATCAGGTGATTGCCCACCAGGCGCTGATCGGCCGGAGTCAGCGCGGCGATGAGCTGTTCGGTCGGTTCGGCCAGCCCGGGGTGATCCCAAGTGACACCGGCGGTCAGCGGCTCACCGGCGGCGTCGAGCAGCAAGGCGGTGGGGCAGAGGGTGTCCAGGCCGACACCGCGGACGGTCGCGGTGTGCGGGCCGAGGTCGCGCACAGCTGCGGTGATGCTTGCTTTCCACGCCGCGGGATTGGCCCGCCCGGGCCCGGCTCCGCGCGCTGCAGGGTGCGGAACCCGGGACCGGGCGACGAACCGTGCCGTCCGAGGTGATCACGACCGCCTTGGTGGCCGATGTGCCGACGTCGATTCCGAGGTAGGTAACAGGGTCGGCGTGCTGCGGGTGCTCCTTGGTCATCGGAACCCACTCCCTTCAGGGTCACGCACGGATCTGGGCGGCTAGGTGGATGCGGGTGCGGTCAGTCCAGCAGTTTGGCGGCGACGTCGGGGCTCTCTCCGCCGTGGATGATTGCCTTGAGCGCGGCGACCATCTTGCCGGGATCGGCGGCCTGCCAGATGTTGCGGCCGGCGGTCATGCCGTGCGCGCCGGCTTCCACCACTGAAGCGGCCTGCTTGAGCACGTCCAGCGGGCTGTTGGCGGCGGCGCCACCGGCGGCGACCACGATGGCCGGGGTGCCCTCCACGACCTTCGCGAACTCGGCGGTGGACCCGGTGTACCAGGTCTTGACGATGTCGGTGCCCAGTTCCGCGGCGGCGCGCGAGGCGTACAGCACTGATTCGGTGGAACCCTTCTTATCGCCCCACATTTCGCCGGAGGGGTAGGCGTGGCAGACCACCGGCAGGCCCCAGGTGTGGGCCTCTTCGACGACGCGGGTGAGCATTTCGAACATGGCCACCTGATTGGAGGAACCGGCCGAGATGCCCACCGCCACGGCGTCGGCGCCCAGCCGGATCGCGTCTTGCACGGTGCCGATGGTGGCGTCGTAGGTGGGATGGAACTCGACGGAGAACATCGATGCCTTCAGGATCCACGGCAGCGGAGGACGGTTGCCGCCGAGCAGCGGCCCGGCCAGCCCTTTGGTGATGGTGACGGCGTCGGGCTTGGCGTCGGCGATGCCGGCGAAGGTGGTACCGATGGTGGCCAGCCGGGGCGCCACGCCGCGGGGACGGCCTGATCGAGCGCGACGGTCAGGGTGCGGCCGTCGGCGCCGAACAGCCGGCGCAGCCGTAGTTCCCGGCCCAGGGCCGGGGTTGTGCCGCCCGGGTTGATGTCGAATGCGGGGGTAAAGGTGGTGCTCATGGTGGGGTGCTCCTTTGTTGTTGGACGATCACGTAGAGAACGAGAACTGGTTGTGGGTCAGGCCCAGGGTCGACGCCGACGCGCATGTCGGCGCCGGACCCGGCGAGGTCGAGGGCTTCAACGGCGCGGTCGAGCGGCAGTTGGGTGCCGATCAGTTCGCCAACCGGCAGGGTGCCGGCCGCGACCATGGGGGCCACGGCGTGGAAGCCGTCGAGGCGACACGAGGAGGCGCCGACGATGGTCCATTCGTTGTAGTGCACGTCGTTGGCCGATACCGCCAGGTCCGCGTCGGCGCCGAACCCGGCGAACACCGACATGGCGGCGCCGGCGCCAGGTAGCCCGGAAGGGGGCCAGGGCGTCGATCCGCCGATCGCCATCACCAGCACGTCGATGCCGCCGTCGACGAACTCGTCAGCGCGCGAGCGGCGTCCGGGCCGGGCTCTAGGACCAGGTCCGCGCCGAAACGGGCCGCCATGTCGCGGCGCCCGGCGATCGGGTCGACGGCGGCGACCTTCTCCACCCCGAGGTTCTTGGCCAGGCCGACATGGATCAGTCCGAGCGGCCCGCAGCCGACGATCAGCGCGGTCTGCGCGTGCGGCATCCCGGCAAGTTTTTGCCCGTTGTACGCGCATGCGACCGGTTCGATGATGGCGGCCTCCGTGGTCGACACTCCGGGTACCCGCACGAGGTTTTGCCTGGCCACCGCCGGGACCCGCACATATTGGGACAGGCCGCCGGTGAGCTGGTAGCCGAACGCTTGCCGGTTGCGGCAGATGTTTTCGTGTCCCTTGCGGCAGGCCGCGCATTCCCCGCAGGTCACTAACGGGTACACCGCGACCTGGTCTCCCATGACCACACCGTCGGGCAGCGCACCATCGGCGGCGACGACCGTGCCGGCGAACTCGTGGCCCAGCACGGTCGGGAAGGTGACGTTTTTCTGCTTGCGGCCCTGATAGATGCGGACGTCGGTGCCGCACACCAGCGCCGCGTCCACCCGCAGCAGCACGTCGCCGGGCTCCAGATCCGGGATCGGTACTTGCTCAACGCGCAGGTCATTGGGCTGGTGCAGCACGGCTTGGCGCATCGTCCCGGCGCCGGTGGCCGGACCCGACGCGGTGGCGGCGGTGGAGGTTGACGTGGTGGTCACGGCTGATGGCCTTTCAGTTGCGGTATCGGTGAGTGCACGAGGGGTTGAGTCAGATCGATCTGCGCACCGGCGGCGCGCAGCTCGTCTAGCGCTGCCGGGTCGGCCTCGTCGTCGGTTATCAACCGCCACTGCGGCGGTATCGGGACCAGTAGTTGAACTGGTCGGTGCTGAGCTTGCGCCTGTCGGCGACCACCACGATCTGGCGGGCGCGCTGCATCATCAGCGTCTTGAGCCGGCTCTGCTCCAGGGTCCGCGACGCGACGCCGTACTGCGGGTGGACCGCATCGGCGCCGATGAACGCGTAGTCCGCGACCACCGAATGGAGCATGTGCTCGGCTTCGGGTCCGCTGATGGTCTGGTTCACCGACCGCAGCCGCCCACCCAGGACGAACACCGACACATCGTCTTTGCCCAGCAGGACGTTGACGGCGCCGACGCCGTTGGTGAACACGGTGACCC
>CAVYTD010000013.1:0-190852 GCA_963771335.1 uncultured Actinomycetota bacterium | reverse complement strand
GTGCCGGCTGGCAGCGAGTCGATCAGCATGTTCCGCAGGTCGCCGCGGTCCACTTCAGGCCGAGCGCCGACCGTGCTTCCCGGCCAATCGAACAAAACCTGGCCTCGTGAATTTACAATCGTTTCGCATCCTCGGGCAGCGCGGATGATTGCACAAAGGATTTGTAGAGACCGGCGCCCCGCAGGGCCAACTGCCCGGTGTGCGCCTCGATGTCGAGCAGACCGCCCTGTCCACGCGTCTCCGGCGAGACTCGGCCTCTTACACCGCTGCTGGCACACCGTGACGGTGCAGCGTCCGGGCGAGAACGGGGCCACCAAGACCGGCACCAATGATGGCAATGGACATGGGTGCTCAGCGCTCCTCTGCCGAAGCCCTGCAGCCTCGTGCGCAGCAACTCGACGCATTATTTCCACTAGCTCCCTTTCGGGAACGTCGCGAGGCGAATCAGCGGTTTCCCAAGGTCAGTACACCGTTAACCCGGCGCTACTGCCCGAGTAGCTTCTTACAAGCGGCCACGCCGATCTCACCCTGGCAGCACATCTCGACCGACTCGACAGTCCGCATCGGAGGGAATACGGCAGAATGAGAATTTAGCGGGTTGCCAGCAAATCTCGTCGTTTACACTGCCGCCCAACGGTTTTCACCTACCAGGTAACGCCAAGGAATGTCATCATTGCCCGCTCGACCTCGACGACTTGCTTCGCTGTCAGTCGGCCAATCCGGGCATTGTCGTCCAACGGGTTTGAGAGTTCACCGTTCTCCTGCAACCTTAGAGGTCCATGACGATCCGCAATGCCGCGTCGACCTTGCGCAGCTCGTGGATGCTGAGGTATCCGACGCTTTCGCCTAGTCGACTTGGGTCAACGGCCGCCGTCTGCGCCGCTAGCACTCGCGTGACACGACCGGCGATCTCGACCTCCGGACGAAAGCTCGCCACTCGGGCAGCGGTCGACGTTGGCGCTACCAGCAAGAGGTCGAGTCGTCCGTTCTCATCAGCGGCGGCATCCGCTACGGCCGTTCGGAGGTGACCCGGAGAAACATCATGCGGAGATTGCACGAGTTGGTTGTCGAAGTGATCGGGGTGCCGATCGACCAGGTCGTCGTGGTGGCCAACGATGTGCCGAACGGCTGGATCCTCGAGGCCGGCCTCCCCATGCCGGAGCCGACACCAGAGGCGGCGGCCGCCTGGTCCGCCGAGCTCCAGAAGCTGCTTCCCGAGCGCTATGCCCCAGCAGGCACGTAGTGGATCCCGGTGTGGCCGCCAGCAGGTGCGCTGGCGGCCACACCGCCAACCCGCCACACTCGTCGGCGCGCGCCCTAAACCGTGCGGGCCAACCGGTCGGCGAGCAGCTCGGCGAACCGCGCCGGATCCTCGAGCGCGCCGCCTTCAGCAAGAAGTGCTGTGCCATACAGCAATTCGGCCGTCTCGGCGACCGACGGATCGTCGCTGCGGTCTCTGTGCGCTTGGCGCAGGCCGGTGACGAGCGGATGATTCGGGTTGAGTTCGAGGATGCGCGTACTGGCCGGAATATCCTGCCCGGAAGCCCGGTAGAGGCGCGCGAGCGCCGGTGTGATCCCGAAGGCGTCGGTGATCAGGCAGGCCGGCGATTCGGTCAAGCGGGTAGATAACCGCACCTCCTTGATGTGCTCACTCAAGGTCTCCTTCAACCAGTTCAGCAGGTCGGCGAACTCCTTCTCCTGTTCCTTGCGCTCGGCCTCGTGCGCCGTCTTTTCCTCCTCGGACCCAAGCTCCACCTCTCCCCTGGCTACCGACTGCAGCGGTTTGCCGTCGAACTCGGTCACAGTTCCCACCCAGACCTCGTCGACCGGGTCGGTGAGCAGCAGCACCTCGTAGCCCTTGGCCTTGAACGCCTCGAGGTGCGGCGATTTCAGGATCTGCTGACGCGTTTCACCGGTGGCGTAGAAGATCTGCTTTTGATCTGCCTTCATGCGCTCGACGTACTCGCCCAGTGTGGTGGGTTCCTCGTCGCTATGCGTCGAGGCGAACGAGGAAATCCGTAGCAGGGTGTCCTGGTTGTCGACATCCGACAGCAGGCCCTCTTTGAGGACCCTGCCGAACTGGGTCCAGAAGGTGCGGTAATCCTGCGGGCGTTCGGACTGCAGATCCTTGATCGTGGAAAGGACCTTTTTGGTCAGACGGCGACGAATCGCCTTGACCTGCCGATCCTGCTGCATCAGTTCGCGAGAAACGTTGAGCGACATGTCCTGTGCATCGACAACGCCCTTGATGAAGCGCAAGTATTCCGGCATGAGCTGGTCGCAATCGCCCATGATGAACACGCGCTTGACATACAGCTGTATCCCGATGTGGGCGTCGCGGTTGAACAGATCGAACGGGGCGTGCGACGGGATGAACAGCAGTGCCTGGTACTCGAACGTGCCCTCGGCCCTCATCGCGATGACCTCGAGCGGGTCGTCCCAAGCGTGCGCGATGTGCTTATAGAACTCCCGGTACTCCTCCTCGGAGACCTCATCTTTCAACTTGGCCCATAGCGCCTTCATCGAGTTGAGGGTCTCGGTTTCGAGGGTGACGGTCTCTTCGCCACCCCCTGCGCCGGTTGGGGTCGGTCGCTCGACCTCCATCCGGATGGGCCAGGCGATGAAGTCGGAGTACTTCTTGACCAGGTTCCGGATCGTCCACTCGGCGGTGTAGTCGTGCAGTTCGTTCTCGGCATCCTCGGGCTTGAGGTGCAGGGTGACCGACGTTCCCGGGGGAGCATCGTCGACGGATTTGATGGTGTAGGTGCCATCGCCGCTCGATTCCCAACTGGTGGCCTCGCTCTCGCCGGCCTTACGGGTGAGCAACTCGACCTTGTCGGCCACCATGAAGGCTGAGTAGAAACCGATACCGAACTGACCGATCAGCTCTTCTGAGGCGGCTGAGTTCTTGGCCTCGCGCAACTGCTGACGCAGCTCGGCGGTACCCGACTTGGCCAGCGTGCCGATCAGATCCACGACCTCGTCGCGCGTCATGCCGATGCCGTTGTCGCGGATGGTCAGGGTGCGTGCTTCTTTGTCCGCCTCGATGTCGATGTGCAAATCGGAGGTATCGACGTTCAGGTCCTTGTTGCGAAACGCTTCAAGCCGCAGTTTGTCCAGCGCATCGGAGGCGTTCGAGATCAACTCCCGCAGAAACGAATCCTTGTTGGAGTACACCGAGTGGACCATCAAATCCAGCAGTTGTCGTGCCTCGGCCTGAAACTCCAACTGTTCGACACGCGTGTTCATAAGACTCCCTTCGTCGCCATCACGCTCGAATTTACCGAGATGCAGATCGTCCGTGTCCTAGGGGTCTTTGATCAGCGGTCGCCTGTAGTGGCAAACACAGGCGCCAGCCAGCAGCCAACGCCTGAGGGGCGCGAGCGTCTCGAACCCAAGTCCGGCTCGAACCGTGACCAATGCAGTGCGGCGGGAAGCACCACGATCCGCTCGCCCGTTGTTGCGTAGATCGCGCACATCACAGTGTCCACATCCACAAAGGTGTCACCGGTGAGACAGCCCTAGCGGGCTGGCACGGAATCCGCCTGTCCACCTGCATGTTTCGTAGTTCGCGTCCGGTTCGCGGCGGAGCCGATTCCAGCATCTGTCGCGCGGACTCCCGTATGAATGTGCTGGCTGCGGATGCTCTCGGAGAGGCATCACCCAGCCGATGCACCGAGGACTTCGATCCGGCACTCCGGTCCGTGCGCGCGCGCGAGCCGGCTGTCCAGGGTGATCAAGGTTGCATCGAGCGCCTCGGCGAGGGTGACGTAGAACGCGTCCCACCCACGGACTGAATCCCGCAATTGCCAGACCCGGTCCAGCATCCATCGGTGAGCGAACCGTTCGCCTGGCCAATCGCGCAGGTCGGCGACCGCTTGCCCGGCGGCCGTCTTGTCGAGACCGCCGCCCAAGTACTGGGCACGGATCACACCGAGCACCTCTACGTCGATTACCTCGGGGGCCACTTGCTCGGTGTCCGACGCCAGTCGCGCCGCGATCTCCGCGGACCTCGGTGTGTCAGCCACAACTTCAAATAGGCACGACGCGTCAACGACGAGCATCGGGCCACGCGCCACGCCACTCGTCGAGAGTGGCCAAAACGTCGGTTGTCGACACTTGCGACGGGCGGCGATCGGTGCGGCGTAGCCACTCCGGGATCGATGGTCGAGCCGCGAGTCGAGCAGCTTCGCGACGCAGCAACTCGGGAACCGTGATCCCCTCTTCCCCCGCACGTCGCACCAGGCCCGCATACACATCGTCATCGATGTCACGAATCTGCACGGTTTTAGGCACAGTTGCAGCTTAACATGCGTATTTGCATGTAGCCATGCGTTTACGCAAGCGGTGTGCCGGGGTGCCAAATTCGGCCTTTCACATGCTCGGATGCACGGAATCGAATACGCAGGAACTCCCGGCGGATGATTCCGCCCTAGCTCCGTCGGTGGGAATGGCCGGGGACCCGAATCCAGCCATCTGTCGCGACAAGCTACCTTCTCGGCTCATACCGCATCGCCACTGCCCCGGAGCCGAACTCCAGCCGGTCCACGAGCCTCAGGTCGACATGCTTCGATAGCCCCGCGAACAACGTCGGGCCATGACCCACCAGCCTGGGCTGCACGACGAACTCGTACTCATCGATCAACCCCAGCTCCGCTAACGCCATCGGGAGCTCCACGCCTCCCACAAATAGCCCCTTACCCGACGCCTGCTTGAGCTGATGGACAGCCTTCCCCAGATCGCCGGGCAAGAGCTCCGCGTTCCAATCCACCCAGTCCAGGGTGCTCGACACGACGTACTTCTTTGCCGTGTCGATGGTCCGGGCAAACGGTTCCATCCACGGTTCCATCCATTCGGGCCGCACTCCCGTTCGCGCCGGCGAGCGAAACGCGGCCTCCATCATTTGGTAAGTCACCCGGCCAAACAGAAGGGCATCGGCACGGTCGATTTCTTCAGCCGCGTGGCGATGCAAGTCTTCGTCCGGGACCATCTCACGATGATCGCAGCACCCGTCCAAGGAGACGTTGATGGAATACCGAAGGGGTCGCATTGCGTGCTCCTGAAGCGGCGTGACGTATTGAGGTGAAATAAACGTATCGCTTCATTGAGCACGTGGATGGAGTGACGCTCGACGTTCGGAAACCACTCCGATGCCAGCGGCGCCCGCGCAGCGCGAATCGCGGTCGGACTTGGAGAAGCCCGGAGCCGCCGACCCGACACTTGCTCGCCGTACGAGCGCGCGCCCCCGAGGCCCCGCGTTTAGCGGGCGGAAGTGATATCTGACGGCAGTTTTCGTACATATTCGTTGCTGTCCTCGCGCAATGGCCCGGCGGCACCCTCCGTATTGAAACAAGAATGGGTCGGAATACTTGCGTGCGCAAGCGCTCATCAACGACGTCGGACATAGACGAAATGCCTTGATCCGCAGGCGGACTGCGCCTTTTCGAACGGTCCGCTCCCGGTCGCAAGGATGCCGATCGTTGCGGAGGACGCCAGTTCTCGACCTGCTCGCGCTGGCCAGTGTAGGCTTACGATACTGTTTGGCGTTGGTCAGCAAGTGGCGGTGCCGTGATACTCCCACTAGCTTTGCGGGACTGTCACGTTCGTGGCCTTGTCTCCGAGCCCCAGGCAGTGTTTCGGGCCCTCGACGACGACCGGAGTCGCGAGGCTCGGGTACGTGCACAGCAGCTGGCGCTACTTTGCCGGCACTGACACTTTGGTGGGGGCCCACGGATGACCGAGCCCATCGTGGAACAGGCATGTGCCGGAACGGCCGACTTCGTCGACGCGGCCGTTGCAGGCATCGGTCTCGTCCCGTTGTTTCAACCGATCGTGACGCTCTGCGACGGGAAGACCGTGGGCTACGAAGCGCTCGCGCGTTGGCCTTCGCTTGCCCATCTCCGCCCGTCCGTGGTGTTTGAGCGGGCCGCGGCCAGTGGCCGCCTCGGTCAGCTCGACCGAGCGTGCACCTCCGCTGCCTTGAGTGCGGCCCTGCAGGCCGGTCTGGGGCCCGACCAATTTCTGATGATCAACTGCGAGCCGGGAACAGCACAACTTCGCTGCGGTGACGACGAACTGATGGAGCGCGCACGCAACGAGCTACGACTTGTCTTCGAGATAACCGAACGTAGCCTGCTGAGGCATCCGAAGGCGCTTCTGCAGAAGGTCGCGGCGATGCGTTCGGACCGATTCGCGGTGGCGCTCGATGACGTTGGCGCGAACCCTGCTTCTTTGGCTCTCCTCGATGTGCTTGCACCCGACGTCATCAAGCTCGACATCGACTTGGTGCAATCACGTCTCAGCGACCGTGGTGCGCGCACCTGTGCCGGGGTGCTGGCACATAGGGAACGAACTGGGGCGGTCATCCTCGCCGAGGGAGTGGAGACCGATGCCCACCTCGAACGAGCATTGGCCGTGGGCGCCACGTTGGGTCAGGGATTCCGGTTCGGCGCTGCCGCCCCATTGTCGCCAGGCACCCCCTCCTCGTGGTCGTTGCCGGCTGGTCTGCGTCGCCAGCAGTCGATCGCCGGCTCGCCGTTCGACGTCGTACGCCATCATTCGCCCGTGCGTACGGCACGCAGAAGCACCGTGCTCGCGCTCTCCCATCACGTCGAAAGCCTTGCCAGCCCGGCGTTCGATCCGCCGATCTTGTTGTCGGCCTTGCAACATAGAAAGCACTTCACCGAGACGACCCGGGACCGCTACCGCAAGCTTGCGGAGCGTTCGGTGTTGGTGGCCGTGTTCGGCGAGATGCTTCCGAGGGATCTGGGGCGAGGAGTGCGCAGCGTGCCCTTGGATTCTGCTGATCCGTTAGGCAACGAGTGGACTGTTATTGCCCTGGGCCCTCACATATCGGCGGCATTGATCGCGCGCGAGCAACCCGGTTCGACGGGGCGCAACGGCGATCGAGAATTCGACATGGTCCTGACCTACGACCGCAAACTGGTGACGGCCGCTGCACGCGCCCTGATGTACCGGTTGACCTAAACTAAGCAGAAAGCCTTGTTGCACGGTCGTATTCAGTAGCACAGTCATATTCAGTAGCACAGTCGTATTCATGAGGCATGACGGATGATCGCCTGTCGGCCGAGGCCCGCAGGTCACGATCATGGCTGTAGACGCGGTCAACACCGTAGATCATGTCGAGCAAACACGGTCCGAGGAAACGGGCCGCGCAATGGCTGGATACGCGTGCGCATGGTACGGCCGCCGACTGGCTCCACCGCGCGAGCGGTCTCGTCGTCGCTGATGAGCGCACAGAGTCGTAGGCCCACAGAACGGGTACCCCGATCCGATGACGGTCATCGGATTTCACTGTTCTCATGAACAGATCAGCCCGGCGCAACTCCTCAAGGACATCCGGCACGCAGAGGCGGCGGGATTCACGGCCGGAATGTCCTCGGATCACCTCAGCCCGTGGAGCCAGCGGCAAAATGAATCCGGCTTCGCCTGGTCGTTTCTCGGAGCCGCGTTGGCCACGACCCAGCTGCCGTTCGGTGTAGTCAACGCCCCCGGCCAGCGCTACCATCCGGTCATCATCGCCCAGGCAATCGCGACGCTGGCGCAGATGTTCCCGGGCCGGTTCTGGGCGGCGCTCGGATCCGGGGAAGCGTCCAACGAGCGGGTCACCGGTGAGGTGTGGCCGCGCAAAGAGATCCGCGATCAACGCCTCGTCGAGTGTGTCGATGTCATCCGGCGGCTACTTCAGGGCGAGGAGGTCAGCTACGACGGCTTGATCCACGTCAACCGTGCCAAGTTGTGGACGTTGCCCGAAACCGTGCCTGACCTCGTCGGCCCCGCCGTCACCCCCAGCACCGCCGCACGGCACGCCTCCTGGGCAGATGCGCTCATAACAGTCAACCAGCCCGCCGAGACGCTGCAGAGGGTGATGGACGCCTACCGAAACGCCGGTGGACGCGGCCCGGCCCGGCTGCAGATCCACCTCAGCTGGGCTCCCACCGGCGGCGAGGCGCTCGCCATCGCCCACGATCAATGGCGCAACAACATCTTCGCTCCCCCGGTGCCCTGGGACCTCGAAACCGTCGAAGCCTTCGACGTGATCGGGCAGTCCGTCACCCCCGAGCAAGTCGCGAAATCGGTACGAGTGTCCAGCGACCTCGGCCAGCATGCCGCCTGGCTCGACGAATACATCGAACAGGGTTGGGACGAGCTGTACCTGCATTTCGTCGGTCAACACCAAGCCGCGTTCATCGACGCGTTCGGTGAGCACGTGCTCCCACAGCTGTCGCCCACCGCCCCGGCGGTGACCGCATGAGGAAGATCGAGAGTGGCGACCTGTGGTGGAAGAACGCAGTCTTCTACTGCGCCGACATCGAGACGTTCTACGACTGGAATGGCGACGGCACGGGCGACATCCGCGGCATGACCGAACGCATCGAGTACCTCGCCGACCTCGGCATCACCTGCCTGTGGCTGATGCCGTTCTACCCGACCGCCCGCAAGGACGACGGCTACGACATCACCGACTTCCTGAGCGTCGACCCGCGCTTGGGCAATCTCGGCGATTTCGTCGAACTCATCAGAACCGCGCGATCCAACGGAATCCGGGTGATCGTGGACTTCGTGATGAACCACACCTCCGATGCCCACCCGTGGTTCAAGTCGGCCCGCCGAAGCAAGGACGACCCCTACCGCCATTACTACGTATGGAGCGCCACCGAACCGAAAGGCACCGCCAAGGACGTCGTCTTCCCCGATCAGGAGGACAGCCTCTGGGAGCTCGACCCCAAGACCGGCGAGTACTACCTGCACCATTTCTACAAGCACCAGCCCGACCTGAATATCGCCAATCCGAAAGTCCAGGAGGAGATTTCGCGTACCCTCGGCTTCTGGCTGCAGCTCGGAGTGTCGGGATTCCGCGTCGACGCCGTGCCGTTCCTGTTCGCCGACGACGGCGCCCCGGGCGATCCCGGGGTGTTCGACCCATTGGAGTACCTCTGCGACGTCCGCAATTTCGTCACCCGCCGCCTCGGTGATGCGGTGCTGCTCGGTGAGGTCAACGTGCCGTACAAAGACCAGAAGAGATTCTTCGGCGGGTCCGACGGCGACGGCCTGAACATGCAATTCGATTTCATCGGGATGCAGCACATCTACCTGTCGCTGGCGCGCGGCGACGCCCGACCTCTCGCAAGGGTGCTGCGGCAGCGGCCCAAACTCGACATCACCAGTCAGTGGGCCAATTTCGTGCGAAACCACGACGAGCTCACCCTGGACAAGCTGGGCGAGCCCGAGCGCCAGGAAGTCTTCGACGCTTTCGGACCTGACCCCGGAATGCAGCTGTACGGCCGCGGACTGCGACGGCGGCTCCCGTCCATGCTGGGTGGCGACGAGCGCCGCATGCGGATGGTCTACTCACTCGCATTCGCTCTTCCCGGCACACCGGTGCTGTTCTACGGCGAAGAGATCGGTATGGCCGAAAACCTGGATGTTCCAGGAAGGTTCGCGGTACGCACGCCCATGCAGTGGACGGGCGATTCGAACGGCGGATTCTCGACCGCCGCGAAGCGGCGACTCCCTCGGCCGCTGCCCGACGGGCTGTTCGGCCCCGACCGTGTGAACGCTGCCGATCAACGCCAAGACCACCATTCGTTCTGGTGGTACATCCGCGACCTCATCTACACCTATCGCCAGCAGCCGGAGATCGGCTGGTCAACCGCCGAACTGCTCAAACAGCCCAACCCGGCGGTGCTGGCACATGTGTGCCGGGAGAAGTCAGGCTGGGCGATGGTGGCATTGCACAATTTCGGCGCGGACAGTTGCATCGTGTCTATCCAGCTGGAGGAAGCGCCGCCAGGTTCCGTCCTGGTCGATCTACTGGGCGGCCTGTCACGTCATGAACTCGATGTCGACGGGCGGATCGATTTGCATCTAGAGGCTTACGGCTACCGCTGGCTTCGGTTGCTGCGCCCTGGGGACGTGCCGATCATCTGAGCCTTCGCGATGATTCGCCGACCAAACGCTAGTTGTGCTGCGCCCATTCACTTCTGCGGCCCTACATGTCCGCGAGCCCGGCTAGAACCTACCCGGCCTGCTGGATCTGGATCAGGTTGCCGCAGGTGTCATCGAGCACCGCCGTGGTCACCGGTCCCATGTCCGTGGGTTCCTGAGTGAAGCGCACCCCGAGGCCGCGCAGTCGCTCGAACTCCGTGCGAACGTCGTCGACAGCGAATGCGGTGAAGGGGATGCCGTCGGCGATCAGAGCATCCTTGAACGGCTTCGCCGCCGGGTGTTCGTCGGGTTCGAGGACGAGCTCGGTGCCACCGGGATCTTCCGGGGACACCACGGTGATCCACCGATGCTCGCCCATCGGGACATCGTGCTTCTGGGTGAACCCGAGGACTTCGGTGTAGAAGCGCAGCGCCTTGTCCTGGTCATCGACGAGCACGCTGGTCAGATTGATTCTCATGGTGATCCTTCCCCGGCACCCGTGTCGTGACAACGACCGGGAACCTCCGTGAGCCACCGCTGCACGATCGGTTCGAGCGGCGCGGTGTTGATGTAGTGGAACTTGTAGCGGCCCTCACGGCGGGTCTCCACCAGGCCCGCGGCTTCGAGTATGTCGAGGTGCTGCGAGACCGCCTGCCGTGACGAGCCGAGCCCGTGCTTGGTTGTCAGTCGCGCGCAGATCTCGAAGAGCGTCTGCCCGTTGCGGTCGGTCAGCTCGTCGAGGATCGTGCGGCGCGTGGGGTCGGCCAAGGCCTTGAAGACGTCGCCCACACCCACGACATTATGCAAGTAAATGCTTGCCTGTCAAGGAAGTAGGCCGACTGCGGCAGGGCACCGGAATGATTCACGACGCCGACCCGGCACCCGGCGGTCCATGATGGATGTCATGGAGTCGACCCGTGTGGATCGGTGGTTGTGGGCGGTGCGGCTGACCAAGACCCGGCCCGACGCCGCCGCCGCATGCCGAGGCGGCCATGTGCGGATCAACGATCGGCCCGCGAAGCCGGCGACGACGGTATCACCCGGCGACGAGGTGCGCGCCCTGGTAGGTGACACAACGCGGATCGTCCAAGTGGTGAGGGTGATCCAAAAGCGGGTCGGCGCAGCCGATGCCGTGACCTGCTACCTCGACCGAACACCCGCGCCCCCGACCACTCCCCCCGTTCTGGTGGCGGCCCGGGATCGCGGTGCCGGCCGGCCGACCAAACGCGACCGTCGAATGCTCGACAGGTGGCGCGCCGCCCAGCGCTGAACTCGTAACGACTCGGCGGATCCCGGCCCAGATCTTACGAGGATGTGAACCGGAGACCCTGGGTCCTCCTTGCCGTAACGCCGAATCGTCACATGACGAAGTAACCGATGCGGCATCGCTTCGGCGATCGCCCGCCTGCGAATGCGGCGGATGCGAAGCAGCGGCATCCGAACCGGCACCTATCACGCCGGGCCGCACCCATATCCCTGATAAGCCCGCCCCTGTGACGGGCCCGAAGAGGACGGCTAGAAATGAAGTTGATGCACAGTGTGCGGCGCCGGCTGCTGGCCGGCGTCCTGGCAGCGCTCCTGCTGCCTGCCCTGGTCGCCGTTTCCGGCGGATCGGCGACCGCCGGCGCGTACTCGCGCCCCGGACTGCCGGTCGAGACGCTGATGGTGCCGTCGCCGGCCATGGGTCGCGACATCCCGGTCAAGTTCCAGGGCGGCGGATCGAAGGCGGTCTACCTGCTCGACGGACTGCGTGCCCGCGACGACAACAGTGGCTGGGACATCGAGACCGCGGCGTTCGAAAACTACTACGAGTCGGGGCTGTCGGTCGTCATGCCCGTCGGCGGAATGTCGAGCTTCTACACCAACTGGCAGGGCCCGGCTGTCGGTAACGGTCAGCGCTACAACTACCAGTGGGAGACCTTCCTGACCTCCGAGCTGCCCGGTTACCTCGCAGCGAACAAGGGCGTCTCCCCCAGCGGCAACGCCGTCGTGGGACTGTCGATGTCGGGCAGCTCGGCGCTGATACTGGCCGCTAACTACCCGAACCAGTTCCGCTACGCAGCCTCGCTGTCGGGCTTCCTCAACCTGTCCGACGGCATCTGGCCGCTGCTGGTCGGCGTCGCGATGCGCGACGCAGGCGGCTTCGACGCGACCGCGATGTGGGGTCCCGGCGGCGGTCCCGCGTGGCAGCGCAACGACCCGACGGTCAACGTCGGGCGGCTGGTGGGCAACGGCACCCGCGTCTGGGTCTACTGCGGCAATGGCAGGCCGGGCGAGCTGGGCGGCGCGGACTTTCCCGCGCAGTTGCTCGAGAGCATCACGCTCGACAGCAACAAGAACTTCCAGCGGCAGTACCAGGCGGCAGGCGGAAGCAACGGTACGTTCAACTTCCCCGCCAACGGGACCCACGGATGGGGTTACTGGGGTTCGCAGCTGAATGCGATGAAGCCGGACATCCAGCGCACGCTGGGGGTGTGACTTCGACGGTTCCCCAGCCCGCCCCGCCGCAATCGCTTTGACTGAACTCGTGGGTCAGCAATTGCGCACCGAGTTGAGCCGGATTGTCGACAAGGCCGGCCCTGGTGCCGACGATGCCCGCATCGCCCTGGGCGATGGTCCGATCAGACAGCTCCTCACCGCGGCCATTCGTGCACTGGCCGAGCATCGCGGCCCCGACGGCAGCACCTGCCCGTCGGATGCGGCCCGGGCCGTCGGCGGCGCGGACTGGCGCACCCTGATGGCCGACGCCCGCGATCTGGCGCGCGCACTGGCGAAGTCCGGCGATGTGGAGATCACGCAGCGCGGCATCGTTCTCGATCCCGACGGCGAATGGCGGGGCCCCATCCGTATCCGGGCCACCGAGCGCGCGACTTGACCGCTTTGTCACTTAGTGACACAGTGGAGCTGTCACTAAGTGACACGCATCAGGGAGGTGGTCTGCATCGTCGACACGGACGAGAAATCGAGTGCGGCCGCTTCCAGTCCGAAGCAGGCGGAGGCGCGACTGGCAGTGTCCAGACATGCCTGTGCGTTGTTCTGGGAACGGGGAGTATCGGCGACCAGCGGCGACGACATCGCCGCTGCCGCAGGGCTTTCCACGCGCACGATCTGGCGCTACTTCCGGTCGAAAGAGAGCTGCGTGGAGCCGGTACTCGCGTTGTCGGCCAACCGATTCCTCGCGATCGCCCATCGGTGGCCGGCCGCGTTGTCCCTCGCCGAGCACATGGCGGCGGACGCGGCCGCTCATCCCTTGTCGCAGCAGGACATCTCCGACGAGGTCAGCGCTTTGCGGATCGCCACGATGAGTTCGTCGGAGCCTGCACTGCGCACGGCGTACCTGATGGTGCATGACGAAATGGAACGCGGGTTTGTTCCGGTGGTCGCCAAGCGACTGCAGCTGTCCGAAGACGACCTCACCGTGCGGCTCTGCGCAGCAGCAGTCACCGGCGCGTTCCGCATCATCGACGAAGATGTCGGCAGGAGGGCCATCGTCGACAAGGAGAAGGTGAGCCAAGACGAAGCATTGGCCCTGATCGACCGGGCGATCCGCGATGCGACCAACGGCAGGCTGGGCGGTCCGGTAACACCCTAAAAGTACTGCAGCACAACACCATAGCTTTCAGCGAGCCAACCACCTCCCGAGCGACGGGTGGCGGGGCGACTCGTGCCATCAACGTGTCATCACGACATCAACCGAAAGGAAAATCTCCATGGCTCAAATGGCGTTGCCCGAAATCCTCACTGTGGAGCAGCTTTTCAGTTCTCCCGTCCGCGCCGGCGCACGGATATCCCCGGATGGCACCAAGATCGCCTATCTCGCCCCGTTCAAGAATCGTCTCAACGTGTGGGTACAGGATGTCGACTCGGACGACGACGCGCGGTGCGTGACCGCCGACGAAACCCGCAGCGTGTTCAGTTACTACTGGACCCACGATTCACGTTGGCTGCTCTACACACAGGACACCGGCGGCGACGAGAACTCGCACGTATATCGGGTCGACTTGGAGGACCCGGACGCTGCGGCCGTCGATCTCACACCGTTTCCCGGCGCGAAGGCATACCTCGAGCTGCCCGCCGGGCGTCCAGGCAAGGCGATCGTCGGGCTCAACAAGCGAGATCTGGCGCTGTTCGACGCCTACGAACTCGACATCGCCTCAGGTGAGCTGACCATGCTCGCCGAGAATCCCGGAACCGGCGCAAGCTGGTTCTCCAGCCGCAACGGGGATCTGTTCGCCCTGACGGTGACTTCTGACGGCGATGTCGAACTGTCGAGTTGGGACGCGACCACCGACACCTTGCGTTCCATCGCGCTCTACGACGGCGCCGACTACACACTGGGCGTCTTCCCGATCGAGGTCACTCCGGACGGTGAAGGCCTGTGGATCGGCTCCAACCGCCACGCCGACCGCACCACGGTGGTGCGGTTGGATGTGGCCACCGGTGACGAGACGGAGGTCGACAGCCACCCGAGGTTCAGTGTGGACCCGCGAGCGCAGGTCTGGCCCACCTTCCCTTCGCCGCTCATCCTCAGCCCCCGGACCGGCGAGCTGCTCGGGGTGCGGTATCTCGGTGAGCGACAGGTGATTCACGCACTCGACCCCGATTTCGCCGCGGTGCTGGCCCACCTGGAGAAGCTGTCCGACGGTGACCTCACCACGATCTCCTCCGATGACAGCGAGCAGCGTTGGGTCGTCAGCTTCAACCACGACCGAGAGCCCGGACTGACCTACTTCTACGACCACGCCACCGGCGAAAGCCGGGAGCTGTTCCGGCCTTATCCGCATCTGGATCCTGAGGCGCTGGCACCGATGACTCCGGTCACGATCACCTCCCGCGACGGCCTCGATCTGCATTCGTATCTCACGCTGCCGGTCGGGATCGAGCCGAAAGGCCTGCCGCTGGTGCTGGTCGTCCACGGTGGCCCGTGGGCGCGCGACAGTTGGGGCTTCAATCCCGAAGCCCAGCTCCTCGCCAACCGCGGTTATGCGGCGCTGCAGATCAACTTCCGAGGATCGGCCGGCTTCGGCAACGCGTTCATGAAAGCCGCCATCGGTGAGCTCGCGGGCAAGATGCACGACGACCTCATCGACGCCGTGGACTGGGCGGTCGAGCACGGCTACGCGGACCGCGATCGAGTCGCCATCTTCGGCGGCTCCTACGGTGGCTATGCCGCGCTGGTCGGCGTCACCTTCACCCCCGATGTCTTCGCCGCCGCGATCGACTACGTCGGCATCTCGAGCCTGGTGAACTTCATGCGGACGCTGCCGCCTGCCGCCAGGCCATACCTGGCCAACAACTGGCATCTCTATGCCGGGAACCCGGACGATCCGGAACAAGAGGCCGACATGCTGGCCCGCTCGCCGATCACCAGGGTCGACCAGATCCGGACACCGCTGCTGGTCATCCAGGGCGCCAACGACGTTCGCGTCGTCCAGGCCGAATCCGACAATCTCGTCGAGGCGCTGCGCGCGCGTGGGGTGGAGGTCGAGTACATGGTCAAGGATGACGAGGGCCACGGATTCGTCAACGAGGAGAACGTGATCGACATGTATCACGCCGTCGAGCGCTTCCTCGCCAAACACCTGGGCGGCCGCTCATAGTCCCCGGCTGACCGCATCGGACAGCAGCTGCGCGGCCACCATCGCCCCTTCGGTACGGATCGTGCCTGCCACGACGGCCGCTCGTGCGCGGGTCTCGGGGGTCAGGGCCTTCCAAATTTGTGTGTGTTGGTGCGCAGCACCCTTCTGCACGAGAATCGTTGTGCAGCAATGGCTACGACTCGGAGGTCCCTGTCAGCGTCTCTCCGCGCGGTCGGGTTGCCTCGTCGTCGCACGTCGTCCAGGTATAGCGCTGTTCGGAGATGGCGTGGCTGTTGCCGAGCATGAAGGCACGGTGATAGCGGCTGGCGCGGGCGATGGTCGCCAACCACGTCACCACGGTGCTGGTGCGATTGCGCACCCCGGTGAGAGCAGCGATGTGGATGATTCCCCACGCCACCCATCCCGGGAAGCCGGCGAGCTTGACGGGTCCGACCTGCAACAGTGCATTTCCGTGGCTGATGTAGGCCGCTGAACCGAGGTCGCGGTAGCGGTACGGTCGGCGGGGTTTGCCCGCAAGTTCGCGGCGGATGCAGGCGGCGACGTGCAATCCGCCCTGCATGGCGTTCTCGGCGACGCCCGGAAGTTTGTCCCGGCCGACGAGATCGCCGATGACGAAGATGTCGGGATGGCCGGGGACGGAGAGGTCGGGTTCGACCTCGATTCGACCGGAGCGGTCCGACGGGGCGCCGAGCACCTCGGCGATATGTCTGGCGAACGGTACGGCCTCGACGCCTGCGGTCCACAGCACCGTCCGGGCCGCGTACTCTTCGTCCGGTCCGCCGGCTTTCGGTGTGACGGTCACCCCTTCCCGGCGTACGTCGGTGACATGCACCCCCAACCGCAATTCGACGCCGAGCCGCTGTAGCGTCCGGGCGGCCTTGCTCGCCAGATCCGGTGCGAAGCTCTTCAGCACCCGATCTCCGCCGTCGAACAGCAGCACCCTGGCGTCCTCGGGTTCGATGCTGTGGAACTCGTTGGCCAGCGTCCGCGTCGCCATCTCCCGGATCTGCCCGGCAAGCTCCACCCCTGTGGGCCCGCCACCGGAAACGGCGAAGGTGAGCCAGCTGTCACGCTCTGGTCCCGGCGGCAGCGTCTCGGCGATCTCGAAAGCGGTGAACAGCCGCTGACGAATGCTCAGCGCGTCGTCGAGGGTCTTCATCCCCGGCGCCCAGTGCGCGAAATGCTCACTGCCGAAATAGGACTGCTGCATTCCCGCGGCGATGACGAGCACGTCGTAATCGAGCGTGAACGTCGTCTCATCGGGTCGGCGGGCGGTCACCCGTCGCGATTGCGGGTCGAGTTCGATCGCTTCGCCGAGCAGCGTGCTGACGTTGCGGTGGCGGGCGAATTCCTCCCGCAGCGGACGGCTGATGTGACCGATGCTGAGCGTGCCGGTCGCGCACTGGTAGAGCAGCGGCTGGAACAAGTGGCCGGCCGCGCGGTCGAGCAGCGTCACATCGACCTCGACGCCACCCAGCCGTCGCGCGCAGAACAAGCCACCGAAGCCTCCTCCGATGATCAGCACCTTGGTGCGGCGATCTTCCATGACCACGACGCTAGACCCCGAACCGGCCTCAGCGGCGCAGCCGTGGTCTCACGCCCGGCGACAATTGGCTCGACGCAGCGCCGGGAGGCGTCGATACTGGGCACGGTGCTGACCGCAGACGAGATCGGCGGACGGACAGCCCGCGCCGTGTCCGCCGCGACGGCCGCTGGCCACGATCTCGGGCTACCCGTTGACGACCCTCGGGTGCTCTACGACATGTTCTCCGTCATCGTCCATCTCGCGCCGGCACCGGTGGTGGTCCGGGTCCCGACCGTGCTCCCCCGCTCCTACACCGCCTCCCCGGAGCGGCAGACCGCGCAGCAGCGTGCGGAGATCTCGGTGACGGGATGGCTGGTCGACCGCGGCCATCCCGTGGTTGCACCGAGCCCGCTGGTCCCGCGCGAACCCGTTCGGCGCGAGGGGTTCTCGATGACCTTCTGGCAGTACGTCGAAGAGGTCCCGGATGTCGAGCCCGGCGTCGAGCGGCGCTTCGAGATGACCGCGCGCCTGCACGCCGCGCTCCGGGAATACAACGACAGCGGGCTCGGCTTCTGGACGCCGTTCAACGACTACGTTCCCGACGGTCTGGCCGACCTCGAGCACCGACCAGATCTGCTGAGCCCTGCCGATCTTGGACGGGCGCAAAGGGAATGGTCAGTTGTCGCTCCGCTCCTCGCGTCCGCGGAGGCCTTCGAGAAGGCCTTCCCCGGAACGGCGGTCCAGACGATCCACGGTGACGCGCCCTTCCACAACCTGATCTGCACCACCGAGGGCGAGATGTGGTCCGACTTCGAACTCGTCACCTCGGGGCCGGTCGAGTCCGACCTGGCGATGGCGGGCACTGAAGGCGTCGCTGCCTACGGCGAGGCGGCGGCCCGGCTGGGTCTGCGGCCCCTCGACGAGCGGGTGTTGCAGGTCACCGAGGCAGCCGGCCTGCTCGCGGCGGTCGCATGTTTGGCGATGGCGCCCCAGCTGCCGATGTTGGTGGACGCCGTGAAGCCGGTCGTCGACCGGTGGCGTGCCGCGCCGTCGATCGCCGAGGTGGTCGGGACGGATTAGGCCGGCGCCGGTCCTGTGGCGGCGAGCAGGCGGGACGCGCCGGATCCGTCGAAGGCGCCGGCGGCGACCCGGCGCCCGGAGGCGGCGATCAGCAGGTCGATCGCGCGTCCTCGCACCTCCACGCCGTCGCCGATCGCCGTCCCGGTGTCCGTCGCGACGAGGCGCAGGCCGTCGACCCGTTCGCGACCGCCCTGCATCGCGACGGCGGTCTTCGCCTGGTAGGCGAGCGCGGCCGCGACCGCCTCGGGCGGGTAGTCGGAGGGGACCCCGAGTGGCCGGCGAATGTCCTCGCCGTGGACGAATGCCTCGACGAGACGCGATGCCCGGGCGGCCGGCGGGGTCAGGGTCAGGGTGATCGCCGCCTGCATGGCGTCGAGCGTGACTTCGGGATCGTCGCATTTCGCGCGCGCGACGCCTACGGCATTGTCACCGTCGAAGTCGAAGCGGCACAGGACCATCCGCCGGATGAACATGATCCGGGAGGTCTTCGCGGTGTCGATGAGATGAGCGAGGACATCGTGGACGGTCCACTCCCCGCACAGCGACGGCGTCGACCATGCGTCGCGAGGCAAGCCCCGGAGGTCGGAGACCAGTCGTGCGCGTTCTGCGTGCACCACCGACCACACGGTGGAGGTATCGAGCTTCACTGTTCGCTCCCCTGGGTCCGCGGGTATGTCGATATACGGACCTCTGGGCGCCGTCGAACTCATCGCGATGCGAGCCGACAAGCATCACGAATCTGTGGATCATGCGAGGACTTCCCTCGCCGGCGACCAAGCGCTTTACCGCTGGACGCGACCCGGGTGAGCATCACGTGTGTCGTTTACACGCAGCAGGCGGGAGTCGTAGTGACCGAGATGATCAGCGCTGACTCGCCGCGAGGTCACCGGAATCAACGGACCACCCTCGGACGCATTGGGCCCTGCCTGACTGCCGTCGGCATGTGCATCTGGTTGGGTGTGCTAACCGGAGGCCTCGTTATTTCGCTGCTGATCTCTTGGTACCTCGTGATCTGGGGCGTGCGCGAACTTCTCGTGCATGCCGGTGTGATCGTCGATGATGTATCGGGCCCTTGGCCCGCCGTCGCGTGGGTCGTCGCAGTATTTGCCGGTTATCTGTGGATGTTCGGTTGGCTCGTCACCCGAGGTCTCGCGAATGATCGCAGGAAACGGCGCGCGAACCGAGTCGACACTGCCGAGTAATCGCCGAAGAACGGACGCGCCCCGGCTCCTAAGCTGACAGCTGTGTCCGACGACGATCGTGCCCGCTGGGACTGCCGGTACTCCGACCCGATTGCGGGGTCGGACGACGAGGTGACCCTGCCGGCGGTATTTCAACCGTTTGCTGACAGTTTTCCGACCAAAGGGCGCGCGCTGGATCTTGCGTGTGGGCGCGGTGGAGTCGCAGTGTGGCTCGCCCGGCGCGGGTTGCAGGTCTGGGGATGCGACGTGTCGCCCGTGGCGATCGCGCAGGCCTGGGCACTCGCCGGGCGAAGCGGAGTGGCTGCGAGTTGCGACTTCGAGGTCATCGACTTGGATGACGGCCTGCCCGACGGACCGTCGGCGGATGTGGTGATCTGCAACAGGTTTCGCGATGCTCGTCTCGATCAGCCCATCGTCGAGCGGCTTGCCCGCGGCGGACTTCTGGCGATCAGCACGCTCAGCGAGGTCGACGCCTCCCCCGGCCCCTTTCGGGTCAAGGCGGGTGAGTTGAGACAGGCCTTCGACGGCCTGGACGTCATCGCGGCACAGGAAGCGGACGGCGAAGCGTGGCTGCTGGCACGCCGTTCGCGGCCATGACTTCCCGAGACCGTTGACGATGTCGTCGGTGACCTGCCCTGGCCGGCAACGGATTCGTCTGCTGCTGCCGGTGCGGCCTTGACCGAGCGGCACGACGTCCGTCGTGGCTCAGCCGGCCGCCCATGCCTTCGCCTGGTCCAACTCGTCGAGGCCGAACACCGCGAGCTCGCCGGGAACCATCCAGGCGAATGCGTGCATGGCGTGAGCGACCCACTCTTTGTCCGACACCACCGCGATTCGCCGGAACGCCGAGTGATGCTGGATCAACGCGCCCAGGCCCAGCTTCAGGTCTTCGACAAGGCCTCCGGGTCCGAACCCCTCGTAGTCATCGGAGATCACTTCGACGAGCCTGATCTCGTCGGAGCTGAACAATCCCTGCATCGCCGACTTGAAGTCGCGCAGATCCGCGCCGCCTAAGCGGCCCGACACGCGGATGCCGGTGACGCCGTCCGGCATGTCTTTCAGCATTTCGATCATGGATCTCAGCGTCGCACGCCGGTGCCCAGAAGTGTCACCCTTTGACCGGGCCGGGCGCTGGTTGCGGCCGTTGGCAGGATCGGCATGTGGACCACGTACCGATGGACGACCGGTCGGCCCTGTCGGCCAGGCGGTCTGGAGTCGCAGTCGTAGGGTTCCCGGCTCACGGCGGGTACGGTGAGTGACATTGTGCCAGTATCGGATTCCGCTTCGACAACGGTGAACACACAAGATTTGATCGACATGTCGCTCACGCCGCCAAGCAGCACCCGGTAGAGGTCGACAGGCCCGATATCTGTGGATCGTGCAAGAAAACTCCTGATCAGACGGCTCTCCCCTTTCATGCTCGGCGGCCGATCGGCCATGCTGCGAATTGTCGAGGGCAAAGGAGGCCTCAAATGCAAGCACCACAGACGGCGGCCGCGACGCTGGAGCGGCCAAGCGCCCGCAATGAACCGATCGACTCGCCGGAGCCATTGATTCACAAGGTGTTTCGTCGTTTTCGCGTCGGGCCAGCCGACGTGGGCAGCGTCGGCTGCGTCGATGGCGGAAAGCTCCTCGAATGGATTCACCAAGCGGCCTCGGCAGCAGCCATCGGCTGGAGTGGTCGGCACTGCGTCATTGCCTCGGTCGGAAATGTTCACCTCGACCGGCCCGTCGGCGTTGGCGAACTCGTCGACATGCAGGCAAGCGTGGTCTATACCGGGCGCAGTAGTCTGCACATCCTGGTCACCGTCTGCTCGATCGACCCCACCCGGTCCAAGATCGCTCAATCGACACAATGCTCAACGGTGTTCGTCGCTGTCGACGACGGTGGTCGACCTGTCGTGGTCCCCTCGTGGACCCCATCCAGCATGCTGGAACTGCAACGCCAGCGGCAGGCTCGAGTCCGGATGAGAATGCGCAAACGCATCGAAGCCGCGATGGCGAACGAACGCTACACCGTGGGGAGCTCGGCCCCCCGATCCATGTTTCGCCGGGTGGCCAGCCACTGCGACGTCAGCCAGACCGGAACCGTCGGCGGCGGCATCCTGCGCTGGATGGATGATGCATGCCAGGCGGCGGGCGCCGCATGGGCAGGCACCGAGGTCGTGACGTCCTACGTCGCCGGAGTTCGCTTCGTGCAGCCTGTCCCTGTTGGGCATATCGTCGAGGTCGCCGCACGAGTCATCTACACCGGACCCCGCAGCATTCACTGCGACGTCCGCTTAACCGATATCGACCGACCCACATGTGGATTCGCGGCAGAGGCGGTGGCGGTCGTCGTGTCGCTCGACGATGCGGGCCACGCCCAGAATGTCCCGAAGTGGCGTCCCGCGACCGGCGACGAACGTCGACTCGAACGATGCGCGCGGCAGCTGATCGAGCTTCGGCAGTTCATCGAGCCGTTCACCATGGTGGCGCCCCTGCTGCTCGTCGACGATGACGAGGAAGTCGCGTCGGCGGACAGTCTTCAGTTCTGCCGGGGGAGCAGCTCCTTCGCGAAGCGGTCGAGAAAGGCCCCGGTGCTGATCCCGCCTGCCGGTCTGATCACGAACTTCGTCAGACCGGCGGCAATATAATCGTCGATCTGGCGATGCAGCTGCTCCCAATCCGTCGCCACGACTTCTGCGGGGTCGAGATCTGGTCGCCGCTTGCGAATCGCATTGACGACCGACTCAGGCAACTCGCCGTCGCCCACCGCAAGGTTGATTCCGTAGTGATCGTCAGGAATACGGCGGCCCGACGAGTCGGCAGCCGCGCTGATGTCGATTCGCGCCTGCCGCGCCTCGGCGGCTGTCAGGAAGCTGCCAAGCCAGCCGTCACCATATGCGCCGACGCGTCGGAACCCGGCGGGCGTCGCACCCCCGACCCAGATGTCCAGTGGCGTGGCTGGTTTAGGGAGCACTTCGGCGTCTCGCACGGAGAAGTACGTGCCGTCGAACGTGACGTTGCTGTCATGGAGAACGGTGCGCAGCAGCGCAAGCGACTCGTCGAACACCGCTGCGCGTTTCCCGTCCGGGACCACGAATGCATCGCGTTCGGCCGGTATCGCTGAGCGAAGGCCGAACACCGGCAGGACCCTCTTCGGAGCCAGCGCCGCGAGGGAGGCAAGTTGTTTGGCGACCAGCACCGGGTGGCGCCCCGGTAGTACCGCGACGGAGGTGCCCACCTTCAGCGCGCTCGTGCGAGCCAGCGCAAACGTCATGCCGACGAATGGGTCCACGGCAGGTGAGTACACCAGTTCGGAGAACCACAGCGAGTCGACCTCCGCGGCCTCCAGGTGGTCGATGAGGCCGGGCAGCTGCTCAGGAGTTACGTCGGCTCCGAGACCGACGCCGAAGCGTACCTTCACACATATCTCCCTCGCTTCGACCCGGCACCCGTCCTCCCTGCGCAACGCGCGGTAAGCGTCTTTTGTGCCTGATGTGCGCTTGCGATGCGCAGAATCTGTGGATCGTGCAAGGAACCGGGCGGTGGCCGCGCATTGTCGTCCCTGCCCGGCGGGCGAACTCCCATGATGGCGATACCTACACACGCGGGAGGCGACCTGGTTGTTTCTGGGCGAATCGTCATTTCGGTCGCACTTCGCGAGGGAAACTCTCGGAGTCTGCGCCGGCGGCGAGTCCGCCACCACGGAACGGTTTCCGGAAAGGATCAGCCTCATGCGAGTGCTGCTAGTCGAGGATGACGAGGGGGTCGCGTCGGCGTTGGCCGAGCTACTCGGCCACGCCGGCGCGTCTGTCGTCCGCACCAGCCGGGGCGCCGACGCGCTGCACCGCGTAAAAGGGAGCGACCTGGTACTGCTGGACCTGGGTCTGCCCGACATGGACGGACTCGATGTGCTGCGTACGCTGCGACGAGCGTCGGCGGTACCCGTCATCATCATGACCGCCCGGGACAGCGACGGTGCGGTGGTTCTGGGGCTGCGTGCCGGCGCCGACGACTATCTGATCAAACCGGTCCGTAAAGCTGTACTGCTGGCCCGCATCGACGCCGTCATGCGGCGGGTGCGGCGCGCGGCGGGTGAGGCCGCTCCCCCGCCGGGCCCGGTCGTCGCCGGGCCGGTCACCATTGACCGCGAGCGTCGCGAAGTCATGCTGGCGGGACAGCCGCAGGGTCTGACGCGGACCGAATTCCAAATCCTGTCCACCCTCGCCGCCCGTCAGGGTGAGGCAGTCAGCCGTGAGGAACTGATGCTCGAGGTCTGGGGCACCGCGGTGGTAGGCCGGTCACGGTCGTTGGATTTCTTCATCGGACAGATCAGGGCCAAGCTCACCGGGTTACCGCTTCAAACGGTGCGCGGCTTCGGTTTTCGGCTGGACAGCTGAGATGGGCTTGCGGGTCCGCGTCGTCCTCGTCGTGCTGCTTCTTCTCGCGGTTGCTGCACTCGCGGTGCCGTTGGCGCTGAGCCTGGCAGACCACCGGACGGCGGCGCTGGCCGCCGAGCGGGACCGCCAGCTGTCGTCTCTGGCCGACGCAGCAGCCATGGAGGACGTCCTGTTGCGGCGGGTGGTCGACCGGTATTACGAGGTATACGGCGAAGGCCTGCTCGTGATCGACTCCGACGGCCGCACGCTCGCCGCGCGTGGACTCGACATCGCTGATCCAGACGTCGCGACTGCAGGGACGCACGCCTTGGTCGACGCCCCGGCGTCGACCTGGGGTCGCATTCTGCCGTGGGACCACCGCCGGCTCCTGGCCACCGAGGGCGTCCGCCGCGATGGCGAACTGGTGGGCGCGGTGGTGGTGGCGGTCGACACCTCGACCGCAGCGAGTGATGTCGCGCAGGGGTGGCTGTGGCTGGCGATCGGTTGTCTGGGCTTCCTGTTGCTGGCCGCTGTGGTCGCGCGCGGGCTGACGAGATGGGTGCTGCGCCCGCTCAACGGGCTGGAGCGCGCGGTCGCGGAGATGACCCAAGGCATTGCCGGACCGCCGGCCGATGTCGCAGGACCGCCGGAACTACGCCATTTCACGTCGGCGTTCAACACGATGGCCCAGGTTGTGCGGGCCTCGCTGGAACGGCAGCGTCGACTCGTCGCCGACGCGTCGCACCAGCTGCGTAACCCGTTGGCTGCCGTCCGGTTGCGTGCGGACACCCTGGAAAGCTATGTGGCCGAGGAGGGGCGGTCGACGTACGGGTCGATGACCTCGGAGCTCGACCGATTCGAGAACTTGCTGCAGCAGCTGCTCCGGTTGGCCCGCGCCGAGCAGCTCAGCGGCAGCCGTCAAGTCGGTCTGGACACGGCGGCAACAGAATCGACGGACCTCGGGGATGTGATCGGCGAGCGGGTGGCGTTCTGGCAGCCCGTCGCCGACAAGCGAAATCAGGTGCTGCGACACCGAACTGACCGTCCCGGCCTGTCCGCTCAGGTCGCCCGGCACGAGATCGAGCAGTTGCTGGACGTCGCGTTGGACAACGCGCTGCGGTATGCCGGGCCGGACACCACGGTCACGGTGTCGACCGCGCCGACGGCGGAGTTCGTCGACCTCATCATCAGCGACAACGGCAGCGGTCTGCCCGACGAGGATCTGTCGAAGGCTGCCGGGCGATTCTGGCGCGGCGGCGACGATCGCACCGGAACCGGACTGGGGTTGGCAATTGCCGCCGAGATCACCGCCGGCCACGGCGGAAGGACGGGGGTGGAGCGCGCCCCCGAAGGCGGCCTGCTGATCAGGTACCGCCTCCCGTTGGCGGGTGAACCGACTTGATGAATAAGCGGGGGCCCGACATCTCGCGTCGCGCCTTCGTCCTCGGCGCCGCGATGCTGCTGGCCAGCGGCTGCGTACGGTCGGGACCACGCGGGCGGGTGCGATTGGCCGCGGGCGATCCGGGCGGGTTGTACCTCGCGTTCGGGACCGTGCTCGCCGAAAGGCTGCAGATGCGGCTACCCGGACCTTGTCGTTGACGTGCTCCCCACCGAAGGCACCGTCGAGAACCTCGCGCTTCTCCGGTCCGGCGGCGCGGACCTGGGCCTCGCGTTGGCCGATGTCGCAGAACGGGATCGCGCCGACGGCCCTGCAGACACCGCTCCCCTGGCGGTGGCCCGGGTGTATGAGAACTATCTGCAGGTGCTTGTTCGTGACTCCTCCGGTATCGAACGGTTCTCAGATCTTCAGGAGAAGCCAGTCTCCATCGGTCCGCCCGGGTCGGGCGCGGCGGCAACCAGCGAAGTGCTGTTCGAAGCGGCCGAACTTCATCTCGAGGTGGATGCACAGCGGCTTCGCCTGCGCGATGGGTTGGCTCGGCTCGCCGACGGCGGTGTGGAGGCCGTGGTGTGGTCGGGTGGGGTACCGACGCCGGCGGTCGCTGAGCTGGACGCCCAGGTGCCCCTCCGGATCCTCGACATCGGCGAGCTCGCGGCGCCGATGAGCCGGATCGCGGGCTACCCATACGTCGTGCGGCGGGTACCGACCGGGGATTACGTTCCGCCCGGAACCCGTTCGCTGGGAGTGCCCGACCTGCTGCTGTGTCGCCGAGACCTCGGCGCCGACATCGTGATTGCGGTTGTGGATGTCCTCGCCACGGAGGCGGCGCACCTGGTTCCGCCGTACATCCGGGGGCTGCAGTACCTCGACACTCCCTCGCTGATCCAAACCGGCAATATCCCCCTGCACCCGGATGCGGTCCGCGCCTACAAGACACTGCATGGCTGAGCCGCATCTGTGATTCGTGCCAGGAAATCCTGGGCGGCAAGCGATTTCCCTTGCCAGCTGGTCTTCGGCCCGCCACCCTGGGCGCAACGACGAGCACCGGGGCCCGCAATCATGGCTACACCACTGAACCGAGAATCGACCGGGGACGAGGAATTCGTGCTGCGGTACTCGAAGACTCGCGGCATCCTCGCTACCGGTGTCCTCGGCGGATTCTGTTGCGCCTTGGCTGTCTTCGGACTTTGTGCTTCCTTCGCCGGTGCGGGTGGACTGCTGGTGTCCAACGAGCGGTTGTCGCGAAACCGGGCCAATCTGTGTATTGCGCAAGAAGAGTGACGTTCTGACCCCCGACCCCTTTCGTCCGCTGCCGGTGAGGCAGATCCTGAGCCCACCAACAGCAAGCGCCCAACATGCGGCGCCAGGGAAAGGAAATGTCATGATCAACAAATCACTGATGTGTGCAACCGCCGCTACGTGTCTGGTGCTCACCAGCTCTGCTGTGGCGCAGGCCAATCCGGCGACGCCGATGCCGGTGATCGAGTCGGCGGCTGTGCAGCTATGCGGCGCCATCAACGCAAACCCGAGCGAAGGAGGGGTCCTTGACGGCTTCGACGCGATGTTCGGCCGGGGCCTCGATGACATCGATGGCGCGCTGGTGATGGTCACCGCGATTCACCACGCCTGCCCGCAGCATCAGGAGCTGATCATGAATGTCATGGACCCCATCGCAGCCGAGGAGCTCTGCACGGAACCACTTTGATAGGCCCCGAACCGCCCTCCGGTCGTGAATCTGAGGATCTTGCAAGGATTTGACGGCCGGAGGGCTTTTCTGTTCCCAGCGCCATGTGCTCGAGCTCACCATGCGTACATGACGGGCGCCCGACGCGTTCGGCCAACAGGAAGGTGAACGCCATGTCCAGCAACGCAAAAGCATTGATCGCAGCAGCAGTGGCGGGGGTCATGGTTGTCGGCATGGTGTATTGGTGGAACCGGCCTGACACTTCCGAGACACCGCGAGCGGGATGCGAAACCGTGGTCGTCGCGGCCTCCGTCGAGAAGTCGGACCTGATGGCCGAGGCCGCGAACCGGTACAACACCTCTGACCGCGAGGTGGCCGACAGCTGCTACGGAATCTCCGTCGCCCCCATGGCATCCGGCATCGCCGAGTCCCGGCTCACCGAAGCCCGGTGGGATCCGGCCTGGGGTCCGGCACCCGATGCATGGACGCCGGCGGCTTCCACCTGGCTGGAGTTGCTGCGCTACGACCGGGCGGCACAGGACCGCCCCGACATCCTGGCTGCGGAGAACGAGTCGGTGATCTCCACCCCGATCGTGCTGGCGATGCCAGAACCGAAAGCGAGGGCGCTGGGCTGGCCAGATGCCGAGATCGGCTGGTCGGACCTGCTCGAGCTGGCCCAGACTCCGGGCGGTTGGGCAGCCAAGGGTCACCCCGAGTGGGGGGCGTTCAAGATGGGCAAGACCAATCCCAACGTGTCCACGTCGGGGCTCTCGGCGACGGTCGGCACCTTCGTAGCCGCCACCGGCACCTCCAGTGACCTCACCCTGGACACACTGAAGGACCCGCGGGTACGGGATTTCGTTGCGGGCGTGGAGAAGTCGGTCGCTCATTACGGTGACACCGCGCTCACCTTCCTGACCAATCTGCGCCGCGCCGACGACGCGGGTGCGGCGCTAGGCTACGTCAGCGCCGTGGTCGTCGAGGAGAAGTCGATCGTGGACTACAACGAGGGCAACCCGACGGGCGATCTGGACGCGGAAGACGACCTCGTCAAGCCTCGGGTGCCGTTGGTGGCGATCTACCCGAAAGAGGGAACGCTGAACAGCGACAGCCCCTTTGCCATCCTCGAGGCATCGTGGTCGGCATCGGGTAAGCAGGCAGGGGCCAAGGACTTCATGGCCTTCCTGCGTGAGCCGGCCCAACAGGAGCTGTTCACCGACGCGGGCTTTCGTACCTACGATGGGAAGCCCGGTCATGCGGTCAGCGACAACGAATACCTCGCCGACGACCCCGGCGTGATGCTGTCACCGCCGAGCCCGCCGGTGCTCGCCGCTGTCCGGTCGGCGTGGACCGAGCTCCGCAAGCCGGCGCGGGTGCTGCTGGTGCTCGATGTGTCGGGTTCGATGGGGCAGTCAGCAGGTGGTGGCGCGTCGCGTTTGGAACTCGCGAAGCAGGCGACGGTGAACGGGCTGTCACAGCTGTCCGACACCGACCAGGTCGGCTTGTGGACGTTCCCGTCGGACGCCGGCGTCTACTGGCAGCAGCTCCCGCTGGCGCCCCTCGGGCCGGAGCGGCAGTTGATGAAGACCCGTATCGAGCAACTCATCCCGTCGGGCGGAACGCCGCTGTACGCCGTCACCCGTGCCGCGGTGGAAGCCGTCCGCGCCGGAGCCGGGGACGACACCATCAACGCCGTGGTGGTGATGACCGACGGCAAGAACGAATACCCCGATGACAACGATCTGGACGGATTGATTCGGCAGCTCGAGGACCAGGCACTCGAGGACGGCGTGCGGGTTTTCACCATCGCCTACGGCGGGGACGCCGACTTCGACTCCGTCAAGCGACTCTCGGAAGCGTCCCGCGCCGCGGCGTACGACGCGACAGACCCGTTGACGATCAACGCCGTCTTCACCAACGTCTTGACGAACTTCTGATGGCGCGCAATAGGTTCGGTGCTCAGCTGGGGCGCGGGATGCGCAACCCCTGGGCACTGCTGCTGTCCACTTTCGGCGGAGCGCTGGCCTGGGCGTTCGGTACCCCCGTTCCGTTGGCCGTCTGGACTGCCGGCGTCATGCTCGCCACCGCCGCGGCAGTCGGCGTATTGACCGGTTCGTCCGACGATGCCCCGGCGCGGCTGCGCCGGGGCACCCGGCAGGAGGAACTGGTGATTCTTCTCGACGGCCACGTCCGGTCGCTGCGGGCATTGCAGAGCAAGGCACTCCCCGGTGTCGTCCAGTCACAGGCCGAAGGCGCATTGGCGGCGGCCGACAACGCCCGCCCGTACGTGTTGCAGGTCGCGGCGGCGCTTGATGCTCTCGACGAGGCGATCGCGTCCGCCCGTGAAGTGTCTGGACAGGGCGAGCACGCGACGGATGCGATCAAGAAGACGATCGGCAGGCTGACGGCGCGACGGGCGAAGCTCTTCGAAAGGCTCACCGCCGCAGTGGATGAGGTGGCCACGGTATACGCCGGACTGCTCGAGCTGTCGGCGACCGCGCACACGATGGGGGTCACACTCGATGACACCGAGGTCAGCGCAGTCAACGACTCGGTGACGCTGTTGCAGATGACCTTCGCCGAACTGGAGGCCGATGCCGCCGCACTACCGGTCGAGGGCGTGCTCTAGATGTGCCCTGGGGTTCATCCGATCTTCCGGTGCCCGCGATGACAGGATGTGCACGTGGCCGAGCGCATCACCTTTCCCAGCAGCAGCGGACCGGCGCTCGCCGGCCTCATCGACCCGCCCGAGGGTGAGGTCCGTGGATGGGGCACGTTCGCCCACGGGTTCACCCTCGGCAAGGACTGCCTGGCGGCCAGCCGCATCTGCAGGCAACTCGCCAGCGAGGGCATCGGCATGCTGCGGTTCGACAACCTCGGTCTGGGTCACTCCGCCGGTGACTGGGGCGACGGCTCGTTCTCCCACAAGGTCGCCGACACCGTTCGCGCGGTGGAGTTCATGAACGACTCGGGCCGCGAGGTGCGCCTGCTCGTCGGGCACTCCTTCGGCGGCGCCGCCGTGATCGCGGCCGCGCACGATTGCCCGACCGTCGCGGCGGTCGTCAGTATCGGCGCGCCGTTCCAACCCGCCCATGTCGAGCACAACTACGACGCTCTGGTGCACCGGATCGAAGCGGAGGGAGAGGCGCCGTTCCTCATCGGCGGCAAGGCACTCACGCTACGACGGCACTTCATCGAAGACGTCCGCACGGCCGATCTGCGCGAGCGGATCAAGACCCTGCGCCGCGCGTTGCTCGTCATGCACGCGCCCACCGACAACACCGTCGGCATCGCCAACGCCAGCGAGATCTTCCGTGCCGCGCGGCACCCCCGCAACTTCGTCTCTCTCGAAGGTGCCGATCACCTGCTCACCGGCAAGAATCAGGCGGCACGGGCGGCCCGCATCATCAGTGCCTGGGTCGACCCATACCTGTGAGCCCGGGACTCACTCGTCGTCGGTGCTCGACTCGCAGAGCTCGATTCGCGCGTCACGCCCTAGATTGAGGGACGTGACGACCGTGAGCCCGGCCGGAGACCTGGTGCATCTCGGGGCCGGGCATGTCGGCGCCACCGTCACTCAGCTCGAGCGCCGCATTCACGCACGCTTCGGTGACCGCGGGCTGACGAAGGCGGCCCGCGATCTCGGAAATCTGGTGACCGTCGTCGAGGCCGAAGCAGCGCAGTCCCGCCTCCGCCTGCGGCGCACCACGCTGGCCGCCCGCTCCGCGAGCGTGGTCATCATCGTGGCAACACTCGCCGCGTTGGCGTTCAGCCTGCGTTCGGCGGTCATCGACGGACTCGCGCACACCGCGGACTGGGTTCCCCTGGTCGAAAGCGTGATCAACGACCTGGTATTCGCGGCGATCGCCGTGGTGTTCCTGTGGGCGTTTCCCGAACGCTTGGAACGGCGGGCGCTGTTGCGGCTGCTGCATCGGCTGCGGTCGTTCACTCACGTGGTCGATATGCACCAACTGTCCAAGGATCCCGAGCAGGTCAATCCGGCCTACACGCCGACCGCGGAAAGTGTGCGGCACGGCCTGGACGCCGAGCAGCTGCACCACTATCTCGCCTACTGCTCGGAGATGCTCAGCCTGACCGCCAAGACCGCGGCGCTGTGCGCCGAGCACAGCACCGACGGGGTGGTGCTGGAAACCGTCTCCTACATCGAGACCCTCACCACCGAACTGTCCAACAAGATCTGGCAGAAGATCTCGCTACTCCCCCGCGCTGCCGACCCGAAATAGACTGCCCCGGTCAGCTACCGCCCTCCTCGGCGGGCAGCGGAGGTGGCAATGGTGTGGTCGGTGTCGGTGTCTCGACCGGTGCTTCGGTCGCACCCGGTCGATGGAAGTCCAGCATCGGTTCGTCCCGGATCACCCGCTCTTCCGCGCTGACGACCAGGTCGCTGGAGGTGACCATGTAGTCGATTCCGTCGTTGGTGGCGGTGAACGCGCCGTCGGCGGATCGCGATGCCGCCGCGATGAGCTTCGCGCCATCGCGCACCCGGACGCCCCGGTATTCGTAATCGCCGTCAGAGCCCCTGCAGATCGCCACCCGCGAGCTGGCCGTGCTCCCGAAAACGACTGCCGTGTCCGGCGCGGTGCAGCGCGCCGTCGAGTCGACATAACCCTGGCTGTCGAACGGGGGCGCCGGGGACGCGGAGGGCGCGGCGACGAGGAGAAGTGCGGCGCAGGCGGCAGTGGCGAAAGCCAGGCGACGAGAGATCATGCGGTTGGAAGGCATCACCCTCCACCAGAGCATGTCTTGGGTGATCGTGCGAATGGCGACAGCCATTGACCCTGCATCGTTCGCGCTTCGAGACCGGACCGTAATGACTTGACACGCCGCGGCGATGAAATTGACGATGACTCCAACATCTGCACCGAACCGCCGGGGCGCGGCTGCCCGGTGGAAAGCGTTGATCGTCGTGGTGGCCCTGGCTGTCGGGCTCCTCGCCGACGGTGTAGCGGCGGGCACCGCCAACGCGGCGCCACCCGTGATGGCCAAGGACTTCTCGAAGCCCGCCATCGTCATCCTCGGCTACGGGCTCAAACCGAACGGCACGATGCGCCCGATCCTGCACACCCGCGTCCTCACGGGTCTGGCGGTCGCGCAGATGTTCCCGCAGGCGCCCATCATCGTGACCGGTGGCAACCCCCAGAACGGAAACACCGAAGCAGGCCAGATGCGGAAGGAGCTGCGGCTGTTGGGTTTCCCCGACGACAAGATCATCGTCGAGGACCGAGCCAACAGCACCGTCCAGAACGCGCGGTTCTCGGTGCCGCTGGCCAAGCAGGCAGGTACGTCGGGGATCATCCTGGTGACGTCGTCGTCCCACCAGGACCGCGCGGACGGGAACTTCGCCGATGCCGGTGGCAACGTCCTGGCGACTGTGAGCTTCCCGGACCAGAATCCGTCGATCAATATTGCGCAGTTCGTCCGGGATGTGATCAGCCCGTTCGTCGCCATCAGCTAATGGGTTAACGTCCGGATGTGGACGCTGAACAGCAACCGCGCCCGCACCGCTGGGGGCTGGGCGCCTTCCTGCTCGTCGAACTTGTCTACCTGCTGACGTCGCTGTGGCTTGCCTTCCTCTTCGACGGCCAAGGACCCGTTCCGGTCTCGACGGTGGTTCTGGTCGTCGCAGTGCCGACCCTGCTTGCCGCCGGGTTGGCGATCATCGTGACGAAGCTGCGGGGCAACGGGCCGCGGATCGACCTCAGCCTGCAGTGGTCGCGGCGCGGCGCAGGATTGGGCCTTCTGTTCGGGATCGGCGGCCTGTTCGTCACGCTTCCCGCTTCGCTGCTGTGGCTCTCGGTCGTCGGCGAGGATGCGACCTCCGCGGCGGGCGAAGTGTTCGGCGGAGTCCGCAGCACGTGGACATGGGCGATCGTCGTGTTCGCCGTCATCGTGGTCGTCGCCCCCTTCTGCGAAGAGGTCATCTACCGCGGATTGTTGTGGGGCGCGGTGGACCGGCGCTGGGGACGTTGGGTGGCGCTGATCGTCACCACGGTGGTGTTCGCGGTCGCCCATTTGGAGTGGACACGCACCCCGCTACTGCTGGTGGTGGCGCTGCCGATCGGGCTGGCGCGGCTCTACGCCGGCAACCTGACCGCGAGCATCGTCGCCCACCAGGTCACCAATCTGCTGCCGGGACTTGTCCTGATGCTCAGCATCGCCGGAGCCATGCCCGCCGTCTGATCAGTCGAATACGCCGCCGAGATAGCCGGCCCGGCACGCGCGCCTGGCCAGCTTGCCGCTGGTGGTGCGCGGTATCGAACCGGCAGGCACGATGCGCACGTCGACCACAGGTACTCCGTGCTGGTCCCGCACCGCGGCGCTGATCGCGTCGATCGCCGATGACGGATCGGTACGCGCGGTGCCCGCGGCGCGCTCGGCGACCACCACGAGGCCCCCGCCGTGTTCACCGTCCACCGTGAAGGCGGCGGCGTAGCCGCGCCGGATGATCGGCGATGCCCCGGCGGCGGTGGCCTCGATGTCCTGGGGATGGTGGCTGTGTCCGTCGACGGTCACCACATCGGCGATCCGGCCGATGACGAAGAGTTCGCCGTCGAGGTAGAACCCGAGGTCCCCGGTTCGTAGCCACGTCCCGGCCACCTCGGAGCCGACGGCATGGCTGCCTGCGGGCAGGGTGGAGTGCAGGTGTGCGCGGAAGGTGCGCTGGGTGTCCGCCGGCCGGCCCCAGTAGCCCCGGCCGATGTTGTGGCCCTGCAACCAGATTTCGCCGACCTGGCCGTCGGGTAGCTCGGCCGCGGTGTCCGGGTCGACGATCACACAGCACTGGCTGCGGGCGATATGGCCGCACGACACCTGCGCCGCCGCGTGCGGATCAGCGGCGTCGACCGGGACGGCATGGCCCTCGGTGAGCCGCTGACGATCGAGGTACACCACCCTGGCCTCGTCGGCGGGCTCGATGGTCGAGACGAACAAGGTGGCCTCCGCGAGACCGTACGACGGCTTGAAGGCGGTGCGGGGCAGGCCGAAGGGCGCGAACGCGTCGTTGAATGTCCTGATAGCGCCGATGCTGACCGGCTCGGAGCCGATGATCATCACCACGTTGCGGAGGTCGATCCCGGAACCCTCGGCGGGCACACCGCGCTGAGCGGCCCACTCGAAGGCGAAGTTCGGCGCGGCGGTCACGACTCGGCCGATCCGCGATCCTGCGGACAACGCCTCGATCCAGCGCAGCGGCCTGCGCACGAACGCCGTCGGCGACATCAACGTGGAATGGCCGCCGTAGACCGCGGGAAAGCCGATCATGGACAGACCCATGTCGTGGTAGAGCGGCAACCAGCTGACTCCGTGGGTGTTCCGGTCGAGCAGGTCGATCGACAGGATCATCTGCAGCAGGTTGGTGCCCACGGCGCGGTGAGTGATCTCGACACCCACCGGCGGACGCGTCGCGCCGCCCGTGTACTGCAGATGCGAGACATCGTCCACGTCGATGGCGGTCGCACCGAAGTCACCGGCTGCAGAGTCGGGGATCTCGTCGATCACCAGGACATCAGGTCGGCTCAGCGGACCGATTCTGTTGTCCAGGAACGCCTCCACAGCGCCGCGCGCTGGTGCGGTGGTCAGGACGGCGGTGGGACGGGCGTCGTGCAGCGCGGTGTCGAGGCGTTCGGCGTGGCCGGGCAGTTCGGGCGCGAACAGGGGCACGGCGATGGCCCCGGCTTTGATGGCGGCGAAGAAGCCTGCGACGTAGTCGAGACCCTGGGGCGCCAGAATCGCGACGCGATCCCCGCGCGAGGCGACGTGTTGCACGCGCGCGCCGATCGCCCGCATCCGAACGCCGAGTTCGTTCCACGTCATCTCGAGGGCACGGCCGCCCTCGGGCCCGGTGAAGTCCAGGAACCGGTATGCGATCGAGTCACCGACGTTGGAGATGTTGCGATCGATCAGGGAGATCAGGTTGACACCGGGCGGCAGCACGATGCCCCCGCCGGCATCCAGGCAGTCCTCGATCTGCAGCAGGCCCTCACCGACGACGACGTCCTGACCGATACCGCGACTCATACGTGCAGCCTAGGCTCCGCGATTCCGTCGAGGTGGAGCTCCTTGGACAGCGATGTGACGCCCGTGCCGTTCGCTCAACTCAGCAATGCTGTTGTGTTTCAGCTGCTCTGCTGTCAATGGTGGGTAGCTGCATTCCGCTGCCGGGGTGCCTGCCCGGTGGTGTGAGCTCAGCCACCCGATCTGCCGACCGTCGGGTGTCAGGCGATGATGCGCACCAGATACGGGGCCATGTCCTTGGTGCGGACCGGCGAGACGGTCACACCCGAGTCGGTGGTCTCCACCATCTGCCCGTTGCCGATGAACAGGGCGACGCTCTGGGTTCCCTCAGGACCGTAGAAGAGCAGGTCGCCCGGCAGCGCGAGGGCAGGGGCGACCTTCTGGCCGACCTTGTACTGCTCACCCGAGGAGCGCGGCAGCTTCACACCCACCCCGGCGTAGGCGTAGACCATCAGGCCCGACGCGTCGAAGCCGACGACCTCGACACGTGGCGCAGGTGCCGGGACCGGAGCGGCCACATTGGGCACGACGGTCGGCAGGTTCAGCCCAGGCGTCATGTCCAGCGCTTCGGCATCGACTTCGGCTTGATCGGGCTGATCGGATTCCGGCGCAGCGACGGTGCCCTTGCTCGGACCCGACGCGCCGCCACCGCCGTAGGCGAACGGGACACCGCGCTGGGAGATCGCGCGGGCGATGACGAGCTCTACGGCCTTCTGGTTGGTCGCCGATCGCGTGATGTCAGCGGTTGCCAGGCCTGGCGTCACCACCAGGAGCGCGAGACCGATCACGAGGACAAAGACGCGTCGCATTGCAGTTCCACCGCTTTCCGGACGCCAGCGCCCCTCTGGCGCTGGACTCAAGTGATTCACAACAGTCACTATGACCACTTCTACACCACGAAAAGTGGTGTCTCGGCGTCGTCACCGGACGCTGGAGCAAGCAGATGCGGGACTGGAACCCAACGGTGATCTATGACCGGGCGCGGCGCTCTAAGGTGTGGCGCGGCTCACGAAGCGAGGGCCGCAAGCGCCGCCTGGTAATCAGGCTCCTGCCCGATCTCGGGGACCAACTCGGTGTAGGTGACGCTGCCGTCGGCACCGATCACGACCACCGCCCGGCCGAGCAGGCCGGCCATCGGCCCGTCGACGATGGTAATGCCGAAGTCCTCACCGAAGGTGTCCCGGAATGCCGACGCCGTTGTCACGTTCTCGATCCCCTCGGCGCCGCAGAACCGCTTCTGCGCGAACGGCAGATCCTTCGAGACACACAGAACGTGGATCCCCACGGCAGCGGCGCGCTCGTTGAATGTCTTTATGCTGGTCGCGCAGACCGGGGTGTCCACCGACGGGAAGATGTTGAGCAGCAGAGGCTTGCCGCGGAACTGATCCGCGCTCACCTCGCCGAGATCCATACCGGTGAGCGTGAAGCCGGGCGCCGGTGATCCGACGGCGGGCAGTTCTCCGACGGTGTTGATCGCGTTTCCGCGCAGGGTGATCTGGGCCATGGGCACAGTCTGCCAAGCGCGACCCGCGGCGTCGCGCCGGGGTCGTGGACCTCAGGCGGTGGCAGGCGCAGAGGTTCCGTAGAGGCGCGCGATGTCCGGGGAATCCAGCCACCCCGAGTAGGTCGGAGTCTTCGGCCAGCCGTCGGGCGAGTCCTGCCATTCCTCCTGCCGTCCCCACGGCAGCACGTCGATGAGCGGGAACGTATGGCTCAGCTGCTCGGTGCCGCGGCCGTTGGTGTGCCAGGTGCGATAGACGGTGTCGCCGTCACGCAGGAACACATTGACGCCGAAGCCGGTATTGGGTGCCGCGTCGACGTCGGTGGCGAATGGGCTGTCCGCCGACGAGTACCACTCCATCGTGTTGCCGACCCTGTCCCGATACGCCAGCGCCTCCTCGATCGCTCCCGACGTCACGATGACGAACCGTGCGTCGTAGTTGTCGAGGAAGTCCAAGCGGGTGAACTGCGACGTGTAGCCGGTACAGCCACCGCACTGCCACTCGGCGCCGTCGGACCACATGTGGTTGTAGACGATGAGCTGCGAGCGGCCCTTGAAGACATCGGCAAGACGGACCGGGCCCTCCGCGCCCACGAGCGTGTAGTCGGGCATCTCCACCATCGGCAGTCGGCGCCGCGCCGCCGCGATCGAGTCCAGCTCGCGGGTGGCGGCCTTCTCCCGCTGCCGCAGCTTGTCGAGTTCCTTGCGCCAGGTCTGGGCGTCAACCACGGGCGGCAAGGCGGTTGTGTCGGTCATTACTGTGACCCTCCGGAAGGTTGGTTGGCTTGGTCAACGGTATTGACCGAGCGGGTGACGATTACTCATCGCTGAAAAGATGATCGGTATGACGCAGACCAACAACGCGCCTCCGCGAATCGGCCCTGTCGATCCCGATTCGTGGTCCACCCGACTCTGGACGGACATCGCCCCGACGTTCGACGCGATCATCACCCACCCGTTCGTCGCGGGCCTCACCGACGGCAGCCTGGACGCCGACGCGTTCGCCCAGTACGTCGCACAGGACGTCCACTACCTTCGCGCCTATGCGCGGGCGCTGGCCGTGGTCGCGGCCAAGGCGCCCACGCTGGCCGACACCGCCATGTTCGCCCGGCACGCCGCCGAGGTCTTCGACGTCGAACTCGCGCTGCACGGTGAGCTGCTCCCCGCGCTCGGGTTGAGTGCCGAGGCGGTCGACGCCGCCCCGGTGACGCCGACCACCCAGGCGTACAACAGCTATCTGCTGGCAACCGTCTACGGCGGCAGCTTCGCCGACGGACTGGCCGCGGTCCTTCCCTGCTACTGGATCTACGCGGAGGTCGGAGCCGAACTGCTGCAGCGGGGCTCGACCGACTCCCGATACCAGCGCTGGATCGACAGTTACGGTGGCGAGGAGTTCGCCGCAACCGTCACCGAGGTCCTCAGCCTGGCCGACCGCACCGGACCGACCCTGACCCCGGCCGAGGAAGCAGTCGCGCGTGCGCACTTCGTGACGACGTCGCGGTACGAGTGGATGTTCTTCGACGCGGCCTACCAACGCGAAGACTGGCCGCTCTGATCGAATCGGTGGCACCGGGCGCGGGTGGCCCATAGTGGCCTATGCTTGCGGCTTTCCTCTCGACCGAGGAGACGCAGCGAGGAGGCCTGTAGGACCATGCCCGCCGAAGCCGCTGCGCCGCCTCCCGCGAAGTCCTCGGGCGGCCACATCCGGCTGACATCGCACAGCGGTGGCACCGACGCTCCGGCCATCCGATGGGGAGCGCCGACCGCGGCGCTGCGCGGCCCGGTTGTCGGGACAACCGCCACGCGCGGCCATCGCAACGTGATCGGGACCCACAGCGGCGCCTACGGTGTCTACCGGGCACTGGCCGTCGCAGCAGGCGCGCTGTCCCGCGACCACCGCGCCGATCTGACCAACACCTCGCCGACGGACGTCATCGGTCCCCATCCGCAGTGGGGGGATCCTGCAACGATCGTCAGCCTGGATCCGTGGGGAGCGATGGTCGCCGACGCCTTCGCCGACGAACTCGCAGCAGGCCTCGACATCCGTCCCACCATCGCGGTGACCAAGGCGCAGGTGATCCTGCCTGAGATCAGCGACGCGATCCTCAAGGGCCGCCTCAGCCCCGACGGACGGGTCCTGCTTGCGACCGGAGCCGCGCAGGTGACCAAGGCCGCCCTGGAACCCGTCTGGCACCTGCCTGGCGTCGCCCAGCGTTTCGGCTGCAGCGAAAACGACTTGCGCCGAGCGCTTTTCGAGGAGACCGGCGGCATGTACCCGGAACTGGTGACACGACCCGATCTCGAGGTGTTCCTCCCGCCCATCGGCGGGCAGACCATCTACATCTTCGGCGATCCCCACGGCCTCGCCGATCCGGCGGTCGAGCTGACCGCCCGGGTGCACGACGAGTGCAACGGTTCGGATGTTTTCGGTTCGGACATCTGCACCTGCCGGCCGTATCTGACCCACGCGCTCGAGGAGTGCATTCAGGGCGCGCAGCGCGGTGGAGTCGGGCTGGTCGCCTACTCGCGCAAGGAGGGCCGCGCGCTCGGTGAGGTGACGAAGTTCCTGGTCTACAACGCGCGTAAGCGCCAGGTCGGCGGCGACACCGCCGACCAGTACTTCGCCCGCACCGAGTGTGTGGCCGGTGTCCAGGACATGCGGTTCCAGGAACTCATGCCCGACGTGCTGCATTGGCTGGGTATCAGGAAGATCCACCGCCTGGTGTCGATGAGCAACATGAAGTACGACGCCATCACCGGTTCGGGTATCGAGGTCGGCGAGCGGGTGTCGATCCCCGACGAGCTGATCCCGGCCGACGCTCAGGTGGAGATCGACGCCAAGACCGCCGCCGGCTACTACACCCCCGGCGCCGCGCCCGACGCCGCGGAGCTGAAGAAGGTCAAGGGCAGGGGGCTGGACGGATGACCCTGCATACCGGTCCCGTCGGTGCCGGTGCGGATCAGCGCGCGGCGCACCCGGCCGATGCCGCCGCACTGCTGCGCACCACGAGTGCCGTGCGGTCCCGCTCGGCGCAGCTTCTCGAACGCGCCCGCTCGGGCGCGTCACGCTGGTTCATCGTGCGCGACGACGTGTTGCCGGCCGCCGCCGACGAGGTCGCCGCCGTCACCCACGCGCGGTACCCGGACCTAAAGATCCCCTACCACAGCCGATGGCGTCATTTCGAGGCCGGCGGGGTGGACCGCCGCGCCGACCTGGACACCCTGCTCGCAGGCGCGCACCCGCAGGAGCGGGCTCGGGCGATGATCGACCTGACGGTGGTCAGCGTGCTCCTCGACGCCGGGGCGGGCGCCCGATGGAGCTTCGTCGAGAATCGCGACGGCAGCAGCGGGCGGTTCACCCGATCGGAGGGCCTGGCGGTCGCCAGCTGGCACGGGTTCGTCTCCGGCGCGTTCTCCAGCGACCCGGAGCGACCGCTCCAGGTCGACGCCGCGGCGCTGCGCGCGCTCACCGAGGACCGTTTGGCCGAGGTGCTGCAGGCCACCGCAGGACAACCCCCTGGTCGGGCTTCCCGGCCGCGTGCAGTTGCTGCGCCGGCTCGGCGACGCGATGGCCGCGCAACCCGACGTGTTCGGTGCGCAGGGCAGGCCCGGCGGACTGTTCGACAACCTCGCAACGCCGTCGGCGCCTGTGGATGCCCATGACATCCTGACGCAGCTGCTGATCTCGTTGTCACCGATCTGGCTGTCCGCCAACGTCATCGGCACATATCCGCTGGGTGACTGCTGGCGTCATGATGCGGTGTCGGGCCCGGGGCTGACCGCGGGGTGGGTGCCGCTGCACAAGCTGTCCCAGTGGTTGACCTACTCGCTGATCGAGCCGTTCATGTGGGCCGGGGCCGCGGTGACCGGACTCGACTCCTTGACCGGCTTACCGGAGTACCGCAACGGCGGCCTTCTGCTGGATACCGGGGTGCTGAGCCTGCGTGATCGCGAATGCGGGACGCGCACCTGGAGTCCGGCTGACGAGCTGGTGGTCGAGTGGCGAGCGCTGACGGTGGCGCTGCTCGACGAACTCGCACCGCTGGTGCGCGCCCGGTTGGGGGTGGACGCGGATCAGATGCCGCTGGCCTGCGTGCTGGAGGGTGGCACGTGGGCGGCGGGACGAGCGTCGGCGCAGCGACTGCGCGATGGTCTGCCGCCGCTGTCCATTGCCAGTGACGGCACTGTTTTTTAATGACATTGGTCTAATGACACCGGTCTAGTAGCGGCCAGGAGGCGACATGGGCATCGGCGCAGGTGGGGTGCACCTCATCGAACATCCCCTCATTCAGCACAAAATCACCCTAATGCGTCGAAAAGATGTATCCACCAACAGCTTTCGTCGCCTAGTACACGAGGTGTCGGTGCTGATGGCCTACGAGGTGCTGCGTGAGATCGCGACGCACGAGGTCGAGATCGAGACACCGCTGGAACGCACCACGGGCCAGGTGATCGACGGCAAGAAGCTGGTGTTCGTGTCGATCCTGCGGGCCGGCACCGGCATCCTCGACGGCATGCTCGAGGTGGTACCGTCGGCCCGCGTCGGGCACATCGGCCTGTATCGCGACCCGAAAACGCTTGTGGCAGTCGAGTATTACTTCAAGATGCCCGGGGATCTGCACGAGCGGGACGTGGTCGTGGTCGACCCGATGCTTGCCACCGGACACTCTGCGGTGGCCGCGGTGGACCGGCTCAGGGAGCATTCCCCGAAGTCGATCAAGTTCGTCTGCCTGCTGACCTGCCCCGAGGGCATCGCCGCGATGGCCGACGCGCATCCCGCGGTGCCGATTTACACCGCGGCGATCGATCGGCAGCTCGATGAACACGGCTACATCCTGCCGGGGCTCGGCGATGCGGGCGATCGCATCTTCGGCACCAAGTAACCCCACCCCGGCCACCCGAAGTCGCTCCCGGCCACCCATTCGCGCCGTACTGTGAGCTATGGCCATCATTGAAGCTGACCTTCAGCCCCAGACGCCGTTCGAGCGGGATGCCGCTGAGACGCAGCGCTACTTCGACAGCCCTCGCTTCCAGGGGATCATCCGCCTCTACACCGCCCGGCAGGTCGCCGAGCAGCGCGGCACGATTCCCGCCGATTACCCCGTTGCGCGAGAGGCGGCGGCCGCGTTCTATCCGCACCTGCGCGACCTGTTCTCACAAGGCAAGAGCATCACCACGTTCGGCCCGTACTCACCCGGCCAGGCCGTCGCGATGAAACGGATGGGCATCGAGGGCATCTACCTCGGCGGCTGGGCCACCTCTGCGAAGGGTTCCATCAACGAGGACCCGGGACCCGACCTCGCGAGTTACCCGCTCAGCCAGGTGCCCGAGGAGGCGGCGGGCCTGGTGCGGGCGCTGCTGACCGCCGACCGCAACCAGCAGTACCTGAGGCTGCGGATGACCCCCGAACAACGTGCGGCAGCGCCCGAATATGACTACCGGCCGTTCATCATCGCCGACGCCGACACCGGCCACGGCGGCGACCCGCATGTGCGCAACCTGATCCGCCGCTTCGTCGAGGCGGGAGTGCCGGGGTACCACATCGAGGACCAGCGCCCGGGGACGAAGAAGTGCGGCCATCAAGGCGGCAAGGTGCTGGTGCCCTCGGACGAGCAGATCAAGCGGCTGAACACCGCCCGGTTCCAGCTGGACATCATGCGGGTCCCCGGGATCATCGTCGCGCGCACCGACGCCGAGGCGGCGAATCTGATCGACAGCCGCGCCGACGAACGCGACCAGCCGTTCCTGCTGGGTGCCACCAATCTGAAGATCCCGTCCTACAAGTCGTGCTTCCTGGCCATGATGCGGCGCTTCTACGACAAGGGAGTGACCGAACTCAACGGCCATCTGCTCTATGCACTGCCCGACGGCGAGTACCAGACCGCCGAGGCCTGGCTGGAGCGGGTCGGCCTGCTGGCACTGATCGACGAGACCGCCGCCGCGTGGCAGGACGGAACGGAGTCGTCTGTTGATGCCGCCTTCGACAAGGTGGAGTCGCGCTTCGTCGACGCCTGGCAGGAGGACGCCGGACTGAACACCTACGGCGACGCGGTGGCCGAGGTTCTCGAATTCCGTGAGCGTGAAGGTGAACCGCCGGCGATGAGGGCTGCGCAATGGCGCGAGTTCGCCGAGCGGGCACCGCTGTACACGGCCAGGCAGAAGGCCAAGGAATTGGGTGCCGACGTCGCATGGGACTGCGAGCGGGTCAAGACACCGGAGGGTTATTACCAGGTGCGCGGCGGTATCCCCTACGCGATCGCCAAGTCGTTGGCCGCCGCCCCGTTCGCCGACATCCTCTGGATGGAGACCAAGACCGCAGATCTCGCCGACGCCAAGCAGTTCGCCGACGCGATCCACGCCGTCTACCCCGACCAGATGCTCTCCTACAACCTGTCGCCGTCTTTCAACTGGGACACCACCGGTATGACCGATGAGGAGATGCGGGCATTCCCCGAGGAACTGGGCAAGATGGGGTTCGTCTTCAACTTCATCACCTACGGCGGCCACCAGGTCGACGGTGTCGCCTCCGAGGAGTTCGCCACCTCGCTGCGCCAGGAGGGCATGCTGGCGCTGGCGCGGCTGCAACGCAAGATGCGACTCGTCGAATCGCCCTACCGCACACCGCAAACCCTCGTCGGTGGACCGCGCAGCGACGCGGCGCTGGCCGCCTCCTCCGGGCGCACGGCGACGACGAAGTCCATGGGCAAGGGCTCCACGCAGCACCAGCACCTGGTGCAGACCGAGGTGCCCAAGAAGCTGCTGGAGGAATGGCTGGCGTTGTGGAGCGAGTATTACCAGCTCCCCGAGAAGCTGCACGTCCAGCTGCGCCCCAGGCGAGCCGGCTCCGATGTGCTCGACCTGGGTATCTATGGGGACGGGGACGAGCCGCTGGCCAACGTGGTGGTCGACCCCATCAAGGATCGGCACGGCCGCAGCATCCTCACGGTCCGCGACCAGAACACCTTCGCCGAGCACCTGCGCAAGAAGCGTTTGATGGACGTGATCCATCTCTGGCTGATCCATCGGTTCAAGGCCGAGATCGTGTACTACGTCACGCCGACCGAGGACAACATCTATCAGACCGAGAAGATGAAGTCCCATGGCATCTTCAGCGACGTCTACCAAGAGGTGGGCGAGATCATCGTCGCCGATGTGAACAAGGCCCGTATCGAGGAGCTGCTCGCACCCGACCGCGAGGCCCTGCGCCGATTGATCAGCAAGCAGGACTAGGCCGAACTCCACTACCCCGCCGGAATTGCATTCCACGCGGGAGATTTCGACGTTTCGCCTCGTGGAATGCAATTCCGGCGGGGTGGGTGGGCGGGATGTTGGGTCGGGTGGTTGGTCAGAGGAGCGCGGCGGCCCGGTGCAGCAGTTCGCGCCAGCGCTGAATCGTGGCGTGGTCGGTGACCGCGAACCGGGCCATCCGAACGGGATCGGGTGCCGCGGGCATGGGTGCCGCCGGTAGATAACCGTCGGTGACGACCAGCGAGCGCGCGTCGCTGACGACGTCGCCGTCGAGAAGCGACCGCGTCGCGGGCCCGCAGGCGAACGGCAGGTCGGGCAGGGCCGCGGCGAGTGCGACGTCGCCGGCCTGGCCGATGCTCGTCAGTCCCGCGAAGTTGACCACACAGGGCAAGCCGATCGCCTCCGCGCGGCGAAGCGCACGGCGCACTCCCCCGAGCGGCCCACACCGCAGCACGGCGATGTCGGCGACGTCGGCACGCGGCCCGGCCGCGGTCAGCACCGCCGCGTCCACGCCGATCGGGACGTCGACGCGGCGCCGGACGGCGGCGGCGTCCTCGACGCTCCGGCACACCAGCTCGACCAGTTCGAGTCCGCCCGCTGCCCTGTCCAGCTGCATGATCGCCGCGACCGTCGCGTCGACATCGCCGACCTCGACCACACAGCGCAGCGGTGTGCCGTGCCCCAGCGCGTCGCGGACCGCCGACAGCCGAGCCGCCACCGAATCCCGCCGGGCGCCGACGGCGATCCGCAGGCAGGCGCCCACCGCGCCCGAGGCCAACCGGTACGCCGTTGCCGGATCGGTGTCTGGTACCGCGACGGCGACCGGCACCCGACCCCGCACGGCATCGGGCCAACCGACGGTGCCCGGTTCCATCGCGGCCGTCAGCCATCGGGCCGCCGCCGCGTCGTCGCTGTCGGCGGACGGACCGAACTCGCCCCAGGCCTGCGGGCCCTCCACCAGCACGCCTTCCCGGACGCCGTCGGCGGCCGGGATCGCGAACACAGGAGCGTCGTCGAAGTCGATGAGGGTTCTCACTGATCGCCAAAGCTATCCCGTGCCGGGGATGGTTGAGTTAGCGCCATGCCGATCGACGAGCTGCGCCACCTCGCCGAATCCCTGCGCCACCTCGATGCCGCGGCCGCCGCGGCGGACTGGGACCACGACGCCGCGCTGCTGCGCGCCGAAGCCCAGGCCCAGGCCGAGCTCGCGGCCATCGCCGGCGGAGTCGGAGTCGACATCGCGGCCGCAGGTGCGGACGCGTTCTGGCAGGCCCGGGCCGAGGACTGCGCACGGGCGGTCGCGATCCCCCGCCGACCACCGTCGTCGCCTACCCAGGCCGACGCCAACGCCGTGGTGGCGGTGGGGCTTGCCCGAGCGGCGGTCGCAGAGGCCGTCCTCGCCGTCGCCGCGTCCCGGCGCGTCGCGTCGGCCGCCTTCGCGGCCCCGGCCCGCACCGCCAGATCCGGTCGGTTCGCGCGGCACACCCGCTCCCTCGCCGGCAGCGTTGCCGGCGAGGTCCGCCACCTGCTGGCGGACAAGCCGCGCTCGATCCTGGTCCGCATCGTCATCACGCTGGCCATCGCGCTGTCGCTGGTGAGCTTCTATCACGTCACCGGGCTGACCCGCTACGACGACGCGGGCCGGCTCACCCTGTATCTGTTCTCCGCCGTGGTCGGCAGCGTGATCTGCACCAATGCCTTGTGTTTCGAGGCGGAACGAGTCCGCGTCATGCTGCAGAGCGGAGACCGGCTGTGGCGGATCCTGGTGTCGAAGAACCTCGCCATGGCTGCCATGGTCACGCTCGCCGGGCTCCCGGTCATCGGCCTGCTGTCGGTGACCGCCGACGTCAACCCGGTGGCGATGGTGGACCAGCTGGTGACGATGGTGTTCATCTGGTTGGGTGTCGGGAACGTCCTGTCCGTGGTCGCCCCGTTGCGCCACGAGCCGGTATCCGCGCGGCTGAGCGACGGCACGTGGAAGCCGTACCTGCTGTCGTTCGCGGTGTCCTACGGCGTCGGGTTGTCGGTGAACCTGATGATCTACTGGCGGCTGTGGGCCAAGCAGAAGGCGTCGGCGGAGCTGGCGGGCGGTACCTGGGCAGCGTTCACGATGGTGCTCGCGAGCGCCGTGCTCAGCTGGCTGCTGCTGACGGTGTTCGCGGTCGCGTGCAGCCGGGAAACCGCGCTGCGCCGTCGTCTGTCCCGTGAGATGGTGGCCTACCGCAAGTCCGGCTGACCGGCGCCGTGGTTACCCTTACCCGGTGGCCGGCGCCCCGTTCCTGTTGCTGTCGATCCGTGGTGAGGACGAGGCCGCCGACGACGAGTACCGGGCGATGATGCGGTTCGCCGGTCTCGACGAGAGCGGGCTGCATCGCATCCGGCTGACGCACCGACCGTTGGGCGACATCGATCTGTCGCAATGGTCGGGCATCGTGCTGGGCGGTGGGCCGTACAACGTCAGTGACGAGCCCGGTGCGAAGTCGCCGACCCAGCGGCGCGTCGAGGTGGAGTTGGCCGGCCTTCTGGCCGAGGTCATCGCGCGTGACTTCCCGTTCCTCGGATGTTGTTACGGCGTAGGGACGTTGGGCTCTGCCGCCGGCGCGGTCGTGGACCGCAGCCACAGCGAACCGGTGGGGGCGATCACCGTGGAACTCACCGCGCAGGGCCGCGACGATCCGCTGTTCGCGGGGCTGCCGGACTCCTTCGATGCGTTCGGCGGCCACAAGGAGGCGGCGTCGTCGCTGCCCTCCCATGTCGCGTGCCTGGCCAGTTCGGCCGACTGCCCTGTCCAAGCGTTCCGGGTCGGCACCAATGTGTATGCCACCCAGTTCCACCCCGAGCTCGACGTCGAGGGCATCTGTACCCGCATCGACGTCTACAAGAACCACGGATACTTCGCCCCCGAGACCGCCGACTCTCTCAAAGATGCAGCGCGACAACGGATAGTGGATCATCCGATGGCCATCCTCGGCACGTTTGCGCGACGCTACGCCCGGTAAAGCTAGTCGGGAAGCTCGAACTGGGCGCGGGCCACCTGGTCGATGAGCGGTGCGAGCCGGGCCCGCCACCGGTTGTGCTCGGCGTCCTCGTCGTACCCGCGGTATGCGGCGGCGTCCACGAAGTCGGCGACGATCACGAAATCCCAGTTGCCTTCTCGCAGGCCGGCGTCGGTACCCACGGTGTACTGCTGCGTACCCGGACAGTTCAGACTGCGGAAACCCTCCTGGATCCGCTCCAACTCGGCGGCGTCGTAGCCCGCTTTCAGCTTGGCGAGAACCACATTTCGGATCATTGAGGCACCCTAACAGGGCAGCTGGAACCACCTGCGGAGAAATACTTGACTCAGTCCAGAAAAGAGCGTAGGACTCTATATGTGACGTCGGACTACGCGGAGCTGCTCCGCGGCGCGGACTTGCGCGTGACGCGTCCGAGGGTGGCCGTCCTCGAGGCAGTACAGGAGCATCCACACGCCGAGACCGACACGATATTCGGTGCGGTGCGAACCGTTCTGCCCGACGTCTCCCGGCAAGCCGTCTACGACGTGCTGGCGGCGCTCACCGCGGTCGGTCTGGTACGCAAGATCCAACCCTCCGGATCGGTCGCCCGGTACGAAACGCGGGTGGGCGACAACCATCACCACCTGGTGTGCCGTTTCTGCGGCACCATCGCCGACGTGGACTGCGCGGTCGGCGAGGCTCCCTGCCTGACCCCCTCCGACCCGGTAGGCAGTTTGGACGGCTTCGTCGTCGACGAGGCCGAGGTCGTCTACTGGGGCCTGTGCCCCGAATGCTCGCTGAAAGAGACTTCCCGATCACACCCGTGATCACAGCCAATTCACCACTCACGGAAGGAAATGCTGTGCCTGAGGATCGTTCGATTGAAGACAGCCCGCCGATTGGAGAGGCCCAGACCGACCAGACCGAAGGTGGTTGCCCCGCCGGTTTCGGTCGCGTCACCGCGCCCGTGGAAGGCGGAAGCAACCGTGACTGGTGGCCGAACCAGCTCAACCTGAAGATCCTTCAGAAGAACCCCGATGTCATCAACCCGCTGGACGAGGACTTCGACTACAGCTCCGCGGTCCAGACCCTCGATGTCGACGCGGTGCGCGCCGACATCGTCGAGGTGATGCACACCTCGCAAGAGTGGTGGCCTGCCGACTTCGGTCACTACGGCCCGTTCTTCATCCGGATGGCATGGCATGCCGCGGGCACCTACCGCGTCAAGGACGGCCGGGGCGGGGGCGGTGCAGGCATGCAGCGGTTCGCGCCGCTGAACAGCTGGCCGGACAACGCGAGCCTGGACAAGGCGCGCCGCCTGCTGTGGCCGATCAAGAAGAAGTACGGAAAAAACCTGTCCTGGGCCGACCTGATCGTCTATGCCGGCAACGTCGCGCTCGAGGACATGGGCTTCAGCACGGCCGGCTTCGCCTTCGGCCGCGAGGACCGCTGGGAGCCCGAGGAGGACGTCTACTGGGGCCCCGAACTCGAGTGGCTCGACGACAAGCGCTACACCGGCAAGCGGGATCTGGAGAACCCCCTCGCTGCGGTGCAGATGGGCTTGATCTACGTCAATCCCGAAGGCCCCAACGGCAATCCGGATCCGCTGGGGTCCGCGATCGACATCCGCGAGACGTTCGGCCGGATGGCGATGAACGACGTGGAGACCGCGGCGCTGATCGTCGGTGGACACACCTTCGGCAAGACGCACGGAAACGGCGACGCCGAGCTCGTCGGCCCGGAGCCCGAGGCCGCTCCGCTGGAGCTGCAGGGGTTGGGCTGGCACAACCCGCAGGGCACCGGTGTCGGCAAGGACGCCATCACCAGTGGTCTCGAGGTGATCTGGACCCACACCCCGACCAAGTGGGACAACAGCTACCTGGAGATCCTCTACGGCAACGAGTGGGAGCTGTTCAAGAGTCCCGCGGGTGCCAACCAGTGGCGGCCGAAGGACGGCGGCTGGGCCAACTCGGTGCCGGAGGCTTTCGGCACGGCGAAGACTCACCCGTCGATGCTGACCTCGGATCTGGCAATGCGGGAGGATCCTATCTACGAGCGGATCACCCGCCGCTGGCTCGACCATCCCGACGAGCTCGCCGAGGAGTTCGCCAAAGCCTGGTTCAAGCTGCTGCACCGCGACATGGGGCCGGTGGTCCGCTACCTCGGCCCCGAGGTTCCCGAGACCACCTGGGTGTGGCAGGACGTCGTCCCGGCGGGCACCGCGCTGTCCGCCGACGAGGTCGGCTCTCTCAAGGCGGCGATCCTGGACTCGGGTCTGACTGTGTCGCAGCTGGTTTCGACCGCATGGAAGGCCGCGTCGTCGTTCCGTGTCAGTGACAAGCGCGGTGGCGCCAACGGCGGCCGGATCCGACTGCAGCCGCAGCTGGGCTGGGAGGTCAACGAGCCCGACGAGCTGGCCCAGGTGATCCGCAAGCTCGAGGAGATCCAGCAGTCCTTCAACTCCGAAGCCACCAGGGTGTCGTTCGCCGATCTGGTGGTGCTCGGCGGTGTGGTCGGTGTCGAGAAGGCGGCCAAGGATGCCGGGTTCGACATCGCGGTGCCCTTCACCTCCGGGCGTGGCGATGCCACCCAGGAGCAGACCGACGTCGAGTCGTTCTCCTACCTGGAGCCCGGCTCCGACGGTTTCCGCAACTATCTGGGCAAAGGAGGCCAACTGCCTGCCGAGTTCCGGCTGGTGGACCGTGCGAACCTGCTCGGCCTGTCGGCTCCCGAGCTGACGGTTCTGGTGGGCGGCCTGCGGGTGCTCGGCACCAACTTCGGTGACACGAAGCACGGTGTCTTCACCGGCACGCCGGGAACGCTGACGAACGACTTCTTCGTCAACCTGCTCGACATGGGCACCGAGTGGAAGCCGTCGCCCGCAGACGACGGAACCTACGTCGGCACCGATCGTGCCAGCGGGGCGCAGAAGTGGACCGGCACCCGTGTCGATCTGCTCTTCGGCTCGAACTCGCAACTGCGGGCGGTGGCTGAGGTCTACGCCGAGGACGATGCCAAGGAGAAGTTCGTCAAGGACTTCGTCGCGGCGTGGTCGAAGGTGCTTGACGCCGACCGCTACGACGCGGGCAAGGGACTCGACTAACAGCCCAGCACACGGAAAGGGGGCGCCCGGGAAACCGCCGGGCCCCCTTTTCCGGTATTCGTGCTCGAAGTCAGTACGGGTTGAGCTGGGCGCCGATCGTCGGGGCGAGCTTCTCCGCCATGTACATGTGGCCGGCGTCGGTGGGATGTACGCCGTCCGCGCCGATCAGCTCGGGCTTCCCGACGAACCAGCGGGCGGCGATCGGGTCGACGAAGGTCGCCCCGGCGAGCTCGGCTTGATAGCCGAGCACATCGCGAATTCGCCGAATCGTCGGCGGTGGATCGGCGCTGGGCCACGGCGGCCCGACCACGAGGAACTTCGCCGACCGGGCGATCTGGCGGGCCAACTTCAACGTGCCGTACATCGCGATCGACAGCCGAGTCGGGTCGACATCCTTGTCGTTGCGCGATCCGAAGAACACCACGAGCACATCGGTGGGTTTGACCGCTCGCACGGTCAGGTCCTCGAAGACGCTGCCGTGCATCCCGCGTGTGCAGTATCCGGCCCCGCCCTCGGCGGCCACCGTCGGCGTGACGGCGATCCCGTGTTGGGTGAGCGCGCGCCACACCTGGGTCGTCCACCCCGTCGGGCCGTTGCCGCCCTCGTCGCTTCCGGCGGTGTAGGAATCGCCGATCACCGCGATGCGGTTCACGGCGTAGTCCAGCAGGCGGACGTCGTGATGCTGGGCTTGGGGAACCTGCGCGGTGAGTGTGCCGACCAGCACAGCGAGGGTGAGCAGGAATCTCAACGGCCGACGCACCGGACCAGCCTAGGGTCGGCGGTGCCGCGAACGGTGGCCGACTCGCCGCGCGTGGAGAACGTTATCCGGCGCGCGTGACCACGGATTGCAGCCTGCCCGGCGGAGGGTCGGCGGACCTCGCGGCGCGCGGCACCTTGGGCTCGACCATGCGCCTCATCCATCGCCGCGCAGGCTCCTCGACCAGGTGATACAGCAGAGCCGCCAGCACACCGGCCAGCACGATCAGGCCGAGCACGATGAACTTGGCCGACCAGCTCGGGGTCAGCACGATCTGGAACTGCAGGACCGCCCAGTTCCACGCCGTGTGCACGATTTCGTGGACCATGTACAGGCCGAACGAGATGTGGCCGAGGTACACCAGGACCCGGGTGGACAGCAGTGCAGGCAGCGCGCCCGCGCCGATCGACAGGGTTATCACCAGCGGCACGAACAGCACGTCGACGAGCCCGCCTGCGTCGAGCATGTCGCCTGGCGGATACGCGTCCAGCAGATACAGCCCACCGATCATCACACCGCAGATCAGCAGTGCCGTCAGCCCGGCCGCTTTCCGGCTCCGGTCGGAGAGCACGAGTTTGCGCACGGCCGCGCAGGCCAGCGCACCCGCGGTGAACTGCATGACGATGCGTGGTAGCCAACTCCACGGGGTGTAGAACACACCGTGGGTCAGCAGCAACAGCATCGGAGCCATCGCAGCCGCGACCGCCAGCCAGATCAAGCCACGCGCTCGGGTGGCTGACGCGATCCGGAAGATGATCAGCACCAGACCGCCGAACAGCAAGTACGCCAGCCACTCCGCGCTGATCGACCATGCGGGACCGTCCCAGCTCGACCCGTCGAAGAACGGCTGGAACCACAGCTGAACGAGCAGCACCTGCTTGATCCAGCTGATCGAGTTGATCGATTCGATGACCGGCGGCGGTAGCGGAAATCCACCCACGTAGAGCGTGAAGACGGCGAACGCGGCGGCCAGATGCATCGTCACCAGATAAACCGGCCACACCCGCGCCAGCCGCAACCACAGGAAGTGCAGCGTGTCGCGTGTCGACCAGGACTCCCCCATCCGGTCGAGGTAGTTCCACGTCAGCACGAAACCGCTCAGGATGAAGAACAGATCGACGCCCTGCGCCCCGGCGTTGAGGACCGGCGCCAGCGCGCTGCTGACCCCCGGCGACGACGCAGCCAGTAGCGGCCGGAAGTGAAAGAGGACAACCCACAGGGCCGCGAGGATGCGCAGGCCGGACAGGGCCTTGATCTCTCCGGTGCGCACACGACTCATTTCGTCAGGATTGGCGGTCGTTTCGATGCTCGTCGCGCTCGTGGATCGATGGAAATGGGACGGGTCCGCTCCCCCCGTTCACGAGCGCCGACCGGTCGCAATTTACCAGCGCCGGCGCCGGGACGGCGGCCCGCAACGCCGAGCCGGTACGGTGACCGCGCCGCGCGCCGCCCAAGATATAGTCGGAAAATTGGCAATCGAGGGAATCGGTGCGCGCCACGGGCGGCCGCCGACGAGGATTCCGGGGCACATGCGCGTGCCGAGTGACGGCGAGACGTTGTCGCTGCTGCTGGTCGAGGACGACCGTGCCGACGCGATTCTGGTCGAAGAGCTGATCGCCGACGCCCGGTTCGCCGCCCGGGTGGTCTGGGCTGAGTCCATGGCCAAGGCCGAGCACGAGATCGCCATCGCCCGCCCCGACTGCGTCCTGCTGGACCTGCATCTGCACGACACCGACGGGATCGACGGGCTGACCCGCATCGCCAAGCAGGACGCGACCATCCCCGTCGTCGTCCTCACCGGACTCAACGACGAGCATTTCGGGGTCTCTGCCGTTGCGTCGGGCGCGCAGGATTATCTGGTCAAGGGCCGGGTGGATCCCGAGATGCTGCGGCGCGCAGTGCGCTATGCCATCGAGCGCAAGCGCGCCGAGCTGACGGCGGTCGATCTTCATGCCAGCCAGCTGCGGGCGCGGGAGAACGCCCGGCTGGAACGCGGGCTGCTGCCCTCACCGCTGCTGCTGGACAACCCCGGTGTCGACATCGTCACCCAGTACCGGCCCAGCCGGGAGAACGCCCTGCTCGGAGGCGATTTCTACGATTTCGTGCAGACGCCGGACCGCACCGTGCACGTGATGATCGGCGACGTGGCCGGCCATGGGGCGGACGAAGCCGCCCTCGGCGTGGCGCTACGAATCGCTTGGCGCGCTTTGACTTTCGCCAATCTTCGGGGGTCCGATCGGATGCGGCAGCTGGAGCGGATTCTGCGTGCCGAACGGGCGGGCAAGGGGATCTTCGCGACGGTGCTCAGCCTGGCGATCCCGCCGGAGGGCTCGCACATCACCGCGGTGCGGGCCGGCCACCCCGGCATGCTGCTGCACGGCGGCGGGACCGTGGAGTGGGTCGAGCCGCCCGGCGGCCCGGCGCTGGGCCTGCGTGCCGGCGACTGGGCAGCCGCAGCAGGTCGAGCTGCCCGAGGGTAAAGGCCTGGTGCTGATCACCGACGGTCTGTTCGAGGGACACATCGGACGCGGCAACGAGCGGCTGGGAGAAGCGGGGCTGCTCGAGCTGGCCCGTTCGCTGGCTGCCCTGCCCGGTCGCGCGTTCGTCGACGCACTCATCGACGCCGTCGAGGAGAGGGCGCAGTCCCACGGTGGGATCGGTGACGACATTGCGGTGGTGCGGGTCGAGCGGACCGAGCCGATGAGCGCTTGCGCGAAGAGCAGTCCCGATGAGCGCTTGCGCGAAACAGGTCCCGATGACTCCAGCCGTCCCAGCGCCGGGCCGGGCGGCTGAACTGACCGTCGCAGGGCTGGCAGTACCTGGTGTTGTCGGTGATGGGCGTGGTGGTTCTCGGCGGCGGCATCGCCGTGGCGCTGCTGCTGAACCGGACCGATCAGGTATCCCGTCACCTCATCGAGAACATCCAGCCCGCGCGCGTCGCTGCGTATCAGCTGCAGGCGGCGCTGCGCGATCAGGAGACGGCGGTGCGCGGTTACGTGATCACCGCGGACCCGCAGTTCCTGGCACCCTACGACGAGGGCAGCCGGGTCGAGCAGGAGGCGTCCGCGGACATCCGGCTGCTGGAACAGGATCGCCCGGATCTGCTCGGCGATCTGGATGCGATCGAGCAGGCCGCCGGTTCCTGGCGCACGTCGTATGCCGAGCCCCTCATCGCCGCCGTTCGAGCCGGTGATGCCCGAGGCCGCCGCCGAGTCCAGCGCGCTCGGTAAGACCGAATTCGACCGTCTGCGTGCACTCTTCGACGCGCAGAACGAGCACCTCGTGCAGGCGCGCACCGACGGCATCGACGGAGCTCGACCAGATCCGGTCCTGGCGCAGCGCTGTCGCTGGCGGCGATGCTCGCCGCGTTCGCTGTGACGATCGTGCTGTTGGCGGTGCTGTTGCGGCGCGCGCTGGTGCGCCCGCTGGACGCGCTGGCCGCAGCGTGCCGGCGCATCGCGCAAGGAAACTTCGGGGAACGCATCCACCCGCGGGGGCCGCAGCGACATCCGCGGTATCGCCAACGACGTCGAGAACATGCGGCAACGGATCGTGGACGAGCTCGAGGCGTCGCGGGCGGCCGCCGACGCGCTCGACGCCCAGGCCGAGGAGTTGCGGCGCTCCAACGCCGAACTGGAGCAGTTCGCCTATGTGGCTTCCCATGATCTGCAGGAACCGCTGCGCAAGGTCGCGTCGTTCTGCCAGCTGCTCGAGAAGCGTTACGGCGACAAACTCGACGAGCGGGGAACCGAGTACATCGCCTTCGCCGTCGACGGGGCCAAGCGCATGCAGGTGCTCATCAACGACCTGCTGACCTTCTCGCGGGTCGGACGGCTCAACGCCACCGAGACCGACGTCGACCTGGACGCCGCCTTGGACGCCGCCCTGGCGAATCTCGCGACGGCCGTTGAGGAGTCGGGCGCGGTGATCGAGCGCCCGCCCGCCGGCCTGCCGACCATCAAGGGCGACCCCACGCTGTTGGCGATGATGTGGCAGAACCTGATCGGCAACGCCGTGAAGTTCCGCCGCGACGGGGTAGCGCCCCGCATCGTGATCGACTGCCGGACCGGTCGACGACGACGACCAGAACTGGTCTTTTTCGTTGTCGGACAACGGAATCGGGATCGCCGCCGGAGTTCGTCGACAAGGTCTTCGTCATCTTCCAGCGGTTGCACGGCCGCGACGCCTACACCGGTACCGGAATCGGGCTGGCGCTGTGCAAGAAGATCGTCGAGCAGCACGGCGGGCTCATCTGGATCGACACGTCCTACACCGACGGCACCCGCTTCCGCTTCACTCTGCCGGTCGCCGTGGATGACACCGCGACCCCCATCCTGGAAGGATCGACGACATGACACCCGCTGAACGCGCCATCGACGTCCTGCTCATCGAGGACGACCCGGGAGACGAATTGATCACGCGGGAAGCCTTCGAGCACAACAAGATCAACAACAACCTGCACGTCGCGCACGACGGCGAGGAGGGCCTGGATTTCCTGTACCAGCGCGGCGCCTACGAAGGTGCGCCCCGTCCCGACCTGGTCCTGCTCGACCTGAATCTGCCGAAGTACGACGGGCGGCAGCTGCTGGAGAAGATCAAGTCCGACCCGAACCTCAGCCACATCCCGGTGGTCGTGCTGACCACCTCGTCGGCCGAAGAGGACATCCTGCGCAGCTACAAGCTGCACGCGAACGCATACGTGACCAAGCCGGTCGACCTCGATCAGTTCATGAATGCGGTGCGCCAGATCGACGAGTTCTTCGTGCAGGTGGTCCGGCTCCCGCAGTTCTGAGGTGGACCTACCGCGCCTCGATCCGGCACTCCCCCATCTGGCCGATGTGGCGCCGTCGGTGCTGGCCGCGATGGGCGTCGCCGGTTTCGAGCCGCGCATCCCGTTGCCCGACGACGTCGCGGGGGCGTGCCTGCTGCTGATCGACGGCCTGGGCGCGGAGCTCCTGGACAGCTACGCCGCGGACGCGCCGGTGCTCGCCGGCCTGCGCGGACCGACGCTGCAGGTCGGGTTCCCCTCGACGACGGCGGCCGGGCTGGCCGCGGTGGGCACGGGGTGCCGATCCGGCGAGCACGGCATGGTCGGGATGTCGTTCCGGCTGCCGGACGTCGGGGTCATCAACGCGCTGCGATGGCGTCCTCACCCGTGGGGTGAGGATCTGCGCGACGCCGCGGTCCCCGAGAGGGTGCAGCCCAGGCCGACGGTCTTCGAACGGGCGGCGTCGACGGGCGTCGCGGTCAGCGTGATCTCGCGGCGCCGAGTTCGGCGGATCGGGGCTCACCCGGGCGGTGTTGCGTGGCGGCCGCTACGTCGGCGTGCACGCGCTCGGCGATCTGGCCGCCACGGTTCGGGCCGCGCTGGCAGAGGGCGGGTTCTGCTACGGGTATCACGCCGATCTCGACCTGGTGGGCCACCTGCACGGGCCCGGTTCGGCGGCGTGGCGGATGCAGCTGCGACAGGTCGACACGCTGGTGGAGTCGATCGTGGAGGGATTGCCGAGCGGGGGTCTGCTTGCGGTGGTCGCCGATCACGGCATGGTGGCCATCGACGAGGCCGAGGTGGTCGACATCGACGCCACCGAGTCACTGCGCGACGGTGTGGACGCGATCGGCGGGGAGGTGCGGGCTCGGCACGTCTACACCCGCGCAGGCGCGTGACGTGTGCTGGCCGTCTGGCGGGAGGTCCTCGGTGACCGGGCCTGGGTGGTGACGCGGCGAGGAAGCCATCGCGGCGGGGTGGTTCGGCGACCGGGTCGCCGACGATGTCCGCCTGCGAATAGGTGATGTCGTCGCGGCCGCCAGGGGCTCGCTCGGGGATGCTGCGGCGGGCCGCGGAACCGATCGAATCTTCGCTGGTCGGCCAGCATGGGTCACTCACCGAGGCCGAGCAGCGGGTTCCGCTGCTTCTCGCACTGGGGCGCGGTGAATCGGGCGCGCCAAACGACCACTGCTGGTGCGGTAGCGCGCCCGATTCGCATTGATCGGGGGGCGCGCTAGCGTCGGTGCCGTGATCGTGCTGCTGCCACCGTCGGAGACGAAGCGAACCGGCTGGTGATGGACCGGCCCTGGCAATGGAAGCGTTGAGTTCACCCGCTCTCCGACCACTGCGCACCGAACTGGTCGACGAGCTGATCGAGTTGGCGGCCGACCGTCCGGCGAGCAGGCGTGCCCTGGGAATCTCGGCGGCCCAGGACGCCGAGATCGACCGCAACGCGGCGTTGCGTACGGCGTCGACGATGCCCGCCATCGTTCGTTATACGGGTGTGCTGTACGACGCCTTGGACATCGACTCGCTGCACGGCGCCGCTGCCTCCCGGGCGAGGTCGCGGCTGGCCGTCGTCTCGGCACTGTTCGGGCTGTTGCGTGCCGATGACCTGATCCCGGCGTATCGGCTCTCGGCGGCCTCCCGGCTGCCGGGTCGGCCCACGCTGGCCGCGCGCTGGCGTCCGGCGCTCCAACCGGTGCTGGCGGGGATCGCCGAGCATGAGTTGGTCGTCGACCTGCGGTCCGGTTCCTATGCCGCACTGGGCAGAGTGGCCGGCGCGGTCACCGTCGAGGTGGTCGCCGAGCATGCCGACGGGCGCCGGACCGTGGTCAGCCACTTCAACAAGGCGCACAAGGGACGGCTGGCGCGTGCGTTGTCGACCAGCAGATCCGAGCCCGGCGATGCCGCCGCCGTGGCGGCGCTGGCCCGGCGCGCCGAGATGCGGGTCGAACGCCGGGGCGACCAGCTGACCATCGTCGTACCGGCCTGATTCGTGAGCGAAAGTTGCTGCAGGCCAAATGGTTTCCGATAATCAGGCCGTGGTCAGTCGCAGTGCCGCGATCGCCGCGGCTGCTTGACGCGCCGGGGCGGGTGCGGGAGACTTTCGCCCGATGTCCACACTGTGGCTGTATGTACGTATTCAGCTGATGATGTTCGTGGTCGGCATCGTCGGGCCGATCTTTCTCATCGTGTATTTTTCCGCTCAGCCGGACCCGACTTTGCGATGGATGTACTGGTGGGGTCTGTTCATCACCGCCGCCGACATCCTGATCGCTCTGACGATCACCGACTCGGTGCTGCGCACCGACGGCGATAAGGCCGGCAAGCGGATGCAGTCGCAGCGGGGCTGATCCGATGGCGTACCCGGCCATCCTGAAAGTTCTGCGGCCCAACAGGTTTGGCGCCGAGTTGCCGGTTCCCGCGAAGCGCAGGATGATCCGCGTCATGGATACCCCGACGGCGTTCGAACTCGCCGACACCGACGCGGTCGGCCAGGCCGGGTTGGCCGCCGCGGGCCAGGTGTCGGCGGTCGAGCTGCTCGACGCCGCGATCTCCGGCTGGATCGGGGCGCGACCTCAACGCCGTCATCGCCGACCTCTTCGACCGCGGCCGCGCGCAGGCCGCCGCGCTCGACGCCTCCGGCGTCTGCGTGCCGGCGCGGCAGGCCCGCTGGCAGGAGTTCCCTTCCTGCTCAAGGACCTTGGCGCATCGCTGGCCGGCGCGCCCGAGGCGATGGGATCCCGCGCGCTGCGGACCCACGTCGCAGCCGAGTCGGCGTGGATCGTCGAGCGCTACCTGGACGCCGGACTGGTCGTCTTCGGCAAGACCAACACCCCCGAGTGGGGCAATCACTGCACCACCGAACCGTCGCTGTTCGGCGCGACCGCCAACCCGTGGTCGCCGACGATCACCCCAGGCGGCTCCAGCGGCGGATCGGCCGCGGCCGTCGCGGCGGGCATCGTGCCCGCGGCCTCGGGCGGTGACGGAACCGGCTCCATCCGGGTGCCCGCGGCCTGCTGCGGTCTCGTCGGACTCAAACCACGCCGCGCCCGCACCTCGTTCGCCCCCGGTGCCGGGCAGGGCTCGAAGGCCTGGTGAACGAGCACGCTCTGACCCGCACCGTCCGCGACAGCGCCGCGCTGCTCGACGTGGTCACCGGCGCCGGTGTCGGCGATCCGTACTCGGCGCCCGTCCCGGCGATGCCGTTCCTGGACGCCATCGCCGAACCGGTTGCGCCGCAGCGCATCCTGATGGCCACCGCGTCGCCGTTCCCCGGCCCGGCCACCGAGCCCGGCGTCGTCGCCGCCGTCGAACGGGCCGGGGCACGTGCTTGCCGAGCTCGGACATCTCGTCGCAGCCCGGCGCCCCGGACATCGACGCGGACGCCGTCGCCGACGCCATCGCGGTGCTGCACACCGTCAGCAACGCGCAACTGTATGACCTGGCCCGCGGTCACCTGGGCCGGGAACCGCGCGAGGACGAGTTCGAGCCGAGCACCTGGGTGATGGTGCGCGAGGGGTTCCACACGACGGGCATCGCATACGCCGGCGCCATCGCGGCCGTGCACGCCCAGACTCGGCGGTTCGCCGCACAGCTGGCCGGGCACGACGTCCTGCTGGTGCCCACGCTGCTCACATCGCCGCCGCCGTACGGTCTGCTCGACCAGCCGCGGGGATCGACCCGGGCGTTCTTCGACGTCGAGTTCGCCACCACCGGTTGGACATCGCTGGCCAACGTGACCGGCTGGGCCGCGGTGTCGCTGCCGCTGGCGTGCCACTGCCGACGGTCTGCCCGATCGGGGTCCAGCTGATGGCGCCCGACGAGACGATCCTGCTGAAGCTGGCCGCGCAGCTGGAAGCGGCGGTACCGTGGGCCGGCCGCAGACCACCAGGATGGGTCGGCGGTCGCTGATCGAGGGGGGCGCGATGCTGAGAGACATTCGGGAACTGGCGGATTCGCCCGAGGAGTACGCCGCGGAACTGCGCAGGCGATGGGGCGGGCTGCTCAGCTACCGCTACATCGGCCGCAGCTACGCCCAGATGGATCTCGGGCCGGTGGACAACACCGTGACGATCCGCAGCGACATGCGCGACGGCGCCGGCGGACTGCTGCTGGCGGTGCTCGGCATCGCGTCACCCGAAGGCGGCCACATGTCCGATCTCGAGGCGGTCCCGAACCCGGTGATCCACTCCTGCCAGATCCTCGACCCCGGCGTCGGCGTCAGCCGCATCGAGATCATCTCCGAGGAGCTCAAGCGCGGCAGGCAGATGGGGTACAGCCGCTCGAAGATCGTCGACGCCGACGACCCCGCCAGGGTGCTGGCGCTGACCGAGGGCCAGGGCATCAGCATCGGCATACCGCCCGAAGGTCTGCAGCGGATGGAGGCCAATCCCCTCGAGATCTTCGACTCCCCCGAGCTGCCCCCGCTGTGGCAGGTCTTCGGCGCGCGGCTGCGCCCGGACGGGTACTGGGCGCTTCCCGAGCTGTCGGTCGACGTCGCGTCTCCCGACGCCGCGTTGCACATCGGTCCACAGTTCGTCGTGCTCGAGACCGCGGCGCGCCACCGCGCCGCCGAGGTCGCCGGGACCGACCGGCTGCACGGTGTTTCGTCGCACGTGATGTTCGTCGCCCGCGGCAAGGCAGGACCGTTCCGCGTCGAGACCGAGCCGGTGCCCGGAGCGGCCGGCACGCGTCGCGGTGCGGGTGAACATGTACGACGAAGGCGCCGACGACCGGCTGACCACGGTCGGCTCCTATCTGTTCGCGACAGCGAGTACATGAACGATTGTCGCGGGAGCGAATCGGCGCCCGACTGACACATGGGACACTCTGCCCATGTCTGTCGACATCGCTCGTCCCAAGCTTGAAGGCAATGTCGCCGTCGGCACCGACCGCCGGATCGGCTTCGCCGAGTTCGGTGACCCGCAGGGCCGGGCGATCTTCTGGCTGCACGGCACCCCCGGCGCGCGCCGGCAGATCCCCGTCGAGGCCCGGATCTACGCCGAGAAGCATCAGATCCGGCTCATCGGCGTCGACCGTCCCGGCATCGGCTCGTCGACGCCGCACGAGTACCCGAAGGTCATCGACTTCGCCGAGGATCTGCGCACGATCGCCGACACCCTTGGCATCGACAAGATGGAGATCATCGGGCTCTCCGGCGGTGGCCCGTACACGCTGGGCTGCGCCGCGGCGATGCCCGACCGGGTGGTCGCCGTCGGCGTGCTCGGCGGCGTCGCCCCGACCCGCGGGCGCGGACGGCATCGGCGGCGGGGTCATGGGCAAGGTGGGGCTGCCGGTGGCGCCGTTGCTCGAACACGTCGGGGCTCCGCTCAGCGTGGTCGCCACGGGGCTGATCCGGCTGATCAAGCCGGTCGCCGAGCCGGCCCTGTACCTGTACGCGAGCATCTCGCCCGAAGGCGACCGCCGCCTGCTGGTGCGGCCGGAGTTCAAGGCGATGTTCCTCGACGACCTGCTCAACGGCAGCCGTAAACAACTGGCGGCACCATTCGCCGACGTCGTCGTGTTCGCCAGGGACTGGGGGTTCCGCCTCGACGAGGTCAAGGTTCCGGTGCGCTGGTGGCACGGCGACTGCGACCACATCGTGCCGTTCGCGCACGGCCAGCACGTCGTCGCGATGCTGCCCGACGCCGAGTTCACACCGCTGCCCGGCGAGAGCCATCTCGGTGGGCTGGGCGAGGCCGAGGCGATCATGAAGACGATGAGCGACATGTGGGACGCCTCCGACAAGCCTGACAGCGCTGACGCGACAACCACTGACGAGCTTCGGTCAGCGCTTCAGCCAACCGGTCACCGTCGCCAGATCTCTGCTGTAGGTCTGCAGGAAGTCGTCGTGATAGAGCGTGCCGCCGCTGATCGCGGTGTCACCCCGCCACACGATGTGCACCCGCACGATTCCCTTGTCGAAGTAGTCGCTGCGATCGGCGACCCGGTGATTCCAACCGGACCCCTCGGCGAGCGCCGAGACTGCCTGCCGCTCGGCGGTGTCAACCATCGATGAGTCTCCATTTCCGGGCTGTGTCGTGCCCACCCTATCGTCCGCCGATCAGGGTGCGCCGCAACAGATGCATCGCGACGGTCGTCGAGCGTTCTCGGACATCGGCGCGGTTGCCTGGCATGGTCGTCGTTCGGGTGACCGACGAGCGCCCGGTGCCGTCGGCCAGCGCCACCGCGAAGCACACCGTGCCGACCGGCTTGGTCTCGCGTGCCGCCGCCGGGCCCCGCGATCCCGGTGATCGCGACCGCGGTGTCGGCGCCGAAGCGGTGCAGCGCACCGCGGGCCATCGCATCGGCCACCGGCTCCGACACCGCGCCGTGCTGTTCGATCAGCGCGGGATCGACCCCGAGCAGTTCGGACTTGACCGCATTGGAGTAGGCCACCACGCCGCCGGCGACGTACCTCGACGAGCCGGGCCGCTCGGTGAGCCTGGCGGCCAACAACCCCGCGGTGCACGACTCGGCAGTGGCGATGCTGCGCCCGTCGAGCAGCTCCGCGATCTGGTCGTCGACCAGGGCGCCGTCCTCGGAGAAGATCTCGCGCGCGTGCCGGTCGCGCAGCACCGTCAGCAGGTCCGCGTAGGCCGCGGCGTGCTGCGGTTCGTAGCGGGTGACGATCTCCAGCTCGCCGCGCCGCAGGCAGGTCGTGATCTCCAACCGCTCGAAACCCTCGACGCTGCGTTCGGCGTCGCGGAGCGTGTCGGCCAGCCCTGATTCGGGCAGACCGAACATCCGTACCGTCTGCTGCTCGAACGCGGTGCGGTCGGCGATCGCTGATTGGACCTCCTCGGTGGCGACCGCGGCCTGCCACATGGGCTGCAGTTCCCGGGGCGGGCCCGGCAGCACCACCACGGTCGGTGTGCCCGGGATGACGACGCCGGGCGCGGTGCCCACCGGGTCCAGGATGACGGCCCCGGCCGGTACCAGCGCCTGCTTGCGGTTGGCGGCCAGCACCGCTTCGGCATCGACGCCGGGGTATCTCGCCATCAAGCGGGTGACGATGTCTGCGATCTTGGCTTCCAGCCCGGCGTCGAGTACCAGTTCCCTGGCGCAGAACCGGGCCACGATCTCGACCGTCATGTCGTCGGCGGTCGGCCCGAGACCGCCGCTGGTGATGATGAGATCGACTCCCTGGTCGGCAAGGAACCGCAGTTGCGCCTCGATGTCGGCGGGGCGGTCGCCGCACAGCGTGATGTGTCGCAGATCCATACCCAGCTCGAGTAGTCGGTCGGCGAGCCAGGGACCGTTGCGGTCCTGGACGCGTCCGGTCAGGACCTCGGTCCCCGTCACCACGATTCCGGCCCGTGCGCTCACGGGACACGACATTACGCACGTGCTCCCGCCGTCGGTGCTACCGCACCGGAACTGTCACCGCACTGGCACTAGGACCGGGGCCGTGTTGTACCCGGACACCCGGACCCACCCGGCCGCGGCGGACGGATCGAGCGCGGTGCCGCGGATCTCGACGGTCTCCCCTGGGTAGACGGTCACGTAGTTGTCGGTGTACTCGACCGGCAGGATCTCGTCACCGTCCGCGGTGGCCAGGATCTCGGCCCGCTCGAAGAAGCGATCTGCGTCGGCCCGGGTTGTGCAGCCTGATGACCACGCGTCCTCGCCCTGCCGCCCGGGTCGCGGTCACCGCCAGAGGTGCCCGCGGCATGGTGTTGAGCGGCGTCATGTCGGCCCAGCTGGCCTGCCGCAGCTCGAATGCCTAGTCGTTGCGCCGGATTTCCGACGTCGTCGCGCCGCTGGGACTGCCAGTAGATGTTCTCGCCGAGCAACGCTGCCCGCGGCATCGAGCAGTTCGCAGCGCACGAAGAAGACCCGGGAGTCCGGTGCCACCCGGGGCAGCGTCAGGCGCTGGCGGCGGTGCCGGCGGCGACGTCGATGCTGTGCCGTCCGGTCCTCGCGCACCCGGCCCTGCAGGTCATACACCCGGACCCGCACCCGCAGATCCCGCCGGTCGCCGGGCCTCTGGTTGACGACGGTGACGTGCGGCCTGGCCGTGGTCGCCGGTGGCGTAGGAGTCGAAGACCACCGACAACGGCCGCAGCCCCTTCTTGGCGCCGTAATACGCGCCGCCGGGCCGCAGGTAGTAGTCGAAGAGGTGGCCGAAGAACGACGGCCAGTGGTTGTTCAGCATCCAGTAGATCGTCATCTTGTGGCTGGCCCAGCCGCCGGCCGCGAACGCCTCGAACTGGGCACGGGTCGATTCGTAGTGCGCGAGTTGGGCTTTGCGGGTGAACTTCTCGGCGCTGCTGGACGACCCGTAGCGCCGGTCGATGGCGCGACGGATGCTGGTCAGCGCGGCGTTGCTTCGGTTGGAGCCGGCATGGAAGATACCAGTCGTCGTTGATCGGCCAGAGCTTGTCGGGCGGAAGGAACTCGCGTCAGGCTCGCCAAGGGCGGGATGTGTTCGTTGTCGCCCTGCTCGGCCGTGGCGCCTCGCGTGGCGCCGTACCGTCCGGCGAACCAGTACTCGGCGGCCGCCAACTGTACGGACCCGCCATCTGGATTCCATCCCAAACGTTCTCGCCGCTGGCGTCTCTGGTGACGGAGGACACGGTGTCGACGACGGCGTTCTGCCAATGCAGCTCCGAGAGGATGCCGTGGTAGTCCGAGGACGGCGGGCGGGGGTCTGCCGTCGCTGCCGTTGGCCCACACGAAAGCCGACGGGTGAGCCGCAGCATCAGGATCTGCGAGCTCAGGCTGTCCTGTGCGACCCGGTCGTCCTCGGCGTCCCACTGCGCCCATTTCTCCCATTGGTTGCAGCACATCCACCCGGACATCAGCGGGATGCCCATTCGTCGGCCATTCCCCGGACGTTCGCCGGGGAACTTGCCCTCCAGGCGCATCATGTTGAGGCCGAGGTCCTTGACGTAGCGCAGGGTCGCGGTGTCCCGGTCGGGGTCGTCGGCGAACAGCAGATCGGGTGTGTACACCGCGCCGCGGACCAGGAACTTCCTGCCGTTGACCTTCAGATAGAAGTTGCCGCCCGTGCCCAGCTCAGGGATTGCTGCGTCCTGGTCGCGGATGCTCGGACACGTCCGGATACCGAAGCGCAGCTCGGCTGGCGTCGGTCGGCGCGGTTGTACCGGCGGAACTCAGCTCGCAGGTCGTAGAGGTGCGGGCTTGCCCAGCGTGTACGGCCACCACAGGTCGGGATGCTCGACCGCCAGCTCACCGAATTCGTCCGGGGCGAAGGCGACCTCGCGTTGCTCCCCCGCGGCCAGCGTGACCGGCTGCTCGACCCGGATGTCGGGCTTGCCGGCCGGCTGATCGTCGCGCGCAGAACGCCGCGACCTGTGCGCCGAGAAGTTGCGGACTGCTGTAGATCGTCAACCGTGCGGAATCGGTGCCCGGGCAGCGGCAGTTTGGAGTTCACCGTGGAAGGGCCGAGGGCCACCGCGCCCGACACCCAGGTAGACCGGCTTCCAGATGCCGCATTGCGGTCGGCGACAAACGAATTCCCGTTGGCCGGATTCTTGCCGGGCCCTGTAGCCCAGGTATTTCCAGTTGATCCAGTCGTACCAGCTGTCGGCCAGCTCCACCCCGTTGACGTCCTGAAGCGCGCGCTCGGGCGTGACCTTGACGGCCAGCGTGTTGTCTCGGCCGGGCTCGATCCATCGGGTCACGTCGAGCTCGTGGTCGACGTACATGCCGACGACCTGCTTCGTCGTCAGCGACCAGGTGGCCGTTGAGCCAGATCTCGGCCCGGTAGTTGATGCCGGGGAAGTCCAGCTGGTAGGTGGTGTGGCCGGCCGGCGCGATGAACGTGGTGCGGTACCACCAGTCCTGCTTGTACAGGTCCTGTGGCACCTCGTCGAGCAGGTTGGTTCCGTCGTAGAGTTTCGGGTACGTGCCGTCGTCCTTGCAGCGTCTGCAGCACGGTGGCAGGCATCCGGGGGAATTGAGTGCCATCTCCGCCCGTGTAGCCGGCCCGTGGTCGGGCCGCGAGCGTCGGCTTCAGGCCTTCGGCGGCGCCCGAGGTGCAAATTACCATCCTTCAGCGAGCTCGACTTCGACGGGGGCGGTCGGGTCGGGGAAATCGGGGGAAGTCGCCGGACAGCACAGAGAGAAGGAGCGGGGCCATTATCCCCACCCAGGACGGCGGAGCGGCCGTCGGGCAGCCGCTCTGGTCCCGGAACGCATCACCGCGAACCCGGCCGGCCCCCGAACGGGCGCAGCCGAGGGTCCGGGTCGTTCGACGATTCGGGTCAGGCAGGTCAGGCTCGTTGAACAGTCCTTGTGCGGGACGTCGTTGACCAGACCGCCGTCCATCACGTACTCGGCGCCGGTGGAGTACGCGACTCGTCGCTGGCCAGGAACACGATGAACGTCGCGACCTCCTCGGGCTGGCCGGGCCGGCCCAGCGGGAGTCAGCATGTTGTCGGGGAAGTGTTTGGTCATCGGGGTGCGGATGAAACCGGGGTGCACCGAGTTCACCCGGATGTTGTGCTCGCCGAGTTCCATGGCGGCCGACTTGGTCAGGCCGCGCACCGCCCACTTCGACGCGACGTACGGGTGCACCATGACGGCGCCGCGCAGTCCCTCGATCGAGGAGATGTTGATGATCGAGCCGCCGCCGGCGGCCTTCATGGCCTCCACCGAGGGCCTGCATGCCGAGGAAGGTCCCGGTCAGGTTGACGTCGATCACCTTCTGCCACTTCGCCATGTCGAACTGGCCGATCTGGCCGAGGGCCACGTGCCCGCGTTGTTGACGAGGACGTTGAGCGTGCCGAACGCGTCGATCGCGGTCGCGACCGCGGCCTCCCACTGCTCGGCCTGGGTCACGTCGAGGTGCACGTAGCGACGCTCCGCGTCTCGGCCGATCTCGTCGGCGAGCGCGTTGCCCTTGTCGTCGAGGATGTCGCCGATCACCACCTTGGCGCCCTCGGCGATCAGCGCCCGCGCGTCCGCGGCGCCCATGCCCTGCGCCCCTCCGCTGATGAGTGCCACTTTTCCGTCCACGCGTCCCATGGGGCGACAGGCTACCGCACCGGTGTACACAAATTAGAACCTGTTCCTATTTGCTCGCCCGCGAGCCCGCATACTGCTCGCCATGGCGATTCGCGTGGCACTGATCGGCACGGGTAACTGCGGCAGCCTGGCGCTGCGCCAACTCATCGAGGACGAGCGCTTCGACCTCACCGGCGTGTGGGTGTCGTCGGAGGCGAAGGTGGGCAGGGACGCCGGTGAGCTCGCCGGGCTGGACGTGACCACCGGCGTGACCGCCGTCGACGACCTGGGCGCCATCGTCGCGGCCGAACCGGACTGCGCGTCTACTGCGCGATGGGGGACGTGCGACCCGGCGAGGCGCTGGCCGACGTCCGGCGGCTCTGCTCGAAGCGGGCATCAACGTCGTGGGCTCCGCCCCCGGCGTCGCTGCAGTACCCGTGGGGCGTCATCCCCGACAGCACATCGACCGGGTGGAAGATGCGGCGCGGCAAGGCAACGCGAGCTTGTTCATCACCGGCGTCGATCCCGGTTTCGCCACCGATCTGCTGCCGTTCGCGCTCGCGAGCACCTGCCAGAGCATCAGTCAGATCCGCACGATGGAGATCGCCGACTACGCCACCTATGACGGCGCGACCGTCATGTTCGACGTGATGGGTTTCGGCAACCAGATCGGCGACCTGCCCGATCCTCTTTCAGCCCGGCGTGCTCAGCATCGGCATGGGGCACGGCCATCCGTCAGCTGGCCGCCGGTCTTGGCGTCGAGATCGACGAGATCAGGGATTCGGTCGAGCAGGAACCCGCTCCCGAGGATTTCGACGTCGCGGTCGGCCGCATCGCCAAGGGCACCGTGGCGGCCCTGCGGTTCCAGATCGAGGGATGGTCGCCGGCGATCCGGTCATCGTCGTCGAGCACGTCACCCGACTGCGGGCGATCTGCGGCCCGATTGGGCGCACCGGCCCAAGAGGGCGGGTCCTACCGCGTCGAGATCACCGGCGAGCCGTCCTATGTCATGGACGTCTGCCCGACCAGCCGCAATGGGGACCACAACTATGCGGCGATCCTGGCTGCCGCGGGCCGGATCGTGAACGCCATCCCGGACGTTGTCGCCGCCGCCCGGAATCCGGACGACGCTCGACCTGCCGCTGGTCACCGGCAAGGGCGTCTACCGCCCGGCGTGATCAGGTTCGGGTGACGCCGTTCCATTCGAGTCGCACCTGGGTGCCGTCGGCGGAGGTCTCGATCGTGGCCTCGTCGCCAGCGCCTCCATCAACGGGATGCCTCGGCCGCGGGTCCGCGGCGCGGGGTTGATCTGTCGCGGGCGCCAGGTCCCGTAGTCGCAGACGAACAACCGTCATCTTCGTGCTCGCCGGGGTCATAGGCGGCCTGAACGTCGATCGTGCCGGGGTGATCGGCCAGCACGTAGGCGAACTCCGCGGCGTTGGCCATGGCCTTCGTTGATCGCCAGCACCAGATCGCTGGCGCCGGACCGGGTCCAGATCGTAGAACTGCTGCAGCCACGCTTGAACTCCTGGCGGATCCGGCGACTGCCCCGGCGTCGGCGTCGAGGCCGAAGCGCTCGAAGCGCTCGGCACTGACGACGTCAGCCGGCGGCATGGAATCGATCATGGCAGTCGTGGCTACCCCGCAATGCACGTTCCTACGCGGACTTTCCTACGCGTGGTGCGCCGCGAGGGCCTCTCCAGGCTCGGATACAGGCGACGATATCGGCGATGCCGACCAGCTTGAGCGGCGGCTGGTCGCGGGACCGTCGGCGACGACGCTGAACGTCATCTCGGCCCGGCCTTGTCGTGCGCGGCGACCAGGACGCCCATGCCCGCCGAGGCGAGGAACTCGACGTCGGTGAAGTCGATGACCAGGCCGCCGGCTTCTGGTCCAGTGCGGTGTTGATCGCGGTCTCCAGCTGGGCGAGGTGAGCATGTCGACGACCCCGGACACCGCCACCACGGCCATGCGGTCCACCCATCGTTCGGTGACGACACAGTTCGACGAAGCTGCCGCCCCGTCGGAGCCGTGCCTTCGGCTGCTTGCTCGTCCAAGGTTCACCTTCCATGTCAGGCCGCTCTTCGCATACTGCAGGAGCACAGATCAGTGCCTGCGTCGCGCAGGCTTCATCCTGAACCCGGCAAGACCAACCTACCGTGGTCGGCTGCTCGACCCGGCCACAGATTAAACCAGCTGCCACGACTACGCCCGTAGCATGGCTGTCGGCCATCATCCTTCCCTGATATGAGGAGCCCAATGTGACCGCTGGAGCGCCGCGAGATCGGTCGGATCCGGTCGCGCAGATCGAGGCCAGCCCGGCGGGGCCCCAGGTCGGCGCTTTCTTCGATCTCGACGGCACGCTCGTCGACGGGTTCACCGCAACCGCACACGCCGGCGACCGCATCCGCCGCCGCCAGGCGCGTGTCGGCGAGGTGATGGGCGTGATCGAGGCGTCATGCGGTACAAGTTCGGCCGCGATGCACTTCGAGCGGTCTGCTGGTGCGCGCCGCCGGCTATCTGCGTGGCGAATCGCTTGCCGAACTCGACGAGATCGGCGAACGCTTTTTCGGTGAACGGGTGCGGCCGCGGGTCTTCCCGGCGATGCGGGAGATCGTGCTTGCCCACCAGCGCCGCGGCCACACCGTCGTGATGAGCTCTCGGCGCTGACGATCCACGCCGAGCCCGTCGCCCGCTCCTCGAGATCGTCACGTGTTGTGTAACCACTTCGAGTCGACGACGCGGGCCTGCTCACCGGCGATATCACCGCGCCGGTGATCTGGGGCAGGCAGAAGGCCGCCGCGGTCCAGCAGTTCTGTGCCGCCGGTGCCGTCGACCTGGACGCGCAGCTACTTCTACGCCGACGGGGACGAGGACGCCGCGCTGATGGCGCTGGTGGGCATCCGCGTCCGGTGAACCCGCGCCGCGGCCTGGCCGCGCTGGCCGCGGAGCAGGCTGGCCCGTGCTTCGGGTTACCGCGACGGGCCAGGTCTCCCGGCGGCCGGCGTGGTGTACTAAACTAGAACACGTTTCAGTTTTCTTGACGCCTATCGGCCCACCAGGAGCCTGCTATGCACACTCCCCTTTGCGACCAACTCGGCATCGAGTTCCCTATCTTCGCGTTCACCCACTGCCGCGATGTCGTGGTCGCGGTGAGCAAGGCCGGCGGGTTCGGTGTGCTCGGCGCGGTCGGCTTCACCCCCGAGCAACTCGAGATCGAGCTGAACTGGATCGACGAGCACATCGGCGACCACACCTATGGCGTCGACATCGTGATCCCGAACAAGTACGAGGGCATGGATTCAACCTCTCCGCCGACGAATTGGCGAAGATGCTGGTCGACATGGTGCCGCAGGAACACCTCGACTTCGCCAAGAAGATCCTGACCGATCACGGCGTCCCGCTGACCGCCGAGGACAACGAACGCGCTGCAGCTGCTCGGCTGGACCGAGGCGACCGCCACCCCGCAGGTCGAGGTGGCGCTCCAGCATCCGAAGATGACACTGATCGCCAACGCACTCGGCACGCCGCCGCAGGACATGATCGAGCACATCCACGCCGAGGGCCGCAAGGTCGCGGCCCTGTGCGGATCGCCATAGCAGGCGCGCAAGCACGCCGACGCCGGCGTCGACATCATCATCGCCCAGGGCGGCGAGGCCGGCGGGCACAGCGGCGAGGTCGGCTCGATCGTGCTGTGGCCGCAGGTCGTCAAGGAGGTCGCGCCGGTCCCGGTGCTCGCCGCGGGCGGCATCGGCAGCGGCCAGCAGATCGCCGCGGCCCTGGCGCTCGGCGCGCAGGGCGCCTGGACGGGCTCGCAGTGGCTGATGGTCGAGGAAGCCGAGAACACCCCGGTTCAGCAGGCGGCCTACGTCAAGGCCGGCAGCCGCGACACCGTGCGCAGCCGCTCGTTCACCGGCAAGCCGGCCGCATGCTGCGCAACGACTGGACCGAGGCCTGGGAGAACCCGGACAACCCCAAGCCGCTCGGCATGCCGCTGCAGTTCATGGTGTCCGGGCTGGCCGTCGCCGCGACGCACAAGTACCCGGACGAGACCGTCGACGTCGCGTTCAACCCGGTCGGTCAGGTCGTCGGCCAGTTCACGAAGGTCGAGAAGACCTCGGCGGTCATCGAGCGCTGGGTGCAGGAGTACCTCGACGCGACGCAACACGCTCAACGAGCTCAACGAGGCCGCATCCGTGTGATTTCGGTGTGTTGGTCGCGCTGAGCATGTTGTGGTGTCTCGGGACATCGCTGACACTTATGTCTCGGGACATCGCTGACACTCATGATGCTGGTTTGGGTTCGCGGGTGCGGTAGGTTCGGGTGTTTTTGTCGGCGGGTTGGTGGTATCGGCGGGGGTCGGCGGTGAAGGCGCGGACGAGTGGTTACCGCTGAAGATCGCGATGTGGTCACCGTCGCGGATGATGTCGCATTCGTGGCCGGCCCAGCGCAGTCCGACGTTGACTCGGTAGGGCGGGATGTATAGGTTGCCCGACTTCTGGCCGACGGTGTGGTGGCTGACGAAGACCGGTGCGGGTAGTGGCCGGTCGGCTGGGCGGGCTTTTGCGGTGGCGGTGAACGCTTCGGCCGGAGTGGCTCCACGCAGCGCACGGTGGGGTCGGTGGTGGTTGTAGAAGCCGCGGAACTCCTCGAGCAGGGCGTTGAGTTCATCGACGGTGGCCGGGAGTGGCGGGCGCGCAGCCATTTCTTCAGGGTCTGCCAGAACCGTTCGATCTTGCCGCAGGTCTGCGGATGAGAGGGGGTCGAGTTGATGGTGCGCATGCCCAGGGCGCGCAGGTTGACCTCGAATGCCGATTCGAAGGCGTGGAATCGGCCGGTGTAGACGATTCCGTTGTCGGACAACGACATTGACGGGATCCCACACTCGGTGATGCCAGCCATCATCACCGACCACACCAACTCCGCGGTCCCTGCCCGATGCCGGCCTGCAGCCCGGTCAGATAGCGAGAGTGGTCATCGAGGCTGCCCGCGATGGCCACCGCGCTGCCATCGGCGAGCCACCATCCGGTCCAATCCGACTGCCAACACTCGTTGGGCCGGTCGAAGGAGAACCGTTTCGTCGCCGACTTCGGACGTTTCTGCGGTTGCGGGGTGATCACCCCGTGGCGGATCAGGATCCGCCACACCGTCGACGGGAGGGCACCGGCGTGCCGCGCGTTGCAACGACCACACGATCGACTGGGCCCGTGATCCAGGCCCTGCTCGATCAGCTGTTTGCGCCGACGCACCACCGCCTCCTCGACCTCGGCCGGGGTCTGCCCCGGCGAGGAACCCGGCCGCCGCGACTGCTCCTGCAGCCCGTCGACCCGTCCCGCGGAATCGCCGACGAAACTTGTAGAACGTCTGCCGACTGATCTGCTTCGCGGCAGAACGCCGCCACGTTGTCCACTTGCCCGGCCAACGCCGCCGCGGCATCCGAATGTCCATCGCCGTCACCTTCTGGGCCATGAACCATCGTGGTCGAGGCCCTACTCAGGTGTCAGCGATGTCCCGAGACATACCAGTGTCAGCGATGTCCCGAAACAGAACATCACGCTGGGCATGTCCAACTACACGAAATCACTGGGTGACGTAGGCCGCCAGGTGCTGCCCGGTGAGTGTGCCGCCGTCCTCGACCAGCGCCCGGGGCGTGCCCTCGAAGACGACGCGCCCGCCGTCGTGGCCGGCGCCGGGACCGAGGTCGACGATCCAGTCGGCGTGAGCCATCACCGCCTGGTGGTGTTCGATCACGATGACCGATTTGCCCGCATCGACGAGGCCGTCGAGCAGGCCGAGCAGCTGGTCGACGTCGGCCAGGTGCAGGCCGGTGGTGGGTTCGTCGAGGATGTAGACCTCGCCTTGATCGGCTCCCTTGTCGGATAGCCGGGCGGCGAGCTTGAGCCGCTGGCGCTCGCCCCCGGACAGCGTGGTCAGCGGCTGGCCGAGCGTGAGGTAACCCAATCCGACATCCGCCATCCGCTCCAGGATCGTCTGCGCAGCAGCCACTTTCGCTTCCCCCTTGGCGAAGAAGCCGCCGGCCTCACCGACGGGCATGGCGAGAATCTCGGCGATGTTGCGCCCGCCCAGCGTGTACTCCAACACCGCGGCCCGGAATCGTCTGCCCTCGCACTCCTCGCAGGTGGACTCCACCGTCGCCATCACACCCAACTCGGTGAAGATCACGCCTGCGCCGTTGCACGTCGGGCAGGCGCCTTCGGAGTTCGAGCTGAACAGCGCGGGCTTGACGCCGTTGGCCTTCGCGAAGGCCTTGCGGATCGGGTCCAGCAGCCCGGTGTAGGTGGCCGGGTTGCTGCGCCGCGACCCGCGGATCGGACTCTGGTCGACCGACACCACGCCGTCGCGCCCGGCGAGGGAGCCGTCGATCAGCGAACTCTTCCCCGACCCGGCGACGCCGGTGATGACCACCAGCACACCAAGCGGGATGTCGACGTCGACATCCTGCAGGTTGTGGGTGCTCGCGCCGCGGATCTCCAACGCGCCATTGGCTTCCCGCACCGACTCCTTGAGGACGGCTCGGTCGTCCAGGTGCCTGCCGGTGGCCGTGTCACTCGTGCGCAGCCCTGCCACACTGCCCTCGAAGACCACTTCCCCACCGGCGGTGCCTGCTCCCGGGCCGAGGTCGACGACATGATCGGCGATCGCGATGGTCTCGGGCTTGTGCTCGACGACGAGCACGGTGTTGCCTTTGTCCCGCAGCTTCAGCAGCAGGTTGTTCATCCGCGCGATGTCATGGGGGTGCAGCCCGATCGTCGGCTCGTCGAAGACATACGTGACATCGGTGAGTGCGGACCCGAGGTGACGGATCATCTTGACCCGCTGCGCCTCTCCGCCGGACAGCGTCCCTGCGGGACGGTCGAGGGACAGGTAGCCGAGCCCGATCTCCACGAACGCGTCGAGGGCGTGCTGCAGCGCGGTGAGCAGCGGTGCGACCGACTTCGATCCCGGTTTCTTCGCGAGCGCACCGCCCCACTCGGCGAGGTCGGTGATCTGCATCGCGCAGGCATCGGCGATGTTTATGCCCTCGATCTTCGACGACCGTGCCGCCTCGGACAGCCTGGTGCCGTCGCATTCCGGGCAGGTGGTGAAGGTGACCGCCCGGTCCACGAAGGCCCGGATATGCGGCTGCATCGACTCGACGTCCTTGGACAGGAACGATTTCTGGATCTGCGGGAGCAGGCCCAGGTAGGTCAGGTTGATCCCGTCGATCTTGAGCTTGGTCGCCTCCTTGTGCAGCAGCGCGTCGAGCTCCTTCTTGGTGAACTCGTTGATCGGCTTGTCCGGGTCGAAGAAGCCGCAGCCGTTGAAGATTCGGCCGTACCAGCCCTCCATGCTGAACCCGGGGATGGTCAGGGCGCCCCCGTTGAGCGATTTCGTGGCGTCGTAGAGCGCGGTCAGATCGATGTCGTTGATCGCGCCGCGGCCCTCGCAGCGTGGGCACATGCCACCGACGACGTTGAAGTCGCGGCGCTCCTTGACGGTCTTGCCGGCCTTCTCGAACGTCACCGCGCCCGCCCCGCTGATCGAGGCGACATTGAACGAGAACGCCTGTGGCGAGCCGATGTGCGGTGTTCCCAACCGGCTGAACAGGATTCGCAGCATCGCTCCGGTGTCGGTGGCGGTGCCGACGGTGGAGCGGGGGTCGGCGCCCATGCGTTGCTGGTCGACGATGATCGCTGTGGTCAGTCCTTCGAGGACGTCGACCTCGGGCCGCGCCAGCGTCGGCAGGAATCCCTGCACGAAGGCGCTGTAGGTCTCGTTGATCAGCCGTTGGGATTCCGCGGCGATGGTGTCGAAGACCAGCGAGCTCTTCCCGGACCCTGAGATGCCGGTGAACACCGTCAGCCGCCGCTTCGGCAGTTCGAGGTCGACGTCCTTGAGGTTGTTCTCGCGTGCGCCGGTGACGCGAATCAGGTCGTGGCTGTCGGCGGCGTGGGTTGTGTTGGCTCTACTCATCGTTGACTCAGCGCAGCTCCTGGATGCGGATCATGGTGCCCGCCGGATCCCGGACCGCGCAGTCCCGGATTCCATACGGTTGATCGGTGGGCTCCTGGACGATCTCGGTGTCGGTGGCCTGCAGCTTCTCAAACGTGGTGTCAAGGTTCTTGGTCGCCAGGACGACCATGGCGTACGTGCCCTTGGCCATCATCTCGGCGATGAGCCGGCGCTCGTCGTCGTTGATCCCGGGATCGGCGGCAACGGGATGCAGAACGATCGATGTGTCGGGCTGAGTGGGCGGCCCGACGGTGATCCAGCGCATCTTTCCCCCACCCACATCGAGGCGGACCTCGAAGCCGAGGATGTCGCGGTAGAACGCCAGCGATTCTTCCGGATCGTCGTGTGGCAGGAAGCTCTGGTGAATGGTGATATCTGTGCTTTCCATGGCTCTCACGCTAGGTGCAGTCCGTTGGCCGGTGCTTCTCGATTCCTGATCGGTCTGGTCACCTTCTTCTCCACGCACGACGGCAAGCCCGCCGTCGTCCGCGTGGCCCGCTCCCGGTACGTGCTGGGCGGTATACCGACCAGCTCGGTGAACCGGGTGCTGAAGGTGCCCAGCGACGAGCACCCCACCGTGAAGCAGACGTCGGTCACCGTCATGTCGCCACGGCGGAGCAGCGCCATCGCGCGTTCGATACGGCGGGTCATGAGGTACGAGTACGGCGACTCGCCATAGGCGGTCTTGAACTGGCGGGACAGATGTCCTGCCGACATGTTGACGCCCCGGGCCAGCGCTTCGACATTCAGGGGTTGCGCGTACTCCCGATCGATGCGGTCGCGGACCCGGCGCAGCAGCGCGAGGTCACGCAGTCGTTGCGCCGAGGCGGACTCGCTGGGCACCGGGAAATCCTACGTGGCTGATCTCTTCATCTGCGACCGCTGACTATGTAGAGTGACATACATACTGACCGGAAGGGCGGTTCGCCGTAGTGACAAGTCCTCGTGAACGCATGGTCGTCTCCGCGGCGCTGCTGATCCGGGAACGGGGTGCGCACCCGACCGCCATCGCCGACGTGCTCGAGCACAGCGGCGCTCCGAGGGGGTCGGCCTACCACTACTTCCCCGGTGGCCGGACGCAGTTGCTGTGCGAAGCGGTCGATTACGCGGGCGAGTACATGGCGACCAAGCTCGGCGCGGCGGCATCGACCATCGACGCACTCGACGAGCTCTTCGCGGATTACCGTAAGCAACTGCAGCGCAGCAATTTTCGCGCTGGATGCCCGGTGGTCGCGGTCACCGTCGAAGCAGGTGACCCCGCCAAGCCCGACCAGGCGGCACCGGTGATCGAGCGTGCCGCCGCGGCCTTCGCCCGATGGCGGGACGTGATCGAGCAGCGGTTGGTGACCGACGGTGTCCCCGCGCAGCGTGCCGGCGCCCTGGCGATGCTCGTCCTCTCCTCGTTCGAGGGGGCGATCGTCATCGCGCGGGCGGCGCACGATCTCGAACCTCTCGACACCGTCCATGCCCAGCTTCGGTCCCTTCTCGGTGCCCAGATACGTCCACCCGCAAGAAAGCGAACCTCGCGATGACCGACCAACTCAGCGACTGGCAGCCCACCGCGTGCATTTTGTGTGAATGCAACTGCGGCATCGTGGTGCAGGTCCAGGACCGCACCCTGGCCCGCATCCGCGGCGACAAGAACCACCCCGCGTCGCGTGGCTACACCTGCAACAAGGCACTGCGCCTGGACCACTACCAGAACAATCGCAGTCGCCTGGCCTCGCCGATGCGGCGCAGGCCGGACGGGACCTTCGAGGAAATCGACTGGGACACCGCGATTTCCGAGATCGCCTCGGGGTTCAAGGCGATCGCCGACACCCACGGCGGTGACAAGATCCTGTACTACGGCGGTGGCGGTCAGGGCAACCACCTCGGCGGCGCCTACAGCGGTGCATTCCTCAAGGCGCTCGGATCGCATCACCGTTCCAACGCGCTGGCTCAGGAGAAGACCGGAGAGCACTGGGTCGACGCCCACTTGTACGGAAACCACACCCGGGGCGAGTTCGAACATTCCGAGGTCTCGGTCTTCATCGGCAAGAACCCGTGGATGTCGCAGAGCTTCCCGCGGGCCCGGGTGGTGTTGCACGAGATCGCCAACGACCCGGCCCGGTCGATGGTCGTGATCGACCCGGTCGTCACCGACACCGCGAAGATGGCCGACTTCCATCTGCGGGTCCGGCCGGGAACCGACGCCTGGTGCCTGGCGGCGCTGGCCGCCGTGCTGGTGCAGGAGAACCTCTGTGACGAGGCGTTCCTGGCCGAGCACGTCACCGGCGTGGAACCGGTGCGGGAGGTTCTCCGTGAGGTGCCGGTCGGTGAGTACGCGCAGCGCTGCGGAGTGGACGAGGAGTTGTTGCGGGCCGCGGCACGCCGCATCGGCACGGCAGGCAGCGTCGCGGTGTTCGAGGATCTCGGCGTCCAGCAGTCACCCAACAGCACCCTGTGCTCGTATCTGAACAAGATGTTGTGGATCCTGACCGGGAACTTCGCCAAACGTGGTGGCCAGCATCTGCATTCGTCGTTCGCGCCGCTGTTCCGGCCCGGCGGTGTCGGCCGGACGCCGGTGACGGGCTCACCGATCATCGGCGGGCTGATGCCCAGCAACGCGGTGCCCCAGGAGATCCTCACCGACCACCCCGACCGGTTCCGCGCGATGATCGTGGAGAGCAGCAACCCGGCGCACTCGATCGCGGACTCCCACGCGGTGACCCGGGCCTTCGCGGAACTCGAGTTGCTGGTCGTCATCGACGTGGCGATGACCGAGACGGCCCGGCTGGCGCACTATGTGCTGCCCGCGGCGACCCAGTTCGAGAAGGTCGAGGCGACCTTCTTCAACCTCGAGTTCCCACACAACACGTTCCACCTGCGCCACCGGCTGATGGAACCGCTGTCGGGCACCCTGCCCGAACCCGAGATCTGGGCCCGGCTGATGCGTGCGCTCGGCGTCGTCGACGAGGCCGAGTTGGCGCCGCTGCGCCATGCCGCGGCGCAGGGCCGGCGCGGCGTTCACCGACGCGTTCCTGCGGGCAATCGGCGCCAACCCCGGTCTGGGCAAGGTGCTGCCGTTCGTGCTGTACGAGACGTTGGGTCCCTCGTTGCCCGAGGGGCTTTCCGGGGCGGCGGCGCTGTGGGGGCTGGCGCAGAAGGCGGCGATGACCTACCCGGAGGCGGTTCGCCGAGCCGGGCACGCCGACGGCAATGCGCTGTTCGACGCGATCCTCGAGAGCCGTTCGGGTGTGACGTTCACCGTCCACGAGTACGAGGACGACTTCGCGCTGATCTCGCATCCGGACCGCAGGATCGCACTGGAGATTCCGGAGATGCTCGCCGACGTGCGGGCGCTGACCGACGCACCGATCGGATTGACCACGGCGGAGTTCCCGATCGTGCTGTCGGCAGGTGAGCGGCGCGCCTACACCGCCAACGACATCATCCGCGACCCTTCCTGGCGGAAACGCGACGCCGACGGGGCGCTTCGGGTCAGCGCCGCGGACGCCGATGCGTTCGGGCTGACCGACGGCGGCCGTGCCCGGATCACCACCGCCGCGGGCGCGGCGGAGGCGACCATCGAGATCAGCGAGGCGATGCTTCCCGGGCACGCGTCGCTACCCAACGGGTACGGACTGGATTTCGTCGACGGCGATGGCTGCGAGCAGGTGCCCGGGGTGGCGCCCAACTCCCTGACGTCCAGTGACTGGCGCGACGCCTACGCCGGGACTCCCTGGCACAAGCATGTGCCTGCGCGCATCGAAGCTGTGCCGCTGGTGGCGGCTGCAGGCAACTTCTAGGGCGCGATCGGCGCTATCGGCAGCGCCTCGGCCGGCGGCAGCGCCTCGGCGGGCGGCAGCGCTTCGGCGGGCGGCGCGGCAGGGCGCGTTCGGCGGGCGGCAGCGGCGCCTGCGGTCCCGCGGGCATCCCCTGCGGCGGCACCGCATCGGCGACCATCGGCCGCTGCGTCAGGAGGAGCAACGCGTCGCTGCCGCTGACCTCCTCTGTCTGCATCGCGTGCCACAGATCGCGCAGATATGTCAGCCGTGGCTGGCTCGGCGCCACCGGGGCGTCGCTGGTGCCCGGCGGGAGGTTCTCCGGGCTCAGCAGATGCGGGACACCCTCGACGGCAGGATCGGTGGCACCGGTCGCGAGCGGCTGGGCGGGTACCTCGGCTGCCAGCGGCAGCGCAGGAGCCTCCGCCGGCGTGGGTGCCGGCAGTGGCGGGCGGCAAGCTCGGCAGCCAGTGGCGCCGGTGCAGGCAGCGGCGCAGGAACAGGCAGCGGCGGTGGTAGCTCCGGGTCGGCCGCGGCGGGCGTTGCGGCAACGACCAGCGCCGCGAACACTGCAGCCCCGACGATGGAAACGGTCGTCGCCTCGAATGCAAACTTCACCGATGCCCCCTCCGGGTTTCGCGGTTGCGTGGCTTTCACTGGATGCATCTGCTACGGCACTGAAATCGTTACACCCGTGACTCGGCGGTGTCCAGAGACGAGTTCGGGTGCACACTTCGCCGAACTTGTCTCGCCGAGGCCCGGGAGTGGTGTAGCAATGCGATACGGCCACTAGACGGTTTAGGAGAACGCATGCCGACTCCCACCCTCCCGCCCGGATTCGACTTCACCGATCCCGACCTCAACCGTGAGCGGCTGCCGGTGGACGAACTCGCCGAGTTGCGTCGCAGCGCGCCGATCTGGTGGAACGAGCAGCCCCACGGCATCGGAGGCTTCAACGACGGCGGCTACTGGGTGGTGACCAAGCACAAGGACGTCAAGGAGATCTCCAAACGCAGCGACGTGTTCTCCAGTCTCGAGAAGACAGCGCTGCCGCGCTATCCGGATAGCTCCACCGGAGATCAGATCGAAACCGGCAAGTTCGTCCTCCTCAACATGGATGCGCCGCACCACACGCACCTGCGCAAGATCATCTCGCGGGGCTTCACGCCGCGGGCTGTCGAGCGGCTGCGCGACGACCTCGACGCGCGCGCGCAGAACATCGCCAAGAGCGCCGCTGCCGAAGGATCGGGCGACTTCGTCGAGCAGGTGTCCTGCGAGCTGCCGCTGCAGGCCATCGCCGGTCTCATCGGCATCCCGCTGGAGGACCGCAAGAAGATCTTCGACTGGTCCAACCAGATGGTCGCCGACGACGATCCGGAGTTCGCACACCACGACGGACGCAATGCGGCGATGGAATTGATCATGTACGCCATGCAGCTGGCCGCACTCCGGGCGAAAGAGCCCGGCGAGGACATCGTCACCAAGCTGATCGAGGCGGATGTCGACGGACACAAGCTCTCCGACGACGAGTTCGGGTTCTTCATGGTGCTGCTGGCGGTGGCGGGCAACGAGACCACCCGCAACTCGATCACCCACGGCATGATCGCGTTCGCCGACAACCCCGACCAGTGGGAACTCTTCAAGCGGGAACGCCCGTTCACCGCGGTGGACGAGATCGTGCGGTGGGCCACGCCGGTGACGTCATTTCAGCGCACCGCGCTGCAGGACTACGAACTGTCAGGAGTGCCCATCAAGAAGGGGCAGCGCGTCGTCATGTCCTACCGCTCGGCGAATTTCGACGAGGAGGTGTTCGATGACCCGTTCTCGTTCAACATCCTGCGCGACCCCAACCCGCATGTCGGTTTCGGCGGCACCGGTGCCCACTACTGCGTCGGCGCGAACCTGGCCAGGATGACGATCGAGCTGATGTTCAATGCGATCGCCGACCACATGCCCGACCTCACCGCGGTCGGCACCCCCGAACGTCTCAGGTCGGGCTGGCTCAACGGCATCAAGCACTGGCAGGTCGACTACACCGGGCAGTCGACAAGCTCCTCCTGACGGTCCCTGTCGAGTTCCTGACACAGCTGTCCGAGTTCCTCGCGAGTCGGACCCAGGGCGACGCGTGGTCGCCAACCCGAGGCATAGACGGCACGAGCTCGGTCCTGCAGATCGTCGAGGCTGGACGGGAGCGCCAGCATCCGGTCGTACGGCAGCACCGCAGCCCGCAGCGTGGGGTCGGCGCCGGCCGCAGCGACCACCAGATCGGACGGCAACGGGCTGTCGAGGTTCACATCGCCGCCGGACCAGCGTCGCAGTCTGTCGCTGTCGCAGTGCACATGGTCGGCGAACCACGGCCGCACGTACGTACGGCACCAGCTGTCGAACTCGGCGGTGGCTTGCTCGACATCGTCCGGTTGGCTGGTCAGGAACCCGACCAACGCCTGCGCCTGCAGGAATGCCAGCGCCACACCGCGTCCCGCGAGTGGTGTCGTGGTGCAGACCGCGTCGCCCACTGCGACGAGTCCCGGCAGTTCCGGACGTCCGCCGTCATCGAGTTGTCCGCGATAACTGTTGTAGAGCCGACCGCCCGGCAGCACCGGGGTCAAGGGCTGCGCGCGATCCGGGTCTATCCAGTCGGCCAGCAAGGGGATGGAGCGCACCGCCGCTTCGTAGACCTCGGGGTGCCGCAGCCGACGCAGCCGGCCGTCGGTGCCGTCGTGGGTGATCGTGATGGAGAAGGTCCGGTTGTCGTGCAGGAACATCACCGCGAAGTAGCCCGCCAAGCCGAGCGACAGACCTATCGGCGAGTTGGTCGGGCCCGGTGCCGCCGAGTCGAGGAGCCGGTACTGCCTACTGATGTACGACGCTCCGCAGGGTCCTCCCTCGCCGGGACGGCGCAGCTCGCCCATGACCCGGCTGGCGCGGCCCGCAGCGTCGATGACCAGATCGGCGGCGAGATGCCAACCGTCGACGGTGACACCGACCGCGCGTCCTCGTTGTCGCCGTACCCCGTCCACGTGACCGGTGACCAACCTCAGGCGTGGTTGTCGTGCAGCGACCTCGCGCAACGTTCGTTCGAACAGCATGCGCCGGCTGTGCAGGGCGACGGGTGAGCCGTCTGGAGCGGTCACGACGGTCGCTCCCGCGTGCTGCAGAGCGCGCAGGGCATCGGGGATGTCGGCCCGCAGCGCCTCGACGGCCGGGCCCCGGAAGGTATGGGCCTGGTCGAACTGCATCACTCCCCTGCGTCGCCAGGTACCGCGGTCACCGGGGCCCGGATCGCGGTCGACGACGACGACGCGACGGCCCCGTCGGGCCAGGGCGATCGCGGTGAACAGGCCCGTCGGCCCCGCTCCGACGACAACGGCGGTCATGGCCACCTCAATTCAGGTATCGTATAGTGAAATGAATACACTAAGGGTTACTCAAAATGTCTGATGTAGTCAAGCGCGAATATCGCTCGGACCTCCGGACCGCCCACGCGCTGGAGACCAAACGTCGGATCGTGGCCGCCGCAGCCGACCTGTTCGTCTCGGAGGGCTATGGCCACACGTCCATCGACGCGGTCGCGGCCGCAGCCGGAGTGAGCCGCAAAACCGTCTTCACGGCGGTCGGCGGCAAAGCCGAGCTGCTCACGTTGGCGCTGAACTGGGCGATCGCGGGCGACGATGCGCCGGTCACGATCGCCGAGCGTCCCGAGATGATCGCGTTGTTGCAGCTCGACGACCCCGGTCGGCTACTCGACGGATGGGCGCGGCTGCTCGCCGGTATCGACGCTCGGGTCGGCGATTTGTTCACTGCACTCGAGGTCGCTGCCTCCTTGGACGCGACCGCGCGGTCACTGTTCGAGCGGTTGCAAGCGCAGCGCCGCGGCGGGGCTCAGGTGGTGGTTGAGGCGGTGGCGGCGCTCGGCTGCCTGCGCGACGGCTGGTCCCGCCCCGAATTGATCGATCTGGCATACCTTCTCACCGAGCCGCTGCTACACCGCCGCCTGGTCGGCACGCGGGGGTGGTCGGGCACGCGCTTCGAGAGGTGGTTGGCTGACACGCTGCGCCAACAGTTGCTCAAGTCCGCCCCGCCGGGTCCGGGTAGTCGATGATCGAGCGCCAGTAGTCCTCGGGTATCTCGGCGTTCGATCGCAGCACCATCGCCAGCCCGATGGCCATGGCCACGCCGAGGAGCCCGAGCCACAGCCCGGCCAGGCCGATGGCCACCCAGAGCACCGCGGTGAGCGCCGGCCACGGCGACAGAATCGCAAGCACCGGGGCGAAGAAGAAGCCGGCCCCGATGTACCACGACGACCCCGCCCGATCGCAGATCAGGACGAAGCGCAGCCACCGCGGTATCGATGTCAGCGACGTTGTGGCCATGGCTCCTGTCCCTTCGCGAATTCCTGCTTCCACCGTGCCGTGCCCAGGTAAGTGCGGCAATTACCTCAGAGGTAGTGGTCGGGCGCGGACGGCGCGGTCACACTGGTGGTCATGACGACTCTGGACGGGCAGACGTTCGGGACGTTGATGCGCCGCTGGCGTCAACGGCGTCGGCTCAGCCAGCTTGATCTCGCCATCGAAGCCGACGTGTCGGCGCGTCACGTCAGCTTCATCGAGACGGGACGGTCGAGCCCCAGCAGGGCGATGGTGCTGCGGTTGGCCACGGTGCTCGATGTGCCTGCGCGCGAACAGAATCGGCTGCTCGCCGCGGCGGGCCTGGCCCCTGTGTACGCGGAGCGACCGCTCGACGCACCCGACATGGCCGCCGTGCGAGCAGGCGTGCAGCGGGTGCTGGATGCGTTCGACCCGTACCCCTGTGTCGTCGTGGACCGAGGTTGGTGGATTGTGCAGGCCAACCCCGGTGCCGCGGTGTTGCTCGACGGCGTCGCACCGCACCTGCTCGAGCGGCCCAACGCGTTGCGCATCGCGCTGCACCCCGACGGGCTGGCCCCGCGGATCCGCAATCTCGCCCAGTGGCGCACCCATCTGATCGAACGGTTGCGACGCGAGGTCGCGGCAAGCGACTCCGGTCAGCTCGGCGAGCTGCTCGCCGAGATCGATTCGTACCCGGGCGGATTCGAGGACACCCATGACCTGGGCGGGATCGCGGTCCCGCTCGAACTGGTCGCTCCGGACGGAAGGCAGCTGCGGTTTCTGAGCATGGTGACCACGTTCGGCACCGCACTCGACCTCACCGCTGCAGAGCTGAGCGTCGAGGCCTTCCTGCCCGCCGACGACGCCACCGCGGCCGCCCTGCACTGACCGGCCGCGCGCAAGAGTTCTTTTCTGGCCGTGCGGAACTGTGTTGAGAGTCTTCCGGGTGCGGCAACGTCGCCGTCATGACTGCGATTACTGACGCCACCCTTCGGCCGAACCGCTGACGCCGCACGGCGATCTCGCGCCTGGCCGTGCCCGAGCTCGAGGAGCTGCAGCGCCCCGGCGTTCGCGGGTTCTTCACCAGCCAGCTGCGCGAGGCAGGCCTGACCTCGAACTGGTTCCGCGCGTTGTCGCTCAACGAAGGCGATCGCCGAACGGCTCAACGGCTACCTGCTGCCCCTGCTGGGAATCCGACGCCGCGGCGGGCTCGACTCGCAGTCCCTCCGGGACGGCGACTTTGCGCAGCTGCGTGAGCTCGGACTGGACGACCACGAAATCCTGGAGGGCATCTCGATCGCGGCCTTCATCGGTGCCACCAACCGCATCGGCGTCGCGCTGTCGGTTCCACCCAATCCCGAATACACCGGCGTTCCGGCCGGACAGGAGCGCCCCAGCGCATAGAGTCGGGCGCCATGGAGACCCGACACTTCATCGCGGCCGCCGCGATCGGCGGCGCCGCGATCCTTGGTGTGACCGGCTGCTCGACGCCTGAGCCGGCTCTCGGTGGCACCACGGCGAAGGTGACGATCGACGGCAACGACACGGGCGGGCCGGTCGCCGTGCGCTGCCATCAGACCGGCTGGTCGTGGTACATCGAGACGCCGGAGAAGGAGAACGGCTTCACCGCCGTACTGGAAACAGACGGGCCGGTCACCCCGAGATCCGTGGACTTCCGGGGCGTCGGCGGTTTCACCGGCGCTTTCTGGGCCGAGAACATCGGTGACGCCGAGGTGACGGGCGCCGGCGGCAAGTACACGATCACCGGCTCGGCCGACGGCAACTTCACCGACGACCCGATGAAGGCCGTCACGGCAAAGTTCAGGATTCAGGCCGACTGCTGAGCGTCGGCGGGTCAGGCCTCGACGATGATCGGGTCCCCGACGCGGACGGTGTCGAAGTACCACGCGGCGTTGTCGGGGCTGAGGTTGATGCACCCGTGGCTGACGTTGGCGTAGCCCTGTGAGCCCACCGACCACGGCGCGGAGTGCACGTACACACCGCCCCACGTCACGCGGACGCCGTACTCACCCTTGATCAGGTAGCCCTCGGGGTCGTCGAGCGGAATTCCGATGGTGCGCGAGTCGAAGGTGACATTGCGTTCCTTGCCGAGGGCGGTGAACCGTCCGATCGGGGTGGGGTACTTGGCCTTGCCCATCGATGCGGGCATCTGCCGGGCTGTCACCCCGTCGATGCTCACGGTGAACGTGTAGTCGCTGAGGTCGGCGACGCCGACCACGGTCGAACCGGTCTCGAAGCTGGTCTGGAACCCGCCGACCGACACGCTGATCGGCGAGTGCGCTGGGAAGAACTCTGCCGGAGTCCACTCCACGACGTGATCGTCGAGCCAGGTGAACGATCCCGACGCCGGATCGGATGTACCTGCGGGCGCGACGGTGATGGATCGCTCCGCGGCGGGCCGGTCGTCGATCACGTCGGTGAACGTCACCGTCACGGGGTGAGCGACGCCGACGGTCTGCCCCGGACCGGGTGACACGCTCGCCACCGCGGTCGGGGAAGCCGATTCGGCCGAGCCAGGCGCGATCGGGCCTGTCATCGACAGTCCGGTGAGCATGACGGCAGAGCAGGTCACGGCCACCAGACGTCGCGGGATGAGGTGCCATGGGTGAGTTCGCTGCACAGGGGTGCTCAGCACGATGCCATCCTAGTTCTTCGTCCCGGTTCGGCGCGGCCAATAGGCGTCACGCGGCGAATTCGGTTGGTTTTACGGTTGCCTCTGATCAGCTATCGAACTTGCACGTAAGAACGTTTCACGGCCGGTCTGCGCCTGCCGTGGTGGCGGCGCGGTGGGCTGCCAGCAACCCGTAGCCCGCCGCGAGCACGCACCCGGCCAGCCCGGCGACGTTCATCGCCACCGTCGCCGCTCCGACGGTAGCGGGATCGAGGAAGTAGTACGGTGCGCGCCTGCCGAACTTGTTGAGCACCAACAGCGCCAGGGCCAGGTAGCCGGCCGGATACACCAGCCAGGCGAAAGGCTGCCACCACGACACCCTCGCGGTGCCCCGGCCGACGAGCAGCCAGTCGGTCAGGGCGAGCACCGGCACCACGACGTGCAGCAGCAGGTTCGCCGGGGTGTAGCCCATGCTGTGGCCGGTCAGGAACAGGTTCCAGACGACGCCGGCGATCACGACGTAGAGCACCACCGCCCCGCGCAGACCCACCCGTGCGTCGGCGCGCGGAGACACCAGAGTCCACAGGTAGTACCCGGCGGCGAGCAGGTTGGCCTGATAGGTGAACGTGATCAGGCGCCACCACACACCGCGCTCCGAGGTCACCGCGACCACGACCACGGCCGCCACGACGGACGCGATGATCGCGACGCGCAGCGCGGTGCGCAGGATCGGTGTTGCGGGCGGTGCGACGGGAAAGCTCACCCCAGCGAGGGTATGCGATGCCGCCGCGCGGTGCCGCCGACGCTACTGCGGCAACAGCGGCGGGGCGACGTCGGGCAGGGGCGCAGCAGGCGGGGGTACCGCGGCCGGCTGCTGGCCGTCGCCGATGCCGGAGAGCCGTTCCCGGATCCGATCCAGGATGCCCGGACGTTCCTCGGGCACCGGCGGCGGCACCATCTCCGGTGCCGGTAACACCGGCGGTGCGGCGCCGAGCGGCGCCTGCGGCGCATCGAGCTGGCGGCGGTAGCGGCCGGGACCTCGGGTTGCGGCAGCGCAGCGTCCGCGATCGGCGCCTCCTCGGCGATCGGCAAGGCCTCCGGGACCGGTTCGGCCTCGGGCGGCGGCGGGGTGGCCTCGAGCACCGGTGGCGGTGCTGCGGGCGCGGGACTGCGAACCGCCGCTGGCGTCTGGACCGACGTGTCGGCGGCCGGGCGCGGCTCGGGCGCGACCCGTTCGGGGGCCACCTGCAAGGCCAGCGCGGCGGAAGCGGACACCACGAACGTGACGATCCCGGCGGCCAGCATGGCTCTCGGGCCCGACTGCGCCAGCCGCCGGACTGCGCGCCGAGCGGCCGGCGGTCCGGCGGTGTCGGCAGTGGCAGTCCCGACGGCATCGCCGAAATCGCCGTGGAACCCGAACTCGCCGTTGCGGGCGCACGCCATAGCCGCGCCGCGCGCCAGCGCCAGCTGGGCCTTCGCGGGTGTGAACACCGGCACCGACAGCGCTTCTTCGAGCAGGGGCTGCAGTCCGTCGAGGTCCTCGGCGGAGCCGACCAGCACCAGTGCCTCGGGTTCCCAGTCGGCCTTGGTGAACACCGCGCTCAGCCAGCCGATCAGATCCTCCTCGGTCACGACGGAGTGATTGACTGCGGTCTGCACCGCGCCTTGATCGGTCTGAACCACCAGCGCGATGAGTTGTTCGGGTTCGATGACGCAGACGGCGGTGGTCGAATAGCCCGTGACCTCGGCGATCCCGCGGGCCAACGCGTCGGTGGCCTCCGACAGCCGCACCCGGACGATGTTGTCGAAACCGGAATCACTGAGCGACTTCAGCAGTAGCGACGCCTCGGTGTCGGCGTCGTCGCTCCAGGTGACGCCGATGGAGTGCACGCGGTGGCCCCGGTCTGCGGCGATCGCCTCGGTGCGCAGCACCGCCGCGGCTGCCTGCTCGGATGTCTGTGCGATCGACCACCCGCGGCTGCGGACCTCGAATGCTTCGCCATCCGTTGTTGCGCCGTCGGCGTCCTGCCCCTCCACCAGAACGAGGCCGACGGCCGACGGTGTCACCGACAAGCCGAGTACCGCGTCCACAAACCACTCCTTCACACGTCCACGGTCCGGGACGGACCGTGTGACGGAATCCCGGGTGACCCTACCCGTTGTTCACCGGGGATTGCACACCTGAGACATCAGCTGTGCGGCCATTCGGCCAGAATCTGCTGGAGCATCTGCGGCTCGATGTTCCCGCCGGACAGGATCATCACTGTGGGTCCCGGCGGCGTCGATCCTCGTCGGTAGCCGGCCAGCGCCACGGCGCCGCTGGGCTCGCTGACGAGATGGGCCCGGTATGCCAGTTCCCTTACCGCGGAACGAATCTCGCTCTCGGACACAGTGATCATCCCGTCGAGGACCTGCTGCAGATGGGCGAACGTGAGATCCGACGGTTGCGACCGCAGTCCGTCGGCGATCGTGCGATTGCGGTCGTCGACCGGCCAGTCCACGCGGTGGCCTCGGGCCAACCCCTCGGTGGCGTCCGCGGCGAGCTCCGGCTCTACCCCGAAGATCTTCGCCCCGGGGCACAGCGCCCTGATCGCGACGCCGATGCCCGACGCGAGTCCGCCACCGCTGACCGGAATGAGGACGTTTCGCACCGAGGGCAGGTCGGCGGCGATCTCCAGGCCGATCGTGCCTTGTCCGGCGATGACATCGGGATGGTCGAACGGCGGAATCAACACACCGCCGGACTCGGCCGCGATGCGGGCCGCGACGCTCTCCCGCTCCCCCGCTGCGCACAGCACGACGTGCGCTCCGTGCTCGCGGGTCGCGCGCACCTTGACGTTCGGTGTCTCCTCGGGCATCACGATGTGGGCGGACAGGCCGAAGGCGGCCGCCGCGTAGGCCACCGCCTGGGCGTGGTTGCCGCTCGAGTACGCGACGACCGCCGTCGGCGTGGCGCCCGTGGCGGTCGGACCGGTGATGGCGGCCAGCGCGTTGAAAGCGCCGCGCACCTTGAACGCGCCGATGGGTTGCAGGTTCTCGGGTTTGACCCACAACGGCCGATCGTCGTCGCCCCACCGCGCGCCCAGCAGCGGAGTGCGCACGACGTGGGGCCTGATCCGCTCGGCGGCCGCGCGGATGTCGTCGATCGTCACGAGCTTCATGGCTCGATTCTGGTACACCCCGGACGCTGCGCAGACCTCGCCGGAACTGCATTCCACGCGGCCCTTTCGCGGGATTTCGCTCATGGAATGCAATTCCGGCGGGATTAGGGTGATCGGCGTGAGCGCGTTTTCGCTGCCGATCGTGCCCCGCTACGCCGAAGTGGACCAGCAGGGTGTGGTGTTCAACGGTCACTACCTGACCTGGTTCGACGAGGCGTGCACGGCGTTCCTCGATGACCTCGGCGTCGCCTACCCGGACCTGATCTCCGCGGGCTACGACTTCCAGGTGGTGCACAGCGAGATCGACTTCCTGGCCCCGGTGCGGTGGCGCGACGAGGTGCGGGTCACCGCGGAGTGCACCCGGTTCGGTTCGACGAGTTTCACCATCGGATTCGGGGTGCGCAGAAAGGCCGCCGGTGCCGCCGAGCAGCTGGCCGTCCAGGGACACAACGTCTATGTCGTGGTGTCCACCGACGATTGGGCCAAGCGCGCGATTCCCGAGCGCACTGCGTGAAGCGTTGAGCAATTCCCGGGCCTGATGACCGGTACGGTTTTGCCCATGGGCCACGATCACGACCACTCCAAAGGACACCGAGAGATCCCGCCGGGGATGGCGGAGCAACTCGACCTGGCTCACGCGGGTCTGGCCTCCTTCGGGCACCGGCCGTTTCTGACCGAGTTCGAACAACTCGACGCCTGGAAACCGGATGCGGCCATCGTCGGCGCGCCGTTCGACATCGGGACCACCAACCGGCCCGGGGCGCGCTTCGGCCCCCGGGCGATCCGGGCGACCGCCTACGAGCCCGGCACCTACCACATGGACCTCGGACTGGAGATCTTCGACTGGTTGGAGGTCGTCGATTTCGGCGACGCCTACTGCCCCCACGGCCAGACGGAGGTGTCGCACAACAACATTCGCGAACGTGTCCACTCCATCGCCGAGCGTGGAATCGTGCCGGTCATCCTCGGCGGTGACCATTCGATCACGTGGCCTGCGGCCACCGCGGTGGCCGACGTGCACGGCTACGGCAACGTCGGCATCGTCCACTTCGACGCCCACGCCGACACCGCCGACGAGATCGAGGGCAACCTCGCCAGCCACGGAACACCGATGCGCCGCCTGATCGAATCGGGCGCCGTCCCGGGTACCCACTTCGTCCAGGTCGGCCTGCGCGGCTACTGGCCACCCCAGGACACGTTCGAGTGGATGCTCGAGCAGGGCATGACATGGCACACCATGCAGGAGATCTGGGAGCGGGGTTTCAAGGAGGTGATGCGCGATGCGGTGGGCGAAGCCCTCGCCAAGGCCGACAAGCTCTACGTTTCGGTCGACATCGACGTGCTCGACCCGGCGCACGCACCCGGCACGGGTACGCCGGAGCCAGGCGGCATCACCAGCGCGGACCTGCTGCGGATGGTCCGCCAGCTCTGCTACGAGCACGACGTCGCCGGCGTGGACGTGGTCGAGGTGGCACCCGCCTACGACCACGCCGAGCTGACGGTCAACGCCGCCCACCGGGTGGTGTTCGAGGCCCTTGCGGGCATGGCCGCCAGGCGCCGGGATGCAGCCAAGGCCGAGCCGGGGCAGCCGGCGCGCTCGTACCTGGACCGGGACGTCAGCCCTTCGTCAGAGTGAACTGACAGACGTCGGTGTAGCCCTCGGTGAAGAGCTCGGCGCAGCCGGTCAGATAGCGCATGTACCGGTCGTAGACCTCTTGGGACTGGATGGCGATGGCGTCGTCCTTGCGGCCCTCCAGCGCCGCGGCCCAGATTTGGAGGGTGCGGGCGTAATGCAGCCGCAGTGGTTGAACGCGGTCGAGCTCGAACCCCGCCTTCGCGGAGTGGTTCTCGACGTCGGCGACCTTGGGAAGTTCTCCGCCGGGGAAGATCTCGCTCCATGATGAACTTGAAGAACTTCAGCTTGGTCATCGTCAACGGCAGTTTGCGCTCGGCGAATTCCTCATCGCTGGGTTTGACGATGGTGTGCAGCATCATCACGCCGTCGGCGGGCAGTACCCGGTAGGCCGTCTTGAAGAACTCGTCGTAGCGATCGCGCCCGAAGTGCTCGAATGCGCCGATCGAGACGATGCGGTCGACCGGTTCGTCGAACTGCTCCCAGCCCTGCAGGAGCACCTGCTTCGTCCGCGGGCCGTCCTGCTTTTCGAGCAGTTGCTGGACGTATGCCTGCTGATTGCGGCTCAGCGTCAGTCCCACCACGTTCACGTCGTACTTCTCGATCGCGCGCAGCAAAGTGGCGCCCCAGCCGCAGCCGATGTCGAGCAGGGTCATTCCCGGCTCGAGGCCGAGCTTTCCGAGCGAGAGATCGATCTTGGCGATCTGCGCTTCCTCGAGCGTCATGTCGTCGCGCTCGAAGTATGCGCAGCTGTATGTTTGCGTCGGGTCGAGGAACAACCTGTAGAAGTCGTCGGACAGGTCGTAATGCGACTGCACGTCTTCGAAGCGTGGTTTCAGGTCCTGCGAGCCTTCGGTGATTTCTGGCAAAATACAAGCCTTTGAGTTTCGGGATGTCGGTCCATGGCGGCCCTAATTGCTTGAGGGCACCCTCGTCGTCTGCGCAATTCACGCACACTACCCGAGCGCCACCTACTCCAGTGAATCACCACGTCGTATCGCGCAGCAACGGAAAGTCGTGACAAAACGAGAACGGAATCGAGTGGCAGGCGGCGGCTACCGGTGCTGCCATACTGGCTGTGTGTGCCTGCCGCGGAAACGTGGTACCCGAGGCACGGACCGAGCATCAATGCCGTCCGTTCGTACGTCACTGACCTCCGGAGGGACTGCCCATGACGACACCCGACCCCGACCCACTCGGCGACGCCGCTGAAGCCGACGTGGTCGACCAGCACGTATCGATCGACGGCGTCGACGACGATGCCTGGAGTGATGCGCAGCGGGTCTCGGCCGACCGCGACTGGCAGGCCAGCGAAGCCGATCTCATCGATCAGGCCATCGCCGTCCCCGAGGACGAATCGGAGTCGGATCGCTGACGCGACACATGCGCGACGATTGCTCCGACTTGCGCGCGAGAAGAGGTCAACGATGCAGGGTTCGGTGACGGTGTCCATGGCGGCGTCCGCGGAAGCAGATCTGGGAGCTGATCGCCGACGTCCGCAACACCGGGAAGTTCTCGCCGGAGACGTTCGAAGCGGAATGGCTCGACGGCGCAACGGGCCCGGCGCTGGGCGCCCGCTTCCGTGGGCATGTGCGGCGCAACGAGATCGGTCCGGTCTACTGGACCACCTGCCGGGTGACCGCGTGCGACCCGGGCCGGGAGTTCGGCTTCGAGGTGCTCGTCGGTGACCGGGCGGTCAACAACTGGCACTACCGGTTGACGCCGACGGGTTGGGCCACCGACGTCACGGAGTCGTTCCGGATGAACCAGAACCTGCTGATGTCGCTGTACTCGGTGCTCGGTGGCCAACTCCGCCGGCGTCGCAACGTCCGGGACATGCGCAAGACGCTCGAGCGCATCAAGGCCGTCGCGGAGGGGGTGGCCCGACCTTCGGCGGCGAGGGGTGATTATCGTCGGCCGCGGGCGGGTACCTCGCCGCGGTGAGCGACGCGAGTGAGGACACGGTCGACGCCGTGGGCAAGGTGACCGAGGCGCTGGAGTTCGTGGAACGGGCCAGGGGCCACCTCTACTCGTTCCATCAGCTGATGGGTCACGCCGACCTGTTGCTCGGCGAAGCATGCGACGCACTGCGCAAGGCGGGCAACGACGCGGTGGCCGACCGCCTGGAGACGGACATGGTCGGGCGCAACGTGATCGAGGGTCGGTGGACCTTCCAGATAGTCGAGGAGTTCGACGACACCTACTGGTCGCTGTTCCGCGAGCACGAGCGCCGCGTGCGCGACGAACTCCTGGACGGCGCTCGCCACCTCCACGAGGCGCGGATGAAGGAACAGCGCCGCACGCACGGCCGAAAAGGTCATGAAGCCGAGCCGTGAGGCTACGCTCGGGCGACATGGGTGTGCGAACAGGCTCGGTAAGCCGAACGAATGGGACAGCTCCGCCCCGCGTCCCGCTGTCCGACATCGACTTGGGCACTTGGGACTTCTGGGGTCTCGACGACGACATCCGCGACGGCGCGTTCGCCACGCTTCGCCGGGAAGCTCCGATCACCTTCCACGAGGCATTCGTCGCCGACGGCCAGGACAAGATCGCCGGGCACTGGGCGCTCACCCGGTACGACGACGTGTTCTACGCCAGCAGACATCCCGAGATTTTCAGCTCGGGGCTCGGCATCACGATCGGTGACCAGACCTCCGAGCTCGCCGAGTATTTCGGCTCGATGATCGCGATGGACGATCCCCGCCACACCCGGTTGCGCAACATCGTGCGCAGCGCGTTCACGCCGCGGGTCCTCTCCCTGATCGAGGATTCGGTACGGCAACGCGCACGACACCTGGTCGAGGAGATGGTGGCCGCCCATCCCGACGGCCACGGCGAACTGGTTTCGGAGCTGGCGGGTCCGCTGCCGCTGCAGATCATCTGCGACATGATGGGCATCCCCGAGCAGGACCATCAGCGGATCTTCCACTGGACCAACGTGATCCTGGGATTCGGTGACCCCGACATCGCCACCGACTTCGACGAGTTCCTCTCGGTCGCCGTGGCGATCGGCGCGTACGCCAAGGCGCTGGCCGAGGATCGCACCGACAGCCCCGGCGACGACCTGACGACCAGCCTGGTCCAGGCGGATCCCGACGGCGAGCGGCTGACGTCCGCCGAGGTGGCGTCGTTCTTCATTCTGCTGGTGGTGGCGGGCAACGAGACCACCCGCAACGCGATCAGCCACGGCGTTCTCGCGTTGAGCCGCTATCCCGAGCAGCGAGACCTGTGGTGGTCGGACTACCACGCGGTGGCGCCGACCGCGGTCGAGGAGATCGTGCGGTGGGCCTCCCCGGTCGCCTACATGCGTCGCACCACGACCCGCGATGTGGAGCTGTCCGGGGTGAAAATGGCTGCGGGAGACAAGGTCACGCTGTGGTACGGCTCAGCCAATCGCGACGAGGCGAAGTTCGCCGATCCGTGGACCTTCGATGTGCGCAGGCACCCCAATCCGCATGTCGGGTTCGGCGGTGGCGGCGCGCACTTCTGTCTGGGCGCCAACCTGGCCCGTCGTGAGATCACCGTTGCGTTCGAGGAACTGTATCGCGCCGTCCCCGGCATCCACGCCACCGAGGAACCGGACCGGCTGCATTCGGCGTTCATCCACGGGATCAAACGCCTGCCGGTGTCCTGGAACGGTTAACGCCCGCGAGCTTCCGGCTGCACCGGTTCGGCGGAGTTCACCTCGGGGTCGGCATCCCGGGTGATGCGAGGGTCCAGCTCGTCGGCGTGGTCGCGGCGGGCCGCAAGGTCTTCACGGGAAGTGGTGACGGAGTCGCGGTGGGTGGCGGCGGTCTCCGCCAGCCGGGCGGCTTCGGCGGCCTTGGCCTCCGCTTCGGCCTTGGCTGCGCGGGCTCTGGCCTCGGTCTCCTCGACCAGCGCCGCTCGCTTCTCGACCCGCACGTTCTCCTGGTCGACCTCCTCGCGAATGCGATCGGCCTGCTGTGCTCGGCGGCGGTTGCCGGCCTTTCGTGCGGCGAACACGACGAGGCCGATGACGACGACCGCGACGACTACAGCCACCACGATCCACACCGCGTTGTTGGTATCCATGCCGGGTCCTTCGCTTCAGGGGCCGGTCTCATTGACGGACCCGTTGATTCGACGGATAGCCGGGTGACGCGCACGCTAAACCGGCGGCGTCTCAGAGCGTGGCGGTGAGCGGCCCGCTCTCCTGGCAGATCCCCTGCGGCGGATTTCCCTTCGCCGCGCAGCCGCGTCCGGTCGCGGTGTAGGTCGTGCCAGGGCGGTAGGGCTGGAAGAACACCTGGGTGGGCACGAGTCCGCTGTTCCGCGCGCACTGGGCTGGGCCACCGCTGCCCTGCATCTGCAGGCACGCCACCGTCTGGAAGGTGTTCGCTCCGTCGCAGGCGCGCGTCGAGAGCGTAGCGGTGACCATGTTGGTACCCGATACGTTCACCACGCTGGGTGGGGTCAGTTCGTAGTTGCACGCCGATGGCGCCGGCTGGGCGCGGGAGACCGCTGGGGGCGCGCCGAGAACCAGCGTGGCGGCCGCCAAGACTGCGAACGTCCGATACATCCCTGGATGGTAGGCCACCTCAGCGTGCGTTCATCGGGCATTGAGCGAGTCACCGCGCCCCGAGCGCGTGCAGCATTCCCGCGGCCGACCGGGGCCAGCCGAACTGCTCAGCGCGTCGTCGTGCGCCGTGCCGTCGCTGCACTTCTGGTCTTGTCATGATCGAGGTGACGGCGTTGGCAATCGCCCGGGCGTCATTGTCGGCGGTGGCGCCGCTTTCGGTGGTGAGGATCTCGGCCAGTGCCGACGTTCGCGACACCACCGCCGGGGTGCCGCAGGCCAGCGCCTCCAGAGCGGCCAGCCCGAAGGTCTCGTGCGGGCCCGGCGCCAGCGCGACGTCGGCACTGGCCATGATGCCGGCGACGGTGTCGCGGCAACCGATATAGCCGGTGAAATCGACGGGCAGCCGAACCGCCTGGCGTTGTAGCCGCGCCCGCAGTGGCCCTTCGCCGACCACGACCAACCTGGCATCGATGCCCGAATCGCGAAGTTCGGCAACAGTATCGATGCTGCGGTGGGCATGCTTCTCCATCGAGAGCCGTCCGCAGTACACCAGCAGAAGTTGCTCCGGGGCGGCCCAGCGCGCGCGGATGGCCGTCGACCGTCGGCGGGGGTGGAACGCATCGAGGTCTACGCCCAGCGGCACCGTCAGCAGGTTCGTGGCGCCGATCCGGTCGAACTCCTCGCGGGCGAACGCCGTGGTGCACACCACGGCGTCGTAGTCGGCCGCGGTACGCCGGTTGGCGGCGTCGGCTACCGCCCGTGCCAGCGCGACTGGAAGTACCTGTCCGACAAGGCGATCCAGTCGCTCGTGGGAGATCATGACGGTGGACGCGCCATGGCGGCGTCCCCACTTGCCCAGTGAGCGCAGCGTCAGCCGGTCGGAGACCTCGAGTGCGTCGGGGCGCAGCTGTTCGAGCAGTGCGGTGACCGGTCGAGGCAGCACCGCCCGATATCCGGCAGTGAGAGGAATCTGCATGGCGGGCAAGGAAATCCGGATGACGCCCGACGGGAGTACGGTCGTCTGGGCGCGGCGGCCGGGCACGATGAGGAACACCTCGTGACCGGAGGCGCAGTACTCGGCGCCCAGACGGTCCACCGCAGTACGCAGACCTCCCGACCGGGGGCCGTAGAAGTTCGCCACCTGGACCACCCGCATTGCTGCATCAGAACCCGAGCGCGTGTGCGGTGCGCAACGGTGGGTCGGCCGGCCGCCGAACAGCAGGTTTCCGGTCGGTGCCCGGTCAGCCGACGTGGGTGGTCAGCCAGTCCTGCATCCTGCGCCACGCGTCGGCGGCGGCGCCGGCGTCGTACCGATCGCCGGTGTCGTTGAAGAAGGCGTGGTTGGCGCCCGGCTCGGTGACGAGCTCGTGGACGATGCCGGCTTTCTCGAGTGCCGCCTTGGCGACCGGCTCGGTGGCGTTGACCCGTTGATCGAGAGCACCGTAGAAGCCGAGCACCGCGACATCCTTCGAACCGGAGAAGTCGGGATCGTCGGGCGTGGGGCCATAGAAGGGGAATGCCGCGGCCAGCTCCGGTGCGCCGCCGGCGAGCAGCCGCCACACCAGGCCGCCGCCCATGCAGAACCCGACGGCGGCCACCTTCACCCCGGGTGTACGGCGCTGCAGCTCGGCGATGCCCGACTTCAGGTCGGCGACCATGTCCTGCGGGGCGAGATTGCCCAGCGCCGCCGTCGCCTCGGCGGGATCGGCGAAGGTCGCGGTTCCTCCCTGGGCCGAGAGCAGGTCGATCGCCAGGCTCGAATAGCCGGCGCCCGCCAGCCGTCCCGCCACCGACCGAACCCAGTCGTTGAGTCCCTTGTTCTCGTGGATCACCAGAACTCCGCCACGGGCGTCGGGCGCCTCGGCCCAGGCGCCCTGCAGTTCGCCGCGCGGTCCGGCCCAGGTCACCGGTGTGGTGGGCAGCGCAGCGTCCATGCCGGGCGGTGACGCTGCCTCGGTGGCCGGCGGCGTCGGACGGCGGCGGCCCGGATGACGTCGCCGACGATGTGCCGGCGCTCTGCTGGTTCTCGCCGCAGGCGGCGATCAGCGCGGTCGCGGCGGCGGTGCCGACGCCGAGCAGCGCCAGTCGGCGCATTGCCTCCCGGCGTGACATCAGACCGTCGACGTGGTCGGTGGCGATTTCTTCGGCGATGTAGCGCTGTAGCGGCGTCACCTAGCCGATTATGCGCTCGATTGCGTGGTCGCAGTTCAGATATGGTAGTAGACACTCAGAAAAATCTGTTCACCGATTTCGTTGACACCCGCGGGCGGGCGCTGTTCGATTGGGACCCAGTGAGTACCGACACGAGTTACGACACGATCATCCGCAACGGCCGCTGGTTCGACGGCACCGGTGCGCCGTCCGCGGTGCGCACCATCGGCATCCGCGACGGGCACGTGGTCGCCATCACCCGGGACGACCTCGACGAGACGGGCTGCCCACAGGTGATCGATGCCGACGGTAAGTGGGTGCTTCCCGGCATGATCGACATCCACACCCATTACGACGTCGAGGTGCTCAGCGGGCCGTCGCTGTCGGAATCGCTTCGGCACGGCGTGACCACCGTGCTGCTCGGATCGTGCTCGTTGTCGACCGTCTACGTCGACGGGGTCGATGCCGGCGATATCTTCGGCCGGGTCGAGGCGATCCCCCGCGAACATGTCATCAACGCCGTGGATCAGCACAAGAACTGGGCCAACGGCGAGGAGTACATCGCGGCGCTCCAGGCGCGTCCGCTCGGCCCCAATGTCGCGGCGTTCATCGGCCACTCCGACATGCGTGCGGCGACGATGGGCCTGGACCGCGCCACCCGAAAGGATGAGCGTCCGACGCGAAGCGAGCAGGCGCAGATGGAGCGAATGCTCACCGAGGCGCTGCGCGCCGGCTTCGTCGGAATGTCGTCCATGCAGCTGCTTTTCGACAAGCTCGACGGTGACATCTGCCGCTCCCGCACCCTGCCTTCGACCTATGCCAAACCGCGTGAGCTGCGCAGGCTGAAATCCCTGCTGCGCCGTTCCGGGCGGGTGCTGCAGTCCGGGCCCGACATCGAGAACCCGTTCAACCTGGTTTCCCAGGTCGTCCAGTCGCTCGGCATGGTCCGCAACCCACTCAAGACCAGCCTGCTGTCGGCCGCCGACGTCAAGTCCAACCCGCTCGCGGTGAAGATGATGGGACCCGCCGCCCGCTTCATCAACCGGCTGGGCGGGAACTTTCGCTGGCAGCATCTGCCCGTGCCGTTCGAGGTGTACGCCGACGGCATCGACCTGGTCATCTTCGAGGAGTTCGGGGCAGGTGCGGCCGCTCTGCATCTCCAGGACGAGGTGGAGCGCAACGAGATGTTGCAGGACGAGGCCTACCGTCGGCGGTTCCGCAAGGACTACGAGAGCAAGTTCGGCGTGCGGGTATGGCACCGCGACTTCTTCGACGCCGAGATCGTCGGCTGCCCCGACGCCTCCGTGATCGGGAAGTCGTTCGGAGATGTCGGTCGCGACCGCGGCGGCCTGCACCCGGTCGACGCGTTCCTCGACCTGGTGCTCGAGCACGGCAGGGCGCTGCGATGGCGAACCACCATCTCCAACCACCGCCCGGAAGTGCTCCGGAAGCTCGCTCGCGATCCCGGAATCCAGATGGGCTTCTCCGATGCCGGTGCTCACCTGCGCAACATGGCGTTCTACAACATGGGACTGCGGTTGCTTCGGCACGTCCGGGATGAGGAGCGCGCCGGGCGACCGTTCATGACCATCGAGCACGCCGTGCACCGGCTCACCGGCGAGCTGGCGGACTGGTACCGCATCGACGCAGGCCATCTGCGGGTCGGTGACCGCGCCGACATCGTCATCGTCGACCCCGAGCGGCTGGATTCCGCCCTGGACGGCTACGCCGAGCAACCGGTGGACCAATTCGGCGGCCTGTCCCGGATGGTCAATCGCAATGACGACACCGTCAGCGCAGTGTTCGTCGGCGGCAGGGCGGTGTTCCTCGACGGCCGGCCGACGGGTCTGGTCGGACAACAGCGCACCGGACGATTCCTGCGCGCTGCCCATAAGGCGCCGGCGGTGACGCTGCAGGAAGGTGGGTTGGCACGTGTCGGTTGACGAATTCCGAGAGGTCGCAGACGCCGCGCACGTCGAAGCGGCGGTGCATGGGATGTGGCAGGCACTGTCGCACCGCGACTGGGACGCGGTGAAGACTTACCTGTCGCCGGACTGCATCTACCTGGACGTGCCGGTGGGCCCGGGCGCGGCGGCGCGCGGACCGGAGGACATCGTGAAGCGGCTGAAGCTCGGCATCGAGCCGTTGGCCTCCTATCAGAACTTCCCCGGTCTCATGGTCAGCAACGGTGCCGACGTGATGTACGAGCATCATGAAGAATGGCATTGGGCCACAGGTGAATCCGCGGTCCTGCAGTTCGTCAGCGTGCACCGCGTCGCGAACGGCACGATCACGCTGTGGAAAGACTACTGGGATATGGGGGCGCTGGCCGACCATGCGCCACCGACGTGGCTGGCGGACTTCGCCAACGCCGACACGTCATGGATCTTCGACGCGACCGGCCTGGTGTGAGCCGCCGGCCCCCGACGAGCCGAGTCCGTAAACGCGCCCGGCATTTCCGTGCGCGATCAGGTCCACGACCCTGACGGCATCGGTCTGGCTCCACTCGTCGGCGTCGACGAACCGCTGCAGCGTGGCGGCCATCCCGGCGCGCCACAGTCGGGCACCGAGGTAGTGCAGTTCGGCCGGTCCGAACCCGTCTGAGGAGTACAGGATCTTACGGAACGGGGCCATCTCGAGCAGTCGCCCGATGAACGCCGCCGAGCGCGCACCGAGATAGTTGATGGCCAGGCCACCGTCGAGGTAGACGTTGTTGAACGCCTGCGCCAAGTAGCCGGCCTCACGCTCGTAGGGGTAGCAGTGCAGCAGCATCACCGGCGTATCGCCACTGACCCGCAGGAAGTCCAGCAGGTGAACAGGATTGGCGGCGTGCAGGTCGCAGTCGCGGTCGCCGAACCCGATGTGGAACTGCAGCGGCTTGCCGAGCCGCAGCGCTCGGTGCAGGCCGAACCGAAGCAACACCCGATCGGTCAGGCGGGTGCCGCCGTCGTCGCGCCAGCGGCCGGCCGCGTCCGTGACCTCGGCCGCCGACGGATCGGACAGGTCACCGAGGAAGCCGCCGCGGTAGGCGAGGATTGTCTTGGTGGCCAGGGCGTTTCGGGTCTGCCGCCACAGGATGTCGTCGAATGCCGCCGCGTAGTCCCCCGGCGCCACCGCGGCCTGTTCGGCGACCGCCTCCAACCGGACCACCTCGTGCACCCGCCCCACCGACAGCGCAGCCATGTCGTCGAGATCTGCCACTCCACCGGCGAATCCGGTGTCGACCAGCCAATCGGATACCTGGGCCGGGGCCAGGAAGAGCTTCGCGAGCTCGGGCTCCGGGATCTGGCTGCGGCGTTGCCAGTACGCGTCGGCGTCGGCGTGCCGGGACAGGCCGAGAAGCGGGGCGCAGTGGGTGCGGACCGCGAATCCGAGCTGGGTGTCGAAGGCCGAGTCGAATGATGCGAGCGGTTCGATGTTGGCCTCGTTGAGTGCGTTCTCGAACCTCGAGCGGTCACCGGCGGTGAGCCAGCACCCGTGCACGTGGTGATCGATGAGTCGGACTGCCTCGATGTGCTCGCGCAGCGCCGTCACTCACACGCTCCAGGCGAGGCGGAACTTCTCGGCGAGCTGGTCGGGGTCCAGGTCGCGAGTAGTTCTCCTGCTCGTAGCGCCGAACCGCGACGACGGCGTCCACCACTTCGTCCCCGAGAACACCTCGCAGCAGCGAGGATCGGTCCAGGGCGTCGATCGCCTCCGACTGATTCGTCGTCAGCAGGCCGATGCCTGCCTCGCTGCGCTGGGTCTCGCTCAAACTGGCGGGATCGACGGTGACCTGCTCCGGCGCCGTCAGCGCCCGGTCGATGCCGTCGAAGGCCAGACCGAGAATCGCGGCCGATGCGAGATACGGGTTGGCGGACGGGTCGATCACCTTGACCTCCACGTTGGCGCCGCGCGGGTTGGCCGGTCCTGCGGGCAGGAAACGCACCGCTGCCTCCCGGTTCTCGGTGCCCCAGCAGGTATGGGCCCCCGACCAGAAACCGGGCTGCATGCGCAGCCCTGACAGGATCGACCCGCACAGCACGCCCTGGGCTCGGTTGCAGCCCAGCCAGCACTCCGGCCACCGCGGACGCGCCCTCTGCCGTCATTCCGCCGGGACCCTCGCCGCCCGAGAACAGCGGGGAGTCGCCGCGGGTGAGCGAGAAGTGTTGATGGGCACCCGATCCGACGCTTCCCGCGAACGGCACCGGCGACAGACTGGCGCGCATGCCGTATCGCCTGGCTACCCGGCCGACGATGATGCGCAGCAGGATCAGCTGGTCGGCCGCCGCGACGGGCTGCTGGGGAGCCAGCGAGATCTCGAACTGATTGGTGCCGTATTCCGGATGGAACTGCTCGATGCTCACACCGGACGCGGTCGCGGCGTCGGTGACGTCCCGGACGAATCCTTCGTACTCGAGCACCCCCGCCAGGCCGTACTGCGCCCATAGATGCGAGGGCAGCCGTTCGCCACCCGGACCCACGAGCACGAACTCCATCTCGTGCCCGACCAGCGCCTCGATCCCGGCATCGGACAACCTCGTCTGGACCCGGCTCAGCGCCCCGCGGGCGCAGTAGGGGTCCGGTGATCCGTCCTGGTAGAAGAAAGACCCTGGGGCCCAGGCGAATCCGTCGCCGAGGATGCGCAGCGCGCCGAGATCGATACGGATCCGCTGGTCCCCCACCACCCCCGTGGATTCGCCGACCACGACGCCGGCCTGGTCGATGGCGAACACGTGCCAGACGGGGCTGGCGCCGAGCCCCGGATCGGCGAACGCTCCCATCCGCCGCAGCGGGACGGTTTTGGCGTGGGTGAGCCCGGCAGGGTTGACGACGGTGCCGATCACGGTCGAAACCCCATCCGATATGAGCTCGGCCTCGAGTTGGTCGATGGCTGCGGCTGCGAGTGGGGTGGCGGCCATGTCAGCCATCGATACCAGCAATAGTGCCGCTGCGCTAGGTGCTCTACAGCGTGATCTTGCAGCTTTGGCCGATGTCGAGGGTCCGCAGCATGCGGCCCATACCGACCCACATCGCGCACGAAATCGCCAGATCCGTCAGCAGTTCGTCGTCGAGGTGCTCGCTCGCACGCTCCCAGAAGTCCTCGTCGTCGCGCAGGCCGGTGTGGTCGGTGGCGAATCGGTGGGCGAACTCCATCGCGATGCGCTCGGCGTCGCTGTAGCCAGGCCAGGTCCGCCACTGCGTGGCGTAGTCGTAGAACTCCTCGTCGATGCCGTTCGCTTCGCCCTCGGAGTCGCGGGTGTTCTGGCACACCACACACTCGTTCGCGTAGGCGATCACGATCCGCGCCGCTTCCCGGACCCGCATCGGCAGCCGGCTCTTCGTATAGACGGCGTTGGTGAACTTGGCCATCGCGGTGCCCAAGTCGGGCGACTTCACTGCGAACGCGGTCACGTCGTCGTCGTCGAAGTCTCCGATTCGGCTCATTTGCGGGATCGTACGCCTTCGGCGTAGTGGCGAATAGGAACGTGTTTCACTTTCCGGTCGTGGCGAGTTCGGCTCGGTCGTCGTCCCAGTCGCGCTGCACCAGGAGTCGCAGCGCGATCCGCTCCAGCGCCGCTTCGACGTCGTCCCGGTCCGGGCGGCCTTCGAACGTCGGTGACGAGGACAGTTTCTCCACGATCCGGCTGACCAGAGCCGCGGACGCGGCGTCCACCTGCCGCGCCCCGGATTGGGTCAGCCACAGCCGGTCGCCGGTGCGCAGCGCGTGCCCGCAGTCGACCAGGCGGCCGAAAGTCGGCTCGAGCACTTCGACCGGCAGGCGCAGCCGCTCGGCGATCTCGGTCAACCGTGCGGATCCGAAAACCTGGCTCTGACGGTAGATCTGGATCAACGCCCACAGCAGGGCCACGTCGGATTCGCAGCCGTGCAGGCCCGCGATGCTGCGAAGCCGGATCTCCGGGGACTGGCGCACCAGCCTGCCGACGGCGGTCTCGAGCATCTGCTCCGGTGTATCGGTCCCCGGCATGCCGAAACCCTCACCCATGTCGAGGGTGGCTCCGGCGTCCATCTCCCGCAACGGCACCTGTTTGAGCGTCAGTGCGACGATGAATCCGAGCAGCGCCACGGGCGCCGCGCACAGGAACACCATCCCCAGGGAGTCGGCGTAGGCCTCGACGATCGGTGCCGCGGCCTGGGCGGGGAGCCGGTGCAGCAGCTGCGGTGACTGTGCGGCCTCCGGCGGTGCGCCACCGGCGGCCAGCGCTGCGGCGATGCGGGAGTCGAGAAAGTTGGCGAACAGCGAGCCGAAAATGGCTGCCCCGAAGGAACTTCCGATGGTCCGGAAGAACGTGACCCCTGACGTCGCGACCCCGAGGTCGGAGAAGTTCGCGGTGCTCTGCACGATGAGGATCAGCACCTGCATGCAGAGCCCGATCCCGGCGCCGAGCACGAACAGATAGGCGCTCTGCTGAAGCATCGGGGTGGCGGCGTCCATCGTGGACAGCAGCAGGAAACCCAGCGTCATCACCGCGGTCCCCACCACCGGGAAGACCTTGTACTTGCCGGTGCGGCTGACCAGGACGCCACTGCCCATCGACGTCAGCAGCAGGCCGGCCACCATCGGCAGGGTGCGCAGCCCGGACTCGGTCGCCGAGACTCCGTCGACGAACTGCATGAAGGTGGGCAGGAACGTCAGCGCGCCGAGCATCGCGAAACCGACGATGAACGACAGCACGCAGCACACCGTGAACACCGGGCTGGCGAACAACCGGATCGGCAGGATCGGCTCGCCGGCGCGCAGCTCCACCCGGACGAAGGCCGCCACGGCGATCGCCGACCCGATGAACAGCCCGATGATCACCGGCGAGGACCACGGATAGGTGCTGCCGCCCCAGCTGGTGGCCAGCGTGAGGCCGGAGGCGCCCAGCCCGATCAGCGCGATGCCGGCGTAGTCGATGACCGGGCGGGAGCGCTGGCCGAGCGCCGGGATCGCGGTGACGGCGACGACGAACACGACGACGGCGATGGGAACGTTGATCCAGAACGCCCAGCGCCAGCTCAGGTGGTCGGTGAAGTAGCCGCCGAGCAGCGGGCCGATCACGGTGGTGACGCCGAACACGGCACCGAGGGCACCCTGATAGCGGCCCCGGTCCCGCAGCGGGATGACCTCGCCGATCAGCGCCATCGCGGTGACCATGATGGCGCCGCCGCCGATGCCCTGCAGCGCGCGGGACGCGACGAGCATCGACATCGACGAGGCGATGCCGCACAGCACCGAGCCGCCGAGGAAGAACACAATCGCGGTGCCGAACACGGCTTTGCGGCCGAACAGGTCACCGAGCTTGCCGACGACCGCGGTGACGATCGTCGACGCCAGCAGGTAGCTGGTGACGACCCAGGACTGGTGGCCCGCGCCGCCGAGGTCGGCGACCACGGTCGGCAGCGCGGTGGCCACGATCGTCTGATCCAGCGCGGCCAGCAGCATGCCGAGCAGCACCGCGACGAAGATCAGGTTGCGGCGCTGGGCGCTGACCGGCGCAGCCTCGGTGGGCTCGCTGTCGGGGATCTCGCTGTTTGTCGGCCGAGCCGTCGGGGACGTCATGTCAACCTTTCCTGGGCGACCGAAGGACTCTCACTACATCGTTAGATGATCTAGGAAAGTTACGGTACCGGGCAAAGGCTTCCCCGCCGACGCGTACTCCGAACTTCTACCCGGGAGGTCGGGACACGCACTGAGCCGAGTACAGCTCCTCACCCAGCTTGCCCATCAGCTCGAGCTGGGTCTCGAGGTAGTCGATGTGGAGCTCCTCGTCGGCCAGGATCTTCTCGAACAGGTTCGCCGACGTGGCGTCGCCCTTCTCCCGGCACAAGATGATGCCCGGCCTGAGGCGCCCGACGACCTCGTACTCGATCGCCAGATCGGCCTCGAACTGTTCGCGCAGTGTCTGACCGACCCGCAGCGAGAACAGTCGCTGATAGTTGGGCAGCCCGTCCAGAATGAGGATGCGGTCGGTGATCTGCTCGGCATGCACCATTTCTTCGAATGATTCTTTGCGCGTATGCGCCGCCAATTCGGTGAAGCCCCAATTGTCCTGCATCTTGGAATGCAGGAAATACTGGTTGATCGCCGTCAATTCGCTCGTCAATTGCTCGTTGAGCAATTTCAGAACCTCGGGATCGCCTTGCATTATTGCTCCTAGAAACCTTGATGACCGATCGCGTGCGCTATCTGCACGGCCGTGCGCGAGCACTTCCAATCTAGTGCAGAACGACCGGCGATGGCGCGTCATTTTCGCCGTCGGAGGCATGTTTCCAGGACGTTCGCGTGTCGGCATGGGCCGTCCGACCGCAGATCAGCCCGGTTGTCTGGACTGCCTAGGCTAAGTAAGGTTAGACTCCACTAACTATTCGGACGCGTGGGCAGGTGAGGGTAACCAATGGGTGGGTACGATCTGCACTCATTCATTCTTGCGTGTGATTTCCGCGTCGACGATGTCGACCGTATGTGGGCATGGCTCAAGAAACATCATGACGGACTGTCCTCGATCGGTGCCCATCACGTTGTCCTGTACGAATCGATCTGGGAACCGCGCCGAGTATTGGTGACGATCGGAATTCGACATGCCAGCTCGATTCGGGACGTGCTGAGGTCGCCGGCGATTTTCGAATGGTTCAATATCTCGGGCGCCGACGACATCCCTCCGATTTTCGGGGGCGAGGTCGTCGAGAAGATCGATCTCGACCCGCCCACTCCCGAGGAGCACATCGGCCGGGTCGTGGTGGGCGTCATGTCCTCGGTCGAGGACGTGCCCGAACTCATGGTCAAGGTCCACGACGGTCTCGAGCGGTTCAAGCGCGGCGGTGTCCGCAAGATCTGGGTCTACAGCGCACTCGACGACGGTCACGAAGTGCTGATCCTGCAGGAGATCGACGACGAGAACAACGCGCGGCAGTGGATCGAGCACCCCGATGCGGCCGCGGAGTGGATGACCAACGCCGGTCTTGGCGCGTATCCCACCCAGTTTGTCGGCAGATTCGCTCACCTCATGGCTGTCACCGAGCAGGGATAGCGGGCGCCCGATGTTTGTCTGCCTGTGCACCGGAACCACCAGTCACGTCGTCAACGATGTGGTGGCCAACGGTGCTCGCACATCCAGGGAGATCGCCGAAGCGTGCGGCGCCGGAGGCGACTGCGGCAGATGCCGGCGAACCCTGCGGGCGATCATCGAGGCATATTTTCGGGACGTCTCCGACTGCAAGCCGGAGAGCATCACCCGCTAGAACTCAGGCCTGCCCTGCCCGGTGAATTCCGCGAGGGCCGCAGCGTTGGCGACGCCCCCGAGCAATTCCATGAAGTGTGCGTTCTCGCGTTCGGTGGCTTCGGCGATCCCGGCGCGGTACGGATCGACGATCGTCTGCTTGACGGCCACCAGGCTCGGAATCGAGCGGGACGCAAGGATTTCGGCGTGCTTGCGCGCCTCCGGCAACAGGTCGTCGGGCTCGCAGACTTTCCACGCGATACCCATTCGCTGTGCTTCGGCCGCATCGATCCACTCCGAGGACAGCAGCAGCCACGCCGCGTTCTGCCTGCCGATCAACTGCGGCAGCAAGTACGACGAGGCCGCTTCCGGCGCCACCCCGAGGCTGGTGAACGGGCACTTCAACCGCGCGCTCGACGACATGAACACCAGATCGGCGTAGCCGAGGATCGTCGTGCCGATGCCCAGACCGATACCGTTGACCGCGCAGATCAGTGGCTTCGGCAGCTCGGTGAGCGCGCTGATCATCGTCGAGAAGTGACTGCCCTGTGTTGATCGAGGAATCGGCGATACGTGCCTGCATCTCCTTGAGGTCGTTGCCCGCACTGAACGCACGGCCCGCGCCGGTGAGCAGCACCACCGCTACGTCGGGATCGTCGGCGGCATCGCGCAGCGCCACCGCGGTGGCGTGGTAGAGCTCCTCGTTGAACGCATTGAGGGCCTCGGGCCTGTCCAGAACCAGGGTGCGGACCCGGTTTTGGTCGCTGATCTGCAGTGTCACGGCTGCAGCGTATCCGCCGGCGCGAACGCGGCGCGAAGCACATAGCGGCTCGTCGGGACGGTGTCGACATCGCGGTTGGCGCCGAACGCCGACGTACTGGCCACCATCCGCGCCATGCGGTCGGTGAGGTCGGCGTCGTCGGTGGCACCGAAGAACGCGTGCAGATCCGACGTCGCCTCGATCGGGAACAGTTCCTCGACGATCGCCGAAATCGGCGGAGCCCCTTCGGTCAGCGCGCGCACCACCGCGTTCTGCGTGTAGCCGAAGGTCGACTGGGTATCGATCGCGACCTGGGTGTGGTCGTCGTGCCAACGCGACAGCCAGGTCGCCTCGTCGAGCTCGGCCGGCCTGCGCAGCAGCGCCACGTTGGCGAAGCCAGGAGTGCGTTCGCCGGGGTCGGTGCGCGGCGGGGGCAGTGGCACCGACTCGGTCACCAGGTAGGCCGCGACCTGATCGGACAGATCGCGCAACAGTGTTGTGGCGGTGCGGATCTGGTCTCCGTAGCACTGGTCGGTCCAGATGCTGACGAACGCGATCACCGGCGGGTCCAGGGTGGTGAGGGTCATCAGCGAGTCGTTGACCACCGCGTCGCGGACGTTGATCGCCAGGCCCGCTGCGCCGGCGTCGAGCAGCGCCCGGGCGACGTCGGTGCGCAGCCGGGTGCACCACGCCTCGTCGCCGGGAGTTCCCCGCAGAGTGATCATGACTTTCTCCACCGGGCGAACATAGCCGGGCCAGAATGTCCGGGTGCTCAAGGGTCTGAAGCTGCCGTGGTGCCGGACCACGCCGCAGTTCTGCGCAGCCTCGCTAGAACTTCCGGTCGGTCACGCTGGGGCGGGTCCGACGAGCAGCTGCCGGATCACCGGTCGCGCCCACCGGATGAGGGCGTCGTGGTCGAGCGCTCTGGCCGCGGGAACCTGGAGGACATAGCGCGTGGTGGCCAGCCCGATCACGAAGGAACCCATCAGCACCGCCCGCGGCGCGGGGTGGTCGGGGGCGACGGCGGTGAGGATGGGTACCACCTGCGTCGCGAAGACCTGCCGCATGGTTTCGGCCGCCGTAGGGCTCGTCATGGCCGCCCGGAGCAGCGCGACGAATGTGGTGTCGGCCTCCCACACGGCGAAGAACCGCTCCAGCAGGGCATCGGCCATCGCGTCGGGCTCCAGGCCTTGCAGATCGGGCAGGTGCAGCTTGAACTCGGCGGCGGCGGCGAACAGCTGTTGCTTACTGCCGAAGTACCGGATGACGAGCGCAGGGTCGACGCCGACATCGCCGGCGATCGCCCGCAGCGTGGTCCGTTCATAGCCATCGCTTCCGAACCGTTGGCGCGCGGCGGCCAGGATGTCCGCTCGCGTTCCCTCGGCGTTGCGAACCCGTGCTTCTGCCATGCCGACAGCATAAGTCACCGAGTGTTGACATTGGCGAATATCGGTCTATCGTCTAAGTCATCAATTGTTGACTTAGCGGTGAGGAGCCCGTCATGACCCAGTCCCCGGATATCCCAGTCTTGATCGTCGGTGCCGGACCCACCGGCCTGACCGCGGCGCTGGAGCTCTCCCGCCTCGGGGTCGCCTTCCGGATCGTCGACCGCGCCGAAGGGCCGTCGCCGGAGTCGCGGGCCCTGGCTGTCCAGGCGCGCACCATGGAGCTACTGCGCGTCCGCGGGGTCGGAGAGTCGATGCTGACCTTGGGTAACCGAGCCGGCTCCGCCGCCGTGTACGCCGAGGGCCGAAAGCTTGCACCCATCGAATTGCATCGCATGCCAAGCGAATTCAACTTCATCCTGATGCTTGCGCAGTCGGAGACCGAGCGACTTCTCACTGAACAGCTGGCGCAGCAGGGTATCAAGGTCGAGCGTGGTGTTGAGGTCACCTCGGTGCGTCGCTCGAGCACGGAGCAGCCGGCCGAGGTGACGCTGCGCAGCGGCGATGGCCCCGAGGAGGCGCTCACCGCGTCCTATGTCATCGCCGCTGACGGTCCACACAGCACCATCCGCAAGGCGCTGGGGGTGGCTTTTCCCGGCCGGACGCTGCCCCACAACTACGTGCTCGCCGACCTGCACATCGACGGCGCCATCCCGCAGGATCAGGTGTCGATATTTCTGGCCACCGGCGGATTTATCGCCGTCTTCCCGATGGGAGACGGCAGATTCCGGCTGATGGCCACCGACCCCGACGGTGTCGTCGGTGATTCGGGCGAACCCACTGTCACCCACATCCAGACGCTGTACGACCGAGTGGTACACATCCCCGCGCGGCTGCACTCACTGAACTGGGGTTCGCGATTCCGCATCAACAGCAGGCACGTGCGCTCGCTGAGAGCGGGCCGGGTGTTCTTCGGAGGCGATGCCGCCCATGTGCACAGTCCGGCCGGTGGGCAGGGCATGAACCTGGGCATCCAGGACATGGTCAACCTGTCGTGGAAGCTCGCCATGGTGCTCGACGGGCGGGCGAAACCGGAGTTGCTCGATACCTATTCGTCCGAAAGGCTCCCTGTCATTCGTCAGCTTGTGCGGGTGACCGAGATCGGCACCAGGATCTTCAACTCCACCAATCCTGCGGTGCATGCGCTGCGCATCCGGATGGCTCCGAAGGCGCTCTCCCGCAACCGGATCCAGAACGCCGCCGCGTCGATGTTCGGTCAGTTGGCCGCCAACTACCGCGGCGATGTTCTCGCCGAGGACGGTGGTGGCATCGGTGAGATGCGGGCCGGTGACCGGGTGCCCGATGCCGAAGGGTTGTACGACGCGCTCGACCTGAATGGGCTGACGCTGTTCGTCGGCGACGGCGCGGATCGGGTGGTCGAGGTGGCCCGCGAATGGGACGGCATCGTCACGGTGCGGGATCGTCCTGCGCTGGATCCTGACGCGTGGATGTTGGTGCGCCCGGACGGCTATCTCGCCGCCGCGGGCGATGACGCTGCCTCGTTGGATCGATGGCTGAGTCGGTGGTTCGTCAAGCCGCAGGGGTAGCGTTTACCACTTGTGTCACTTTGGTTTCTGCAGTCACATTTCGGACCGTTCTGTCGGTGTCTCGAACTAGTGTTCGATGCATGGGTGAGGTGTCCGGCGCGGTCGAGGCGATCAAGTCGCAGCTCGCGATCCTGCACGGCGCGTGCGATGCGGTGTCCCATCGTGAGCTGGTCGGGTTGCTCGCGGAGGTGACGACGGTCGCGCGGTCGATCCCGGCGCTGGAGCACCGGGTGCTCAATCGGCTGGTGGCCGAGACGGAGCCGCATCGGTTGGGTGAGTCGTCGTGGACGAAGGTGCTGACGACCGCGTTGCGGGTGTCAGCGGCCGAGGACGCCAAACGCCGACTGGATCAGGCGAAGGTGTTGGGGCCGCGGCGCGCGATGACCGGGGAACCGGTGGCGCCGCGGTGGGAGGCCACCGCCGCCGCCCAAGCCCGCGGTGTGCTCGGGCGCTGAGCATGTGGCGGTGATCGCCACGTTCCACAAGCAGCTGCCGTCCTGGGTGGATGTCGGCACCCGGCGAGGCCGCCGATGCGCAGTTGGCCGACCTGGCGGCCGGGTTGGGGCCCGAGGATCTGGGCAAGGCGGCCGGTCAGTTGTTGATGATGATCGATCAGGACGGCCCCGAACCGTCGGAGCAGGACCAGGCCCGCCACCGCAGCGTCACGCTGGGGCCCGCAGCAGCGTGACGGGACCCGGTCGATCCGCGGCCGTCTGGATGCCGAGGCCGGCGCGTACTGGGAGGCGATCCTGGCCAAAGAAGCCGCCCCCGGGACCAACACCCCCGACGACGGGCGCTGCAGCTGCCGACGGCGAGGCTGCAGGTGCCGACGCCGACCCCGGCGTGCCGGCCCGATCCGACTGCCGCAGCCAGGCCCAGCGCAATCACGACGCATTCAAAGCGGTCGGCCGCCGGGCCTGGCCTGCGGGGAACTTGGCAAGCACAACGGGCTGCCGGTGACGGTGATCGTGTCCACCACCCTGCAGGACCTGGAAAAAGGTGCCGGGCTGGCGGTCACCGGGGGCGGCTCCCGGGTGTCGATCCCGACGCTGATCCAGATGGCCGCCGCGGGCGCCCACCACTATCTGTACATCTACGACAAGCACACCAAAGAGTCGCTCTATCTGGGCCGCACCAAACGGTTGGCGTCCGCCGCGCAGCGCATCGCGCTGCACGCCCGCGAGCGGGGCTGCACCCGCCCCGGGCTGCACTGTCGGTGGCTACGACTGCCAGGTCCATCACGCGGTCGCGGACTGGAAGAACGACGGCCACACCAACATCGATGACCTCACCTTCGCCTGCGGACCGGACAACCGGCTCATCGAGAAGACCGGCTGGAGCACCCGCAAAAACACCAACGGCGACACCGAATGGCTCCCCCCACCCGACCTCGACACCGGACAACGCCGGGTCAACGGACTACCACCACCCCGAAAATACCTCCTCCCCGAAGACGACCAAGGGCCATGAGAATTGTTGCTACGCAGGTGATTACAGATTGCTGACTAAACCACGTTCCTGACAGCCCGGCCGTCGGCTACATGACGTCAGCGGTGATGTCTGTGCGCTGGCGGGCATTAGTTCCTACCATGGTGTGCCATGGCCGCGCCGAGCGATGACCCGTCGCGCCTTGCGTTGCCCGCCACCCTTGTCGAAGTAGCCGGTCACCGACTGCGCGACGCGATCCTCAGTGGCGAGCTGGCACCCGGCGACAAGATCGTCGAAGAGCAGCTCTGCGCCGACTTCGGGATCAGCAGGGCGCCGCTGCGTGAGGCGCTGCGGCTGCTCGCACAGCAGGGCCTGGTCGAGCATCTCCCCCGGCGCGGTTCCCGGGTCACCGCATGGTCGCCCACCGACATCCTGCAGCTGTTCGGGCTCCGCCACGTCCTCGAACGGCACGCCATCGAAACCGCTCTGCCGCTGCCTGATCCCGAGCACGCTCTCGAGCCCGTCCGGGCCGCACTCGAGCGGATGGACGCCGCACAGGACGCGCTGGATCGGGACGACGCCCACCGGGCCTTCCACGCGGCAGTGGTCGGGCTGGCGGCCAACCGCCAGCTCGACATCACGCTGGAACCGATCCTGCTGAAACTGCAGCTCCCCATGGCCAAGAACCTGCGCGAGGAGGCCCGTCAGCGCGAGAGCGGTGACGGCATCGAGCGACACAAGGCGATTCTGTCCGCGCTGGAGTCGAACGATCCCGTCGTGGTTGTGGAGGCCCTGCGGGACCACGGTCATCTGCACTACCTGGGCCTGGAGCCCGGGGCTCAGTCGAGCCTCGAATCCGAGCGCTAACACAATCGACACACAGCCGACCCGAGTTCGCCATCATTCTGTCGACAATCGACAGTCATGGCCGATGTTCACCAGGGACCATCCATCGGACCCTCCGTGGCAGAGATCCTCGCGTCGCACGCGGGCGGCACGGGTTCACCCACAAAAACCGCGGCCCGCGTCGCCGATGCGATCGCGGCCAGGGGCGACGACGGCACCTGGCTGTCGACGGTCCCCCGTGACCAACTGATCGCCGCCGCCGAGGCCATCGAGCAGCGTGCCGGCGCCCGGACGCTGCCGCTCTACGGGGTGCCGTTCGGCGTCAAGGACAGCATCGACGTCGAAGGGCGTCCCGACCACCCTGTCGTGCCCGGACTACTCCTACGTCGCAACGGCCACCGCCCCGGCGGTGCAGAAGCTGCTCGACGCCGGCGCCCTGTACGTGGGCAAGACGAACCTCGATCAGTTCGCGACGGGGCTCAACGGCACCCGCACGCCGTACACCGTCCCGCGCAGCGTGTACGGCGGCGAGATGATCTCGGGCGGATCCAGTTCCGGCTCGGCACTGGCGGTGGCGCTCGGACAGGTGCCGTTCGCCGTCGCCACCGACACGGCCGGATCGGGCCGGGTGCCCGCCGCGCTCAACGGCGTCGTGGGCTTCAAGCCGTCACGCGGCCTGATCAGCACCGTCGGCCTGGTTCCCGCCTGCAAATCGCTGGACTGCCTCAGCGTCATGGCGGGTTCGATCGACGACGTCGACCGGGTGCTCGACGTGATGGTCGGCCGCGACGACGACGATCCGTGGTCGCGCGACCGCGGGCCCCGCTTCTCCGGTGCTCCGATCAGAGTCGGGCTGCCTGCCGATCCGAGCTGGAGTTCTTCGGCGACGACGAGATGCGGCGCGCGCACCTGGCATTCCGCGAGCATCTCGCGCGTGCCACCACCGTCGTCGACGTCTCGCTCGAACCGTTCCTGGCTGCCGGATCGCTGCTCTACCAAGGGCCGTGGGTGGCCGAGCGACTCGTCGAGTTCGGGGATTTCCTTGCCGCACAACCGGAGTCGATCCACCCCGTGGTCCGCGACATCTTCGCAGGCGGCCACAAGTACACCGCGGTCGACGCGTTCGCCGCGCTGCAGAAGCTGCAGGAACTCAAGGCCGTCGTCGGCCGGCTGTGGCAACACATGGACGTGCTGGTGGTGCCCACCATCGGCACCACGTTCACCGTCGACGAGGTCCTGGCCGCGCCGATCGACTGCAACACGATGCTCGGCCACTACACGCACTTCGGCAACCTTCTCGACCTGCTGGGCGCCGCGATTCCCCTCGGCGTCACCGCCGACGGCCGGCCCTACAGCGCCATGCTGCTGGGCAACGCGCTCAGCGACGACACCGTCCTTCAGCTGGCCGCGCAGATCCTCGACGAACCGCGCGTCCCGCATTCCGTCTCGACATCGTCATCCACCGTTTCCATCGCCTCCGAGGAGCGCCTGTGACCCCCGACCATCGACGTACCCGCCGAACCGTCCCCGTTCCCGATCGTCGCGGGCAAGACCGCGCTCATCGTGATCGACATGCAACGAGACTTCCTGCTGCCCGGGGGTTTCGGTGAAAGCCTCGGCAATGATGTCGACCAGTTGCTCAAGGTGGTCCCGCCGCTGGCGGCGCTGATCGCGGCGGCCCGCGCGTCGGGTGTCATGGTCGATCCACACCCGCGAGGGTCATCAGCCGGATCTGGCCGATTGCCCGCCCGCCAAGCTCAACCGTGGTGCGCCGTCGAAGCGGATCGGCGACCCGGGCAAGTACGGCCGCATCCTGATCCGTGGCGAGTACGGCCACGACATCGTCGACGAACTCGCTCCGATCGACGGCGAGGTCGTCATCGACAAGCCCGGCAAGGGCGCGTTCTATGCCACCGAGCTGTCCGACGTTCTCACCGAGGCGGGCATCACCCAGCTCCTGGTCACCGGCGTCACCACCGAGGTGTGCGTGCACACCACCACCCGCGAGGCCAACGACCGGGGATACGAGTGCCTCGTCGTATCCGATTGCGTCGGTTCGTATTTCCCTGAGTTCCAGCGCGTCGGCCTGGAGATGATCAAGGCGCAGGGCGGCATCTTCGGATGGGTGGCCGACAGCGCGGCGGTCATCCCGGCACTGCACTCAACTCACCACCATCCCCGTCTAAGGCAGCCTGAAAGAGGTTCTGATGAGCACCGACGTCACCAACACGCCCGCCGATCCTCCGACCGAACCGGCTGACCGCGAAGCCGCTGTCGATCCCGTGGTGGACCCGCGGCGACACCAACGCGTTCTTCGGCCTCGGCTTCAACATCCTGGTCAACGTCCTGACGCTGACCGGACTGATGATCGGCGTCATCGCCGTTCCCGCCGGCGACGTGCTCGGCACCGTGCTGCCCGCGCTCGGCGTCGCGCTGATCCTCGGCAACCTGTACTACACGTTCCTGGCGCGGCGACTCGCCCGGCGGGAGAACCGAACCGACGTCACCGCGCTGCCCTACGGCCCGAGCGTGCCGCACATGTTCATCGTGGTCTTCGTGGTCATGCTGCCGGTCTACCTCGAACACCGACGACCCGATGCAGGCCTGGCAAGCGGGCCTGGCGTGGGCGTTCCTGATCGGCATCATCGTGATGATCGGCGCGTTCGTCGGACCCTACATCCGCAAGCTCACCCCCCGCGCGGCGATGCTGGGCACGCTGGCCGGCATCTCGATCACCTTCATCTCGATGCGGCCCGCCGCCCAGATGTGGGAAGTGGCCTGGATCGGCCTTCCGGTGCTGGCCATCATCCTGATCGGCTTCTTCACCAACGTGAAGCTGCCCGGTCGGCATTCCGATCGGCCTGGTGGCACTGCTGGTCGGTACCGCGATCGGCTGGGCCGGCGGGTACATGTCCGCACCCGACGTCGGGCAGGCCGTCAGCGACATCGCGATCGGCATCCCGGATCTGCGAATCGACATGCTGTTCTCCGGCCTTGCCGATCTCGCGCCACTGCTCGGTACCGCGATCCCGCTCGGTGTCTACAACTTCACCGAGGCGATGAGCAACGTCGAGAGTGCCGCCGCCGCAGGCGACAACTACAACCTGCGCAGCGTGCTGCTCGCCGACGGCGCGGGCGCGGTGATCGGTTCGGCGTTCGGGTCGCCGTTCCCGCCTGCGGTCTACATCGGCCATCCCGGGCTGGAAGGACGCGGGCGGCCGCGCCGGCTACTCGCTGGCCAGCGGCGTGGTCATCGGGATCTTCTGCTTCGTCGGACTTTTCGGCGTGCTGGACGCGCTGCTGCCGGTTCCGGCGATCGTGCCGATCCTGCTCTACATCGGCCTGCTGATCGGTGCGCAGGCGTTCCAGGCCGTGCCGCGGCTGCATGCCGTCGCGGTGGTCGCGGCGATCCTGCCCAACCTCGCGCAGTGGGCCCACGGCCTCATCGACAACGCGCTCAATGCGGCAGGCACGTCGGCGGCCGAGGTGGCCATGGAAGCGCTCAACGGTGCGGGCGTGGTCTACGAGGGGCTGAAGACCCTCGGTGAGGGCGCGGTGCTGGTCGGCCTGATCCTCGGCACCATGGTGACCTTCATCCTGGAGAAGAAGTTCCTCTACGCCGCGATCGCGTCCGCGGTGGGTGCGGTGCTGTCCTTCATCGGGCTGATCCACGCGCCCGAGGTCGCCTGGGCGGCCAGTCCGCAAGTGGCGCTGGGCTACGTGTTCTTCGGAATCGTCTGCGTCGCCTTCTCGTTCCTGCCGGGGGCCAAGGACCCGGTGGACGAGTCGACGAGGCCGACGTCGTCGCGGGCCACTGAGTCGGCCGCGGGCATCATCAAGCCGGCCGGTAAGCGGCCGCCTCTCGGCGCCGCCGCAGCCACGAGGCAGCCGTCACACCTCGTCGAAACAGTGCCTTAGTTAACCTATCTTTTCGTAGTCAATTGTCTACGAAGTAGGTTACGCTCGACCCATGGCCGATCGTTGCACAGTGCCGACCCCCGCGCCGAACGCGTCCGCACCCGTTGCGCGACGCCGCGTTCGCGCTGGCCCACGAACGACCCGTCGACGAGATCACCGTCGGTGACCTCGTCACGCGGGCCGGCGTCAGCAGGCAGGTCTTCTACCGGCACTTCGCCGACCGCGACGATGCCGTCGCCTCAGCGTTCGCCGTGGCCTTCGCCGCGGCGACGGCCGACATGGAGGGCGAGCCCCGATCCCGCATCCTGCGGATCTTCGGGTTCGCCGCCGAACACCGCGCGATGTACCGCAACGTCGTGCCCAGCGCGGTGGCCCAGCGGGTGGTCGCGGCGTTCCGCGCCGAACTGCTGCCGGCCTGCGAGGAGCTCGCCGCCAGGGCATGCCGGTCGTCGGGGCCATCGCGGGCCTGGAGCCCGATGCAGTCAGCCGCTTCCTGGTGCGGCGGATTCCAGGAGGTACTGCGGTCCTGGATGGAAGACGCTCGCGAATCAGAACCAGACACCGACCTCGTCGCGCCGGGCGACCGCGGCGCTCGACACCGTCGACGCGCTGCTGCGGCGACCCGCCACCACGAACTGAAACCGAAAGGATCCACCGTGGGTAAGCACCACATCTCCCCCGCGGAAATACCGGACAACCGGCCGTCGCGCAAGGACATTCGCAACATGGCCCTGGTCATGGCGGCGCTGGCGGTGTTCGTCATCGCGATGATCGCCAGCTACTCCGGCGCGTTCGCGAAGCCGACGCTGCACCACATGGCCGTCGCTGTCGCCGGTCCCCAGCAACTCGTCGACGGCCTCCGCGATCAGGACACGCTCGCCGTCACCCAGGTCGCCGACGCGGCCGCCGCCCACGAGCAGGTCTTCGAACGCAAGGCCGACGCCGCGTTCGTCGTCGACGCGCCCGGGCATCTGGACATCGTCGTCGCGGGTGGCGGCGGCCGCAGCGTCGCCAACGCCGCCGAGAAGGTCGGACGCACCATCGCCGCCGAGGCCGGACTGACCGCCGACGTCACCGACGTCGCCCCCACCACCGCCGCCGACCCGCAGGGCACCGTGGTGTTCTACGCCGTCATCTTCCTCTCGATCGGCGCCTCCGTCGGTGCGACGATCTTCGGCCGCATGATGGGCACCGTCCGCAAGCCGTCCACGTTGGCCTGGCGCACCCTGAGCCTGGCCGCCTACTCGGCGGTGCTGGCCGGCGGCGTGACGCTGTACGTCGACGTGATCCTCGGCGCGCTCACCGGCCACACCTGGCAGGTGTTCGGCGCCCTGTTGCTCTACGCGATGGCCGTCGCAGGCGCGGTCACCGGCGTGGCTGCCGCGTTCGGCACCATGGCCTCGGCCGCGCTGACGGCCTTCCTCGTGATCGTCGGCAACGCCGCTGCGGCGGGACCGGTCGGCAAGCCACTGCTCACCGGCTTCTACGCGACGTTCAACGCGATCGTGCCGCAGGGCTCCGGCGTCGCACTGCTGCGCAGCGTCGAGTACTTCGGCGGCAACGGGGCCATCACCCCGCTCGTCACGCTGGCGGCCTGGGCGGGCGCCGGCTGCGTGCTGGCCATCGGCGCGACGGTGATCCGTTCCGGCGCGGCGGGCTCGCCACTGAATTATCCTGCGAGCCATGACGGTAACCACTCCGGCGGGCACGACCGAGCCGTACTACGATCTCGGGTCCTATCACCGGTCGATTGACACCCCGTCGGAGGCGGCGCAGATCTGGTTCGACCGCGGCATGGTCTGGGCATACGCGTTCAACCACGAAGAGGCGATCCGCTGCTTCGACCGTGCGCTGGAGCTCGACCGCGACCTGGCGATCGCGCGGTGGGGCATCGCGTACGCCAGTCGGGCCCAACTACAACAAGGCGTGGGAGGCTTTCGACCCCGTCGACCTGGCCGCCTCGCTGGCCCGGGCCCGGATGGAACTCGGACTGGCGGCCGGCGGTCGCGCCTGCGCCGTCGAACGCGGCCTGATCGACGCGCTGGCCGACCGCTTCCCCACCGACGATCCGAACGACGCCGACGCCCTGCAGGCCGGCCACACCGCGTACGCCGATGCGATGTCGGCACTGGCGCACGCCTATCCCGACGACATCGACGTGGCCGCGCTGGCCGCCGATGCGCTCGTCAACGTCACCGCATGGGCGTTGTGGGACACCCGAACCGGCGAACCGGCCCCGGGCTCACGGGTCGTCGAGGCCAAGCGGATCCTCGATGACGCGCTGGCCACCCCCGCCGGCCGGAGACACCCCGGAATCCTGCACCTGTACCTGCACACCATGGAGATGTCGACGACCCCGCAGGACGCGTTGCCCGCCGCGGATCTGCTGCGCGACCTGGTGCCCGACGCGGGCCACCTGCAGCACATGCCCACTCACATCGACGTGCTGTGCGGCAACTACCACGACTCGGTGGTGTCGAATCTGGCTGCGGTGCAGGTGGATCGGCGATTCGTCGAGCGCGAGGGGCCGCTGAACTTCTATTCGCTCTACCGGGCGCACAATCTGCACTTCGTGGTGTATTCGGCCATGTTCGAGGGCAATTCGGCGATCGCGCTGCAGGCCGCCGACGAACTCGCCGGCCAGCTCACCCCCGAGCTGCTGGCCATCGAGTCGCCGCCGATGGCCGACTGGCTGGAAGCGTTCGTGCCGTTGCGAATTCACGTGCTGGTGCGCTTCGGTCGCTGGGCCGAGTTGATCGCCACACCGCTGCCCGATGACACCGAGCTGTACTGCACGACCGCGGCCACCATCCACTACGGGCGCGGCGTGGCGCACGCGGCGACCGGTCAGCTGACGCAGGCGCGCGCCGAGCGCGCGTCGTTCGCCGAGGTCTATGACCGGATCCCGGAGAGCCGCTATCTGTTCAACAACACCAGCCGCGACATCCTGGCGGTCGCCGCGGAGATGCTCGACGGCGAAATCGACTACCGGGCAGGTCAATTCGAGGACGCTTTCGCCCACTTGCGGCGCGCGGTCGAGCTCGACGACTCGCTGCCCTACGACGAACCCTGGGGCTGGATGCAACCCACCCGCCATGCGCTCGGCGCGCTGCTGCTCGAGCAGGGCCACGTCGAGCAGGCGGCGCAGGTGTACGCCGCCGACCTCGGGCTGGACCCGACGCTCAGCAGGCCCTGCCAGCATCCCGGGCAACGTGTGGAGCCTGCACGGCTACCACGAATGCCTGACGCGGCTCGGCCGCGACGCCGAGGCGGTCATCATCGGCAGGCAACTCGAGCTCGCGCGGGCACGCGCCGACGTGCCGATCGAGGCGTCGTGCGCCTGCCGACTGGACACCGGCGACAGCTGCTGCGACTGAGCTCAGCCGAACGCGACCCGCTCCATCCAGAAGTCGACCATGGCGGCGTCGCCGCCGATCTCGACGGCCGTCACCGGGCAGTCGGCGGTACAGCACCAGCAGAACGTTCGGTGACCGGCCCGCGGAGCTCGGCAGCAGGGTGCTCAGCCCCACGTCGCCACGCGATCGCGTCGCCGGTGAAGTCGAGCAGCCAGGCGTCGCCGGTGTCGGTGGCGTGCAGTCCGATGGTGCGTCCGGGTCCGAGCAGGTCGCGCATCCACGGATGGACCTCGAAGTGGAAGGGCATACAGCCGAGTTCCAGCCATTCCTCGACGCCGTCGACGGCGACGAAGCTCGGCACCGACGAAGTCGATGCCGAGGGCCAACGCGGCATCGGCGCGGTGGATCGCGGTCTCGTGGGCGAACCGACGCGCGAAGAAGGCGCTTCCGCCGCCGGGCACCGGGCACCACATCTGCGCGGCCGGGCCGGTCTGCCGCAGCGTGCCGGCCAGGTCAGCTGCGGCGGCGCGCAACGCGGTGCCGAGCTCCGTCCGGATCTTCGTCGGTGGCGGCGGACAGGTCGCGCAGCGCGGTGTCCGGAGGCGGCGACTCGGCGCGGGTGTCGACGATCTCCGTGCCCACCGCAGGCCGCCGTCGACGTGGCGGCCAACTGGGCGACGGTCCAGTCCGGGCAGGTCGGCACGAACGGGTGAGGTCGGCGCCGTCGAGATGATCCGCGAACAGTCGGCCTGGGCCACGATCTCGTCGCAATGCCATTCGAAGTCGCTCACGTCGATCACCTCCATGGTTCTCAGTCTCGTCGATGCCGACTGGTCGGGCACCGGCTGCGTAGACTCCGGGCTGTGTCGATCAGCGCCGACGACCTCGATTCACCTGCGACGGTGCGCGGATCTCGCGCGCATCGCACTGCAGGGTGGTGACGAGCCGTTCGGATCGCTGCTGGTCGATGACCAGGGCGCCGTGCGTTTCGAGGACCACAACCGGGTCAAGGACGGCGACGCCACCCGCCATCCCGAGTTCGCGATCGCCCGGTGGGCGGTCGAGAACCTGACACCGGAGCAGCGCGCTTCCAGCACGGTGTACACCTCGGGCGAGCACTGCCCGATGTGCGCGGCGGCGCACGCCTGGGTGGGCCTGGGCCGCATCGCCTACGCGGTCTCGTCGGCCCAGCTGACACAGTGGCGGCAGGACTGGGGCGCGCCGCGGTCGCCGGTGGCCGCGCTGCCCATCACCAGGGTTGCGCCCCGCATCGTCGTCGACGGACCGGCGCCCGAACTGGCGGAGACGATGAAAGCGTTGTACGCGAAGGCTTTCGGCCGACGACTCCCGATGAGCGCTCGCGCGAAGAGCATGCTAGACCGAACCGGACTGGGTCGAACACGTCATCTGGTGGCAGATCTATCCGCTGGGATTCGTCGGCGCCCACCCGGCCGACCCGGCCCCGACCGCCGACGAGCACCGGATCCGCAGGGTCGTCGACTGGCTCGACTACGCCGTCGAACTCGGCGCCTCCGGTCTGGCGCTGGGCCCGGTGTTCGCGTCGCGCACCCACGGTTACGACACCACCGACCACTACCGCATCGATCCCCGGCTGGGTGACGACGCCGACTTCGACCACCTCGTCGCCGAAGCGCACAAGCGGGGACTGCGGGTGCTGCTCGACGGGGTGTTCAACCACGTCGGAACCGACTTCCCGCGCTACCGCGACGCAGCGGCCGGCGGCGACACGTCGTGGTTCCGGGTGCGCGGCGGCCAGTTCGCGACCTTCGAAGGCCACGACGGGCTGATCGCGCTGAACCATCGGCAGGCGGAGGTCATCGACTACACCGTCGACGTCATGTGCCATTGGCTCGGCCGCGGAGCCGACGGCTGGCGCCTGGACGCCGCCTACGCGGTCCCCGACCGCTTCTGGGCGCAGGTTCTCCCCCGAGTGCGTGCGGAGTTCCCGCAGGCGTGGTTCGTCGGGGAGGTCATCCACGGTGACTACGGCGCCCGTGTCCGCGACGCCGGATTCGACTCCGTCACCCAGTACGAGCTGTGGAAGTCCATCTGGAGCAGCCTCAACGACGCGCAACTTCCACGAGCTGGACTGGACGCTGACGCGGCACAACGAATTCCTCGACACCTTCGTGCCGATGACGTTCATCGGCAACCACGACGTCACCCGGATCGCCAGCATGCTGGAGAACCCCGCGCACGTCGAACACGCGCTGGCGATCCTGCTCACCACCGGCGGGACGCCCAGCGTCTACGCAGGCGACGAGTCCGCCTACCGCGGCGTCAAAGAGGAACGGTTCGGCGGCGACGACGCCGTGCGCCCCGAATTCGGTTCTCCCCATGAGGGAGTCGGAGCGAACACGGTCGCACAGGTGTTCCGCGCCCACCAGCACCTGATCGGCCTGCGGCGCCGCCACCCGTGGTTGCACACGGCGCGGACCACTGCCCTGCACGTGACCAACCACGGCTACGTCTACGCCACCCGCGACGGCGACAACACACTCGTCGTCGCGCTCAACGTCGACTGACGAGCCGATGCCAATATCCTTGCCGGACTTGGGGTTCGCGGCGGCAGAGGTGGTCGCGGGCTCCGGCGCGCCGCCGCCCGAGGTCGTCGCCGACACCGTGGTTCCCGCACACGGGTGGCTGATTCTGGCGCCGCGCTGAGCGGTCACGCCAGCAGCGCGAGCGTCGCGGGATCCTCCTGGCCGTCGTAGAAGGCGTCCAGAACCGCGCGGAACACCTCGATCCTCGCCCGGCGCGCGCGAACAACGTCATCGACGAGCGCACCTTGAGATCGTCTGGATAGCCGAGGATCTCGCGTCGCCGAGCGGCCGTCGACGGCGACCAGCAGCCCGGCGCACTCCCGCAGCCGCGGACCGAGAACCGGGTGATCGAGGTATGCCCTGGCCTCGGCCAGCGAAGAGATCCCGAACCGCTGCGCTGTCGCGCTGTGGCCAAGGCCGCGCAGCTGCGGAAAGACGAACCAGATCCAGTGACTGCGCTTGGCGCCGGCGCGCAGTTCGGCCAGCACCGTCGGATAGACACGGTCCTGTGCCTCGACGAATCGACCGAGGTCGAACGGATCATCAGTCATCGTGTCGCCGAGTGTTGCAGGCCGAGGCGCTGGCTTCAATGGCACATTTGCCAGAACGCGGAAACGACCCGAGGATGCGACGAGGAGGCATGACGACGTCGAGGGAGCGCGGAAGCACATAGATGCTGTTCGTGGCGTTTTCGCGCCGGCCCAGTGATCACTCCTTGCACACTGGTCACAGCATCGATAGCAGTGTGGTGAGTCCGCGCCGAGTCGGAATCGTTAGCCAACCGCGACGTCGATTCGCTGTGTCGGACGGCAGGTCGGGTAGCCGGACCGTGTTGCATTACCCCTGCAACCAGACGGCAATTTCGCCAGGCATGCGCGACTTGTACAGGAAGGTGGGTTGGTTGCCGATATGAAGTTGAAAGAGAAGTTTCGAGGTAAGTGGCTGCGCCGGGTGGCCGCTGCCGCCATGGCAGCAGCAGCACTACCCGGGCTGATCGGCTTCGCCGGGGGTTCGGCGACCGCGGGAGCGTTCTCCCGGGAGGGCCTCCCGGTCGAGTACCTGGACGTGTTCTCCCCGGCGATGAATCGCAATATCCGGATTCAGTTCCAGGGCGGCGGACCGCACGCGGTCTACCTGCTCGACGGCCTGCGCGCCCAGGACGACTACAACGGCTGGGACATCAACACACCGGCGTTCGAGTGGTACTACCAATCCGGCCTGTCTACGGTGATGCCGGTGGGCGGCCAGTCCAGTTTCTACGCCGACTGGTATCAGCCGTCCCGGGGTAACGGGCAGGACTACACGTACAAGTGGGAGACCTTCCTGACGCAGGAACTCCCGGCGTGGCTGGAAGCCAACCGCGGTGTGTCGCAGCTCGGCAACGCGGTCGTCGGCCTGTCTATGGCAGGCAGCGCCTCGATGACGTACGCGATCTATCACCCGCAGCAGTTCATCTATGCCGCTTCGCTGTCGGGCTTCCTGAACCCCTCCGAGGGATGGTGGCCGATGCTGATCGGTCTCGCGATGAACGACGCAGGCAACTTCAATGCCGAGAGCATGTGGGGTCCGTCCTCGGATCCGGCGTGGAAGCGCAACGACCCGATGGTCAACGTCGCTCAGCTGGTGGCCAACAACACCAGGATCTGGGTGTACTGCGGCACCGGCACGCCGTCGGACCTGGACTCCGGAACGCCCGGTAACAACCTGATGGCGGCGCAGTTCCTCGAGGGCTTCACCTTGCGGACCAACGTCAGCTTCCGTGACAACTACATCGCGGCGGGCGGCGCCAACGGCGTCTTCAACTTCCCGCCGAGCGGCACGCACAGCTGGGGCTACTGGGGTCAGCAGCTGCTGCAGATGAAGCCGGACATCCAACGAGTGCTGGGAGCTCAGGCCACCGCCTAGCGACCACCCATACCCAGGGAGCCTGCCGTTTCCCCCGAACGGCAGGCTCTCTGCTGTGTCGGGCAGGCGGTCACAACCGAGTGCGGTTGTCGATGTCCTCGTTGAACTCGTCGAGCATTTCTTGGGTCAACGTCGGCCTGGTCTCGGCGATCGCCGCCAGGTAGTCGTCGGTGCACGCCGGCTCACCTCGGCGGAACTCGATCTCGCGTTCGAACGCGCATTGGGCGCCCTTGCGGGCGGCGAACTCGATGTCTGCAGGGGTGAACATGTCGGTCGCTTCTACGAGCTTGTCGACCTCCACCGAGTCACGCAGTGACGCCGAGGTACCGGTTCCAGATCGCCTTGCGCGCCAGCACATCAGGTGGTCCGACCGGGATGATGTAGTCGAATCGACCGGGCCTCAAGAACGCCGAATCCAGAGAACGCACCGAGTTCGTCGCACAGATAAGGAGCCGCTCCTCGTGCTGACGGAACGTCGGGATGAGCTTGAGGAGTTCGTTGGTGACTCCGTGGGCCGGATCTGACGGGATGCCCGAGCGCGACCCCGCGATCTCCTCGACCTCATCGATGAACACCACCGCAGCCTCGAGTTCCGTCAGGCTGCTGAACATTTCTCGCAGTGCTGTCGGCATGGTGACGTCCGGCGCGGCAAGGCGTGAGGGGAACAACTCGACGAAGGGCCAACCAAGCCTTCCCGCAACCGCTTTCGCGAAGGTCGTCTTACCGGTCCCGGGAGGGCCGAACAGGATGACCGCCTTCGGCGGCGACACCCCGTACTGTGCAGCCACTTCCGGCTGAGCCAGCGGCAACACGATGCGACGCTCGATCATCCGCTTCTCGGTCTCCATGCCTGCCATGGCGTCCCAGAGTCCGCGTCCCATGATCCTGCCTCCGAGCGTGGCGAGCAGGCCTGCATCCGACGGCCCGATGTGATCGACACTCTCGAAGTAGCTCAGGTCGGTCCGCTCCACGTAGCCGGAGTTGCGCAGAGCGGCTGTCCCGGTGGCGCCTGCAGGCAGCAACGCACTGATCCGACGTGCCCCGAGTGTGCGCAATCGCAACTCGAGCTCGGCCAGAAGTGCGCTGCCGATACCCCGATTGCGCCAGCGGTTGCTCAGCGCCACCATGGATATCCAGGCCCGATCTCCGCTGATCTGAGCCACCGCCATCCCGACCAGCTGATCTCCCACGACGGCGACGACCGCGGGCTGACCGCAGCGCGCGGCCGTTACCACCTCCGAGACCGGGAACGCAGGTGGTGCTTCGGTCGGCTCGCGGCTCTGATCCCAGACCAAGATGGCCTGGTCGAGGTCGTCGTCGTGGAAGTCGCGTAAACGCCAAGGGGGCATGCCAGAAGGATTACCCGGACGTTTCAGGCCCGGCATCGCCCTTACGGGTGGTTGGGCGGGGGAACCGCGGGACCGCGATTGCCCGAGGACGCAAGGATTTCCAAGGATCTCGCAAGCATCTAATCAAGCAACGTGCGCCACACTTTCGCCATAGGCAGTCCCACACCTGGGATGTTCAGCCAAAGGAGAATCGCAGCCATGAACGCAAAAACTAGCAAGGTGTCCAAACTGCGGATGGGGACCGGTGTCGCGCTCGCAACCGTGGGTCTATCACTCGCCGGGTCGATGGCACCAGCCGTCGCATCCGCTGACCCGTGGGTGCCGTTCAGCGGCCCCCATCACCCGGTACGCCACTACGCGGCTGACGTCCTGCATCCGGTCTGGGCGCTCACCCACCCCGTGCGTGCACTGATCCCTTGATCCAGCGCACTCCCGGGCTGGGCGAGGAAGTCGCTGCATACTGAGCCGCCGACGAATCCGAGCCGCCAGTGCGGGCTTGGCGCCGTCTGCAGTGTGGGCGGTGAGTATTCCGCTGTGAGCCGAATACGGCGGGGAACAAATGGTCCTCCATCAGGGTTGAGCGCATCAGGTTCAACTTTGGAGGATTGATGGCTGAAGCCAACGCAGTGCCCGTTCTTTTCCTGAGCGAGCCGATCGTGCTGCCCGGCATGGTGGTGCCGATCGAACTTGACGACGCCGCCCGCGCCGCTGTCGACGCGGCTCAGGCGAGTGAGAGCGGCAAGCTGCTCATCGCCCCGCGCCTGGACGACCGCTACCCCACCTATGGCGTACTCGCGTCGATCGTGCAGGTCGGCCGGGTGCCCGGCGGCGGAGCCGCCGCCGTCGTGCGCGGTGAGAAGCGTGCCCACATCGGCTCCGGAACCACCGGGCCGGGCGCGGCACTGTGGGTCTCGGTCGACGAGGTCGCCGAGCCCGGTGGCCACCGAGGAGACGTCAGTGCGCTGGCCGCCGAGTACAAGAAGCTGCTCCTGGCGATGCTGCAGCGCCGCGAGGCGTGGCAGATCGTCGACGTGGTCAACAAGATCACCGATCCGTCGGCGCTGGCGGACACCGCCGGTTACGCGTCCTACCTGACCGATGTCCAGAAGCGGCAACTGCTCGAGACCGAAGACGTCGCCGAGCGGCTGCGCTGCTCATCGACTGGACGGGCGAGCACCTGGCCGAGGTCGAGGTCAACGACAAGATCGCCGAGGACGTCCGGTCCGGAATGGACAAGCAGCAGAAGGATTTCCTGCTCCGTCAGCAGCTGGCCGCGATCCGCAAGGAACTCGGTGAGGGCGAGCCCGACGGGTCTGATGACTACCGGTCCCGGATCGAGGCCGCCGACCTGCCCGAGAAGGTGCGCGAAGCCGCACTGCGCGAGGTCGGCAAGCTGGAACGCTCGCAGCGAGCAGAGCCCCGAGGGCGGTTGGATCCGCACCTGGCTGGACACCGTGCTGGACCTGCCGTGGAACGTCACCACCGAGGACTCGACGGACCTGAAGTCGCCACGCGAGATCCTCGACGCCGATCACCACGGTCTGGACGACGTCAAGGACCGCATCGTCGAATACCTGGCCGTGCGGGCCCGTCGCGCCGCAGCGCGGCATGGCCGTCGTCGGCGGCCGCGGTTCCGGTGCCGTCATGGTGCTGGCCGGTCCTCCCGGTGTCGGCAAGACCTCCCTGGGCGAATCCGTCGCCCGAGCGCTGGGCCGCAAGTTCGTGCGCGTCGCCCTCGGCGGAGTGCGCGACGAAGCCGAGATCCGCGGCCACCGGCGTACCTACGTCGGCGCGCTGCCCGGCCGCATCGTGCGGGCCATCGGCGAAGCGGGATCGATGAATCCCGTTGTGCTGCTGGACGAGATCGACAAGGTGGGCTCCGACTACCGCGGCGATCCTTCTGCCGCGCTGCTCGAGGTGCTGGACCCGGCGCAGAACCACACGTTCCGCGACCACTACCTGGATCTCGACCTGGATCTGTCCGACGTCGTCTTCCTGGCGACGGCCAACGTCATCGAGAACATCCCGTCGGCGCTGCTGGACCGCATGGAGCTGGTGCAGATCGACGGCTACACCGAGGACGACAAGGTCGCCATCGCCCGCGACTACCTGCTGCCCCGGCAGGCCGAGCGCGCCGCGCTGACGCCCGAGGAGGTGACGCGTGACCGACGCGGCGCTGCGCAAGATCGCCGCCGACTACACCCGCGAGCCGGGTGTCCGGCAGTTCGAGCGGCTGCTGGCCAAGGCGCTGCGGAAGGCTGCAACCAATCTGGCGACCGAACTGGCCCGCAGATCCCGCTGCCTTGGTGATCGACGAGCCGGATCTCGTTGCCTACCTGGGCCGCCCGCGCTTCACCCCGGATTCGGAGGAGCGCACCGCGGTGCCCGGCGTCGCGACCGGCCTGGCCGTCACCGGCCTCGGCGGCGACGTCCTCTACATCGAGGCGAACGCTAACGAAGGTGAGCCGGGGCTGAAGCTGACCGGTCAGCTGGGCGACGTGATGAAGGAGTCCGCGCAGATCGCGCTGTCCTACGTCCGTGCCCACGCCGAGCAGCTGGGCGTCGACCCGAAGGCGCTGGATCGCCAGATCCACGTGCACGTGCCCGCGGGCGCGGTGCCCAAGGACGGTCCGTCCGCCGGCGTGACGATGGTGACCGCGCTGGTCTCGATGGCCACCGGCCGCCAGGTGCGTGCCGACGTCGGGATGACCGGTGAGGTCACCCTGAACGGCCGGGTGCTGCCGATCGGCGGTGTGAAGCAGAAGCTGCTCGCGGCCCAACGCGCCGGACTGTCAACGGTTTTCATCCCGGCAGCGCAACGAGCCGGATCTCGATGACGTGCCGGCCGAGGTGCTGGAGGCGCTCGAGGTGAAGCCGATGACCGACGTCGCGGAGATCGTGGCGCTGGCGCTGGAGCCCGCGGCTGAGGCGGCGACGGTCGCTGCTTGACGGCCGAGCAGACGCAAACTCGCACAACCTGCCATAGATTCGTGCGAGTTTGCGTCTGCTCGGCACAGGGAGGAGGAGGACCATGCCACGACGCGGCGAACCCCTGCGCAAGCTCGGATTTCTGACCATCGGCCGGTTCGACGCAGGCGACCCAGCGCCGGGCATCGAAGAGACCCTGCAGACCATCGAGCGGGCCGAAGCGCTGGGCTTCGACAGCGTCTGGCTGCGTGACCGGCATCTGCAGCCGGGTATCTCGTCACCGGTGGCGATCATGGCCGCGGCCAGCCAGCGCACGCGTCGCATCGAGCTCGGCACGGCCGTGATCCCGCTCGGTCTGGAGAACCCGTTCCGGCTGGCCGAGGACCTCGCCACCGTCGACATCCTGTCGGGTGGCCGCATCAATCCCGGCGTGTCGGTCGGCACCCCCATGATGTACGACCACTACAAGACCGCGCTGTACCCGGAAACCCATGACTCTGCAGGACTTCTCGAAGGAGCGGGTGCTGCGGCTGCTCAGGCATCTGCGGGGCGAGCCCGTCAGCGACTTCGCCGGCACCGTCGGAATCGAGCAATTCACCGACCACGTCCAGCCGCATTCACCGGGGCTCGCCGACCGCGTCTGGTACGGCGGCGGCCTGGCGTCGGCGGTCTGGGCTGGCAACCAGGGCATCAACTATCTGACCAGCTCCGTCGTGAGCACCGAAGGCGCCGGGTCGCTGGACTTCGCCACCATCCAGGGCCAGCAGATCGACGCCTTCCGGGCGCACCACCCGCATCCCGAGAGGGCGCGCGTGTCACAGGGTCTGGTCGTGATCCCCACCGATTCGGCCACCGATGACCAGGTGCGCCGGTACCGCGAATACGCCGCGGGCCGGTTCGAGCGAACCAAGGCTCCGCAGGGCTCCGGCCCAATGTCGCCGGCGGCCCGGCTCCGCGCGGCATGCTGTTCTCCCCTGACTACGTCGGCACCTCCGACGAACTCGCCGACCAGCTCTTCGCGCACGCGGGTTTTCAGCGCGCCGACGAAGTGGCGTTCGCGCTGCCGTTCACGTTCGCCGCGGACGACTACCAACAGATCGTCACCGATCTCGCCGAGAGACTGGGTCCCGAAGCTCGGGTGGACGCCGGCCTTCTAGCGCTACCGTCGGTCCATGGCTTATGACACCGAGCTGGCCGACCGCGTCCGTGACCTGATCGCCTCCGAGCGCGGCGTCGAAGAGAAGAAGATGTTCGGCGGCCTGGCGTTCCTGATCAACGGCAACATGTCCGTCGCCGTCAGCTCCAAAGGCGGCCTGATGGTGCGGACCGCCTCCGAGGAGACCGAGCGGCTGCTGAAAGGCGAACACGTCGAGCCGATGATCATGGCCGGCCGCGAAACCCGCGGCTGGGTCCGGGTGGCGACCGACGGGCTGCGGACCAAACGCCAACTGCAGTCGTGGGTGGGCCGCGGAGTGGACTACGCCAAGGGCCTGCCTTCCAAGTAGCAGGTTCGATTGCGCGGTCGCCGGGTAGCCAGCTGCGGTGACTACGCCTGAGCCTGAGGAGATCACCCGCCGGCTACTCGATGGGGCGGGCACCACCTACGCAGAGGAGGCCGGCATCCGGCTCGATGACAAGCCGATGCCCTTGTTCGAGCTGCTGGTGCTGTGCATGCTCGCCAGCAAGCCGATCGACGCGACCGTCGCGATGCGGGCCGCGCGGGAGATCTTCGCCGAGAAGCTGCGCACGCCCGACACGGTGCTCGAAGCGCGAGCGCCACACCATGATCGACGCCTTCGGCCGGGCCGGCTACGCGCGCTACGACGAGAGCTCGGCCACCCGACTGGTAGACATCGCGACGGCGGTGCGCGACGAGTACGACGGCGACCTTCGGGGGCTGGCGGCAGCGATCCGAGCAGAATGTGCACGCCGCGGTGCGGCTGCTCGAGCAATTCAAGGGCATCGGCGACACCGGGGCGGACATCTTCCTGCGCGAAGTCCAGGATGTCTGGACGTGGGTGAGCCCGTACTTCGACCGTCGCGCCATCGAGGCGGCAAAGCACCTCGGCCTGCCGGGGAATCCCAATCAGCTGGGCAAGCTTGCCGGTTCGGACTGCGCTCGGCTGGCGGCGGCGCTGGTGAGAGTGTCGCTCGACGACGACCTGCGGGACAAGCTGCTGCAGTGACCGCCGGTGTGTCGGCGTGCGGTGGGTGCACGGCACACCGACGGATATGCATGCGATGACATGGGTCTGCGGATCGGCGCTGTCGCTGCTCAGCGCCGCCTGCTCCGGGGGGCCCGTTGTGGTCAACACCGGCGACGCCGCACGGACGGGACACCGACGGCGGCACCCACCCCGTCGTCGACCAGACCGAGTAATGCCCACCTGGCCAACGCGTTCCACTTCGCGGCTCAGGTCGACGGCGCGACCGGTTACTACTTCGCCACCCCTGACTGCCGCGAACTCGATCGTGGTGGACCGGACCGCGGATTCTGGTGGTCGCCGGTTTCCGCTGCAACGTGCAGGAGGCCTCCGGCATCTCCTGTATGTCGGAGCTCAGCGGCGAGGGCTTCACCTTCTCCGCCGAGGGCTACATCACCACCTACACCGACGTGCCTGCCGACGCGCCCTAGGACGACGTCTAGTGTTGAGCCCCATGCCATCACAGTCACCGGCACCGGTCACCGTCGCCGTCACCGGAGCGGCAGGCCAGATCGGCTACGCCGCCCTGTTCCGCATCGCCGCGGGCGCGATGCTCGGACATGACACCCCGGTCGCGCTGCGGTTAGTGGAGCTACCCGATGTGGTGCGCGCCGCCGAGGGCGTCGTGATGGAACTCGACGACGGGGCGTTCCCGCTGCTGGCCAGCACCGAGATCTACGACGATCCGGTGAAGGGATTCGACGGAGTCGATGTCGCGCTGCTGATCGGCGCCAAGCCCCGCTCCAAGGGCATGGAGCGCGCCGACCTGCTCGAGGCGAACGCGCAGATCTTCGCCACCGCGGGCAGGGCACTCAACGCGGGCGCAGGTACCGATGTGCGGGTGCTGGTGGTCGGTAATCCGGCCAATACCAACGCGTTGGTGGCCGCCACCTGCGCCCCCGACATCCCGGGCGAACGGTTCACCGCGCTGACCCGCCTCGACCACAACCGGGCGATCGCCGCGATATCCCGGCACGCCGAGGTTCCCGTCACCGAGATCAGCAAGATGACGATCTGGGGCAACCACTCCCCGACCCAGTACCCGGATATCTTCCACGCCATCGTCGGCGGCCGCTCCGGGGCCGACTACGCAGTCGACACCCATTGGCTCACCGACGATTTCATTCCCACGGTCGCCCGCCGCGGAACGGCGATCATCGAGGCGCGTGGTGCGAGTTCGGCGGCGTCGGCGGCCAACGGCGCGATCGACCATGTCGACGACTGGGTGCACGGCACGCCTGAGGGGGACTGGACGTCGGTGGCGCTGCCCTCCCCCGGCGTCTACGGGATCGACGAGGGCCTGGTGTGCTCGCTTCCGTGCCGGTCGGTCGGCGGTCGGTGGGAGATCGTCGAAGGCCTTGACATCAACGCTTTCTCGCGCACCCGCATCGACGCCTCGGTGGCCGAACTGCGCGCCGAACGCGACGCGGTGGCCGCCCTCGGCCTGCTCTGACGGCTATCGAGCGGACACGCTTTCGGCTTCTACCAGATCGTCGTCGACTTCGTCGATCTCGTCGCCGCGCAACACTTTCCGCATCCGGTCGGAGTCGAGCTGGCCTTCCCAGCGGGCCACCACCAGGGTGGCCACACAGTTGCCGAGCAGGTTCACCGACACCCGCATCGAGTCCATGATCCGGTCGGCGCCGAGGAGCAGGGCGACCGCGGCAACGGGGATGGCCCCGTGGCCGATCGCCGCCACCGTCGCCGACAGCGCCAGGAACGACGAACCGGGCACCCCCGCCATGCCTTTCGAGGTCAGCATCAGCACCAGCACCGCGGTGATCTGCTCGCCGAGGCTGAGATCCACGCCGAGCGCCTGGGCCAGGAACAGCACACAGATCGACAGGTACAGCGTGGCGCCGTCCAGGTTGAACGAGTACCCCGTCGGCACCACCAGACCGGTTGTGGTGCGCGAACATCCGGCATGGATGAGCTTGTCCATGATGCGTGGCAGCACCACCTCGGTGGACGCGGTGCCCAGCGCGAGGAACAGCTCGTCTTTGATGTAGACCACGAACCTCCACAGGTTGACGCCGGCGAGGAACCACGCGATCGCCCCGAGGACCGTGATGAACAGGGCCGCGCCCAGGTAGCAGGCGGCGATCAGCTTGGCGTAACTGCCAAGCGACGAGATGCCGTACTGGCCGATGATGTAGGCCATCGCGCCGAACGCCGCCAGCGGTGCCAGCTTCATGATCCAGCCGATGATTGTGAAGAAGATGCTGGACAGATGCTCGATCATCTCGAACACCACCGGCGGTCCGTGCTCGCCGAACTTGGCCAACGCCAGACCGAACAGCACGGCGAAGAACAGCACCTGCAGCAGATGGTTCTCGGCGAACGCCGAGAACACCGACGTCGGGATGATGTTCAGCAGGAACTCCACGGTGTGCGGAAGCTCGCCGTCACCGGTCTTCTGGGCCACCGCATCCGCGCCGCCCGCCAACGTCTCGGCGTCAATGTTGAAACCCGCGCCCGGTTTGACGACGTTGCCGATGATCAGCCCGAACACCAGCGCGAAGGTGGTCACCACCTCGAAGTAGATCAACGCCTTGACACCGATGCGGCCCACCGACTTCAGGTCGCCCACATGGGCGATACCGATCACCACGGTGCAGAAGATGATCGGGGCGATCAGCATCTTGATCAGCTTGATGAACGCGTCGGCGACCGGTTTGAGATCGGCGCCGAACGCGGGCCACAGCCAGCCGACGGCGATGCCCGCCACGATGGCCACGAGCAACTGGGCGAACAGCGAGGTGTACCACCGCGACTTGATCGGCAGGGTGTCCGGATCTGTCATCGACCACATGTAGCCGCCGCAGGTGTCGGATCGATGAGGCCTGCGTAACGGCGGCGCTACAGCTGGTGTGGTTTGGCTACTTCAGCGAGGCGGTGCCGTCGGGATGAACCTGCACCGCGGCGCCTGCGATGTCGCCTGCCACCGTGGCCTCGGCGTCGGCCGCCGAGGTGATCACCGCGAGCACCCGGGCGGCGGCGGCGTCCTGGGAGGTCCGCACCGCCAGGAACGCCTTCTCGGCCCGCCCGTCCCGGTCGACGGGTGTGGTCCACGATTCGACCGTGCCCACGCCGCTCCAGTCCACCAGTGCTGTCCGCGTGGGTTCCTGGTCGACCGCGGGCTGGACATCCTCCCAACGGAATTCGTGCTCTGGTGGTTGGGTCCCGTACACGCCGAAGCTGTGTTTGGTGAGGTAACCGCCGCTGGCGGTGATCAGGCCACGGCGTCCGGGGTGGGCCACCAGCTGTTCGGCCATCGTGGCGATCGAGTGGGTGACGTAGTTGTTCCACGGCCCGCCGGCGAAGGTCAGGCCGCCGGTGACGGTCAGGGGGCGGCCCGGATCCCCGATCGGCAGTCCGAGCTCCTTGGCGGCGATCTGGACGGCCGACGGGAAGCAGGAGTAGACGTCGACCAGCTCGATGTCGCCGATGTCGGCGCCTGCGAGTTCCAGCGCCCGCTTGCCTGCGATCCTGATCGCCGGTGAGGAGAAGAACTCGGCCCGCTCGCCGATCGCGTAGGTGTCGTGCGAGTCGGCTCCCGCATACGGGAAAACCCATCGCTCCGAGGGAATCTGGAGATACTCAGCCTTCTCGGCCGACGCCAGGATCAGCACCGCGCCCTGGTCGACCATGTTGTTGGAGATCATCAGCTTGGTGTAGGGCCAGCTGATCATCCGGTTGTCCGGCGCGGCCTTCCAGATCTGTTCGGCCGTCAGCGCTTCCCTGCTCCAGGCGTGGGGGTTGATCGCGGCGACCGCGCTGAACTGCGACCACAGCTCACCGATGCGACGGCGGTGTTCGTCGGGTGTCTCCCCCGCGGCGATCCGCACCGCCTGCTCGAACAGCGGATAGACGTAGGCGGGCCGGTCCAGGTGGATGCGGAGCTCGGCGGGCCCGGCCATCGGCACGCCTTCATCGGAGCCCGGCGCCTGTGGCACCGAGTCGTCCTGCTTCGTCCAGTTCGGCTTGAACCCCGCGGCGCGCAGCCGGCACCTCGTCCGCCAGGTCTCCGCCCCGCCGATCAAGACGACATCGGACTTGCCCTGCTGGATGTCCAGGCAGGCCAGGTTCACCAGCGTCTGCGGTACGTTACCGCCGATCCCGGTGTAGCGGGTCTCCGCCTTGTCTGCCCGGATACGTTGCGCGAGAAGCAGTCCCGGGTCCCGATAGCGCCACGACAGCAGGTTGACGATGCGGACGGCGTCGACCGACTCGAGAACCCGTGGGTCGGCGGCGGCCCGCGAGGCCGCCACCATCAGGTCGACGGGCTCGACGCCGGGATCCTCGGTGTGCTGGTTCACCTGGCCGTAGCCGACGAGTACCGGTGTCCGGGGGTCGAGAGGCATGAAACGGGGCCTTCCTAGGTTGTTCTTCGGTCGTCGTCTCGCCAGGTGAACAGCACCCCGTCGGCGACCAGCGCGTCGATCTGCTCGGGGCTCAGGCCGAGGACCTTCTGGCAGATCGTGCGGGTGTGCTCGCCGGGCATGGGCGCGGGCCGCAGCTCTGCCGGCGGTATCCGGAGGTAGGGCGCGGGCGCGGTTTCGGTGGGTATGGCCGCGTCGAGAAGCGGATGGGCCATGTCGGTGAACAGGCGCCTGAAGACGACCTGCGGGTCCTCGGCGACGTCGGCGGCACGGTTCATCGGCGCCGCGGGAACGCCGAGGGCCTGGAGTCGGGCAGCGACCTCGTTCTTGTCCCGGCTCGCCGTCCACTGCGACACCGCAGCGATCGACCCGGCGCGGTCCCCGGGCAGCCCGGCGCACCCGATCACTCCGGCAACGGTCGCGCGGTCCGGTGCACCCGCCATCGAGATCACGCACCACTCGTCATCGCCTGCGCACGGATACACCGCATGGATCGCATCGTCCTCGACGACGGGATACCCTGCAGTCCTAGCTGATTCGGCTACGTAGGCGTCAGCGAGCTGATTGATCGCCGCTTCGGCCTGCGAAATGTGCACGTGTCCGCCGACGCCTGTGTGGCCGCGGCGGATGAGCACCGCCAGGGTGGCGATCGCAGTGAGCCTGCCGACCACGTGGTCGGGGAAGATCGTCGTCGCGTCGTAGAACGTGCCCGGCGCGGCGTCACACGACGTCCACAACCGGGTGACGCCGGTGGCTGCGCGGACGAGTGGTCCGTACCCCATCCGAGCGCTCCACGGCCCCCGGTCCCCGAACGCGCTGCTCTCGGCCAGCACGATGCCTGGGTTCAGCGCGCGCAGCCGGTCATAGGGGAAGCCGAGCGCAGCCAGGGTCCCCGGCTTGAAGTTCGCGAACACCGCGTCGGCGCCCTCGGCCAGCCGGCTGAACAGTTCGGAGCCGGACCGATGGCGTAGGTCCAGGCCGAGGCTGGACTCGTTGCGGTGCGTCAGCGCCCACGACCGGCTCATCGGCCTTCCCGGCGGCGCCTGCCGCAGTCCGTCGGGGTATGCCGGACTCTCGATCTTGATGACATCGGCGCCCAGATCGGCGAACAGCCGGCCCAACTCGCCGCCGGCGACGATGACACCCAGGTCCAGGATCCGGACGCCGTCAAACGGCCGGTTCGTCGCCTCCCCGACCGGCGGTGCAGGTGCCGATCGTGGTGCCGACCATTCGGGCTCGTGCGCCCCGGCTGCCGGGGCACCGCGGCGGTACCCGTGATGGTCGCCGTCGATCACCAGCGGACCGACCGGGATCGTCACGGTGACCCCGGGTGCCACCTCGGCGTCGGACAGCGCGCCGACTGCCCGAAAGTGCTCTGCCGCCAACACTTCCGCCGGTGCCAGCACCGCGGCGATCGGCACACCGCGGGTCTGGCCCTGCGCGACCAGGGAGGCCATCGTCTCCGGGGCGAACAACTCGGCGATGGCGGTGTTGAGTTCCCTCGAGGCGGCGTAGCGGGCGGCGATGGTGTCGAATTCGGGGGCCGAGAACTGGTCGGGCTCCCCCAGCCAGGCCCGCATGGCCCGCCATTGCCGCGGCGACAACAGACAGATCCGGACATGGCCGTCCCGGCACTCGAAGGTCGGGTAGATCTGCTGATTGCGTGGGCGCCCGCGCCACAGCTCGGTGGGGGCCTTGAGCCCGACGGCCGCCTGCCCCTCGGAGCCGAAGGGCGGATCGAGTGCCTGCACCACCGCCTCGAATCGGGAGAAATCGATGAATTCTCCCTTCCCGCAACGTAATCGATCGTAGTATGCAACCAGGACCGCCCATGCTGCCTGCACCGCAGCGGTCGCCGACGCGACGCCGGTGGGCGGCAGCACCGGGGTCCCCGACGTCGGCCCGGTGCGCGACAGCGCGGACGACATCGCGAACAGCACCGCATCGGTGGCGCGCCAGCCCGCCCGGGGCCCGGTGGTGCCGAAGTCGGTGACCGACAGCGCGACCAGGCTGCCGAATCTGCGCTGCCAGCGCCACGCACGATGTCCCGAATGCCGCTGCGCCGCCAGGGTTTCCAGAATCGATCACGATGTCGGCGGCGCCGGCGAGTTCGATCAGCCGAATGCGGTCGCCCGGGCGGTCCGGATCCAGGCGGGCGCAGCGCTTGTTGGCGTTGTTCAGCGCGAACGCGATGCCGGTGCCCGCCACGCTGGGCGCCGCCCGCCGGGCCGGGCTGTCGCCGGGCGGTTCGATCTTGAGCACGTCGGCCCCGAGATCGGCCAGAATCCGGCTGACGGCGTCACCCTGGCCCGACGACAGGTCGAGCACCCGCAGGGAGGTCAGCAACGATCCCTCGGCCATTGACCGTCCTGCCCTTCTGCTGCTGCCGGTGACTGCTCACCATAACGGTGCGCAGAAAGTTAACGCCCCCGCCATCGGCTACGGGTTGGGTCCTTCGCCGATGCGGAGTTGGATGGAGACATGACTACCTCGACCGCACAGGAAACCCTCGACCGGAGCCAGCTGAGCGATGAGGTGGTGGGGCAACTGGACCGGTGGTGGCGCGCGGCGAACTACCTGTCCGTCGGCCAGATCTACCTGCTGGACAACCCGTTGCTGCGCACTGCCCTGACGCGTGACGACGTGAAGCCACGTCTGCTCGGGCACTGGGGCACCACGCCCGGTCTGAACTTCCTCTACGCCCATCTCAACCGCGCGATCAGAGAGCGCGCACAGTCGACGATCTACATCACCGGGCCCGGTCACGGTGGGCCCGGGCTGGTGGCCAACGCCTACCTCGACGGCACCTACAGCGAGATCTACCCCGACATCAGCCAGGATGCCGAGGGGATCCGCCGGCTGTTCCGGCAGTTCTCGTTCCCTGGCGGTATCCCGTCCCACGTGGCGCCGGAGACGCCGGGCTCGATCCACGAGGGCGGTGAACTCGGCTATGCCCTGTCCCATGCCTATGGCGCCGCGTTCGACAACCCAGATCTGCTGGTCGCCACCGTGATCGGCGACGGTGAGGCCGAAACCGGTGCGCTGGCCACCAGCTGGCATTCCAACAAGCTGGTGAACCCGGCCAAGGATGGCGTGGTGCTGCCCATCCTGCATCTGAACGGCTATAAGATCGCCAATCCGACTGTGCTGGCCCGTATTCCGGCCGATGAGTTGCGCAGCCTGATGATCGGCTACGGACACAGTCCGTACTTCTTCGAGGTGTCCGACAGCGCGGAGGATGATCACGGCTCTCATTTCGCGGCGCATCGGCGATTCGCGGCGCTGCTCGACGACGTCCTCGACGAGATCGCGGAGATCAAGGCCAACGCGGCCGCCGGCGACGACTCCCGGCCCGCCTGGCCGATGATCGTATTCCGCACCCCGAAAGGCTGGACGGGTCCGGACTACATCGACGGCAAGAAGACGACCGGATCCTGGCGCGCCCACCAGGTGCCGCTGGCCAACGCGCGCGACACCGCCGACCACCTCCGGGTGCTCGCCGACTGGCTGGCCTCCTACCGGGCCGACGAACTCTTCGATTCCGACGGCAGGCTGCTGCCCGACATCGCCGCGCTGGCACCGCAGGGTCAGCTGCGGATGAGCGACAATCCGCACGCCAACGGTGGCCTGCTCCTCAAGGACCTGCGGCTGCCGGACTTCCGTGATTTCGGCGTGGACGTGCCGGCACCGGGTGCGACGATCGCCGAGGCCACCCGGGTGCTCGGACAGTGGCTGACCGAGGTGGTCAGGCGCAACCCCGACAACTTCCGCATCTTCGGGCCCGACGAGACAGCCTCCAACCGGCTGCAGGCGGTCTTCGATGTCACCGACAAGCAGTGGAACGCCGAGCTGCTCGGCTCCGAGGTCGACGACCACCTGGCGCGCGCCGGCCGGGTGGTGGAGATGCTGTCCGAGCATCAGTGCCAGGGCTGGCTGGAGGGCTATCTGCTGACCGGCAGGCACGGTCTGTTCAACTGCTACGAGGCCTTCATCCACATCATCGACTCGATGTTCAACCAGCACGCCAAGTGGCTCAAGGTCACCGACCGCATCCCGTGGCGGCGCCCCATCGCCAGCCTGAACTACCTGTTGTCCAGCCACGTCTGGCGCCAGGACCACAACGGGTTCTCCCACCAGGACCCCGGGTTCATCGACCACGTCGTCAACAAGAGTGCCAGCGTCGTGCGGGTGTACCTGCCTGCGGACGCCAACACGCTGCTGTCGACCTACGACCACTGCCTGCGGTCGCGCCAGTACGTCAACGTCGTCGTCGCAGGCAAGCAACCCGCGCCCAACTTCCTGACCATGGAACAGGCGATCGCCCACTGCACCCGCGGGCTGGGCATCTGGGAGTGGGCGGGCACCGAAGTGCTCGGCACCGACCCCGACGTCGTCCTCGCGGCGGCCGGCGACGTCCCGACCCTGGAAGCGCTGGCGGCCGCCGACATCCTGCGCACGCACCTGCCCGAGCTCAAGGTCCGGTTCGTCAACGTCGTCGATCTGATGCGGCTGCAAGATCACACCGAGCATCCGCACGGCCTGTCGGACCGGGATTTCGACATGATCTTCACCGCCGACAAGCCGATCATCTTCGCCTACCACGGCTACCCCTGGCTGATCCACCGGCTGACCTATCGGCGCACCGGCCACGCCAACCTCCACGTTCGCGGATACAAGGAGGAAGGCACCACCACCACGCCGTTCGACATGGTGATGCTCAACGATCTCGACCGCTACCACCTGGTGATGGACGTCATCGACCGGGTGCCGGCGCTGGGGTCCAGCTGCGCCACGCTGCGCCAGCAGATGGCCGACAAACGGATCGCCGCCCGCGAGTACACGCGCGCGCACGGTGACGACATCCCCGAGGTCAAGGAGTGGGTGTGGCCTGCAGCGAGGGAAGCCGGCCTGGACACCGGCCAGAGCATAGGGACCGACACCGGCGGCGACAACGAGTAACCCGAGGCTCGTGCACGTGAAGTGAGCCACAGCTGACCTGAGCCGATGTCGAGGACCGGTAAGCTGGAGGGGTTATGTCTGACTTCAGCGCGGTGGCCGCACCACAGGACCCCCACCCGCTGGCGGCGCCGCACCCGTCGGTAGCCCAATTGGCCGCGCTGCACCACTTCCGGATCTACGCCGACATCGCGGTCGTCGTGGTGGTCCTCGCGCTGACGAATCTGCTGGCCCACTTCACCACACCGTGGGCGAACATCGCCGTCGTCCCTGCGGCCGCCGTCGGATTACTCGCTGCTGGTCCGCGCGCATGGCCTGGGCTGGTCGGAGCTCGGCCTCGGCCGGGAACACTGGAAGTCCGGGGCGGGCTACGCGCTCGCCGCGGTCACGCTCGTCGGCGCGGTGATCGCGCTCGGGGCAATCCTGCCGTGGACGCGGCCGATGTTCCTCAACGACCACTACGCGACACTGTCGGGTGCGCTGATCGCCTCGATGATCATCATTCCGCTGCAGACCGTGATCCCCGAGGAACTCGCATTCCGTGGCGTCCTGCACGGTGCCCTCGACCGCGCGTGGGGATTCCGCGGGGTCGCGGCCGCGGGATCCTTGCTGTTCGGGCTGTGGCACATCGCCACATCGATGGGGCTGACGGCGAGCAACGTCGGCTTCACCCGGATTCTGGGCGGCGGAGTGTTCGGCATGGTCGTCGGTGTCGTCGGGGCCGTGCTGGCCACCGCCGCCGCGGGTTTCGTGTTCACCTGGTTGCGTCGCCGCAGCGGCAGCCTGATCGCACCGATCGCCCTGCACTGGTCGCTCAACGGGCTGGGCGCCCTGGCCGCCGCCCTGGTGTGGCAGCTGTCCTGAGGTGACTCAGGCGCGTCCGCGCGCTTGCGCCTTCCTCGCGCGGAACTCCCGGTTCTTGAGCTTGTTGCCGCACGACGCCATGTCGCACCACGTCCCACCGTGATTGCGGGACATATCGTAGAACGCCCACTGACATTCGTCGTTACCGCACGCCTTGAGCAACGACCAGCTGCCGTCCCGCTGGGCATCGCGGATCGGCAGCAGCAGCCCCGCCAGGCGGTCGGTCAGGTTCTCACCGGCGACCGCCAGCAGCACCTCGCCGTCGGGACCGACCGTGGTGCGCACCGTCGCCGCAGCGGCGATCCGACGCAGCGTCGCGAGGTTCCCACGTGTCGGGTCGGGGCCGCCGCCATTACGAACGAGCAACGCCCGCAACGCCTCCCGCACCTCGGTGAGCAGTGCGAGGTCGGTGACGGTCAACTGGGCTGACGGGGCCAGCAGGTCGTTGTCGATCAGCCAGGGCCGCGCGTCACCCGGGTCGACGAGTCGGTCGGCGCCGTCGGGCCGCTCGACGGTATTCACCAGCGCCTGGATGCGACGCAGCGGCGGCGGCGCCGGCTTCGGTTCGTCGTCACCCGGCCAGTACTGATGCCCAGGGCTCATGCCGACATCGTAACACTCGTGACCGGTAAATAGGCTTGACTAGTCATGCATGACCGGTATAACGTTTTTGGTAGTCATCAAATCCACAACGTGAAGAGCTGAGAAGATGCCTGACCACAAGATCTCCCTCGAAGTCCTGCACGTCGCATCCACTGGTGCTCCGGGCGGTCAGCGCCCGTCGCTGCTCGCCCGACTCGCGGCCCGGGCGCGGGCCGGCAAATACGACCGACTGCTTTCCGTGGGAGTGACCCCGGAACCAGGCACCGCGCTCGCCGCGCACCGTGCACGGCTGACGTCCACGGCCGAGCGGGACGCCATCGCGCGCTCCCTTCGACGGGCGGTGCACGACGCCCACGACCACGCTCCGACGACGTCGTCGTCCCGGATCCCGGCCCGGATCCCACTGAACATCCCGAACATCACCGCCGCCGAGGAACTCATCGACCGGGTGATGCAGCGGTTGCAGTCGCCCCGACCGATCAGCGCGCTGGGAATGGCCAGGCTGCGCCTGATCCTCTCCGACGGCGCGGGGCCCCTGTACCAGTTCGGCCGGGGTGATCTGCCGGGTCGCCTCGGCGCCGCGCTGGCCGAGCTCTGACCGTCAGACGATCAGCACCGCAGCACCGGAGATCCGTCCGTCGCTCAGATCGCTGAGCGCCGCGTCGGCCCGGTCCAGTGGATACCGCCGAGTGGTCACCTCGAGGTGATGGCGTGCTGCGAAGTCCAGGAACGCCTGCGCATCGGCACGGGTGTTCGACGTCACCGAGCGAACCTGCCGTTCCTGAAACAGGTGGCGCTGATAGTTCAGCGTCGGGATGTCGCTGAGATGGATTCCCGCGATGGCCAGAGTGCCGCCCCGATCCAGTGCCTCGAGGGCCGGCAACACGAGATCGCCGACGGGCGCGAACAGGATCGCGGAGTCCAGAGCCACCGGCGGCGGATCACTCGCGCCCTGGGCGGAGGCCGCACCCAGCGCGAGCGCCAGCTCACGGGCGTCCTCACCGCGCGTCATGACGTGAACCTCGGCGCCCCCGGCCAAGGCAACCTGGGCGGTCAGATGGGCACTCCCGCCGAAACCGTAGATGCCCAGCCTGCCGCCGGGGGGCAGCTGGGCGCGAAGAAGTGAGCGGTAGCCGATGATGCCCGCGCACAGTAGCGGGGCGAGTTCGTCGTCGGAGTAGCCCGGCGGCAGGCGGAGCGCGAACGCAGCCGGCACCGTGGCGAACTCGGCGTAGCCACCGTCGGCGTCCCAGCCGGTGTAACGAGATTCCGGGCACAGGTTCTCCTGGCCGCGCAGGCAGTACCCGCAAACCCCGCAGGTATGGCGCAGCCACGCGATACCGACGCGGTCCCCCACCGCGAACTGCGTCTGCACCCCCGAGCCGATCTGGACGACTTCCCCGACCACTTCGTGCCCGGGGATCACCTCGGCCCGGTGTATCGCCAGATCGCCCTCGGCGACATGCAGATCGGTGCGGCACACCCCGCACGCGCGCACGGCCACGAGCAGCTCGTCGATGCCGGGCTGAGGAACCGGCACGGTGGCCCGCACAAGCGGCCGGGTCGAGATCGGGCCGGGTCGGTGCACCTGCCATGCGTGCATCGTCGGGTCGGTCACGACCCTCAGGATGCCACGGGTGCGGCTAGACCTTCTTTCGTTGCACCATGCCGACGATCCACAACAGGATCACCGAGCCCAGGATCGCGGTGAACAAGCGTGAACCACCAGCCGCCGCCTGCGGTGTCGAGGAAGAAGCTCAGCAGGAACCCGCCGATGAGGGCGCCGATCACACCGATGACGATGTTCATCAGAATGCCGGAACCCCCGCCCTTGACGATCTTGCCCGGCGATCCAGCCGGCGATCGCCCCGATGATGATGTAGCCGATCCACCCCACGCTCGTCTGTGTCGACGAACGCGCGAGGAACTCGGTAGCCGCAACGATTTCCACGAGGATCTCCTGCCTGTTGCCAGCCGGGCCCGGCGCGGTCGCGGCCGGGCCCTGACCCAGGTATACGCGTCGCGGGTAACGGTTCGGCGTGTGCAACGCACTGGAAACGGACACGATCAGGTGTGCTACGCGGGTGGCAGCATCCCCGGGGCGGTGTTCGGGTCGACCGGTACCGGCACACCGATCTGCGGGCCGCGGCGGCGGCGCGTTCGGATCCGGCGGCGGTGCGTTCGGGTCCGGCGGGGGCGGCGGCGCGTTCGGATCCGGTGGCGGTGGCGGAGGCGGCGGCGGAGCCACCCACGGCCGAATCGAGTTGGCCAGCGTCACCGCTTCGGCCTGCGGAATCGGATTGGTCGCAGTGCCGAGCCACACGACGAACCACCGCTCGGGAGCGCGCTGACCGCGGGGTGTCCCCGCCGGGGTGGGCGCACCCACGACGCCGGCCCAGATCTGGCCGTTGGGCTTGGCGGTGTCGGTGAACTTCACCTCGTAAGAGGACGCCACGCCCGTCATGCCCGCGGCGTCCAGCGGCACCGTCTGCTGGTTGACCCGCGTGCCCGGGAAGGGCATGAAGAACTCGCCCATGTCCGACGCCAGCCGCTGGGCGGCCTTGGTGTTGTCGGTCTCCGCGCCGGCGAACAGCTTCAGGTCGAGCCGGCCGAGCAGCACGCTGGTGTCGTTGGGCGGCTGCGCGTCCGGAGGCGAGCCCTGCGGCGGAAGCTTGGTCAGCAGTGCCTGCCCATAGGACAGCTGGGTGGCGTCGGACACCTTCCATCCCGCGGGCACGACATAGCTGAAGCCGCCCGCGGCGTTGTCGACCCGGCCGGGCTCGGGTGCCGGCGGTGGTGGCGCGTGGGCGGCGGCGCGTTCGGGTCCGGCCGGCGGTGGCGGGGCGTTGGCGCGTTCGGGTCGGGCGGCGGTGGCGGCGGGGCGTTGGGATCGGCGGGCGTTGGCGGTGGCGGCGGGCGTTGGGATCGCGGCGGGGCGGCGGTGGCGGCGCACCTTCCACGGCGCTCGGCGGTGGCGGCGGCGGTGGCGGCGCGGGCTGGGCGTACGCGACGCCAGGCAGGGCCAACGCCGCCACGGTGGCGCCCGTCAGCGCAGCGAGGCCGAGAGACTGCGGGAGACCCTTGCGGCGGAGAGGATTCGCATCCGGCTGAACCATGGGGAAGAAACTACCGTGTTACGGCCGTGACGCAAGTGGGTGTTGCCTATTGACGGTCAAACTGAGACATTGCTGGTGTTAGTAAAAAGCCTGATTAACGACTATTTCTTAGATTGCTGACAGACCAAGACTCCCGCGCGCCGCGCGGGGTGGTTTCGGCTCGGCCGAGCTCGGTATGTGTGCTGCTTCACAACCTTGATCGTGTCCGCCGGTGTCGCCGTTACGCTTGGCGCCGCCGATGCCGGACGCGCCGGGGCGCGTTGAGTTTCGCTCACTAGCTACTGTCCAGTAACATATGCCGCACTCGCTGGGTTCAGCGCCGAACACGACAGGAGGAGACCGACGATGGATGTTCTGGTCACGGGATGCGACACCGATTTGGGACGGACGATCGCCGAAAGCTTCAGCGATGCCGGCCACAACGTGGTGCTCGCGGGCTGTCGACGCGACGACGTCGAGGTCGTCGCCAAGGAACTCGACGTCAGCGCCGACCGGGTGATCGTGTTCGACAACACCGACCCGGCCTCGATCGCGGCGGTGCAGGGTCAGTTCCCCGCCCACCTGGACACCATCGTCAACGTGCCGGCCCCGACGTGGAACGGCGGCGATCCGCGCACCTACACGCTGACCGACCGCGTCGCCGAATGGCACAACATCTTCGACAACAGCCTGCTGTCAGCGGTGCTGACCGTGCAGGTCCTTGGCGACCACCTCCGCTCGGGCGGCACCATCGTCACCGTGATCCCCGATCCCCCGAGGGAAGGCAGTGCCGAGGCCGCCCTCAAAGCCGCGATCGGCGAGTGGACCGCCGGGCAGGCCCACCATTTCGGCACCCGGGGAATCACCGTCAACGCCGTGGCCGCCGGCCGCGGAATCGAACCCGGTTACGACGGGCTCGGCACCATCCCCCCGTCGGTCAGCGCAGAGATCGCCCGGCTGTCGTTGTTCCTGGCCACCCCCGCGGCGCGCCACATCACCGGCCAGACGCTGCACGTCAGCCATGGTGCACTGGCACACTTCGGCTGACCGAACCGCTGGTCTTCCGCCTTTATTCCGCGCTTCGTGCCGGGTGAAACAGACGACGCAGTCAGACGCGTGATGCGTAGGGTCGAACAGGTGACGATTCGACTCGGACTGCAGATCAACAATTTCTCCGACGGCACCGGCGTAGCCGACCTCTTCCCCAACCGTCGTCGCGCAGGCCCGTGAAGCCGACACGGCAGGGTTCGACTCCGTCCTGGTGTGGACCACTTCTACCAACTGCCAGGCATCGGCACCCTCGACCAGCCGATGCTCGAGGCGTATACCGCACTGGGTGCGCTGGCCTCCGCCACCGAGCACGTTCAGCTGGTCGAGGAAGCCATGGCGAATCCCCGCCTGCGCGAACACATTCCGCTGATGATCGGCGGTAGCGGCGAGAAGAAGACCATCCCGTTGGCCGCGCGGCACCAGCACCTGGCCGAGAAAGTCGAGGTGGTCAAGCAGCGGTGCGAGGAGATCGACCGCGACCCGGCCACCCTGGAGACCAGCATGCTGGTCGGAGTCCTGCTCGACGCCGGCATCGACGGAGTGGTCATCTACCTGCCCACACAGGTCACCGGGTACCAACCGGGCCAGATCACGGCACTGGGCGAGGCACTCAAGCCGCTGGTGGCCGCTGACCGGTGATCTCGGTGGGGCATTCACCGCGCCCTCGGGAAGCACGGCGGCTAACGTATTCGTTGTACTGAACAGGTAATCCGCCAAGGAGTTTGCGATGAGCCATCCCGGAGCGACCGTGTCCGATCGGCACAAAGTGGTCATCGTCGGATCGGGATTCGGCGGACTGACCGCCGCGAAGACCCTCAAGAAAGCCGACGTCGACATCAAGCTGATCGCCCGCACCACCCACCACCTGTTCCAGCCGCTGCTGTATCAAGTCGCGACCGGCATCATCTCCGAGGGGGAGATCGCCCCGGCGACCCGGGTGATCCTGCGCAACCAGAAGAACGCGCAGGTGCTGCTCGGCGACGTGACCGGGGTCAATCTCGACAAGCCAAGACGGTCCGTTCCGAACTGCTCGGCCACACCTACGTCACGCCGTTCGACAGCCTGATCATCGCCGCGGGCGCGGGCCAGTCCTACTTCGGCAACGACCACTTCGCCGAGTTCGCGCCCGGCATGAAGTCCATCGACGACGCACTGGAGTTGCGTGGTCGCATTCTGGGAGCCTTCGAGCAGGCCGAACGGTCGAGCGACCCCGTCCGCCGGGAGAAGCTGCTGACGTTCGTGGTCGTGGGCGCCGGACCGACCGGCGTCGAGATGGCCGGGCAGATCGCCGAGCTGGCCGACCACACGCTCAAAGGCACCTTCCGCCATATCGATTCGACCAAGGCGCGGGTGATCCTGCTCGACGCGGCCCCCGCGGTGCTGCCCCCGATGGGTGAGAAGCTCGGCAAGAAGGCGCAGGCCCGGCTGGAGAAGATGGGCGTCGAGATCCAGCTCAACGCCATGGTCACCGACGTCGACCGCAACGGCATCACCGTCAAGGATCCCGACGGCACGCTGCGTCGTATCGAGTCCGCGTGCAAGGTCTGGTCGGCCGGTGTGTCGGCCAGCCCGCTCGGCCGCGACCTGGCCGACCAGTCGGGTGTCGAACTCGACCGCGCGGGCCGGGTCAAGGTGCTGCCCGACCTGTCGATTCCCGGCTATCCCAACGTGTTCGTCGTCGGTGACATGGCGGCGGTCGAGGGGGTGCCCGGCATGGCGCAGGGCGCGATCCAGGGCGGCAAGTACGCCGCCAAGGCGATCACCGCGGGCCTCAAGGGCGCCGATCCGGCCCAGCGCGAGCCGTTCAGCTATTTCGACAAAGGCTCGATGGCCACGGTGTCGAAGTTCAGCGCGGTGGCCAAGATCGGGCCGCTGGAGTTCAGCGGCTTCATCGCCTGGCTGTCCTGGCTGTTCCTGCACCTGGTCTATCTGGTCGGCTTCAAGACCAAGATCGTCACCATACTGTCGTGGACGGTGACATTCCTCGGACGCAACCGCGGCCAGTTGACCATCACCGAACAGCAGGCCTACGCGCGAACCCGGATCGAGGAACTCGAGGAGATCGCCGCGTCCGTACAGGACACCGAGAAGGCCGCCAGCTAGCGCGAGCGGTTCACGCGGTCACAGCCGGTCGCCCTGCCAGGTCGACAGGCAGCCTCCGCCGGCCAGCGCCAGCGTCACCCCGGCGGCTTCGACATCGCCGCGCGGGTAGTGGAACTCGCTGATGCTCGCCCGCGGAGCGGCGATCTCATCGTCGGCGAGCGACCCGCTTCCCAGCTCGACGCGGTGTCGCAGCAACGGTGTTCCGCCGATGTCGGCGTGCAGTGAACCCGACCAGAAGCCTTGGCGCTCACCGGTTCTGCCGATCTGAACCCGCTCGACCAGCCTCAGGCTGCCGCCGTCGGTCAGGTTCAGGTCCGTCGCGGCGAAGTGCCGCGACGTGGCCGCGACGATGGTGGGCTGCGGGTCGAGGTCGAGCTCTCCGGCGACCTCCAGTGTCCAGGTCGCGTGCGACTCGGTGGTCGCCGTCGCCCGGCAGCGCCACCGTCGCCGCCACGGTGCGCAGTCGCAGACAGGCCCCGGGCTCCACCACGAGCCGGATGTGGATCGAGTCGCCGCCCAGCGGCGTCGCCGCCGACGACACCAGGTGCACGGTGTCCCGCTCGGTGAGGCGTGCGGCGATCCCGCCCGAGGACTCGATGTGCGGTGACCGGTCCGGTCGCGCGACGATCACGACCTCCGACCGCATCTACACCGCCTGCGTGACTCTGAGCTGCTCGCGCACCCATCCCAGCACCGGGGTGGCCGCCGGGTCGGCCGTCAGCGAGATCAGCGCCGTGGGCCGCTCACCGCGCACCGTCGCCGCGTCGCGGCGCATCACCTCCAGGTCGGCACCCACCAGCGGGGCGAGGTCGGTCTTGTTGACCACCAACAGATCCGAGAAGGTCACGCCCGGTCCACCCTTGCGGGGCACCTTGTCGCCGCCCGCCACGTCGATCACGAAGATCTGCACGTCGACCAGGCCCGACGAGAACGTCGCGGTGAGGTTGTCGCCACCGGACTCCACCAGGATCAGGTCCAGGTCGTCGTGTGCCGCCACGAGGTCGTCGATGGCGTCCAGGTTGGCGGTGATGTCATCGCGGATCGCGGTGTGCGGACACCCGCCGGTCTGCACCGCGGCGATGCGATCGTCGGGCAGCACCGCATGGCGGCGCAGGAAATCGGCGTCCTCGGTGGTGTAAATGTCATTGGTCAGCACCGCCAGCGACAGCTCGTCACGGAGCTGCCTGCACAGCGCGGCCACCAGAGCGGTCTTACCGGAGCCGACAGGGCCGCCGACACCGATGCGCAGTGCGTCCCCAGGCCTGCGCGCCCGGCGCGGACGATCGGTGTGGGTGTGCGGCCGGCCGGCCGAATCAGAGGCGACGAAATGCGGTGGCATAGGAGGCTTCCTTGTTACGACGCGAAGAGCGGACGGTCGCGTGCGGTGTGTCGCTGGGCGAGAACGTCCAGCAGCGGGTCGGACAGGTCGGCGAGATCCTTGGCGGCCTCGGCGGCGGTCTGCTCGCACAGCTCCGACAGACCGAACGTCACCGCCGCCACGTCACCGGGATCCAGTGCCAGCAGCCGCTGGGCTGCGGTCGCCGAACCGGTCATCGTCGTGTAGACGACGGACAGCGCGGTGTGGTCGGGGGCCAGACCGCTCGCACCACCCACCGCGCCCGCGGCCACGGCGAGGTGCGGTGTCCTACCCAGTGCGTCCCACCCAGCGTCGGGCCAGACCCGCCGGGCCAGCCGCACCAGTCCCCGTCCCTGGGCCCGGGACGCCTGCCGGGCGGCGGGAGCCGGTGTGCGCGCATCGGTTTCAGCGTCGCCGCTGCCGCCCGCTGCCGCCGACAGCGCGCCGCTGTGCACCGCCGCCGCGACGGAAGCCGTGACGAGTCCGTGCGTCCGAATCCTGCGGCAGAGGTACGCCCGCAGGGTCGCGATGTCGACGACCAGGCCGCTGGTCACCGCCTCCTCGATACCGCCGGAGTGCACGTGTCCCCCGGTCGGCAGCCGGGAATCGGACAAGGCCAGCAGGGTCGTCAGGCTCGACATCAGAACAGGAAGTATCTCTGCGCCATGGGCAGATCGGTGGCGGGTTGTTCCTGCCAGACCTCACCGTCGATGCGCACCGTGAACGTGTCGGGGTCCACCTCGATGTCGGGTGTTGCGTCGTTGAGCGGCATCTGCGCCTTGCCCACACTGCGCACGTTGCCGACCGGGACGAGTCTGCGGGTGACCGCGAGCCGATCGGCGAGGCCGTCCTCCACCGCCTGCGGTGCCACGAAATGCACCGAGGTCGCGGCGGCGGCCGCGGGTGCCGCGCCGAACATCGGCCGGGGCAACACCGGCTGGGGCGTGGGGATGGAGGCGTTGGCGTCCCCCATCGCCGCCCAGGCGATCATCCCGCCCTTGAGGACGGCGTGCGGACGCACCCCGAAGAACGCGGGTTCCCACAGCACCAGGTCGGCCAGCTTGCCGACCTCGACCGACCCGATCTCGTGGTCCAGCCCGTGCGCGACGGCCGGGCAGATGGTGTACTTCGCGACGTAGCGGCGGGCCCTGTTGTTGTCGTGGCCTTTCGCACCGTCCCGGTCACCCTTGAGCGCGCCACGGCGCCGCTTCATCACGTGCGCCGTCTGCCAGGTGCGCAGCACCACCTCGCCGATGCGTCCCATCGCCTGGGCGTCGCTGCCGATCATCGAGATCGCTCCGATGTCGTGCAGCAGGTCCTCCGCGGCGATCGTGGACGGCCGGATCCTGCTCTCGGCGAAGGCGAGATCCTCGGGAACACTGGGATTGAGGTGATGGCACACCATCAGCATGTCGAGGTGCTCGTCGAGAGTGTTCACGGTGTGCGGCCGGGTCGGGTTGGTCGAGCTCGGCAGTACGTGCGGCTGGCCCGCGACCGTGATGATGTCCGGTGCGTGCCCGCCGCCGGCGCCTTCGGTGTGGTAGGCGTGGATCGCGCGGCCCTTGATCGCGGCGAGGGTGTCCTCGACGAAGCCGGCTTCGTTGAGGGTGTCGGTGTGGATGTTGGCCTGGACACCCGCGGCCTCGCAGACGCCAAGGCAGGCGTCGATCGCGGCGGGGGTGGTGCCCCAGTCCTCGTGGAGCTTGAAACCGGCTGCGCCGCCCCGCAATTGCTCCCACATCGCCTCGGCGCTGACGGTGTTTCCTTTGCCGAGCAGCGCGACGTTCAGCGGCCACGAATCGAGGGCCTCGAGCATCCGGGCCAAGTGCCATGCCCCCGGGGTGACCGTGGTGGCCTTGCTGCCCTCGGCGGGGCCGGTGCCGCCGGCGATGATCGTGGTGATCCCGCCGCCGAGGGCCTCCTCCATGATCTGCGGACAGATCAGGTGGACGTGGCAGTCGATGGCTCCGGCGGTGACGATACGGCCGTTGCCCGCGATGACCTCCGTCGACGGGCCCACCACCAGGTCCGGGTGCACACCGGCCATGATGTCGGGATTTCCCGCCTTGCCGATCGCGGTGATACGGCCATCACGAATACCGATGTCGGCCTTGATGATTCCCCAGTAATCGAGGATCACCGCACCGGTGATCACGGTGTCGGGTGCCCCGTCGGCGCGCGTCGCGCGCGACTGCCCCATCGACTCCCGCAGTACCTTCCCACCGCCGAAGACCGCCTCGTCGCCGGCGAGACCCGGCCCACCGCTGCGGTCCTCGGTGATCTCGACGAACAGGTCGGTGTCGGCCAGCCGGATACGGTCGCCGGTGGTCGGGCCGAACAGGGCCGCGTAGCGGGAGCGGGACAGCTCGGTCATTCGGGTCCGTCCAATCTGGCAGGCGGACTGACATCCAATTTGCCCGGGGGGCGCAGGCTCAGGCCGTATACCTCGCGGGTGCCGCTCAACGGGACGAGGCGGACACGTTGGGCCACCCCGGGTTCGAACCTGATCGCGGTGCCTGCCGGGATGTCGAAGCGGTGCCCGTGCGCTGCGGTCCGGTCGAACTCCAGCGCGGCGTTGGCCTGCGGCACATGGACGTGGCTGCCGACCTGGACCGGCCGGTCGCCGGTGTTGACGATCTCCAACTCCAGCCGAGGCGCGCCCGCATTGATCTCGATGGGGCCCTCGCCGTACACGACCTCGCCTGGTATCACTGCTTGCCTCGGCTCTTCACGGGATCGGGTGATGGACGGTGACGAGCTTGGTGCCGTCCGGGAACGTCGCTTCCACCTGGACGTCGTCGAGCATCTCGGGCACTCCCGCCATCACGTCGTCGCGGGCGAGAACCTCGCGGCCACTGACCATCAACTCCGCGACGGCGCGGCCATCGCGCGCACCCTCGAGGATGTGATCGGTGATGACCGCGACGGCTTCAGGATGGTTGAGCTTCAGGCCGCGCGCCTGTCGGCGGCGGGCGAGTTCGGCGGCGTAGGAGATCAGCAGCCGCTCCTGCTCATGCGGGGTCAAACGCATAGTGCGCGATACTGCCACGGCGGGCGGCAGTCAGCAGCGCACGCGCGTCACCGCTATTCGGTGGGCAGGTTCTGCAGCCGCACCTGGCCGCGTGCCACGAGGCGGTCGTCGGCGTCGGTGACGGTGATCAGCCACAGCTGCTGACGGCGACCGCGATGGATGGGGGTGGACACGGCGGTCACGGTGCCCGAACCGATGGCGCGCAGGAAGTCGGTGTTGTTGTTGACGCCGACGACGTTGCCGCCGCCGTTGGCGCCCAGCCAGATGGCCCCCGAGACGCTGGCCAGACTCTCGATGATCGAGCAGTACACGCCGCCGTGCACGATGCCGTACGGCTGCAGCAGCTTGTCGGTGATCTGCAGCTGCGCGCGGCCGCCGTCGGGGGTGATCTCGAGATAGCTCAGACCGAGCTCGCGGTCGAATCCGTTGCCGAGGCCGTCGGGAAGGTCAGTCGTCACGGCTCGTGTTTACACGTCCGGCAGCGGTGCTGACACGCGGGGTCGGTGAACGTCCGCCGTCGTCGGCGTCTGCCGACATACGAATGGGCCCCACGCAGGGCGTGGGGCCCATCCTTGGTGTGGACCGGGGGTCTCTGCAGCCCTCAGGACGCCGGCGCGGTCCGGTGGTTTCCCAGCTTCTCGGTAACCACTGAGCAAAGCATAGGCAAGGCTGCCCTAATTACACAAGACCTTCCCCGGCGTCGTCCGCGAGACGCCGCGAACGGGCAGCCCGAAACCGACGAGAGCATCCAGCACGGCCTGTCCGCGGCGCATGCTGACGGCCTCGCTCGACCCGGCAAGCAACGGCACCCGGGTCGCCGCGCCGACGACCGACCCGCCGACCATGTGCCACATCGACGCCACCGCCATCGCGCCGTCACTGATGGCCGCGAGCTTGTCAAACACCGGACCCAGAGCGCGATGGCTGCGATGGGCGATCCAGGTCGTCAGCGCCCCCTCACTGGGTAGCGCGACGATCCCGTCCGGTGCGGACCGGCCGACGGCGACCCTCCGGCGGTCGTGGAAGAACTGGTCGTCGGGCAGCGCCCGCACCGTCGGATCGACCACACCGACCCAGTCGATGGCTCCCTCGGAGTCGACGTGCACCCACAGGTTTTCCAGCCCGGTGTCCCACGCCCGTCCCTCGAGGACCAGAAGCGGAATCACCCGGCCGACGACGACGTGGGCGAAGGTGGCGGCGAGCTGTTGCGCCACGGCGGTCCGACTCCCGGTTTCCGCGACGCCGCCGTCGAACATCGCCTGCAAACGGTCCGTCGTCAGAATCTCGGCCAGCGGCCACCATCGTCGGCGCGACAGGTCGCCCATCACCGCCACGCCGTAGACGCGGGGACATTCGCGATACAGCTCGCGCAGTCGCCGGCTGGATTCGTGTATCGGCAGTGCACGCCTGATCGTCATTCCCGTGATGAGCGGATCCTCGATTACGACCGTCATGGCCCTCCGATCACAAGTTAGGTTAGCCTTACTATAGGCGGCAGCCCCGCCGGGGCGAACCCCTGTGACTGGACTCACAAACACCACGAAACGGGACCCTGAACATGGCGTAATCGACATCCGCGGCGTCGCCGCTTTGACCGAGAGAGCTGCGCGCGGATGTGATACGACACGCGGTAGTAATCCCGTAGTACGCTTGAGCTACAGCTGGTAGGAGATGGACGCAAGATGGCCAAGGTGACACGGCTCGGGGAGTTGGAGCGGTCCGTGATGGACCACCTATGGTCCGCGGACGAGCCGCAGACTGTACGTCAGGTACACGAAGCCCTGTCGGCCCACCGCGACCTCGCCTACACGACGATCATGACCGTGCTGCAGCGGCTGGCAAAGAAAAATCTGGTCGTCCAGCACCGCGACGATCGGGCACATCGTTACGCCCCCACCCATGGCCGCGACGAACTGGTCGCCGGGCTGATGGTCGACGCGCTCGACCAGGCCGCCGACTCGGGCAGCCGGGAAGCCGCGCTGGTGCACTTCGTCGAGCGGGTCGGAGCCGACGAGGCCGCCGCACTGCGCCGCGCGCTGGCCGAGCTCGAGGACAAGGAACGTCACAACCGACCCGCTAGCGGTACCGGTACCGGCTGAGAGACACTTAACAGCGTGTCCGCGCTGGCCTTCACCATCGTCGCTCTACTCCTGTCGGGGCCGGTGCCCGCGATGCTGGCGCGAGCCACCTGGCCGATGCGCGCACCACGGGCGGCGATCGTGCTGTGGCAGTCGATCGCGCTGGCCGCGGTCCTCGCGGCGTTCTCCGCCGGAATCGCCATCGCCAGCCGACTTTTCGTGCCCGGCGCGGACGGGCGTCCCACCGCGACGTTGACCAGCGAGATCGCCGTTCTCGGCTGGCCGTTGTGGTCGGCCTACGTATTGGTCTTCGCGCTCACCCTGATGATCGGTGCCAGGCTGATCGCCTCCGTGCTCAACGTCGCGGTCGCCACTCGCCGGCGACGGGCCCACCACCGGATGGTGGTCGATCTGGTCGGCGCATCGCACGCCTCGGCGCCGCAGGTGTGCAGCCAATATCCCCTGCCGCTGACCGGGGGCGGACTGCGTATCCTCCACGTCGCGCAGCCGCTGGCGTACTGCCTGCCCGGAGTCCGCAGCCGCGTCGTCGTCAGCGAGGGTGTGCTGAACACGTTGTCGGACAGCGAGATCACCGCGATCCTCACGCACGAGCGGGCGCACCTGCGGGCCCGTCACGACCTGGTGTTGGAGATGTTCACCGCGGTACACGCAGCGTTTCCGCGGTTGGTCCGCAGTGCCAGCGCGCTGGACGCGGTACGGCTCCTGGTCGAGCTGCTCGCCGACGACGTGGCGGTGCGCACCACCGGCCCGACCCCGTTGGCGCGCGCGCTGGTCGCATGCGCGGCCGGGCGTACCCCCCGCTGTGCTCTGGCCGTAGGCGGTCCGACGACGGTGCTGCGGGTGCGCCGCCTTGGGGGCAGGCCGAACAGCCTCCTCCTCGCCGCCGGTGCGTACGCCGCCGCGGCAGCCGTTCTGGTCATCCCCACCGTCGCGCTGGCGGTGCCGTGGCTGACCGAGCTCCATCGACTGTTCCTTGCCTGAGCAGCACCCTGCTTCGACCGGGTGTTGGATGACCAGAAGCTGTGCCGTAACGGATCGAAAGGGTTTTCCTCCATGAGCTCGTCGCAGTCCTCCGCCCCCACGGGCACCGCGCAGATCGGCGTGACCGGCCTGGCCGTCATGGGGTCGAACATCGCGCGCAACTTCGCCAATCATGGCTACACGGTGGCGCTGCACAACCGCTCGATCGCCAAGACCGACGCGCTGCTGGCCGAGCACGGATCCGACGGCAACTTCGTCCGTAGCGAGACGATTCCGGAATTCCTTGCCGCGCTGGAGAAGCCGCGGCGGGTGTTGATCATGGTGAAGGCCGGCGATCCGACCGATGCGGTGATCAACGAGCTTGCCGACGCGATGGAAGAGGGCGACATCATCATCGACGGCGGCAATGCGCTCTACACCGACACCATCCGCCGCGAGAAGGCGATGCGGGACCGTGGGCTGCATTTCGTCGGAGCGGGCATCTCCGGTGGCGAGGAGGGCGCCCTCAACGGCCCCTCGATCATGCCGGGTGGGCCTGTCGAGTCGTACAAGAGCCTCGGGCCGCTGCTCGAGGAGATCTCCGCCCACGTCGACGGGGTGCCGTGCTGCACGCACATCGGGCCCGACGGGGCGGGGCATTTCGTCAAGATGGTGCACAACGGCATCGAGTACTCGGACATGCAGTTGATCGGCGAGGCCTACCAGCTGTTGCGTGACGGGCTGGGTAAGTCCGCTCCCGAGATCGCCGACGTGTTCGAGGAGTGGAACAAGGGCGACCTGGACAGCTTCCTCGTCGAGATCACCGCGCAGGTGCTGCGCCAGACCGATGCCAAGACCGGCAAGCCGCTGGTCGACCTGATCCTCGACGAGGCCGAGCAGAAGGGCACCGGTCGCTGGACGGTCAAGTCGGCTCTCGACCTGGGGGTTCCCGTCACCGGCATCGCCGAGGCGGTCTTTGCCCGCGCGCTGTCGGGCTCGGTCGCTCAGCGCAAGGCGACCACCGGGCTGGCCTCGGGTGACCTCGGCAGTCAGCTGTCCGACGAACAAGGGTCGACGCAGTTCACCGAGGACATCCGCCAGGCCCTGTACGCGTCGAAGATCATCGCCTATGCCCAGGGCTTCAACCAGATCCAGGCCGGATCGGCCGAATACGACTGGGGCATCACCCCCGGCGACATGGCGACCATCTGGCGTGGCGGCTGCATCATCCGCGCCAAGTTCCTCAATCGGATCAAGGACGCCTTCGACAACGATGCCGACCTGCCGACGCTCATCGTCGACCCGTACTTCCGGGCGGCGATCGAAGCCGCGATCGACAGCTGGCGCCGCGTCGTGGTCAAGGCCACCGAACTGGGCATCCCGATCCCAGGGTTCAGCTCGGCGCTGTCGTACTACGACGGGCTGCGCACCGAACGGCTGCCCGCCGCCCTGACCCAGGGGTTGCGCGACTTCTTCGGCGCCCACACCTACGGCCGCATCGACAGCGACCCGGCCAAGCGGTTCCACACGCTGTGGAGTGGCGACCGCAGCGAGGTCGAGGCGTAACGCCGTCGACCCGGCCACCTTAGGCTGGGGTCTGTGCAGTTCCTCGATGGCCACACCCCGCCGTACGACCTGACCTACAACGACGTGTTCGTCGTCCCGAATCGCACCGATGTCGCCTCGCGGTTCGACGTCGACCTGTCGACGTCCGACGGCACCGGCACGACGATTCCGGTCGTCGTCGCCAACATGACGGCCGTCGCCGGACGCAGGATGGCGGAGACCGTCGCCCGCCGCGGTGGCATCGTGGTGATCCCCCAGGACCTGCCGATCCAGGCGGTCAAGGAGACCGTCGACTTCGTCAAGAGTCGCGACCTGGTGGCGGACACCCCGGTGACGCTGTCGCCGGACGACTCGGTGTCCGACGCCTGCGCGCTGATCCACAAGCGGGCGCACGGTGCGGCGGTGGTGGTCTTCGAGAACCGTCCGATCGGCCTGGTCACCGAGGCGGCGTGCGCAGGCGTCGACCGGTTCGCCCGGCTACGCGACGTCGCAACCACCGAGCTGGTCACCGCCCCCGTGGGCACCGACCCGCGCAAGGTGTACGACCTGCTCGAACACGCCCCGGTCGATGTGGCGGTGCTCGTCGAACCCGACGGCACGCTGGCCGGCGTCCTGACCCGAACCGGCGCCATCCGCGCAGGCATCTACACGCCCGCTGTCGACGCGGCCGGCCGGCTGCGGATCGCCGCGGCGATCGGCATCAACGGAGACGTCGCGGCGAAGGCCACCGCCCTCGCCGAGGCCGGCGTCGACGTGCTCGTGGTCGACACCGCACACGGCCACCAGGACAAGATGATCGACGCGATCAAGGCGATCTCGTCGCTCGACCTGGGTCTGCCGCTGGCGGCGGGCAATGTGGTCTCCGCCGAGGGCACCCGCGATCTGGTCGAACGCGGGCGCGTCCATCGTCAAGGTCGGCGTCGGTCCCGGCGCCATGTGCACCACCCGGATGATGACCGGTGTCGGACGGCCGCAGTTCTCCGCGGTCGTCGAATGTGCCACGGCGGCAAGTCGACTCGGGGCTCACGTGTGGGCCGACGGCGGCGTCCGTCATCCGCGCGACGTGGCGCTCGCGTTGGCGGCAGGTGCGTCCAATGTGATGATCGGATCCTGGTTCGCCGGCACCTACGAGTCCCCCGGCGACCTGCTGCGCGACCGCGACGGCCAGCCTTACAAGGAGAGCTACGGCATGGCCTCCAAGCGCGCCGTGGCCGCCCGCACGGCCGCCGACAGCTCCTTCGACCGCGCCCGCAAGGCGCTCTTCGAGGAGGGCATCTCCACCTCGAAGATGAGGCTGGACCCGGCCCGCGGAGGCGTCGAAGACCTTCTCGACCACATCACCTCGGGGGTGCGAAGCACCTGCACCTACGTGGGTGCGGCGACGCTGGCCGAACTGCACGAGAAGGTGGTGATCGGGGTGCAGTCAGCCGCCGGCTTTGCCGAAGGCCACCCGCTGCCCGCCGGTTGGTGACGGATAGGCGAGCACCCCGGTTTCGTCGCAGCCTGCGACCTCTACGGTGACGGCCGAACCTTCGGCCACGCCGGTCTCCCCGGGGGTGCGCAGCTGGACCGCGCTGCCGTCGGAGAGCTCGACATGGACGACGGTTTCCGCGCCGTAGAACCGGCATGCCGTCACGCGGGCGGGCTGTCCGGTGACCGCCGCGCCGAACCGCAACTGCTCGGGCCGCAGCACCACCACGGCGGGACCGTCGGCCACCGGTAGCCGGGCGCGCAGCGACCCGAGCGCGGTGTGCACCATCCCGGAGCTCGCGTACCCCGTCAATTCGACTGTGGCACCGATGAATCGGGCGTTGGCAAGGCTGGCGGGCCGGGCATACAGGTCGGCGGGCGTGCCGTGCTGGGCGATGGCGCCGTCGATGAGCAGCGCCACCGAATCGGGAAGCGACAGCGCCTCGGACTGGTCGTGGGTGACCAGAAGCGCGGTGGTGCCCGCGTCGCGCAGAATCGCGGCGATGTCCTCCCGCACCCGAACCCGCAGGCCCGCGTCCAGCGCGGCGAACGGTTCGTCGAGCAGCAGCACCCGCGGCTCGGCGGCCAGCGCGCGCGCCAGCGCCACCCGCTGTTGCTGCCCGCCGGAGATCTGATGGGGACGGGCGTCGGCCAGCCCGTCCAGCCCGACCACCGCCAGCCAGTGCGAGACCCGGGACCGGGTCTCCCTGCGGGTTGCCCGGTTCATGCCGAAGGCGATGTTCTCCCCCACGCTCAGATGCGGGAACAGTGCGCCTTCCTGCGGCATCAGGCCGACCCGGCGACGGTGCACCGGCACGGTGGTCGCACCGCCCGCCACCGTCTCCCCGGCGATGCACACCGTCCCGGCGTCGGGCTGCTCGAACCCGGCCAGAATGCGGAGCAGCGTGGTCTTGCCGCAGCCGGACGGGCCGAGCACTGCGGTGATGGTTCCTGCCGGCATATCGAGGTTCACCCCCGACAGCACCTGGCGGTCACCGAAGGACTTGCAGATGCCTCGGGCCGCAACAGCTGCGGCGATCATCTCAGTCACCACGGACTCCGCCCGCGCCGGTGCTCCACATTCCCAGCACCGCTGTCGGCACTGCCGCGAACACCAGCAGGGCCGCCGCATACGGCGCTGCCGCGGCGTAGTCGCTGACCGAGCTGTAGCCCCACAGGCGGGTGGCCAGGGTGTCGGTGCCGCTGGGATGCAGCAGCAGAGTCACCGGCAGTTCCTTCATGCAGGTGAGCAGCACCAGCGCAGCGCCGGCAGCAATCCCCGGCAGCGCCACCCTCGCGGTCACCGTGCCGAATGCGTGCAGCGGGGTGCGGCCCAGCGAGCGGGCGACCTCCTCCAGCCGGACCGGCGCGGCTTCCACCGCCGCGCGCACCGATCCGATCGCCAACGGCACGAACAGCACCGTATAGGCCAGGATCAGCAGCGGTTCGCGCTGGTAGATCGGGCGCACCAGAAGAACGCCGAGCGACACCATCGCGATCGCGATGACGATCGACGGAAGCCCGTGCGCCACATAGCTTGCGCCTTCCAGCGTCCGCGTCGCCCGACCGCGGTAGCGGGCGGCCAGCACGCCCAGCGGCAGGGCCGCGGCCGTGGCCGCCAGCGCTGCCGCCACCGACAGCCAGATGGTTGACCCCAGCGCCCCGAGCCATTGCGCGGCGTCCCACCGCGGCCCCGCGGCCAGGAGCCAGTCGGCGAGCGTCACGCCGGGCACGACGACCGCGGCGCCGAGCACTGCGGCCGGAATCACCAGCGCGACCCCGCTCCACACCCCGAGGCGGTTCAACGGCGCGGGACGTGGCGCGCCACCGCCGATCCGGGACGACGCGGCCAGGCCGCGGGCCCGGCTCTCGGCGATCACCAGCGCCACCGCGAACACCATCAACACCAGCGAGAGCACTGCCGCGCGGGCCGGATTGAAACCCGAGCGATACGCACCGTAGATCACCCATGTGAACGCCTCGAACCGCATCGCCGCCACCGCACCGAAATCGCTGAGCACGTAGAGAGCCACCAGCAGAGCGCCCGCGGAGATCGCGGCGCGGGCCTGGCGCAGGGTCACCCGCAACAGCACCGCGAATCCGCCGAGACCCAGGGAGCGGGCCACCTCCTCCTGGGCGGGGTCCACCCGCGCCAACGCCGCCATCGTGGTCAGCAGCACCAGCGGATAGCTGACCACAGTCAACACCAGGCAGGCGCCCCAGAACCCCGCGACCGACGGAAAAGCCGACACCCACAGGTAGGCCAGCAGGTAGCTCGGCATCGCCAGCGGCAGCGTCAGCGCGACGGCCAGTGCACGCCTGGCCTTGACGTCGGTGCGGGTGAGCAGCACGGCCAGGCCCACCCCGAGTACCACGCACGCCGCGGTGACCACGACGACGAGCAGCAGCGACCGCCCCACCAGCGCCGCGGTGCGCGGCTGGATCAACTCGTCGATGACGAACGGCCAGCCGCGCGCCAGCGCCCGCTCGGCCAGATAGGCCAGCGGGATCAGCGTGCCCGCCGCCACGAGGGCCGCCGGGATCAGCAGCAACGCCGGCGGCCGTCGGCGGCCGGAGGTCACCGGCACCGGTTCAGTTGGTCAGCAAGCCGGTCTCCACCAGCAGCTCCTGCGTCGCCTCGATGTCGTCGAGCTGTGAGAGGTCCACCGCGGGCGGCTGCAGATCGCTCAGCGGCGGCATCTCGGCCGACGGCGCGACGCCGGCCACAAGCGGATACTCCGCCGTTTCCTCGGCGAAGTACCTCTGCGCGGATTCGGCTACCAGATACGCGGCAAATGCTTGTGCTCCTTGGGGATTCGGCGCGGACTTGAGCACACCGACACCCGCGACGTTGATCAGGCCGCCGGGATCCCCCGGTGCCATGAACTTGTTCACCGCGGTCACGGCGTCGGCGCCCTTGGATTGGATCAATTCGTAGAGGTAGTAGTGATTGACCAGACCGAGCGCCATCTGGCCGGAGTCCACGGCGTCGCGCACCGCGACGTTGTTCTCGAAGGACTGCGGATCCTGGGCCTTGAACGCGCGAAGCCACTGCGCGGCGCCGTCCTCCCCGCGGACGACGCGCAGCCCGGTCACGAAGGACTGCCAGGACGCATTGCTGGGGGCGAACCCGATCTTGCCCTTCCATTCCGGGGCCAGCAGCCCGTCGATCGTGTCGGGGGGGTTGGGGGCCAGCGTCGGGTTGTAGACGATGACGCGGGCCCGCCCCGACACGCCCACCCAGGTGCCGTCCGCCGCGGAGAACTGCTCGGGAATCGCCTGCAGCGTCTCGGTGTCGACGGGAGCCAGCAATCCGGCCTTGGATACGGCGCCCAGCGCGCCGGCGTCCTGGGACAGGAACACATCCGCAGGCGACTTGTCGCCCTCGGTGACGAGCTGGGCGGCCAACTCGCCCGAACCGGCGTAGCGCGTCTCGACCTCGATGCCGGTGTCAGCGGTGAACTGTTTGATCAGCGGGGCGACCAGCTCCTCGCTACGGCCCGAATAGACGACGATCCTGTCGGCTTGCTCGGTGCTCGACTCAGATCCACAGGCGCTGACCGCCAGCATTGCGGCGATGGCTGTGAACGCGCCGGCCAATCGGGAGATCGAGATCGACGTCGGGGTGGGCATCGGCGAAGGCACCGCCTTTCGAGGAACGGCGACCCGGGCCGGCCCGCCTGCTGTGATGTTGCTGTGAACTTATCATTGCGGTCAGGTTAGCCTTACCCAATTCGTAGCCTGCAGTGGCGGCGGCGCCGATTCCGCTAACATGTGTTGACAATCAGTCGAATTCGGGCTCCGCAAGGCTGCCACGAGTCGTCCCGCACGAAGACGAAAGGGATCAGGTGCCGCAGGCACTGGATGGAGGCCCATCCGAGCCGGCCCTACACGCCGAGCGACCTGACCATGAGCCCTCCGAGGCCGAACCACCCTCTAGTCGGCCGGGCGCCCGGCCCGGCTTCGCCACCTCTGCAATGATGATTCGACCCGGCACGGCTGCGGGAGCACTGCGATGAACATCGTCATGTCGGTGCTACCCCTGGTGGCATTCATGCTGCTCACCGCCGGTACGGCGGTCTTCGTCGCCGCGGAGTTCTCACTCACCGCGCTGGAGCGCAGCACCGTCGACGCCAACGCCCGCAACGGAAACCGACGCGACCTGCTGGTGCAGAAGGCGCACCGCTCACTGTCCACCCAGCTCTCGGGCGCCCAGGTGGGCATCTCGATCACCACCCTGGCCACCGGTTTCCTCGCCGAGCCGGTCGTCGCGCGGCTAATCGAACCGGGGCTGACCGCCATCCGGGTGCCGGAGCGGTTCACCGGCGGCCTGGCCCTGGTGCTGGCCATCCTGATCGCCACGTCCATCTCGATGATCTTTGGCGAGTTGGTGCCCAAGAACCTCGCGGTGGCCCGCGCCGTGCCCACCGCGCGCTGGTCGGCGGGCCCGCAGCTGTTCTTCTCGTTCGTGTTCACCCCGCTGATTCGGCTCACCAACGGCACCGCGAACTGGATTCTGCGGCGGCTGGGCATCGAGCCCGCCGAGGAACTGCGGTCCGCCCGCTCCCCCCAGGAGTTGGTGTCGCTGGTGCGCACGTCGGCTCGGAGCGGCTCCCTGGATCCCGTCACCGCCGTGCTCGTGGACCGCTCCCTGCAGTTCGGCGAGCGCACGGCCGAGGAACTCATGACGCCGCGGTCCAAGGTCGACACGCTCGACGCCGACGCCACCGTGACCGATCTCAGTGAAGCGGCCGTCAGGACCGGGCATTCGCGCTTCCCCGTGATCCGGGGCGACCTCGACGAAACCGTCGGTGTTGTGCACGTCAAGCAGGTCTTCGCGGTGCCGCATCACGAGCGTTCGTCGACCCGGCTGACCGACATCGTGCAGCCGGTGGCCAAGGTGCCGTCAACCCTGGACGGCGACGCGGTGATGTCGGAAGTGCGCGCCAACGGGCTGCAGACGGCGCTGGTGGTCGACGAGTACGGGGGCACCGCGGGCATGGTCACCGTCGAGGACCTGATCGAGGAGATCGTGGGAGACGTGCGCGACGAGCACGACGACGAGCCTCCTGACGTGGTGCCCGCCGGGCGGGGCTGGCAGGTCTCGGGGCTGTTGCGCATCGACGAAGTGGCCGAGAACACCCAGTTCCGGGCGCCGGAAGGCGACTACGAAACCATCGGCGGGCTGGTGCTGGAGACCCTGGGTCACATTCCGGAAGAGGGTGAGGCGGTCGAGCTGAGCGCCTTCGACCCGGACAGTGCGATCGAGGATCCGGTGCGCTGGCTGGCGACCGTGGTACGGATGGACGGCCGCCGGATCGACCTGCTCGAGCTGACCAGGCTGGGACACCGCGGCGAGGACGGGCCGAGCTGATGGGAGATGTCTTCGGCGTCCTGCTCACGGTGCTGCTGCTGGGGGCCAACGCGTTCTTCGTGGCCTCTGAGTTCGCCTTGATCTCCGCGCGCCGCGACCGGCTGGAGGCATTGGCCGAACAGGGCAAGAAGAGCGCGGTCACCGTGATCAGGGCCGGTGAGCAGCTGTCGCTGATGCTGGCGGGCGCGCAGCTCGGCATCACCATCTGCTCGATCCTGCTCGGCCGCGTCGCCGAGCCCGCCGTCGCGCATCTGCTGGAGTTCCCGTTCGGCATCCTCGGCATTCCGGATGCGCTGCTGCACACGGTGTCGTTCCTGGTGGCGCTGTCCATCGTGGTGACGCTGCACGTGCTACTCGGCGAGATGGTGCCGAAGAACATCGCGATCGCAGGGCCGGAGTCCACCGCGATGCTGTTGATACCGGCCTATCTGGTCTACATCCGTGCGGCGCGGCCGTTCATCGCCTTCTACAACTGGTGTGCCAACAAGACCCTGCGCACGTTCGGGGTGGAACCCCGGGACGAACTCGACGTCACGGTGTCGACCGTCGAACTGTCCGAGATGATCGCCGAGTCGCTGTCGGAGGGGCTGCTCGATCCCGAGGAGCACAGCAGGTTGACGAGGGCGTTGCAGATCCGCAACCGGGTCGTCAACGACGTGGCGCTACCGCTGCACACCATCCGGGCGGTCCCCGTCGCCCGCGAGGGGGCGGGCCCGACGGTCGCCGCCCTCGAGGAGGCGCTGAAGGAAACCGGGTACTCCCGGTTCCCGGTGGCGGATCCCCAGGGAGCGTTCATCGGCTATCTGCACATCAAGGACGTGCTGCCGTTGGTCCATGACCCGTATGACGACGCGACGGTGGTGGATTCGTCGATGGTGCGGCCACTGCCACGGGTGCCCGCCTCGCTGCCACTGCCCGATGCGCTGTCCCGGCTGCGGCGCACCAACAGCCATCTCGCGCTGGTCACCTCCGCCGACGGAGCTGTCACCGCGATGGTGGCGCTGGAGGACCTCGTCGAGGACCTCGTGGGAACCGTTCGTGACGGCACCCACCGTGTCTGATCCGCGGCTCGCCACGGGCCACCGGGTACTCGCCGAAGCCAGCTGGCAGAATCACGCGACCGCCCACCGCAGGCGCGTCGACGAATTGCTCGAACCCCACCTATCCCGGCGGCGGGCCGGCCGGTCGCACCCGGTCTTCGACTTCCTGTTCACCTACTACAGCCTGCGACCCCGCCAGCTGCGGGTCTGGCATCCGGGCTACGGGATCGCACTCGCCGGCGCGCCGGCGCATCGCTACCTCGAACGCACCGGCTACACGCGGCACGCCGACGGCGTGACCGTGGGCCGTGACCACCTGCATGCCCGCGCGGGCACGGTGCGCTTCATCGCCGACCTGTTGCGCGGCACCGCGTCGCGGCCGGCCCGGTTCAACTGCTTCGGTCTGCACGAGTGGGCGATGGTGTACCAGTCGCCCACGGTGCGCCACGCAACTGTGCCGCTGCGCCTGGGTGCCGCAGCTACCGACGCGGTGGTCGAGTCGATGCCGTTGCGCTGCAGTCACTTCGACGCCTACCGCTTCTTCACCGGCCCGGCGGCGCTGCGGAATGGCCAGCATCTGACCCGGCAATCCCAGGCCGCCGTGGAACAACCGGGGTGCGTGCATGCCGGGATGGATCTGTACAAGTGGGCGTTCAAGCTGGGCCCGCTCGTCGAATCCGGGCTGGTCCTGGACTGCCTGGAGTTGGCCGCAGACGCCCGGGTGCTGGACATGCGGGCCAGCCCCTACGATCTGCGGGAGCTCGGGTTCGAGCCGATCGCCGTCGAAACGCCCGGTGGTCGCCGGGTTTACGCGCGGGCCCAGGAGGCGATCAGCGAGCGGGCCGCCCCGCTGCGGGCGAGGTTGCTGGAGCGGTGCCTGGCGCTGGTGGACACCGCCGCCCGGGAATAGGCCTATAACCGCTGGGTAAGCTGGATCGACGATATTGCAGACCGATTGCATACTGCACGTGCGCCCCGTGGCGGACGCGGCAGCCGAGGGAGGAATCATGACCGAACGCGTGACGGTGGGTAACCTGCGCGTCGCCCCCGTGTTGTACGACTTCATCAACGGTGAGGCGCTGCCGGGTACCGACCTCGACCCCGACACGTTCTGGTCCGGCGTCGACAAGGTCGTCGCCGACCTCACCCCCAAGAACCAGGATCTGCTGGCCCGCCGCGACGACCTGCAGGCGCAGATCGACAGGTGGCACCGGGCACGGGTCATCGGCCCCTTCGACGCCGACGAGTACAAGCAGTTCCTCACCGGTATCGGTTACCTGCAGGCCGAGCCTGCTGACTTCACGATCACCACCGCGGGTGTCGATGACGAGATCACCACCACGGCCGGTCCGCAGCTGGTGGTGCCGATCCTCAACGCCCGCTTCGCGCTGAACGCCGCGAACGCGCGCTGGGGCTCGCTCTACGACGCGCTCTACGGCACCGACGTCATCTCCGAGGACGACGGCGCGGAGAAGGGGCAGGGCGGCGGATACAACAAAGTCCGCGGCGACAAGGTCATCGCCTACGCCCGCGGTTTCCTCGACGGCGCCGCCCCGCTGGCGTCGGGCTCATGGGCGGACATCACCGGCCTGAAGGTGGAGGTCGAGGACGGGGCCGGCCAGATGTCGGCGACCATGGGCGACGGGCTGTCGGTCGGACTGGCCGAGCCCAAGCAGTTCGCCGGCTACCTGGGCGAGGCCGACAATCCCGAATCAGTGCTGCTGGTCAACCACGGCCTGCACATCGAGATCGTGATCGACCCGGAATCCCCGATCGGCTCCACCGATCAGGCAGGCATCAAGGATGTCGTGCTGGAATCGGCGATCACCACGATCATGGACTTCGAGGATTCCGTGGCCGCCGTCGACGCCGACGACAAGGTGCTCGGCTACCGCAACTGGCTCGGACTCAACCGCGGTGACCTCAGCGAGGAAGTCCACAAGGGCGACAAGACCTTCACCCGGGTGCTCAGCGAGGACCGCGCCTTCACCGGTCCCGACGGCGGCGAGTTCACGCTGCCCGGCCGCAGCCTGATGTTCGTGCGCAACGTCGGCCATCTGATGACCAACGACGCAATTGTGTTCGACGCCGATGGCGAGGACGGGCCAGAGATCCCTGAGGGGATCCAGGACGCCCTGTTCACCAGCCTGATCGGCATCCACGGACTGCGCCAGGGCACGGACAACGACGGAGCGAACGGACCGCTGGCCAACAGCCGGACCGGCTCGATCTACATCGTCAAGCCCAAGATGCACGGCCCCGACGAGGTGGCCTTCACCTGCGAGCTGTTCAGCCGCGTCGAGGACGTGCTCGGGCTGCCGCAGAACACCATCAAGGTCGGCATCATGGACGAGGAACGCCGCACCACGGTCAACCTGAAGGCCTGTATCAAGGCCGCCGCCGACCGCGTGGTCTTCATCAACACCGGCTTCCTGGACCGCACCGGCGACGAGATCCACACCTCCATGGAGGCGGGTCCGATGATCCGCAAGGGTGCGATGAAATCGCAGCCGTGGATCCAGGCCTACGAGAACCAGAACGTCGACATCGGGCTGGCGACGGGCTTCTCGGGCCGGGCGCAGATCGGCAAGGGCATGTGGGCGATGACCGAGTTGATGGGCGACATGGTGGAGCAGAAGATCGGTCAGCCCAAGGCCGGTGCCACCACCGCCTGGGTGCCGTCACCGACCGCGGCGACGCTGCACGCCATGCACTACCACGAGGTCGACGTCTACGCGGTGCAACAGGAGCTTGCGGGTGAGACGCGCTCCACTCTCGAGGAGCTGCTGACCATCCCGCTCGCCAAGGAGCTGGCGTGGGCCTCCGACGAGATTCGCGAGGAGGTCGACAACAACTGCCAGTCGATTCTCGGCTACGTGGTGCGCTGGATCGACGCCGGCGTGGGGTGCTCCAAGGTGCCCGACATCCACGATGTCGCACTGATGGAAGACCGCGCGACGTTGCGGATCTCCAGCCAGCTGCTGGCCAACTGGTTGCGCCACGGCGTGATCACCGAAGAGGACGTCAAGGCAAGCCTTCGCCGGATGGCCGCGGTGGTGGACGAACAGAACGCCCAGGACCCGGAATTCCGTCCGATGGCATCCGACCCGGACAACAACATCGCGTTCCAGGCCGCCCAGGAGCTGATCCTGTCTGGCGGCGAGCAGCCCAACGGCTACACCGAGCCGATCCTGCACCGGCGGCGCCGAGAGTTCAAGGCAACTAGTAACGTTGGCTGACGCAGTGAGATCGGAACCGAGTTGTCGACGAGGCCCGTACCAGGTCGGGTCGGGCGGGACGGGTAGGCATGGGACGACATAGCCTTCCCGGTCCCGAGGACTCGGGTAGCCGACAGCCCCCGGATCAGCAGCCCGACGAGCAGCAGACCGAGCGGTTCGGGTCCGGCGAAAAGGAGTCGACAGACCGGGATTTCGGATCTGATGACCACCCGGTTGACCTCGGGCACGCCGATGAGGCCCCCGACCGTGACCCGGCGTCCGCCCCGCCCCCGGCGCCGCCGCGGGCCCCCGGTGCGCAACGCGACTGGGAGGACGGCGACTGGACCGGCAGCCACCGCGCGGTCACGCCGGGGCGGCGCAAAGTCAGCATCGGCGTCATCGTCGCCCTGGTCGCCGTCGTCGTCGTTGTCGGCACCGTGATCCTGTGGCGCTTCTTCGGAGACAACCTGTCCAACCGCTCCGATGTCGCCGCCGCACGGTGTGTCGACGGTGAAGTCAAGGTGTCCGTCGTCGCGGATCCGGCCATCACCGAACCTGTTGCGGCGCTGGCGGAGCGGTACAACCTGACCGCCGACCCGGTCGGCGACCGCTGCGTCAAGATCAGCGTGGGGCCCGCTGATTCCGATCGGGTCGTCAACGGATTCACCGGCGAGTGGCCCGCTGACCTCGGTGAGCGGCCGGCACTGTGGATCCCGGCCAGTTCGGTGTCGGAGGCCCGTCTGGAAGCCGCGGCGGGCGCCGAAACCGTCAGCGACAGCCGGTCGCTGGTGACCTCACCTGTCGGCCTGGCTGTGTCCCCTCAACTGAAAGAAGCCCTGGGCGACCAGAATTGGGGAACCCTTCCGCGGCTGCAGACCGATCCCGCCGCGCTCGACGGCCTGGGGTTATCGGGGTGGGGCGGGCTTCGCCTGGCGCTGCCCGTCGGCGAGGACAGCGACGCGGCCTATCTGGCCGCCGAGGCTGTGGCGGCGGCCGCCGCACCGTCCGGCGCTCCGGCCAGCGCGGGGCTGGGCGCCGTCAGCACGCTGATCGGCGGGGCTCCCGAGCTCGCCGACACGAACGCCGGCACTGCCTTGGACGCCCTCGCCGAAGCATCCGATCCGGCCACCGCCCCGGTGCACGCCGTGGTGACCACCGAACAGCGGCTCTTCCAGAAGGCGTCGTCGCTGCCCGATGCGAAGTCCAAGCTGGCGGCGTGGTTGCCGCCGGGGCCGACGGCGATGGCCGACTTCCCCACCGTGCTGCTCGCCGGTGACTGGCTGGCCGAGGAACAAGTCACCGCAGCCAGCGAATTCGCCCGATTCATGCGCAAGCCCGAGCAGCTCGGCGAGCTCGCCAAGGCGGGCTTCCGCGTCGACGGGGGCACCCCGCCGGCCAGCGACGTCGTCGACTTCGCGCCGGTGGCCGCCCCGTTGAACGTCGGTGACAACGCCCTGCGGGCGACCATCGCCGACACCTTGACCACGCCGGTGCGGAGCCCGACGGTCACGCTGATGCTCGACCAGTCGATGCCGGCCGACGAGGGCGGCAAGCCGCGGCTGACCAACGTCGTCGACGCGCTCAAGGCGCGACTGCAGGTGCTCCCCGCCGACTCCGGCGTAGGTCTGTGGACCTTCGACGGTGTCCAGGGGCGCTCGGAGGTCAGCGTGGGGCCGTTGTCCGAACCGCTCAACGGACAACCGCGCTCCGACGCACTGACCGCCGCGCTGGACCGTCAATCGCCCTCGGGCGGCGGTGCGGTCTCGTTCACCACCATGCGGCTGGTATACACCGATGCGTCGGCCAAATACCGCGAGGGCCAGAAGAATTCGGTTCTGGTCATCACCGCCGGACCACACACCGATCAGTCGCTGGGCGCGGACGGCCTGCAGCAGTACATCAGGGGGGCCTTCGCACCCGACCGCCCGGTGGCGGTCAACGTCATCGACTTCGGCGACGACCCCGATCGGGCGACCTGGGAGGCGGTTTCGCAGGCGACCGGGGGCAGCTACCAGAACCTGGCGAGCTCAGCCACCCCGGAGCTGGCCTCGGCGATCGCGAATCTGCTGTCCTGAGCCGGTTGTCCTGACCAGCCGCGGCCTGCGCTTCTGGGCTGCGGTGGCTCAAGAACCAGTCCACTGCGAAGCGGATCCGGCGGCCGGCTCAAGTCCCGGCGCATCAACGGCCAGGAGTTCCCGCTTTACCATTTCGGCGAAGACGGCGATGTGAAGCGCGAATTCGCCGATCTGCCGGTGGCGTATCCGGGCAGCGACCGCAAGGCACAGACGATCACCGACATTCACGACGACACCGGCGGCCTTTCGCCCTCGGCATGCCCGCGCGGCAACATCCAGCTTCGTGATGATGAGCACGCTCTTCCTGCGGGAGCACAACCGCATCGCCGACAGGATCAGCAGGGCGGTCATCGAGCACTACATCAACCACATCACGCCCATCAAATTCCCGCTGTTCGCGGAACCGGGGATCGGTGGGAGAAGTGGTACCGGCAGAACTGGATGTCCATCGAGTTCAACCTGCTGTACCGCGCCTTCTCCCAGGCGCTCGCCAATCCGCTGCTTGCTCCCGGCATCTACGGTGCGGACACGTTTCCCCGAGGCCGTGCAGGAAATCGATCCGACCAGGAAGCTGTCGGACACCGTGCGCCACAACATCGACGGCGAATCGATCACGCCGAGGGTCAGCCTCGGCCTCGAGCAGTAGCCATCTTCCCGACTGCAAAGTTTGCTGCACCAGCACGCAATCGGCGCCGGCGGGTGGCCGGGTGGCCGGGGGTACCGGGCCGGTCGCGACCTGACCAGGTACCCAGCAATCCATCAAATCGCCCAGGGCGAAGCAACACGAATTTGCCGCGTTCGTCCGCTGTATTGTTCGTTACGTGCACCGATGGTATGACAACGTTACGTGATCGTCGCTTTGGTCTGCGACGATGGCGTCAACGTTCGGCTAAGGGGAGGTAGCGCAGCGAACGATGCCGACTCAGCAACACGCACGGATGAACAACTCTGGAGGCCCTACGGATTCGCGCGGCTGGCGTGACCAAAAGCGCTACGTGTGGTTGCTCGGGCTGATCATCCCCACCCTCGTCCCGGTGTCCTGGGCGGCTGCGGCGGTAACCGGATCGGGCGTGTTCTGGTGGTCAGGGCCCATCCTGGTGTTCGTCCTCATCCCGGTTCTGGACTTTCTGGTCGGCCCTGATTCGGAGAACCCACCCGACAGCGCGATTGCCTGGTTGGAACACGATCGCTTCTACCGGTGGGCGATCTACCTCTACCTGCCCGCGCAGTACGTGTCGTTGGTACTCGCCTGCTGGTTCTGGAGCGGCGGCGGTGGGGTCGTGCTGACCGACCTCGACAAGCTGGGTCTGATGCTGACGGTCGGCGGTGTCGCCGGCGTCGCGATCAACGCTGCCCACGAGATGGGTCACCAGAGAGGGCAGTCGGAGCGGTGGCTCAGCAAGGTGGCCCTCGCGCAGACCGGATACGGGCATTTCTTCGTCGAGCACAACCGCGGCCATCACGCCCGCGTCGCCACGCCGGAGGATCCTGCCAGCGCCCGGCTGGGCGAGAACGTGTACCTGTTTCACTGCCGATCCATCCACGGCAGCCTGTGCTCCGCGTGGCGGATCGAGCGCAGCCGCCTGGCACGCAGCGGGAAGTCCGCGTGGACACCGCGAAACGACGTGCTCAACGCCTGGCTCATGACCATTGCGCTGTTCGCGGCGCTGGTGGCGGCGTTCGGCGTCGGCGTGCTGCCCTGGCTGATCGGTCAGGCCGCCATCGGATTCCTGCTGCTGGAGACCATCAACTTCCTCGAGCACTACGGGCTTCGCCGGCAGCGCAGACCCGACGGCTGTTACGAGCAGGTGCGCCCCTCACACAGCTGGAACAGCAATTCGGTGATCTCCAACGTGTTCCTGTTCCACCTGCAGCGACACTCGGACCATCATGCCAACCCTCATCGCCGCTACCAGGCACTGTGCCACGCCGACGAGGCGCCACAGCTACCCGCGGGCTACGCGACGATGGTGGTGGCGGCGCTGCTCCCGCCGTTGTGGCGACGGCTGATGGATCGGCGGGTACTGGCCCACTACGGGGGCGACATCCGACTGGCCGCAGCTGAGCCCACGCAAGGCGGAGCGGCTACTGAAGCGGTACGGCTGACTGCACCTGGCGGGTTCGTCGCAGCCCCGCCGGACCATGACGGGGTAGCCGACAGCGGATAACCGAGCGTCAGCTGTCGCTGTCGCTGCTGGACGGCGAAGTCGACGAGTTGCTCGACTTCGCGCTGTCTGCGACGGCGCGGGCACGGCCGAAGACGCCGCCGCCGGCCCCTCTGACCTTCGCCGAGCGAGTGACTTTCTTGATGCCGTGGCGAGGCGCGCGGTGCTTGCCGCCGGTTGGTGTGTCGCCGGCCGCGGCGCTGCTGGACGGTGTGCCGCCGGCCGCGGTGCTGCCGGCGCCGTCGCCGTCGTCACCGCCCTTGCCATCGGTCGCGTCGACCGAATCGTCGGTGTCCCCAGTCGCCGCTACGGCGGGCACCTCCCCGGCGGCCGTCCCGGCTTCGGTCTCGGCGGTCTCGGGGTCGTCGGTCCCCGGATCCTGCGTGACATCACCGATCGAACCCTTGCCGGCGTCGTCGGCAGCACCGGTCGCCGCCAGACGGGCGGCCCAGGACTTCTTGTCGCCGGTCGCGCCGACTGAATCGTCGTCACCGTTGCCTTCGTCGCCGTCGGCGACGAGGAACGACGTGAGGGCGCTGCGTGATTCTTCCTGGGTCGAGTTCAGTGTGTTCACCTCGCCCTGTGGCTCCTTGCCCTCCAGCCACGTGCGGTTGTATGCCTTGTCGATGGCTTTCTTCAGCCCGGGCTCGAGATCCTCGACCAACGACCCCAGACCCCAGTCGTAAAAGCCCTGCAGCAGCGGAAGGTGCTCGGTCTTGGCGAAGACGTATGTGGTGTTGCCCTCTTTCCAGACGATGTTGTCCGGGTCGTCGAGGTCGACCTCGTCATACTCCAGGTGCACGGAGATAAACGCTGCGACGGCGTTCGCATACGCGAGCACATTGAACGGGTTGGCCGGAAAATCTGCGATCGGATCGTACTCACGGGCGATGTCCAGGACGTCGTACTGCGTGTCGGTAGGGGTCGCCAGCAGGTCGCCGTACAACCAGGTGTTAGAACCTCCATACTTGCGGCCGCCGTTTCCGGTCAAAACGAACGACAGGTCATCGGGATCAGGTGCGTTCAGGTCGTCGGCATGGTCGTCGAGCCACCCGGCTGCATCCCAGGCGCCGCCGCTGAATGCGTAGACGATCTTCGGGCTGGTGCCGACGGATTTGATCGCCGAGTTGAGCCTTCTGACGTTGCCCTGCACTCCGAACTCGATCGGACCGAGGGAGATGATCCAGTCGTAGGCGACCTCACGGCAGATTTTCGGTGCTTCGCAGAGTGCCCCGCCGAGGCCGTTTTCCATGCTCCACGGGGTCGGGCCGTGGTGAAGTACCGTCGCGCGCCCGTCCGGGATGAGCTCAGCTGCCGCGGCGGCGGGCATGACGCCGCCCAATGCCAGTGGCAGCGCCGCAAAAGGCAGCGCAGCCGCAGTCATGACAGCCCTGGTCGTTCGCTTCACAGAACATCCCTTCATGAGAGAACGACCACCTTGGGCGTCCGGTGACCGGGCAACCATCTCGCGCACCGACCGCGGGACAACACGAATTATGCGGTCTGGCGCCGACCTTGGCTGGCCTACCCCGTTGGTCGCCCTGCGATCAGGTTGCCAAAGGTGCTCTGCAGCTGGTGCTTTGGCGACCGTCCAGGGTTTCGATCGAGGCGAATGTTACCCCACACCAGAGTCCCTCGAAGACCCGGTAGCAAACTCTGGATAGGTGGAATCCGGAGCGGGCTGGGTAGCAACAGAGCTTGACCATTGAGGACAGCTCACCAGTGCCGGACCAACCGAGCGGCGCCCCGAGTGGTGGAAACGTCGTCACCTGACGCCATCAGATCCGTTGGCCCTCAAGGCATTCGCTCCGGAGTTCGACGTGGACTCCTGGGCCCCTGGCAACGCTGCCGGCGCTCGTCCGGACGAGCGAGCCCGCGATATGTCGCCGCGTGCCAGTCGATGGCCTTGGGTTTGCCCGACGCAACCGACTACTTACCGAAGAGTCAGTTATTCAGGGTGTGTTGCGAACTGCTACCTGGGCGTGGGTGGTCTGGAAAAAACCATTGTTCAGACGTCAGTTGTCCGCCAATAAAGGTGTGCCCCGAGACGAGTGGATAGTCATAATTTTTTTTTCGCCGGGTAGATCTCAGCAACATCGCAAAACAGTATCTACTCAGTAAGTCGCAGTAAGAATGCCAGTAATGTAGTTATTGCTGAGCCGGTGACGCTGTCTGGGATCGGGTCGCTGAAGACGATGTAAAGTGGCTCGATGAGGCGGTCCAATAGCAGGCTAGTTGACATGTTCTAATTCGCTAGATTTTCAACGTCGCTGACATGAAAAATTAGCACTATAAAACAAGGCAATTTTAATACAGTTTGCCATGGCCGCATTCTAGCGCGATATTAGTGATTTGCGACGGCAAGATTGACGGAGGCGCAATATGCTCTTGGCGAGCCGACACTGGCGGCCATTGAATTGCTTCCAACGGGGAGATCTCATGAGGACGACCATTCGTAAAGCGGGGGTTGCCTGTGGCACCGCCTTAGCTTCACTCGCAATAGCTCTGTCTGCCGCGGCGGGCGCGGGGGCCAGCAACTCTGCAATCGTGATCGGCGGGATCGGCGCCGGCTCCATGGGCGATATGCTGATGGCCCCGTTGCTCGGCGGAAGGCTTCAGGGCCAGGAGCGCGTGAACGTTAACTGGCCCGCAGTGGCCGGCCCGATGACCGGCAGCGGCGACATGACCCTCGGCGCATCGATCGACATCGGCGTCACCAACCTCACCGCCGCCATCAACACCGCCCTCGGGAAGCTGTCCAGAGACGGGGACGGGCACGTGATCAACAGCGAGAAAGTCACCGTGGTCGGCCTCTCGGCAGGGTCCCTTGTGGTCAACGAGGTGCTGCGCAACATGATCGCCGCCGGCGACTTGACCGACCCCGACGAGATCTCCTTCATCGTGGTCGAGGACTCTAGCCGCCAGGAACTGATCAAAGACACCAAGTACAACTCGCGGCTTGACTACACCTACCAACCCGCACCCGTGACGCCCTACGACGTGGTCGTCGTCACCGGCGAGTACGACGGCATGGCCGACATGCCCGACCGCCCATGGAACCTCCTCGCGGTCGCCAACGCGATGGTCGGCTCGGTCCTCGTACACGTACCGGTGATGTACTCGAATCTCTCGAAGGTGCCCGATGAGAACATCACGGTGAGCGAGAACACCGAGGGCGGCACCACCACGCACTACCTGGTGCCGACCAAGGTGCTGCCCCTGGTGCAGGTGATGCCGTTCCTGAAGTTTCGCGAGGCCGAGCTCAAGGCCAAGATCGACAAGGGCTACAGCCGCAACGATCCCGTCACCAGCACCGCCGGCGCGAACACCGTCGTGGCCGTCGAGCCTCCGGCAGAGTCCTCGACTGTCCCTGCCGACACCGACGCGGACTCGCCCCGGACCGTTGCCGCGGCCAAGCGTGAAGCCAAGCGGGAGGCCAGAGCCGAAGCAGCAGCCGCCCGACGCGAGGCAAGAGCAGAAGCCAAGGCGGAGGCCGCCGCCACCCGGCAAGCCAAACGCGAGGCCCGGGCCGCCGCCCGCGACAGGAACGCCGACGACTCCCAGGATTCCGACTCCTCCGGCTCCTCGGAGTAACCCTCCCCGGAACTCCAGGCTTTGCCTGAAGTCTCGGACACCCGCCCGAAGCCCCGGCCATGGCCGGGGCTTCGTGGTGTCTGGACCCGACCGCGGTGACGAGCGGCTCCGCGTCGGGCACCTTAAAATCGAACCGATCAAGCCCGATTTGCTGTGAGGTAGCGTTGATGCCCATGCATGTGCCGAAGTACGACGCGATCGTTGTGGGTGCCGGATTCGGCGGAATGGGTGCTTCGATCCAGCTCAAGAAGATGGGATACGACAACATCCTGATCCTTGACCGCGAAGACGATCTCGGCGGTACGTGGCATGTGAACCACTATCCGGGACTGGCCGTCGACATCCCGTCGCCGACCTATTCCTACTGGTTCGAACCCAACCCCCGCTGGTCGCGGCTGTACGCCCCGGGATCCGAGCTGAAGGCGTACGCCGACCACGTTGCCGACAAGTACGACGTGCGCCGCCACATGCGGTTCAATACCCCCGTCGACGGAGCACGCTGGGACGAGGAAGCCCAACTCTGGCAGGTGGCGCTGTCGAGCGGCGAAACGCTCACGTCGCGGTTCCTCATCACCGCCACCGGCTACCTGTCGCAGCCGCGCAACCCCGACATCCCGGGGATCGACGACTTCACCGGCCGGATCATCCACAGCATGGACTGGGACGACAGCTACTCCCCCGACGGTGAGCGGCTGGGGTTGATCGGCACCGGGGCGACCGCGGTCCAGCTCATCCCCGAGTTGTCCAAAACTGCCGCCGAGCTCACCGTGTATCAGCGCACCCCGATCCACGTCGTGCCCAAGATCGACTTTCCGATCCCGGAGTTACAGCGCAGGCTGTTCGCCCGCGTTCCTTTGCTGCAGCGGATATTCAGGTTCACCACCGACATCAACCTCGAAGCGATGATGATCCTGTCGGTGCTGAACTTCAAATACTTCCGCCAGCTCAACGTCTTCGCTTCGCGGCTGTCACAGGCTCTGCGGTTCGTGTCGATCCGTGACAAGGAACTGCGCGCCAAGCTGACGCCGGACTACGACTTCGGCTGCAAGCGCCCGACGTATTCGAACTCGTACTACCGCACCCTGGCCAAGCCGCACGTCCGCCTGCAGTCCTCAGGCATCGAGCGCGTCGAGGCCGACGGCATCGTGGCGTGCGACGGAACGAAGGCCGAGCTCGACACCTTGGTGCTGTGCACCGGATTCGATATCTGGGAAGCCAACATCCCCGCGATCGAGATCATCGGCCGCGACGCGCGCAACCTCGGCAAATGGTGGCGCGACAACGGTTTCCAGGCCTACCAGGGTGTGACGATCCCGGCGTTCCCGAACTTCGTGAGCCTCGCCGGACCATACGCGTCCAGCGGACTGTCGTACTTCAACACCATGGAGTACCAGATGCGGCACATGGACCGATTGTTCGGCGAGTTACAGCGGCGCGACGCGGTCACGTTCGAGGTGACCGAGGACGCCAACACCAGTTTCCGTGAGCGGATGTCGGCGAAATTGGGCAAGACCGTGTTCCGCCGGGGCGATTGCGCGCGGTCCAGGTCCTACTACTTCAGCCCGACCGGCGAGACGTTGGTGCGGCCCGCATCAACCAACGAGACCAACCGCGAGAACGACAACTTTCCCCTCGCCGACTACACGTTCGCCTAACGCCCCAGCTCAGACGCCGTAACGCTCAGGCAGTCGCGGCGATGTGTAAGCATGGAGACATGCGTATGCGGCGTTTTCTGGGGTCTCTAGGCGCGGCGGTGCTGGCGCTGGCCGCGATCATGGTCTCTGCCGTCGGAACGCCGTCTGCGGCTGCCGACCCGTGCCCTGATATCGAGGTCATCTTCGCGAGAGGCACCGGTGCGGATCCGGGGCTGGGATTCGTCGGCGACGCGTTCGTCAACTCGTTGCGGTCCAAAGTCGGTGGCCGGTCTGTGGGCGCCTATGCCGTGAACTACCCCGCCGGCTACAACTTTGAGACGTCGGCACCTGCCGGCGCCGCCGACGCGGCCGGCAGGGTGCACTGGATGGCCGCCAACTGCCCCAACACCAAACTGGTGCTCGGCGGCATGTCACAGGGCGCGGGCGTCATCGACCTGATCACCGCAGACCCAGGCCCTCTCGGACGGTTCAATCCCACCCCCCTGCCCCCCGAGGTCGCTGACCATGTCGCGGCTGTGGCCGTGTTCGGGAATCCGTTGCGCAACATGCGCGGCGGCGGACCGTTGCCTGCGAAGAGCCGCCCTTCGGGCCCAAGGCGATCGACATGTGCGCGGTCGACGACATCTTCTGCACTCAGGGAATGAGCCTGCCGGCACATTTCGCCTACGTCGACAACGGCATGACGAATCAGGCGGCGGATTTTGTCGCGGATCGCGTCCGTTAGCGGGCCTGAGCGCCAGTTTTGAGCCCAACCCGAACGGGCGGGGTCGGCGCGGCGGTCTGCTGGCCAGACCCGTAACCTCGCTTCATGGATCTTCAGGGCGCGCATGTGCTGCTGACGGGGGCATCGGGGGGAATCGGCCACGCGCTGGCGCAGGCGCTCGCCGATCGGGGTGCGCAACTCACGCTCACCGGTCGCAACGCAGCAGTGCTCGAGGAATCGGCGGCCCGTGTTGGCGGCACTTCGATCGTTGCCGATCTGAGTGACAGAAACGAGCTCGACGAGTTCCTCGCCCGGGTGGATCGGTCGACGTGCTCATCGCCAATGCCGGACTTCCCGCGTCCGGCCTGCCTGTCCGATTACTCGATCGACCAGATCGACCGCGCGTCGGACGTGAACCTTCGGGCGCCGATCGTGATGGCCAAAGTCACTGAGCGAGCAGATGGCTTCACGCGATGCGGGCACCTGGTTTTCATGTCCTCGTTGTCCGGGAAATCGGCGTCGGCACACATGGCGCTGTACAACGCGACGAAGTTCGGCCTCCGGGGTTCTCGCTCGGCACTACGGCGAAGATCTGACGCCCACACGGGGTCGGGGTCTCAACGATCTTTCCCGGGCCGATCCGGGATGCGGGCATGATCGCCGACACAGACGTGCAGATCCCGCGACTCGGCACACGCACGGCCAAGGCCGTGGCCTTGGCGACCCTGCAGGCGATCGACGAAAATCTTGCCGAGGTCACCGTGGCCCCGATGGTCGCTACGGGGCGCCACCCGCCTGCTCGGCAGCGTAGCGCCGGAGCTGACGGCCCGGTTGCAGCGCAACACCGGTGGTCCGGAGATGATGCTGCTATCAGTGAGGCGCAACAGAGGCGGCGAGTGGCCCGATCACGTCGCCACAGCTGACGGCGGCCACCTCAGACTCCGAACACAACAGTGCACCGACCGGAATGCTGGCGGCGCACGCGTCACGCGGTGCTTACGCGGCGTCCTTGGTGGCTTCCTTCTTGGATTCCTTGGACTCGCCGTTCGACTTCTTCGACTTGGCCGCGTTCGACTTGCCCTCGTCCGAGCCTTGCCTGCCGACTCCGTGTCGGCCTTCGGTGCGGCTTCCTTCTTCGGCCGTTGCGCTGCTTCGAGGAACCCCACGGCCTCAACGGGTTCCTCGTCGGCGCCTTCACCTCATCGGCCTTGCCTGCGCCCTGATCGACGCGCTGCTCCCGGAGCGAACCTGGGCCCGGATCGACCTCGGTACCCGCACCGGCCTCCGGTGTGGGGGCTCGGCTGCGGAGTGATCGTCGACCCTTCCTCGTCCTCGCTCGGAGTGGACGAACTCGGCCGGAGGCGGTGTCTGACCCGTCTCTTCCTTCGGTATCGTCTTCGCCCGGCAGCGTGATGTTGACCAGCGACGCCTTGGGATCCTTACCCGTCGACGTCACCTGAGAAGTGACGGTGGTCGAGCTCTTGGCGGCCGTGAGAGTGGTCTTGGTCGCCAGTGGCGGCAGTCCGGCCTTGGCCCGATCGACCGCTTCCTGGGCGGCGGCCTCGCGGTGAAGAGTTCGGGTAATCGCGGTGGTAGGCGCTGTCGATGATCGGCTTCCACTTCGCCTGCAGTTCGTCGGCGAGGTCGTTGAAGCCCATCGCGCGGAGTCCCTGCAGCATCGGCAGGTTCTCGGTGCGCATCAGCACATACGTGGTGTTGCCCTCTTGGAAGACCGTCTTGGATCGTCTTCGTGGTCGACCTCGTCGTAGTACGGGTGGACGACGAAGTAACCGGGGAACGCGTTCGCGATGGCCAGCATGTTGAACTCGTCCGGCCAATCGGCGGCACCGTCGTACTCACGGGCGACGTCCAGCACGGTGTACTTGGTGTCGTTCGGCGTGGCGCGCTCGATGTACCAGTTCGGGCGGGTTCCGCCGTACTTGCGGTTCGGGTTACCCGTGAGGATGAAGTGCAGATCCTCTGCGTCGGGGCTGCCTTCCACGTCGATGAGCGAGTTGTCGTCGTTGGGGTCGGCGGCCTGTGCGGCTGCGAGCTGCTTCTGGTAGTTGCTCAGCCAACGCGACGCGATGACCGAACCCTGGAGTAGCCCAGCACGGTGGCGGGACCGGCGTCAGGGTCGGCGAGCAGCGCGGACAGGTTCTTCAGGCCGTCCTTGATGCTGGCTTCCTGGAGCCACTTGATGTAGTCGACGTTGTTGCATTCGCCGAGGCTGCCGTCGCAGACCGAGCCGTTGAGCACGTTGTTGATGCCGCCACCTGGATCCCGAACGGTGATCACCCGCGGCGGAGGTCCGCTGCCAGACCCTGCGGGACGGTGGCGTGCTGTCCGGGATCGCCGGGGAATTGTGGGGCTCTTCTCATTTCGGTCTGGGGAACCGGGCCGCCCTTGAAGACCCACTTGAAATAGACCTTCGCATCGCTGCTGATGCGCTCCCATGCCTCGGGCGAGTACAGCGAGAAGTTTCTTGAGGCTCGGCGCCTCAGGAATCTCGGTGTGGTCCGGGACCCAGTCCTGCTCGGTGAACTCCTGACCCCAGTCGAAATACGTGTAGATGTTGCCGAAGATGTTGATCACCGGCAAGTGAGCTGGGTGCTCCCTTGACCCCGAGTAACTGGCAGGGCACACAGTAGGTGCCTTCGACGAACGGGTTGAAGGAGTTGAAGAGCGACCCAGCACCTGTGCGGCCTCCATGCGGTCCTGCAGAAGGTGCGCTGGTGTTCCAGCCCTCCTCGGGATCCTTGGTCAAAGCCTCCCAAAGCGCCTTGCCCGGCCCGAACGGATCGTACTTGACCGTCTGATTGGACCACGGCATCTCGATCGACTGATCCAGGGTGATGAACACGTCGCCGAAGGTGTACTGTATCCGAATATCGCTTCGAGTGGCGGCGTGCTGAAGTACGCCGTGAAGTAGTAGGGATCAGCGCACGGTCCGGGAATGCCGGTACAGGTCGCGTCATCGGGAAGTTGCGCGCCATGATCGCGTTGAGCTGGTCGGCCTGCGCCTGGGCCACCTCCGGTATCGGCGTGAACATCTTGGTGAAGCCGACCGCCTTCGCGTAGTCCATTTGGTCCCACCCCAGGGCGTTCGTCGGGGTGTAGAGCCACCAGTTTCCGGAACCCTCAAGGGATTCCGACGCCGCATTGATTCCGATCAGCTGGTTCATCGGGATGTCAGCGAGGATCCGGAACAGGTTGGTCGGGATGTTGGCGATCGAATTGGCTGCCAAACGCACGGCTACGTCACTGATCTGCGCCTTCGCGTGTTCGGGCAGCGGCGGGGTGAGGGCCGCCGTCGGCGGCGCAGTGACAATAAGTGGCCGCCCACGAGCGCTGCACTGCTCATTGCCAGCGGCTTCAAACCTGGACGCATCGGTGGGGCCCTCCCTGGTGACCAGCATGTTTACTGGTGGGTAAATTTTCTTGAACGAAGGTTGCTAGAAACGGTCACCGTCAGGCGGTGTGTTAGTTCCCGACACTGTATATCACAGTCGGGAGGCGCTGTGAGCTGAGTAATCCACGCAATCGTTACATTTACGTCATAGCGGTCCGCTGCCGTGCGGCCAGTGAATAGCGTTTGCGCGGGCCGACGCTGCCCGCATTGCGCGGCTCGGCATCGGCGCGACGAGGATGGCGGCTCCAGGTGCGCAATTATTCGCCGGACGGCGCCTGCAGTCCGCGACCGCCGCGGCATGCTGGCAATGGGACATCGTCTCCAGCGAACCGCCGTTACCAATGAGCTCCTGTCCGGGCCTGCTGTGCCTACCCGTCGCAGGACATGATCGGGCATCACACGACCTCGCGGTTCGATGGCGTTATCGCGCGGGTGCGCTTGAGCGCCTCCTTGGCGATGCGCATCGACAGCGCCGGCGACAGCCTTTCCAGGTACCACAGCGCCTTCCACCGGCGCGGCACGACGATGATCGCGTCTCCGCGCAGTACCGCGCGCAACGAGCGCTCGGCGAACACCTCGGCGACATCGGCCGCAGTTTCTCCCGAGCTTGAGCATCTCCTCCGGGCTGACGGTGTTGTTGTGGCCGTACTCGCCCCCGGTCAAGATCGGCGTGCGGACGACGCCGGGACACAGCACGGACACCCGCACGCCGTGGCGTTGCGGCCTCCACCCGCAGCGTCTTGGACAGCGCGACGACCGCGTGCTTGGTGGCGGAATAGCCCGCCTGCGCCGACGTGGTGATGAGCCCGGCCATGGACGCGGTGTTGACGATGTGGCCGCTGCCCTGCGCGGATCATGACCGGGTAGGCCGCCTGGATGCCGTGGATCACGCCGCGCAGGTTCACGTCGATGATGTCGTTCCAGTCGTCGAGGGTGAGCGTGTCGACCTCGCCGCCGATCCCGATACCGGCGTTGTTGAACAGATAGTCGATGCGCCCGGACGTCTCGACCATGTCGGCGATGGCGCGTTCGAACGCAGCGGGGTCACGCACGTCGAGCTCGACGGCGTGCACCTTTGCGCCGCGGTCGCGCAGTCTGCGCGCCAGCTCTCGCCCATGCTCGCCTGGCGGTCGGCGATCCACACCTCGGCGCCCCCGTCGGCGAGCTTTCGGTGCCAGCGCGGCCCCGATCCCGGATGCACCGCCGGTGATCAACGCGACTTTCCCGGAGACACTCGAAGCAGCGAAGGCACTGAGAAGGATACCTAAGGGCGGCTGATTCGCGCCATCACGATCCGGGCCGATGCCGAGGCCGCATGGAAACCGTTGCCGCTCAACAGCTCCGATATGTCAACCGGCGATCGGTCGAGTTGCCTGGAAAGTATCAGTCGGCTGTCGAGGCCGAGTCGGAGTCGGCACTCGTGTCGTTGCCCGCCGGCTGGCGTGAGCGGAGGCGGAGTGCTTGGATTCGACCCCTTTCAGCGTCTCCCGGTCCGTGCCACCGGACCAGGTCTGCGCGGTTTCGGCGCCGCCGCCTGCCGACGTCGTGGGCTGACCCGGCGCGGTGGACGACGTATCGCCGTCGGTGGGTGCATCCGTCTCGGTGGTGGTGTCCTCTTCGGCTTCACCCTCGGCGACTGTCTCGGCGTCCTCTTCGGGCGCCGGCTCGACAGACTCCGCGGGATCGACCGGAGGTGCGATTTCGGGGTCGAGGCCCTCTATCTTCGTCGGTGACCTCCACGACCGGGGCCTGGGCCCCCGGCGCAGGCACGGCGTCGGGCTTTTCCGCCTCGGCGCCACCACCGGTCGTGCCGCCGGAAGCCGGGTTGTCGCCGACCTCATCGGCGGTGCTGTCGCCGATAGCGGTGTCGGTGGTCACCGACGCCAGTTGGGCGTTGACCGCCGACGTGACCGGCTTGGCCGGGATCACCACCGGCCGCCGGTAGGCGGCGTCGATGAGGGGGCGCAGAAGTGCGTCGAGTTTGGCCATCTGCTCGTCGGAGGCGAGCCAGTCGATGCGGGTGAGGATCGGCAGCACATCGCTGCGGAAGTAGAGAGTCTTGGCGCCGGTCTTCGGGTCCACATAGACGGCGTCGGGATTGTCCAGATCCAAATCTTCGTATCCGGCGAGGTGCGTGCTCACCGAGGCGTTCAGCAGTGCGAGGAAGTTGAACTTGTCGTACGGGGCGTCGGCGATGCCGTCGTACTCGCGCACCACGAAGTAGACGTTGTCGTAATTCCCCGTCTGCGGCAGGCCGTGCCCGCCTTTGTACCCTTCGTAGGGATAGGTGTTCCCCGGCGTCTCCGGCGACCCGAGGAGAACGAACTGCACTGTGCCAGGGCTCGAGGTCGAGCTGGTTCTCGCGGATCCACCCGAGTAGGTGTGCGTGCCCTTCGGAGAACGCCAACACCGTCTTCTTGCCCGTCGTGGTCGAGATCCACTTGTCGAGCGCGACGACGCCATCGGCGATGCCGGGCTGGCCCGGCCAGAAGTCGTAGGCGATGTTTTGCACGGGCAAACGGAGAACCGTCGACGGTGATGGAGTTGAAGTTGGGGGCGGAGCCAAAAGTCCGGCCATGGTGCCGGTCGCCGCTGCTGCGGGCGGGGCCGCCGACAGGAGCGGACTCACCGCCAGCATCGGCAACGCAGCTGCTGTCACAGCGGCCATCTTCAGACGGTTCACTCGAACTCCTTCTTTAACACGCATCACTGACTGGTCGCTCTACGCCGGGTTGCCGGCAGATGAAAGGTGCGCGAACGCGCGCGCGGGCTTGCTCGTCCCAACCGGACGACGGTGTCTAGGTGCTCTCTGCCGGAGGCCTGACGAACGGGATCCGTCCGCACAGCGAACGGGGGCATATCCGAGTCTGAAACACCAGGGACACGGCAATCCCCTGTCTGTAAATGCGCTCAGCTACGCGGTTTTTGATTTTGATCCTGGAAGAATATGCCGCTGGGCGGTCAAGTTACAGTCGGTATCACTTTTTTGCTCGGCAACCAGTTGGATTTATCGGAGTGCACCGATTTCTGACGCTGATCACTTGCCGGCCGATATCTATTAGTCGTGCTCAGAGAGTTGCGAGCATGCTAAATTCACCAACGGGGACGGCTCTCGATTGCGCCTTGGCTGACACGGCTTCGAGATGTAGTTCAAACGCGCAAAACATATTCTAGACCCCATCGTCACCTGCGACGAAACTTCCGACCAGACTTCGTCGTAATGGAGCAAACTGAGCCAACGTTGCCATCAGTAATCCACGGGCCCCTTTTCGCGCTTGCTGTCCGAGCTGTGAATTGGTTGAGAGTTTCGCGTGAACTCGCCGTGCTGCCCAGTTGTCGAGCTTGCGCGGCGGCGCATTCGTCCACAGTGACTCACCCGTCCCGGCGGCGTCGCCGATGGCACCGATGTTTGCAGGCGCACGTCCATCCCGGCTTTTGCTGCGGTCGACGCCTATATTCGGCGACTCCTCTGAAGTTGCCGGGACCGTCAAACTCTCGTTGAGACTCCAGCAACCATCGACGGACCTTAGCCGCCGCGACCGTCCCGAGTTCGCTGTGGCGACAGGTGAGAAAAAGTGACAAGTCCATTACCTGCACTGGTGGGGGTGTTTTTCCCCTCTCACCACTCGGTGGATGGCGTACGCTGTGGTTCAATCTCACAGCGCTGTCAGCGGTGTCAATCAGGGGGAATATAAATGGGATCTGCGAACCATGCAAAGCCGGGCGCGACTGGGTCACAGACCGGGGTGATGGCTGTCGCGGTGTCGCTGTCCTTGCTCGCGAGCCCCGGTACGGCGGCGGCCGCCGCAGAGTGGTGACGTTATCGGGACCGGCGAGCGTCTTGACCCTGGGGATCGTTCCGGGAGCAACGAGGACGACCTCAAGGGCGACGTGTGCAGGAGCCCCAATACGTGTGAAGCCGTCATGTATCCCTCATAGCTGGCCTACCCGCCGGCGTTGACCCGCTCAACGACCGGCTGCACAAGACGCCCGGCCTCAAGATCGTCTACGGCTACAGCCAAGGTGGTCAAGTCATTTCGGCGTGGATGCGGAAGTACGCCGCGGCTACAGAAGGTGCGCCGCCACGCCGAAGAGCTGGTATTCGTGATCATCGCCAATGGCGACCGAGCTACGGCGGTCAATCGAAGTCCGGCCACGTGATGCCCGAGACGCAATACAAGGTCATCGACATTCCCGTCAGTACGACTTCGGAGCGGATATCCCGCGATCAGCTTCAATCTGCTCGCGATGATGAACGCGAGGGCCGGGTTCGGGCTGATCTCCGCCGACTACGATCAAGTGGATTATCCACGACCCCAACAACGTCGTTTGGACAGAGGGCAATACGACCTATGTCTTTGTGCCCGACCGAAAACCTGCCCTTGCTGCAAACCATGCGGAAGTTCGGTCTCGACGGAGCTGGCCGACAAGCTCAACGGACCGCTGAAGGAGAAAATCGAGCGGGCTACGACCGCGACTATCTGCCAACGCACCGGTGAGCCCACCACCGCGGCGGCATCGAGCACCTCGGTCCGGGTGCCGACCGCCCAGACCTGCCGGCGCCACGCCGGACATCGTCCCCCCGCGAAGCGGCTGAGCCGTCAGGCACAACGGCGGCTCACCTCTGCCGACGAAGGTAATCAGGTGGACGTCAGTCCGAAGCAGGTCGACCTCATCGATTCATCGGAGGAGATCGACGATTCCGACACCCGCATCGACGAGTGGTGACGCGACGCCACGGACGCGGATCGAACGTTCACGCGACGGACTTACCCGCCTGGGACGACGTCAACCCACGGACCCGCCGGTGTCGGCCGGCGTCCACGAGGCTGATGACCGCGAATCGCAGCCGACGCAACTGAGGAATCGTCGCGCTGATGCGGCAGACGGAGGCCGACCCACTGCTGCTGATCACCGTGCGCCACGCTCATCCCGCGAGGTGAACGGGTAACCCGAGCGTCTATCCGCCGATGTTGCGCAACTCAGGCCGTGGTGTGCTCGTTAGCAGGTGCCGAATTGGCCTCCGTGATGGACGAGTCAGTCTTCGGTGCACCACCATTCGACCGCCGCGCCCCGGGGCGACGGTGACGCCACGGGTGTGAATCCGTTCATCGGGGGCGTCGGTGGGCTCGATCCGGAATTCCTGCAGGACGGTGCGCAGCGTGACTTCCATCTCCATGGTGGCGAACGATGCGCCGATGCAACGCATCATCCCTCCTCCGAACGGAATCCAGGCGAACGGGTTGGGTGCCTGGCCGACGAATCGTTCGGGCTTGAACGCCGCGGCGTCGGGGAAGCTGTTCTCCGCCGCCATGGCCAGCTGAGTACTGGCCATCACGATGGTGTCCTCGGGGATGACCCACTCCCCCAACTTGATTCGCTTCTTTGTCCGGCGCAGCGCCGCCGTCAGGACTGGCCGGGTGCGCTGCACCTCGGCGAGCACGGCCGTCATGTAGTCCGAACCGCCGGAATCGACCTCGTCGGAGAGTCGCTTCAGCACCTCGGGGTGGCGGCGGAGGCGCTCCACGGCCCAGCACAACTGGGTCGACGTCGTCTCGTGGCCGGCGACGAGTTCGGTCAGCAACTCGTCGGCGATGTGCCGGTCCGAGAGCGGCTCGCCGTTTTCGTAGCGTGCCTGCAGCAGCAGCGAGAGCACGTCGGAGCGGTTCTCGAAGTCGGGGTCAGACCGTGCGTCGGCCATCAGCGAGAAGATGACGTCGTCCACTTCGCTTTTGAACTGGGCGAAGCGGCCACCTGGACTCCACGAGCCGAAGTCCTTCTTGACCACGGCGGGGGCCAGGGCGAGCCGGGAGCCGAAATCCACCGCGGCGGGGATCACCACACGTAGCTTGTCAAGCGCCGGCCCCTCGGCGCCGAAGATGGCGCGCAGGATCGTGTTGAGGGTGATCCGGGTCATCGGTTCGAGCGACTCGAACTCGACGCCCTCGGGCCAGGTCGCGATCTCGCGGCGCACCTCTTCCTCGGTGATCCGTTCGTAGGTGCGCATGCTCTTGCCGTGGAACGGCGGCAGCAGGATCTTGCGGCGTGCCTGCAGGGCCTCACCCTCGAGGTTGAAGATCGATCCTTCGCCGAGTACTTCCTTACCCAGGTTCTGTTTGGGACGTCCGATCAGTTCCCGGCTGGTGCTGAAGAGATCCTTGACCAGTACCGGGTCGCTGACGACGACCGCATGTCCCAGAGCCGGCAGGCTCAACGTGAACGACGGACCGAACTTCCGGCCCAGCGCAGCGATCGACTGATACCGCAGCGCCAGGACCACGGCGCCCTGGATCAGCTTCGGCCAGCGCGGCCCCGGCGGCAGCCGAACCGGGTCGGAAGTCTCCGTTGCCATGTTCTACCCCTTCACTACTGGTGCCTTTTCGGTGGCCGCCGGGCGCAGCGGCCAGATCCCTCACGCGATCGCGTAGTCGCTCAGTGGGAACCGGTCCTGCTTCTTGACGGCCTGCCGGACGGACGTCGGCCGGAACAATGGCGCTTCGCCGGAGCTGTTGAACCAGTACGAGCGCGAGTTCGTGCAGTCACCGAGGGTGAACACCGAGTCGTCGAGCAGCGTCAGCATCCGGTCCAGGAACCGCGCATTGGCCTCTTCGGTGACCTCGAAGGTGTGGCTTCCGGTTCGCTGAAGCTCGCCGAAGAGTCGGTTCATGTGCCGCATCTGGTATTCCACGGTGTCGAACCACGACATGCCGACCCACGCGTACGGGCTGGCCTGCGTCACCATGTTCGGGAACAGTGGCACGGTCATGCCCTCGTAAGCCTGGAATCGGTTCTCCCGCCACCACTTTCCGAGATCGCGGCCCTCCCTGCCGATCACTGGAATGGCCGGCAGGTTGGACTCCCAGACGTCGAAGCCGGTGGCCAGCACCAGTGTGTCGATGGCGCGCTTGGTTCCGTCCTTGGTGACGATGCCGTCCGGTTCGATCCGGTCGATGCCCCCGGCCTCCAGGTGCACGTTCGGCTGGTTGAACGTGCGGTAGTAGGTGTTGGACAGCGTCGGCCGCTTGCAGCCGAAGTCGTAATCCGGGGTGAGCTTGCGGCGCAGGTCTTTGTCCCGGATCGCCAGGAACCGGTGCAGTGCGCCGATGCGGGCGGCCGCCGTGTTCACCGGTTTGAACTGGCGGTACTTCCACATCGCGATCGTCACCATGATGTCCATGAACAGATCACTGGATAGTCGCAGAAGCCGTTGGGTGGCAGGGATTCTCGCGAAGAGGCGCTGTGCTGCCGGGCCGAAGGACATGTCCAACTTGGGCATCACCCAGATCGGCGTGCGCTGATACACGGTGAGCTCAGCAACCTCCTCGGCCAGCTTGGGAATGAGCTGGACACCGGTCGAGCCGGTACCGATGATCGCCGCCCTCTTACCCTGCAATCGAGTAGCTGTCGTCCCATTCCTGGGCGTGGAGCACGGTGCCTGCGAAGTCGTCGATGCCTGGGATGTCGGGCTTCTTCGGCTGACACAGATAGCCGGTCGCGAGGATCAGGAACCGCGACCGCAGGGTCTCTCCGCCGGCCAGCGAGACGAGCCACTGCCGAGCGTCCTCGTCCCAGCGCGCGCCCTCGACGGTGGTGTCGAACCGCATGTAGCGGCGCAAGTCGTACTTGGCGGCGACGTGCTCGGCGTAGGTCTTGAGCTCGGCGCCCGGCGCGTACAGCCGCGACCAGTTGGGGTTCGGCTCGAACCAGTACGAGTAGGTCGTCGACGGCACGTCGACCGTGAGCCCGGGGTAACGGTTGACGTGCCAGGTGCCGCCGAGATCGTCTTCGCGGTCGAGAATCACGACATCGTCGTACCCGAGGCGGTTGAGTTGGATCGCCGCGCCCATCCCACCAAAACCTGCCCCGACAATGACCGCGTCGAGCTGATCGGTGTTCACGGGCAGATACTACTGGGAGTCGTGGGGGTACGCGTCACTGTCTTAGTCCTCATTGCTGCCTGTTGTCGCCGATGTGTTGTCCGGGCGCCGCATCCGCGGATTGCCCACTCCGTCGCCCCGTCTCTTTTGCTGACAGGCGCTGAAACGGCTGATATTCACCGTGACGGCATTGCCGGCGCCAAGTTTGCCATGCCGACGCCAGCCTCGGCACCCAGCGTACCGGCACGGTGCGAGCACCCGGGTCCGACGGGCGTCTCAGCGCCGGGTCGGGCCGAACCAGGCGCGGTTGCCATACCTGTCCAGATGCACGACCTCGTCGACCGGCCTGCGGGTTGTCGGCCCGTAACGGCCGCGTGGCCATCCCAGTGGCACCACGCAGCACGGGGTCACCTCGGTCGGCAGTTTCAAGACTCGCCTCGCGGAGGTCAGGTTCCACAGCGGCAGCGTGATCAGCGACGCACCCAGACCCATGGCGCGCGCAGCCAGCAACAAGTTCTGCACGCTGGGGTAGATCGACCCGAAGAAGGCCGACGCCGCCGCGTGCGGCATCGGCACATAGGGGACGCGGCCCTCCCTGGCGCTCAACCGCAGACACGCGATGATCAGGACCGGGATCTCGGCGAAGTGGTCGAGCTGCCATTCGATGGCGCGGACGCTCTTGGCCATCTCCTCGTCGTAGGAGGCGATGTCGCGGATCGACGTGCGGTGGAATACCCGCCACGCCAGCCGGTAGCGTCGCTGCAGCTTCTTCTTGATCCGGGGGTCCTTGACGACGATGAACTCCCAGTTCTGGCCGTTGGCCCCGGTCGGCGCGCGCAGCGCGAGCTCGAGGCACTTGAGCACGATCTCGTCGTCGACCGGATCCGGGAGCACCCGGCGGATCGCGCGCTGCGTCAGCATCGCCTCGACCAGCGGCATGTCCAGCCTGGCCAGGGCCTGCGCCGTGCTGGGGATCGGCTCAGGCATTTTCGCTGATCCACTCGGTGGTGAATCGCTGCATCTCAGGGACCTCCTTGGCGATCAGGTCGGCGATGTACTGCTCGATCCGGCCGCCCACCAAGGGGATCCTGACCTCAAGGGTCCCGGTGAAGCGCAGCTGCGAGCCCGCCGAGACCGGCTTCAGCACGGTGGTGCCTGACCCCGAACCCGGCACCCCGTGGGCGGCGATGGTGACCTCGCCGTGCACCTCGCCGCGCTCGGCCGGTCGCCACGTCTCGGTACGGACGATCTTGAGGTCGGCGGGCAGGACCCGGTGAACAGCCCCGGCAGGTTGTTGTGACGCAAGTCCTGGCTGGTCGTGATCGCGGCGGTGCCGTCAGGGTCCACCACCAGCGAGGTCAGCGTCATCGCGTCGCCGCCGTACTCGGCGAGCCGGGCCAGCCAGTAATCTCTGTCGCCGAACGCCGAGTGAATCGCCGCGACGGCGGCCGACGTCTCGGCGGTCACCTCAAATGAGCGCGGCACGGCACCCCGGCCCGGACGACCTCGTCACGTCGTGGCCCGCTTACCGAACACCTTGTCGGCGATCCGGCCGGCGAAGCGCCGGGATTCCTCGAGCTGCTCGTCGCTGATGTTGGTCGGCGGCAGCTTGACGCCGAGGTAACGGTCTTTGTACTCCCCCGAACCCGATAGCTGGTCAACGACAGCAGCGAGGGCAGCTGACCGCCGGGGTAGGTGAAATGGATGCCGTCGACGTAGCGGCCACCCTTCTTCTCGGCGAGCTTGCGCACGCCGGTCAGGTTCTTCCGCCATTTGCGTCGGCACACCACGAACACCGCAAAAGGGGTGCCTTCCAGGAGGTTTCGGGCCTCATGGGAGGTCAGGAACGTCCGCAGCGGCATCGACACGGTGTCCCACCAGGTGGGTGAGCCGATGCAGATCAGGTCGTAATCGCCGGTGCGCACCGCGTCGGGGGTGCGGATGTCCCCGGTGCGCTGCATCGTCTGGGCAGGCAGCATCCCCATGAACTCCGGCCAGACCTTGCGCATCGGGAACCGGAGAACCGCTCGGAGTAGCGCGGATCGGTGAACTCGATCGGCGCGGTCGTCACGTCGTACCCGCGCTCGCGGAACACCTCCCCCGCGGCCTCGAGGACCTTCTGCGACTGTCCCGTATAGCTGTAGTACAGGAGCAGAACGCGCGGCGGTGGGCCCGGCGGCTTCTCGTCGACGGCTTCCGTCATGGTGCGCACTCCTGTTCGGTTTTCCATCCCCGGCCAATGTTGCCCCGACGTGCCGTGCGGGGACCTTTGCGCTTAGCCTCACATACGTGGCCAACAA
>CAVYTD010000012.1:0-56231 GCA_963771335.1 uncultured Actinomycetota bacterium | reverse complement strand
GTCAATGCGTCGCGGACCATCGCGAGCAGGTCGCCCGCAGATGCCGGATGCCCGGCACCGGAAAATAACCCTTGGTGCGGTCGATCACCTCCGAGGGCAGCAGCGAGCGTGAGGCATCCTTGACACACCTTTCCCGCCGCATGCCAACTTCAACTCCGGCGGGCATCTCGCCGCGAGTTCCACGAAATCGTGGTCGAGAAACGGCACCCGAGCTTCCAGGCCCCACGCCATGGTCATGTTGTCGACCCGTTTGACCCGGGTCGTCGACCAGCATCACCTGCGTGTCCAGACGCAGCGCGGCGTCGACGCGCGGTCCAGCGCCCGGCGCTCCTTGGTGCGCGGCGGCGAATGCCCGGCTCACGTCACTGTCGACGTGGTATTCGGCGTTCAGTACGGCCCGCACGTCTTCGTGTTCGCGATCGAAAAAAACCTGGGCGTAGGCGTCGGTGGTGTCTGATCGGTCGACCGTCGCTAATGGCGGGTACCAATTGTAGCCGACAAGTATCTCGTCGGCGCCTTGGCCGGATTGGACCACTTTGACTGACTTGCTGACTTCTTCGGACGAGCAGGTAGAAGGCCACACAGTCATGGCTGACCATCGGCTCGCTCATTGCCGCAATGGTTTTCGGCACCGCAGGCAATAGGCGCGATTCATCGATGTCATGCGGTGATGGTCGGTTCGAAGGTCGCCGGCCACCAGGTCCGAATAGCCGTACTCGCGGCCCGATTCCCCACCGGCGGCGTCGAACCCGATACTGAAGGTAGCAAGACCATGCTGGCCCTGTTCTGCGAGCAGGGCGACGACGAGCGAGCGAGTCGATACCGCCCGAGAGCAGCACGCCGACCGGCACGTCCGCCACCATCCGACGAATGACCGCGAGTGCGCAGCGAATCCAGGAGCGCCTCCTGCCATTCGAGTGACCGACCACGCCACGCGATCGGGATCCCGCTCGAACATTGGTGTCCGAGTAAACGGTGTCGGTGCGAGAGCCGTCGGCGGCGACGACTCGGACCGTAGCCGGAGGAAGCTTCGTGATGCCGCGAAGGATGGTTCGCGGTGCCGGAACCACCGAATGAAACGAGCAGGTAGTGGTGCAGCGCGTGACGATCGATGCCGGCGTCGACGTCACCTGCGTCGAGCAGTGCACGAACCGTGGAGGCGAAGCGCAGATGTCCCGGCGCCTCGGCAAGGTAGAGCGGCTTGATGCCGAGTCGGTCGCGCGCCAGTGTCACTACCTGGGTATCGGTGTCGACGATCGCGAACGCGAACATGCCCTTGAAGTGCTCGACACAGCGGACCCCCCACCGGTCAAAAGCCTTGAGCACCACCTCGCTGTCAGCGTTCGAGAAGAATCGATAGCCGGAGTCTCCAGCTGCTGCCCGTAGTTCGCTGGTAGTTGTAGATGCAGCCGTTGAACACCAACGCCAGTCCGAGTTCGCTGTCGACCATCGGCTGGGCTCCTCGTGTCGACAGGTCGATGATGGCCAGCCGTCGGTGTCCCAACGCTGTCGTGTCATGGCGCGTACGCACCTTCGGCATCGGGACCGCGGGAAGACATCGAGCCCATCATCCGGCTTACGGCGGCCGACAGTCGGCCGCCGCTGCCGTCGAAGCGGATCTCCCCGCAGATTCCACACATGTGGCGCCTCTCAGCGGGCCGGTTGGTCGGTGGTCGGACTGGTAACGATCCAGGTGTCCTTGCTCCCGCCGCCGGCGGAGGAGTTGACGATGCGCGACCCCCGGGTGGCGACGCGAGTCAGCGCCGCGGGGCTGACGCACGCTGTGGGCGTGTCGTGGTCCCCGGGCCGTAGGTGAACGAAAGACGCGAAGGTCGACGTGGTGTGGGTACATTCCGTCGCCGTCGAAGGTGGGGTGGGTGGATAGTTCAATGACGTCTTGAGCGATGAACCGCTCGGGCTGCGCTGCGGAGTTCCTGTCGTCGTGCGTCGAGTTGGGCTGTCTGTTGCTTCGGGTCCGATCAGCACCCCGGCCTCGCCGGACTCCGTCGATCGGTTTGACGATCAGGCGGTCGATGTTGCCGAGGACGTTGTCGCGCTGATCACGTTCGGCGCACACCCAGGTCGGCACCTGCGCCAATAGCGGCTGTCTCGCCGAGGTAATACCCGATCATCGCCTGCACGTGCGCATAAACGGCCTTGTCATCGGCGATCCCATTCCCCGAACGCGTTGGCCATCGTGAGCTGCCCCCGGCGCTCAGGGCCTGCAGGAGGCCGGCCGCAGCGGCCCACCGTCGTGGTCCCACCGAGGACAGCAGCATGTCTTCGTCCATGCGCACGTACAGCACGTCAACGGGATAGGCCGCCAGACCCCAAGTGGCGGATCACTTTCCGCCGCGGACGGATAGATCCGGCCGGGCGCACCAGGGTTACCCCCATCTCGGTGGCGAGAAAGTCGTGCTCGAACCATGCCGAGTCGTCCCAACCCGCCGACAGGACCGCGACCGCCGGGCTCGGTTTCGCGAGCGGGGCGGCGCGGCGGCGCTGGAGCGTCTCCAACAGCATCTGCGGAACGATTTCGATGTCGGCTACTCCGGGCGGTCGCTCGAGTTCGGGGAAGTGCTTGTCGAGGAGACGTCGATTGGCGATGGCGTAGGCGGTTCCTGACGGGATTCGCACGTTGTCTTCGAGCACCATCCAACTTCCGGATGCATCACAGACGAGGTCAGTGCCGCTGACGTGCGCCCGGACCGGCGATCGGCACAGCCGCCCGGAGGAACGGAAGCCGGGCGCTCGGTCGAGGATGTGCGGGCCGATGATGCCGTCTGCGAGGATGGCCTGTTCGGCGTAGATGTCGCGCAGGAAGGCGTTGAGCGCCCGTGCCCGCTGTTCGAGACCGGGCGTGAGCGCCGTCCAGTCTTCGGCGACGACGAGTCGAGGGACAAGATCGAGCGGGAAGACCTGGGCGCGGCTCTGTCCGTTGACGCGGAACACGATGTTTTCGGCCCGCTGGTCCTGTTCGATGGCGCTTCTCGCGACCGCAACGCGGTGACGCCGAGTGTGGCGATGGAGGGGAGAAGGGAGTCGTATCCTGTTCTCGGGCACCGTATTCGTTGATCGCCTCGTCGTAGCTGGGTGCTCCGGTGAGGTGCTTGTCGGTTTGGTGGTAGCCGAATAACAGGGTCGGGCTGTCGAGGATCGCAGCGGCCCAGGATCGGGCCATACGCCCGAGGTCTCTTCGATGAGCTGATCGACGACGTCGGTCAGCGGCCCCGCCGGCGCAGCGCCCGGCGCTGGCGCGCCAAGAGGTGCCGGCGAGCAGCACCTGTTGGGCCAGATCGCGGACGACCGGCCAGTCGCCGGTGTCCTCGAGTTGCGGCCGAAGGCGCCGCAGCAGTTGGCAGACGACCTCGCCCGCCGGTCGACTCGAAGGACCGGCGATGTCGACGAGGTCCCCTTCCAATCCGGAGCGCGCCGCGCGCCACGTCGCCGCGCGGACCAACACCGGCGAGATCTCACACGGAGCCCGATCCGCCCGGAGGCCTTCGATCTCCCGCTGAACCATCGCGCGAAAGAGTCCGGCGATCAGGACAATGGTGTCAACGGACGGGCAGCTGTCGCAGACGCGCAACTCTAACGTCGGGACCGAGAGCGCCGGCCGCACATCGAAGTACGCCATTCCCTCATCGGTGATGACGCCGGTGGCCACCAAGTCGGCGACGAGTTTGTCGTACTCGTTGGCGGAGGTGAGCATGTTGGCGGGCCCGCTAGTCGGCCAACGTTGCCACACCAGGGTTCGTGCGCTGGAATAGCCCGTGTCCGAGCCGTCCGCCCAGAATGGCGAGCTGGCGCTGAGCGCGAGCAGGGTCGGCAGGTACGGCGCGACTCGGTGGGCCACCACCACAGATTCGTCGCGATCCTCAACGCCGACATGGATCTGGGTGCCGCAGATCAGTTGTTCGCGCGCCAGAAGTTGATAGTCGCTGAGCATCTGACGGTATCGCGGGGTCGCGGTGATTTGCATCTCGGCTGGAACGGACAGCGGGACCGCACCCGCGGCCACCACACCGATGCCCAGGGTGGCCGCTGCATCGATGAGCACTTTGCGTTGTCGTTGCAGGGTCTGGCGCAGTTCGTCGAGAGTGTCCACCACCTCGCTGTTGAGTTCGACGACGCAGCGCTGAAGTTCGGCAACGTAGGCGTCAGGAAGCTCGCGCAGCAGTTCCGGGGCACGGGGCGTCAGACGCCGCGTCTTCAGATCGACGAGGTGAAACTCCTCCTCGACGCCAACGGTTCGTCGCATCACATCTCCCAGTTCGCGTCAGAAATTACGTGCACCGCGCCCCGGGTCGGTCCGTCCCGGGCAGGATTGCCACGTCGATGCTGCGTAAACCCCACGAGGCCGACCAATTTCCACGCACACGTAAATTGATGTGGCTCGCGTGTACGCGTGCCACTGGTTCGCTCTGCTACGTCTCTGCACACGAGGTCTCGGGAACTCCGCCGAGATCACGCCGACGACGAGCACCACAATGCCGATCGTCCACAAATTGAGTTCTTGACGAGCAAGCCTGCGACGGGCAGAAGAAGTACAAGGACGATCACGGCAGAGACCTTTCTGACAGGCGTGGCTTCGCCTTCGAGTCGGCATCGAGCGCTCCGAAACGTCCACCGAGCCAATCACCCTTTAGGAGGGTGTAGCCACACCCTTAGGGAGGTAGTTCGGGCCGATTCCACTGCAGCGACGCCGAGTCCGCCGCGGCCGCGTGTCAATGAACGCAATGGGGTATCAACCCGAATGTGAGTGATACCGCCCTCCTCGTGATCGACATGTTGAACTCCTATCAGCACGACGACGCCGGCCCGCTGGCCGACAGCGTCACCGAGATCATCGGGCCGTTGGCCCGGCTCGTCGACCGGGTGCGCAATCATGGCGACGTCGATCTGATCTATGTCAACGACAACTACGGCGACTTCACCGCAACCCGGGACGGCATCGTCCGCCAGGCCATGGAGGGGGCGCATCCCGAACTCGTCGAACCGATTGTGCCGGATCCGGATTGCCCGTTCTTGGAGAAGGTTCGCCACAGCGCCTTCTACGCGACACCGCTGGGCTACCTCTTGACCCGGCTTGATACCAAACGGGTCATCTTGACGGGCCAGGTGACCGAACAGTGCATTCTGTACAGCGCGCTCGACGCCTACGTCCGGCACTTCGAGGTTGTGGTGCCGCCGGACGCGGTCGCCCACATTGATGCCGAACTCGGTGAGGCTGCGCTGCGCATGATGGAGCGCAACATGCGTGCCTCGGTTGTCCGCGCCGCCGACTGTCTGCGCTGAGTCTCACCTGTGTCCGGCCGGCCAAGCGTCGCCGACCTGAAGCGCCAGTGCGCTAACGGAACTCGCGGTTACGGACGATCGAGGTCGATTCGGGAACATGCAGCAGCACCGTCATGATGTGGCTTCGTCGGGAGCGTGACGGCCGCGCCGGCTGCGCAAGTAGGCGCGCTCGCGCAGGTTGGTGAGCCACGCCGGGCCCAACCCGACCCCGACGGTGGTGTTACGCGTCGGGTCGAACGACACATCGTGGTGCTGATCTGTGGGGATCACTGTGGTCAAGGTCAGTTCGGCCAGCGGCTCGAAGGGGCGGGCGCCGGTGATGACGATTCGCACGTGGTGCGCCTTCCGGCAGGTGACGAGAGGGGAGTGCTGCGGTGGTGTTACCCCGCCCATGGGCGGGCATACCGCAGGCCGCGAATCGCCCACTGCCCCAGCGGCAATACCACACACGCCGATGTTGCCGGCGTGAACCAGTTCAGCTCTTCATCACCGGCGGGTGAACAAATCCATCGCTAAACGCGGTGTGCATGTCCTGATCGGACAGGTGAGTTGTCGATGAAGTCTCGCGGCCCGCCACCCATGACGATCCGTCTCACAAGTTTGGCTCGGGCCAGATAGTCGTCAGGGACTACCGCTCCTCTGGAGTTCTGAACCCGGCCGCCTCACCGGAGCTAGGGCGTGGGTTCGTTTCGGTGCTCTCGGTGCGGCCGTCGTAGGGCGGGATGGCTGCGCCGGTGTCTTGTGGGGGAAGGGATCCGGTGCCTCCGTACTCGGTGTCGTCGTCGGGGTCGCTCAGTGGTGGGTTTGCGTCCTCGTCGACCGTACCTGCGGGTCGCTCCGTGGGCCCGCCGCCGGGTTCATCTGACCCGGAGTCGCGATCGGGGTTCGTCATCTCATTGCAGCTTTCTGATTGATCGCCGCGGCATTGCGGCGGTAGCGACCGGGTACCCCGAGCAGATCCGTACCAAGCCGAAGTCAGCATCCCAACGAATAGCGGGTCGCCCTTCACAAGGGGGTTTGGCACGGACGAGCATGGGCGCTCTGGACGGCTGTTCGTCAGGGCCGAGGAGAGTGGGTGCTTCGGTGCGATCGGCGACTAGCACCCGTCAGCTGCGGAAGGGTGTCGGGAGACAATGTGGGTCGGCGATGAGGGCCGGGGCTGACTGCTTAACGCTCGGGGCTGAGTCCCTCATCTGCCAGTGCAGTGGACGGTGTATCCAGCCAGATTCAGCCCACTGCATGCTCACCCATCCTTCGCGGGCGACGCCGCGCAGAGGAAAAAGGGGGTTTCGATTGAACGAGAAATTCCGGTCGGCCGGCTTCGCCTTCGGCTACTCCCGGTCGGCGGCTGAGCTGAACGGCCGACTGACAGCCGACCTGGCTGCGGTGCGAACAAACTTAGGGTAAACGCGGCGAGGGCGATAAGCAATACAGAGCTGAGTGGGAGCAGTGCGCTTGGCATCGCGTCGACAGCGGGGGTCCGCCGACCCGGGGGAGGCGCCTTATGGCCCACCGAAGTCCCTTCAAGGAATCGCCGATACACTCTGCGGCGCAGCGGTAGCTGCAGCACTCCAGCGGGGGCGCTGCTACTTAGCACCCGTAGCCAAGGCTGTCGGCGTGTCATCGCCGGGCTCGCTACGCCGGCCACCGGTTGTCCGGCTTCTGGGGACCCGCTCTCACGGATCCCAGGTATGTGTTGCGGCACTGGCGTTCTCGTGTGATCTTGCCGGCAGGGTTTTGAGAGAACGTCTTGTTAGCAGACTTCGATGAAACGATGCTGCAGTCCGCAGCAGAAGATCTGGGAACCAGCAGCTATTCGGTAACACACCGTCGGGTTAACGTCTCTTCTCGGGAATCCGTCGGATCGCTGGTTGGAATGCGTCCTTGCGGTGGATCTGAATGGGTCGGCGGTCGTATTCGAGGAGTTCGAGTCTGTGATCGTCAACGGCGGCGCGGGACTAGTTATCTCGAGCATGGTCCACAGAGACCATCTCCCCGCCCGCCCGACACATCTCGTACCCCTTCTGCCGACGGCATGTTGGCTCAGCGCGTCCGGGTGCGGTTCTCCGCCTTGGAGTCAATCCCAGTGATCAACGGGTTCATCGCCGCCAACAGGCAGGTTCGAGACCGCCGCGCAGCACCCCGGGGGAGCGTTGTGACGATCTGGAGTGCTGGGCGCAGCCACAGACTCCAAACTCAGCGCTCAAGCGGCGGGGCTGATCCCGACGTCGTAGCCGAGCTCGTTCGATGTTGTTTTGCCGGCGTTGCGCGTCTTACCGCAGCTTTGTCCAGAGCCTGGCCGCCGACCACGGGTCGCCGAGGCGTCTGCTAGAAGAGTTCCGGTGTCGTCGGCGGCACGTCATCGAGAAACGCATTCACCATCGGTACGAGCACTTCCGATTGACCCGAGATACCAACGTGCGACATTGCCGGCAGAATCACCAAGCGCGCAGCAGGAGCCGTCTGCAACACTCCGGTCGCCGCTGCCTCGACATCACCTCCACCGCGCAGCGTGAACATCGCTAATGCATGTTCGAGCGTGACGCCGTCCGCATCCCCAATTATGACCATCGTCTTGGCGGTGATTGACCGCATCTCGTCATCACTTATGTTCTGGTCGTTGATGTTCAACGCCTTCATCTTCTCAACGTAGGTTGCGAACGCGTCGGCGTCCGGCGTGTGCTTCTTGAATACCTCCTCGAGCGGCGTGCCGGCGAATGTTTCTGCGCTGAGGGCCCCGAGGGCCGCGGTCACCGATGGGTACCAACCGTCCTTGCGGAACGTGGCCGACATCGAGACCAGCTTGTTGATGAGCGGCTCGTGGCGGATCGCGAGCTGCAGAGCAACGCCGCCGCCTTGCGAGTAGCCCATCACATCCGCACGCTCCACCTCGATAGCGCGCAGCAACGCAGCGGCGTCGTCGGCGAACTGCTCGTAGGACATCTCCCGCGAAGTGTCGGGGGTACGGCCGTGACCCTGTTGGTCGAACACGATAACCGCGCGTTCCTGGGCGAAGGCGGCCGTCCATGCTGTCATCGAATCGGTGGCCATGAAGGCGCCGGGGATCAACAGCAATGGGGGCTTATGCGTGTCGAGGTCGCCGTACACCTCGTGATAGAGGTTGAGCCCGTTGATCGGCAGGTAGCCACCGCCCGAAGGGTTTGTTCCCATCGCTCACACCTTCCGCCTCATGGCCAGCCCGCCGACCGGTCCGTTCAGACAGACCAACTTGGCAGGAGAAACTCATCGTCCGGACCCGCCCGAACTCCTCACGGGGCTACACCTCGTACCACCTACGAGGACCGCTACCGTGACACCGCCACCTCAACACCTGAGGTGGCATCACTACAGGTCTCCGTCCAGACCAGGACGGTTCAAGCAGACTTACTACGCGCGATGCGGAGCCAGCCAGGTTCGGTGTCATCGCCAGTTCAACTGCATGACACCGCTCAGCGGCGCTGCGGACGTGTCAGAACCTGTCAGGTGAAACTGGGCCGCACGCTGGACCAGTTTTCGCGCTCCGCGGATTGAAGCTTCCGCCCCAGGGATACGCAGGGTTGCTGCCCACGGCCCGCCAGCCGCGGGACCCTACCCAATCGGGGCCGGCCTCTTCGATGATCTGGTTGGGCGAACCTTGTTCGAAGCTACGTACCACCGAGGTGGGAAGCGTTCCCTCATTCACTACGCATCGGTCACCGCCCGAGAACCTGGCTGCTCCGCTCGACTGGAGTTGGCCGTTTGGCGACACCTCAGTCATAGCCGGATCGTTGGGGTCTGCATTTGCCATCCCCGCGCCGAAGGCCAGGACGCCCGCGGTCAGCGCGAGGGCGGCAACCGAAGATGCGCTGAACCGCGAGATGTGTAGGACCGTACGGAAGTCGGCCATGCGCCAAATCCTTCTCTAGGGGATCGGACGAGCTTGGTCGTCCGGGTGCCGGCCTGCCTTCTGAAGCGTGACACCACGCTATCAACCGCACCCCCTCGTAACTCGGTGTCACGACTGACCAATAAATGACATTCACCGACTTGGCAACTATCCATCGGCGTTCGTCGTTTCGGTGCGATCACGACGTCCGCCAGCACATGGTTCAGCAAGGTGATTGGGAATCGGCCGGGAAGGCCCGATTCGCACGGTGACGACGTGCAACCTATCCCTGGGATCGGGCGGCTGTCGTAATCTGGGATACGGCATTCGTCAGTCCTCCGCCGGGGGAGAGGCCCGATCGTCGAATTAGTATTGGGCGAGAAGGTGGCATCGCGAGGGCCGGGCGTAACGGCGCGCCGTGGCCGGGGCGTCCGCGATTATCGGTCGGGATAGTTGGCAACGGCAGGACATGTTCACGAGCTGGCCTGCGTCGAGGGATGGCATCGAAACGTCAGCACGGCCAATTCTGCTGTGTGACAGTGCATCTCAGCGCTGAAGTTGCACGACTGGCACCAATCAAACGAAAGCCCCGGCACCAAACCGGCGCCCCGCGGATCACCCCGGGCTCAGCGATCTGGGTCTCTGACACCGGAAGGGGCGCCCCGGCGGGCGCCCCTTCTCTGTGGGGGTTACTTGACGTCGACGTAGTAGACGCGGCCGACGGTCTGCAGGACGCGGTCGGTGTGGTTGCGGTCGTTGCCTTGGCGGCCGTCGACGGTGACCCATTCCCGGAGTTCGGGGCCGGGGCGGACCGACACGACGCTGGCGTCGGAGAGGGCGGCGCCGCTCTCACGGTTGACGATGACGCGGTTGCCGTGGGCTTCGAGCTGGCTGATGGTCTGCTGCGCGTTGTCGTCTGCGGCGGGGGCGGCGACGGCGGGGGCGGCCAGTGCGAGGGCGGCTGCGGCGAGTCCGGCGGCGGTGGCGGTGGCGATGGTGATGTTCTTCATGAGCGGTCCTTTGGGTGCGGGTGAGGTTTGACGTTGTTTCCGGTGGCGATGCCGCCGCCGGGCCGACTCAAGAGTCGCTGGTCACCGTGTCGGCGGACATCGGCAGAAGATGCCTAAGTTCTGGGTGTCCCGCGGGTGTTCAGCCGGTACCTACCTGAACTAGCGTGCCGACGGCGAGGAGTCGCTACCTACGCGAGACACCACCGCCCCAACATTTCGGGCGTGTTCGTCGAGATAGCCCACCTGGCCCAGTGGTGCGAGCCATGCGAGCAGCTGATCTGGCAGCCGCGCCCCGCCGGCACGAGCCGACGATTTTGAGGCGGTGTTCGTCACCGAGGCGGGTGCGGAGCATCGGGTGCCGTGGCGGCGGCTGCCCGAAGTTGTCGACTTGGGGGCGACCGGTTCGGTCATTCCCTCTTGTCGCGGTAAACGTAGTTTCCCGGGGAGGTGTCCGCCGGCGAGGAGACGAACTGCTCCGTCGGACGGAACGCTTCATCGACGAGATCACTGTTCGGTCGTGCGTATCGGCCCAAACAGCTGGCTGTAGGCGGACAATTGCTCTATGTCGACTGCGTTGTGGATCGTCGTTGCGGTGCTCGCCGTCGGGACTATCGCCGGCGGGTTGTTGCGGATTCGGGCCTGGTTGCAGAAGCCGGCCTCCACCGAGGTGATCGAGGCCGCGCACCGTCACGACGACGAAGACGACTAAAACGGCCGGAACCGAACAGATACACAGAAACAGGACAGGGCGTTCTGCTAGTGCACCGAGCGCTTGATTCCTCAGGCCGGGCGAGGACGTTGTCGACCACCGGGTAGCGCCGATCTCGGCTCGGCGCCGGCCTGAATCGTCGCCATGTGTTGGACAGGGTTCGTATGCAGTACGCGGGCATCAGCGTCCGGACGTCCTTCAATCTCGGGGCCAATACCGAGCTGCCCTGTACCCCTGGCTGGGAGGTCTTCGGCGTCGTATGCGAAGCCTCGGGTGGGTGTCGAGCCGGGGAACGCGTAGCCGCGTTGACCTTCCTGGGCGAGTAGCCAAGTCAGTGGTCGTCGATGCGAACTACGTCTTCTCGTTGCTGCAATCTGGCCGCGGCCCGGGGCAGCATCGGTGATCGGCGTTGTGTCATCGACCGACAAGGTGGTCATCGCCGAGGCTGCTGGCGCTCACCACGTCGTGGCCGCGGATGGATTCTTGGCCAAAGTGCGTGAGCTCACAAATGGCCGTGGTGTGGACGTCATCGTCGATTCGGTTGGCGGAGAACGATTCATTGACTCACTACGTTCACTGGCGCGAAAGACGGTTACTCACCGCGGGTTTCACCGGCGGGCAGATTCCCGAAGCGAAGACGAACCGGCTACTGCTCACCAACCTGCTGACGTCCGGTGATTTGAATCCGATGATTGACGACATCGCCGCGGCCCTGCGAACAATCGACGAACGCTGCGCAGCAGGAAAGGTTGTCGTGCAAATTGGTTAACGCGCGTCACGCAGGGCCAACACCTGCGGCCGCACCATAGAGAACCACCATGCCACGATTAAAAGGCATGGCCGAAAGCCCCGATGTGCTGTTGAGATGCCCCGCGGTTCCGATGGGCTGGACGGGCGCGGGCACCTGAGCGGTCTTCCTGACGGGTGTAGGGCGCCGTCGTGTGGGGAACACGGAAGGATGGCGAAGAGCCTACGGCTGGCTGTCCAGCGCCACCTGTCCGCCGCCGACGAGCGCTTCGGGCTGCGGCTCGGCGGGGGCCTAGTCGGCACGTTCGTCGCCGCGGTCACGTTCGCGATGCTGCTAGTGCTCGTTCGCGCGGGCTGGGGGCCGCTGCGCAGCCTCGATACCGCCGCCGCGGAGACTTTCAATCGGATCGATGCCGATCACCCGGAGTTCGTGAGGGCGGCTGAGGTGGTCAGCGACGTGTTCGACCCGAACGTGTTCCGCGTCGCGCTCACGGCAATCGCGGTGATCTATGTGGTCCACGGCGAACGGCACCACGCGACGTGGCTCGTTGTCACGGTTTTCGGTGGTGCCGGGCTCGGGTTCGGCGTTGAAGGAGATCGTCGGCCGGGCCCGCCCGGTGCTGCCCGATCCCGTCTCGGCGGCGCCTGGGTTGTCGTTCCCTTCCGGCCATGCGCTGGGGGCGTCGATCGGCTGCTGCCTGCTGCTCCTGATCACCCTTCGCTTCCTGCCCCGCCGCGGCCGCGTCGCCGCCGTCATCGCGGCCGCCTTGATCGTCGGCGTCGTCGCGCTCGCTCGGGTTGTGCTCGGTGTCCATTTCGTCAGCGACGTTCTGGCCGGCATCGCGCTCGGCGTTGGCTGGGTGGCCGTGACGACGTGGGCGTACGTCGCATGGCGGCGCGAGACCGGGCAGCCGGTCGAGCGGCCGGCCGAAGTCGGCACCACCGAGCACCCCGCGGCGCATCGGTGAACTGGGCAGGTGCACCCGCGCGGCCTGACCGGGGAGTTAATTAACCGCGGCGTGGGTATTCGACAGTGTGCGCTCACAGAGCCTTGGTCGTATCGCCCGGGACGTCGCCTGGCTTCTCGTTCCGGCCGCCTGCCTCGTTGCGGTGATGGTGGGGCTGGGATATTTCGTCACCGAGGTGCTCCCGTCCACGGCGATCGGGAAGTGGGACGCCGAGGTGCCGCCCGGCTCGTGGAGTATCGCCAGCAGGAGGGTGTCTCGGAAAGCAAGCTCATCACGTCGCTGTCGGAGACGCCGACGATCATCGCTCTGACGGCACTCGCCGCGGCGGTGTTCCGATGGAAGTTCGGGTCGTTGGCGCGAGTCCCTGGTTGTCATCTACGCGGTGGTCGGGGAGACGAGCATCTTCATGGCGACGACGCTTCTCATCGACCGCCCGCGGCCGAGCGTGCCGAAACTCGATGCAGCACCGCCGACCTCGTCGTTCCCCTCGGGCCACACCGCCGCCGCTGTGTGCTTCTACGGCGTCGCTCGCCGCGATCATCATCTGGCACACCCGGCATCGGTGGATCAAGGTCGTCGCGGTGGTCGCATGCGCAGCGGTGCCGCTGACCATCGCCGGCAGCCGCGTGTATCGCGGCATGCACTACCCGACCGACGTGCTCGCCGGTGGGCTGCTCGGCGCGATCTGGCTGACCGTCGTCATCGTCTATGTGCGCACGCACGATGCCGGCGGCAGGCGCGACGCCGCCGTCGATGCCGACAGGGGTCGTGGTGATCCGATGATGCGCGCCGCGATCATCGTCAACCCGGCGACGGCGGATGTGCCGGCGCTGCGGGAGTCGATGGAGGAAGACGCTGACGGCCGCGGGTTGGTCAACGCCCATGTGGCTGGAGACCACGCCTGACGATCCGGGCGCCGGGCATGGCCGAGGCCGCGGTGGCGGCGGGCGTTGCAACTGGTCGTGATCTGCGGCGGCGACGGCACGATAATGGCCTGCCTCGGCGCCCTGGTCGGCACGGACGTGCCGGTCGCACTCCTCCCGCTCGGCACCGGCAACCTGCTCGCCCGCAACCTCGGCGTGCCGATCGAGCTCGCCGACGCCCTCGCGGTGGCCGTCAACGGTGTAGACCGGCGTATCGACCTCGGCCGGGTCGGCGACCAGCCGTTCTCGGTGATGGCCGGCATCGGATTCGACGCGGCGATGATGGCCGACGCCTCGGAAGGTATGAAGCAACTTGCCGGCTGGCCTGCCTATGTTGTCAGCGGCCTTCGGCACCTGCGCGACCCGGTGATGCGGTGTGCAGCTGCGCATCGACGACAGCCCGCCGCTGCGCCGGCCGGCCCGCACGGTGCTGGTCGGCAATGTCGGACGGCTGCAGGGCGGCCTCGAGCTGCTGCCGGACGCGGCGGTCGACGACGGCCTGCTCGACGTGGTCGTCGTGGCGCCGCGGACGCTGCGCGACTGGATCCGGTTGGCGTGGCGGGTCTTTCGCCGCGATCGCACGCAGCGATCCGCACCTCGAACGCTTCCGTGGCCGCACGATCCTGATCGAGGCGGACCGGATCGTGCCCCGGCAGATGGACGGTGAGGTCATCGACGACGGGCGGAGTCTTCGACGCGCGGATCGAGCCCGGCGCCCTGGTCATCCGCGTGCCACAGCCGGTGGCGACGGCCGCCTGACTTACGAGGAGCCTGAGATGAGCACCGCGACACGCGTGCCGGAGACGACCACCATCTCCGGCGACGAGCTCTCCGCCGACGACGCGGTCACAACGCTGCGACGCTACGGGCGCTGGAACCTGGTCAAGAACTCATTCATCCGCTTCAGGTACGCCGACGGCTTCACCAACGCACGCGCCCTCGCGCTGCAGCTCTGCTTGTCGTTCATCCCGCTCATCATCGCGGTCGTCGGCCTGGCGAGCGCGGTGCATCAGGAGAAGATCGGGCAGATCATCATCCAGACCCTGGGCGGGGTGCTGCCAGGCAAGGACAACGGCGACATGGTGGAGCAGGCCGCGCAGCGCACCCATGACCAGGGGGCGACCGGAGGCCAGCTCGCGTTGTGGCTCGGCCTGCTCGCCGCGATCATCGCGCTCACTACGGCGATGGGTCAGATCGAGCGGGGCGCCAACCGCATTTACGGCATCGAACGCGACCGGCCCGCGCTGCGAAAGTACGGTCGGGCTCTGCTGATGGCGTTGACCGGCGGCCTGCTGTTACAGCTCGGATTCGTCGTCATCGTCGCCGGCGACGCGCTGGGCGAGGCGCTGGCCGCGGCCTACGGCTGGGGCGACACATTCGAGAGGGCGTGGACGATCGGCAGCTGGCCGGTCGGAGTCGCACTGGCCTGGGCGTCCTTCACCGTCGTCCTCGAGCGCGCGCCGCGCCGCCGCCAACCGGGGTACTCGTGGCTCGCGATAGGGTCCGGCGTTTCGCTTGCGCTGTGGCTGCTGCTGACCGGCCTGCTCGCGCTCTACGTCGTCAAGAGCGGGTCCTTCGGCACCACCTACGGCCCATTGACCGGAATCTTCGCCCTGCTGCTCTGGGCGAACCTGTCCTCAGTGGCGCTGTTCCTCGGTGTCGCGTTCGCCGCGCAACTCGAGGCCGTCCGCGCGGGGGCGCCGGCACCGGCGTCGGATGATCCGCTGATGGCGCCGGCGGGGTCAAACACGGCAACGGCGCCCGGCGCCCTGTCGCCCAACCTCGAGTCGAGCCACCAAAGCACCGAGCACGCGCCCCAGGCCCCGGCCGGTTCAGCGGCCAGCGTCCGCTGACATCAAGAATCCTGCTCATGCCGTTAGTCGGCGGCTCGGCGCGGCAGTACCCACACATCGACATGGGGGTGGGTGTGGAACAGGGGAGACTCACCCTCGACGAGATCGCGCGCCACGTGCACTCCACGGAAACGTTGGCCTCTATGCCATCGGCCTCTCGCGCGTGGCCGAGGGCTCGCACCTCTCTCCGAGGCTGGCAAGGCCCCATTGAGTGCACAGATGCGAAGGGCCTATTGCGCTGACTACTCCGCACCAGACTTGCCGCTAATTCCTATCGCAATAGCCCGACCGCTGTCGCCAGACACTTGAGTGCCTGGAGACGGTAGAGCCTGCGTCCAGGAATCGCCGACGGAAGTTGTGACGCCGTGCCGGTCGCGATCAAGGCTCGGGGATGTAATTCTCGCTCAGGCGATTTGGCGCGAGGTGTTATGGGCTTGCACACGGGCCCACCATCGTGGGCGGCGGCACACCGTTCTTTCCGACACTGCCGTCATGGATCTCGCTGCGACTGCCGGAGAACCGCACCTTCCCGGGTGGCACGGTCCTGCTGCGCCCGAGGCGAAACTGTGGCCCCTATTCCTTCGTGCCCCGCGGCCAGCGGGCGGACGGTCAGCGCGCCATCATTGCCGTAACGGGGGACGTGCAAATTGGGCGCGACGCCGATAGTCCAAGCAGCATAGGATAATTCGTCACCACGACGTTTCTACGCGCAGGTTGGAGCGAACGCCCTCGATAGCGGCGGGTGGTTTGGCTGCGAAATAGTCTGGTTAGGCAATCGTCGCGTCGCCGCGCTGCGGCGGGTAGCAGGTCGTTCATGGTTGCGCCGCTGCCCGGTCGAGCCAATCGGCGATGCTGGCTGCCGCATCGCCGTAGAACGTCCGGTAGACATTGTCAGCGACATAGCCGATGTGTGGGGTAGCCAGCACGTTGGGCAGGGTGCGGAGGGGGTGGTCGACTGGAAGGGGTTCGGTGTCGAATACGTCCAGCGCCGCCCCGGCGATCGCGCCGGATCTCAGCCCGTCGATCAGCGCCGTTTCGTCAACGATGGGACCTCGCGACGTGTTGATCAGCAACGAGGTCGGCTTCATCGCAGCGATTTGTTGAGCCCCGACCAGTCCGCGGGTGCGTCCGCTGAGCACCAGATGAATACTCAGAATGTCGGATTGGCTGAACAATTGCTCTTTCGCAACCCAGACCGCACCCGCCTCCTGCGCCTGATCTGGTTCCAGGTGCTGGCTCCAGGCGATCACGGACATCCCGAACGCGGCCGCGATTGCGGCCACTCGCCTGCCGATGTTGCCCAGTCCGAGCAAGCCCAAGGTCTGTCCCTGCAGCTCGCGTCCGACCGAGGTCTGCCAGCCGCCGGCACGCACCGACGCGCTCTCGCCGACGAGGTTGCGCGCGGCGGCCAGGATCAGAGCCCAGGTCAGCTCGACGGTGGGTGTCGGCGAATAGCCCGTCGCGGTCACCTCGATGTTGTGGTCGCGGGCGGCTGATTCATCGATCGAAGCGTTGCGGCGACCGGTCGAGGCGATCATCCTCAGGCGTGGTAGTTGCTCGATCACCTTGCGGGGCAACGGGGTTCGTTCCCGCATCACGCAGATGGCGTCGAAAGGTTCGAGCCGGGCCACTACCTCGTCAGGGTCACTGACGTGGTCGGTGAAGACGGTGATCTCCGCCTTGCCTGCAACGCGCGACCAGTCGGCCAACGTGAGCGCCACGTTCTGGTAGTCGTCGAGGATCGCGATTTTCATTTGCGTTGCCTTCCGGTTAGCCCCACTGGATGCCGAGCGCGAAGGTCAGATCTTCGGACTGGCTGTTTGTTGTGCAGGCGCCTCTAATGTCATGTCTGCCTCCGGGGTGTGCACGCGGCACTGCGGCACCGACGCTGGCTTGGCATACCCCTCCAGCGCCGGCGATAAGCGCGCAGATGCGTCCGCGCTTTCGGGTCCAAGAGCGAGCGACGACGACGCACACCGACCTCGCGGCGTCGCACGCCACCCGCGCAGCGCGCATCCCTGCCGGCGCCAGCACAACGACTATGTGTCACCGAGTTGGACCTGCGATGGCACACGGTGGATGCGTCCTCGCGCCGCGTGGCATCGTCGAGGCCATGACCGATCCGACCGAGGCCCTCGCCGAGCGCCTCTTCCGCGACGCCGCCGGGGCGCTCGAGCTCTACACCATCTATCTGGGCGAACGGCTCGGGCTCTACCGGGCGCTGCACGAGGGCGGTCCGGCGACCTCGGGCGAGCTCGCCGCGCGGACCGGCACGAACGAGCGCTACGTGCGGGAGTGGTTGGAGCACCACGCGGCGAGCGGGCTGCTCGACGTGGACGACGTCGCGACGGACCCGCCGGCGCGCCGGTTCAGCCTGCCTGCGGCGCACGCCCCGGTGCTGGTCGACCGCGACGACGTACGCTTCGGCGCTCTACCGGGCGATCGACATCGTGCGCGCGGCCCGCCCGCTGCCCGATCTGGTCGACGCGTTCCGCGACGGCGCCGCTCCCCCGCCGCTGCCCTGGGAGCCGGAGGGCCGGGCCGCCGACAACCGCGCGGTGTATCTGGCTTGCCTGGGCAACGAGTGGCTGCCCGCGATCCCCGACGTCGACCGCCGGCTGCGCGCCGACCCGCCGGCGCGGGTGGCCGACCTGGCCTGCGGGCTGGGGTGGTCGAGCATCGCGATCGCACGGGCCTACCCACTGGTCACCGTGGAGGGTTTCGACCTCGACGCCGCGGCGATCACGTCCGCCGTCGACACCGCCGCGGCGGAGGGGCTGGCCGACCGGCTGTCGTTCACCGTCGCCGACGCCGCGGATCCGGGGCTGTCCGGCCGGTTCGACCTGGTGACGATCCTGGAGGGGTTGCACGACATGGCCCGCCCGGTCCAGGCGCTGCGCGCGGTGCGGGCGATGCTCGCCGACGGCGGGTCGGTGTTGATCATCGACGAGCGGGTCGCCGACGCGTTCACGGCGCCGGCGGACCATCTGGAGTGCTACCACTACGCCTGGAGCGTCGTGGGCTGCCTGCCCGGCGCGATGGGCGACCCGCAGACCGCGGCCACCGGCGCGGTCATGCGGGTCGGCACGCTGCGGCGGTACGCGGCGCAAGCCGGCTTCCGGTCGGTGGAGGTGCTGCCGATCGAGACGCCCGCGTGGCGGTTCTACCGCCTGCACCCCTGAGCTCGAGCACTACCAGGCAGTCGGTGTAGAGCCGAATCAAACCCGGTGGCACCGGTATTCGTGTTGCCCGTCTTTCGCCCGGGCGCCGTTGCTGTTGCGGCGGTGGGGGATCCGGATCACTGCGCCGGCCGCGTCGATGTATCTAGACGTGCTGCGTTGCGGGCAGCGCGTCCTCGCGCCGCATCCGCGTGCCGGCGACGGGCGCGTTCGCAGACGTAACGTCGCGCCCGACACCCACGCGCGCGACGGCGTCGGCCGCTTGGTCCTGGGTGATCCGTCCTTGTGTCAGCGCATTGCCGATGGCCCTCAGCTCGGACACCGTGTCGAAATAATCCCGCACCCATAGAAGCAGTGACTTCATTTTCATCCTCTATTCGATTGATTTACTTCTAGTTCCATTGTTCGCGCCGCAGGCACGGTGCAGGACGCGAAAGCCGGTGAGGTCGATCACGGCAGCGGTGACGTTACCCATGACGAACACGACTTGTGATGTAGCTCAAAACATTCAACGTGGTCGGCAGCAAGCGGCTGAAGACAGCTCTTGATGCCGCTGGCAGATCGTACGGCCTCGATCACGCCGGGCCGTCGTTAGCCCTGGTTCTGTCCACGGAACAGATCTCAGGTAGAAGGAGCGGCGCCCGCGCTAGTTTCAGTGTGGGCGTTTGTCCGCGGTGCAGGGTCGTCCATTGCGTCGTCCTCCTCGTCGATGCGGGCGGCCCGACCTTGTCCGGGTCATGTGTTAGCAGGGACCTCGTTGCGGAATCACCCAGTTCGACTGCGACCATGCCTATTTCAGGCTAATAGGCATCGACCTGCTCGGGGAGCGGGTGCTGCGGATGGCGGCGGGCGATCTTGGCCACATGCAGTAGTGAGTCGATCAGCCAATACAGTCGGCCAGTCGATATCGTGGCAGCGGTCATCGCGTGGTTCCTTGCTCGAGTGACTTTGGACGGTCTCTCGAAGAACCACGCAATGACCTTTATTGGTCCGGACACGACACGCCGGTACCGCCGATCAGGTCCGACTCGTACACCAGTCTGCTGGACGACGACCCCCTCAGAGCCAGTCACGGGCAAGGAGACCGAGCGCATTGGCCTCGTGAGCGCCGCGGTCGTTCCCAGAGATGTACTCGATACCGCGCTCGACATTGCGCAAAGGACGGCGGCCGGACCCCAGCACGCTCTGCGTTGGACCAAGCGCTCGATCATCCACTGGCTACGAACAGCGACAAAGCCTTCGAGGCCTCGATCGGCTTTCAAGCGATCAGCTTCTTCGGGCCAGACCTCGTCGAGGCCCGACGGCGTCGAGAACCGCCCACCGAAATTTTACCCACCCATTTCCCTGGAAGCTAAATCTTGGAAATGAGACGGGATGCCCCGCGACTCTCCGGGATTTCAGGATGGTTCTTCCTACATGGAGTGAACGCTCGTGGGGCAATGTAGATCAAGTCTTCGAAAGCGAGACAACGTAGCGGCGTCGCTGCAGATCCGAGTGCAGGACGGCGATGTCGTCGAAGTACCGGCACACCGTGCGACGCACGAACTGTTGCGTTCTGCATTGCCGTTTAGGTCATTTCGGTGTTACTACGGCCAGCGCCACTACCCAGGGGAGTTACTGGTCGGCGACCATGTCGTCGCACGTCATCCACGTATGAATCGCGTCTGGAGCTGAGTGCTGCTGCGCTAGCGGTCTGCTCAGGAGTAGTAGACAAAGGTCGCCATGCCCGAGTCCAGGTGGTAGTCGTTGTGGCAGTGGGTTATCCACTTACCGGGGTTGTCGGTGTCGAAGTCGACCTCGACGGTTTCCAGTGGCGGGACAAGGACCGTATCCTTGCGGGGCCCAGGCCCGTTGGGTTGCACCACCTGAAAGGTGTGGCCGTGCAGGTGCATGGGATGGAACATCCTTGACTCGCTGACGAAACGCAGCCGCACCCGCTTACCGGCCGCTACCGCCAGGCCGTCATTCGGCGGATCGTAGAGTTTGCCGTTGATCGGCCAGGTGTAGCCGTTGACCGGTCCCGCCAGCCGCAGATCGAGGGTCATGTCCGGATTACGTTGAGGTAGTTGAACTTCCGGTGCAGCGACCAGTTGCGCGGTGTTCAGAACGGGCGTCGTCCGCAACGTCTTGACGAAGTCGTCGACGTTCACCGCCGCTGGGGCGCCGTCGACCCGCAGGGTCAGCTGCGCGTAACCGTCCTTGCCCTCCGGCGCCGCGACCACCGGCACCGATGACCCGATCGTGATCGTCGCGTCCACCCGTTCGCCCATGCCCAGGATGACCGAGTTCGTGGTCTGGGGGATGACCGGGAATCCGTCGGTGTGGGTGACGTTCAGTTGGGTACCGGGCACCGCGACCCGGAAGGCGCTGTCCCCGCCGGCATTGATGATGCGCAGCCGGACCCGTTGTCCGGCGCGGTAATCCTTGACCTGCGGATCGGTGGTAACCCTGCCGTTGATCAGGTAGTACGGGTAGGTGACGTCACCGCCGTCTTCGCCCAGCGGAGTGGTGGGGGTGACGCCTGCGCCGGGCGTGTTCGACATCGGCTTCATGCCACCCGTCTTCAGGTTCTCCAGAACCTGGTCGGGAGTGGTGCCGGTGCCGTCGATCCAGTCATCGAGCACCACTACGAGTTCATCGTCGTAGCCGACCTTCTCGTTCGGGTCCTCGATGATCAATGGACCGTACAGACCGCGATCCAACTGCGTGCCTACATGTGAATGCAGGTAATAGGTTCCGGTCTCGGGCGCGACGAACTCGTAGTTGAAACTCTGCCCGGGGGCGATCGCCGGCTGTGTCAGCACCGCGACGCCGTCCATGGCGTTCGGCACCGCCAGGCCGTGCCAATGGACGGTGGTTTCCTGCGGCAGATTGTTTGTCACGGGCGCTCGCAGGGTCTGCCCCTTGCGGATCCGGATCTCCTTGGCGGGAACGTGTCCGGTATAGGCCCAGGTGCGCACCGACACGCCGCCGAGGTCAATCTCGGTTTCGGCGGGGTTCAGGTTGACCTCGACGGCCTTGGCGTCCGCACCCGCAGTGGTGACGGGCGCCTCCGCCTTTTTCGTCGAGCAGGCCGCCGCCACACCCGCGGCGGCGGCCGCCGCCGACAGGACAACAAAGCGTCTCCGATCTATCATTTTCGGAGCGTGGCACTGCGCGCCTGGTCATGGCGCAAAACCGCAAATTTTGCGTCAGGTCAGGCGCGAATAATCCTGCGATTGGCTACAACAGATCGCCCGATTACCGCGCGACTTGACCATTGGTGTGTTGCTGGTAGCCGCCACGTCGCGAACATGTAAGCTACGTATCAGCGCAGGTCAACGGTGTAATCGTGGCCTCTGCGGTCGGTAAAATCGACGACCTGCACTTCCTGCAGTGGCGGACCGCCGACGGAGTGAAAGTCAGTAACCACCTCAAGTACGTCGCTCATTCCCCGTCACCCTGGTCTTAGTCGGGGTCGGACTCACCGAAGCCGGACTGTTCACCGAGGGACGCACACAGCGCGAATCCACACTCGCTCAAACTGCCAGGCGAACAACGCGATTGACCATGGAACCCTTCGCCCACAAGCCCGCCGGGCAGAAGCACTGGCGGTCAGTCCTGCACGCCATCGAGGCCCGCGTCGTGCTCGCCAAGCACCGCGACGGCACGCAGGGCTCCAGCAACAAGCTCCGCCGATCGGGGCTGCCGAAGTCCTTCCCAGCAGCGAAGTTCTCTAGGGCGAATTAGAAATAGTTGGCTCGGTAGGTGGTGCACATATAGCCCGCGATGTGCTGAGTGATGGTCGCGCCGCGCGAGGGGTTCGCCGTGCGCGACACCGGCCAGATGGCATGTCCGCGTCTCCGAAGCCAGTCCGCGGTTACGGGCACCGTGTTGATGACGGTCGGTGTTCCAACACCAGGGAGATCCCGCGTCGCGGCGGGTGATCGACGTGGCGATCGGGATTGTGATGGGACTGCGGCGATGTTCGCAGCGGGAGGCGTTCGTCGACGACCTCGGCGCCGCGGTACACCACACCGGTATCGGGATCGGGCGGTCTGGCGGGCGCTTTGGTGGACCTGGTGGGGGCGGCAGCGCGCACGTCGCGCACCGAGCTGAGGCGAACGGCGGGTGGGGGCATTTGATGGCCGACCGGGTGAGCTTCGTCGATCAGCACGGCTGACTGCCAGTGCGGCGGATTCACGGGGTGTGGAGCAGTGACTGACTAACCGGACCGCCGCCGGTCCGGCGCTGCGTCCGGCCCCGATCTTGCCGGTTCGGTGGCGGCTGAGATCTGTTGCGGCGGGTGGGTTGTGACCTCGGTGAGGAGTTGACGCAGCCGGGGTTCGGCGTTTTGACCGAGGTAGCAGTCCAGCCAGGTGGCGGTGGTCGCCGCCAGGTCGTCGCTGAGGGGGATGTGGTTGCGCGCGATGGCGGTGATCAGGGCGTCGATCGCGTCGAACGTCTCGCCGATGCCCAGGGCGATGTAGATCCGATCGGCGTCGACTCTGCTGAGATACGGGTGCGCTGTGGCGGCAAGCTCCCAGGCCAAGGCGGCATCGTCGGGGGCCTTGCGCACCGGCGCTTTACTTGGTTTGGACACCTGGCCTCATTCGGTCGGCGGTCTGGTCTGCCTTACACGGTAGGGCCTGAAGTGCCCTGATGCAGATCTGGTCGATCCGAGGTAGTGAACCGACAGGGGCACCCGCATTCATCAGAGAGATGAGTTGATCTGGCGTTTGCTGTCTGGCTACTTCTTGTTCACTCCACTCGTGAGAACCCCAGGTGGTGCCGCACGATAAACGGATGGTTGTCACCGCCGAAGAGGATCACTTGATCGGGCAGGTGGTTGATCGCCTGCCCGCGCAGTTCCCGCAGGTACCCCCAGCGACCGTGCAGGACACCGTGGGCTCGGTCCTGCACCGATTCGAAGAGGCGCCGATCCGTGACTTCGTTCCGCTGTTCGTGGAACGGCACACCAAGGAGAAACTTGCGAATCTCGCCGGCGCCGACGCGCGTCCCGCCTAGCGGCTGGTGTGTGCCGGCAGTCATCATCAGGTAGACCTGGGGTGTGCTCGAGCTGCGCCCCAACTGCGAATGTTGCGACGTCGATCTTCCGCCCGGGTCGACGGAGGCGATGATCTGCACGTACGAGTGCACCTTCTGCCGTCGCTGCGTCGACGGCCACTTGATGGGTATGTGTCCCAACTGCGGCGGCAACTTGTGCCACCGGCCGATCCGACCCGCTGTCCTGCTTGACCGCAACCCGCCGTCACAGCAGCGCATCCGCGCCGCGACCCCGTGTCCGCTGCCGTGAGTCAACGGCCGCCGCCGCACGCCCCGCCGCAGCGGTTGCACGTGGTGGAGGAGTCGTGACGGGCTCGTTCTGGTCGGATCTGTTGATCGGCGTCGTCGGCGCGCTGCTGCTGGCCTGGCTGGCATTGGTGATCGCGCTGGCGATTCTCCGGCCGCGGGGCGGGCTGCTGCGCGAAGCATTGCGCATTCTGCCCGACGTGTTGCGGCTGCTGCGTCGCCTCGCCGCTGACGGCACCCTGCCGCGCGGGGTCCGCGTCCGCCTCGGGCTGCTGCTGGCCTACCTCGCGATGCCGATCGACCTGATCCCCGACTTCATCCCGATCCTCGGTTACGCCGACGACGCCATCATCGTCACCGTCGTCCTGCGCAGCGTCGTCCGCCGCGCCGGCCTAGACGCCGTACGTGCGCACTGGCCCGGAACCGACGACGGATTCACCGCATTGACCCGGCTCACCGGTATCACCGGCCGGGAAGGGCGGTCTGACATTGGCACTGCAGCTTAGGGCCTCAGGCGCCTCGTTCGGTGCGTGCGCTGGCGCCGCAGTGACCCCCTACGGAATTGACGCCTGCCCAGGCCAGCCTCTCTTCGCATCCGCCACGAATCTGCCAGGTTATATCGCCACGCGCAGTGACGCGCAGATCCGCCGAAGGAATAGGACACGTTACGAATAAGTGCCTTCTGCCAGTCAACTGAGCGGGGTCGGGCTATGTGTCCGCCCGCATCGCTACGCGTTGGCGATCGCAGGCGGCAGCGTGGCAGCGGGGATCGCCCTCACTCTCGACAATGTTCTGGATCGGACACCGTTCTGCTGCAGTGCCGATCCCAACGCGAAGATCCAGATCAGGCTTTACGGCACCACCAGCAGCACCGAGACCGCATGGATGCGCATCAACACCCTCGACCCCTCTCACAGTGGCTGTGCGGTTTGCCGGATACCCATGGCCAGCCCGCGCTGCTGCGGCGGGAACCAGCCAACCACGAGGCGGCCGCTCGCCGAGTTGCTACTGGCCGCGGCCATCCCGCCCAGGAACAGCACTGCGGCGACGGCCACCAGGGAGCCCACCGCGGTCGCCGCAAAGGCCGCGGCGGCGGTCAGTGCCGACCCGACGGCCAACGCGGCCCTGCTTCGCCGGCTGAACAAGTACAGGGAGTTCAGGTCACGAATCGTGCTGATGCGCGCCACGCAACAAGGTGGGTGTTTCGATGTCTGAATCGTATGGTGAGGTGTGCAGTTGGAGGAGTTGCGGTGGTTTGTGGTACTTGCCGAGGCAGAACACATGACTGACGCGGCCGCCGAACTGGGTGTTTCTCAACCCACGTTGTCGAGGGCGTTGGGACGGCTCGAAGCTCAGGTCGGCGCGCCTCTGTTCGACCGGATCAACCGCCGGTTGCGTCTCAATAGTTATGGCCAGATCATGGCCGAGCACGCGCGTCGCAGTATCCGGGAGATGCAGTCGGCCAGCGACAGGATCGCCGCGCTGCGCGATCCCGACAGTGGCACCGTGCGGTTGGCGTTTCTGCATTCACTGGCCAGCTGGTTTGTGCCCGACCTGCTGCGTAGGTTTCGCAGCGCGGCGCCACAGGTCCAGTTCGCCCTCACGCAGGCCGCGAGCTTCGAGATCGACGAACTCCTCTCCGGAGGACAGGTCGACCTCGCCATATCCGCGCCACGCCCGCAGCACGCCGGTTTCGGTTGGTATCAAATGCATGTCGAACGGTTGTGCCTGGTAGTGCCCCGAGAGCACCCCTTCGCGACACGCAGCGACGTCGGGCTCGCCGAGGCAGCGGACGAACCCTTCATCGCCTTGGGCGAGGCGTTCGCACTGCGGGGCCTCACCAACGAGCTCTGGGACGCCGCCGGGATCAACCCGCGCGTGGTGTTCGAAGCGACCGAAATCCCGACCATGGAAGGACTTGTGGCCGCAGGCTTCGGTATCGCTGTCGTCCCGCTGCCCCAACCCCTGCGCGGAGAACCCCTGGCCACATATGTGCCGCTGTCGCACCCCCAGGCCGAGCGACCGGTAGGTCTGGCGTGGCTGCAGGCACGCTCTCTGCCCCCCGCCGCGGAGCGGTTCGCCGAATTCCTCAAAACCGCCGACAACGCACCGGTGCACCCACCACCGTGACACCGACGGGCGAATTCGCCCGACCCGACCCGCCCCACTCAGCTACGCGGCACACGGCAGGTCGATGCGTCATGCGCATAACATTTAATAAAGTGATGCATTGGACACATCACAGTGGCACTCCTACCGTCGAACGGTGACTCGCACACCCGACGCGCTTCTCACCCGCTCCGCCTGGGATGGACATTTACGGGGTTCGGCGGAGTACCGGCGAGTGCTGGCAGCGCTGTTCTGCGCAGGAGTCGCCACGTTCGCGCAGCTCTATTCCCCGCAAGCGGTCCTGCCGCAGATCTCGGGCGATCTGGGCGTGCCGGCATCGGATGCAGCGCTCGTCGTCTCCGCCGCCACACTCGGCCTGGCAGCCGGGGTAATCCCGTGGTCAATGGTCTCCGACCGAATCGGCCGCGTCAGAGCCATGTCAATCGCGGTCATCGCAGCCACACTGGTCGGGCTGCTGGTCCCCTTTGCGCCGAACCTCACCCTGCTGCTGACCGGCCGAGTGCTCGAGGGACTCATGATCGGCGGCGTTCCGGTGATCGCGATCGCCTACCTGACCGAGGAGGTCGCCTCCCAGCACGCCACCCGAGCAGCCGGCACCTACGTCGCCGGCACCACGATTGGTGGGTTGCTCGGCCGGGTCGTCGCCGGGCCACTCGCCGACAGCAGCAGTTGGCGCATCGGCGTCCTCGCCGTCGCCGTCCTCTGCGCCATCGCCGCAATCGCGTTCATCGTGCTCACCCCACCGGCACGAGGGTTCACGCCGCCGAACGCATCGGGCGTCATGAACCATGGCGGTATCGTCGCCCGCCTGGCCGCGAACCTCCGGGCACCACGCCAACTGGCCTTGTACGCTGTGGCGTTCTTGCTCACCGGCGGATTCGTCGCGCTCTACAACTTCCTGGGATTCCGGCTAGCGGCCGCACCGTTCCACTTGCCGCAAACGGTGATCAGCCTGGTCTTCGTCGCCTACCTCGCGGGTACCTGGGCGTCGGCACGCGCCGGTGCGGTCGCCACCCGATTCGGCCGCAAACCTGTCCTGCTGACATCCATCGCGGTGATGGTTTCCGGCACGGCAGCGACAGCGTCGACCAATGTGATCGTCGTCCTGGGCGGACTGGTGGTGGCGACCGCAGGGTTCTTTGGAGCACACGCGATCGCCTCGGGGTGGACCGCCCACGCGGCCACAGTCGGGAAGGCGCAGGCATCCTCGTTGTACAACCTGTCCTTCTACGCCGGCTCCAGCGTTCTCGGCTGGATGGGCGGCCTCGTCTTCGACTCCGGCGGCTGGACCGAGCTGGCCACAGTGATCATTGCGTTCGCCCTCATCGCCGCGGCCCTCGCCGCTGTCGTGGTGGCACGGAACTGATAGTAAGAACTAGCCACCGCCAGCTGGGACATCACCAAGCTCGCAGGCCCGGTGAAGGGCAGCTACTTCGATGCCTACGTGATGATCGGCATCTACTCCCCCTACCTGGTCGGGGTCGAGGTTCATGCCCACGAATCAGGGGTGCTGGCCGAGGAGTTGATGGCGCAGATCTTCACCATCCACGGTATCCCGCAGGGTTGTGCACGCTGATCGGGGGATGTCGATGACCAGCAAGACCGTCGCCGATTTGCTGGCCGATCTGAAGGTCACCCGGTCGCATTCGCGGCCACGGGTGTTCAACAATAACCCGTTCTCCGAGTCGCTGTTCAAGACGTTGAAGTACGGGCCGCAGTTTCCTGAACGCTTCGGATCACTTTGGGAAGCAAGGCAATTCATGGGGCGCTTCACCGATTGGTTTATTCACGATCATCGTCACACCGGCATCGGGCTCCGCACACCCGCCGATGTGCACTTCGGGTTGGCCACCGACAAAGCCGCCGATCGGCGAGCCGTGCTGACCGACGCCCACGCCCGCCACCCGCACCGCTTCGGCACGACCTGCGCGCCGAAGATCCTCAATCTGCCAGACACCGTCTGGATCAACCAACCACCCAGGAGACCGACACGACGGCCGCTTAACACCCACTGGACTCATCCACCTTGAAAAATTTTGTGGCGGGGAAAACCGTATGCACGCGCAGAATTCGTCGGTCACGTAGTCGATGAGGCGGCAGCTATCGGAGTCGTCCCAATGGCACATAGCGCTGTGCCCGCACCGGCACATCGGCGACCGTCCGGCCTCGCCGCCGAGCCCGCGCCGCAGCGCCGACCAGACGCTAATGAGACACCTGGTTAGGACCCTCTTCCGGCTTGCGGTGCGACGGATACCGACTCCCCGCCGCAGCCGCGGGCGTCCAGCCGTACCTCCCTGAACGACTGTGCCGACGCGCGAGGAGTGGCCACCCAGGCGCCCCACCACTGCCAGAACATTTAGGGCGTGTTCGTCGAGGCGATCATGTCGTCGGTGAACTGCGAGTACGAAATGCCATGGGCAGCGGCCACGTCAAGAAACAGCTGTGTATAGGGATCGGCGAATAAGGGGCACTCGCTGGTGGTTTCTTTGGCCCGCCCCTTAGCTGTGCCCAAGGCCGTTACCCCGACGCTCTCAAAGACGTCCCACGTGTCGTCGCTAGTTCTGGCCATCATCTTCGCCTTTTGCCGGCTTAGCTGCGTCGTAGTCACACCGGGTGGTTGGCGCGTTCGGCGTCGTCGGGTGCTAGGGGCTTGGTTGCCCAAACTGCGAGATGCGGGCCCGATACCAACACCGGGTCGGGACCGAGCTCGGAGCTGACGCGTTCGGCGAACGTGTCGATGTCGGTCTCTTCCTCGGTGGCAATGCGGTGGGCCGTGAGCACCGGCGAGAGGCTCTGCACCATGGTGGTTTGGTGTTCCAGCACGGTGTTGCCGGTATACACCGCCCCGGTCAGCTCGTGCGGGGGCTGCGGTTTCAGGCCAACCGACCGCAATAGTGACGGCAAGCGCGTGCCCATCCGTGCTTGGTGTCCAAGTGCATCGAAGGCAGCGTCGATCCATCGCATCAGCTGGTCTCCCGATGGGCTACGGGGCCACATAAGCCCCTGGTTAGGTGGATTGTGTTCGTATTCCATAAACGCCATAACGCCGCCCGGTTCAAGACGATCCGCGAGGGCTCGCAGTACAGCCTCGACGTCGGGCTGATACATCAACACCAACCGGCCGACAACAGCGTCGAACGGCCCTTCAGGAGGGGAGGAAATGTCGACCGCCTCGAATCGGACGTGCGTCAACCCCATGTCTTTCACGCGGCGGTTTGCGGCATCGACGTAACCGGCGTCGCGGTCGATACCGAGAACTTCACCGGACGCGGTCACTAGCTCCGCGGCAACGATCGATACATCGCCTCCGCCTGATCCGCAATCAAGCACACGCATACCCGGGCCGATCCCAGCAGCTCGGAACAGCCTTTCCGTCGCCGGCCGCAGCGCGTCACCTTGGCTTGCAAGCCGTTGGCGTTCCCGATCTGTGTTTCCCCAGGCGTACTGATTTGCCATCTAGCCGCTCCCCGCACTCAGTCGTGTCGGTGCCGGCAATGATCGTGAGTCCAATGATGACGGTTTGCTTATCGCCCGCGGTAAGTATTCGGCTACTCGATTCCCAACGCGCCGGACTGCTTGCTTGGCCTCGTCTTAGCGGGAATCATCAAAACAGAGCTGAGGACCAGCCGCTCAATCGCTTACCTGTGTCTTCGTGATTCCGCGACCACGGCGTGATGGGCCCATGTTCTAGCTCTCACAGAGGTGCATGCCGATTCAAAGGGTGCCATCGAGGCCGTTTAGTTGCGATGTCAAGCGGCTCACGCGGTGTTCTCTTTGATCGCTCGCCCGCCATAACGACACAACCACCCCGCTGCGCAACACCGATCAACGCGCGACCGAGAACACGATGGAGGAACATTCCTGCCTGGTGTGGTGGCCACGGATTTGGACACGGAACACGGTGGAACCGACGCGAACTAGCGGGACGGGGCGGGATAGCTTGGATGCCTGAACGTCGATGACCTACAGCTATGAGACCGAGCGTATTGCAGAAGAGCCGCGACCGGTTAGCTCATAACCCAGAGGTCGCAGGTTCGAATCCTGTCCCCGCTACTACGAGATTCAGGCCGGGGTTCCTTCAGGAATCCCGGCCTGAATCGATTCAAACCCGACGTGGTCACCATGCGAAACCCCCGTCCGCAGTTGTGCAAGTAACTCTGCTGGCCAGCACGCAAGATTCTGTCGGCTGTATTCTCTAGTCTGCCCTGATGGAGTACGAGGCGATCGACGCACTGCGGGAGCGGCACCCCGCATGGCGACTGCTGCGCGCGGGCAATGCCACGCTGATCCTGTCCTTCCTCGGGCACTTCTTCGTCGAAGACAACCGCGGCGCCTGCCCGGCCAGCGCGGCTCGCGGCCGCGCTGGACGACCACCTTTACGCGCTGAACGCCGCTCCCACGAGAGCGGCGAGCCGCGGTACCCGAAGGAGCCGCGCGCCTATCTGGAGGACTGGGCGGCCACCGACGCCGGCTACCTGCGGCGGTTCTACCCGCCTGGCGATGACGAGGTCCACTACGAGGTCACGCCGGCGTTCGAGAAGGCCTACGCGTGGGTCCTCGAGCTTGCAGGGCAGGTCCTTCGTCGGCACCGAGTCCCGGCTGCACACCGTGGTCGAGCTGCTGCGCCAGATCGTGCACGGCACCGAAACCGACCCCGAGTCGCGGCTGGCCGAACTGCGTCGCCGCCGCGACGAACTCGACGCGGAGATCGCAGCCGTCGAAGCGGGGCGACGTCGCCGTGCTGGACGCGACCGGCGTCCGCGACCGCTACCAACAGTTCACCGACCACCGCCCGCGAGCTGCTGTCCGACTTCCGTGAGGTCGAGGAGAACTTCCGCCTCCTCGACCGGGCCGCTCGGGAGAGGATCGCGGCCTGGGACGGCTCCAAAGGCGAGCTGCTCGCCGAACTGGTCGGCAGCCGCTCCGAGATCGCCGGCTCCGACCAGGGCCGCAGCTTCCAAGCGTTCTACGACTTCCTGCTCTCCGAGTCACGTCAGGACGAGCTCACCGACCTGCTCGCCAAGGTGCAGCGGCTCGACGCCGATCGACGCCGACCAGCGGCTCAGCGGCATCCACCACGACTGGTCCGAGGCTGCCGAACGGGCCCAGCGCACCGTCCGGCAGATCTCCGAACAGCTGCGCCGATTCCTCGACGATCAGGTGTGGCTGGAGAACCGACGGGTCCTGGACCTGGTCCGCGCCGTCGAGAGCGCCGCGCTCGAGCGTCCGCGACGACCCGCCGGCCTTCGGGCTCGAGGTCGACGAGCCCGGCATCGAGATCGCGCTGCCGTTCGAGCGTCCGCTGTACAGCCGCCGGCGCGGTCGCGGTCGAGAGCCTCATCCCGCCCGCGACCGAGGAAGTCGACTGCCGACCTGCTGTTCACCCAGACCTACATCGACCAGGCCCGGCTCGCCGAGCAACATCCGCGCCGTCCTGCCGCGAGCATTCGTCGGCCCTGCTGTCCGACATCATCGCGATGCACCCCATCGAGCAGGGCGCGGCCGAGATCGTCGGCTACCTCGCGCTCGACGACGACGAGGTCGACATCGACATGGACGACAGCGACGAGACCTGCTGGACTACCGCGACCCGGCCGACCCGGAGTCACCAAGCGGGCCCGACTGCCGAAGGTGACGGTGAGGCGACGATGAGCGACGAACACGCGGTCGCCGCGCCATCATCCGGCTGATGCAGGGCGTCGTCTACCGCGAGTCCGACGAGGACACCTGGCTCACTCTGGAACGGTCGGGGCCGGTGTCCGGGACCACTTCGCCACCATCGGCGTCGACGTCGTCATCGACGACGACGAGGGCTACGCCTATCTGCGCTCCCGGCCCGACGAGGACGGCGAGGAGGCGCTGCCGCGACTGGTGCGCAGCGGGCCCTGACCTACAACGTCAGTCTGCTGCTGGTGCTGCTGCGCAAGCGGCTCGTCGAGTTCGAGACCAGCGGCGGTGAAGGACGACTGGTGCTGACCACCGAGCAGATCGTCGAGATGCTGCGGCTCTTCCAGGCCGAGTCCACCAACGACGCGCGCGTCGTCGACCACGCCGAGACCGACCGATCAAGAAGGCGGCCGAACTCGGCTTCCTGCGGCAGCTGCGCGGCCAGAGCGACCACTGGGAGGTGCGGCGCATCCTCAAGGCCTACGTCGACGCCCAGACGCTTGTCCGACTTCGCCGGCAAGCTGCGCGAGTACGCCGGAGCGGTGACCGCCGATGAGTGAAGGACTGTTCTCCACGGTCGAACTCGGCAGCACTCGACGGCGCCGGCTACCGGCTGCAGCACTCGGAGGTCTTCAACTGGGGCACCTTCGACGAGCCAGGTCTGGCGGTTCACTCCCGGCGCCGAGACCGCGCTGCTGACCGGTGACATCGGCTCGGGCAAGTCCACGATCGTCGACGCGCTGACCACGTTGCTGATGCCGGCCCACAGGCTCGCCTACAACAAGGCCGCCGGCGCCGACGCCAAGGAACGCACCCTGCGCTCCTACGTCGAAGGCCACTACAAGTCCGAGCGCAACGAATCCACCGGCAGATCCCGCGCGAATGGCCTGCGGGAGAACAAACGGACGTACTCGGTGATCCTCGGTGTCTTCACCAACCACGGCTACGACGAGACGGTCACCCTGGCCCAGGTCTTCCAGCAGCGCGAGAGCACCGGGCAGCCCTACCGGTTCTTCGTCACCGCCGACAAAGGAACTCTCGATCGCGACGGACTTCGCCGACTTCGGCACCGACCTGCGCGATCTGCGCAGGCGGCTGCGGGCGGCCGGGGCAGAGATCTTCGACGAGTTCCCCAAGTACGCCACCTCGTTGCGGCGACTGCTCGGCATCCGCTCCGAGCAGGCCCTGGAACTGTTCCATCAGACCGTCTCGATGAAATCGGTCGGCAACCTCAACGATTTCGTCCGCGACCACATGCTCGAACCGAGCGACTCGACCGACGTGTCCGCGAGATCATCAGCCACTTCGACGATCTGACCAAGGCCCACGACGCCGTCAAACGCGCGCGCGAGCAACTCGAAGCGCTGGAGCCCATCGTGGCACGACCGCGGCGAAATACGACGCCGCCCTCGCCGAGCGCGACGCGCGGGAGCTCGAGCGCGCCGCCGTCCGGCTGTTCATCGCCGAGCTTCGCTCCGATTGCTCACCGATGAGATCGCCCGGCTGGAAGCCGAGGGCGCGGTGCTGCTGGCGCGGAGCAGGACACCGCCGAAGGCCAAGCAGCAGAAGCTCGGCCACGAGCGCGACGCGCTGATCGAGGAGCGCGCCAAGGCCGGTGGTGACCGCATCGGCGAGCTGGAGCGACTTGCCACGCGAGGCCCGCGACCAGGCGAAAAAGCGACGCGAGACACAGGCTCTGTTCGACACCGCGGTCTCCGACGCCGGGCTCGACCGGTCGCCGGCGGCGACGCGTTCGCCGCCGCTGTCGCCCTGGTCGCAGACGAACGCCCCAGGTTCACCGACGAGAAGCGCGACCTCGACGAGCCGACCGCCGATGCGATCGGTCGCGAGCAGGAGCTCCGAACGCAAGTGCGACGTGATCGCCGAGGAGCTCGACGAGCCTGGAGCAACGCACCAGCAACCTGCCGCGGAGCAGGTCGAGGTGCGCGCCGAGTTGTGCGCGGCGACTGGGTCTGACGCCGGAAGACCTGCCGTACGCCGGCGAGTTGCTCGACGTCTATGACGAGCATGCCGAGTGGCGAGGCGCCGCCGAACGTGTGCTGCGGGGTTTCGCGCTGTCGTTGCTGGTGCCGCAACGGCACTACGACGCCGTCGCCGCGTGGGTCAACGGGCGCCGGCTCACGTCCGCGGTCGCGGCGGCCAGGCGGTGGAGCCAAGCTCGTCTACGAACGCGTCCCCGGCACCGCGGTTCGCCTGCAGCCGACAGCACACGACGGGCTGCTGCTGGCCGACTGCATCGAGGTCAGGGACGGGCCGTTCGAGGAGTATCTCGCGACGAGCTCGTGAAGCGCGCCGACTTCCGTTGTGCGGCAACCCTGGACGAGTTCCGCAGCCGAGCGGCGTGCGGTCACCCGCGAAGGCCAGGTGCGCTCGGGGGACCGGCACGAGAAGGACGACCGTCACCGCGTTGACGACCCGCGGCGTTGGGTGCTCGGCTGGGCCAACGAACGCAAGATCGCCGCGCTGCGGGCCGAACTCGGGACTGGAAGCCGACGTGACGAGGCGCCGCCGAGTGCCGAGGCTCGATGGAGGAGCGGGACGCCTGCAGCGCCGGCTGGATGCGCTCGGCGCGTCGAGGGATTTCGATCCTGGATTGAGCTCGACGCCGACGAGGCCGAGTCGCGCGCGAAAGAGCATGATGCGGAACGGGTCCGGCTTCAGGCGGGCTCCTCGCGGCTGGAGGAGATCACGCAGGCGCTGGACGCGTAACGCCGAGCAGAGCCGCCGCGGTCGACGGAGCTGATCGAGAAGCTCACCGGCGCAGCTGGCGACCGACACCGAGGCGGCGAGCAGGCCAAGCGAGAGCAAGCGAAGCGCGACGACGAGTTCGTCGCCGCGCAGCCGGCGGAGCAGCTCGAGGCGGCGCGGGCGTCGTACCCGGCGCTGACTGACGCCTGGCGGATAGCCGGCCGATGCGCGCGGCGGACTGCGCCGCCCCGAGAGTCGGCGCTGTCCGAAGATCTGCATCAAGCGCATCGAGCGGCTAACCGCGAGCTCAACGGCTACGGCCGAACCTGACCCAGTACATGGGCGAGGTCCTGAGCCGATGGCAGGAGCTGCGTGCGGACATGGACGCCAGCGTCGAGTCCCGCGCAGACTTCCTCGCCTTCCGGGACCGGGTCGCCACCGACGATCTGCCCCGATTCGAGAGCGAGTTCAAAGAACAGCTCAACAAGAACGCCATCCAGGAACTGGCCGGGTTCAACAACTGGCTGGGCCGACAGGCGTCGGCCATCGACGAGCGTGTCGACCGCATCAACGATGCCCTCGGCGCGGTGCCGTACAACCCCGGCCGCTACATCCGGTTGGAGAAGGAACCCACCACCAATCAGGATGTCGCGCAGTTCCGTTCCGACCTGCGCAACCTGACCAACGACACCTCGCCGTCGACGGTGACCAATACTCCGAGCAGCGCTTCCTGGACGTGAAACGGATCATCGAGCGCTTCCGCGGCCGCGACGGCTACGCCGAAATCGGACAAGAACTGGACCCGTCGCGTCACCGACGTACGCAACTGGTTCGTGTTCTCGGCCTCCGAACGTGACGTCGACACCCATCACGAGTGGGAGCACTACAGCGACTCCGACGGCAAGTCCGGCGGGCAGAAGGAGAAGCTGGCCTACACCATCCTCGCGGCGTCGCTGGCCTACCAGTTCGGTCTGGAATGGGGCGCCGAGCAGTCACGCGACTTCCGGTTCGCCGTCATCGACGAGGCATTCGGGCGGGGTTCGGATGTCTCGACGCGGTACGCCCTCGATCTTTTCGCGACGCTCGGGCTGCAGCTGCTGATCGTCACCCCGCTTGCAGAAGGTCCACGTCATCGAGCCGTATGTGAAGGCAATTGGGTTCGTGGACAATCCGACCGGAACCTACTCGCGACTGCAGACGATGACCATCGAGGAGTACCGGACCGCCGGGACGGCACGACCGTCATGAACTCGCGGGATGGACCACGCCCGAGGACATCGCCGCCAGGGTCAGGCGCCGATGGGACGACGGTATCGCTGCTGCGCGCCACGCCAACGGCGCCCGTTCGAGTCATCGAGGTGCCGCTGCGCGGTCCCACGCCGTCCGCAGATCGGCGACGACCTCGCCGCAGTACGGGACTGGGTAGCCGCACTCGACGCCGGGCGTCGCGACGATCAGCCGCTACAGCCTGGAGTGGAGATCAGTCGGCGGCGGCAGATCGGCCGGAACGACTACCCGTCCGGGCGGTCGTGTCCACGTATCGACCAGGCCTGGGCACTGCTCGGCGTGGCCGCGAGTGGTTCGTCGTTTCGACGAGTCCTGGCCCTGGCGCGACCGCCATCCCGCGGTGCGGGCATGGGTCGATCGAGCATCCGCATCGCGCTCTCGACCTCGCACGGCGAGATGCCGCGGCTGATCGCCGCCTACGATGGCTCGACGCTCACCGTCAGATCGGACGCTATCTACGCGAGATCAGCGCGCCCGGGGTCGATACCAAGTTCGCCGAGAGGCATCGGCCGCGTGCTTGGCGGCATGCTGGACGTCTCCTCGTCCCCGTCGGGATTCCTCAGCGCCTGGGCTTCAGGTCCAAACCCGAGCTTGGTTCGGCTGCGGCCCTCGCCTTCGCTGGGACTGCCAGCGCCGCGCTCACCGAGCTCGCGGTGCGCGCCGCGGAGTTGGCCCAGCTGACTGTCGGCCACGGATCGGCGATCATCGTCGAGAACGAGATCACCTATCTGAGTGTCGACGTCCCGGAGGATGGCGTCGTGATCTGGGGCAAGGGATTCGATGTCGACCGGGTCGGCGGCTGCCATGGCTGGCTGATGCTGACGTCATGTACTGGGGAGACATCGACACCCACGGCTTCGCGATCCTCGACCGTCTGCGGGCCTGGCTGCCGCAGACCAGTTCGGTTCTGATGGACCGCGAGACCCTCTGGCGCATCGCGACCGATGGGTCACCGAAGATCGTCCAGCGCAGATCGGTCGCTGACCCGCCTGACGGTCGACGAGTTGGACCTCTATACGGACTTGGTCGGGGCGGAATGGGTGACCGGATTCGCCTGGAGCAGGAACGGATCGACTGGAGTTGGGTTGAGCAACGGCTACCAGTAGGCCACCGTGTAGGTGATAGTGACAGCCCACATGGCGGTAAAATCTGTGGTCGCCCGAGGATTGACAAGGAGGTGCTGGCCGTGAACCGTCGTCATGTCGTGACGAAGGATGCCGTGAAGCGGGCCGCCGTCCGATCCACGAAGGCATCGGCACAACTTGAGAATCGAGTAATTCCTGCCGGCTTCGTCCGCTCATCCACTGTGAAGCGTTTCCTTGCCGCGCGTAAACTGCGCCCCTGATGTCGCTGACGCCGGGGTATGGCGAAACTCCGCTTGCCGACGACGAATTGGTGGCTCTGCTGCCCGATGTCGTGCAGATCCTGGGTGAACCGGTGACTAGGGCTGCGGTCTACGACCTGGAACAGGGCATCCAGGATCAGGTGGCCGAGGAGCTTCTCACTGTGGCTCTAGAGGGCTCGCTGCAGCCCAGTGAACTGCTGACCGACTACTTCCTCAAAGATCTGCACGCCCGTCTATACGGAGATATTTGGACATGGGCGGGCAAATGGCGGACACGCGATGTCAACATCGGGGTTGCATATGAGCAGATTGCTGTCGACCTCCGCAATTCGTTGGGCACGATCCTCTATCGATGGGAGAACACCGACGACTGGACGCCGTACGAACTGGGTATCGTGGCCCATGCCGAGACGGTAAGGATCCACCCGTTCCTCGACGGAAACGGCCGTACCACAAGGCTTCTCGCAGATATACTGTTCGTTGCCGCACAAGATTCCGATCCCGTGCTCCAGTATGACTGGAACGTCGACAAGCGCAGCTACATCAACCTTCTTCGTCGGTACGACGAAGACCGGGATGTCACGGATCTCGCAACACTGCTCGAAGCCAGACCGATGGGCGAATGAAATGTGATCTGCGGCCCTGCGGACGGACGGTCACCCCTTAAGCCTTCAGGATCTTCAAGACCGTCGTGCGGCCGAGCATCAACTCCTCGGCTACCTGCCGGCTGGACTGTCCTGACTCATATGCCTTAACCACGACGGATCGCAGTTGAGCGGTAACCCGGCGCCGCTGCCGGGGCGGCGACACGAACCGTGACGATCCATAAGTCACCTCTGCATGATCATCTTGCACATCCGTGAACGATGTGTTCGGACTGAACCGGCTGCAGGGCTACCAGGTAAAACGGCCCTCGGAGGACACTCCGGGGGCGGTGTTCAAGGGCTTTGGGAACACTCGTGGGAACATTAGCCTCGCTAACGATTTGGAATCAACGCCTCGGAGATGCGGTACGCCGACATCACTCAAACTCTTAGAAGTCGGCAGAGCGATCGGACAATGAGGTTCTACGCCACGAGGTCTACGCCACTAGGGGGTGTCGCGGCTAGACGCCGGATGGTCCTCCGCTCTGTGCCCTAGACCAACACTGGTGTCGGTAGCAGCGCCGCGCGCGGCGGAAAGTCTCGCTGCAACATCACGGCGGACACGTCATCACGATCGCTCAGAGCGTCCGCGCCCGAGCAGAGCGCGTCGATCAGTCCCTGGACGTCGCCGCGGTTTTCCCCGGCGCACCTGGTGACGGCGATCTGGAGCAACTCGAAGGTGCCTCCCAGGAGCTCCAACACCCCATCGCTGACCAACAGCAACCCATCGCCCGGGTTCAGGGTTCCGCGGTTCTCACCCCAACTGTGGCCGACCCCAATCGGCATGTCCTCAGATGCCACATTCTCGACGGTTTTCGCACACCCTCGCACAATGAAATGCAATCCGTGCCCGGCATCGGCGAATCGATAGTCACCCGAGACAAGGTCCACGTGCACGTAGGCCAAGGTGATGAACGCGCTGGTGCGCTGCAGATCGTCGTCGAGAAACCTGGCTGCGCTTGCTAAAGCAGCGGACGGGCTTATCGCGATCGCGTTAATGCGCAACGCGGCTCGGGTCGCGACCGCGAGCATTCCCGCGGCCATCCCTTTGCCCATCACGTCACCGAGGATCAACACCGCGTCCTGTGGTTTGAACCGGAGGTCGTAGAAGTCTCCGCCGACCTGTTTGGCCGGCACCGACATGGCGCCCGAGCTCCACCCTGAAACATGCGGAGATGGCGCGGGCAGAAGCGCGCGCTGTAGTTCACCCGCCTGCGTCAGCTCCTCTTGCTCGAGGCGACGTACAAGGTCGGCCTCGGTGATGTCAGTGAACTGCAGCGCTAGGACCGGGCATCGCCGACCGTCGTCGATCGGGACCATGCTGAGGTTGAGAATCCGTTCTTCGTCGGTGGTCACAATCAGCATTGCGTGGCCTTCGTGCAGGCCGTCCGCCATTTCGGATATCGCAGTGCTGGCTCGTGCGCCCATCAGTGCGGTCAGTCGCGTGTATCCCTCGTCCAGGCCCGGCAGGATCGCGGCCGCCGATGCGTTGCTTCGCTCGACGATCCAACCGTCGGAGTCCTGGCTGACGATCAGCTTTCCTGCGACCGAGCCATCGAAGATTCTGCGGAACACGTCTTCGCCTTGGCGGAGCTGTTGCGCTGTCTCCCGGACTTGACCCACGGCGAGGGAGAGTGTGAGGAACACGATCAGCATCGAGAGCTCGTATGTCTGCAGGAGGATGCTGCCGGTCTTCGGTGTCAAATGCACGAAGGAGAATGGTCCTATGCCCCGTTGACTCCCGTACGACGCGATCACCGATATCGCCACTATCTCGGTCAGCAGCAGCCGGGTCGACACCCGCAACGCCGCCCAGACCAGCGGGATAAATGTCAGGAACGCGGTGTTGAGCCACCCGGGGTTGAACACGAATACGACTGCCGCGGCGGTGAGGGTTGCCGTGAATTGTGTGGTCGTCTCTAGCAGTCCCGCTTGTCGCGGGCGGTGCGGGTGCTGCATGAACAGCGGCGTCAGGAGCAGCATGCCTGCGGCATGCTTCGGCGCCCCCGTGATCAATCGTGTCCACGCGTCCGGCCAGTCGCCCAGCGCGAACGCCGCCCCGGCCGACAGGAGGTCGTAGACCACCGCCGCGGTGATGGCCGCCACCAGCAACCGACCGACGTCGCGGGGATAGGCCAGGGTGGGCAGCTGATCGTTGCGGCCCCGCATGATCAGTGTCCCGACGACCAGCTCGATGGCGGCGCCGATCGAGATTGCCACCGCGAGCGGGCCGGGTCGTCCCGCGTACAGCGCAACCGGCAGGTTGATCACGAACACCGCGAGGGCGAACATCCAAAGGTACTTGCGTGGAAACCGGATCCCCAACCCGAGCGCGATACCCGCGGCGGGCCACCACGCTGCAATCGCCAGGGCTGGCGGGTGCGTCAGCACTGCGAACACGCTCAGGGCGAGGACGGCGGCGAGTGAGCCGACCACAAACGCCGCGCCTGGTACGACGGGCGGGGCAGGCTGCAGCGGCGGCGCGCGAGGCGGAACTCTCACTGTGTTAATGGTTTACCCGCCGCGTTGTGATCGGCGCCAAGCGCTCCTCGGGAGGGAATCGAGAAGGTACGGCGGCACGATCCCGCGGGGCACCGGTCCGCCTCGACATCGGTTGCCAGCATGTACTTTCGCAGAGACGATCGTTACTCACGTCACGCACTGCCGTCGTCGAGTTCGCGCCAAAAGAATGGCGAACTACCGCACCCATCGCATTGACCAACCGACCCTGGTTCTGGCAATGAAAGCGTCGTCAGCAAACCGTCCGCGCGCCACGCTGAGGCCGAACATCCGATCGCGCAGATCCACCATCTGCCAACACTAGCCCATAATTCACAGTTTGATGCCTATCGGACCATAGAGTCGATGAGCTGAGCGGGCAAACGCTAGGCCGCCGTGCCCGATTTTTAGTTCCGCGTAGAGGGGCCGGGGCTGGTGGCCGGGCGGGGCATCTCCCAACCCCCGAAACATCTGGGCTTCCTGGATCGGCTGGAACTTCGACGGCGGTCACCGCGCCCACGGACGCGAGCCCGTAACCACACTCGTGGAAACACCGGGCGTCCGGCACTGACTGCAGCTAGTCGGCCAGACGCGCGGCTTCAGTGAATGCCGCGCTGTCAGGCCACCACCAGTCCTTGGCGACGATGAGCGGCCACTAGCTCGGCCGATAGGATCGGGGCAACAACTCTTTGCGCAAAAGGTCAGCCGCGCGGATCCTATGTGGTCTTCAGCGACAACCATTGGCGCACAGTTGAATCGGTGTCACCGGCTTGGGGGTGCGAGCGGCTCCTGGAACGACGCATGCCGAGCCGCCGCTGTCGCTGGCGATCACGGAAGCGTCTGCGGATGCCACCCCGGAGGGCATCGACCTGGTGGACTAATGCACTAATGGTGCGCTATCGTGCACTGCATGGATGGGGATGCTGCCAAGCTCGCTGCGGCGATCGGTGCGCGGGTCAAGCAGGAGCGCCGGGCGCGGGGTTGGACGTTGGATCAGCTTGCCGGGGCCGCGTCGGTGAGCCGTCGCATGGTGGTCAGTGTGGAGCAGGGGGCGGTCAATCCCAGTGTGGGGACGCTGCTTCGGCTCAGTGACGCTCTCGGTGTGGGGTTGCCGGCGTTGGTGGAGCCGCCGGAACTGAGATCGGTGAAGGTCACCCGCTGTGGCGGGGGTGCGGAGTTGTGGAGCGGTGCGGCCGGCGGGCGTGGTGTATTGGTGGCCGGCACGACACCTCCTGATGTTGTCGAGCTGTGGCACTGGTCGTTGGGACCCGGGGATCACCACGCCAGCGAAGCTCATGCCACGGGCACCAAGGAACTGGTGCACGTGCTGGACGGCGCGCTCACCGTCGAGGTCGACGATCAGGTGTTCGCCCTCGCAACCGGGGATGCCATGGCCTTCCCCGGCGATATCGACCACGCCTACGCCAATCCCCACCAGGAGTCTGCTCGGTTCTCGTTGGCGGTGTTCGAGCCCGGAGTGGGGGGCGTGGCGGCGCCGTCGGAAACCCACCATGGCTGAGGCGCTTTCGCTGGACACGTTCCTCAACGGCGCTCGTGTCGACGATGCGGTGTTCGCGTTGCGGCCTGATTACCGCGCCGTGTTGCTGGCGGTTGACGGTTTGGTGCGGGGCCCCGGCGACGCTGCCAGCGAAGCGCTGCTGCAGCAGGCGGAAGCGGTTGCCCGCCAGGCACTTCGCCAACAGCCGGTGGACCAGCTGCCGCATATCGCGGCGTGGCGCGAGGCCTATCGCGCGTTCGGGGCCAAGCCGCAGCGCACTCGCAACAGCGTGGAGGCCCTGACCCGCCGCGCCGAGGGTGGGCTGCCTCGGATCAACCGGCTCACCGACCTCTACAACGCCGTGTCGGTGCTGCATCAGCTGCCCGTGGGTGGGGAGGATCTTTCGCAGTATTGCGGTGCGCCACAACTGATCCGCGCCGCCGGCGTCGAGCCCTTCGACACCACTGCCAACGGTGTTGCGGTCATCGAGCACCCCGACGCCGGCGAGGTGGCCTGGTGCGACGACGCTGGCGTGACCTGCCGGCGCTGGAACTGGCGCCAGGCACGCCGCACCCAACTGGACGAACGCACCACGGCGGCGTTGTTCATCCTCGATGCGCTCGACCCGATGACCAACGAACAGCTGCACGACGCTGCCGAGGATCTGACTTCTCATCTGCGCCTGCTGGGACCCGATGTCCGCGTCGCACAACGCCTACTTTCGTACAGCACCTCGACAGGATAGGGAGACCGAACATGCTGATCCACCCGTGGGATGCCTCGCTGGGCACCGAGGAGTGGCAGGAGTGGCTGGCCCGCTCCGACCGGTTCGGTGTGCTGGCGGTCAACAACGCCGATCCCGCGCAGGCGCCGGTGTTGGTGCCCACGCACTTCACTGTCGCCGGCGAGGCTGAGCTGTTGGTCCACCTGGCTCGGCCGAACCCGGTGTGGCCGCATCTGGAGGCGGCCGCCGAGGTTCGGCTGGCGGTGATCGGCGACTACGCCTACATCCCGACCTACTGGCGGGCCAAGGCGGGCGGGCCCGACGAGGACGGTGTGCCCACCAGCTACTACACGGCGATCCAGTTCGTCTGCCGCCCAACGATTGTCGACGATCCCGAGGCCAAGGTCGAGATCCTGGCCACCCAGCTGGCCGACTTCCAGCCCGAGGGTGGGTATGCCACCGTGGCGGTCGGTGAGGCACCGTACGGGCGGATGCTTCGCGGCATCCGGGGCGTCCGGTTGGCGGTGCTGCGGGTGGAGGCGAAGTTCAAGTACGACGACCACAACCCGGTCGAACACCGTCAACGGGTCATCCGCAATCTCGAGGACCGCGGCCACGGGCTCGACGCGGGTACCGCGTCGCAGCAGCGGCGGCGACTGGCCGCGATCGGTGACTGGAATACCTTCCGGGATCAATCGTGACCGGCACCAATGTGGCGCACCCGAGTGCTGCCGCCGTGGAGCCGGGCGGTGGACACCGGTCGTGGACGATATTCCTCACGGTTCCATCTGCCATATCCCTTGCCTTGCGGCGTCAGAGTTTAACGGGCAACAAACGATTTCGGCTTCGACGGGTTGCCGCCTGATACTCGGCTGGAAGCCTCGTATCCCGTTGTCAACCAGTACACAGTACGGTCGAGTCCGGGCACGATGTCGGTGATCTCGAGTTCACCCGCCGCGAAGCGACCCAGTAAACCGTAGATGACGGTCGAGAGAATCATCTCGAGATCTCGAACGAATTCGTCGTCGACATCGGCCAGTACCTCCATGAAGGACGGAACAGTGATGTCGAGGCCCCGGCGAAACAGCTCCTGTCCGCCCGGCGAAGCCCTTGCGCGGAAGAACGCCGTGAGCATGGCGGGGTGTTGTTCCCAGGGGTCGAAGATGGTGCGCAGTAGGCGCATCATGCCGTCGTAGACCGATTCGCCTGGCTTCGGATCTTGATTCTCTAAGCCCGAATATCGGTTTTCATCCATCCAGGCGTGCAGGGCTCCGAGGATCAGCTCGTCGCGGGTCGAGTACCGCTTGTAGATGGTGGCCAGGGACGTCCGAGCGCGTCGTGCGACCTCGCGGAGCTGCACTGCGTCGTACCCCTCGGTTTCGAGCAGTTCGGCAACGGTGTCGAGAATTCGATCTCGCGGCTCGGGTCCATCGCCGCGGCTCACCTCCGTACTGACCAAAGAAAAACACCCCCTTGCCGTCTGTGAGTAACCAAGTTACCGTACCTGGTGTAACACGGTTACTCACGTCACACGTCGCCGAGAGTGCGGCCAGCGCAACGAAGCGAGGATCTATGGGTTCATTGGAGGGCAAGGTCTGCTTCATCACCGGGGTGGCCCGCGGGCAAGGACGAAGCCATGCAGTGCGCTTGGCTTCTGACGGCGCCGACATCATCGGTGTCGACATCTGCGCCGACATATCGTCCAACGGATACCCCATGGCCAGCCGCGAGGAACTCGACGAGACCATCGCCTTGGTGGAGGCGGCGGGCGGCAAGATGGTCGGCGCGGTAGCCGACGTGCGCGACTTCGCTGCGCTCAATTCTGCGCTCAGCGCAGGAGTTGAGTACTTTGGGCGCCTCGACATCGTGTGTGCCAATGCGGGCATCGCCACGATGGCGTTTCGCGCATTGACCATCGAGGAAGAGCTCGAGCAGTGGACCGACGTGCTCGACGTCAACCTGGTCGGCGCATTCCACACCGCGAAGGCAGCCATCCCCCACCTGATAGCCGGTCAGCGCGGCGGGTCGATCGTCTTCACCAGCTCCACGGCGGGCCTGCGCGGGTTCGGCGGACTCCAGGGCGGCGGGCTGGCCTACGCCGCATCGAAGCACGGCATCGTCGGACTCATGCGCACGTTGTCCAATGCGCTTGCTTCGGAGAGCATCCGGGTCAACACTGTGCATCCGACGGCGGTCAACACCATGATGGCCGTCAACCCGGCAATGACGTCGTTCTTGGAGAATTACCCAGGCGGTGGGCCACATCTGCAGAATCCGATGCCGGTCGGACTCCTTGAGCCCGAGGACATCAGCGCGGCGATCGCCTACCTGGTATCCGACTCGGCAAAGTACGTCACCGGCGTCACGTTCCCGGTGGACGCCGGCTTTTGCAACAAGCTGTGACGACGTCCAACGGGCGGGCTGCGGACAAGCGGGTCCTGGTCACCGGCGCAGCCCGGGGGATGGGTCGCAGCCATGCCGTGCGGTTGGCCGAGGAAGGCGCCGATCTCATCCTGGTCGACATCTGTGAGTCCCTGCCCGAGGTCGAGTATCCGCTCGCCACAAGGGAAGACCTCGAGGAAACGGCGCGGCTGGTGCAGAAGCACGGCAGGCGGGCCGTCACTCATGTCGTGGACGTGCGCGACTCCGCGGCCTTGGCGGCCGCCGTCAACGACGGTGTGGCCCAGTTGGGCGGGCTGGACGCGTCGGTGGCCAACGCCGGCGTGCTGACCGTCGGCACCTGGGACACCACCACGCCGGAACAGTGGCGCACCGTCATCGACGTCAACCTGATCGGGATGTGGAACACCTGTGCCGCCGCGCTACCGCACCTGGTGGAGCACGGCGGCAGCCTGGTCAACATCAGTTCCGCGGCCGGCCTGAAGGGCACACCGCTACACACCCCCTACACGGCGTCCAAGCACGGCGTGGTCGGCCTGAGTCGGGCGCTCGCCAACGAGCTTGCTGCACAGAACATCCGAGTGAACACCGTGCACCCCACGGGCGTCGCGACCGGGATGCAGCCTGCGTCGCTCCACGGGTTACTGGCCGAAGCACGCCCGGACCTGGTGCCGATCTTCCTCAACGCCATGCCGATCGTGATGGCCGAGGCGATCGACATCAGCAACGCGGTGCTGTTCCTGGTGTCCGACGAATCCCGGTACGTCACCGGGCTGGAACTGAAAGTCGACGCAGGGGTCACCCTGCGATGAGCAGAGGGAAAGTAGCTGCGATGGCCACGATCGATACCGAACGCTCCGCACGGGGACGGCGCGCATTCGCCGAGGTGATGACGTTCGCCGCGCCCGAGGACGCCACACCCATGAACGCCACGCTGCTGGACTTCGTTTTCGCCGAGGTCTGGGATCGACCAGGACTCAGCCGCCGCAACCGACGCTTCGTCACTCTGCCCTGCGTGGCCGCCGCGGATGCCGAGGGCCCACTGCGCGATCACGTGTACGCAGCACTGAACAGTGGCGACGTGACCATCACCGAAATGCGGGAGACAGTACTGCATTTCGCGGTCTACAGCGGATGGCCGAAGGCATCACGATTCAACATGATCGTCGACGAGCAGTGGGAACGCATCCACCGCGAGCGTGGCCAGACCCCGCCGCCACCGGATCCTCTGCTGCCACTCGTCACGCCGAGTGACCCGCAGGAGCGACTGAGCCATGGAGAGCAAGCGTTCCGCGACGTCAACTGCGTGCCTTACTTTCCCAGCCGCGACAATCCGTACACCGGGGCCGGCATCCTGAACTTCGTGTTCGGTGAGATGTGGGTCCGGCCGGGATTGGGAATGAAAGAACGACGACTGGTGACCGTGGCGTGCGTGGCGTTTCAAGACGCGCCCTACCCGATCGTGAGCCACGTGTACGCGGCGCTGAAGAGCCGCGACATCACGTTCGACGAGATGGACGAACTAGCCTTGCACTTCGCGGCCTACTATGGCTGCGCCAAGGCTGCACACCTCAACGACGAGATCGCGCGCCAGAAGCAATGCGTGCTCGAGGAGTGGCGGACCGAGGAGGGCGCGTCCCGATGAGTACCGCCGTGTCGTTGTCCGCAGGTCTGTTCATTCGGGGCGAGTGGATCACCCGGTCCTCGGGTGGAAGCCACCAGCATGTCTTCCCGGCCACTGGACGACCCAATGTGACCGTCCCGCTGGCCGGGGCGGCAGAGATCGACGATGCGGTCACCTCGGGGCGAGACGCGCAGCGTGCCTGGATGTCGCTGACGGTGGATCGCCGCCGCGACATGCTCATCGACCTGGCCGACGTGGTGCACGACCACGTCGACGAACTGGCCGTGCTCAACGTGCATGACTATGCGGTGCCGATCTCCTTCGCCGGGACCGCACACATGCTCGAATGGTTCCTGCGCCACTTCGCCGGTTACGTCGACAAGCCGCACGGCACCAGTTCTCCGGTTAACGGCTCCTTCGACGTGAACCTCATCGAGCGCGAACCGTACGGTGTGGTCGGCGTCATCGCCCCCTGGAATGGCGCGCTGGCGGTCGCCGCGTCGTGCGTGGCACCGGCACTCGCCGCGGGCAATGCCGTGGTTCTGAAACCGTCGGAACTAGCGCCGTTGGCCGCGTTGCGGTTCGGTGAACTCTGTGTCGAGGCGGGTCTGCCGGCCGGCCTGGTCAACGTGGTTCCCGCCGGCGCCGAAGGCGGGGAGGCACTGGTCCGCCATCCCGGCATTCGCAAGATCCACTTCACCGGCGGTGACATCACCGCCCGCCGGGTACTGGCGGCTGCCGCAGTCAATCTGACACCCGTGGTGGCCGAACTGGGTGGCAAATCGGCCAACGTCGTCTTCGAAGACGCCGACCTCGACCTGGCGGCAGCGACGTCGGCCCATCAAGGCCCGCTCATGCAGTCCGGCCAAAGTTGCGCCTGCGCAAGCCGTGTCTTGGTGCAGGACTCGGTGTACGACCCCTTCGTGGAGAAGTTCCTCGCCACCCTCGGGTCTGCGCACGTCGGTGACCCTATGGATCCGACCGTGTCCTTCGGCCCAGTCATCAGCCAAAACTCGGCCGACCGAATCCTTGCGGTCATCGAGGACGCCGTGGCGCAGAACTCCGGTGAACTGCTGTTGGGCGGCAAACGGATTGGCGGGGAGCTCGCCGACGGCTACTTCATCGAGCCCACCGTGTTCGGCGGTGTGGACAACGCGTCCACGCTCGCGCAGACCGAGACTTTCGGTCCCGTAGTCTCCCTCATCAGATTCCGCGACGAAGCCGACGCGCTGCGCATCGCCAATGACACCCCCTACGGCTTGAACGCGTTCGTGCAGACCCGCGACCTCACCCGCGCCCACCGGTTTGCACGTCAGTTGGAGGCGGGCTCGGTGTGGATCAACCAGATCAGCCTGATCTCGCCGCAAGGACCTTACGGAGGCTATAAACACAGCGGTTTCGGTCGCACCGGCGGTATCGACGGACTGCATGAGTTCAGCCAGATCAAGAACATCCGGATCGGGATGAGATGAGACCGCCCGACTTCATGCCGTTCGCGACACCGGCGACGCCCTCGACGACCCGGTGGTAGGCGCCCCGTTGGACGACGCTCCTTGAGCCGCAGACGCAGCCCTGGCTGAAGTTGCCCAACGCGGCATGAGTATCGCCTTCTTGACATCGACGTCGTCATAGATCAGCACGCGGGCCGCCTCACCTCGAGTCCATCGCACCATTTTCAGGCCACCATGTTGAATTCGATATGTAGTTCGGTGAGTCCGCGGAGTAGGAAGGTGGGCTCATAGGCATAGCGCCGGTCATGGATCGGGCCGTGGGATGCAGGGCTGATGGTGATGTCACGCATCCGGTCGAGCATGCGGTGTACGGTCACGTGTCCCTCAACGCGGGCCAGCGGTGCGCCGGCGCAGGTATGGATACCGCGCCCAAAGGCGATGTGCTCGCGGACGTTCCTGCGTCCCAGCTGAAATTCGTTGGGGTTCTCGAACTTCCGCGGATCACGATTAGCCGCACCGAGGCACAGCATCAGGACGGTGCCAGCCGGGATGTGCACGCCCCCGAGGCTGGTCGTCTTGCGGGCGAGGCGGAAGTCGACCTTAGTGGGGCTCTGCATGCGCAGCGACTCTTCGATGAACGTCGGTATCAGGTCGCGGTTGTCACGGAGCATCTGCTGGAACTCCGGTCGGTCACCCAGGATCTGAACGGCAGCGCTGAGCAACTTGGTGACCGTCTCCTGGCCTGCCGCGAAGAGGAAGGTGGCAGGTCGGGCTACGTCAAGGATCTCCGGGATCGATCCGTCGGGATATCTGGCTGCGGCCATGCCGCCCAGCACGTCGTTGCGCGGTTCGCGCCGGCGTTCGGCGATGTATCCGCTGAACTTGTCATCGAGATACTCCAATGGATTGAGTCCGACAGCCTCACCATCGAGTGCTCCCACGCGGTTGCCGGCTGGCTTCTCGGCGCCGAGCGCGCGACGGAACTCGCCGCGCTCGGCCTCCGGCACGCCGAGAAGGTCGGTAATGGCCAGGGTGGCGAACGGCCGTGCGTACTCCGAGAGGAATTCGCATTTGCCGTTGGCGATGAATTCGTCGAGCTGGGTGTCGACGAGGCCCCACATGAAGTCTTCGTTCTCTTTGAGCCGGCGTGGCGTCAAGAGCTTGCTCAGAAGCGACCGGGCCTTCTCGTGGGCAGGCGGGTCCATGACGACCATGTGCTCGAAGATCGGGAACTCATGGCGATGCGCCTCGATCTGGGCGGTGATGTCGTCACCCTCGGGTGTGAACGGCAACGGCGGGAAAGGTCCGCCGATCGCGTTGACCGCGGAGAACGAGTCCACGTCCTTGAACGCCGCCATGACTTCCGGGTAGCCAGTGACAGCGACGACGCCGTGATGTGGCTCTTGGTACACGGGGCCGTGGCTACGCAGATATTCGTAGTATTCGTAAGGATCCTGGGCAGTGGACGGGTCGGTGAAGTAGTTCACCGTGGCGAGATCGGTCATGGTGTCGCGGTCCTCTCGGTCCGATTCTGGGCTGACGGATGCTCGCGGGATTCGACGGCGATTGCGCCGCGCGGGCAGGCGTTCACCGCGGCGATCACGCTGTCCCACAGCTCGTCTGATGGACGCTCGTCGCACGTGGCGACGTCGTCGTCGGAGAGGTCGAACACCTCGGGGGCGAGGTCCATGCACAAGGCGTGCCCTTCGCACAGTCGCGGATCCACGCGAACGTGGCGCTGGGACGCTGGCATCGGTGCTCCTCTCAAAAACTGATCGATCGACCAAATTATGCGGGTCGATCATGAATACCACGGGCTGCTTTGCATGGTCAACATCGAAGTCGACGGATGGATATATGATTCTCGTCAGCCAAGATCGGAGAGACTCGGATATGCCAACAACGAGGAAGACCAAGGACAAGGACGCTTCAGCCCGCGGGCGCCTATTGGATGCGACCGCTCAGATCATGCGCGAGGAAGGGTATGCCGCGGCAACGTCGCGCAGGGTCGCCGCGCTAGCCGGAGTGAAGCCGGCGTTGGTGTATTACTACTTCGACACGATGGACGATCTGTTCCTGGCGCTACTACGCGCCGGCGCCGAGGTGTCGTTGAACGAGATGCGCCAGGCGCTCACCGATGACGAGCCCCTGCGTGCGCTGTGGCTGATCAACTCCGATGCCCGACGCGCCGGACTCAACATCGAGTTCATGGCCCTGGCCAACCACCGCAAGGTGATTGGTGCCGAACTGAAGGCCTTTGCCGAACGGGTCCGCGACATCGAGACCGCCGCGGTCGCCGTGGCCCTGCGTGGGCACGGTGTCGACCTCGGGCAGTATCCGCCCGTGGTCATCTCGATGCTGGTGGCTCAAATGGCACGCAGTATGTGCAACGAGGCGGCCATCGGCGTGACGGACGGTCATGCCGAAATGACAGCGTTCTTCGAGCGCTTCTTGGTTCAGTACGGTGCGACCGCGCCATCGGCTGGGATCCGATGACGCGTCCCCCCGATTACTTCAGCATGCTGCCCGCATCGACGGTGACGGGAAGTCCGGTAACGTAACGCGATTCATCGGAAGCCAGGAACAAGACCGCATTGCTGATGTCGACCGGCTCGACCCATCCGACCGGCAACACGTGCATCATCTTTGCGACGACGGCCATGTCATCCGGGCCCGGGTTCTCCAGGTCCGGACGGAACAATTTCATCGTGCCCTCGTTCATGAACATCGGGGTATTCACATTGGTCGGATGAACCGAGTTCACCCGGATCGAATGCTGGCCCAACTCCACTGCGAAGGTACGCATCAAACCCACCACGCCATGCTTGGCGGCGATGTAGTGGCCGGTGTGCGGGTACGCCTTGAGGCCGCCTACCGAACTCGTCAAAATGATCGACCCGCCATGGCCACCCTCAAGTAGGTGGGAGACGCCGGCTTTCACTGTCTTCCACACCCCCGACAGATTCACATCGATCATGTCCTGCCAATCGGCTTCACTTGTCTTGTCCAGCGTCTGACCTCCGTTACCGATTCCGGCGTTGGCCACGATCACATCCAGCCGCCCCAGCTGCTCGACGCCGCTGTCCACTGCCGCCTTGAGTGCATCGAAGTCACGGACGTCGACCTCAGCGGTCACAACCCGGCGGCTGAGGCCCTTGATCAAGTCCGCCGTCTCAGCCAAATCGTCCGGCGTCGAAGGGGGGATCGTGCTGCTGCTGCTGATCGGCTTGCATACGTCGACCGCGATGATGTCGGCGCCCTCCTGCGCTAACCGCACCGCGTGACTGCGGCCCTGTCCCCGGGCTGCGCCCGTGATGAACGCGACTTTGCCTTCCACACGCCCTGTCATGTCTCCACCCTTTTGTCGACTACACGATCAGGCGTCGATCCAACACCCTGATCATTCGATCAGCAACTGTGGCAGTGCCCGGTCTCCAAGTCAAGGTCTCGCATCGTCGTCCATCGATGACCAACGGCAGCGCATCGATGAGAGGAACGGATCGACGTCGGCCAGAAGTCAACTCTTGTAATGATATAACCGCCGCCAGTAGAGCATCGACCATCATGTTTGGCTATTCACAGAGGCGCTGCGGCCCTGACTTCTCGAATTGCTTGACGACCGTGCTGCACCGTGATAGCCGCTGTCGCGGCTGTTCTGTTGATCGATCGATCAGTTTCTTGAGGGACATGACGACTTCACCGCCTGCAATACAGAAACGTCAGCGTGCTGACCGCTCATTCGTCGGCCCCCCGATTGAGGAGGCCGTGTGTGCGCAGACCACAAACCGGGTCACCGACGCTGCCCCGGACTACTCATCAGGGCCACTACCTTCGCCGTGCTTTACGAGGTCAAGCCAATCGACACCCCCCGAGAGTATCTGAATCCGAACGAGTTTCGTTCTCGCAGGAACGTCCGCGAGCTCGGAACTGGACCCAGACAGCTGAGCCAGCCCAACGCTTCCTGAACACAGCCCAATTGAATACGGCCATCAGTCCCCAAGGCATCGGAGCCACCCCACGACAACTCCTCATCCCCGGGTCAATCCCCTGTTTGCTTCTTCCGCGCCGAGCGGGTCGGCGATCGCCTCACCGTCTCGGATTCCATGCCAACGCGCCACGAAGATCGGCCGATACGGCGGTGTGGCGGTGGCAGCGTGGCTATTCGCCGCGGTAGCGACCGGCTACGGAGTGGCCGGCGCGGACACGACCGGCGCGTCCTCGGAATCGTCTTCCTCATCGAGCGCAGCGGACTCGACGTCGAGCAAGTCCTCGTCTGGTGAGTCGTCGACTGGGTCGGCGGCGACGTCGACCAAGGACGATGCGGCGGAAAGTGACTCTGCGAAGACTGCAGACGCTACGCGGTCGTCCGGAGAAGCGTCCGACAGCACTCTTGCAACCGACGGAGAGGCGCCCGCTGCGCAGGAGGCTCAGCAGAACGCTTGATCGATGGCGAGGACGGCTGGCTCTGCCCCGCGCTGGTCAACATCGACCGACGCTCGATCTGGGCACGGATTTGGGAACAATACTTCTGCGAAATCACTGCGACTACACACAGGTAAAACGGCCCCCGGAGGACACTCCGGGGCCGTTTTCATGCCCGTTCCGCGTCCATGGTGATCTCCTGCCGGCACGCGCCGTCGACGGGGAACACCGTGATCCGTGTCCCTGGTGTGAGGGCGACGCCGTGGCCGGCCTCGAGCACCTCGCCGGTGGCCTCCACACCGGCGATGACCGGCAGGCCGGGGGGTGGGTGACCAGGGGTCCGGGGCGACGTAGCCGCCGCGGTGGAGTGCCGATTCGGCCTTCTCCAGAGCCATCACGGGGTAGCGTCCCCACGGTAGGTCCTGCAACCTATGTCAGTCCGGCTTTGATTTGACAGGCAACCGGTTTCGCTCTTGGAGTCGCTGCACTGACTGATGAGAATGGGGGTCGGCCGGCGAGGTCGACACACACCAGCTCGATGTGGGACGGAGTAAGGAGGGAGCGGGAAATGGCCGGGTTGGTAGTCGGTGTGCCGAAGGAGATCAAGGAGAAGGAAGGCCGGGTGTCGGTGCAGCCCGACGGCGTTGCCGAGCTGGTCTACGACGGCCGGGAGGTCATAGTGCAGGCCGGCGCTGGGTCGGGCTGTGGCTTTCCCGACGACGAGTACGTTGCGGCCGGCGCCCGGGTTGTCGGCACCGCAGACGAGGTGTTTGCTGCTGCGGCCTTGATCGTCAAGGTCAAGGAGCCCATCCCCGAGGAATACGACCGGTTCCGCCCGGGTCAGCAGCTGTTCACCTACCTGCACCTGGCGGCCGACCGCCGGCTCACCGAGTTCCTCCTTGACCGGCGTATCGACTCGATCGCCTACGAGACTGTGCAGACCGAGGACGGGCGGCTGCCGCTGCTCACGCCGATGAGCGAGGTTGCCGGGCGGATGGCGGTCCAAGCCGCCGCCCATCATCTGGAGAGCCCCGCCGGCGGGGCGGGTCTGCTGCTGGGCGGGATCCCGGGCACCCCCGCCGCAAAGGTCACCATCATCGGGGGCGGCGTCGCCGGAACCGAGTCCGCCAAGATGGCTCTCGGTTTGCGGGCGATCGTACGGGTGTTGGACACCAACGCGACGCGCCTGTCCTACCTCTCCGACGTGTTCGGTGGGCGGCTTGATCTGGTCGTCCCCAACCGGGCGCGGACGGCGGCCTACGTAGCTGAATCCGACGTGGTGATCGGCGCCGTGCTGGTTGCCGGCGCGAAAGCGCCGAAACTGGTTACCCGCGACATGATCAAGAGTATGCGGCCCGGCAGTGTCGTCGTCGACATCGCCATCGATCAGGGCGGCTGCTTCGAGACTAGCCGGCCGACCACGCACTCGGAGCCGACCTACGTCGAAGAAGGCGTCGTGCACTACTGCGTCGCCAACATCCCCGGCGCCGTCGCCCGCACCTCCACCCTCGGGCTAACCAGTGCCACCCTGCGGTACGTCCTCCGCGTCGCGGAGCACGGCATAGCGGGCGCGGCCGCGCGTGATCCGATCCTGGCGAAGGGCCTGAGCACCCTCGGCGGCAAACTCGTCTCGCGACCAGTGGCCGAGGCACACGGCCTGCCCTACCAGGACCCGGCCACCCTCCTGCCGGCGGGCCAAGCGACAACCTGATCCCGCATCCCGTACTTCACATACAGCTACGCATCGCGAGGGAGCAGGTTTTCCCCTCAAATCGTGGAGGCTTCCTGTCGAGCTGCGTCGGGATGGCAGCGATTCCGGCCGCAGGATAACGGAACCTCACGATTCAAAGCCAAGTTCATGAGGCGCCGGGATCGGCGAAAGCGTGTTCGATCTGGGGGACTGTGCTGTGTGCGGCGATCAGCGCCGTGAGGAGCACTCGGGCTTGCGCGGTACGCAAGGTGTGAGCGGGGATCGCTCCGGCGGTCTGGAGGTCGTGTCCACCTCCACCTCCGCCGTAGGAGGCGGTCAAGGGACCCTCCGGCACCCGGCTTGAGACGACCACGATGACTCCGGCCTGGCATGCGCGTCGAACAGCGTCGACGACGGTCGGGTTGGTGTTGCCGGAGCCCAGTGCCGTCAACACTATGCCGCGGGCGTGAGCCGATACGGAGGCGTCAATGTGTGTTCCGTCGGCGCCGGGATAGACAGCGACAGTGTCAACCCGTATGTCCGACAGCGAATTCCATGGAAGCACCTGCCTGGTCACCGGATCGTCGTCAGGCCACCGACGGAAGGCGTCGAGCTCGCGGGTGTGCGCTTTGTAGGTGCCGCGCGCAGGCAGAAGTGCGCCACCGAACGCGATCAGCACTCCGCGACCGCGGTTGGCAGGGTCGACTGCGGCAGTGAGTGCGGCGGTCAGGTTGCCCGGGCCATCGGGGTCTTGATGATCGGCGGTGCGTTGGGCGCCGGTGAAGATGACAGGGCGGTCGTCGTCGTGATGGAGGTCCACGAGAAAGGCCGTCTCTTCCATGGTGTCGGTTCCATGAAGCACCACCACGGCGTCGATGTCCGGAGAGAGTAGAGCCGTGGCCACGGCCGTTCTGATGTCCTCCATATCCGCCTGTGTGAGGCCGGCTGAGTCATTGTTCATCAGTTCGTGCACGGTGATGTTGATGCCGGGTGGAATACCTTCGTGCTCGTCGAGCAGGTGGGCGGCAGCGAGAACAGGCACGCTCACACCGTCCGATCCGTGTCGGCTTGCGATGGTGCCGCCCGTAGTGATGAGAGTGATGTGGTGTTTCGAGGTCATCGCGCTCCCTGGTGAGAATCTGTCTACCTGTCAGACAGGATGCAGGTGAGTGTCGTGCATATCAGCGCACCGACGTCAACCCCCCGGCCGATCCCTTGACTGCGCACGAACGTGTGGGGCATACTCGGAGATCTGTCAGTCAGCTTGACAGATATTCGAAGATAGCAATGTGCGGTGCGGCTCCATCGGCATCGAACAAACGCCCGCTGAAACCACTGTCGAACAACATGTCCCGAGGTGAAGAGATGACCAGCACGCGCATCGAGCACGATCTGCTCGGCGACCGGGAGGTTCCCGCTGACGCGTACTGGGGCGTCCATTCGCTGCGTGCGGTGGAGAACTTCCCGATCACCGGCATCACCATCGGGCAATATCCGCACCTCGTTCGGGGACTGGCTTTGGTGAAGGCTGCGGCCGCCGAGCCAATCATGAGCTTGGGCTCCTGGACGCGACGCGACACGGCGCGATTGTGCAGGCATGTGCCGAAATTGCGAGCGGTGCATTACACGACCAGTTCGTGGTCGACGTCATCCAGGGAGGTGCGGGTACGTCGACGAACATGAATGCCAACGAAGTGATCGCAAACCGGGCGCTTGAGATCCTGGGGCACCGCAAAGGTGACTACCTGCAGCTCCACCCCAATGATCATGTCAACCTCAGCCAATCCACCAACGACGCCTACCCGACGGCGGTCAATGTCGCGACGATCTGTGCGACGCGATCGCTGGTGGATGCCATGGGCGTGCTCGAGCAGGCGTTTGCGCGCAAGGCGCTGGAGTTCCGAAACATGTTGAAAATGGGCAGGACTCAGTTGCAGGATGCTGTTCCGATGACGCTCGGGCAGGAATTCGGCACCTACGCGGTGATGATCGAAGAAGATCGAGCGCGCTTGTTGGAGGCCTCGTTGCTGCTGCACGAGGTCAATCTCGGCGCCACCGCTATCGGAACAGGCCTCAACGCTCCTGTCGGCTATGCGGCGTCCGCCATCGCGCACCTCGTGAGACTGACAGATCTGCCGTTGGTAACCGCCGCAAACCTGATCGAGGCGACACAGGACCCCGGGGCCTTCGTTCACCTGTCCGGCGTCCTCAAGCGGGTCGCGGTCAAGCTGTCGAAGATCTGCAACGATCTCCGGTTGCTGTCCTCGGGCCCGCGCGCCGGCCTGGGAGAGATCAAT
>CAVYTD010000011.1:0-312326 GCA_963771335.1 uncultured Actinomycetota bacterium | reverse complement strand
GGCACTCGCTGTCGATGAATGTCGAGTTCTCCCGGCCGTTGTCGGTCGCACAAGCCACCGAAATTCTTGGCCTCGGCGCCAGGGGTGAAGTTGGTGGACGTGCCGACGCCGCTGGCCGCTGCCGGCGTGGACGACTCACTCGTCGGCCGGATCCGTCAGGACCCCGGAGTGCCCGATGGTCGCGGACTTGCGTTGTTCGTGTCCGGAGACAACCTGCGAAAAGGCGCGGCGCTGAACACCATTCAGATCGCGGAGCTGCTGGCAGCCGAGCTCTGAGAGACGCCGAAACCGACATTTGGGCGTGAAAGTGCGAGAGATCGGCGCCTTTTCGTCGATCTCGGCACTGACGACTGCCCTTGATTGCCGCTCCGGCGGCGCATCCCGAGACGCCCGTCGATATTGCCGCCGCTAGCTCCCCAGGGCCAGGTCATCCGGATCGGTCCGGCGGCGGGAACGGGCACGCCGACGGGGGACTACGGCATCGGCGCGACCGACCTGTGCGAGTTCATGGAATTCCCGGAACAAGTTCTGCAGGTGTGCGGCGACAGTTTCCGCGGCCAGGGGGTGGGCTTCGGCGGCTGGTTCTCGCCGATCGCACTGCACGTCCCAGGGTGACTCCCTCGACGACCCCGCCGGAATCCGCTACGACGGGGTCACCGGTGTCGACACCCCGCTGCTGGCCGAGCCCACCCCGCCGGGTGCTTCGCAACTACCCGCGGGCGTCGAGGGAGATCAACCGCGAGAACTACCTGCTGGTCACCACCACCGCGGATCTCCGGCCGCAGACCTCCCGATTGGTGAAAGCGGGTTCCGGACAAGGCAACTGGGCCCACCGTGCCGGGATTAAGAGAAGGACGTGGGGTACGCGGGTGGTCGTCAGTCGCAGATCAGCGGGTACTACGACCCGTCCCCACCGCCCCCCGGCGTGCGCGGCTGGATTTACCTTGGTGGCGAACAACTTCGACCGCAGCGGACCTGTGGTGCTTTATCGGGCGACGCCGGAGATCCTTCACTGACCGGGCCACGTGGCAGGGCTGGTCGGATGCCCCAGGGTTGGGGACATGAGCCGACGCCGTTGTGGGACGACCGGGTCGGGGAGATGAGCGTGAGGCAGATCGACAAGCAGGGGCATCCTGTCGTTCTTCAACGCGAGCACCACGGGAACATGGAAGTGCGCGTCGCCAACGATCCGACGGGGCTGGGCGCCACGCCGGTGCACGACGGTCGTCTTCGCGGAAGGGCGTGGCCCCACTCCTGTCGAACACCTGCCGCCGCCGGAGATCAATCGACTCGCCCAGCCGTACGGCGGCTACATCTCACCGGGTTCCACGCTCGACGCGGTGCGGGTGTTCGTCAGCCAGTGGAACACCACGCCGCGGGGCGGAACTCCCTACCGCGTCATCCAATTCGCGGTGAACCCCGTCAAACCGTGAGTGTGCATGTCAGCGCCTGCGCCTGTTGATCCCCCGACGATTCCCTGGAGCCGGCGGGTCGGCGTCGGACACGTGCGGTGTTACGCCGTGCGTACGGACGCCGGTTATCCGCACGAGAATTGCAAAATGTAGCTGGCCGACACTTGACCCTCCCCCTGGGGGAAACCTCACGCTGAGGCTATGACAGATGACAACACCACATGGAACGCGTTGCCTGCCGTGGTGACGACGTACCTTACGGCCCACCAGGCTCGTGACGTCGCCACGGCAATCAGCATCTTCACCGACGACGCCGCGGTGACCGACGAGGGCCACACCTACCGGGGACGGATACGATCGCGACCTGGCTCGGCAGCGCGGGCGAGGAATACACCTTCACGACCGAATTCACCGGCGCCACCATCACGGACCCAGCGCACGTCGACGTGGTTCAGCGCCTGGAAGGAAACTTCCCGGGCGGCGTGGCCGACCTCCATTACCGATTCACGCTGGACGGCGACGCGATCCGCCGACTGGTGATCGAGCCCTGAACCGATGTCGACGAGAAACTGGTTCATCACCGGGGGCACCCCTGGCGGCTTCGGAATGGCGTACGCCGATGCCGCACTCGAGATCGGGGACCGGGTGGTGCTCACAGCGCGCCGACCCGCTGAGTTGGAGACGTGGGCCCGAGGCTACGGCGACCGCGTGCTCGTCCTACCCCTCGATGTCACCGATGCAGGGCAGGTGCAGAACGCCGTCCGGACGGCCGAGGAGCGCTTCGGCGGCGTCGACGTACTGGTGAACAACGCCGGACGCGGTTGGTACGGGTCGATCGAGGGCCAGGACGACGCGGCTGTCCGCGCGATGTTCGAGCTGAACTTCTTCGCGCTGCTCGCTGTCATCCGGGCCGCGCTACCGGGCATGCGCGCCAGAGGCAGCGGGTGGATCCTCAACATGTCATCGGTGGCAGGGCTGCGCGGTGTCACCGGATTCGGTCACTACAGCGCGACCAAGTTCGCCGTCGAGGCAGTCACCGACGTTCTCCGCGAAGAGGTTTCGCCGCTGGGCATCCGGGTGCTGGCGGTAGAGCCGGGAGCCTTCCGCACCCGCGCCTACGCCGGCTTCGCTGACGAGCCCATCGCCGAATCCATCGCCGACTACCAGCCGATGCTGGAGCAGGTCCGAACCGCGATGATCGAGCGGGACGGCACCCAGCCCGGCGACCCGCAGCGCGGAGTCCGGGCGGTGATCGCCGCGATGGCCCAGGACCCGCCGCCCCGACGGCTGGTCCTCGGCAGTGGCGGGTTCGACGCCGTCGTCGCGACGCTCGAAGACTCGCTCGCCGAGATCCGCGCCCGTGTGGCGCTGTCCCGTAGCGCCGACTTCCCGACGGGCTGACCAGCACCTCTTGACAAGTCAGCCCGTCCGATATGCAATATATTGCAGGTTGTGAGAGGTGCGGAAGCGTGGCGGAACTGTTCGGTCGTGGCGTCGAGCTCCAGCGGATCGCGCGCTTCCTCGATAGGGCGCAACACAGCGGCGACACCCGGCTGGTCCGCGGCGAGCCCGGCGTCGGCAAGTCCGCCCTGCTCGACGCCGCGGCCGATCAGGCACACGCGGCCGGCATCCTCGTGCTCCGCGCCTCGGGTTCGGAGTTCGAGGCCGACGTCAGCTACTCCGGGCTCAACCAACTTCTTCTCCCCCTGCGCGACGAGTTGGGCCGCCTTCCGCCCGGAGCGCAGGACGCCCTGTCGGTCGCGCTGGGATTCGGGCCGGGCCCGCCGCCGGGCGCGCTGCTTGTCTGCAACGCTGCGCTGTCGCTCGTCATGGCGGTAGCAGACCAAAGGCCGGTGCTCCTACTGGTTGACGATGTCCAGTGGATCGACCGTGCCAGCGCGGTAGTGGTTGGATTCATCGCCCGGCGGGTGACCGGCCACCCGATCGGTGTGGTCATGTCGTGCCGAACCGGCAGCGAGACCTTCCTCGACCGGCGAGGGCTGACCGAGCAGCTCGTCGAACCGCTCGCCCGCGAGGCAGCCGAGCAGCTGGTCGACGACCGTTTCCCCCACCTGCCGCCCCGGACCCGCCAGCGGGTGCTCGACCTGGCTCGGGGAAACCCATTGGCGCTCGTGGAGCTGTCCGCCCCGCTGACCGGACCCGAGACGCAGACCATGGACCAGCCCGACGCCGTGCCACTGAGCGATCGGCTCCAAGCTCTCTTCGCATCCCGTATCACGGCGCTCCCCGAACCCACCCGTCGGTTGCTGCTCGTTGCCGCCTTCGAAGGCGCAGGCGACGTCCGCGTGCTGCGCGAGGCGGCCGGCGAGCAACCCGGCTTCAGTGATCTCGCTCCCGCCGAGCGGGCGCAACTGGTACACGTCGACGACGGCGCCGCACGAATCACGTTCCGGCATCCGCTGATTCGGTCGACGATAGTCGCCATGTCCACCCACGAGGAACGGCGCCACGCCCACCTCGTCCTCGCCGACTCGCTGCACGGCGACGAGGAACGGCAGGCCTGGCATCTGGCCGCCGCCGCGGTCGGACCGGATGACGCGGCCGCCGGACGCCTCGATCGAGTGGCGCGTCGGACGATGCTCCGCGGCGATGCTCTCGGCGCCGTCTCGGCGCTTGTTCGTGCAGCCGAACTGAGCACCACGGCCGCTGCCCGGGGACGCAGGCTCGCAGAGGCCGCGTACATCGGCGCGGAATCCGGCGGCACCGTCGGCGACCCCGAAACCCTTCTGGCAGAAGCCAGGCGAGCGGGTCCGGACTCCAGTGGGTCGCTGCACGCGGCGAACGCTGCGACGTTCCTGATGCTCAACGGCGACGGTGACGTGAATACCGCACACCGGCTCCTCGTGGGCGCCATCGAGACCGCCGACCACGGCTACCGGGCCGACGACACCGCGCTGATCGAAGCGATGCACACCCTGCTGCTTCTCTCCTGGTACGCATGTACCCCCGCACACTGGGAGCCGTTCTTCCGCGCGTTGCGGAAACTGACCCCCGAACCGCCGGAGATACTTGCGCTGGCCAGCAGAACCTTCGCCGACCCGCTACGCACCGGCGCTGCGGCGGCACCTGAGCTGGAGCGCATCCTCGCCACCTTGCCCGGTGAGGACGACCCGTCGAAGATCATCCGCATCGGCGCGGCGTCGGTCTACCTGGACCGGCTTGCAGACACTCGGGAAGCACACTGGCGGGTCGTCCACCAGGGGCGCGGCGGCGGTTCCCCGCGCAGGCATATCGGCGCGCTGATGCACCTGTGCCTCGATGACTACCTCACCGGCCGGTGGGACGAGGCCGAGGAACTCGCCCACGAAGGGCAACAGCTCTGCACCACAACCGGTTTCACCTTCTTCACGTGGTACTTCCTGTACAACCGAGCGGTGATAGCGGCCGGCCGCGGCCGCACCGACGAGGCGTTCGCGCTGGCCGACGAGATGAGCCACTGGGCAAAGCCCCGCGGTGTCACCAGCGTCCTGCTGTACGCCCACCATCCCCGTGCGCTCGCCGCTAGCGCCACGGGCGACTTCGACGCCGCATTCCGCCACGCCGCTGCGCTGAGCCCGGCCGGCGTCCTCACCTCCTATGTTCCGCAGTGCACGTGGGTCATGTTCGACCTCGTGGAGGCGGCGCTGCGCACCGGCCGCAGGGCGGACGCCCGGGCACACCTCGGAGCCATGCAGGAGGCCGACGTCGCTGCTCTGTCGCCGCGGATGGAGCTGATCCAGCGCGGGGTGGAGGCGCTGGTCCTCGACGACGAGGCGGCGGACGCCCGGCTGGAGGAACTGCTGACCTCCCCTGCCTCCGACCGATGGCTGTTCGAGGTGTGCCGCATCCGCCTCGCCCACGCCGAGAATCTTCGCCGGCGCAAGATCTCGCACCGGGCGCGGCGGCACCTACTCGACGCACGCGAGGGCTTCGCCGCCATGGCGGCCCAGCCCTGGCTGGTGCGCACGCAACAGGAGCTGCGCGCCAACGGATTCCGTCCGGTGTGCGAACCAACAGCCACCGCTTCGGTCCCGTTGACCGCGCAGGAACTGGAGATCGCGCACCTGGCCGCCAGCGGGATGACCAACCGCCAGATCGCCGAGCGGCTGTACCTGTCGCACCGGACCGTGGGCGCGCACCTGTATCGGGTCTTTCCCAAGCTGGGCGTGTCGTCTCGGGCCGGGCTGCGGGACGCGCTGTCCGCCGACCCGCGCCTGGACGTCCCGGTCACCCGAACGCACCCGCGTACGCGTTGAGTGCCGGCTGTCCACCCAGATGTGCGTAGAGCACCGTCGACTCCGGTGAATATCCCGACGCCGCACGAGGTCGATGAGCCCGGCCATCGACTTGCCTTCGTAGACAGGGTCGATGATCATCCCCTCGAGGCCGGCGGTCAGCCGGATCGCGTCGATGGTGGACTGCACCGGGATGCCGTACCGGTCGCCCGCCCATCCCTCCAGCACGGTGATCTCGTCGTCACGCAGCGGCCGGCCGAGACTGATGAGCTCGGCGGTGTGCCGCGGCGATGCGGGCCACCTGCTCACGTGTCTCGGTCGATGGTCGCGGAGGCGTCGATGCCGAGTACGCGGCGCGGCCGGTCCTGGCCCGCGAACCCGGCGATCATCCCGGCATGCGTCGAGCCGGTGACGGTGCAGACCACGATCGTGTCGAAGAAGACGCCGAGTTCCTGCTCCTGCTGCTGGACCTCGTACGCCCAGTTGGCGAAACCCAGTCCGCCGAGCGGGTGTTCGGAGGCGCCTGCGGGGATGCCGTAGGGAACGCCGCCGGCCGCGCGAACCTCCTCGAGCGCGGCTTCCCACGAGTCCTTGATGCCGATGCCGAATCCGGCGGCGGGGTCCAGGCGGACGTCTGCGCCCATGATCCGGGACAGCAGGATGTTGCCGACCTTGTCGTTGACGACGTCGGGCCAGTCGACCCAGCGTTCCTGCACCAGGCGGGCCTTCATGCCGAGCCGGGCGGCGACCGCCGCCACCTGGCGGGTGTGGTTGGACTGATAGCCACCGATCGAGACCAGGGTGTCGGCGCCCTCGCCAGCGCGTCGGGAACGATGTACTCGAGTTTGCGCATCTTGTTGCCGCCGTAGGCGAGCCCCGAGTTGCAGTCCTCGCGCTTGGCCCAGATCCGCGGACCGCCCAGGTGATCGCTCAGGCGTTCCAGCGGGTGGACGGGGCTGGGGCCGAACAGCAGGGGATACCGGTCGAAGTCGGCAAGGGACATGATTCTCCTTCGATTGCGTGACGGGTCGACGCTCGCGGGACGAGCACGACGGTGCATGATGAGGTATGCCGGTTCCCGTTGCCAGCGCCGCAGAAGGGCGGCAGTTGCTGCGCGACAGCGTGTTTGTGCGGATCCGCGACGCGATCATCGACGGGACGCTCGAACCGGGTGAGCGCCTGGTCGACGGAGAGCTCAGCGGCTGGCTCGGGGTGAGCCGCACACCGATCCGGGAGGCGTTGGCCCGCCTCGAAGCGGCGGGCCTGGTCGAGACCAAACCTGGCCGCTACACGATGGTCAGCCCTATCGACCCACGCACGCTGGCAGACGCGCAGGAGGTCACGGCGGCGATGAACGAGCTTGCGGTGCGCACCGCGGTACCGATTCTCACCGACGCCGATCTGACCGGTATGCGGGCCGCCAACGACACTTTCGCCGAGGCGCTGCGAAACGGGGATGTCGTCGCAGCCGTCGTGGCCGACGACGCATTCCACCGAATTCCCGTCGACCGTGCGGGGAACGCGGCCATCCGCACCGTGCTTGATCAGTACACGCCGGTGCTCAGACGAGTCGAGCGCATCCGGTTCGCCTCGCTGCGCGGACGCGATTCGGTCGCCCAGCACGCCCGGATCATCGCCTTCGCCGAGGCCGGCGACGCGGAGGCCGCCGCGATCGAAACACGCAAGAATTGGCTGACCCTGGACGCCTACGCCACTGACGTCTGACCGGCCCATATCGACTCCTTCTGCGGCACAGGCACTTCTAGCGATATCACGCCCCATGCCGACCCTTCCGTAAACGACGGGTCACGCGACTGGAGACGAGCAGCACAGCCCTTGTCGAAGGCGATATGCAATATATCGCATGTAGTTGCGCGCAAGCAAGCCGCGACGACGCAGTTACGTCGAACGACTGCACCACGCGGGATCAGTGCCCATCGCATCGATAGTCGGATGACTGATTCCCCGCCACGTCGCGGGCGCAAGAGTGGAGTGTGCGGGCCGACGACGGCATCCGCGCCACCGTCCCGTCAACGAAATGCGAGGCATCCCAGTGAAACCCACCATCGTGCTCGTCCACGGCGCCTTCGCCGAGTCCGCCAGCTGGAACGGCGTCATCCGCCGCCTGCACACCACCGGACACCGCGTCATCGCTGCGGGCAACCCGCTGCGCACCCTGACCACCGACGCCGCCGCCGTCGCGGATCTGCTGGCCGGCATCCAGGGACCGATCGTGCTGGCGGGCCATTCCTACGGCGGCGCCGTCATCACCAACGCAGCCCGCGACAACGCCGACGTCAAAGCCCTGGTCTACGTCGCCGGCCTTGCCCCCGACAAGGGCGAGAACACCCCCGACCTGACCGGCAAGTACCCCGGCGCCACGCTGGGCGAGCACCTCTACGAAGTGCCGCTCGCCGACGGCACCGCCGACGTGTACGTCCACCAGAACGCCTACCACCAACACTTCTGCGCCGACCTGAGCGCCGAGCAAGCCGCCCTGGACGCCGCCACCCAGCGTCCTTTCAACACCGCCGCGCTCAACGAGGGCTCGGGCGAGCCGGCGTGGAAGACGATCCCCTCCTGGTTCATCTATCCCGAACTCGACCTCGCCATCCCGGCGCAGACCTTCCGCTTCATGGCCGAGCGGGCCGAGGCCCGCGCCACCGTCGAAGTTCCCGGCGCCTCGCACGCGCTTCCGGCCTCGCAACCCGAAGCGGTCGCCGACGTCATCCTCCAGGCCGCGGCCACCATCTGACCTCGGACTCGTCTCCCTCTCAAACACTAAGGAGCACAATGAAATTCACATCTGCACTGACGACGATCACTGTCGGCGTCACAGTGGCCGCGCTCTCGGGCTGCGGCGGTGCGGCAGCCGAGCAGGCCCCGTCTGAACGGCCCGCACCGGCTGACCGGCCCACCGTGGTGCTGGTCCACGGAGCGTTCGCCGACTCCTCGAGCTGGAACGGCGTGATCGAGGATCTCAAGCGCGACGGCTATCCGGTGATCGCTGCGGCGAACCCGCTACGCGGATTGCACAGCGACGCCGAGTACGTCGGGAGCGTGGTGGACAGCGTGTCGGGCCCGGTGGTGCTGGCAGGCCACTCTTACGGCGGGTCGGTGATGAGCGAGGCCGCCGTCGGTCACCCGAACGTCAAGGCGCTGGTCTACATCGCGAGCTTCATCCTGGAACCGGGCGAAACCACGTCACAGCTGGCGGCCAAGTTCCCCGGCGCCCAGCTCGGCCCGGCCCTCGACACCGTTCCTTTCGCACTTCCCGACGGCAGCATGGGAAACGACCTCTACATCAAGCAGGACGAGTTCCGTCGGGTATTCGCCGCGGACGTGGCCCCGGAGATCACCGAACTGCTGGCAGCCACGCAGCGGCCCATCACCGACGCCGCGCTGAACGAGCCGGCCACGGCGGCTGCCTGGAAGAGCATCCCGTCGTGGAACATGGTCACCACCGAGGACCTCGCGATCCCCGCCGAGTCCATGCGTTTCATGGGGGAGCGGGCCAAATCACAGACAGTCGAGGTCGAGGCATCCCACGCCGTCACCGTCTCTCACCCGGAGGCCGTCGCCGATCTGATCGGCGAGGCCGCACGCGCGACCGCCACGTGATCGCCGCCGTCCTGGACCGGCCCGGTCACCGGGGCGAGCCGAAAGACCGGCCAGCCGATCTCCGTCCGCCACTTGGTCGGATCCTCGGTGTCACGGGGGCCCACCTGATAAATCTCGTGGATCGGTCCGTCGACCGCCAGGGCGTGCGTCACCACCCAGGCGCCGAGGCGGCCGTAGGTGACGTCGAGGTCGTCGTGCGGTCCGGAATGGACGGCGACGGCGAGGTCTGCCGCAGGAAGCTCGATGACCTCGATCCGGCCGGAGGGACGGGGGGTACGGACTGGCCGGAAGACGGTCATCACCCCGGCGCCGTGAGCGAAGAGCTCATTCGCGTAATGCCCGCCGGGCGGTCCGGTGCGATCAGCCTGCGGGTAGGCCGCATCCAGTTCGGCCATTGCGGAGTCGTACCAACTGAGCGAATCACCAACGCGCACCTGATCGGTGATCGCGGCGACGGTACGGGCGGGCACCGACCGCAGCTCGACGTGCACGTCGGCCGGGTCCGGGCGCAGCAGCCGGCGCAGCGACACGACGGCCGCCTGAGTCCGGTTCAGCTCGGCCTCCAGGCGACGCAGGTGGCCCGCGATCACCTCGGCCCGCTGCTGCGGATCGTCGGTGGAGAGGATCGACTCCACCTCGGCCAACGGCACATCGAGCCGTCGGAGCTGGTGGATGACCTGCGCGGTCGGGATCTGGTCGGCCTCGTAGTACCGGTAACCCGTGAACGGGTCGACCGAGGCGGGCACGAGTAGTCCGGCCTCGTGGTAGCGGCGCAACGTCCGCACGCTCAAGTGCGTCACCGTGGCGAACTCCCCGATGCTCAGTTTGGAACGCATGGCCCTTCCCTCCTTGACCGTCTTCGAGGGGAGACCCAACTCCCAATATGCAAGATATAGCGCACCGCTGAACAGTCAGCCTGCGCGTTTCCCCAACAAATCCGAGGAGGACCGAAATGCAGGCGGCCATCGATCAGGACGTCACCGCGCTCGCCACGGCGCGCTGGGCCACCGCCCACGATGCCCGGCTGTCGAAGATCATGCAGGCGCTGGTGCGGCATGTCCATGACTTCGCCCGCGAGGTGGCGCTCACCGAGCCCGAGTGGGCTGCCGCGATGACGTGGCTGACCCGCACCGGGCAGATCAGCGACGAGAAGCGTGCGGAGTTCATCCTCGCCTCGGATGTCCTCGGACTGTCGATGCTCGTCGTCGAGATGAACCAGCGCCGTGATTCGGGCGCCGCCCCCGCAACCGTGCTCGGGCCGTTCTATATCGAGGACTCGCCGCGCCTGGACTACGGCGCGGACATGGCCGAGCATGTGCCCGGCACCCCTCTCTACATCACCGGCACCATCCGTGACCTGGCGGGCAGGACGGTCGGCGGTGCGGTGCTCGACGTGTGGCAGGCCGACCCGCAGGGCAGGTACGAGGCCCAGGTGGATACGGCACAAGCGCGGCTGCGCGGGAAGTACACCTCACAGTCGGACGGAACCTACTGCCTGCGCACGGTGCACCGCTCGGCTATTCCATCCCGATGGACGGGCCGGTGGGCCAACTCATATCGCGCACCGGCATCAGCCACCACCGCCCTGCCCACGTTCATTTCCTCATCACCGCACCGGATTACGAGCCGCTGATAACCCAGCTGTTCGAGAAAGGTGCGCCGTACCTCGACTCCGACGTCGTGTACGGCACCAAGGCCCAACTGGTGGCGTGGCTGCAGGCGAATTACGACTTCGTGTTGCAGCGCACGGCCGCAACGACCCAGCCCGAACACTGACCACCCAACAGACGAAAGTAATTGGCACATGATGAATTTCAGCGACTACGACTACGTGGTGATCGGCGCCGGCTCGGCAGGGTGTGTGATCGCCGCCCGGCTGTCCGAGGACCCGGCCATCCGGGTGCTGCTGCTCGAGTCCGGAGCGGCCGATACCAGGCCCGAGATCGCCGCGCCGCCCGCGTGGCCGGCGTTGTGGGGTACCGATGTCGACTACTCCTACAACACCGTCCCGCAGGCGGGCACCGCCGGGTTCGCCCACAACTGGCCCCGTGGCCACACACTCGGGGGCAGCAGCAGCATCAATGCGATGGTGTACCTGCGCGGACACCCGAACGACTTCGACAACTGGGCCAAGTCAGGCTGCGTGGGTTGGGATTACGACTCGGTACTGCCCTACTTTCGGCGCATGGAGACGGTCCGCACCGGGAATCCGCGCTACCGCGGGACCGATGGACCGATGTCCCCCGCGCCCGCTTCGGCCGACGTGGCGAATCCGCTATCCCAGGTGTTCCTGGACGCCGCGGTCGCGGCCGGCTTCCCGCTGACCGACGACTTCAACGGTGCCGACGCCGAGGGTGCCGGCTGGCACGACCTGTCGATTTCCGGCGGGACAAGGCAAAGCACCGCCGCCGCCTACCTGCACCCGACACGCGGCAGAACCAACCTGACTGTCATGACGGGTTCACGTGCCCGCAAGCTGCGCTTCGTGGGAAGCCATTGTGTAGGAGTCGATTTCGACAAGGACGGTCGGCAGATGACCGCATATGCCGATGTCGAGGTGGTGATCAGCGCCGGCGCGGTGGACTCGCCCCGGTTGCTGCTGCTCTCAGGCATCGGGGCCGCCGCCGAACTGGAAGCCGCTGGTGTCGGCGTCGTGCACGATCTACCCGGGGTGGGTCGCAACCTGCACGACCATCCGCTGTGTGGCGTCGTCTACGAGGCGGCGCAGCCGATCCCCGTCGGGCGCACCAACCACGCCGAGACGTCACTGCTGTGGCGCAGCGACGCCTCGCTCGACGGGCCCGACATGCAGCTGATGTTCATCCACGTGCCGTTCCACCCGCCGCACCTGGCTGCACCGCCGAACAGCTTCACGCTCGCGGTCGCAACGGTGCCCGAGGCCCGCGGCTCGATCCGCCTCGCGGGACCGGACCCGGCCGCACCGCCGTTGATCGACCCGGATTATCTCGGTGCGGAGTCCGACATGCGGCGCATGCTCCGCGGCATCCACGTGGCCCGCGACATCGCGGCCGGCGAGCCGTTCGCCCCCTGGCGCGCTCGCGAGGTGCTGCCCGGACCCGACGTCACCGACGAGGTGGCGCTGCGGTCCTTCCTCGCGCGCGGTACCGGCACGTATTACCACCCCGTCGGCAGCTGTGCGATGGGCACCGGCCCCCATGCGGTGGTCGACCCGGAACTGCGGGTGCACGGCCTGACGGGCCTTCGGGTTGCCGACGCGTCGATCATGCCAAGAATCGTGCCCGTGAACACGAATGCGGCGACGATCATGATCGGCGAGAAGGCCGCTGACCTCATCCGTTCGACGTCACCGCCGCGGTCGGGGAACACATGAAGACCGAGCCAACGTTTCATAGCCGATTCATAGCCGATTCAGAACGGGCCCATCGATTACGCCCGCAGGATCAACGCCATGAGTGATCCACGCCCCATCCAGAGAACTCCGAGCCCGCGACCGGGCCGGTCCTAACTCCGCCGCCGGTGCAGCAGACGACGCCGCCACAAGCGCCGTACCCCGCGGAGCCGCCGCAGACGATCTACGTCCAGGAGTCCAGCAGGCTGAACAAGGCCGCCGCCTGGGTCGGCATCGTCGCCGGATCGGTGTTCATCGTCGCGATCATCTTCGGCACGGGCTTCTTCCTCGGCGCGCACGCGGGCGGCGACGGGCCGCGCGGTCACCACCGCGGGTGGGAGATGATGCAGCGCCCCGGTGGTCCGGCAATGTTTCCGATGGGCCCGCGCGGCGAGTTCGAGCGCGGCCCCGGGTTTTCCGGGCCGTTCGGGCCCGGCGGCCCGATGATGGAGCCGCCGCGGCCGCCCGCCGGCCCGAGTGCGCCGGGTGGTTCCGACACCACCACCGCACCACCTCGCCCCTGATTGCTTCTCCTCGGGGTGAATCGACCGGCTTTTCGGGTACCCCGGCATCGAGGTCGGCGGCACAGCCCCGAGCGCCGCCCATCCCGAGGAGGCAAGGCATATGACTGAGAAGTACGCGACCACCGATGCCGGCGCTCCGGTACCCAGCGTCGAACATTCGCTGAGCGTCGGCCCGGACGGCCCGATCCTGCTGCAGGACCACTACCTGATCGAGCAGATGGCCAACTTCAACCGGGAGCGCATCCCGGAGCGGCAGCCGCACGCCAAGGGCGGGGGCGCATTCGGCCACTTCGAGGTGACCAACGACGTCAGCCGGTACACCAAGGCGGCGGTCTTCCAACCCGGCACCAAGACCGAGATGGTCGCCCGGTTCTCGACGGTGGCAGGCGAGCGTGGCAGCCCAGACACCTGGCGCGATCCGCGCGGATTCTCGCTGAAGTTCTATACGACCGAGGGCAACTTCGACATGGTCGGCAACAACACCCCGGTGTTCTTCGTGCGCGACCCGATGAAATTCCAGAACTTCATCCGCAGCCAGAAGCGCATGGCGGCCAACAACCTGCGCGACCACAACATGCAGTGGGACTTCTGGACGCTGGTGCCCGAGTCCGCGCATCAAGTCACCTATCTGATGGGTGATCGCGGCATCCCGAAGACATGGCGGCACATGAACGGCTACTCCAGTCACACCTACAGCTGGATCAATGCCAGTGGCGAACTGTTCTGGGTGAAGTACCACTTCAAGACCGATCAGGGCATCGACTTCCTGACGCAGCAGGACGCCGACCGGATCGCCGGTGAGGACGGCGACTATCACCAGCGGGATCTGTACGACTCGATCGAGGCGGGCAATTTCCCGACGTGGACGCTGAAGATGCAGATCATGCCGTTCGACGACGCCAAGACCTACCGGATCAACCCGTTCGATCTGACCAAGGTGTGGCCGCACGCCGACTACCCGCTGATCGACGTCGGCACGATGACGCTGAACCGCAACGTCGTCGACTACCACGCCCAGATCGAGCAGGCGGCGTTCGAGCCCAACAACATTGTGCCCGGCACCGGTCTGAGCCCGGACAAGATGCTGCTGGCCCGAGGGTTCTCCTACGCCGACGCGCATCGCGCCCGGCTGGGCGTGAACTACAAGCAGATCCCGGTCAACGAGCCCAAGGTCGAGGTCAACGCCTACTCCAAGGACGGCGCGATGCGGATCAAGCAATTCCACCGATCCGGTCTACGCGCCGAACTCGATGGGCGGCCCGGTGGCCGACGACCCGAAGCGGGTCGCCGAGGCACACTGGACGTCCGACGGTGACATGGTCCGCACCGCCTACACGCTGCGGCCCGAGGACGACGACTGGAGTCAGGCGGGCACCCTGGTCCGCGAGGTCTTCGACGACGATGCCCGGGAACGGTTGGTGGGCAACATCGTCGGCCACGTGTCCGACGGGGTGAAGGAACCGGTGCTCTCGCGGGTGTTCGAGTACTGGCGCAACGTCGACCCGGATCTGGGCAAGAAGGTCGAGGAGGGCGTCCGCGGCAACCTCGGTTAGCGGTGACCCGGCGCCGTCTCTACATCACCGGCACCATGTCATGACGACATCCACTGGACGAATTGCACGATGATGCCGTTCGGATCCTCGAACTGGCAGTAGCGCTCACCCCACGGCTCGGTTTCGGGGGCGGTAATCACGGTGGCGCCAGCGGCGCGGGTTGTCTCGTACGCAGTGTCGATGTCGTCGACCACGAAGGCCAACAGCAACCCGTCACCGGCGCTACCGGCCCGATGGCTGGGCTTGAACGACGCCAGCCCGGTGCGCAGGTAGATCACGTTCGGTCCACCGTTGGGATGCGCCATCGAAACGAACCCGTCGGCCTCCATCTCGGTTGTGTAGCCGACATGGCGAGACAAGAAATCCGCTGAGGCCCGCGGATCGGGGACATTGAGTGAGATCGCGGTGGCGGTGACATGCATACGACTCCCTTTTTTCACGTACTCTGTACGAGAATAATTATCCGTATCGCGTACGGAAAAGCAATTGCAAGGAATCGCATTGTGGAGACCGTCGATCTGCTCTGGCGACACCGAATTCCCGCCGCGGTCCGTCGCGGCCGGCCACCGAAGCTCACCACCGACCAAGTCGTGACCGCCGCGATCAAGATCGCCGATCGGGCCGGACTGGCGTTCACGCTGCGTGACACCGCCGATGCGTTGCGCGTGCCCGTGATGTCGTTGTACTCGTACATCGACAGCCGAGAGCAACTGCTCGAACTCATGATCGACCAGTGCCGTACCGACATGGCGTACACGGAGCCGGCCGGCGACTGGAGATCACGACTCAGCGCGGTCGCCTCCGACAACTTGCGACTGCTCGCCGCTCACCCATGGATGGCGGCGGTGGAATCTGAACGTGCCATCCTCGGCCCGGGAACCCTGGCCAAATACGAGCGCGAACTTGCTGCCGTGGAACCGCTTCCGCTGCCCGATACGGCCAAGGACGCCACGCTCACTCTCGTGCTGGATTTCGTCCGATCCTGCGCTCGATCCATCGACCACGCGCTGCGGGAACGCGAACAACAGACTCCCCAACAGTGGTGGGAACACGACGGCGCACAACTTGCCCGCCTGGGGGTCGCCGATCGCTACCCCCTGGCGTCACGCATAGGAACCGCCACCGGCGAAACACACGGCGCCGCCAACGACGCCCACGCCGCGTACACGTTCGGGCTAGACGTCATTCTTCAGGGCATCGAGGCAACGGCAACGCACTGAATCACGATCTCCAGGGCCAGGACTGACCTGCACGTCCCCGTCGGCTGGCATGATCGAACCCATGAGCATCGACGTCGTCTACACCGCAGAATCCACATCCACCGGGGGTGGCCGCGACGGCCACGTGAAGTCCACCGACGGCAAGATCGACCTTGACACCCGACCGCCCAAGGAGATGGGCGGCAGCGGCGAGGGAGTGAATCCCGAACTGCTGTTCTCGGCCGGGTATGCGGCCTGTTTCCTGGGTGCGCTGCGGTTGGTCGCCAAGAACGAGAAGGTCACGCTCGACGACGCCAGCGGCATCACCGCCCGGGTCGGGTTCGGTAAGGATTCCGAGGGCGGCTTCGGCCTGACCGCCGACTTGATCGGGTACCTGCCCGGCCTCGATCAGGGCGTCGCCGACGATCTGATGGAGAAGGCACACGGCGTCTGCCCGTACTCCAAGGCCACGCGCGGCAACATCGAGGTCAAGCTCTCGGCGAAAGTGGTCTGACGTGAAGGCCGCCGCAACCGGGGTCGCGGTGGGCACGGGACTGGCCCTGGCACTCGCCTCCCCGGCGTCGGCGCGGCCGTCCGATCCCGGTGTGGTGAATTACGCCGTGCTGGGAAAAGGGTCGGTCGGCAATATCGTCGGTGCGCGCATGGGGTTCGAATCGACGTTTACCGATCCGTTCCAGGCGTTCTACGTCGACAGCCCGGTGTGCAACAACTGGGCGGACATCGGGTTGCCCGAGGTGTACAACGACCCCGACCTGTCGGCCTTCAACGGTGCGGCGTCCCAGGAATCACCGACCGACACGACGCACTTCGTCAAGCAGGCGGTGGGGGTATTCGCCACCACCGAGGCCGCGGACCGGGCGTTTGGGCGCGTGGTCGACCGGACGGTCGGCTGCAACGGGCAGACCACCGCCATGCATCTGGACAACTTCACCACCCAGGTGTGGACGTTCAGCGGTGGTCCGCCGACCGCGACGGACGCGAACTGGGTCAAGCAGGAGGCCGGCACCGACCGGCGCTGCTTCGTGACCACCCGCAAGCGGGAGAATGTGCTGCTGCAGGCCAAAGTCTGTCAGTCGGGCAACGGGGCTCCCGCGGTCAACGTCCTGGCAGGCGCCATGCAGAACACCCTCGGTCAGTAGCGGGGCGCGGTAACACCTGCGAATTGGGGTACATGTCATGCACGTGTCACTGGTCAATCGCGCGACTTTGTCGGTGCGCTCTGGAAGATAGAACTAAGGCAGCGATCGTTTCCCGACCCGGAGGGCGGCTGGTATGGCTCGCACGATGGCACCCGACTGCGCTCAAAACGAGCTGACCAGCGCATCTGTCGCTGCGGAGCACCTGTTCGACGGGTGCCTGACCGACGGTCCGGTGGGCCGGGTCGGGCTCGAGATCGAGGCGCACTGTTACGACCTGACCGATCCGGCGCGACGGCCGCGGTGGGACGAACTCACGGCGGCGATCTCGGCCCTGCCGCCCCTGCCGGGCGGCAGTCTGGTCACGGTCGAACCGGGCGGTGCCGTCGAACTCTCGGGCCCCCCGGCGGGCGATCCGGTGGCGGCGATCTCGGCCATGACCTCCGACCGGGCGACGCTGCGCGCGGCCTTCGCGCAGGCCGGGTTGGGTCTGGTGCTGCTCGGCGCCGACCCGCTGCGGCCGGCCGCGCGGGTGAACCCGGGGCCCCGCTACGACGCGATGGAACAGTTCTTCCACTCCAGCCAGACCGGTGCGGCAGGCGCGGCGATGATGACCTCGACGGCGTCGGTTCAGGTCAACGTCGAGGCAGGGCCGCGGGGGACGTGGGCCGACCGGGTCCGGCTGGCGCATGCACTGGGCCCGACCATGATCGCGATTGCGGCGAACTCCCCGGTGCTCGACGGCGGCTTCACCGGGTGGCAGTCCACCCGTCAACGGGTGTGGAGCCAACTGGACTCAGCGCGGTGCGGGCCGATCCTCGGCGAGAGCGGCGACGACCCGGCCAGCGACTGGGCCCGCTACGCGTTGCGCGCGCCGGTCATGCTGGTGCACAACCCCGATCCGACGCCGGTCACGCAGTGGGTGCCGTTCGCGGACTGGGCCGATGGGCGGGTGCTGCTCGGCGACCGCAGACCGACGATCGCCGATCTGGACTACCACCTGACCACCCTGTTCCCGCCGGTCCGACCCCGCGGATTCCTGGAGGTGCGCTACCTGGACAGCATGCCCGACGGGACCTGGCCCGCGGTGGTGTTCACTATGGCCACCCTGCTCGACGACCCGGCTGCCTCGGACATCGCGGCCGAAGCCACTGAATCGGTGGCCACCGCGTGGGACCGCGCCGCACAGGTCGGTCTCCGTGATGTGCGACTGCACGCGGCAGCGCAGCGGTGCGTCCGGGCAGCCGCGGAACGCGCCCCGGTCGGGATCGAGGAATCCATGGGCCTGCTCGTGCGTTCGGTCGATCAGGGACGCAGTCCGGCCGACGACTTCGCCGACCGGGCGGTCCGGTACGGGATCGCGAAGGCGGTCACGCAATTGGCGCAAGGAGAGCTGTGACGGCACGCGAGGCGCTCGCGGGTGAGTTGACCAGGGCGAGGAACCGCACGCTGCGGCTCGTGGACTTCGACGACACCGAGGTGCGCCGCCAGTACGACCCGCTGATGAGTCCGCTGCTCTGGGATCTGGCCCACATCGGCCAGCAGGAGGAGCTGTGGCTGCTGCGCGGCGGCGACCCGGTTCGGCCGGGCCTGCTGTCACCGCAGGTGGACCAGCTCTACGACGCGTTCGTGCACTCCCGGGCCAGCAGGGTCGACCTGCCGCTCCTGCCGCCTGCCGACGCCCGCGCGTACTGCGCAACCGTGCGCGCTAGGGCACTCGACGCGCTGGACGCGCTGCCCGACGGACACCCCGACACGTTCACCTTCGCGATGGTGATCAGCCATGAGAACCAGCACGACGAGACGATGCTGCAGGCACTGAATCTGCGATCGGGGGCGCCGCTGCTGGACCGGGGAATTGCCTTGCCCAGGGGAGGGGCCGGGGTGGCCGGGACGTCGGTGCTGGTGCCTGCGGGTGAATTCGTGCTCGGCGTGGACGCCGCGACGGAGCCCTACTCACTGGACAACGAACGTCCCGCCCATGTCGTCGACGTTCCCGCGTTCCGGATCGGCCGGGTGCCGGTGACCAACGGCGAGTGGCGGCAGTTCATCGACGACGGCGGCTACCGCCGGCGCCGCTGGTGGTCGGAGACCGGCTGGGCACACCGCGAGCAGGCCGGCCTGACGGCTCCGCTGTTCTGGAACGAGGGAGCGTTGGCGGGCACCCGGACACGCTTCGGCTACGTCGAGGACATCCCCGCCGACGAACCCGTCCAGCACGTCACCTACTTCGAGGCCGAGGCCTACGCGGCCTGGGCGGGTGCGCGCCTACCCAGCGAGGTGGAGTGGGAGAAGGCCTGCGCGTGGGACCCGCACGCCCGCTGCCGGCGCCGATACCCCTGGGGCGCTGCCGAACCCACTGCTGAAATGGCCAATCTCGGCGGTGACGCGATGCGTCCGGCACCGGTCGGCGCCTACCCCGCCGGCGCGTCGGCGTACGGGGCCGAGCAGATGCTCGGTGACGTATGGGAGTGGACGACCTCGCCGCTGCGGCCGTGGCCGGGCTTCACCCCGATGGTGTACGACATGTACTCCGCGCCGTTCTTCGACAATGGTGTCGGCACCCGCCCACCCGGTGCCGGCGACTACCGGGTGCTCCGCGGCGGGTCATGGGCGGTGTCGTCGAGCATTCTGCGGCCCAGCTTCCGTAACTGGGACCACCCGATCCGCAGGCAGATCTTCTCCGGCGTGCGGCTCGCCTGGGACATCGGCGGCGATGAGTCGCTTGCGCGAAGAGCAAAAAGCGGCGATGAGCCGCTTGCGCGAAGAGCAAACAGCGGCGATGAGCTGCTTGCGCGAAGAGGCAAAGACGATGTGTAGGCACTTGGGCTGGCTCGGTGCGCCGGTATCGGTGGCCTCGCTGGTTCTCGACCAGCCCTCGGGGTTGCTGGTGCAGTCCTACGCACCGCGCCGCCAGAAGCACGGCCTGATGAACGCCGACGGTTGGGGCGTCGGCTTCTTCGATCCTCGGGGGCAGGAGCGAAGCGCCCACGCCCGGAGAGCAGGGGACGACTCGGTGCCGCGGCGGTGGCGGAGCGCGGCACCGCTGTGGGGTGACGCGTCGTTCGCCTCGGTGGCGCCCGCCCTGGTCAGCCGATGCGTGGTGGCGGCGGTGCGCTCGGCGAGCGCCGGGATGTCGATCGAGCCGTCCGCGTCGGCGCCGTTCACCGACGGGACGTGGCTGCTTTCGCACAACGGTGTCGTCGACCGCGCGGTGCTGCCCGCGTCCCGGACCGCGGAGTCGACCAACGACAGCGCCCTGCTGGCGGCGCTGATCTTCGACCGTGGCGTCGACGCGTTGGCCCACATCATCGTCGACGTGGCGGCCGACGACCCGAACGCCCGACTGAACATCCTGGCCGGCAACGGTTCTCGCCTCGTCGCCACCACCTGGGGCGACACGTTGTCGGTGCTGCGCCGAGACGACGGTGTGGTACTGGCGAGCGAACCCTACGACGACGACCCCGGCTGGCAGGAGATTCCCGACCGCCACCTCGTCGAGGTCGTCGATGCGCGCGTGCAGCTGACACCGCTGAAAGGATCGTGATGGCTTCTTCTCACTTGTCGATCGCCAACTACCTGGCCGCCGACGCCGCCGACGAAGCGCTGCGCCGCGACGTCCGCCACGGTCTTACGCAGAAGCCGAAATCGTTGCCTCCCAAGTGGTTCTACGACTCGGTGGGCAGCGAACTGTTCGACCAGATCACCCGGCTTCCCGAGTACTACCCGACCCGCGCCGAGGCCCAGATCCTGGGTACCCACGCAGCCGAGATCGCCGCCGCCGCGGGCGCCGACACGCTCGTGGAGCTCGGCAGCGGTACCTCGGAGAAGACCCGGATGTTGCTCGACGCGCTGCGCGACCGGGGATCGCTGCGCCGGTTCGTCCCCTTCGATGTGGACGCCAGCGTGCTGATGGCGGCAGGGGCGGCGATCGAGCAGGAGTATCCCGGTATCGAGATCGACGCCGTATGCGGCGATTTCGAAGAGCACCTGGGCAAGATCCCCAACGGCGGCCGCCGGCTGGTGGCCTTTCTGGGATCCACGATCGGCAATCTCACCCCCGGCCCCCGTGCCGACTTCCTGGCGTCGGTGGCTGACCTGCTTCAGCCCGGCGACTCGCTGCTGCTGGGCACCGACCTGGTCAAGGACATCGGTCGGCTCATCCGGGCGTACGACGACAGCGCCGGGGTGACAGCGCAGTTCAACCGCAACGTGCTCGCGGTGGTGAACCGGGAACTCGGCGCCGATTTCGACCTCGAGGCGTTCGACCACGTCGCCCGGTGGAACGACGCCGAGGAGCGCATCGAGATGTGGCTGAGGTCGACCCGCGAACAGCGTGTGCACATCGCCGCCTTGGCCCTCGGTGTCGACTTCGCCGACGGTGAGCAGATGCTGACCGAGGTGTCGAGCAAATTCCGTCGCGACGGTGTCGACGCCGAGTTGGCCGCCGCCGGGTTGCGGCGCACGCACTGGTGGACCGACGGTTCCGGCGATTTCGGCCTGTCGCTCTCGGTGCTGCGCTGATGGGTGACGGGACTCTCGCCGAGAGTTGGCGTGCGGCACGGCCTCCCGTCGCCGGCGTACACGTCGACAGTGCCGCCTGCTCGCGGCAGAGCTTCGCCGTGATCGACGCTTCGGCCCAGCACGCCCGCCACGAGGCGGAGGTGGGTGGGTATGTGGCCGCGGAGGCCGCCGCGCCGGTGCTCGAGGCGGGTCGCGCCGCGGTGCGGGCGCTGACCGGGATGGCCGACGCGGACGTCGTCTTCACGACCGGTTCCCACCACGCGCTCGACATCCTGCTCGAGGACTGGACGGGCGAACGCACGGTGGCGTGCCTGCACGGCGAGTACGGCCCCAATCTGACGATCCTGGCGCGGCACGGCTTCGAGATCCGCGCGCTACCGGCCGAGGGTTCGGGGCGACTGGACGTTGACGCGGCCACCGCCGCGCTGGCCGCGAATCCGCCTGCGCTCGTGCACTTCACGGTGCTGGGCAGCCACAGCGGGATCGTGCAGCCGGCCCACGACATCGCGGAGGCGTGCCGGGGGCACGGCGTCCCGCTGATCATCGACGCCGCGCAGGGCTTTTCTCATCTGGATTGCGCCGGCATCGGGGCCGACGCGCTGTACTCGTCGTCGCGTAAGTGGACGGCGGGCCCACGGGGGGTCGGCATGCTCGCCACCCGGCCCGGGATGCTCTCCGACTCCGCCACGCTGCGCCTGCGCCACGCGGAAGCGAATGTCGGTCTGCACGTGGGTCTTTCGGTCGCGCTCGGCGAGCAGCTGGCGGCTGGTCCGCAGAACATGCAGGCCAGGCTGCGCGAGGTGGGGGCTGCCACCCGCACCGCGCTCGCGCAGGTACAGGGGTGGAGCGTCATCGAGCCGGTCGACGAGCCGAGCGCCATCACCACACTGCGGCCGCCCGACGATGTCGACCCGATGGCGGTGCGGGCGCGCTTGATCGCCGAGCACTCCATCGTGACGACGTACCTCGGCCCGGAACGGGCGCCGCGGGAGATGACGCGACCGGCACTTCGGGTGGCCCCCCACGTCGACGTCACCGACGCCGACCTCGAGACGCTCGCCGAGGCGCTAGCCGCGGTTACGCCCTGACCGTCGTCGACGCCAACCGCACCGGCATCTGTTTCACGCCGGGCACCATCGTCGCCTGCATGCGGACGACCGCACCGTCGAGTTCGATGCGCTCGAAACGCGCCAGCAGCTCCTCGAACAGCACCCGGGCCTCCAACCGAGCCAGCTGCGCACCCAGACAGGAATGCTCACCACACCCGAATGCCAAGTGCGGATTCGGGTTTCGGGTGATGTCGAGCTGCTCGGCGGACGGGCCGAAGATGTCCTCGTCGCGGTTGGCCGAACCGTAGAGCATGGTCACGTACTGGCCTTCGCGGATCACCCGCCCGCGCACCTCGACATCCTGGGTGGCGCACCGGCTCATGTTGGCGACCGGGGTGGTGAAACGCAGCAGCTCCTCGACGGCCGACGGCATCAGTTCCGGGTGCTCGCGCAGCAGGCGGAACTGGGCGGGGTTCTCGATGAGCGCCAGCGTGCCGAGTGCGATGAGGTTGCGCGTCGTCTCGTTGCCGGCGACCAGCAGCAGCAGGCAGAAGTACAGCAGGTCCTGATCGGTCAGCCGGGCGCCGTCCACCTCAGCGGCCACCAGAACCGACAGCAGGTCGTCGCTGTCTTGCAGCGCGCCGGTGCGGCGAAGGGAGATCAGCTCCTGGAAGTACTCGAAGAGTTCGCCGATCGCGGTGAAGGTATCCAGTTCCACTTCGGGGTCGTCCATCCCGACCGTCGCATCCGACCAGGTGCGGAACCGTTCCCAGTCCGTATCGGGTGCGCCGAGCAGCTCGGCGATCATCCGGGTCGGCAGCGGGGCGGCGATCTGTTCGGCGAACTCGGTGCCCTCATCCGGGTCGATCCTGTCGAGCGCCGCCCGCGCGAACGCCCGGAGCTTGGGCTCCAGGATGGCGACCTGACGGCGGGTGAAGCCGGTGTTGATGAGCTTGCGCAGTTGCCGGTGCCGCGGCGGGTCGGCGAAGATCAAGCTGCCGTCGAGCACCGGGTTCTCGATCGTAGGGTCGGGGACGGTGATGCCCCTCGCCGACGAGAACAGCGCCGGGTTGGTCGACACGAAGCGGACGTCCTCGTACTTGAGCAACCCCCAGAACCCGGCGTCATCGTTCCAGCACACCGGGTCGGTGGCCCGCAGCTCCCGGTAGGCCGGGTAGGGATCGCCTGCATAGAACGCGGGGGAGTGCAGGGGATGGGTCATGACGATCTCCTCTGATCACATGGGTGATGTCGGGTGGCTGTGCTGCAGGCCGGCCAGGATCACGCGCAGCCCGTGCTGGAAGAGCAGGTTGGCGTTGCCGGCACCGGTGCGGCGCAAATGGTGTTCGAGCTGAACCGAGCCGAGCAGGTGGATGTACAGCACCGCATGTGCCGCATCCAGATCCTCTGTTGTCCAACCCGATTCAGCTATGAGGGCCCTGGCGGTGCGGTCCATGGCGTCGGCCACCCCGCTCAGTGGGCGCTGCTGAATCAGTGCGGCGATACCCGGGATGTCGACCATCACCGTCCAGGCGTTGGTGTAGAGCTCGGTGATGCGCTGCTCCCAGTCGCCGTCGACGGGGACCTCGATGCTCTCGAGGACGGAGTCGGCAAGCAGGTCGAGCAGGGCGGCCTTGTCCTTGACGTGGTAGTACACCGATGACGCGGACGTTCCCGCTTCCGCGGCGAGATTACGCATCGTGACGTTCTCGACTCCGACCCGGCGCGCCAGCTCGAGCAGGTGCTTGATCAGGTGGTCGCGGTCGAGCGCGCCGTAGGGCAGGACCGATGCCGTGCGCCGGTTCCTCGCCACCGCGCGCCCTCCTTTCGAACGCTGTTCGGATTCGAACGTTGTTCAGATGACACCACCCGAAGGGGTCGGAGTCAAGAGGCGAGTGTGATGCAGCGCACTTCTGGTTATAAGACGTGTCACCGACGCCGAGGGAGATCCGAACCCGCGCGGGCGTGAGTGTCGCCCGCCCACGGCGTGAGCATCTCCCGCACGCCTCCCGCGACCTCTCCGAACGGGTAGGTCGAGTACTGCCCGGTCGTGCGCACTTGCGCTGCCCGACGATTCGGACTTGTCCCCAGGCTGTTTCATCGATCACACCGGCGTGCCTACGTTGGTGGCCGACACCCCCGTGCTGCATCAGAGAGGACGCCACCATGCAGGTCGACGAATTACTCAAGCCATTCCCCATTAAGGAGTTTCATCCGTTCCCCCGGGGGATGCTCGGGCCGGGCGCGCACGAGATGGTCGGCCCGGAGGCCCTGAAGATGGGTTTCAAGAAGACCCTGCTGATGACCTCGGGCCTTCGTGGCACCGACATCGTCCACAACATGGCCGAGTCGCTGAAGTGGCACGGCCTCGAAGTCGTCGTCTACGACCAGGTCGAGTCCAATCCCAAGGACTACAACGTGATGGACTCGGTGAAGCTGTATCAGGAGAACGAGTGCGACAGCTTCATCTCCATCGGCGGCGGCTCCACCCATGACGCGTGTAAGGGCGCGCGCATCTCCATTGCGCACGACGGCCGCAACGTCAACGATTTCGAGGGCTTCAACAAGTCCGAGAATCCGAAGAATCCGCCGCACATCGCCATTTCCACCACGGCGGGCACGGGTTCGGAGACGTCGTGGGCCTACGTCATCACCGACACCACCACCGATCCGGACAATCCGCACAAGTACGTGGCCTTCGACGACGCCTGCGTGGCGACGCTGGCCATCGACGATCCGGTGCTCTACTTCCAATGCCCGGTCGACTACACCGCGCAGTGCGGGTTCGACGTGCTGGCGCACGCCTCGGAGCCGTATGTCTCGCGGCTCAATTTCGAGACCTCGCTGGGCAACGCTTTGCATGCGATCAAGCTGACCGCGCAGAACCTGCGTGAGGCAACCTGGAACGGCCAGGATCTCAAGGGCCGCGAAGGCATGATGTACGCGCAGTACATCGCCGCGCAGGCGTTCAACTCCGGCGGCCTGGGCATCATCCACTCGATCTCGCACGCGATCAGCGCGTTCTACGACACCCACCACGGTCTCAACAACGCGATCGCGCTGCCCCGGGTGTGGGCGTTCAACATGCCGGCCGCCTACAAGCGGTTCGCCGACATCGCCCAGGCGATGGGGGTGGACACCTACGGCATGACCGACGTGCAGGCCGCCGACGCCGCACTGGCCGCCGCCATCCGGCTGCTGCGCGACGTCAACATCATCGAGAAGTTCACCGACGTCAAGAAGGACAGCTACTCGAAGAACCGGCTGGGCCAAGGCCCGACCAAGTTCTACGAGAACTCTCCGGTGATCAAGGGCGACAAGGCCGACGTCGACCGCATCACCAACCATGTGCTCGGCGACGCCTGCACCCCGGGTAACGCCAAGGAATGCACCTTCGACCTCGTCCGCCCGGTCGTCGACCACTGCATGAACGGCGACCTCGACGACCTTCTGTCCTGATGTTTGCATCTATCGACGCGGTGCGCGAGGCGCTCGCCGGCGAAGGCTACATCGCCGACGAGCGGCTCGCCACAACGGTTTTCCTGCAGACCAGGCTCGAGAAGCCGTTGCTGATCGAAGGCCCGGCCGGCGTCGGAAAGACCGAACTGGCCAAGGCGATGGCCGGCGCTACCGGCCGCCGGCTCCTTCGACTGCAATGCTACGAGGGTCAGGACGAGACCAAGGCCCTCTACGAGTGGGACTACGGCAAACAGCTGCTGTACACGCAGATCCTGCGGGAGAAGATCGGCCAGTTGGTCGCCGATGCGGTGGACCTGAATGACGCGGTGGACCGGATCGGCGCGCAGGAGAGCGTGTTCTTCTCCGATCGCTTCCTGGCGTCGCGACCGCTGTTGGAAGCGGTGCGCTCCGAGGAGCCCGTGGTCCTGCTGATCGACGAGATCGACAGGGCCGATGAGGCACTGGAGGCGGTACTTCTGGAACTCCTTGGTGAGTATCAGGTTTCGGTCCCCGAGATCGGAACGTTCACAGCAATGCACGCCCCGTACGTGATCCTGACGTCGAACAACACCCGTGATCTGGCGGCCGCGCTGAAACGCCGTTGCCTGCATCTGTTCTTGGACTATCCGGCCGCCGACCGCGAGCTCGAGATCGTCCGATCCAAGAACACCGGGCTGTCCGACGCACTGGCCGCCCAACTCGTCGACGTCGTGCGCGGGCTGCGGGAGCTGGAACTGCGCAAGGCGCCGAGCATTTCGGAGACCATCGACTGGGCCCGCACGCTTGCCGTGTTGGGCGTCGACGAGCTGTCCGCTCAGATCCTGTCCGACACCATCTCGGTGGTGATCAAGTACGACAAGGACGTTCGCAAGTCGCTCGTTGCCCTACCGCGTCTGGTGGATCCCAACGCGAAGGTCCCCGAGTCGCTGCGGTCGCGCCATTCGCACGATCACGGGCACGGGCACTCCCATGACCACCCGCACGACGATGCCCGCGATGCCCGCGATGACCGCGATGCCCTCGATGACCGCGATGCCCTCGATGACCGAGGCCACGACCACGGGCCCGACGGGCGCGCGGTGCGTGCGGGCAAGGATCAACCCGGCCGGTTCAGCGACGGCTACTACGGCACCCCCAAAAGGACGCCGACCGGATCACTGGGCCGGCGACGGGCGCTGTAGGAGAGCCACGTGGAGGCGACCCTGCACCGCTTCGTCAGGCTGCTCCGCCTTGGCGGGGTGCGCGTCTCGATTCCCGAGGCGCTCGACGCGATGCGGTGCGCCGGGCAGCCCGGCGTGTTGTCGTCTCGGGCTGTCCTACGCACCGCGTTGCGCGTCGCCCTGGTCAAGGACCAGCGCGACGAACCGATCTTCGACGAGATCTTCGATGCGTTCTTCGCGCTGGTGCGCGTCGGCGGCGGGGACACCGGGCACGGGCACTCACACGCGCACGACGACCTCGTCGACTCCGGTGAGCTCGAATCGTTCACTTTGTCCGAAGAACCCAGCGAGACACCGGAACAGGGTCACGAACACGGCAAGCCCGCCAGCATCCGGGACTACTTCAAGCAGGAGGACCTCGCTCAGCGGTACAACCTGCACCAGGAAGCCAACAAGATCGACCTGGCCGCGCTGACCGACGAGATCGTGTTCTCCAAGGACACCAAGAGCGGCGCCGACGACTCCTTCCGCATCCAGCTGTCCACCGACCGCCTCAGCGGCGCGGCCACCGCCGGGAGCCTCGCCACCTCGGGGGGAACCCCGGTCGATGCCGAACTCACCATCGCCGAACAGGACGCGCTGCTCGGTTGGCTGGCCGAGGAGCTGGACGCCGACGGTGATGAAACCGACGCTGCCGCAGTGCGTAAGCGCCTCGCCGGGATCCTGGAGAACCTGCCGCAGGCGCTCAAGCGTCACCTCGAGGCGCTGCTGGCCCTGGAGACCAAGATCGTCGAATCGCGGGAGCGGCGGGAAGCTGTGCTCGCCGGCTCCGACCGGCTCGGTGAAAGTGAGCGCGCCGAGCTGGAGGACTCGCTGCGCCGGCTGGCCCGTACGTTGCACGGCGCCCTGACCCATCGGCGGCGCGCCGCCGCGGCAGGGCGGGTCGATTCGGGCCGACGATGCGCCGCAACATGCGTACCGACGGGGTGCCGTTCGTGCCGGTCACCGTGCGCCGCGCCGAGGACCGGCCACGGCTGGTCGTGCTGGCCGATGTCAGCCTGTCGGTGCGGGCCACGTCACGGTTCACCCTCAACCTGGTGCACGGGCTGCAGGACCTGTTCACCCAGGTCCGGTCCTTTGTGTTCGTCGCCGACGTCGCCGAGACCACCGAGTTGTTCCGCGACCATCCCAGCGAGCGCGCGTTGGGTCTGATCTTCGGCGGCGACGTCGTCGATATCGGCCGCCAACTCCGACTACGGCAGCGTGTTCGGCGACTTCCTGGCGGAGCACTCCTCGGCGGTGACGCGCCGCACCACGGTGCTCGTGCTGGGGGACGGTCGCAACAACGCCAGGGATCCGAACCTCGCCGCGTTCGAGGAGATCACCCGGCGTGCGCGCGAGACGGTGTGGCTGACCCCGGAGCCGCGATTCTCGTGGGGGCTGGGCAGCTGTGACCTGCCTGCCTACGCGGAGTACTGCAGCCGGGTCCGCGTGGTGCGCGACCTGTCGGGCCTCGAACACGCGGCCAACGACTTCGCTGCGGAAGCGGTCGGCCGGTGATGAGCGTCGCTGCGCCGGAATTGCATTCCAGGAGCGAAACTACGGGTGGGGACCGCGTGGAATGCAATTCCGGCGGGGTCAGGGGTGTCGCGGTATGAGCCGACTGGGTCGTACGCTGGATCGCACAGTGTTATCCGGGTCACATTCGGTGCGCCCGGCGTCGGTGAGACACGCGCTCCGCGCGCGTGGTGGCGAGGCGACGCTGTGGCGAAATTGGACACCCCAGGTTCGGCGGGAATGCGATATCCGACCTTGATCCCCGAGCACGATCGTGGCTGCGCCGCCGCCGCGCCCCGGCTGCTGAAGTTCCATGCCCCGGAGATCGTCTTCGGTATCGACTCGATGGTGGAGGCGGCGCACGCGGCGCTTCGCCTGGGCGCGCTGCGGCCGATGCTGGTCACCGACCCCGGCCTGATCGAGGCGGGATGGGCCGACGAGATGCTCGGCCACCTCGCGCATCAAGGTGTCCACGCGGGGGTGTGGAGCGAGCTGACCCCCAACCCCAAGGACCACGAGATCGCAGCCGGCTACCAGAAGTACGCCGAGCACGGCTGCGACGTGCTGGTGGCGGTCGGCGGCGGATCGGTGATCGACGCGGCGAAGGGGGTGGCGATCCTGGCCGCCAACGGCGGCGACATCCTCGACTACGAAGGCGTGGACAAGGCCCGGCTGCCGATTCCGCCGCTGGTGGTGGTGCCGTCGACGTCGGGCACCGGCGCCGACGTATCGCAGTTCTGCATCGTCACCGACACCAAGCGCAACACCAAGATCACGATCCTTGGCCGCGCCCTGGTGCCCGACATCACCGTCATCGACCCCCGGCTGCTCACCACGATGCCGGAGTGGCTCAACGCCGCGACGGGACTGGACGCGCTCACCCACGGCATCGAGGCATTCGTGTCACTCGGCCACAACCAGCTGACCGACCACCACGCGCTGCGGGCCGTCCAGATGGTGACCGACAACCTGCTCGACACCATCCAGCGGCCCACTGCGATGGCGCCCCGTGTGCTGATGGCGCAGGCCGCGCTCGAAGCCGGTCTGGCGTTCACCAACGCGATCCTCGGTGCCGCGCACGCGATGAGCCATCAGGTCGGCGGGTTGCTCGACCTGCCGCACGGCGTCATCAACGGGGTGCTGCTGCCCCACGTCATCAGGTTCAACGCGGACGCCGATCCGGAGCCGTACGCGGTCATCGCCTCCTGCCTGGGTGTGTCGGCACCGGGCGCACCCGCCGCCGAAGCTGCGCTGGCGCTTGCCGAGCGCGTCGAACGACTCTCCCGTGACGTGGGCGTGCCGCGCGGCCTGGCTGAACTCGGGGTGCGCGACGAGGACCTGCCGCGGCTGGCCAAGACCGCTTTACAGGACGCGTGCATGAGCACCAACCCCCGCACCGCCGACCAGGCCCAGATGCATGCACTGTTCCGGGCGGCGATGTGACCCCGGAACTGTCCCGAGCCGCCGAGCGCCGCAGCCGCGTCAGCACCCCGGACCTGGCGCGGCTGACCGGGCTGCGTTCGGGCAAGGGCAGCTTCTACGCCGAGTTACGGGTCACCGCACAGCGATTGGATCGCGTCGTCGCCGCGCTCGACACCATTTCCCGCGCGCTGGTCCAGACCATCGAGGGCCCCGAGAACCTGGTCCGCGCCGTCGCCGAGGCCGCGCGCTCCAACCTCGACGCGGACTGGGTGCTGCTGGCGCTGGCCGACGGCGCCCTACCCGAAGCCAGTGTGCGCCATCTCATCCTGGACTCCGCCGGCATCGCCTACGCATTCGAAGGATTCTCTGGGGCAAAGGTGCCCGGGCCGTCCCTGCCCGATGTCGTGCTCAACCGACTCAACGACATCCTGCGGGGACAGCTCGCGCAGTTCCGGATCCCGGTGATCGAGCACCAACACGCCCACGTACCCATCGAGCTCGACGGCGGCGTGATCGGCGCATTCGCTGCGTGGACGCCACCGCACCGCACCCTGGACGGAACCGACGCTGTGGTGATGCGGATCCTGGCGAGTCAGACCGCGGTCGCCCTGCAGAACTCGGCGCTGTTCACCAAGTCGGTCACGCTGCTCACCGAATCCGAAGCACACAACGCCGAGCTGCAGGCCACCCAGCGCGAACTCGGTGCGGCGCAACGCCATCAGGTGCTGTACTCCGAGCGCCACCGCATCGCGCGGGAGCTGCACGACAGCGTTGCGCAGACGGTGTTGTCCGCCGGGATGCAGATCGAGGTGTGCCGAAGCGAGGTCGACGGGCTGGGTGCCACCGGTGACCTGGTCGGCCGGTTGGATCTGGCCAAGGATCTCACCCGGTCGGCGACCGAGCAACTGCGCTCCGCCATCTACGCGTTCAACCAGCCCGGCGACGCGCACCGCTCCAGCCTGGCCGAGATGCTCGAGCAACTGGCGACCGTGCACATGCCCGAGGACCTTCGGGTGACGCTGCGGGTCGACGGCACCGCAGCCGAGCTTCCCAGTGATGCCGAGCACGCGCTGCTGCGGATCGCCGGTGAGGCGCTGTTCAATACAGCCATGCACGGCAACGCAACCCGTGCGATCGTGCGCCTTTCCTACAGCGACGCCTCGGTCGGCCTGTCGATCGCCGACGACGGAACCGGCGATCCCGCCAAGCTTCGGTTGATGCTGCGCCTCGCCGAAGCCACCGACGTCGACGGCCACCACCGCGGATTGGCCAACATGCGGGCACGCGCCCGTGAGCACGGCGGCACCTTCGACGTGTACCGGTCCCGGATCGGCGGCGTGCGGGTGGTAGCCCGAATTCCCCGAATACCTGAAGGCCAAGCCGAAAGCCGGAACCCATGAAACCCATCAGGCTCGTACTCGTCGACGACCATGCGATCCTGCGCCAGGGGTTGCGCGCAGTGCTCGAACGCGCCGACGACCTCATCATCGTCGGCGAGGCCGCGTCGGAGGGCGAGGCGGAGGCGATCGTGCGGGCCACCAACCCTGATGTGGTGCTGCTCGATCTCAAGCTGTCCGCGGGTTCGGAGTTCGAGGGACTGTCGTTGTGCGCCAAGCTGTCCGGTGCCTACCCGGATCTGGGGCTGCTGGTGCTGACGACGTTTCTCGACGAGGACCTGGTGGTACGCGCGGTACACGCGGGCGCCCGCGGCTATGTCGTCAAGGACGTCGACACCACGGAGCTGGTTCGTGCGATCCGCGCCATCTCCGCCGGGGAGAGCGCGTTCGACGCGCGCAGCGCCGCCGCGGTGGTGCGGTCGATGTCCGGCCGGTCCGAATCGCGCCAGCAGCTCACCGACCGGGAGCTCGAAGTACTGCGGTTGCTCGCGGCCGGCCTGTCCAACAACAAGATCGGCGAGAAGCTCTATATCTCGGCCACGACCGCCAAGTTCCATGTCAGCAACATCATGCGCAAACTCGAAGTGAGCAGGCGCGCCGAAGCGGTGTACGCCGCCAGTAAGCGCGGCCTCATCTGAGCTCCCGCGAGCGTGCCCTCTTGCCGACACACCGCCCGCGCGCGTATGAAATATCACGCTCGTCGAGGCTCGGCGGTCGTTCCTAGCGGTCCAGAATCAGCCAGCCGCCGTGGAACTCGTAGCTACGGGCGGTGAGTCCGGGATGGCGCAGGCGCAGCCGGTCGGCCATCAACTCGAGCGCCGCAAGGTCGAACCGCTGAATGTGCCCGTAGCAGCCACGCGGCTCGTCCTCGAACGGCACCGCGATCACCACCCTGCGCCGCGCGAGCCGAACGGCCTCATCGAGCATCGCGTCACCGGCATCGGCAGGCAGGTGTTCGATGAGGTGCAGCGCCGTCACCGTGTCCGCGTGGCGGTCAGGCAGTGGAACGTCGGCGGCATCGCAGCTCAGCGTGGTCAGGGGGCGTCGCAGCCGGGCGCTGACCGTCTCGAGCAGATGCATGGTCGGACGGCTGAGATCTGTTGCCAGCACGTCGATTCCCTGACGGGCCAGCCGCAGCGGAAAAAACCCGAAGCAGGATCCCAGATCGATGACGTGGCGGCCGCGCACCTGGGCCGCCGCCCAGGCGTGAATCGGTGCGAACGTCATCGCCGGAGACGCCACGTCGTTCTCGAGTCTGTCAAGGGAGTTGCGGTAGAACCGGAGCCACGCGGGCAGCCCGCCGTCGACGGTGGATCGCACCACGCCGGTGAAGACCATCTCGAACTCGGCCTGCCCGCGCAGCGCGCCGCTGTCTACCAGTTGGTCGGCCAGCATCACGGTGAGCTCGTCGCAGAGCTCGTCGGGGGTGAGGTCATGCTCGACGGTCAGCAAGTCACCGTGCCGCTGGGTGCAGAAGCGCGCGGCGCACACCGTGTCGGTACCGGTGTGGGGGCGATGCGGCCCGCGCCGCCGGTTCACCCGGACGCCGCGGCCGCTCCACCTGCCGCGCGGTGTCGGCGCGAGTGGATTGAGCACGGCTGCCTCCATGCACGATGACGCTATTGGAGTGCAACGGGGTTGCGCGCGCACCGAACGGTCACGATGTGAGACCCGTCCGGGTGGGTAGGTAACTGCCCGGTCGGCGAGTTCCGTGGAGGCACCGGGTGCCATAGCTTTCGGTGGAGACCCCCGCAGGGTTGCAGTAGAGGAGACGAAGACCATGGCCAAGACCGGTTGGTTCGAGACCGTCGCGGAGGCGCAGCGCCGTGCCCAGAAACGCCTGCCCCCCAGTGTGTACAGCGCGCTGGTCGCCGGCTCCGAGAAGGGCTTCACCGTCGGGGACAACCTGTCGGCGTTCGGCGAACTCGGCTTCGCCCCGCACGTCGCCGGGTTGTCCAGCAAGCGCGACATGACCACAACGGTGATGGGGCAATCGCTTTCGCTTCCCGTGATCATCTCGCCGACCGGTGTGCAGGCCGTGAGCCCCGACGGGGAGGTGGCGGTGGCGCGGGCCGCAGCCGCCCGCGGCACCGCGATCGGTCTGTCGTCGTTCGCCAGCAAGCCGATCGAGGAGGTCGCCGCTGCCAACCCGCAGACCTTCTTCCAGATGTACTGGACCGGCGGCCGGGACAAGCTCGTCGCCCGCATGAACCGGGCCCGCAGGGCAGGCGCGGTCGGCCTCATCATCACCACGGACTGGTCGTTCTCCAGCGGCCGCGACTGGGGCAGCCCGGCCATCCCGGAGAAGATGGACCTGCGGGCCATGCTGCGCTTCGCCCCCGAGGGCCTCCGCAGGCCACGCTGGCTGCTCGAGTTCGCCAAGACCGGTCGCGTGCCCGACCTGACGGCGCCCAACCTGGCCGACGGCGGTGACGCACCGACATTCTTCGGCGCTTACGGCGAGTGGATGCAGACGCCGCTGCCGACCTGGGAGGACATCGCCTGGCTGCGTGAGCAGTGGGGCGGACCGTTCATGCTCAAGGGCGTCATGCGGGTCGACGACGCGAAACGTGCCGTGGACGCCGGAGTCACCGCGATCTCGGTGTCCAACCACGGTGGCAACAACCTCGACGGCACCCCCGCTCCGATCCGGGCGCTGCCCGCGATCGCCGAGTCGGTCGGCGATCAGGTCGAGGTCGTGCTCGACGGCGGTATCCGGCGCGGCAGCGACGTCGTCAAGGCCGTCGCGCTCGGGGCCCGCGCGGTGATGATCGGTCGCGCCTACCTGTGGGGTCTGGCTGCGGGCGGACAGGCCGGCGTGGAGAACGTGCTGGACATCCTGCGCGGCGGGATCGACTCCGCGCTGCTGGGGCTGGGACTGTCGTCGGTCCAGGAACTCAGCCCCGCCGATCTACTGATCCCCGACGGATTCCGCCGCGACCTGGGGGTGTAGTCGGCCCGGCGAGACGCTGGTGCGCCGGGCGCCTGAAGATTTCAGCGCGTCTGCTCGATCGAGTCCGACGACGGCGACACGCAACCCTGGCCAGCCATGTCGTGCGGTTGGTGCGCGAGCGGCGCCGAATAGTGTCGACGCACCTGGGGTTCAGGTTCGTTCGGTGCGTATTTCGGCATACCAATGCCCGATCGACGCTGGACGTTGCGACCGCGGTGCGTCCGGGTAGCTCGGCCAGCGCCGATGAAAGTCACGATCGGCTGTCCGGATCGGCCACAGGCCGCTGCTCTCACCGATATTCAGGCTTGACCGGGTCCGTCCCAAGTGTGCACCGGGTCGTTGGAGTGCATCCGTTCGCAGTACAACCGCAGCATCTCGGCGAGCGCTTCGGGACGGCTCAACCCGCGATCCTGAAGCGCGTCGACCGCGGCCGCCTGCCACGCCGCACCGTTGCGTCCCGTTTTGGCGCGTCCCTCGATCACCCCGAGGTAGCGATCGCGCACGTCGGTGGCGACCTCCCACCGGCGCAGGCCCTCTTCGGCCATCGGCAGTAGCTGCCGTAGCACCAACTCGTCGGGTGTCACCTCACCCAACCCAGGCCAGTACAGCCGGGCGTCCATGCCGTATTTAGCTGCAGCCTCGAAATTGGATTGTGCCGCAGCGAAACTCATCTTCGTCCACAGCGGCCGGTCCTCCTCGGACAGCGCCCGCAGCACCCCGTAGTAGAACGCGGAGTTGGCCATCATGTCCACCACGGTCGGCCCCGCGGGCAGCACCCGGTTCTCGACCCGCAGGTGCGGCCGGCCGTTGACCACGTCGTACACCGGTCGGTTCCATCGATAGATGGTGCCGTTGTGCAACCGCAGCTCCGACAGCCGTGGGGTGCGGCCCTCGGCCAGTTCAGCCACCGGATCCTCGTCGGAGAGCTCGGGCAGCAGCGACGGGAAGTAGCGCACGTTCTCCTCGAACAGGTCGAAGATCGACGTGATCCAACGCTCCCCGAACCACACGCGGGGGCGCACCCCCTGGGTCTTGAGCTCGTCGGGGCGGGTGTCGGTGGCCTGGGCGAACAACTCGATCCGCGTCTCCGCCCACAGGTGGTGGCCGAAGAAGTACGGGGAGTTCGCCCCGAGCGCTAACTGCGGACCCGCCAGCACCTGCGCGGCATTCCAGTTGTTGGCGAAGTCTGCGGGGGAGACTTGCAGGTGCAATTGCATGCTGGTGCAGGCGGATTCGGGTGCGATCGACGCGGTCTGCAGGCTGAGACGTTCGGGGCCGGCGATGTCGATCATGATGTCCTCGCCCCGGGCGGTGAAGATCGAGTCGTTGAGCGCCTGATAGCGCGTCGAGTCGCTCATCCAGCTTCCGGAGAGATGTTCTGGCATCAGCGTCGGCAGAATGCCGATCATCACGATGTGCGCGCCGTCCTGGTTGGCCTTGGCTTCAGCGGCGTTCAGGCTGGCGCGGACCTCGTTCTCGAGGTCCAGCGCGGTCCGCCCGGGCAACCGGCGTGGCGGGACGTTGAATTCGATGTTGTAGGCGCCTAATTCGGTCTGGTAGGCGGGGTCGGCGATCGAGGCGAGCACCTCGGAGTTGCTCATCGCGGGCTGATAGTCGGCATCGACAAGATTGCATTCGATCTCCATCCCGGTCAGCGGCTTCTCGAAGTCGAAGCTCGACTGGGCGAGCATGGTCTCGAACACATCGAGGGACAGCTGCACCTTGCGCCGGTAGTCGCGGCGGTGCGCGCGACTGTACTCGGTCTGCTTCACTTCCTCGCCCACGTACCCGAGCCTATCGGCGAGCGGTCATCACCACGTGCGGACTGAACAACCCGTCGCGCGGTGAGCTCCCCTCGTGGACGCACCGCGGGCCCGTTCGCAGGTCGGGGATGTGCAGCTTGTCCGCCGCCGGGGCGCCCCGGGGCGACGACCAGGTGAGGCGGACCGTGTGGTCGCTGATGCGGAGGGACATCAGCGGCTGCACAAGAGAGGAGTGGAAGTGATGGTCTGGCGCCCTTCGTGCGCTCGGTCGACGTTTAGAAAGTTTCAGGGCCTTCGACGCGGAGCGTTCGAGGCCTCATCCGAGCAGCGCCCGAGCCTTCACCGCGTCCGGCAGCGAGCACTCGTCTGCGAGCCGCTCGAGCGCATCGCTGAGAACCGATCTGGCGTCCTCGCCGCGCAGTGCGAAATCGTCGAGCGCTGACCGCAATTCGAACAGCGGCGCGCCTTGGCGGCGGGCCAGCTCAATGGCAACGCTAAGGTCTGCAGCCTTGGCATCGGGGTCGGTATACGTCTGCGCCCGCGCACGCAGCAGCTCGGCATCGAAGAAGTGCATTTCGGTGTCGTCAGCGATTTGTAGCGCTGCGTTGATGCGTTCCCGTGCTTCGTCGAAGCGTCCTGCCGCGATCAGCAGTTGGCCGAGGACGCAGTCGTATTGGGTCTGGTACGCATACAGTCCCAGGGTCCGCCAGAAATCGGTGAACTGGGTGAGCTGCTCGATCTGGGCTGACAGCTGGTCCGGGTCGAGGTCATCGGAGTGCAGGGTGATATCTGCCTGCACTGTTGCCTGTCCCAGCGTGGAAGCGAGCGCATGCCAGAAGTCGATACCGTAGCGTTCGGCCCGTTCGACCATATCGGTCACGAGTTGTTGGGCGCGATCAAGCTGACCAACCTCGCGACGCAACCAGATCTCGATATGGCTGGCGTATGCCTGGTTGTAGGGCCCCCAGGGAAACGCGAGTTCGTCGCCGCGGTTCATGGCCTTGTTCATTGCGGCGTCGGCCGCAGCTTGATCCCCGTTGAGGACGTGGTAGATCGACAAGTGTTCGTAGGCGAGGGCGACGACGTCCCAGGGAATGAACCAGAGTTCTTCCATGCTGTTCTGGCCCTCGTCGTCGAAGCCGGCGCTGGCTTCCTCGAAATAGGCCCGAGCACTGGCGAATTCGCCGCGCATGAACATGACCATCCCGAGAACACAGGCAATGGCCGGACTCCACAGTCGTCGCTGCTCGTCCGGTTTGGCCTGCATGGCCTCGGCGAGCTGATTGGCACGCCGCAGATCGGATTTGTTGATGTAATAGCTGCTCACCGCAAGGAGGGTCCCGATGACCTGGTCATCGTGAAGATCAGAACCGACGAGCTGCAGGCAACGCTCCAAATCCGCTGCCACTGAGGGACTCTGATAACCCTCGGCAGTTGACGTGAGGAAGCCACGCTCCAATCTCGGCTCGATTTCGAGGCGGTCCCGGTCCCGGCCCGGGGCACACAGTTCTAGTTGCGTCAGCGAATGGGTGAGGTAAGTCCGAGCCTCTTCGAGGGCGCCGCGTCGGCGCGCATTGGCAGACGCCTGCCGGTACGCTGCTGCCGCGTCGGCGTGCCGTTCTGCCTGTTCGTAGTGCGCCGCGACAAGGCGCCAGTCAGGCTCTCCTGCCGCCCCCTTGACGAGCACATCGGCCGTCTTCCCGTGCAGGGTTCGGCGCACGCTCGGTGGTGCGAGCTCGGCTGCGACCTCCCTCAGGAGCTCGTGTCGGAACTTCCACGCATCTGGTCCATGGGGTTCGAAGACTTTCGCGTCTTCCAACTCGTCGATGACGTCGTCGACCTTGTCCTCACTCAACGACGACACGGCCACCAGCAGACTGCGGTCCACATGGCGCCCGATGACGGCTGCCGCTTCCACAACGGGAACCACATCGGGAACGGCGAGCAGTCGGGCGAAAAGCGGCTCGTACAGAGAATCGGGAACCGTAGGTCGATCGGTGTCATTGGGCGATTCCAAGCCGTTGACGACCTGCTCGATGTAGAACGGGACCCCGCCGCAGCGCTGCCTGACGGCTGCGCACTGTTCCGGTGCGACTCTGGGATCGAGCGCCAGAACGAGCTCATCGGTCTGTTCGTCGGTCAGCGGAGGGAGGTCGAACACCTTGGCAGGCCACTGGTCCGATAGCCAGCTGCCATCGCGGCCCGTGATCACAGCAAGGAGTCGACCTTCGGTTGCAGTCAATAGTGCGCCCAACAGGTTCAGTGTGGATTGGTCGAACCAGTGTGCGTCCTCGGCGAGTAGCAGCCCAGGTGTGTCCCCGAAAGCAGTGAGCAGATAGTTCTTGATGGCCGCCGCAATCAGTTCCTGAAGCTTGCGGCCCTCGGCTTGGGGCGGCTCATATCCCAGCGACGCGTCCAGCCCGAGGATCGGCGCCAGAAGCGGGATCTCGGTGTCCGGGTTCAGACCCAGGTTCTTGACTTCGGCTTCGAGCAGCTGCAGCCGGCGAACGGGCTCGGTGAGCCGAGTGATTCCCGAGCGCCGTTCCAGCAGTAACCGGGCCGGATGCAAGCCCACATCGGCGTGGACGGGCGACCCGACGAGTTCGAGAACGGTGGCATCGTCGCGTTGCGCCAGTTCGGTCGCGGCCGCTGCGAGTCGGCTCTTACCGATGCCCGCCTCGCCGCGGAACACCACGGCGGGAACGGTCAGCGTGCCCGCCTGGGCCCGTTGCCAACTCTTGCGCAACCGCGCGAACTCACGGTCTCGTCCCACGAGCGGTCCCATCGGCGCGACGGTCGCGTACGCGCGCTCACCGAGGACCCGAAAGGGATTGATGACCTCGTTGCTGCCTGGCATCGCCGCGGTCGGCAATCTCTCGAGATCGAACGCATTTCTGATCAACGGCTCGACGGAATGCGATACCGCCACACCGCCCGTAGGGGCCAGAGCCGAGACTTGGGCAGCCAGCGTGACGGCCAACCCGTAGAAGTCATCCTGATTGTTGTCCAGGTAGACCGGCCCGCGGTGTATCCCTATCCGGACGTCGACCGTGGCATCGAATCGGCGCTGCGCCTGATAGCTGAGCCGTTCGACGTCACGGGCGATGTCCAGCCCGGCCTGTACCGCGCGGTGGACGTCGTCTTCGTGTGCGCTGGGATAACCGAAAACCACGACCAGACCGTCTGCTCTCGTCGACGCGACGTGCCCTTCGTAGCGGTCCGCAACCTGGCGAACGAGGTCACGGAACCGGCCGATCAGGAGACGGTGGGTTTCCGGCTCGATCCGCATCGCCAGGTCCGTGGCGTCGACGAGGTCGGCCGACACGATGGTCAAGCGGCGGATTTCGCCACTGTCGGTGGGCGCGCGCAACAGATCCTCGGCCTCGGCGTTGCGGTGGTCGACAGCCAACACCTGGTCGGCCAGCGCGGAGGCGACCGCGCGATCGCCACGGTTGATGGCGGCGACAGCGCGATCGAGGAGGTCATCGATCGAATCCCCGGTCCGCCCCAGGTCGATGCTGTCGGGACCGCTGGACTCCTCTGAGGTGGGTCCCGCATTACGGCTGGAATCAGGGGCAGACCGCTCGGCGGGCGAGTCCTCTCCCAACAAGGTCTCGGCGAGCCCACTCGGGCCGAGTCCATTGGGCGTGGTGGACGGCTGTATTCCCGGTTGTTGAACAACAGCGGCGCCGCCCAGGGCCCTGCCGGCGGCTTCGGCGAGCTCCAAGACGGTCTGGTATCGGTCGTCGGGATTCTTGGCCATGCCCTTGGCGATGACACCGTCGAACTCCGCAGGGATGTAGGGGTTGATGAGCGAGGGCACCGGTGGCGGCGCGGTCAAGTGCCCCATCATCTGCTCCTCGACGCTTTGGCCGGCGAACGGCGTTGTCGCCGTGAGGCATTGCGCCAGAACGCAGGCGAGTGAATAGACGTCGGATCGGGCGTCACAGACACCGTTGCGGAAGCGTTCGGGTGCCATGTAAGGAAGCGTGCCCACGAGATGAGCGGAATTGGTCAGGCCGGTGTCATGAGACGCCCGCGCGACCCCGAAATCGATCAGGTGGGCGAAGTCGTAGCGGGCGATCAGAATGTTGGACGGTTTGACGTCGCGGTGGACCAGGCCTGCCTGGTGAGCGGCGTCCAAGGCCATGGCGACCTGCTCGATGATCACGACGGCCCTGGCAGGAATGAGTGGACCGGTGTTGAGGAGCGCTTGCAGGTCACTGCCGTCGATGAGACGCATGTCGACGTAGAGTCGCCCGTCGACGTCTCCATAGTTGTGAATCGGAACGATATGAGGCTCGTTGAGCCGCGCGGCCGCATGCGCCTCCCGGCGGAAGCGCTGCAGGTATACCTCGTCCTCTGCCCACTGCAGAGGCAGCAGCTTGAGCGCGACAACCCGGTCGGTGACCGTGTCGTGGGCGCGCCAGACCTCGCCCATGCCCCCGCGACCCAGCAAATCGATCAGTAGATAGCGCCCGAATGGAGTCCCCTCCATCAAGCCTCCCCGCGTGAATCCAGCAACCCCCAGCTTCTCCACATTAGGCCGGAAGTGTCTGCGGCGCGATCTCTTGAGGCTGCGATTTCCGTGCCGTTCGAACGCACCCCGGCAGCTGCCGACTGGGTGAGCTTGCTCCCGGCGGGGTGGCGGGTTAGCCGGTGAGTGTCGCAGCGTGCAGTTCGTGACCGGCAGATGTGGGCAGGACGCCATCCGGCGACGGATCCTGTGCGGAACGAGTTCGGGAGGGACCGCTCAGGGGCGGGGTCTTCCAGCGAAATGCCTTGGTGCGACGAGCTGGTGACTGAATCGCGGCGAGAGGCCGACACGGCTGGTCGCGTCGATGTCCGGGACATCCAGGCTGCGTTGCGTCTCCGTGACGGTTGAACTGACTGTGCGACAGGAGTTTACGTCAGCACCGCCGACGCGAATGAACTGCGGGAACGCGGTGAAGGCATCTCACGACTCAGTGCATCCGCCAGCGGCCCCGGGACTCTGTGGCGTTGTGCGGTACGCATCGCCGCGGGCTCGGCAACCGCAGAATCCGGTCAGCAAAGTCGGCTTCACAGCACCGACACCGCAGATGACATCCGTCGATGGTGTGGGGCCCGCTGGAGACCAGTGGGACGCCGTCTCCGGTGGTTGCTGGGCGGTCGGTGAGCCAGGAGCGGGACACGGAATCTGTCGGCCCTCGCGGGGCGGGCACCCGCCACTGACAGCGATTAACCGATGACCGTATGGCGTTCAACCTAAAATGGTCCGGTGGGGGATGATCCGGCCGACGAACCGCTGGGTTATCTCGTCGTGCATTCTCGGGGCGAACTGATGGTCCCGATTTTCGATCAACTGTTTGTAGGTCGTGAGTGCGCTGGAGTGAGTGAACGTCGTCGGCTGGTGTTTGCCGAGAAACACATTTCGCGGAATCACTTCGAGATTCGCTTGATCGCCGACCTCGATTTGGCTGTTGTGATCGATACCAGCACGAACGGCACGTTACTCAACGACATGCCGCTGGCCCGCACGGTTGCCCAACCCATCAAGCCGGAAGACAAGATCAAGATCGCCGATATCGCAATGACATTCCGGTCCAGCCGCTTCAGGTCGGTCAGTCGGCAATTTCCAACCCTCACGCAAGCTCAGATCAGCGAGTCGGACATGGTGATGGTCGTCGGCGATATCGTCAATTATTCGACGATTTCCCAGATGACCGGCAGCAGGTTGATCGCGGAAAGCCTGTACACGCTCTGGCGCGAGCTCGACGAACTCCTGCGCGCTCACCACGGCACGCTCAGCAACTACGCCGGCGACGCCCTCTACGCGGTGTGGGACTTGCAGACCGCCCCGACAGGCCCGTGCGTTGGCAATCGACTTCGCGCTCGCCGCGAACCGCCTCGTCGACGAGATTGGAATCACCCTGTCGCTGCGTGATGCGCACGGCTCGCCTATCCGCATGGGATGGGGCGTCGTGCACGGCTCGGCGGCGCAGGCTTCAATGGCCAGATCGGTCGCTGCCATCCTCGGCGATTCGACGAATCTGGCGTTTCGACTGGCTGGCATCGCCGGACGGGACGGCCGGGCGCCAGTCATCGTCACCGACAAGGTGCGCGACGCCGTGCAGGATCAATACGTCTGGGGTGCTCCCGAAGAGGTAGCGGTCAAGGGCCGACGGGGCAGGGAAACTGTGTTCCCGGTCGTCCAGCGGCGCGAAATGCCGGTCAGCGCCGAGTGGCCACCGCCACTTGCGGACTGAACAACCCGCTGCGCAGCTCGACCTCGATGGACGGGTCGGCGTGGGCGGCCAGCGCCCGCATCGCCGACGGGCTGTAGGCGCGCAGCGAACTGATCACCCCGTCGTGCACGAAAGGGGCGAACGGCGCGAAAGGCAGCATCGCGGCCAGCCGCAGGAGGTGCAGCGGCGCCGGCGGCCGCGGCAGGTCGATGATGAGCAACTTCTTCGCCGCCCGGGTTCCCTCGGCGAACACCCGGGCGGCGGCGACCGGGGGCAGGTGGTGGAACGACAGCACGAAGACCGCCAGGTCGAACTGTCCGTTGGCGGCGTCCAGTGCGGTCGCGTCCATCTTCCGGACCGTGGCGCGCGGATGCGACCCCAGATCGCCGGCGGCGATCGCGGCCACCGAGTCGTCCTCGAGGTCGGTCACCGTCAGCCGCGCGGTCGGATGCCAGTCGAGCAGCTTGCGGGACAGGCCGCCATGGCCGGCGCCCAGCTCCAGGATCCGGGGATCGGGGACGTCGGCCACCTCGTCGAGGGCGATCTTGGCGAATTTCTCGTGGGTGCCGAAGAACTCGCCGGTCCAGTCCAGGGCGCGGATCACGCTGCGCTTGCGCGCTTGCATGTCGGCATCCCTGTCGGACTCGCGGTCCAGGTACTCCTGCCGGTCGGTGTACAACAGCCGGTCCAGGCACGAGGCGCCGGGGCCGCCCCGCGGCATGGCGGCGATGTCGTTGCTGCCGATGATCTTGTTGCTGCCGATGATCTTGGAACCCACGTGGTCCATCATGGACGAATGGCCGACTTCGTCGCAGCAATCGACCAGGGCACCACCAGCACGCGCGCGATGGTCTTCGACCATTCGGGACGTGAGATCGGCCGCCACCAGCTGGAACACGAACAGATCCTGCCGCGGGCAGGCTGGGTGGAGCACAATCCGGTCGAGATCTGGGAGCGCACCGCGTCGGTGCTGATGACGGTGCTGAACTCGACGAAGCTGCAGGCCGACGACCTCGCCGCGCTCGGCATCACCAACCAGCGCGAGACCGCGCTGGTCTGGGACAAGACGACCGGGCGGCCCTATTACAACGCCATCGTGTGGCAGGACACCCGGACCGACCGGATCGCCTCCGCGTTGGACCGCGACGGTCGCGGTGACATCATTCGCCGCAAGGCGGGGCTGCCACCGGCGACGTATTTCTCGGCGGGCAAGGTGCAGTGGATCCTGGAGAACGTCGACGGTGTGCGTGAAGCCGCCGAGAAGGGTGACGCGATTTTCGGCACCGCCGACTCATGGGTGCTGTGGAACCTGACCGGCGGCCCGCGCGGAGGTGTCCACGTCACCGACGTGACGAACGCCAGCCGCACCATGCTGATGGATCTGGAGACGCTGGACTGGGACGATGAGTTGTTGGCGCTCTTCGGAATTCCGCGCCAGATGCTGCCGCAGATCGAGTCGTCGTCCTCGCCCGAACCGTACGGGACGACGTTGACGTCGGGCCCCCTCGGCGGTGAGGTGGCCCTGACCGCGAGCCTCGGTGACCAGCAGGCGGCGATGGTGGGGCAGGTCTGCCTGGCCGCCGGAGAGGCCAAGAACACCTACGGGACCGGGAATTTCCTGCTGCTCAACACCGGCGAGAAGATGGTGCGGTCGTCCAACGGACTGCTGACCACCGTGTGCTATCGGTTTGGTGACGCGAAACCTGTTTACGCCCTTGAAGGTTCGATCGCCGTGACGGGTTCGGCCATCCAGTGGCTGCGCGATCAGCTGGGCATCATCAGCGGGGCCGCGCAGAGCGAGGCGCTGGCTCGGCAGGTCGACGACAACGGCGGCGTCTACTTCGTGCCCGCGTTCTCCGGTCTCTTCGCGCCGTACTGGCGTTCCGATGCGCGCGGCGCGATCGTCGGGCTGTCACGGTTCAACACCAACGCTCACGTGGCGCGCGCGGCATTGGAGGCCATCTGCTACCAGAGCCGCGACGTCGTCGACGCGATGGAAGCCGACTCCGGCGTGCATCTGGAGGTCCTCAAGGTCGACGGCGGCATCACCGCCAACGATCTGTGCATGCAGATCCAGGCCGACGTGCTGGGCGTTGACGTCGTGAAACCCGTTGTGGCAGAGACGACTGCGCTCGGCGCGGCGTACGCGGCCGGGCTTGCGGTGGGGTTCTGGTCAGATCCCGACGAGCTGCGGGCCAACTGGGACGAGGACAAGCGCTGGACCCCTCAGTGGACCGAGGAGCAGCGCGCCGACGGGTACGCCGGCTGGCAGAAGGCCGTGCAGCGCACGCTGGACTGGGTGGACGTCGACTGATCTAGGCCGCGGAGTCCAGTTCCCGCTTGGTGTCGGCGTCGAGTTCGATGTCGGCGACGGCGGTGTTCTCCTCCAGGTGTGCCACCGACGAAGTGCCGGGGATCAGCAGCACGTTGGGCGCTACCGACAGCGTCCACGCCAGCGCGACCTGAGCCGGGGTTCGGTCGAGCTTCGCCGCCTCACCCATGACGGCGGGGTGTCCGAGGACCGGGTTGTCCGCGGTGAAGCCGGAACCCAGCGGGAAGAACGGGACGAATGCGATGCCGCGCTCGACACACAGATCCAGCACCGGCTGCGACGTTCGGTCGACCAGGTTGTAGGCATTCTGGACGCACACGATCTCGGTGCGGTCCAGGGCGATTCGTAGATGGTCGGCAGAGATGCTGCTCAACCCGATTCCCTCGATCAGGCCTTCGTCGCGGGCCTTGATCATGGTGGACAGCTGACGATCGAACAGCTCCCGGTCCACCTCACCGACGGCGCTGGGATCGCCGGCGTGGATGCGCAGGTTGACCGCGGCGAGCTTGTCGACGCTGAGTTGGTGGAGGTTCTCCTCGATATCGGCGCGCAGTTCGTCGGGTTGCTGCGCCGCGTTCCAGTTGCCCTCGGAATCGCGGCGGGCGCCGACCTTGCTGACCAGCGCGAGATTCGCGGGGTAGGGGTGCAGCGCTTCGCGGATGAGTTCGTTGGCGACGTTCGGGCCGTAGAACTGGGCGGTGTCGATGTGGTTGATGCCCAGGTCGACAGCGCGTCTGAGAACGGCCAGGGCCTGGTCGTGGTCACGCGGCGGGCCGAACACGCCCGGGCCTGGCAGTTGCATGGCCCCGAAGCCGACGCGGCCGACGGAGTAGGTACCGAGCGGAAAGGTTTCCATAGTGAGTTATTACACGGGTTCGGCGTGGTTTCATCCGCTGAGCGGGCGCAACCACGCCGAATCCACTGTCACTCCTCGCCGAGGACCTGGTAGATCTCGCGGCGGGCGTTGTTGACGATGTCCACGATGCGCTGCTGCTGCTCGGCTGTCGCCGCGTGTGCGGACTGAGCGACCGCACCCATCAGCTGGCCGGCGGCACTGCGCAGGCCCATTTCGCCGGGGTCGGCGTCCTGGGTGATCTCGTCCCATGGCGCCGTTTCGATCTTCTCGGCGGCGGCGCGGCCGTCATCGGTCAGCTCGAAGATCTTCTTGCTGCCCTCGGATTCGGTCGCGACCAGCAGGCCCTCGTCGACGAGCAGTTGCAGGGTGGGGTACACCGAGCCGGGGCTCGGCTTCCACAGTTGCTGACTGCGTTCGTTGATCTCCTGGATCATCTCGTAGCCGTGCATCGGCCCGTCGGTGAGCAGCTTGAGGATGGCGGCGCGCACGTCACCGCGCCTGCCGGGCCCGCGACCGCGGTGTCCGCCGCGGGGGCCGCCGCGCCGGCCGCCGCGACCGCCCGGGCCGAAACCGAAGCCGGGCCCGAATCCGCCGAAGCCGGGCCCGAATCCGCCACCGGGGCCGAATCCGGGGCCGAAGCCGCCGGCGTCGCCGCGGTGCTCGCGGACGTGGTCACGGAATTCGCGACGGGATGCTCTGCGCCGTTCGTGCAGCGCACGACGGTCATCGGGGCCGAAGCCGAAGCCGAGACCGCGCCCCTGGAAGGGGCCTTCTGATGGTGTGAATGGGGTGTTCATGTTCATGTCCTTCTTTTCGGCAGGAAGCACGATGTGCGCTTCCGATACGTTGACGATATATCGGAAACTATCGCGATGCAACGTCTGTTGGGCGGGCGTCCAATTTGGCGATGACGTCACGCGCCCAATCGGCCCGCATCGTGTTGAGTCGCAGCCCGTAGTCCAGCGCAGCGAGCGCGAAGAAGTCGTGGTCAGGGATCCCACCGGCGTCGTCCCGGTCGTGGGGTCCGCCCAACTTCGAGAGCCGGGCGACCTCGGCGTCGGACTGTTTGGCCATCGTCTCCAGATGCACCCGCGCCTGCCCGGCGGGGATCAGGTTCAACAGGAAGACCCGCAACAACGCGGCGTTGCGAAATGGCGGGTCGTCCTGCGGGTTGGTCACCCAGCGCTGCAGCTCGCCGTGGCCGGCTTCGGTGATCCGGTACTCCTTGCGCCCCCGCGCCCCGACGGCGGAGACCTCGATCAACCCCCCGTCGGCGAGCTTGTTGAGCTCGGAGTACAGCTGGCTCTGCGTCGCGGGCCACACGTTGGCCATCGACTTCTCGAACCGCCTGAGCAGGTCATACCCACTGCCGGGACGCTGTGCCAGCAGGCCCAAGGCCGCGATCCGAAGGCTCATGGCGGAATAGTACGGCCCCGATATTCCAGGACTGGAGTATCGGGGCCGCAGCCGTGTGTCGGTCAGTTGGAGATGAGCGTGGCCCCTTCGGCGACGCGCAGCGCTGTCATCCGCCACGGACCGCGCGTCGCCAGCACGTAGTAGAGGACGAAGGCCACGCCGCAGCCGATGAACCAGCTGTATTGGGCCGCGCCGGCCATTCCGAAGACGACCCCGCCGAGCAACACGGGGAGCATGGCGAGAATCGCGCCCACCAGCGTCGCGACCACGGCGACGGGGTTGTAGCCGCCCTTGTACCAGTAGTTCGAGGTCTTCGACATGGTGAACAGGTCGTCGACGACGATCTTCTGCTTGCGAACCAGGTAGAAGTCGGCGATCAGGACGCCGAACAGCGGTCCGATGAAGGCGCCGAGCGTCTCCAACGTGTAGTGGATGACCTCCGGATTGCTGTAGAGGTTCCATGGCGTGAGGAGTACCGAGCCGACGGCGGCGATCATGCCGCCCATCCGCCAGCTGATCTTCTGCGGGCTGACGTTGGAGAAGTCGAATGCGGGCGAGATGAAGTTGGCCACGATGTTGATGCCGATGGTGGCGATGCTGAACGTCAAGGCGCCCAACACGATTGCGGTGACGCTGTCGATCCGCGCGACGGTGGCGACCGGATCGGTGAGCAACTCGCCGAAGACGGGGACCGTCGCGGCGGCCGTGACGACGACGAGCAGTGAGAACACCAGGAAGTTGACGGGCAGTCCCAGGAAGTTGCCCTTCTTCACCGCCTGGTAGCTCTTGCCGTAGCGCGCGAAGTCGCCGAAGTTCAGCATCGGCCCGGAGAAGTAGGACACCACCAACGCGATCGCGCCGAGCATGATGACCAGCGTGTTGCCCTTCTTCTCGCCGCCCAGGCTCAGGCTGACGTGCCAGCCGGACTTCCAGAGCAGGTAGCCGCACAGGATGAACATCACGACGTAGACGGCGGGTCCGCAGAAGTCGATGAACTTGCGGATCGACTCCATGCCCCGCCAGAAGACCGCGGCCTGAAGGATCCACAGCAGCGTGAAGCTGCCCCAACCGAGCAGGGACAGACCGGTGAAGCCGTACTGATCGACGTCGGCGTAGGGAGCCAAACCGGGGAACAGCTTGAGCAGCACCACGTCCAGCGCCGCCGAGGCCAGGTAGGTCTGGATGCCGTACCACGCCACCGCGATCAGGCCCCGGATGATGGCCGGGATATTGGCGCCGAGCACCCCGAACGGGCTGCGGCACACCACCGGATACGGAACACCGGCCTGCTGGCTGGGCTTGGCCACCAGGTTGCACAGGAAGTAGACGATGACGATGCCCACCAGCAGCGCGATCAGTACCTGCCAGCTCGCCAGGCCGAGTGCGAACAGGCTGCCCGCGGTGACGTAACCGCCGACGCTGTGCACGTCGGACATCCAGAACGCGAAGATGTTGTACGTCGACCAAGTCTGCTTGCCCAGCGGGGCGAGGTCCTCGTTGGTCAGTCGCGGGTCGTAGTGGTCCTTGATCACGCCTCCGCCGACGGGATGGCCGGCGGCTTCGACGATGTCGCCGGTGCCGACGACGGCACCAGGCGGCAGATCTCGGGTGTCTGTCATTCTCAGCCTTATCTGTGCTGATCGAGTTCAGAACTAGCGATGCACGGAACTTAGCGACGGTGTGTTGCGCGGCCGTTGCGCCGGGAATATATTCTGCGAACTCAATCGCCGGTGATCAGGCCGCTGTCCGTAGGCAGGGCCTGCACTACGGCGTTGAGCCGCTTGTTGTGAATCATGCTGGCTGACAACAACTCGTCGGCGTCCCCGCCCAGGAAGGCCGTCAGCATGTGTTGATGGTCCTCGTGCAGCACGGCCCGCTGGGAGTGTTCGACATGCACCATCAGCTGCACGGGTTCGGTTATGTTCCAAGCGGATTCCAGCATGTGCACCAGCCGCAGCATGCGCGACGGTCTGCTCAGCGCCATGTGGAACTCGCGGCTCTGCCGGTGATATGCCTGGGCGTCGTCGAACTTCAGCGCCTGCTCGAGGTTGCGATGGACCTCACGGAGATGGGCGTGGTCGACGTCGGTGGCGGTGTGAATCGCCGCGGCCATCGCCGCCGACTCGAGTGTCTCCCGCACGATGTACATCTCGGCGAGTTCGCTCGACGTCAGCTGCGCCACCGCGTACCCGGCGTTGGGCCGGTGCTGAACCAGGCCTTCGCCGGTGAGGGTCTTGAGGCTTTCGCGCACCGGGATGTGGCTGACCTTGAACATCTCGGCGAGGTCCCCGACAGGGATCGGCGTTCCCGGCGGCACCGCGCCGTCGAGGATCACCCGTCGCAGTTCGTCGAGGATCACTTGTTGCGAACTTCCCGAACTGCCCGTTCGGTGCACCGCCAACTTGAACAGCAGGGCCGAGTGCTGGCGGACGGGCATCAGTCGATGGTCCTATGGATGGAGTGGGCGTACCACTCGAAACCACTCACATTCCACTATTGACATGTCAGAACTGAAGTGTCATCGTGGAGCGGTACCCGACAGGAGGTCCAGCCCATGACCGAAACCGCCTCAGACCAGACCGGCACCTCAGCGCTATTCGGCACCGGTGATTTCTTCCGGCTCGGAAACTACGCGCCCGTCCCCGACGAGCTGACCGAGTTCGACCTGCCGGTGGAAGGTGCGATCCCCACCGAGTTGACCGGCTGGTATTTACGCAACGGGCCGAACCCGCGCACCACGTCGGGTCACTGGTTCGGTGGCGACGGCATGATCCACGGCGTCCGCATCGAGGGCGGCCGCGCCGCGTGGTACCGCAACAGGTGGGTCCGCACCGACAGCTTCACGAAGAAATTTCCGCTCGTCAACGCCGACGGCACCCGCAATCTGCGCGCCAGCGTGGCCAACACCCACATCGTCAACCACGCGGGAAAGACGCTCGCCCTGGTCGAGTCGTCGCTCCCGTACGAGATCACCAACGACCTCGAGACGGTCGGCGCCTACGATTTCGGCGGCAAGCTCCTCAACTCGATGACCGCTCATCCGAAGATCTGCCCCACGACCGGCGAGATGCACTTCTTCGGATACGGCAGCATCCTCGCCCCGCACGTCACCTACCACCGCGCTGACGCCGACGGCCAACTGGTGATCAACCGGCCGCTGGAGGTCAAGGCGTTGACGATGATGCACGACTTCGCGTTGACAGCGAATCACATCGTGTTCATGGACCTGCCCATCGTGTTCAATCTCGACATCGCGATGAGCGGCACCGGCGACATGCCCTATCGCTGGGACGACTCGTACGGTGCCCGGCTGGGCGTGCTGCGCCGCGACGACCCGTACGGCGAGGTGCGGTGGTTCGAGATCGACCCCTGTTACGTGTTCCACGTCGCCAATGCCTACGACTTCGTCAATCCGAACGATGGAGCCGACAGCGTGGTGCTTCAGGCAGTCCGGTATCCCGAATTGTGGCGGGAGAACGGTGGATTCGAAGCCGACGGGACGATGTGGACGTGGATGGTCGACCTGAAGCACGGCACGGTCACCGAGCGCCAGCTCGATGACCGCGTCGTCGAGTTCCCCCGTATCGACGACCGGCTGGTGACACTTCCTGCGCGCTATGCGGTGTCCGTCGGCGACGGCAGCCTGGTCCGCCACGACCTCGTAACCGGTGACGCCGCCGAGCACCGGTTCGGGTCAGCGGATTCTCCGGGCGGGCCCGGCGAGGCGGTGTTCGTGCCGTCCTCGTCCGGCCGGCCCGACGAGAGCAGCGGGTGGTACCTCGGATACGTCTACGATCCCGCGCGCGACGGCAGCGACCTGGTCATCATCGACGCGTCGGACTTCACCGGCCCGCCCGTGGCCAGAATCAAGATGCCGCAACGTGTTCCGTACGGCTTTCACGGAAACTGGATTCCAGCCTAGGACGCCCATTCGCGAGCGTTGTCCCGATGTTCGCGGGGGCGCACTCCGTATGCGCGCTTGAAGGCATTGCTCAGTGCGAACGGAGTGCTGTAGCCGACCTGCCTGGCCACCGTGGCGATGGTCGCGGAACTGGACCCCAACAGGTCTGCGGCCAGTGCCAGGCGCCAGTTGGTCAGGAAGGTGATGGGTGGCTCACCGACCTGCTCGCTGAATCGCCTGGCCAGCACGGCGCGCGAACAGCCCACGGCTGCTGCAAGATTCGCGACGGTCCACGGGTGAGCAGGATTGTTGTACATTAGCTTCAGTGTCGGCCCCACGACCGGATCGCGTTCGGCGTACCACCACGGCGGCGCGTTGCCTTCGCGGTCGAACCACGCGCGGAGTGCGGTGATCAGCAGCAGATCGAGCAGGCGGTCGAGGTAGGCCTCCTGGCCCGGGCCGTCGCGACCGGCCTCGTCGGCGAGGACATCCACCAGATGGGCGTCCCATTGGTCGCTGCCCAGCACCAGCACCGTGGGAAGCGCATCGAGCAGGCGCTCGCTGACCTCGCTGTGGCCCTCGTAAGCGCAGATCACCGACCGCGTCGTTCCCGTCGGGCTGTTACCCCACGTGCGTACGCCCAGCGACATCTCGAATCGCAGATCCTCGCCGCCGACCGTCGTACACCGTTGGCCGGGGTGAATGACCACCATCGGCGGCGTCGCGGGGTCGTCGGCGTAGAGGTATCGCTCGGTGCCGCGGGTCAGCGCCACGTCGCCGGGTCTCAGCCACGTCGTCGCGCCGCTCTCGGCGACGATGGCCGCGCGACCGTGCGTCTGGCAGATCACGGTCAGCGGTGCCTCATCGCGGACACTCATCGACCACGGCGGATCCATCATCATCCGCAAGGTGAACGCGCCACGTGCCCGTACTCCGTCCAACAGACCCACGACCGCATCCACGGTGTCACCCTAACGGCTGATGAGACTCTGGCGTATGAAATGGAGACATAAGGCGATGGATCGTCTCGCTGCGGTGGGATTGACTTGAATCATGAACCCCAGCCCAGTCGTCCTGCTGACCTCGACCGCCGCCATTGCCTCCGCCGCCGCGGGCGGCATGATGTACGTGTTCTCCACCTTCGTGATGCGCGGTCTAGACCGCACCGGACCGGTCCAGGCCATCGCGGCGATGCGCGGCATCAACGCCGAGGCGAACTCCAACGCCGCCTTTCTGCTGCCGTATCTCGGTGCGGCGATCCTCGCGATCTGCGTCGGGGTGGTGGCGGTGTTCCAGTGGGACCAGCCCGGCAGTGGCTGGCTGTTGGCCGGCGGCGTGGCCGGAATCGCCGGGGTGATCGTCACGATGGCGTTCAACGTGCCGCTGAACATCCGGCTCGACGCGGTCAAAGCGGACGGGTTGGCGGTGGCCGACGCCGCCCGTGAATGGCAGGCCTACCTGAGCAGCTGGACCGCGTGGAATCACGTTCGTGCGGCCACCGGCCTGGTGTCAGCGGTCCTGCTGCTGATCGGTCTGGCGCAGCGTTGAGGTCGGCAGGGCGTCATGAGGGTGGGATGAAGGCGCCGGGGTCCTGCGACGGAGCTGTCGGCGGTGACGGTGGCTGCGGCAGCGACGGATACGCGTACTGAGGGTCCACCGGTGGCTGGGTGGGCCAGGCCGGTGGCTGGGCAGATGCCTGCAGCCGCCCCAGCTCCCGGCGGTGGCGTTCGGCGAGGACGGCGGCGAGGATCAGCGGCGCCGGCGTGCCGGGTGGTGGTGGGGGTGAGATCCGGGCGACGACGTCGGCGGTGATCCGGTACGCCATTTCGTCGCGTACCTGGGGATTCAATTGCGGTGCGCGGGAAAGGAACTGACGGGCACGCTCGGCCTGCTCGGCACCGAGCCCGGACAGCTGCAGCGATGACGCCCACCACGCGAGCTGCGGGGGCATCAGCGGCGGGGGAGACATTCTCGGTGCGCGCTCACTGATGACGACGGTGCCCGCGAAGATGTCGCCGATGCGCTTGCCTTTCGGTGAGATCAGGCTGCAGATCACCGCGGGGCCTCCGGTGAGCATCCAGATCTCGATGACCCCGGCTAGTCCGCGAAAGAGGGCCTGGCGGAAGCGTTCCGGGCCACCGTCGTCGGACACCACGCGTAACCCCATCACCATCTTGCCCAAACTCCTGCCCCGGGTGGCGGTCTCGAAGATGACCGGGTAACCCAGCAGCGCAAGCACCGTGAAGATGAGCAGCACGGCAGAGGACAACGCCGAATCGAACTGCGACAGCGTGGCGGCCCACAGCAGGACACCGATGAGGTAGCAGATGAACACGACGATGACGTCGATCAACGCCGACAGCGCGCGCACCGGCACCTGGGCCATCTGGACATCGAGGATCACCGCGTCCCCGGTCACCACCGGTTCTTGCACACCGACCATCATTCCAACGCTACTAGGGTGGGCCACGTGGATGTCGACGCGTTCGTGGTGGCGAATCGCCCGACGTGGGACCGACTCGACCGGCTGGTGAAGAAACGTCGGCAGCTCACCGGCGCCGAGGTCGACGAACTCGTCGACTTGTACCAGCGGGTGTCCACCCATCTGTCGATGGTGCGGTCCGCGTCCTCGGATGCAGTACTCATCGGCAAGCTATCCGGGCTGGTGGCGCGTGCGCGATCGGTGGTCACAGGCGCGCACGCTCCGCTGTGGAGCGAGTTCGTCCGCTTCTGGACGGTGTCCTTCCCGGTCGTCGCCTACCGTGCGTGGCGGTGGTGGTTGGCTTCCGCGGTAGGTTTCTTCGTCGTCACCGTCGTGATCACGGTCTGGGTTGCCGGCACGCCCGAAGTGCAGGCGGCATTCGGAACCCCCGGTGAAATCGAGCAATTGGTCAACAACGATTTCGCCTCGTACTACAGCGAGCATCCCGCGGCATCGTTCGCCCTGTCGGTGTGGGTCAACAACGCGTGGGTTGCGGCACAGTGCGTCGGCTCCGCGATTCTGCTCGGAATCCCGATCCCTTACGTGCTGTTCCAGAACGCGGCCAACCTCGGGTTGAACGCCGGCCTGATGTTCGACGCGGGCAAGGGCGACATCTTCCTCGGCCTGATCATCCCGCACGGTCTGATCGAGTTGACGGCGGTGTTCCTGGCGGGCGGTGTCGGGATGCGCCTCGGCTGGTCGGTGGTGTCACCGGGCAACCGGCCGCGCGGCCAGGTGCTAGCCGAGCAGGGCCGGGCGGTGATCTCGGTCGCCGTCGGCCTGGTCGCGGTTCTCCTCGTGGCGGGGCTGATCGAGGGGTTCGTCACCCCCTCGCCGCTGCCGACGTTCGCGCGTATCGCCATCGGCGTGGCGGCCGAGCTTGCCTTCCTCGGTTACGTTTTCCACTTCGGTAGTAAGGCGGCGAGGATCGGGGAGACGGGCGACATCGACAACGCGCCCGACGTCGTGCCGACTGGCTGACGTTCTTCGGCTGGCAGGCAGACGCTGGCGAGCAGACGCGAACTCGCGCGATATAGGCCGAAACTGCGCGAGTTTGTGTCTGCTCGCGGGTGGAGCCCCCAGCTCGCGGGTCAACTGGCCGGCGCGGCGCGAGACAGATGATCGGCGATCCGGTCGGCGAGTTGATCGGGATACTGGCGGACATCGGTGACGACGATCGGAATGACCGTCCAATTGAGCTGCTGGATAGCGGCGAACCGGCGCTTGTCGCGGAGCATGTGGGCTCTACCTGCATGCCAGTCGATGCTCTCGTACTCGGCGACGAGCCGATGTTCCGGCCAGGCGAAATCGACTCGCCAACTTTCTCCGTCACTGCCCTGGATGACGTACTGGAGCTCAGGGCGCGGCAATCCGCGGTCGATCATCACCAGCCGCGCTTCGCTTTCCATGGCGGATTCCGCGCGGCTGTCCGCAAGCTGCACCAGCTCACGGACGGCCACGATGCCGCGCCGCCCTCGCTGCTCCGCTATCGCGGCGTCCAGGCTGATACGCGTGCACAGACCCGAATGAAGCGCCGCGTCGAGTGTCGCCAACGCGCGAGGCCGCCGGAGTTCGCGTGCCACCTCGATCGCAGTCCACGCAGGCGCGGTTGCGAGGCGGCCCTGTACCCGTCGCAACGGGGCGCCACAACGCTGATGAACCATCAGGCCAACCGTCGGGCGTACCCGCACTCCCGGGTCGAGTACGTGAATGCTTTTCGTTCCCTCGGTGTCGAACCCATGCAACGCTGCGGCCGTACCCATGCATGCGACCGCGGGCTGACCCATGTACTCATCGAGTGCGGTCAACCGGCCGATGAAATCGGGCTCTGCTCGGGCATAGACGCCGTGCCATACGCGGATCAGCTGACGCTTCTTCACCTGGACGTCGAGCTGCTGCCGGGTCATGACCCGAAGTAGCGCAGCGGTGGTGACAGATCCCTCGCTGCGTCGAAAGAGGTCCTCGACCACCGTCTGCACAACCGAATCGTCAACCCGCGCGCGGCTTGCGCGGCTCGGTCGGATGCCGGGCTGTGTATGAACTCGGCATTGTGGATGGCGGTCCGAGGGCGACCAGACACAAACTCGCGCGAAATCGGCTGAAACTGTGCGAGTTTGCGTCTGCTCGCCGGAGGAAAGCCTCGCGGGGGAAGGGTTACAGCCGGCCGGTGGCCTTCATCGCCAGGTAATGGTCGGCCAGAGCCGGTGCGAGTTGCTCGGGCGGGGCATCGACCACGTCGACACCGCGGCGCCGCAACCGCGACGCGACGTCGCGGCGTTCGTTGCGGGCCCGCTCCGCGGCGGCAGCGTCGTACACCGCGACAGCATCGGCGCGACCCGTCGCGAGCGTATCCACCCGCGGATCGGAAACCGCAGCCAGCAGCACCTGATGCTTGGCGGTCAGCTGGGGGAGCACGGTGATCAGCCCCTCGTCGATCGACGAGGCATTCAGGTCGGTCAGCAGCACCACCAGCGCGCGCCGCCGCGTCCGCCGCAGGATCGCGGCCACCATGGCACGTGGATCCGACTCGATCAGCGCGGGCTCCAGCGGCGCCATCGCTTCGACCAGATAGGCCAGAAGTTCGGTGCGCGACGCGTTGAAGACACCGGCACGCGTGACGCGGTCATGGGCGAGGAAGTCCACGCGGTCACCCGCCCTCTCGGCGAGCGCGGCGAGCAGCAGGGCGGCGTCCATCGACCAGTCCAGCCGCGGCCAGCCGGCCGGTTCGGCCACCGCCGGCGGAGCCGGCGAATGCGCACCCGTCGGGTCGACGCCCACCCGGCCGGCCGACGTCCGGCCCGTGTCGAGCACGATCACCACGCGCCGGTCACGTTCGGGCCGCCAGGTGCGCACCGCCACGTCGGCGCGCCGGGCGGTCGCCCGCCAGTCGATCGAGCGGACGTCGTCGCCCACGACGTACTCACGCAGCGAGTCGAACTCGGTGCCCTGGCCGCGGATCAACGCGGGCGTCATGCCTTCGAGCTCGCGCAGCCTGGCCAGCCGCGACGGCAGGTGCTTGCGGGACAGGAACGGCGGCAGGATACGGATCTGCCAGGGCACCCGGTGCGAGCCCTGCCGTCCGGCAAGGCCCAGCGGTCCAACGGATCTGGCGGTCACCAACGCCGAGACCTGATCACCGCGACGCACCGGCCTCAGCTGTGTCTCAAGCTGAATCCGTTGGCCTGCAGCGATATTCACCTCGTGGACGCGGGGCTCGGCGCGCGCGCTGGGGGCCCATGCGTCACGGATCAGACCGCGGAAGCGCGATCGGCCGCCGTTGTCGACCCTCAGTAGCGCCCCCACCGGTTGGCCCAACCGTGCGGAGGTCTTACCGTTGCGGGTCAGCTGAAGGGCCCGCGGGCTGCCCGCCAGCGCGACATCCACCGCCACCGCCGCCGCCAGCAGGGCCGACAACACACCGAACGCCAGCGCGGGCCTGGCGGAGAACAGGATCGGGAGCGCACACAGCAGTGCGATCAGTCCGGTGCGTCCGGTGAGGATCACTGTCCGGCGACTATCTCGGCACCGGTACGGCGGCCATGATGCCTTCGATCACCCCGTCGGCGGTGGCCCCTTCGAGCTCTGCCTCGGGGCGCAGCGCCACGCGGTGTCGCAGAGTCGGCCTGGCCATCGCCTTGACGTCGTCAGGTGTGACGTAGCTGCGGCCCGACAGCCACGCCCACGACCTCGCCGTGGACAGCAGGGCTGTCGCGCCCCGCGGGGACACGCCGAGCTGCAGCGACGGGGAATGCCTTGTCGCGCCGACGATGTCGACGATGTAGCCGAGCACCTCGTCGCCGACGAGCACCTGCCGGACCGCGTCCCGCGCGGCGGCCAGCTCGGCAGGGCCGGCGACGGGCTTCACGGCGGACAGATCGCGGGGGTCGAATCCGCGGGCGTGGCGGTCGAGGATCGCGATCTCCTGGTCGCGCGGCGGCAGGGGGACGTTGAGCTTCAACAGGAACCGGTCAAGTTGCGCCTCCGGCAGCTGGTAGGTGCCCTCGTACTCGATGGGGTTCTGGGTGGCCGCGACGATGAACGGGTCGGGCAGGGCGCGAGGCTCGCCGTCGACGCTGACCTGCCGCTCCTCCATCGCCTCCAGCAGCGCTGCCTGGGTCTTGGGCGGTGTCCGGTTGATCTCGTCGGCCAGCAGCAGGTTGGTGAAGACCGGTCCCGCACGAAACTCGAACTCTGCGGTGCGCGCGTCGTAGATCAGCGACCCGGTGACGTCGCCCGGCATCAGGTCGGGGGTGAACTGCACCCGCTTGAACTCCAGCTGCAACGCCGCCGCGAGGGTGCGCACCAACAGCGTCTTCGCGACGCCCGGAACACCTTCCAGCAGCACGTGACCGCGGCACAACAGCGCGATCACCAGGCCGCTCACCACGGCGTCCTGACCGACGACGACCTTGGCGATCTCCGCGCGCAGAGCCATCAGCGCGTTGCGGGCGTCATCGTGCCGCGGGAGTTGTGTCACGACTGTGCGACCAGCCTTTCCATGTCGTCGAGCGCGCGTGCGAGGGCGACCAGGTCGGTGTCGGTGGCCGGCACCTGCCCGTAAAGCGTCTGGGTGACCGCCAGCGGGTTGATGCCGCTCCGGGTGGCGACGGCCTGGGCGACGGTGGACGGCTCCGCGTTGGGCCCGAGACCCAGGCGCGGCAGCACGCGTTGCAGTGTCGACGTCCGCAGCGCATCGGCGGCCCGGTCCCTGGCCCGGCGCGACCGGTACAACCGTCCGCGACCCTCCACGGTCTCCGATGCGCGCACCACCACGGGCAGCCGCTCGGCCACCAGGGGCCCGACCCGGCGTCCTTTCCACAGGGCCAGCAGTACCACGACGAGCACCAGCTGCCAGACCAGCCAGGTCACCTGCGTGGGGACGAGGTCTGAAACCGATGCTCCGCCAGCGGAATCAGCGCCCTCGCTGTGCTGCGGCGCATACCAGACCACCCGGGGGTGTGTGCCCGCGAGATTCATGGCGAGGGCGGCATTGCCCTCCTCCAGCAGCCCCTCGTTCATCATGAAATGCGCACTGCCGACGGCGGTGATCGTGCGGCCGTCGTCGGTGTAGCGCGCCAGCGCGCCGTCGTAGCAGCGTGTCACCGGCGTCGATCCGGATGCCTCGTACGCGTCGGCCGAACCGAACTGCACGGTGCCGGCCTTGGTGGCCTCCGGCAGGTCGCAGTTCGGCGCTATGCCCGCGTAGCTGGTCGATTCGCCGCGCCGGAGGCGGGGCGCGAGCCGTTCGCGAGTAGCGCTCACCGGCTCGACCAGCAGACGATCGCCCGGCAGGTTCGCGAGTCGGCTCAGCAGCTCGTCGCCGAACAGGTTGAAGGTCTGCGCGACCACCAAAAGGGAGCCGGGTTGCGCTTCGCGCTCGACGGCAGCGACGTCATCGGCCTCGATGACCGTCACGCCGTGATCGCGCAGCAGTGTGACCAGGGCACGGGCCCCGTCCGGTGACGTCGAGGTCGCTTCCATCCTGCCGCCGGGCCGCGGTGAGGTCAGGTAGGCGCTCGCCGCGGCCACGGCGACGACGACGACGGCGGCCAGCAGTACCCAGCGCAGTGCGCGCCAACGCTGGCCCATGGTCGCGCCGACGACGGTCGACGAACTGTCCGTCATCGCACCTCGGTCCACGTCGGTCGGGCCGACGGCGCGCGGGTTTCGCCGGTGCCCGACGCGATGTGGCTGCCCAGCTTGCCGTCCAGCGCGGCGATCATCAGGTACTGCGATTCCAGCCCGGGGCGCTCACCGTAGGTCACGTCGTTGAAAGCCTCTGCTGCTGTGGCCAATTCGTCCGCAAGATCCGGAAGCGTGTGACCTGCCGCGCGGGCCAGCTCGGTCGCGGTGCGTCCAGGAACGGGATCGAGTGTCCCGTTCTCCTCGAGCCGCCGCGCGACGGCCCGCAGCCGGTGACGAATAGCGGGCGCCCAATCCCCGGCCGCCGCAAAGCGTTCGGCGGTCGCGCGGTGTTCGTCGGCACTGAGCACCCGCCCTCCGAACAGGGTGGCCGAATCGCCGCGGCTGGTGCGCATCGCCCGGCGGGCGATCCGGACCGCGACGACGACCGCGACGGCGAGGAGAATCAGCAGCACCGTGACGGTGAACCAGCCGCCCGGAACGGAGGCGCCCTTGGCCACCAGCCGGTACAGCAGTTCGTCGATCCAGTCGTAGAGCTGCTCGATCAGCGACGGCTTGGGGTATATGGACTTTGCGAGCTCGCTCTGGGCGGCCTCGTGTGCCGCATCGCGGTCGATGTCGATCGTCGGCATATCAGCTCTGGCGAGTCAGCCAGAGATCGTCGGTGGAGTTGGCAGGCGCGGCGGGGCCGGACGCCGCGCCCGTCTGGAGCACGAAATCGAATGCCTCCGACCTGATGCGGCGGTCGGTGTACTGCAGCACGACGACGCCCGCGCTGAACGGTCCGGTGACGATCTGGCCGATGGCGCCGCCGATCGCGAAACAGACGAGAGCGATCATCGCCGCCGCGGTGGATGCCGATCCGCTGAGCGCGATCTGGCCGCCCACGCTGAACGGGATCGCCACCGCCCCGGCGACCAGACTCGCCACGATCGCTGCCAGCAGCCGGATGCCCAGCACCCGCCAGAAGTCGCCCTTGATCAAGGCGAACGACCTTTTGATCGACGAGATGATGTCACGGCGTTCGAGCACGATCACCACCGGGGCGAACGTCAGCATGGTGCCGAGATACGCCAGCGCGACGAACAACGCGAGCCACAACGGGGCGCAGATGAGGAATGCGACCACCCCGTCGCCCGCGACGATCACGCCAATGGTGATCAGTGTCGCGACGGCGATCAGGACGATGGCGCCGATGGTCTGCAGCACGGTGAACCCGATCAGCGCCCAGAGTCGAGGCCGGAGCCGCTGCCAGGCTTCGCCGATCGTGATGCCCGCACCGAATATCGCTCGACCGACCACGACGGTCAGCAGACCGGTGAGCAGGATCCCCGAGAGGAAGGTCGAGACGCTCGAGGTGATGCTCGATGCCACCCAGCTGACCACCATTTCGGCGGTGGGCTCGTCGCTGTCCATGGCTGACGCGAGTTGCCCGGTGAACGCGAACGGCACCAGCGACAGCGCCAGCGACAGGAGCTGGGCGGCGACCACGACGATGGTCGTGAGGCCAAGTGTGGCTTTGGGATTCGCCCGGATATAGGCGACCGCCCCGTTGAACATGTCGGACAGCGTCAGTGGACGCAGCGGAACGACACCGGGTTTGAACACCGGCTGCGGCGCCGTAACCCGGCGGACCGTACCCCGGCGGCCCGTAGCCCGGCGGCGGGTAGCCGTAGCCGGGCGGCGGGGCGCCGTACGGCGGCGGATAGCCGGGCGGCGGCCCGTATCCCGGCGGCCGTACCCGGCAGGCGGCGGATACCCGGCCCGCCGGGATAGCCGGTCGGCGGGCCGCCAAGGGGTGGTTGTCCCGCCGGGCCGTATCCGCCGGCGTCGTAGGTCATGATCACCATCCTGTCGATCGCCGCCGGAATTGACAACGTGTGCCACTCCAGACGCAAGTGCCCCGTTCAGCACGGCGTCCCGGATGAGCGTCGGCCAGGGGGCAGCCGAGTCGCCGAACGTGCGTCCAGGGCGCCACATCGGCCCGAATGTCGCCTTGAGCGCACAGTCGGCGCAGGAACCGGGGTCCGGGGAGGTCGATCGGGCGCGTCGCCGCCGTTTCGGAGTGGAGAGCCGGGGTACCCGCGTGCTATGACGCGTTTCGGCTACACCCTGATGACGGAGCAGAGCGGACCCAAAGATCTTGTCCGCTACGCGGTTTCGGCAGAGCGACATAGGTTTCGACTTCGAAGTGTCCAGCGACCACTACTTCCCGTGGCTGTCGGCGCAGGGACATGCGCCGTACGCCTGGTCGGTGCTCGGTGCGGTCGCCCACGCCACCGAGCGGGTGGAGCTGATGACCTACGTGACCTGCCCGACCATGCGTTACCACCCGGCGGTCGTCGCGCAGAAGGCCGCGACGGTGCAGATGCTGGCCGACGGCCGGTTCACGCTGGGCCTCGGCAGCGGGGAGAACCTCAACGAGCACGTCGTCGGCGCAGGGCTGGCCGACGGTCGCGCGGCGTCAGGACATGCTGCGCGAGGCCATCCAGATCATCCGCGAGCTACTGACCGGCGAGCTGGTCGACTGGAAGGGCGAGTACTTCGAGGTCGACTCCGCGCGGCTCTGGGACCTCCCCGAGGTCCCGGTGCGCGATCGCGGCGGCGGTGTCCGGCGACCGCTCGGTCGAGCAGTTCGCACCGCTGGCCGACCACCTATCGCCGTCGAGCCCGACGAGCGACCTCGTCGACTCGTGGCACGACGCGCGGCGGGCGACCGGCCTGCCGGGTGACGTGCGCGTGATCGGGCAGATCCCGATCTGCTGGGACCCCGACCGCGACGCCGCCATCGCGCGCGCGCACGAGCAGTTCCGCTGGTTCGCCGGCGGCTGGGCGGTGAACGCCGACCTGCCGACGACGGCCGGCTTCGACGGCGCCACGCCAGTTCGTCCGCCCCGAGGACGTCGCCGAGTCGATCCCGTGCGGCCCCGACCTCGACGCGATCGTCGAGGCGGTGCGGGAGTACTGGGAGGCGGGCTTCACCGACATCGCGTTGGTTCAGGTCGGCGGCGACAGCCAGGACGCGTTCCTCAAGGAGGCTGCCGGCCCGCTGCTCGACAAGCTCCGCAGTGCTTCGCACTGAAAGGAATTCGATGACCACAGGCACAGGAATCCACGACGACGAAGAGGGTTCGGCGGCCTCCAAGAACGCGAAGGCGGCCAAAGAGGATCCCGATCAGCGCCGCAAGGACACGCCCGACGTCGATGAGAGTGCCGGCGAACCGACGGCCTGACACCGGCCAGGGCGGCCACGCGCATACTCTCTGGTGACCTGGCTCTGTCTGGGCTGCGCGATCCTCTGTGAAGTGGCGGCCACGCTGTCGCTCAAGGGATCCGCTACGGTGCCCGCGCTGTACATCGTGGTCGTCCTCGGGTATGTCGCAGCGTTTCTCTTCCTGACGGCGGTTCTCAAGCGCGGCATGGCACTCGGCGTCGCCTACGGCATCTGGGGCGCGGCGGGTGTAGCCCTGACCGCGTGTCTGTCGACCGCGATCTTTGGTGAGGTGTTCACGGTCGCGATGGGCATCGGCCTGGCCTGCGTCATCGCCGGTGTGCTCCTCGTCGAAACCGGGTCTCACCCCGACCGCAGCGATACGTCTACGCCGGGGGCGTGACGGGAGTGCAGTACCTGCTTTTGTTCGGCGCCATCGCTTCCGAAGTCATCGGCACGCTGTCACTGCGGGTCGCCGCGAACGGACGTGCCGGCTTCTACGCAGCGGTGGCGGTCGGCTATGTGGTCGCCTTCACAATGCTGTGGGGTTCGTTGCGCCTGGGGATGCCGCTCGGTGTCGCCTACGGAATCTGGGCCGCGGCGGGCGTGGCCGTCACCGCCGTCGCGTCGCGATTCCTGTTCGGTGAGCCGTTGACCCGCCGGATGCTCGGTGGGATCGGATTCATCGTGGTCGGCGTCCTGCTCATCGAACTCGGTGCGGGGCACTGACCCGTCGCCGAAACTGCAAAGAAACGCCGCTCCGGAAAAGTGTGCGACAGGCCCGGTGTGCGGGCTCCTACCTGTGAGCGCGACCCATCGGGGGCCGCGACGCGCAACGGGAGCACCTATGAAAACCACCCACACCTGCAAGCTGTTCGTCACCGCTGCGGTCGGCGCAGCGACTGCGCTGCTGTTCCTCGGGGCGGACACCGCGCAGGCAGTACCGGACGTCAGTGAACATGGCGGACTCGCGATCATCGACCACCTCCCTACGCCGCGAGGGTGTGCAGGGTGCGTGGGGTTCGACCCGCAGCCAGAGCCGCCTGGGTTCCCCGATCTCCGCAGCACGGTCGATATCGGCAATCCCAACGATCGTCCGCAGGTCACCACTCCAGGCAATTCAGTTGGCCTCGGTGGGCCCGATACTCTTCCGCCGCAACATAACTGAGCGATCAGGAGCACGTCATGAACACCACTCATACCCGCAAGAAGCTCATCGCCGGCGCAGTCAGCGCCGTCGTTGTTGCCGCGGCAGGGACCGCGGCACTACCCGGCGCTCCGTCATCGGCACCCGCACCGAGATACCCTACGGGCGTGGCCATTTCGTCGGCGATGCCGGCGCTGGCCGCTGTCGTCACACCCAACAGCCTCTACGCGGCGGCAGGCGGACCGGCGGTTGCGGTGCTCGGACCGAACGGCAGCCTGGCTCTGCCCGACGGCTATTACATTGCGCCGGTTGCCCCGGTTGGACCGGTGCCAGTGGGGTCGAGCGGGCTCAGCGCGACGGCCCCTGCAGCCGACCGCGCCACCGCAGCGACCTTGTCCACGCTGTACCGACCGGCATCATCGTCGGGTCGCGGTGACGAAGCGACGAGCCCGGTTGCGGTTGGCGGCCCGACGACTTTCGGGCTGTTCTCGCCTACCGGGGCGCTCCTCGGGCTGATTGGTCCGGGCGGTCTGCTGATCGGTGACGGTGTGCTTGCGGGCCAGCGCGGCGGGCTGTTCTTCGGCAACGGCGCCGACGGCGCTCCGGGACAGAAAGGCGGCGACGGCGGCATCCTGTGGGGCGACGGCGGCGACGGCGGCATCGGGGTCACCGGGGGATCGGGCGCTGACGGAGGCAACGCCGGGCTGATCGGCAACGGGGGGAACGGCGGTGACGGCGGCCTGTATTCCCACGACGGCGGCAACGGCGGCAACGGCGGCCTGCTCACCGGCAACGGCGGTAACGGCGGGGACGGCTTCAGCGTCTTCAGCACCCTTGGCGACGCCACCGGCGGCTCGGGCGGAAACGGCGGCAGGGGCGGGCAATTCGGGGGCAACGGCGGTAACGGCGGCGATGGTGGTAAGGCCACCGCGATCTTGCTCGGCTCAACCGCCACCGGGGGTGCCGGCGGCCACGGCGGCAACGGCGGCGGGAGCGGCACCGGCGGCGCGGGCGGTGCGGGCGGTGATGCCGAAGGCACCTGCTTCGGCGCGTGCGACAGCGAGAACGAGGGCGCCAGCACGGTCGGCGGTGCCGGAGGCAACGGCGGCAACGCCTTCATCGGCGACGCAGGCGCGGGCGGGGACGGCGGCTCTGCAAGCAGTTCGGTCGGCAGCCACGCCGCCTTCGTCACCGGTTCCGGCGGTGCCGGCGGGAAGGGCGGGAACACCGTCGACGGCAAGGCCGGTGACGGCGGCGACGGCGGCTACGGTGGCGCAGGCCACGGTGACGCCATCGGCGGCAATGGTGGCGGCGGTGGAAGCGCCCAAGACAGCGGCGACGGTGGCAACGGCGGGAAGGGCGGCAGCGCCTCCGGTTCAGGGGCGGCGAGCTACACCGTCGGCGGCGTCGGAGGGGCCGGCGGCAACGGCGGCAGCAATGGCGGTGACGGCGGCGACGGTGGTGGCGGCGGGTTGTCCGCGAGCTCCGAAGGAGGGGCGGCCGCAGGCCCAGGCGGTCACGGCGGTCACGGCGGCGCCCCGTTCGGCAACGGCGGTGACGGCGGCAAAGGCGGCAACGCCGGCAGCCATGACTTCAACGGTGACGGCTATGCCGCGCCCGCCCTCGGCGGTGACGGCGGCGACGGCGGTGATGCCGGCGCTCAGGGATCGGGTGGCGATGGCGGGGCTGGCGGCGTCGTGGGCGTCATCGCGATAAACGACGGCAACGCGCTGGGCGGTACCGGCGGGGACGGGGGTGACAGCGGCACCGGATATCCCGGCGGCGCTGGCGGCGCAGGCGGCAAAGGTCTCGCTGTCAACGGCTCCTCCGGCGGCGGCGGGGATGGTGGCGACGGCGGTGACGGCGGCTCCGGTGCCCCCGGCGGTCCAGGGGGTCCGGGCGGGCAGGGCAGCACGAGCGACGGTGACTCCGGCAGCCCGGGCAGTGACGGCTAGACGTCCAGGCAACGAAAGAAGGCCCTGAACTGGATGACCAGTCAGGGCCTTCTACCTGCATAACACGAGTCGGGGTGGCGGGATTCGAACCCACGACCTCTTCGTCCCGAACGAAGCACGCTACCAAGCTGCGCCACACCCCGCGTGAAGCCACGACAGCGTATCGCACCGCCCAGGGTTGAAGCCAAACGCATATTGCGCCCGCGACACGCCGAGGGATGGATCTGGGTTGTCGGTGGCGTTATGCACACTGACGGTAAAGACATCTATCTCGAACGAAATGAGGCGTGACATGACTGGGTTAGGCGCATCGATCTACCTGGGCTTCTTCGCGCTGGCGGCACTGTGGCTGTTCCTGACCTCCGACGGCCCGCTGTCGCGCGGCGCCGACGATCAGGACCAGCGCCCGGATCGCTCGAATTCGACCAGCGCCTCGGCCGGCCCGGACGGGTCGAGCCCGTGGCTGGTCAGCCATTCGTCGCAGAAGTAGGTGTCGGCATAGCGGTCGCCGCTGTCGGCGAGCAGCGTGACCACCGACCCGCTGCGGCCGTCGGCGACCATCTCGGCGAGCAGGCCGAAGGCGCCCCAGAGGTTGGTTCCCGTCGAGGGTCCGACGCGGCGACCCAGCACCCGGCTCATGTGATGGGCGGCGGCCACCGACGCGGCGTCGGGCACCGAGATCATCCGGTCGACGACACCGGGCAGGAACGACGGCTCGACGCGGGGACGCCCGATGCCCTCGATGCGGGATGAGACACCCGTGACCACGTCGGCGTCGCCGCCGGCGTAGGACGGGAAGAACGCGGAGTTCTCCGGATCCACGACACACAACCGGGTCGGGTGGCGGCGATAACGGATGTACCGGCCGATCGTCGCGCTGGTGCCGCCCGTCCCCGCGCCGACCACGATCCATTCCGGCACCGGATGGGTCTCCTCGCCCATCTGGTCGAAGATCGACTCGGCGATGTTGTTGTTCCCGCGCCAGTCGGTGGCGCGCTCGGCGTTGGTGAACTGATCGAGGTAATGCCCGCCGGTCTCCGCCGCCAGCCGTTGCGCCTCCTCGTACACCTGTGCCGACTTGTCGACGAAATGGCAACGGCCGCCCTGGGATTCGATCAGCGCGATCTTCGTCGTGCTCGTCGTCGCCGGCATCACCGCGATGAACGGCAGCTCGAGCATCGCCGCGAAATACGCCTCCGAGACCGCCGTCGAACCCGACGATGCCTCGATGACCGTGGTGTTCTCGTCGATCCACCCGTTGCACAGCGCGTAGAGGAACAGCGACCGCGCCAACCGGTGCTTGAGGCTGCCGGTGATGTGGGTGGTCTCGTCCTTGAGGTAGAGCGCGACGTCGACGTCTTTGGCCCAACCCGACGGCAGCGGGTAGCGCAGCAGATGCGTGTCGGCGCTGCGCCTGGCGTCGGCCTGCGATCAGCCGCACCGCGTTGTCCACCCACGAACGTGACTGGCTGCGACAGGCGGATAACGCCGACGCGCTCACCGCGCCGATACGGCCGGATGCGACTGTCCCGCCCGCGCCGCGGCGTCCGACCCGCCGGTCGGGGCCGCCACCAGCGTCAGCAGCGTCGCCTCCGGGCGGCAGCAGAACCGCAGCGGAGCGAACGGGGAGGTGCCGATGCCCGCCGAGACGTGCAGTTGGGTGTGCGCGCCCCACCGGGACGGGCCCTTGGCCCGCGACCGGTCGAGATCGCAGTTGGTGACGATCGCGCCGTAGAACGGCACGCACAGCTGTCCGCCGTGAGTGTGGCCGGCCATCACGAGCTGATAGCCGTCGGCGGCGAAGCGGTCCAACACGCGCGGCTCGGGGGAATGCGCCAAACCGAGCGTGAGGTTCGCGGTCACGTTCGCCGGGCCCGGCGATGGTGGCGTAACGATCCCGCGACAGGTGCGGGTCGTCGACGCCGGCCGCGGCGATGTACAAGCCCGCCACCTCGAACTCGCGCCGCGTGTGCGTCATGTCCAACCAGCCGCGCTCGGTGAACGCCGCGCGCAGATCCTGCCACGGCAGCGGCTCGCCGTGAATCCGGTGGCTCGGATTGGTCAGGTAGTTGGCCGGGTTCTTCAGCTTCGGGGCGAAGTAGTCGTTGCTGCCGAACACGAACACACCGGGGACCGACAGCAGGTCGCCCAGGGCCTGCACCACCGCGGGCACCGCCTTGGGGTGGGCCAGATTGTCCCCGGTGTTGACGACGAAATCGGGCTCCCAGCCGGCCAGCTCGCGAAGCCACGCCTGCTTGCGCCGCTGCGCGGGCCGCATGTGAATGTCGCTGATGTGCAGGACCTTCAGCGGTGACGAGCCCGGCGAGAGCACCGGCATCGTCGCCTCGCGGACGACGAAAGCGTTGCGCTCGATCAGCGAGGCATACCCGATTCCCGCCACGAGCGTGCCGACGGAGGCGGCGGCGGTGGTCTTGAGGATCGTACCGGGCGACCCGAAAAGCTCAGCAGCCATGCACGCAGCCTACTGCCAGTGGCTGTAGGGCACAGAGTCTCGTCCATGTCGCACCGCCCGATCACCCCGGCGGCGGTGGCGGCGGGGGAGGCGGCGGGCCGAGCACCGGCACCGTGATCGGAGGCAGGCCCGGTATCTCGATCACCGTCTGCCCCACCGGTGGTGGCGGCAGGCCGGGGATCGGCATAGCGCCGGGCGGCGGTGGCGGTGGTGCCGGCGGAATGCCGTTGGAGATCTGGATCGTGATGATGGAGCCGGGCACGGTCTGGCCGCTCGGCGACGTCCCGACGACCGAGCCGTACGACGCCCCGCTGTTCACCGGGGTGGCCTGATCGGCCACCTGGAAGCCGGCCTCGCGCAGCCGCTGCCGTGCGGTTTCCTGGTTCATTCCGGCGACGCTGGGCACCCGGGAACCGGGAGCGCCGTCGACGTACCTCGGATCGGTCGGGGGCAGCGCGACGTCGCCGAAGTTGGTCGCGATCGGTTTCATCGCGGTGAACCACGTCCGGGCAGGTTCATTGCCGCCGAACAGGTTTCCGTCACCGCACTGCCTCAGCGGGAACGAGCACAACTCGCCGGGGGCGCTGGAGTCGTCGTAGATATAGTTGGCGGCGGCGAGCTGGTTGGTGAACCCGAGGAATCCCGAGGAGCGGTGCGCCTCGCTGGTGCCCGTCTTCCCTGACATCGGCAGGCTCCACCCGACGGAGCCCGCGGCGCCGGCGGCGGTGCCCGCACCGGTGTCGTCCTTGCTCATCGCGTTGGCCAGGGTGTTGGCCAGGCCCTCGGGCACTGCCTGCTCGCAGGTCTCGGTGGTCACCGAGACCTCCTCGCCGTTGCGGTCGAAGACCCCTTCGATCGGGTTGGGCGGGCACCACATGCCACCGGAACCCAGCGTCGCGGCGACGTTGGACAGTTCCAGGGCATTCACCTCGATCGGTCCCAGCGTGAACGAACCCAGGTTCTGCCGCTTGACGAAGTCGGCGAGGCTTTCGTTGCTCTCCGGGTCGTAGTCGCGGGCCGTGCCCGGCAGCGCGTAGGACCGCAGCCCCAGCTTCACCGCCATGTCCACGGTGCGCTGCACGCCCACCTGGGCGATCAGCTTCGCGAACGCGGTGTTCGGCGATGTCGCGAGCGCATCGGTGACGCTCATCGATCCGCGATAGTTGCCGGCGTTCTGTACGCACCACGTCGCGGGCGGGCAGCCGCGCGCACCGCCGGTGCCCAGGCCCTTGGCCTCGAACCGCGACGGCGCGTCGAGTTGGGCGTTGATGCCCATGCCCATCTCCAGCGCAGCCGCGGTGGTGAAGATCTTGAAGATCGAGCCTGCGCCATCGCCCACCAGCGAGAACGGCTGCGGCTGCATCGTCTCCCCGGCGTCGAGGTTCAGGCCGTAGGTCCGGTTGCTCGCCATCGCGAGCACCGGGTGGGATTCCTTGCCCGGACGGATCACGCTCATGACGCTCGCGACGCCCTGGAGGTCCGGGCTGGCGATGCCGTCGATCGCGGACTTCACCGCGCCCTGCACGTCGGGGTCCAGCGTCGTCTTGATCAGGTAGCCGCCCTTGGCGACCTGATCCTTGCTGATGCCCGCGCGCGCCAGGTAGTCCAGCGCGTAGTCGCAGAAGAACGCGCGGTCGCCGGCCGCGATGCAGCCGCGGGGCAGCTCCTTGGGCTGCGGCAACACCCCCAGCGGCTGCTGACTGGCTTCGCGAAGCTCGGCGGCGTATTCGGGCAGGTTCTCGATCATGGTGTCCAGCACCACGTTTCGACGCGCCAGCGCGCCGTCAGGGTTGGTGTAGGGATTCAGCGTGCTCGTCGACTGCACCATGCCGGCCAGCAGTGCTGCCTGCTGCCAGTTCAGCTCCGAGGCGTTGACGCCGAAATAGGTCTGTGCCGCGTCCTGGACCCCGAAGGCGCCGTTGCCGAACGACACCAGGTTGAGGTAGCGCGTCAGGATCTCCGGCTTGGTGAACGTCTTGTCCAGCGTCAGCGCCATCCGGATCTCGCGCAGCTTGCGTGCCGGGGTGGTCTCGATCGCCGCACGCTTCTCGGCGTCGGTCTGCGCGATCACCAGCAGCTGGTAGTTCTTGACGTACTGCTGCTCGAGCGTCGAGCCGCCGCGGGTGTCCAGATTGCCCGACAGGTATCCGGAGAGTCCGGTGAGGGTTCCCTGCCAGTCCACCCCGTTGTGCTCGGCAAACCTCTTGTCCTCGATCGAGACGATCGCCAGTTTCATCGTGTTGGCGATCTGATCGCTGGGCACTTCGAAACGTCGTTGGGAGTACAGCCACGCGATGATGTTTCCCTTGGCGTCGACCATCGTCGACACCTGAGGCACTTCACCCTCGACGAGCTGCGCCGAACCATTGGCAACGACGTCGGAGGCGCGGTTGGACATCAGCCCGAAGCCACCGACGACCGGGAACATCAGCGCCGCCGCCACCACGCTGGCGAGCAGGCAGCACCAAGCGAGCTTGATGACCGTGACCGCCACCGGCGGTCGAGTCGGGGGGTCCTCCGGCATGCGTACAGAGTAGCGACGACTCTCGGCCCGGATTTCACGGAGCGGCTCAGATCACTCCCGGCGGCCTCGCTGTCAAATGCCGAGGTCCGGCCCTCTGCCGGGCGGACGGCACGGTCGTCCCAAAAAAGTGGTCACGAACGTATTGCGCAGAACGCCCCTGACCACCTAAGTTGAGCACACAGTGCGATGCAGGTCACACCATGGCCTCGCAGTGTGGCGCAGATCGCACCTCGTGGTCGACGCCGGTGTAGGAGTCGTCTGCGTTGTCGGGGCGCGGCCAGAACGAAGGGGATCGCTGGTGTCTGATACGAAGCCCGCAGTCCGCAAGACCACCGTGAATCCGACAGCCACCTCCATTGTGCACGGCAAAGAGGCTGAGGCTCGTATTGCGTGGGTTTCGCAGGCCCGGTGTCGCCAGGCGGACCCGGACGAACTGTTCGTCCGCGGCGCCGCACAGCGCAAAGCCGCCGTGATCTGCCGGCACTGCCCCGTCATCGCCGAGTGCGGTGCCGACGCTCTGGACAACCGCGTGGAGTTCGGAGTGTGGGGCGGAATGACCGAACGGCAACGACGCGCCCTGCTCAAGCAGCATCCGGAAGTGGTCTCGTGGTCAGAGTTCTTTGCTGCCCAGCGCAAACACCGCACGGCCGGCTAACCGCACTCCGCGGCTAATCTTGTCTAGGCCGCGGGCGCCTCGCCGGTGATCTGATCGGCGATGGCCCGCAGTGCCTCGAGATCCGACACGTCGAACGGCAGTGACGGCACACCCACAATCGCCACGTGCGGGTTCGCGCCGGTGAATCGCGACAGCAGCCGCACTTCCCGCTTGGCGGTCGACGCGCGAGCGGCGTGGATCCGCAGCGCGGCCGCGGCCAGTGAGTCGGGATCCGTCTTCGCCAACTCCGTGGCCGCCTCGGCCGCTTTGTCCGGCTTCAGGCTGCACAGCGTGGGATGCGTCCGATTGAGGATCAGTCCCGCCAACGGCATGTGTTCGGTGGAGAGCCGATCCACGAAGAAGGACGCCTCGCGCAACGCGTCCGGTTCGGCCGCTGAGACCACGACGAACTGGGTTCCCCGCCGCTTGAGCAACTCGTAGGTGCGGTCGGCCTTCTCCCTGAAGCCGCCGAAAGTCGCGTCCAGGGACTGCACGAACGCGGCCGCATCGGAGAGCATCTGCGAACCCAGGATCGTCGACATGCCCTTCATCGCCAGGCCGACTGCGCCGGTCACCAGCCGCCCGATGCCGCGGCCGGGCGCCAGCAGCAACCGCCACAGCCTGCTGTCCATGAAACTGCCCAACCGTTTCGGCGCGTCCAGGAAGTCCAGCGCGTTGCGCGACGGTGGCGTGTCCACCACGATCAGATCCCATTTGTCTTCTGCCAGAAGCTGACCCAGCTTCTCCATGGCCATGTACTCCTGCGTGCCGGCAAGCGATGTGGCCACGGTCTGATAGAACTGGTTGTCCAGAATGGCGTCCGCGGTTCCGGCTCCGGAGTACTGGACCACCATCTCGTCGAAGGTGCGCCGCATGTCGAGCATCATCGCGAACAGTTCGCCGGTCACCTCGGGCGCCAGCGGAACCCGCTGCGGGTTGTTCCCCAGATCCCTGATCCCCAGCGCCTGAGCGAGCCGCTTGGCCGGGTCGATGGTGAGCACCACGACGGTGCGCCCGTACTCGGCGGCTCGCAGCGCCATCGCGGCAGCGGTCGTGGTCTTGCCGACACCGCCCGCGCCGCAACAGACGACCACCCTGTTCGAGGTGTCGTGCAGGATCGAGGCCATGTCCAGGGCCGGTGGGGTGGTGCTCATCGGTTTCCTCCGCTCACCGCACACCCTGTTGGGCCAGCGCTTCGGCCAGTTCGTACAGACTGCCGAGGTCGACACCGTCGGGCAGCGTCGGCAGTTCGAGGCGGGCGACCTCGATCTCGAGGAGTTGTTCGGCGCTCTCGGTCCGTGCCGCGATCCGGGTCGCATGCTGGATGGTCTCGGTGAGCAGGCCGGCGAAATCCGTGTCGGACAGCGTGATTCCCACGGACTTCAGCCCGGCCTGCACAGCGTCGGTGTCGATGTCGCCCTCAGCGGCCTTCGCGAGGTCGTCGGGTGACAGGTGGGCCGGGATGTTCCGGTTGACGATCACGCTGCCGATCGGGAGCTCCATCTGGCGAAGGTCTCCGATCGCCTCGATCGTCTCCTGGATCGGCAGCGACTCCAGGAGGGTGACCAGGTGAATGGCGGTCAGGTCGGAATGCAGGAGCCTGACCACACCCTCGGCCTGGGAGTGCACCGGTCCGCCCTTGGCGAGGTCGGACACCGCTTTGGTGACATCCAGGAAACGGGCGATACGCCCGGTGGGTGGCGCGTCGACGACAACGGCGTCGTACACGCTCTGCTTGCCCTTCGCGTCGCCCTTGGAGCGGGTCACGATCTCCTTGATCTTGCCGGTGAGCAGCACGTCACGGAGGCCGGGCGCGATCGTCGTCGCGAACTCCACGGCACCGATCCGCCGCATCGCGCGCCCGGCCAGGCCCAGGTTGTAGAACATGTCGAGGTACTCGAGGAACGCCGCCTCGGTGTCGATCGCCAGCGCGTTGACCTGACCACCGCCCTCAGCGGTCGCGATCTTGACCTCCTCGTAGGGCAGCGGCGGCACATCGAAGAGCTGTGCAATGCCTTGGCGCCCTTCGACTTCCACCAGAAGCACCTTGCGCCCACCGGCGGCCAGCGCCAGCGCCAGCGAGGCGGCGATCGTCGACTTGCCGGTGCCGCCTTTGCCGGTGACGAAATGAAGGCGCGCTTTGGTCAGGCGGGACGGCCAGCCGACCGGCTTGGGACCAGTCGTTGTCCCATTTGATGTGGAAGCCACCACTGCATGCTAGCCATAGCGGGTTCACCGCCGGATAAGCTCAGCCGCATGAGCGAACCGACCCGCTGGGAGTACGCGACGATCCCGCTGCTGACACATGCCACCAAACAGATCCTCGACCAGTGGGGTGAGGACGGTTGGGAGCTGGTTTCGGTGCTGCCCGGTCCCACCGGCGAGCAGCACGTCGCCTACCTCAAGCGGCCGAAGTGACCCCGCCGGAGCCGCCCGGCCAGCCACATCAGACACCCTCGGCCCGGCTGGCCGCACAGGGCATCGAACTGCCCGAGGTCGTCGCGCCGCTGGCGGCCTATGTGCCTGCAGTGCGCACCGGAAATCTCGTCTACACCGCAGGTCAGCTGCCGATCACGGCGGGAGAGCTGCCGGTGACGGGCAAGGTCGGGGCCGAGGTGTCGCCGGAGGAGGCCAAGAGTCTGGCCCGGCAGTGCGCGCTGAACGCGCTGGCCGCCGTCGACTCGGTGGTCGGCATCGACGCGGTGGTGCGCGTGGTCAAGGTCGTCGGGTTCGTCGCTTCGGCCCCCGGCTTCGGTGGCCAGCCCGGGGTGATCAACGGGGCTTCCGAGCTGTTCGGAGAGATTTTCGGGGAGGCAGGCGCGCATGCGCGGTCCGCGGTCGGGGTGTCCGAGCTGCCGCGGAACGCTCCCGTGGAGGTCGAAGTGATCGTCGAGGTGGGGTGAGCGGGCTGGAGCATCCCGCCTACGGTCTGTTACGACCGGTCACCGAGACTGCCTCCGTCCTACTGTGTGACAACCCGGGTTTGATGACACTCGAGGGCACCAACACCTGGGTGCTCCGGGGCCCGGGCAGCGACGAGATGGTCGTCGTCGACCCCGGACCCGATGGCTCGGTCGTTGCTGACGAGCACATCGAGCGCCTAGCCGCGCTCGGACCGATACCGCTGGTGCTGATCAGTCACCGTCACCCCGACCACACCGGCGGAATCGACCGGATCGTGGAGCTCACCGGTGCCGTGGTGCGGTCGGTGGGAAGCGGATTCCTGCGCGGCATGGGCGGACCGCTGACCGACGGCGAGGTGATCGACGCGGCCGGACTGCGGATCACCGTCATGGCCACCCCCGGTCATACCGCCGACTCGGTGTGTTTCCTCGTCGACGACGTCCGGGGCGACCGCAGCGATGGGAAGGGTCCGGTGCTCACCGCGGATACCATCCTGGGTCGCGGCACCACGGTGATCGACAGCGAGGACGGCGACCTGGGTGACTACCTGGAGTCGCTTCGCCGCCTGCATGGGCTGGGGCATCGCACGGTGCTTCCCGGGCACGGCCCCGAACTCGACGACATGGTTGCCGTCAGCGAGACCTACCTCGCCCATCGTGAAGAGCGACTCGATCAGGTCCGAGCCGCGCTGCGTGATCTCGGCGAGGACGCCAGCAGCCGCGAAGTGGTCGAGCATGTCTACACCGACGTCGACGAAAAGCTCTGGGACGCCGCCGAATGGTCGGTGCAGGCCCAGGTGGATTATCTGCGCCGCTAGCGCCGGGAAGAGGAAGTGCACACACCCGACCCAGGGCGTCAACACTGCCACCCGCAGTGTCAACGCGCGCGGCGCTGGATTCTCGCTCGTTACCTCGCTCGGCGCTGGATTCTCGCTCGTTACCTCGCTCGGCGGGCCAGCCGCTCGGAGTCGGAAATCAGCACACTCTTGCCCTCCAGGCGGATCCAGCCGCGGTGGGCGAAGTCGGCCAGCGCCTTGTTGACCGTCTCGCGGGACGCCCCGACCAACTGCGCGATTTCTTCCTGAGTCAGATCGTGGGTCACCCGAAGCGCGCCGCCCTCTTGGGTGCCGAACCGCTGAGCAAGCTGCAAGAGCTGCTTGGCCACGCGTCCGGGCACGTCGGTGAAGATGAGGTCGGCCAGGTTGTTGTTGGTGCGGCGCAGGCGACGGGCCAGCACCCGCAGCAGCTGCTCGGCGATCTCGGGACGGTCGGCGATCCACGCCCGCAGCGCGTCGCGGTCCATCGACACGGCACGCACCTCGGTGATGGTGGTGGCGCTCGAGGTGCGGGGCCCCGGGTCGAAGATGGACAGCTCACCGAACATGTCGGACGGGCCCATGATCGTGAGCAGGTTCTCGCGACCGTCCGGTGAGCGCCGACCGATCTTCACCTTGCCGGAGATGATGATGTACAGCCGGTCCCCGGGCTCACCCTCGGCGAACACCGTATGCCCGCGGGGAAAGTCGACAGGCTGTAACTGTTTGGTCAGCGCGGAAACGGCGCTGGGTTCGACCCCCTGGAAGATTCCGGCCCTGGCCAGGATCTCGTCCACGTTGCCCCTCTTGTAGCTGTTCGATGATCAGACATGCGCACGCGACCTCGAGTTCGATCGTGGGATCAGTCTAGAGGTACGCCCTGCCGACGTTGTCGGCATTCTGCGTTCAGCGTGACGAACTCACGCTACACAGGATTGGCGTGCCGGGTCTGCTGAAATTCAGTATTTTCGCGGCGAGGGAAGTACTCGCGCGTCGGCAAACCCGACCCAGGGACGTGCCCGAGAAGCCCGCCGGTCGCCGAATCTCGCTCCTCCAGGCGCCGATGCAGACAGTCCAAAGCGCTGTCCATCCCGTCTCGCGCGAGCGCGTCGACGTCGCTGGCCTCGGCCTGCTCGAGAAACTCGACGACGTCGGTCGCCGAGATGGTGTCGCGGCGCAGGCTCGACTCGATGCGCTCGAGCCCGAAGGTCGCCAACATCAGCAATCCCGGAATCAGCGCGACGAGCAACCACGACACAAGGGTGAAGTAAACACGGCGAAGGTCTCGGCAGGATCACGAATAGTCCTCGGTAAGGACCGATCCAGCCCTCGGCGCGTCGCACCCTCTCAGTAGGCTGGCCTGGTGACCGTGGGTGAAACGTCAGCGCGTAAATCAAGCGGTGCCGAGCCGGTGCGTCGCGCACCTGCCCGCAAGTCGGCGGGCAAGTGGGACGAGGAGACCCGGCTGGGTCTCATCCGGCGCGCCCGACGGATGAACCGCACTCTGGCCCAGGCATTTCCGCACGTTTACTGCGAGCTGGACTTCACCAATCCGCTCGAGCTCACGGTGGCCACGATCCTGTCGGCGCAGAGCACCGACAAGGGCGTCAACCTCACCACGCCCGCATTGTTCGCGAAGTACCGCACCGCGTTGGACTATGCACGGGCCGATCGCGTCGAGCTCGAGGAGATGGTCCGGCCCACGGGGTTCTACCGCAACAAGGCCAACTCGCTGATCCGGCTGGGGCAGGAGTTGACGGAGCGTTTCGGCGGCCAGGTCCCCGCGACCCTCGAGGAGCTCGTCACCCTGCCCGGCGTGGGCCGCAAGACCGCCAACGTCATCCTGGGCAACGCGTTCGACATTCCAGGGATCACCGTGGACACCCACTTCGGCAGGCTGGTGCGCCGCTGGCGCTGGACGGAGCTCGAGGACCCGGTGAAGGTGGAGCACGCGATCGGCGAGCTGATCGAGCGCAGCGAGTGGACCCTGTTGAGCCACCGGGTGATCTTCCATGGCCGGCGGGTGTGTCACGCCCGCAAGCCGGCATGTGGCGTCTGCGTGCTCGCCAAGGACTGCCCGTCGTTCGGCATCGGCCCCACCGACCCGCTGGTCGCCGCTCCGCTGGTCAAGGGTCCCGAGACTCGAGCATCTGCTCGCGCTGGCCGGGCTCTAGGCGCTTGCCGGCAGCCCGCCTGTGAGCGTCTCGGCCCGCTGGAGCGTCGTCGCGATGGTGATCGTCGTCGCGCTCAGTGTGGCGCTGTGGAGGGAGCTCGGCGCCGATGACACGGGGTCCTCCCCGCCGGACACCGTCTCCGCCCGTGACCGACGCGACGCCGACACCCCCGAGGCGCTCGCCGGTCCCCGGGCGCGCGCCGATCTCGAACCCTGTCCAGCACCGGGTTCCGGCCCCGGCCCCGAACCGCTGCTCGGCATCGTGCTCGAGTGCGCGGGGAACGGATCGGAGGTCGACGTCGCACCAGCCCTCGCCGGCCGCCCTGCCGTTCTGAACCTGTGGGCGTACTGGTGTGGTCCGTGCGCCGACGAACTACCCGCCATGGCCGAGTATCAACGGCGCGTCGGACCCGAGGTGACGGTGCTGACGGTGCACCAGGACGAGAACGAGACCGCGGCGTTGCTGCGCCTCGCCGAACTGGGGGTCCGGCTGCCTACCCTGCAGGACGGGCGCAGGTCCATCGCCGCAGCGTTGCGGGTTCCCAACGTGATGCCGGCAACGGTGGTTCTCCGCGCGGACGGTAGCGTTGCCGAGATCCTGCCTCGGTCCTTCGCCACGGCCGACGAAATCGCCGAAGCGGTCAACTCGAAGATAGGGGTGGGCGGAAATTGAGCATGGGCGAGGGCGAGGCGAGCTGGGCCCACAATTCCGGCAATCTGAGTCCCGCCGCCGCACCGGCCTGGCTGACACCACTCGTCGAACGTCCCGACGCCGTCAAGGGCGCCTACCGCCGTCGGGTCCCTGCCGACGTGCTCGCCGCGCTGACCGCAGCCAACACCGCCGCAGCAGTGACGGGTGCCCGCCGCGACGCCGCCGTGCTGGTGCTGTTTTCTGGGCCTGAAGGTGGTACGCCGGGGACGCTGCCCGACGACGCCGACCTGCTCGTCACCGTGCGCGCATCGACGCTGCGCCACCACGCCGGGCAGGCCGCGTTCCCCGGCGGTGCGGCAGATCCCGGCGACGACGGCCCCGTGCACACCGCCCTGCGGGAGGCCACCGAGGAAACCGGCATCGACGCGAACCGGCTGCACCCCCTGGCCACCCTGGAGCGGATGTTCATCCCGCCGTCGGGTTTCCACGTTGTGCCGGTACTCGCGTACTCACCGGATCCCGGCCCGGTAACCGTTGTCGACGCGGCCGAGACGGCGTTGGTTGCACGGGTCCCGGTGCGGGCATTCGTCAATCCGGAGAACCGGATCATGGTGTACCGCCGCGAGAGCACCCGGCGATTCGTCGGGCCGGCGTTCCTGCTCAACGAGATGCTGGTGTGGGGGTTCACCGGGCAGGTCATTTCCGCGATGCTCGACGTCGCGGGCTGGGCGACACCGTGGGACGACGGCAACGTGCTCGAGCTCAACGACGCAATGGCGCTCCTGGACGCCCACGGCAGTTACGGTGATGCGCAACTATGACATCGTCACAGTGGCTCGACATAGCCATTCTCGCCGTCGCCCTCATCGCCGCCATCTCGGGCTGGCGGTCAGGCGCGCCGGGCTCACTGCTCGCTCTGGTCGGGGTCGTGCTCGGTGCGGTGGCGGGGGTGCTCCTCGCGCCGCATGTGGTCAGCCACATCAGCGGACCCCGCACCAAGCTGTTCGCCACCCTGTTCCTGATCCTGGCGTTCGTGGTCATCGGCGAGATCGCCGGTGTGGTGCTCGGCAGAGCCGTGCGCGGCGCGATCCGTAATCCGACCCTGCGCATCTTCGACTCGGTCGTCGGCGTGGCGCTTCAGCTGGTCCTCGTCTTGACGGCGTCATGGCTGCTGGGCACCGCGCTGATCTCGTCGCCGCAGCCCAATCTCGCGGCGGCCGTCCGCGGTTCGCAGGTGATCGCCGAAGTCGACGGCGTGGCACCGAGCTGGCTGAGATCGGTGCCCAACCGGCTCTCGGCGCTGTGGGAGACCGCCGGGCTGCACGATGTGCTCAAGCCGTTCGGGCCGACGTCGACGGTCAACGTCGACGCGCCGGATCCGGCACTTGCCACCTCGCCGGTGGTCGCCCTGACACGTCCGAGCGTGGTGAAGGTGCGCGGGGTCGCCCCGAGTTGCCAGAAGGTGCTCGAAGGCAGCGGGTTCGTGGTCGCGCCGAACCGGGTGATGTCCAACGCCCACGTGGTCGCCGGTTCCGAAAGCGTGACCGTCGAGGTCGACGGTCAGACCTACGATGCCAGCGTGGTGTCCTACGACCCCAACGCCGACATCTCGATCCTCGACGTGCCGAACCTGCCGTCCGCGCCGCTGCAGTTCGCCGAAGGCGAGGCGCCCTCCGGCACCGACGGCATCGTCATGGGTTACCCCGGTGGCGGAGACTTCACCGCGACACCGTCGCGCGTCCGGGAGATCATCGAGCTCCAAGGTCCCGACATCTATCGCTCCACCACCGTGACCCGCGAGGTCTATACCGTCAGAGGTACGGTGCGGCAAGGCAATTCGGGCGGTCCGATGATCAACCGCGGCGGCAAGGTGCTCGGGGTGGTGTTCGGCGCCGCGGTCGACGATGTCGACACCGGGTTCGTGCTCACCGCCAACGAGGTGGCGCGGCAGATGGCCAAGGTGGGCAATGTCGAGCGCGTGCCCACCGGCACATGCATCAGTGGTTAGTCCGACCGTTCGCTAGTCGGACCGTGGGGCTGGTGGTACACCTGCGCAAGGAACCGTGACAGCTGCTCGTTGACGGCCCCCGGTGCTTCCTCGTGCCCGAAATGTCCGGCGCCGTCGATGGAGACGTACCGCCCGTGCGGAGCGTAGCGCTGTGTCCGATACACCGGGTCGGCCAGCACATACGGGTCGGCGTCCCCGCGCAGATGCAGCACCGGAACTGCCAGCGGCCGCTTCATCGTCCGCATGAAGCGGCGTCCCTCGGTGCGCAGCTGGCTGCGCACCGCCCAACGCTGGTATTCCAGCGCCGAGTGCGCCGCCGACGGAATCTGGATGGCGCGCCGCAGGTGGCCGATGGTCTCCGAGAAGTCTTCACTGGCCTGCCATTTGGCACTGGAACGGCTGCGCACCAGCCGCTCGATTTCGGCGCCGTCGTGCCGCGTCAGCGCGCGCTCGGGCCACACCGGGTACCTGATAGCGCAACATCGACGGCAACAGCGCCCGGCCTTGATCGCGGCGGGTCATCGCCGACGTGCGCAGCGCGGCCGGGTGCGGAGAGCTCACCACCGCGATCGCGTGTACCGACCTGGGGTGCAGCACCGACGTGGCCCAGCAGACCAGCCCGCCGTCGGCGTGACCGACCAGCGTGGCTGACGTGTGCCCCAGCGCGCGGACCAACCCTGCTGTGTCGCCGGCGAGCGTCCACCCGTCGTAACCCCGCGGCGGTTTGTCGCTGCCTCCGTAGCCGCGCAGGTCCACCGCCACCACGCGGGCACCGGTCAGACCCTTCAGCTGGTGTCGCCAGGACCACCAGAACGACCCGAACCCGTGCAGCAGGATGACCAGCGGCCGATCCGTCAGCTTCGACTGGTCATCTGCGCCGGCGCGTCGCTCGGCCTCGACGACGTGAAATCGAATCCCGTTGGCGTGCACGTCCAGATGGCGCCACGGCCCGCCGATGCGCACAATCGACGGATCGGGTCTGCCCATTACCAGCCCGACGGGTCGGCGGTTGACGCCGGCTTACCATCCGTCGACGTGATCGCCTTGGCGGTCCTGTCGTGGCCGGGGGTCAAGGCATCCGGGATCTCCTTGACCGATTCGATCGTCTTCTGCGGGCCACGGATCCGTCGCACCTTCAGGTAGCCGAACAACGCGAGCGCCGCGGTGACCACGACCATGATCCCGAACACGACGAGGAACGCCGCCCAGCGCCACAGCCAGCTGTCCAGTAACTCGGCCAAGAAGAAGAAGAAGAAGAACGTCGAGTAGAACAGCACCACCAGCGCCAGGATGAAGAAGACGCTGCCCGTCAAGCCCTTCTTGACGTCGCGGGTGATCTCCGCCTTGGCCAGCTCCACCTCGGCGCGCACCAGGGTCGACACCTGCGACGTGGCGTCCTTGACCAGATCACCGATCGACGGGTCAGGCTTCGGGGCGTGGGGGTCCACCAGTGGTATCGACGTCACGGTGGTCGGCACGCCGTTTCTGCGCTCACTCACGGAAGCTTCCTTCCCGCATCTGCTGTCATGTCGCGGTCATATCGCGGTCAATGGTGCCACGTGGCGTCGCACTAAACGATTCCGCCCGACGATAGACTGCCGAGGTACCTTGCAACCGGGTCGGGCACGTTGGGCATCGATTGGGGATTGATTCTTGAGGATCAGCGGCCGGCCCAGTGGCCTGAGCCTGGCAGCTCCCGCGATGATCGTGGCGCTGGCCGCCGTGCTCCTACCCGGGATCGTCGCCCCCGCCCACGCGGTCGTCCCGGTGACGCTCGGCGGTGGCTCCGGTCTCGTCGTCAACGGCGACACCCTGTGCACACTGACCACCATCGGCACCGACAACCGCGGCAACCTGGTCGGGTTCACCTCAGCGCACTGCGGCGGACCGGGGGCAGTCGTGGCCGCCGAGGGCGCCGAGGGCGCCGGTGTCGTCGGCACGATGGTTGCGGGCAACGACGGCTTGGATTACGCAGTGATCCAGTTCGACCCGCAGAAGGTCGCGCCGGTCAACACCGTGGACGGCTTCCGCATCGACGGCCTCGGCCCGGACCCCACCTTCGGCGAAGTGGCCTGCAAGCTCGGGCGCACCACCGGCTATTCCTGCGGCGTCACCTGGGGTCCCGGCGAGGAGCCCGGCACGATCGTCAACCAGGTGTGCGGGCAGCCCGGAGACTCCGGCGCGCCGGTCACGGTCGACAACAGGCTCGTCGGCATGATCCACGGCGCGTTCTCCGAGGAGTTGCCGACCTGCGTGGTCAAGTTCATCCCGCTGCACACCCCGGCGGTGACCATGTCGATCAACACGCAGCTCGCCGACATCACGGCAAAGGGCAGGCCAGGCAGCGGCTTCGTCCCGGTCGGCGCTTAACGCGTTTACTTGCTGGCGCGGATCGCCTCGAAGACGCCAGGATCCAGCAAGGTCGAGGTGTCGCCGAGTTCACGGCCCTCCGCCACGTCGCGCAGCAACCGGCGCATGATCTTGCCGCTGCGGGTCTTCGGCAGCTCCGGCACCACGTGGATCTCGCGCGGCTTGGCGATCGGGGAGATCTCCCGGGCCACCTCGGCGCGCAGTTCGTCGACCATCTGCTCCTGCGACATATCGGCGTGGTGGCTACTTGAGGATGACGAACGCGCAGATCGCCTGCCCGGTGTGGTCGTCGGTGGCGCCGACGACGGCCGCCTCGGCCACCCCCGAGTGCCCGACGAGCGCGGACTCCACCTCAGCAGTCGAGATCCGGTGGCCGGAGATGTTCATCACGTCGTCGATGCGGCCGAGAACCCAGATCTCGCCGTCCTTGCCGTAGCGGGCGCCGTCGCCGGCGAAGTACCAGCCCTGCTCGGCGAAGCGTGACCAGTAGGTCTCCTTGAACCGCTCCGGGTCGCCCCAGATGCCGCGCAGCATCGCCGGCCACGGCTTGTCGAGCACCAGGTAGCCGTTGGCCTGTTCGCCGTGGTCGGTGCCGGGCTTGAGCTCGTTACCGTCGTCGTCGACGATCTTGGCCGAGATGCCCGGCAGCGGACGCATCGCCGAACCGGGCTTGCAGTCGGTCACTCCGGGCAGCGGCGAGATCATCGCGGCGCCGGTCTCGGTCTGCCACCAGGTGTCCACGACCGGAGTCTTGTCGCCGCCGAACACCAGCCGATACCACCGCCAGGCTTCGGGGTTGATCGGCTCACCCACCGAGCCGAGCAGACGCAGGCTGGACAGGTCGTGCTCGAAGGCGAGTTCGCGCCCCCACTTCATGAACGTTCGCACGACAGTGGGAGCGGTGTAATAGATCGTCACGCCGTACTTTTCGATCACCTGGAAGTGCCGGTGCTCGTCCGGTGAGGCTGGGGTGCCCTCATAGACGACCTGAGTGACGCCGTTGGACAGTGGCCCGTAGACGATGTAGGTGTGCCCGGTGATCCAGCCGATGTCGGCGGTGCACCAGTACACGTCGGTGTCCGGTTTGACGTCGAAGACATTGAAATGGGTGTACGACGCCTGGGTCAGGTAGCCACCCGAGGTGTGCATGATGCCCTTGGGCTTGCCCGTGGTGCCCGACGTATAGAGCAGGAACAGCGGATGCTCGGAATCGAACGCCTCGGGGGTGTGCTCGGTCGACGCCTTCGTGACGGTCTCGTCCCACCACAGGTCGCGCCCCTCGGTCCACGGCACGTCGATTCCGGTGCGCCGAACCACGAGGACGTGCTCGACGAGGCTGTCGTCACCGAGTCCTTCGATGGCCTCGTCCACCGCGTCCTTCAACGGCACCGCCTTGCCGCGCCGGAACTGCCCGTCGGTGGTGATGACCAACTTGGCCTCGGCGTCTTCGATTCGGGCCCGTAGCGCTGAGGCGGAGTAACCGGCGAACACCACTGAGTGCATGGCACCGAGCCGTGCGCAGGCCAGCATCGCGATGATGGCCTCGGGCACCATCGGCATGTAGATGGCAACCCGGTCGCCGGAATTAAGGCCGAGCTCGGCGAGGGTGTTGGCGGCCTGGGAGACTTCGTCTTTGAGCTGCGCATAGGTGATGTCGCGAGCGTCGTCGACCGGTTCGCCCTCCCAGTGGATGGCGACGCGGTCGCCATTGCCTGCCTCGACGTGGCGGTCGACGCAGTTGTAGGCGACGTTGAGTTTGCCGCCGACGAACCAGTTGGCGACCGGCGCCTCGGACCAGTCGAGTACTTCGGTGAATGGTGTCTCCCAGCTCAGCCGGTTGGCCTGGTCGGCCCAGAAGGCCAACCGGTCTGCCTCGGCCTCGTCGTACAGCGCCGCTGTCGCATTGGCGTTCGCGGCGAACTCGGGTGCCGGCGGGTAGGACGACTGGACTTCTACATGCGTCTCGGTCATGACTGTGAGGGTAGTCACTGAAGGTTGCATCGACGTTGGCAACTCACAATCAGGGCTGCAGGCGGCACATGCTGCGCGACGAGCGTCGTGACTGGCGGGCCCAGCGGTATCTGCTCTGCAGGCGGGCGCTCATCGGTTCATGCTTGTCGTTCATCTTGGGAGCGCTCACGTTCACTCTTCGCGCGAGCGCTCATCGACTTCACGCTCTTCGCGCGAGCGCTCATCGACCGGCTAGCGTGGGCGGGCGTGACGGCTGGGAACGCAAAAGGTACCGACGCCGGGGATCTCCTGGCACCGTTGGGCGCGCTCCCGGGCGTCGCGCAGGCCGGTGACGAGGCGCGCGAGGCGCTCGGCAGGGCCCACCGGCATCGCACCAATCTGCGCGGCTGGCCGAAGACGGCGGCCGAGGCGTCGCTGCGGGCGGCCCGGGCCTCGTCCGTGCTCGACGGCGGGCCGTTGCAGTTCTCGGTCAGTGGTGCCGACGAAGCAGGCACCGACCCGGTGCTCGCGGGTGCGCTCAGGGTGGCTGAGTCGCTCGAGGGAGGCGAGGGTGCGCTGGTCGCCGTGTGGCGGCGGGCGCCTCTTCAGGCCATCGCCAGGCTGCATGCGCTGGCGGCCGCGGATCTGGTCGACGGTGACGAGCTGGGTCGGCCGCGCGGCGATGTCGACGTGGGACGCAGACTCGAACTGCTCGCCGACATCGTGACCGGCGCGACGCGGGTACCCGCGCCCGTGCTGGCGGCCGTCGCGCATGGGGAACTGCTCACCCTGCAGCCGTTCGGCACCGCGGACGGCGTGGTAGCGCGCGCGGTGTCCAGGTTGGTGACGATCGCCAGTGGCCTGGATCCGCACGGTCTCGGTGTGCCCGAAGTGCACTGGATGCGGCGCTCCGGCGACTACCGGGCAGCGGCTCGCGGGTTCGCGTCGGGGACTGCCGAGGGGTTGGCGGCGTGGTTGGTGCTCAGCAGCGAGGCACTGCACGCGGGGGCGCGTGAGGCACTGAACATCGCTGCGTCGATGTCGTCGTGATGCCGTCCGCCGAACTGTGTCAGCAAAATGAAGCGGGCGACGCCCGAAGCAATTCGAAAATACTTCGGCTCGCCGCCCGCCAGCACGGAGTCCGGTTACCAAGCGTGCTTGGTGGGGTTGCGTGGGTGGCCTCGGCGTTCTTGCGAATCGCTACGACTGCAAACCCCACCCAAAGGGCTGTCGACATCGTTCGATTGTCGCAATTCCGCAGGCCCGCAACACTTTTGCCTATTCCGCGGCATGTGCTCCGCGTGGGTTCCGGGACCCGTGCTGGGTAGCCGAGATCAGGAGATCGAACCTTCTCTTCCGGTTCGGCCTTGGCCTCACCCGGCTTCCGTGCTTCCTTTGTACTCCGTGACCCCAGTCACAGCAAGGGTCAAATGGCCTGTGAACCCGGATCGTTACGGCCGCGCACTGGCTACTGCGCGGTAGCGGTCTCGTCAGAACGCGAAACGGCGCAGCAGCGAGTACGTCAGCGCCCCGGCCGCCAGTGCGCTCAACCCGACCGCGGCGGTCGTGGCGACGGCCGCTCCCGACGGGGCGGAGAAGCGATCGCGCAGCGACACCGGTTTGGAGAACGTCTGCACCGGCCAGCCACGCGCGGTGGCCTCCTTACGCAGCGTCCGATCCGGATTCACCACCGTCGGATGGCCCACGGCTTCGAGCATCGGCAGGTCGGTGACCGAGTCGGAGTAGGCGTAGCAATGCTCGAGCGCGTAACCCTCGCGGGCGGCCAGCGCGCGGATGGCCTCGACCTTGCCCTCCCCGTAGCAGTAGAACGCGATCTCGCCGGTGTACTTGCCGTCCTCGACCACCATCCGGGTGGCCATCGCGTGGGTGGCGCCGAGTGCGCGGGCGATCGGTGCGACGACCTCCTCGCCGGACGCCGAGACGACGACGACATCGCGGCCGCACAGCTTGTGGTCGGCGATGAGTTCGGCGGCCTCGGCGAACACCAGTGGATCCACGATGTCGTGCAGTGTCTCGCCGACGACCGACTTGACCTGTTCGACGTCCCACCCGGCGCACATGTTCGTGATGTAGGAGCGCATCCGGTCGATCTGATCGTGGTCGGCGCCCGACAGCTGGAACAAGAATTGCGCATAAGTCGACTTCAGTACGGCGCGCCGATTAATTAGCCCCTGACTGAAGAAGGGTTTGCTGAAAGCCAAAGTGCTGGATTTCGCGATCACGGTTTTGTCGAGATCGAAGAACGCCGCGGTGCGAACGGGGCGGTCCGATGGGGCGTGCTCCTGGGGGGCTCGGCCAACCCCGGCCGCCGGGTCGGATGAGGTCACAAACCCAGCATAAAGGGGTTGCGCGTAACAAATTGCAGCCGATCGTACAAAATGGCAGTTCACGACACGTGTCTGTGACTGTAAATCTTTCCCGCTTCCGGCCGACTTTCCTGCATTTCGGTACTTGCGCTGGCCCACTCTTGCGTGTGTATAGTGGGCATCACTCGGCTTATGCCGGGTGTGCATCAGCCCGACCCCCCGGGGCTGATACACGACGACCTCCGCCTCCTCCCCCCCTGGCGGGGGTCGTCCCTTTTGTGGGGTGTTTTCGCAAAGCGGATAGATCATTCACTCTTAACAAGTTGCGGAACGCTGTTTTCGCCTTCCCGGTATGGGACGCTCTGTCCACATATCCGAGTTGATCCACAGATCCCGGCCACGCCCTTTCCCGGGCCTCGGTCAAGGCCGACGCTTGGGTCCATGACGACCCCCACAGGGATTCTGGCCGTGGTCGACGACCTGGCGCTCAACTCCGACATCGACCGCGTTGTCGCGGCCGCAGGCCTGCGGGTCGTGCGGACGACTGATCCCTTCCAGCCGCCGGGTGTGGACGAGCGCGGCGGCGATCCTGCTCGATACCGATGCCGCCCTGAAGTGCGCCGCGCGTGGCTTCCCACGCCGTGCCCGGGTGCTCCTGGTCACACGCGCAGAGCCTGGTGCAGCCGAATGGGAAGCGGCCGTCGCCGTCGGTGCGCAACGAGTTGTGACATTGCCCGTACACGACCGCGATCTGATGGCCCTCCTCGCCGACGCGGCGGAGGCGACGCTCGACGGCGACGTACGCGGCCCGGTCGTGGCGGTCCTTGCAGGCCGTGGCGGAGCCGGCGCGTCGGTGTTCGCCACCGCGCTCGCGCAATCGGCTGCCGAATCCCTGCTCATCGATGGGGATCCGTGGGGCGGCGGGCTCGATCTGGTGCTCGGTAGTGAGACGGAACCGGGCCTGCGATGGCCCGATCTGTCGCTGGCGGGCGGGCGGTTGAGCTATCCGGCACTGCGTGACGCGCTGCCCGGTCGTCATGGCGTCAGTGTGCTGTCGGGGAGTCGAGTGTTGTCTGGCGATCCCACCGGCAACGACATCGGCGCGCTTCCGCTTGGTTCGGTGATCGACGCCGGAAGCCGGGCAGGGGTGACCGTCGTCTGCGATGTGGCCCGACAGCCGACGCCGGCCACCGAGACCGCGTTGGCCGCCGCCGACCTCGTGGTGTTGATCACCACCGCAGACGTGCGCTCGTGCGCGGCCGCCGCGGCGACTGCGCAATGGGCGTCGGCCGGCAATCCGAATACCGGGGTCGTCGTGCGTGGACCGTCCCCGGGCGGTCTGCGACCCATCGACGTCGCCCGGATCGTGGGGTTACCGGTGCTGGCGTCGATGCGTCCAGAACCCGGCATCTCCCCTCTGCTCGAGCGCGGCGGGCTGAGGCTTCGGCGGCGTTCGCCGCTCGCCGGAGCCGCACGAAAGGTCCTCGTCGTCCTTCGCCAAAATCCGCACCTCGAGAATGTCGGGGAGCCCGCGGCATGAGCGCCCCGCTGATCGATCGGGTGCGCGAGCGGCTGGCCGCCGAGTGCGCGCCGCTGCGGCCGAGCGTGGTCGCGGCAGCGATCCGTGCCGAGTCCGGCGGCGTGCTCGGCGACACCGAGGTGTTGACCAGCCTGAGCGAGCTGCAGACCGAATTGGTCGGCGCAGGAATCCTCGAGCCGCTGCTGTGCGCCCCTGGCACCACCGACGTGCTCGTGACCGCCCCCGACGCGGTCTGGGTAGACGACGGCAACGGTTTGCGGCGAAGCTCCGTTCGGTTCGCTGACGAGGCCGCGGTTCGACGGCTTGCCCAGCGGTTGGCGTTGAGCGCGGGACGCCGCCTCGACGAAGCACAACCGTGGGTCGACGGGCACCTCGATCACCTGGGCGCGGCCCACACCGGTGGCGGCGTTCACCGTCCGGTTGCACGCAGTGCTGCCGCCGATCGCCGCCGCGGGGACGTGCCTGTCATTGCGGATTCTTCGGCCGGCGACCCAGGATCTCGACGCGCTCGTCGGTTCGGGGGCGATCGACGCCGAGGCGGGCACGCTGCTGCGCGACATCATCGAAGCCCGGCTGGCATTCGTCGTCTCCGGGGGCACGGGAGCGGGCAAGACCACACTGCTGGCCGCCCTGCTCGGCGCCGTCACCGCCGACGAGCGCATCGTGTGCGTGGAGGATGCCGCCGAGCTCGCACCCCGGCATCCGCATCTGGTCAAGCTGGTCGCCCGCTGCGCCAATGTCGAGGGGGTCGGCGAGGTGACCGTGCGAGACCTGGTCAAGCAGGCGTTGCGGATGCGGCCCGACCGGATCGTCATCGGCGAGGTCCGCGGCGCCGAGGTCGTCGACCTGCTCGCCGCGCTGAACACCGGGCACGACGGGGGCGCGGGCACGGTGCACGCCAACAACCCCGCCGACGTCCCCGCCCGGTTCGAGGCGCTGGCCGCGCTCGGCGGACTCGACCGTGCGGCGCTGCACAGCCAGCTCGCCGCGGCGATCCAGGTGATCCTGCACGTGACACGGGACCGCGCGGGACGTCGTCGCCTCAGCGAGGTGGGCCTGCTGCAGCGCGGCGACGACGGCCGGGTGCGGGTGGTGCCCTGCTGGAACTGTCATACCGGATTCGGCTGCGGCGCCGACGCTTTGCACAGCCTGATGCGCGCGAGGATCCAGGCCGTGACCGGCGCGGCGCTGGCGCTGGCCCTGGCCGTGCTGATCGCCCCGGTCGCCTCGCGGCGGCGTGCCAGGGCGCTGATGATGCTGACGTCGCGCCGCCAGCGCCGACCGCCGGTGATGCTGTGCGCGGTGGCCGGGTGCGCGGCGTTGTCGCTGCTGTTGCCGTGGACCGCCGTCGTTGCGCTCGGTCTGCTGGTCGCCACGCTGCTCGCGCGGCGCCGCGTTCGGACTTCGCAGACGCAGCCCGCATCGAGGAGGCCGCCGCGATGCAGGACGCGCTGGATGTTCTGGTGGGAGAGCTCCGCGTCGGCGCGCATCCGGTCGCCGCGATCGGCGTCGCCGCCCAGGAGTCGCACGGGCGCATCGGCCCGGTCGCTGAGCTCGGTCGCTGCGCGGGCGCTGCTGGGAGCCGACGTGGCCGCCGGACTGCGTGCCGAGGCGCAGCGATCGACGACTCCCGGCCACTGGGACAGGCTGGCCGTGTGTTGGCAACTCGCCCAGACGCATGGGTTGGCGATCGCGACCCTGATGCAGGCCGCACAGCGTGACATCGTCGAGCGGGAGCGATTCCACGGACGGGTGGAGGCCGGCATGGCCGGCGCCCGCGCCACCGCGGCGATCCTCGCCGGGCTGCCGGTCCTCGGGGTGCTGCTCGGTGAAGCGATCGGTGCCGATCCGTTGCGCTTCCTACTCTCCGGCGGGGCGGGCGGATGGTTGCTCGTCATCGGTACTGCGTTCATCTGCTGCGGCCTGCTGTGGTCCGATCGGATCACTTCCCGGGTGCTCACATGACCTGGGCCGCCGTGCTTCTCGCTGCCGCGGCCCTCGTCCTGCCCCGGGTGTCGGTCGCCAGGAGCCAGGTCCGTCTGCAGCCGGCAGGCGACCGTCGCGGACCGCACGGTTGTCGACGACGCGCTTGCGGCGGCGGCGAGCCTGGACGTGCTCGCGGCCTGCCTGCGCTCCGGGATGGCGGTGTCGAGTGCGGCGGCCGGGGTGGCCGAGTCCGCGCCCGCGCCCATGGCGGCGCTGCTGCGGCGTGCCGCCGATCTGCTGGCGCTCGGCGCCGATCCCGCCCAGGCGTGGGCGAGTCCTGATGAGTCCGCGGACAAACACCTCCAGGCATTCATGAGGATGGCGCGCCGATCGGCGGCGTCGGGAGTCGCGCTGGCACAGGGGATCGAGGATCTCGCCGTCCAATTGCGCGGTGAGGCGGCCGATGCCGCCACCGCCAGGGCCGAGCGTGCCTCGGTGTTGATCGCCGGCCCGCTGGGTCTGTGCTACCTGCCCGCATTCCTGTGTCTTGGGCATCGTGCCCGTCATCGCCGGACTGGCCGGCGACGTCCTGCGCTCGGGAGTGCTGTGACCACGAGATGAAGGAAGAAACCAATGATGAGAGAACGCTTCCGGGACCTGCGGACCCGGCTGGTCCTCCTTGCGGTGGCCGACGACGGGATGTCGACGGTCGAGTACGCCATCGGCACGATCGCTGCGGCCGCGTTCGGGGCCATCCTCTACACCGTCGTCACCGGCGATTCGATCGTCAGCGCCCTGACGAACATCATCACCCGGGCGTTGAACACCAACGTCTAGGTGGCGAATCCGGCGCGGTCACCGTTGAGGCGGCCTTCGCGATCCTCGCCCTGGTGGCGATCCTGGTCGTCTGCATGGCCGGCCTCACCGCGGTGTCCATGCAGGTCCGTTGTGTGGATGCCGCTCGTGAGGCGGCGCGGCTGGCGGCGCGGGGTGACGACGAAGCCGCCGACCGGGCGGCGCGAGCGGTCGCGCCGGAGGGCGCGGCGCTGGACCTGCGCCGCGACGGCGACTTCGTGGTCGCGACCGTCACCTCGAGGTCAGCGCTGCTGCCCGGGGTTTCGATCGACGCCGCGGCCGTCGCCGCCGCCGAGCCACCGGCCGGATGAGCGAGGTTCGGCCAGCCTGATCGCCGCCGCGATGATCGCGGCACTGGTCGTGATCACCGCCGGCGGTGCGGCACCTCGGGGCGGCGGTCATCGCGCGTCACCGTGCGCAGGCAGCGGCGGACCTCGCCGCTCTCGCGGGCGCGGTGTACCTGCCCGGCGGTGACCGCAGCGCGTGCGCGCAGGTGTCGGTGCTGGCGCGTTCGATGGGCACGACGGCGGTGGCGTGCACAGTGGACGGACTCGACGTCGTGGTCACGGTGGAGGCCTCGATCGGCTTGGGGCGCACCCGGGTGGGACCGGCCCGGGCCGTTGCCCGGGCGGGACCGGCAGAAACCGACGGCACCGAAGGCTAGGCCTTGGTGGGATTCTCCTTGCGCGAGCGGCCTTTCGTGAACTGCGGGTCGGCTCGTCAGGCTCGTCGAACCCCGCGATGGCGAGCTCTTCGTGCGTGGGCAGCCGAAACGCCGCCAGGCCGGCGTAGACGCCCCTGTCGAGTTCGACGCGGTGCACCGTCACGTGGACAGGAGTCCACCCGCCGTGATGGGCGACCATCCGCAGCACACCCGAGGTGGCCCCGGTCGCGAACTCGGCATTCATCGCGGCCAGCGTCGGCTTGGTCGTCCGGGTGAGCCCGCTCGCCGACGATTCCCGCGCGCCAGTCGAAGAATGGGACAGGTTCGTCGAGCCACTTCAGCAGCGACCAGTGCCTGGGGTCGACCAGCGCCCGGTACACGCCCGGTTCGGCGAGGCTGTCGAGAATCCGTTGACCCAGAAGATCCTCCTGGATGCTCGGCCCCTCGCGAAGGCTGCGCCAGTTCATCGCCCGGCAGATCAGTCGCTCCCCGCCCTCGTCCTGGACCTCCGGCACGGACCGGGCGACGAATCCGACGGTGATCCGTTCACCCTGGTGATCGGTGACGTCCCAGGTATTGCAGATCGTCAGGCCGTCCTCGGGCTTGATCACCATGCTGATGATCTCGGCTTCGTTGGGGTTCAGGGCGCGCCGCGGAAGGTCCTCGGCGAACGCCCGCCCTTGCGTCGTCTCCTTGTCCGGATCCCACCCGCCGATCCGCAGCGACTCGGGGGTGTCGGTGGCGGTTCCCTGGGTCAGATCCCAGATCAGCGAACCGATAACCGGACGCGGTGGCGGTTCCTCGTCGGGCGGGCCCAGCCAGATCTGGACGCCATGAATACGGCCGTCGGACATCTGGACGACCTCGGTGCGAATCACCCGGTCGTGCTTCGGTGTGATGCTGCTGAGGCCCTTGCCGGCGCGTACTGTCTCACCGATGGCGGTCTGGATCGGCCATCAAGTGGGGGTTCCGCCGCAAGAACGTGCTGATCGGTATCAGGTTCTTGGTGTGTGCGCCTTCTGCGACCACGGCAGGTTCGCTGCCGAGTGTTTCCACGAGCATCCAGTCGTGGCTCATGCCGCCCATCCTACCGAGCAGGGGTTGTGCATTGCCGCGCGACGCAATCCGCATCTCGAGTACGTCCACGTACCGTCGGACCTGCTCAGCCGGTGTTGCCACCCCCGCGTTCACGAGGTATTTTCCTCTGAACCTGGTAGGCGGGATCGGATAACCGTCCCGCGGTCTCAGCCTGCTCGCCGCCGCAATTCGTCGTGGTGCCGTGGTTTCAGCTGGGCCTTTGTGCCTTACCATCCAAAGGTGATCGTCGAGGGGTCGATCGCCATGTGGATTTCATCCAATCCGCTCTGCGAGTGAGCTGATGACCAGGCGTAACACCCGTACCGCACCGCCTTTGTCCAGCGGATCGTTGCCGTTTCCGCACTTGGGCGACTGCACGCAGGACGGACAGCCCGTCGGGCACTCGCAGGCCTCGATCGCCGACGCCGTGGCCTCCCACCACGCGGTGATCGTGCGGAATCCGCGCGCGGCGAAGCCTGCCCCGCCGGGGTGACCGTCGTAGACGAATATCGTCGGCAGGCCGCCGACCGGTCCGACCGCGGTGGACACCCCGCCGATGTCACTGCGGTCGCAACTGGCAAGCAACGGCAGCAGTCCGATGGCGGCGTGTTCGGCCGCGTGCAACGATCCGGGTACGCGTAGCGGCCCGATTCCGCTGTGCTGCAATGCTTCTGACGTGATCGTGCACATCACGGCCATTGTCTCGAGGGTGCGCGTCGGCATCTCGAGCTCGACGAAGTCGATCACCTCACCGTCCAGGCGGCGGCGCAGGTACCCGGTGACGGTGTTGCTGACCGAGACGGGCACCAGCCCGACGGTGACCGGACCGTGGTCGCATCGCTCGCCCTGTCCGGTGACGGCGATATCGGTCAGTTCCCGGGCGAACGTCGTGTAGCCGGGATCCTCGGCATGCACGAACGCGATGCCGTCCTCGAAGTCGAGCGAATCGACCACGTAGCTCTCACCCTGGTGCAGATACACCGCCCCGGGGTGCACCGAGGCGGGCGCCTGGCCCGCCCCCACACTGCCCAGCATGCGTCCCGTGTCGACCTCCAGGATCGCGATCTGTCCGCCCGTCGACCCGCGAATGTCGACGCCCCGTGTGCGGATCGACACCGGGGGTCGGGAAGTAGCCGCTGGGGCGCCGGCGAAGCAACCCGTCGTCGACCAGTGAGCCCGCCACCTCCTCCGCGTCCCACACCCGCACCTCGGCGTCGGTCAACGGAAGTTCCGTAGCGGCGCAAAGCAGTTGCGGTCCGAGGACGTACGGATTTCCCGGGTCGATGACGACGCGTTCGATAGGCTTGTCGAGCAGCGCAGCCGGGTGATGCACCAGGTAGGTGTCGAGGGGATCGTCGCGGGCGATCAGTACGACGAGCGCACCCTGCCCGCGCCGGCCTGCGCGCCCTGCCTGCTGCCAGAATGACGCGACAGTGCCGGGAAAACCGGCCAGCACCACGGCGTCAAGACCCGCGATGTCCACCCCGAGCTCCAGCGCGTTGGTCGTTGCCACGCCACGCAGTTCACCGTCGGCCAGCGCGCGTTCGAGCCGGCGCCGGTCCTCGGCGAGATAGCCGGCGCGGTACGAGGCCACCTGACCCTGACAGGTCCGGTGCGGTTTCGCGCCAGCCGCGCCCTGGCGCCCAGCGCGGTGAGTTCAGCGCCCCGGCGTGATCGCACGAACGTGAGCATGCGTGCGCCCTCGGCGATCAGATCGGCCATCACCCGCGCTGCCTCCGCGCCCGCCGAGCGCCGCACGGGTGCGCCGTTCTCCCCGACGAGGTCGTCGATCAGCGCCGGTTCCCATAGCGCGACTGTGCGGGCTCCCTGTGGTGACCCGTCCTCGGTCACCTCCATCACCGTCTGGCCTATCAACTCCGAGGCGGTGATCGCCGGTTGCGCGGTGGTGGCACTGGCGAAGATCACGGTGGGCATCTCACCGGTCGCCGAGTACCGGATGCACAGTCGCAGCAGCCGCCGCAGCACCATCGCCACGTTGGATCCGAAAATGCCTCGGTAGTAATGGCATTCGTCGACCACGACGTAGTCGAGATTGCGCAGGAAGACCGCCCAGCGGGCGTGGTTGCGCAGCATGGAGAGATGGATCATGTCCGGGTTGGAGAAGATCCACCGGGATCGTTCCCTCGCGAAGCGCCGCACCTCGGCGGCGCTGTCGCCGTCGTACGCCGTCGGCGCCACGTCGATGAGCCCGGGCACCGCGGAGGTGAGCGACGCCGCCGCGCGCAGCTGGTCGTGCCCGAGCGCCTTGGTCGGCGACAGGTACAGGGCCCGGGACCGCGGATTCGCCTTCAGCGCCGTCAATATCGGTAGCTGGTAGGCCAGCGATTTGCCCGAGGCGGTGCCGGTGCTCAGCACGACGTGGCGTCCGTCACGGGCGAGATCGGCCGCCGCCAGTTGATGCGACCACGGAGCCTCGACTCCCCGATCGCGGAAGGCTCGCACCACATCTGGGTCGGCCCAGTGCGGCCAAGCCTGTGTCGCGGCCCGCCGCGGCGGCAGATCGGCGACGTGGCGCAGCGGATGTTCGTCGGCGGCGGTGCCCTCGACCGCGCAAGCGAGCAGCTCGCGGCCGAAATCCGACACCGGACCTACCACTTCGGACCCTCCCGGATGTCTGAAACGGGCGCCGAAAACCCGTCGTAACGTGAATTGTTCACTACCTGATTGCTCCGAGACTGTCGCAGCAGCCCCGAACGTGATTGACTACTTGCGGTCGCAGCTTCTGTGTTCGTGTTCGCACTCGCAGGATCGTCGTTGCGATCGCGGTTCCTGCGAGGGTTGTAGGTCGGGTCGAGTTCCGAGCACTCCACGAAGGTATGGCGGTCGGAACGGGCCCGGTGCACCGGAAGTCGGTGGACCGCTCCCGGTAAGAAGAGAAGGAAATCACGAGAGATGCCACAGGGAACTGTGAAGTGGTTCAACGCGGAGAAGGGCTTCGGATTTATCGCCCCCGAAGACGGCTCGGCTGACGTGTTCGTCCACTACACGGAAATTCAGGGCAGCGGCTTCCGCACCCTGGAAGAGAATCAGAAGGTCGAGTTCGAGGTCGGCCAGAGCCCCAAGGGGCCGCAGGCCACCGGCGTTCGGGCTGTCTGAGCGAAGCAGACCTAAACCAAGACCTCTATTCACCCCCGCGCCATCCGCTAAGGAAGGCGCGGGGGTGTTCTCTGTTGCGGGCTATGCCTGACCGGTCCACCCGGCCCGGCGACATTGCTGTGCGAGTCGGGCTGGCTTAATGTCACTTGTGTGAGCCAGCTGTCCTTCTTCTCGGCCGAGTCGGTGCCCCCGGCGATCGCCGACCTGACAGGAATCCTGGCTGCGCCCGGACAGGTCGTGCTCGTCGGCGGCGCCGAGGTCCAGGGTGCCCGGTTGTCGGTGGTGGTCGACCAGCTGTGGCGGGCCGAAGCGCTGGCCGAGATGATCGTCGAGGCCGGCTTGCAGGCGGAGATCGCGCGTACCGACGAGGACACGCCGCTGGTCCGCACCGCGGTGGATGCCCGTCTGGTCAAGATCGCCGCGGAGTGGACGAGGGGAGCGGTCAAGACCGTGCCCCCGCAATGGCTGCCCGGACCGCGGGAGCTGCGGGCGTGGACGCTGGCCTCCGGAACGCCCGAGGCCGATCGGTATCTGCTCGGACTGGACCCGCACGCCCCCGACACACATTCGCCGCTGGCATCGGCGATGATGAGGGTCGGGATAGCGCCGACGCTGATCGGCACCAGGGGGTCTGCATCCGGCACTGCGGATCAGTGGGCGACGGCGGCTATCGCGCCTGGTAGAGAACGTGGGGGAACCACCGGATAGCGCCGAAGCGTTGTCGCGGTGGCCGCACACCTAGCCACCTCGCGGCCATCGGGGGCGTGGGGGCCAGTTTGCGTCGGCAGGCCGGGGGTGCGAAATTGTCAGTTGCCGAGCGGGTCGCATGAGTTTCATGCCGGCCGGCAGGCAGCAGAAGAAGTGGGAGCTGGACAACGGTGGCTGACGGGGACCGCGACAGCGGGCGAAGAGCAAACGGCAGCGATGAGTCGCTTGCGCGAAGAGCAAACGGAAGCGTCCGGCGACTCGTCATCGTCGAGTCGCCCACCAAGGCGCGCAAAATCGCTGGTTACCTCGGCTCCAACTACATCGTCGAGTCGTCCCGCGGACACATCCGTGACCTCCCCAGAGCCGCAGCCGACGTCCCCGCCAAGTACAAGTCGGAGCCGTGGGCGCGCCTCGGGGTCAACGTGGACGACGACTTCGAGCCGCTCTACATCATCAGCCCCGACAAGAAGAGCACCGTCGCCGAGCTGAAAGACCTGCTCAAGAACGTCGACGAGCTGTATCTGGCCACGGACGGCGACCGTGAGGGCGAGGCGATCGCCTGGCACCTGCTGGAGACGCTGAAACCGCGCATCCCGGTCAAGAGGATGGTGTTCCACGAGATCACCGAGCCGGCGATCCGCGCGGCCGCCGCGGACCCGCGTGACCTGGACAACGACCTGGTGGACGCCCAGGAGACCAGGCGCATCCTCGACCGGCTCTACGGCTACGAGGTCAGCCCGGTGCTGTGGAAGAAGGTCGCGCCGAAGCTTTCGGCGGGCCGGGTGCAGTCCGTGGCGACCCGCATCATCGTCTCCCGCGAACGGGAACGCATGGCGTTCCGGAGCGCGGGCTACTGGGATGTCACCGCCGAACTCGACGCCAGCGTGTCGGATCCGCAGGCGTCGCCGCCGAAGTTCACCGCGAAACTCAACCAGGTCGACGGGCGACGGGTGGCCACCGGCCGTGATTTCGACTCCCTGGGTGCCGTCAAGAAGCCCGACGAGGTGTTGGTGCTCGACGAGGCCGCGGCATCAGCCCTGGCCGGTGGGTTGCGCGGGGCGCAGCTCGCGGTGTCGTCGGTGGAGCAGAAGCCGTACACGCGTCGGCCGTATCCGCCGTTCATGACCTCGACGCTGCAGCAGGAGGCCGGTCGCAAGCTGCGGTTCTCCTCGGAACGCACGATGAGCATCGCGCAGCGACTCTACGAGAACGGCTACATCACCTATATGCGCACCGACTCGACGACGCTGTCGGCCAGCGCTATTGATGCCGCCCGTAACCAGGCCAGGCAGCTCTACGGCGAGGAGTACGTCCACCCGACGCCGCGGCAGTACACCCGCAAGGTCAAGAACGCGCAGGAGGCCCACGAGGCCATCCGCCCGTCCGGTGACGTGTTCCAGACCCCCGGTCAGCTGCACGCCCAGCTCGACACCGACGAGTTCCGGCTCTACGAGCTGATCTGGCAGCGCACCGTCGCCTCGCAGATGGCCGACGCGCGCGGCACGACGCTGTCGCTGCGCATCAACGGAGCCGCCCGTTCGGGTGAGCAGGTCGTGTTCAGCGCCAGCGGCCGCACCATCACCTTCGCGGGGTTCCTGAAGGCCTACGTCGAGAGCCTCGACGAGCAGGCCGGCGGTGAGGCCGACGACGCCGAGAGCCGGCTGCCGAACCTGACGCAGGGGCAGCGGGTCGACGCAGCGGACCTGACCGCCGACGGCCACACCACCAGCCCGCCCGCCCGCTACACCGAAGCCTCGCTGATCAAATCGCTGGAGGACCTCGGCATCGGGCGGCCGTCGACCTACTCGTCGATCATCAAGACCATCCAGGACCGCGGCTACGTCCACAAGAAGGGCAGTGCGCTGGTCCCGTCGTGGGTGGCGTTCGCCGTCACCGGCCTGCTCGAGCAGCACTTCAGTCGCCTGGTCGACTACGACTTCACCGCCGCCATGGAGGACGAACTCGACGAGATCGCCTCCGGTCACGAGCGAAGGTCCAACTGGCTCAACAACTTCTACTTCGGCGGCGACCACGGCGTCGAGGGCTCGATCGCCCGCGCCGGCGGTCTGAAGAAGCTCGTCGGCGGCAACTTGGAAGAGATCGACGCCCGGTTGGTCAACTCCATCAAGCTCTTCGACGACGACCAGGGTCGTGCCATCAACGTCCGCGTCGGCCGCAACGGACCGTACCTCGAGCGCATGGTGACCGACGACGGACGGTGAACTCAAGCCGCAGCGGGCCAACCTCAGCGATGATCTGACCCCGGACGAGCTGACGCTGGAACTCGCCGAAAAGGCTTTCGCCACACCGCAAGAGGGCCGCTCGCTGGGTGTCGACCCGGAGTCCGGTCATGAGATCGTCGCCAAGGACGGGCGGTACGGGCCGTACGTGACCGAGGTGCTGCCCGCACCGCCGGAGGAGCCCGACGACGGAGCCGCCGGCGCGCCGGCCAAGAAGGGCAAGAAGCCGACCGGGCCCAAGCCGCGCACCGGCTCGCTGCTGCGCACGATGGATCTCGAGACGGTGACCCTCGAGGACGCATTGCGCCTGCTGTCGCTGCCGCGCGTCGTCGGTGTGGACCCGGCCAACAACGAGGAGATCACCGCGCAGAACGGGCGCTATGGTCCATACCTCAAGCGCGGCAACGACTCTCGCTCACTGGCCACCGAAGAGCAGATGTTCGACGTGACGCTCGAGGAGGCGCTGAAGATCTATGCCGAGCCCAAGCGCCGGGGTCGGCAGGGCGCGGCCACCCCGCCGTTGCGCGAGTTGGGCAACGACCCGGTGAGCGGCAATCCGATGGTCATCAAGGACGGGCGGTTCGGGCCCTATGTGACCGACGGCGAGACCAACGCCAGCCTGCGCAAGGGAGACGACGTGCTCTCGATCACCGACGAACGTGCCTCGGAACTTCTCGCCGATCGCCGGTCCCGCGGCCCCGTGAAGAAGGTGGCGAAGAAGGCTCCGGCCAAGAAGTCCGCCAAGAAGGCTCCCGCCAAGAAGGCGGCGACGAAGGCCACCAAGAAGAGCTAGTCCGGCAATCCGCTTCTAGCGCGACAAGTCGACTTCGTCGGCCGTCACCAGGTTCACCGGCCGCGCGAGCTGCGTCGGCGCCGTGCGGCCGCGCAAGTCGACGATCTCCCCGACGTCCCAGCACAGCGCTTCGGAGTCCAGGGCGTCGCTGACCGCGATCGCCGATGCCAGGACGTGGCCCTTCTCGTGCTTCGCCAGCTCGGTCAGCCGGGCGGCCTCGTTGACCGGGTCACCGATCACCGTGTACTCGAACCGGGCCTGGGCGCCGATGTGGCCTGCGATCGCTCTGCCTGCGGAGACCCCGATACCGAAGTCGGTCTCCCCGAGCACGTCGATCAGCTCGTCATGCAGCTCGCGGGAGGCAGCCAGCGCCGCCCCGGAGGCATCGGGATGCTCGATCGGGGCACCGAAGATGGCCAGCGCCGCGTCACCCTGGAATTTGTTGACGAAGCCACCGTGGCGGTTCACCGTGTCGACGACCACCCGGAAGAAGTCGTTGAGCAGGCTGACGACGTCGGCGGCCGGACGGGTCGCCGCCAGTTGGGTCGAGCCGACCAGGTCGACGAACAACACGGCCACGTCGCGCTCCTGGCCACCGAGTTCGGTGCCGCGTTCGAGCGCGCGGCGAGCGACGTCCTCGCCGACGTAGCGGCCGAACAGGTCACGCAACCGCTGCCGTTCGGCCAGGTCGCGCACCATGTCGTTGAAACCGGCCTGGAGCAGCCCGAGCTCGCTGGCGTCGTAGATCTGCATGTGGGCGTTGTAGTTGCCGCGCTGCACCTCGCCGAGCGCCCAGCGCAGCTGGCGCAGCGGGTCGGCGATGGACATCGCCACCAGGACGGTGCTGGACAGACCGATCACCAGGGCGGCGATCGCGAGCAGCAGGATCGTCGTGGTGAGCCGTTCGGCGGGGGCGGTCAGAATCTCGAACTTGCTGGCCACCAGGGCGAGCACGATCGTGAGGACGGGCACGCCGGTGGACAACACCCACGTCAGCACCTGGCGCAGGATGACGCCGGGCGCGTGGAAAGTCTCCGGTACCCCGCCGCGCAGGGCGGCGACGGCGACGGGCCGAAGCACGCGCTCGGACTGCAGGTACCCGATGATCGCGGTGGCGGTGGCGCCCAATGCGGTGGCCACGGCCACCACAGGGGCCGACTTGCTGGCCACCGGCCAGCTGGCGACGATGAACACCACCGACCCCAGCAGCCAGTTGGTGGCGCTGATCAGCGAGCGGTAGAACGGCATCTTGAGCGCACGGATGCGGGCCACTTCGGTGTCAGCCGGGTCGCGATCGCCGAGCAGCATGTCGCGGCGCTGCCAGCGCATGACGGGGATGAGCATGCGCAGCGTCAGGTACGAGGCCACGGTGAACGACACGAACAGGTAGCCCAGGAAGATCGCCAGGTTGTAGGCGGGGAGGTCCTGCAGCTGGATGCGGTCCTCGGCCGGCAGACCGAAGCGCAGGAAGCCCAGGACCAACAGGGCGCCGATGATGTCGGCCTGCAGCATGCCCAGGGTGAACACCGGCCACGGGGTGCGCGCGACCCAGCGGACGAATGCGCTGATTCGCCCTATCTCGGTCGCTTCGGCAGCCATTGGTTTACCGTATCGGGCTCTGCTGACGGGGACGGGGCGCCTGGGACGGACGTGTCGGTTCGCAGCATTACTGTTATCGGCGATGACAGGTGTTTTCTCGCGTCTGGTGGGCCAGGACGCTCTGGTGGCGGAGTTGATCGCGACGGCGCGGGCAGCCCGCGGTGATTCGGCTCACATCAAGGGCTCCGCGGCCGGAGTCGCCACAGGGACGATGACGCATGCGTGGCTCATCACCGGGCCGCCGGGGTCGGGCCGGTCGGTGGCGGCGTTGTGTTTCGCCGCCGCGCTGCAGTGCACCTCCGACGGCGCGCCTGGGTGCGGGGAGTGCCGGGCCTGCACCACCGCGATGGCGGGCACTCACGCCGACGTCCGCCGGATCATCCCGGAGGGGTTGTCCATCGGGGTCGACGCGATGCGGACCATCGTGCAGATCGCGTCGCGGCGGCCCGGCACCGGCCGCTGGCAGATCGTGGTGATCGAGGACGCCGACCGGCTCACCGAGGGGGCGGCCAACGCGCTGCTGAAGGTGGTCGAGGAGCCGCCGCCCTCCACGGTGTTCCTGTTGTGTGCGCCTTCAGTCGATCCGGAGGACATCGCGATCACGCTGAGATCCCGCTGCCGGCATGTCGCCCTGGTCACCCCCCCGGTCGATGCCATCGCCGGGGTACTGATCGAGTCCGACGGGGTGCCCGAGCAGGACGCGGTCTGGGCGGCCTCGGTCAGCGGGGGGCATGTCGGGCGGGCCCGTCGGCTCGCCACCGACGAGCAGGCCCGGCAGAGGCGGCTGCGGGCGCTCAGCCTCGCGCGGGACGCGGCGACGCCGTCGCGGGCGTACGCCGCCGCCGAAGAACTGGTGGCCACCGCGGAGGCAGAGGCCAAGGCGCTGACCGTGGACCGCAACGAGTCCGAGGCCGAGGAGTTGCGCACGGCGCTCGGGGCGGGCGGCACGGGCAAGGGCACCGCCGGGGCGATGCGTGGTGCGACCGGCGCGATCAAGGACCTCGAGCGGCGCCAGAAGTCCCGCCAGACGCGTGCCTCGCGGGATGCGCTGGACCGGGCGCTGATCGACCTCGCCACCTACTTCCGCGATGCCCTTCTGATCTCGTCGGGTGCCGTCGACGTGGCACCCAACCATCCCGACATGGCGGACAAGGTCGCGGCGATGGCGGCCCACGCGCCACCGGACAGGCTGTTGCGCTGTATCGAGGCGGTGCTGGAATGCCGCGAGGCCCTGGCGGTCAACGTCAAACCCAAATTCGCGGTCGACGCCATGGTCGGCACCGTGGGGCAGGCGCTTCGCAGCTGAGGTGCGGCGTGCCGGGGCGACCCGGGGGACAACTTGGGTGGTCGGCAGCGCCTACCGTAGACTCAGGCCGCCCAACACGCCGCCCTAGCTCAGTCGGTAGAGCAATTCACTCGTAATGAATAGGTCGGGGGTTCGATTCCCCCGGGCGGCTCCATTTTTCTACGGCCCCGTTCGCCGTGCGTGCGGCCACGGCGAGAATCGGGCCGAATCGTCGCCGTCACCGCACGTTCGGCGCGGGTGACGACGCCCGGGTCGCTACGTCGGTGCGACGAAACCGAGGGGCCCCGAGGCGATGCACACCGATAGCGCCGCGGTGTTCGCCCGGACGGTGATCGCATCCCCAGCCCCGGGCAGCCGCACATATACGCGGTTCAGTCCCGGCCGCACGGGAACCTTGACCTCGTCACCCTCCGACAGTGACAGCATCACCGAGCCGTCGCTGTTGGCCAGGTAGTTGATCTCGGCGGTCCAGTCGGCCGGGAGCATCGGCCCGTCCAACGGCATTCGCACCGGGAAATCGGGCTGAATCAGGTATCCGCACTGCGGGGCCGGGCCGGGCCGGATGGTGCGCACCCAGGTCACCTTGGCATCGACCAGGTTTCCCTGCACGTCCAGCATGCGTAGCTCCCCAGTGGCAGGGGCGAACTCGGGGCGCTCGTGCAGCAGCGCGAACATGTGCGACGCCAAGTTCTCCGGCCACGCCACCCGCTGAAGTACCAGCGGATCCACTTCCTGATCCAGCATCGGTGCGTTGGATGAGGCGTACGCCGCGGCCAGACCTGTGCGGGCGTTCTGCAGGTAGGGCCGGGACGGATTGTCCCGCCAACTGACCAGGAACGTCGCCGTCGAGTACAGGCTGCCTGCCGCGAATGCCACGGCAAGGCAGGCGGTTACGACCGAACGCAGCGGTGAGACATCCAGCCAGCTTGAACGTTCCCGGTTCGGTGCGCACAGGCCGGCGGCGGCCAGCAGCGCCAACACGACGACGAGATCGGGCAGATAACGCAGCGTCTGCGCCAGTTCCAGCGCGGTGAACCGCGACGAGCGCATGAGATAGATCGGCACCTGGCAAGCCACCGCATATCCCAGCGCCGCCAGCCACACCGGCCCGATGCGCTGCTTGCGGATCAGGCTCACGGCGAGAACGCCCGCGAGAGCGACCCAGCCGAGAATCATCACCGCTACCGGCGGAACGGCCCACGGCGACGCCGGCGCCCACCGCTGCCAATCCCAGGGTCCGCCAACCAGACCCGGCACGATGCCGTGAGTGAACGAGCGCCACAACAGGTCCCACGTCATGGGCAGGTCGAAACTCCAGCGCTGCTGATCGACCACCATCAGATACACGCCGACCCAGGCGGCGGTGAGCACCAGGCACACCGCCCACAGCCGCGCTCCCCGGCGCCACACCGCCCGGATTGATCCGCTGCCGGTGACGTGGCAGTACAGCGCGGTGACGGTGAATGCCACGAAGGGAATGATCGCCGACTTCTCGAAGAACAACAGGCCGCCGAGATACGCCAGCGCGCCGGTGAGCGCATAGCGTTGGTTGCCCGTGCGCACCAGCAGGATCGCGTCGGCACACACCCAGGCCATCGCGGCCAGCATCGGGAGCGAGTTCAGGGCCGCTGCCCACCACGCGAACCCCGGAACCGCCAGTGGTGTGAACAGCGCGAACGTCAAGGGCAACAACAGCACCGGGCGCCAGCCGAGGATCACGTGCAGTGCCCGTAGCAGGGCCAGCGACGTCAGCAGCGCGAGCACCACCAGGCTGATCGCGGGACCCAGCCAGTTCAACGGGGCCACCCGGGTGATGGCGCCCGCCACCAGGAAGGCGCCGGGCATGACGTGACCGTCGTGGTCGTCGAACAGGTACTCCGGTGACAGCAGGCTGTGGGTGCCTGCCCGGCCGACGAGGATCAAATCGTCCCAGTAGAAGTAGCCACCGAACGCCAGCACCGCCCGGATGACCAGCTGCAACGCGATCAGCACGAAAGCAGTGCGGGCGACCCAATTCATGTCGCCTCGACTCTACGGATGCAATCCCGTCACATCGCCCACCGGTATGGTGACCCAGTGCGCACACTGGTCACCGGAGCTGCCGGCTTCATCGGATCGACGCTGGTAGACCGCCTACTCTCAGATGGACACTCGGTCTTCGGAGTCGACGACCTCAGCTCCGGTCGCAGCGAGAACCTCGGTGAGGCCGAACGCCACGACGGCTTCGAGTTCGTCAAGGCCGACATCGTCGAAGCCGACCTGGCCGGGTTGCTCACGGATGTGCAGCCGGAGGTGGTGTTCCACCTGGCCGCGCAGATCTCGGTGAAGCTGTCGGTGGATGATCCGGCTTTCGATTCCAGCGTCAACGTGGTGGGCACGGTGCGCCTGGCAGAGGCCGCCCGCAGGTCCGGTGTCCGCAAGGTGGTGCACACCTCCTCGGGTGGATCGATCTACGGCGCCCCGCCCGGCTACCCGACGTCGGAGGACATGCCCGTCGATCCGACCTCGCCCTACGCGGCGAGCAAGGTCTGCGGCGAGGTGTATCTGAACATGTTCCGCAACCTCTACCAGCTGGACTGCTCGCACATCGCGCCCGCCAACGTGTACGGGCCCCGTCAGGATCCGCACGGCGAGGCGGGTGTGGTGGCCATCTTTTCGCAGGCGCTGCTCGCCGGACGGCCCACCAAGATCTTCGGCGACGGCAGCGACACCCGCGACTACGTGTTCGTCGACGACGTCGTCGACGCGTTCGTGCGCGCCTCCGGTGAGGATGGCGGAGGGCAGCGCTTCAACGTCGGAACGGGCGTGGAAATCTCGACGCGCCAAATGCATTCGGAGATCGCGAAATCCGTGGGGGCGCCCGACGATCCGGAGTTCCATCCGCCCAGGCTCGGAGATCTGCGGCGCTCGCGGCTGGACTCCAGCCGGGCGGAGTCGGTGCTGGGCTGGCGGCCCCGGGTCGCGCTCGCCGACGGGGTGAGCAGGACCGTGGAATTCTTCCGCCAGCGCGGTTAGCGCTGCTCCGGGACCCGCGCATTCTGTAGCGCCACCGCGCGGGCCAGCTGAGCGTACTTCAGCTCGATTTCCTTGAACCGCACGTAGGTCGACAGCGTGGTGAACGCGAAGGCGATGATCAGCACGTACTCCAACAGGTCGGTACCGCGATCCACCCCAACCCAATTCGCGACGACGGTGGTGTCGTCGGGCCGCAGGATCGCGTAGATCCCGCGATCACGAACAGCACGTAGCCGACACCCACGCTTTCGACCGTGCGCTGCTGCGCGAGCGCAGCAGGTACACCGACAGCGCAAGGACCGACACGATCAGCAGCAGCTGGATCCAGTTCATTGCCGCATCCTCCCTCGCAGCAGCCCGTCGAACACGATGTTGACACCGTTGAGCAGCGGCTGGCCCTTGGACTTCGACGTCGGCGACTCGCCGGCCGAACACCCGTAGCCCGTTGTGTGCATCGGTCAGCCCCAGTTTGCGGTTCCGGGGACCCAGTTGTGCTGCGGCCTTCAGCACGATCCGCTTCGGCAGCGGCGTCGCGGCCACCCCCCCGGCGAAGCGGGTTCCGACGACCGGTCTGGGCCTCTGTCGGAGTCGGCGCACAGGCGGTCGATCATATTGAGGAGGTCCTTGACGCGGTGCTGGCCGTCGGCGTCGAACGTCGCGAACACCGCTGCGCCCGGCTGCCGCCGGGCGTACTCCACGCCGGTCTGGATCGCCGCACCCTGCCCGAGGTTGACGGGATGGGTGACCACGTGCGCGCCCGCGCTCAGTGCAGTGTCGGCCGTTCCATCAGTGCTGCCGTCGTCCACACAGACCACGTGCTCGAAAACGGCGCGAACGTCCGCAATGACGTCGCCGATGATCGTCGCCTCGTTGTAGGCCGGGACGACGATCCACGTGTCGTGGTAGTTCATGCCCGAGGTAGTGATGCGCAACAAATTACCCGGTCAGTCAGTGGGAACTCTGGCAAGCACCGCCAGGTGCACGGCCATTCCGAGCAGCGGTCCGCACAGCAGGGCGACCACCGTGCGCACCTCGAGTTCGAGCGGGAGCAGTAACAGCAACGCCGATGCCACGGTGGCGCACAGCCAGCCGGCCGCGTATCCGCGGTGCAGCGCGGCCGCCACGGTTGCCGCACCGGTGAGCGTCAGCAGTGCGATCGCCACGGCTGCGGCGGTGAACCATGCCAGCAGCGCTCCGTCGGCGAGGTACTCCGCGCCGAAGCCTTCGCGCAGCAGCCACGGCCCGAATGTCGCGGCGAGGGCGACCCCGACCACCCCGAGCCCGCCGACCAGCGCCGCGGGTGCGATCAGCGCCTTGAGCCGGTGGCTGCGCTGGTCGACGAAATGCGCGATCAGGTTGCCCTGCATCGCGGTGAGCGGCACCAGCAGCGGCGCGCGCGTCAACGTCACGGCCAGGATCACCACCCCGCCCGCTGCGCCGAGATCGCCGCCCGAGGTGGCTTTGAGCAGCACCGGAAAGCCCATCACGAGAACCGCACTGGCACCGGCCGCGGCGATCGAGTGCCCCGCACCGCGCAGGAACGTCATCGTGGTGCCAGGGGTGTGCAACCGTGCCGCCGCGCGCGTGGCCGGTGAGGCGAGCAGCATCAGCAGCCACGCGAACGCGCCGGCGACGGTCGCCCACAGGTATCCGCCGAGTCCCCAGCCGACCGCGAAGGTGACCGCGGCGACCGCGACCCGCAGTACCGCGTCGGTGACCATCAGCGCGCCGTACTCGGACCATCGGTCGACTCCGGCGAGCGCGCCGAGAAGTGTGGTGTGCAGACAGAACCCGGCCAATCCGACGCACAGCAGCGCGACGCTGAGCAGGCGTTCGTCGACGAACACGTGCGCCGACCACAGTGGCGTGGTGGCGGCGATCAGCACCGCGGCGGCCAGGCCGACCCCGGCCGCGATCCGGATCGGGTGAGTGCGCTGGCCATCCGGACCTGCACGGTGAGCTGCGTGGGAAGCGGAGCGGATCTCGCGGGTGGTCTCCTGCAGCAACCCGAAGGCGGCCCCGCTGACCAGCCCGAACGCGCCCCAGAACACGCCGAACACGGAGAATCCCGCGGGCTCGAGGTCCCGTGCGGCGAGGTAGAGCACCGCGTACCCGCACAACGCGGTCAGTGCCGTCGCCATGCCGACCCGGACCACGCTGCTCCGGGTGACTGCGCCCGAGGGACCCGCAGTCGCGTCGGTCACGCCCGCGTGTCCAGCGGGGGAACCTCCGGTGAGTACAGCCACGCGGTCCACAGAGCTCGCAGCGAATCGTCGGCGTAATTCGCGGCCAGACCGGTGAAGTCGTCGGTCACCACGCTGCTGTGTCGGTAGCGTGTCGTCCAATCCTTCAGCAGCGCAAAGAAATTGGTGTCACCGATCTCGCCACGTAGAGCGTGAAGGGTGAGCGCTCCGCGTTTGTAGACCCGGTCGTCGAACATGTCGCGTGGGCCGGGGTCGGCGAGCACGAGGTTCTGCGGCGAGTCGATCAACCGTTGGTGGTAGTGACGGGCGAGTTCGTCGGCGCTGCGCTCGCCGCAGTGCTCTGACCACAACCACTCCGCATAGCACGCGAAACCCTCGTGTAACCAGATGTGGCGCCAGCGCTGCGCGGTGACCGAGTTTCCGAACCACTGGTGGGCAAGTTCGTGCGCGATCAGCCGTTCCGAACTCCGTTGCCCGTCGCAGTGGTTCGCGCCGAAGATCGAGATCCCCTGCGCCTCAAGGGGAATCTCTAGATCATCGTCGGTCACCAGGACGGTGTAACCGTCTGTCAGTGGGTAGGGCCCGAACAGCTTCACGAACAACTTCATCATCTGCGACTGGCGGCTGAAATCGTGTTCGAAGTCCTGGCGCAGCCGGTCGGGCAGGACCGAGAAGATCTCGACGCCGTTCTTCGCCATCCGGTGTCTGCCGTATACGCCGATCTGCAGCGTGATCAGATAAGTGGAGGTGGGTTCGGCCTGCTCGTAGACCCAGGTGGTCATGCCTGCGCGAGCCCGGCGACCCAGCAGCTTGCCGTTGGCGAGGGCGAAATAGGGGCTCTCCGTGCTGATCTGGATTCGGAAGCTGGCCTTGGCGCTCGGGTGGTCGTCGCAGGGGAACCACGACGCTGCCCCGTTGGGCTGCCCGGCGACCAGCACGCCTTCGGTCAGCTCCTCGAAACCGACGGCACCCCAAAGGGATCGGATCGGACGGGGGGTGCCACCGTAGCGCACCGCGATGGTCATCGCCGCGCCTGCGGGTAGCCGGTCGGCCAGGGTGATGTGCACCTTTCCCGCCGAGGTCCGAAAATGCGAGGGCCGCTTGCCGTTCACGGTCACCTTCGACACCGCGAGGGCGCTCGACAGGTCGAGGGTGAACGCCTTGAGCTCGGCAAGCGTGACGGCGGTGATGGTGGCCGAGCCCGCCAGCCGGTTGATCGCGACCTTGTATTCGAGTTCGAGCTCGTAGCGCGACACCCGGTAGCCGAAATTGCCGGTGGCAGGGAGGTACGGGTCGATGACCGGTGGTCCGCTCTTCTTGGCTGCCCGTTTGCGCGCTGTCACGCGGCAGCGGGCTTCGCGGGCTTGGGACTGGGCGAGTCGTCGCGCTTGGTGCGGGACGGATTCCATGACGCGATCGGGTTGCCCTGCCACCGCGTCGACGGCGGCACCTCGTCACCGCGCATCACCAGCGAGGCCGGCCCGACGGTGGCTCCTGCTCCGATGCGCGCCGCGGGCAACGCGACGCAGTGCGGCCCCAGCGTCGCACCGCGCTCCAGGACGACGGTGTCCATCCGCAGGATGCGATCGTGGAACAGGTGGGTCTGCACGACGCACCCGCGATTGACGGTGGAGCCGTCTTCGAGCGTCACGAGGTCGGCTTCGGGAAGCCAGTAGGTCTCACACCACACCCCTCGTCCGATCTTCGCTCCCAGGGCCCGCAGCCACAGATTCATCACCGGCGTACCCGCTGCCGCGCGGGCGAACCAGGGGGCCGCCACGGTCTCGACGAACGTGTCCGACACCTCATTGCGCCAGACGAATGACGACCACAACGGATGCTCGATCGCGGTGATCCGACCGACCACAAGCCATTTCGCGATCACCGCGATGCCACCGGCCACCGCTCCCGCGATCAGCAGGATCGGCCCGGCGGCGAGTGCGGCCCACAGCCAGCCGGCGGTCACCGCCAGGGTTTGGATGGCGAACAGCACCGCGACGCCGATGGCGAACGTCACCACAACGGGCACGAACCGAAAGGTCTCGACCGTGGCGCGCAGCGCCTTCAGGCGCGCCGACGGATGGAACGTGCGCAGTACGTCTGCGGCCGTCGGCTGCCGGCGCAGCCGCACCGGCGGGCTGCCCAGCCAGGACGAGCCTGCCTTGGCCTTGTGTGGTGTCGCCGAGAGCACCGCGACCAACCCGTCGTCGGGCACCCGCCGACCGGGCTGGGTGATGCCGGAGTTGCCCAGGAACGCCCGCTTGCCGATCGTCGCGCGGGCGACGTGGATCCAGCCGCCGCCCAGTTCGTAGGACGCGACCATGGTGTCGTCGGCGAGGAACGCGCTGTCCTCGATAACGGTGAACTTCGGGATCAGCAGCGCTGTCGAGATCTCGGTGCCCTTGCCCACCTTCGCCCCGAGTAGTCGCAGCCACCACGGTGTGAGCAGGCCGGCGTACACCGGGAAGAGGTAGTTGCGGGCAGCGTCCATCAACCGCTCGGTGGCCCACAGCTGCCAGCCCGAACGGCTCCGGACCGGGTGGTAGCCCTCGTTCAGGCCGACGGCGAGCACCCGCACACCGACCACCGTCAGCGCCGCGTACGTCAGCACTGCCGCCAGCGTCGCAGGCACCAGCCACCCCAGCGCAGGCAGCACCGCCGCGCCCACCGATGCGGTGTCGCGCACGCCCCAGCCGATCACGGCGAGCCCGGCCGCCAGCGCCGTCAGCGGCAGCGCACCGAGCAGCACCGCCGTCAGGCCGTACATCGCGACCCAGAGCGGTGCCCTGGCCGGCCGGTGGTCCGGCCACGGATGCTTGGCCTTGCCGGACTTCACCGCGGGCGACCCTTTCCAGTACTGCCGGTTCTTCACCTTCCCGACGACGCCCGATCCGGGTGCCACGTCGGCGTTCTTGCCGACCACCGCACCGGGAAGCAGCGCTGTCCTGGCGCCGACGGTGGCGTCGTTGCCGACCGTGATGGGGCCGACGTGGAACAGGTCGCCGTCGATCCAATGACCGGTCAGGTCGACCTCGGGCTCGATGGAGCATCGGTGCCCCAGCGTCAGCATCCCGGTCACGGGAGGCGCGGAGTGCAGGTCGACTCCGTCGCCGACCCTGTTGCCCAGCGCCCGGGCGTAATAGACCAGCCACGGCGCGCCGGCCATGTTCTCCGCGCCGCTGGCTTCGGCGAGCCGCTCGGCCAGCCACACCCGCAGATGCACCGAACCGCCGCGGCGGTAGCTGCCCGGCGCCAGCGTCCCGACCAGGACGCGTGCCCCGAACACCGCGATGCCCATCCGGCCCAGCGGGGTGACGAACACCAGGAAACCGGCGACGATCCACCACCAGTCGATCGGCCGCACCCACGGCACCAGCGCCTGCGAGGCGGCGATGTTGTTGGCGATCGCCAGCCAGACCACCCACTGCATCCCGGTCAGCATCGCCAGCGGCAGCGTCAGTGCCACCTGCACCGCCTGGGTCAGCCGCGAAACCGGCTTCACCTCGCGGATCTCGACGGCCGGCGGCGGATCGAGTTCGTCGAGGTAACCGGCCAGCGATCCCAGCCGTGGATGGTCGTAGAGCTCGGCGACCGTCACCTGCGGGTACCGCTGCCGCAGCACGGCGATCAGCTGTGCCGCCGACAGCGACCCGCCGCCGAGGGCGAAGAAGTCCGCCTCGGGTCCGTCGACCGGCGCGGCCAGCACGTCACGCCACAGTCCGGCGAGCCAGCCCAAGGTGCCGCCCAGATCGGGGCTGGCGTCGTCCGCGGCGGTGCCGACCGGCCAGGGCAGGGCGTCGCGGTCCACCTTTCCGGACGTGCGGGTGGGCAGTTCGTCGACGACCACCAGCCTGGGCACCAGCGCGGCGGGCAGCGCGTCGGACAGCCGGGCGCGGGCCGCGGTGAGGTCGAAGGACCGTTCCGCGCCGGGCGCGACGACGATGTAGCCCACCAGCAGCGGCGTGCCGCTCGCCGTCTTCCGCACCGCCGCGGCGCCGCCGCTGACGCCGGGAAGGTTCACCAGCGCGGTGTCGACCTCGCCGAGCTCGATGCGCCGCCCGCCGACCTTGACCTGGTCGTCGGCGCGTCCGACGAAGTACAGTCCGTCGGATTCCAGCCGCACCAGATCGCCGCTGCGGTAGGCGCGGCTCCAGGAGCCATATGCGCTCAGCGAAGGCATGGCCGCGTACTTCTCGGCGTCCTTTTCGGGGTCGAGGTAGCGCGCCAGCCCTACTCCGCCGATGACGAGTTCGCCGACCTCGCCGATGCGGACCGGCGAACCGTCCTTGCCGACCACGGCCAGATCCCACCCCGGCAGCGGCAGCCCGATGCTGACCGGGCTCTTTCCGTCCAGGCGCGCCGCACACGCGACCACCGTGGCCTCGGTCGGCCCGTAGGTGTTCCACACTTCGCGGCCAGCCGAATCAGGCCCCGCCGCCAACCGTTCGGCCAGCTCCGGGGGACAAGCTTCACCACCGAAGATCAGCAGCCGCACCGCCTCAAGCGCTTCGGCGGGCCACAACGACGCCAGCGTGGGCACCGTGGACACGACGGTGATGTCGCGGGACACCAGCCAGGGGCCCAGGTCCATTCCGCTCCGCACCAGTGACCGCGGCGCGGGCACCAGGCACGCGCCGTGCCGCCACGCCAGCCACATCTCCTCGCAGGAGGCGTCGAATGCCACCGACAGCCCCGCCAGCACCCGGTCGCCGGGGCCGATCGGGTTGTCCTGCAGGAACATCCGTGCCTCGGCGTCGACGAACGCGGCCGCGCTGCGGTGGCTGACGGCGACGCCCTTGGGGGTGCCGGTCGACCCGGAGGTGAAGATGATCCAGGCGTCGTCGCGGGTCAGCGGCGCCGTCGCGCGCCACCCCCGTGACGTACCAGGACCGCGCACCAAACCCTGTTCGGTGATCACCGCGACGACACCGGCCTCGGTGAACACCAACTCGGCGCGCTCCTGCGGGTCGTCGGCATCGACCGGAACGTAGGCGGCACCGGCCGCCAGTGCCGACAGGATCGCGACGTACAGCGCGTAGCTGCCCGACGGCATCCGGATCCCGACGTGGTCGCCGCGGCCGATGCCGCGGGCGCCCAGCCACGAGACGCTGTCCTCGACGTCGGAGATCAGCTCGGCGTAGGTGAGTTGGACGGTGCCGTCGTCCAGCGCCGCCGCGTCGGGGTGGCGCCGCGCGGTGTCGTACAGGATGTCGATCAGGGTGCGCGGCTCGGAAGCGAACGCAGACAGCAGAAATTGGGTAGGGATCTCCGGGGTTGGATCCGCTGCTGTCACGGGTACAAACTACTAAGCGCGCGGGGGCACTTCCCGTCGACGGCCGCCTCCATTTCGCGTGTCGGGGGGTTGACTGGCACAATGGGCTTCTTGGAGGGGAGTATTCCTTCGCCGCAGTGTCGTCATCACGTCGTCCGTCATCGGACGACCGGTGCTGTGGGCCTACCATCGACGCAGAGGCCGATGGTGGTGGAAGAGACCTCCGGCGTTGAACGACGACCGGAGGTTTGATGAACGTAAGTGGACTCGAGTGGGGCATCACGCTCGCCGTGACGATCGGCATCCTGCTCTTCGACGTGATCGTGATCGGGCGGCGCCCGCACGAGCCGTCCAAGCGTGAGACAGCGACGTACCTGACGGTCTACATCAGCCTCGCTATCGCGTTCGGGCTGTGGACGTGGTTGTACCACGGCAGCCAGTTCGGGATCGAGTTCTTCGCCGGATGGCTCACCGAGTACAGCCTGTCGGTGGACAACCTGTTCATCTTCCTGATCATCATGGCCAGCTTCAAGGTGCCGCGGATCTACCAGCAGCAGGCCCTGCTCGTCGGCATCATCCTGGCGCTCATCTTCCGCGGCATCTTCATCGCTCTCGGCGCGGTGGCCATCGAACAGTTCTCGTGGGTGTTCTACCTCTTCGGTGCGTTCCTGGTGTACACCGCGATCAAGCTGGTCAAAGACACCGACCACGACGACGACGCCGACAACGGGGTGGTCCGCTTCGCGCAGCGGCACCTGAAGTTCACCGACCAGTGGGACGGCCTGAGGCTGTGGGTCAAGGAAAACGGCACCCGCCTGATGACGCCGATGTTCCTCGTCATCGTCGCGCTGGGCACCACCGACCTGCTGTTCGCCCTTGACTCCATCCCCGCCATCTACGGGCTGACCCGCGAGCCGTACCTGGTGTTCACCGCCAACGTGTTCGCGCTGATGGGCCTGCGCCAGCTGTACTTCCTGCTCGGCGACCTGCTCAAGCGGCTGGTGTACCTGTCGCAGGGCCTGGCGTTCATCCTCGGCTTCATCGGCATCAAGCTGCTGCTGCACGCGCTGCACGAGAACGAGCTGCCGTTCATCAACGGCGGCGAGCCGGTAGCGGTGCCGGAGATTCCGACGCTGGCCAGCCTCGGCGTGATCGTCGTCACGCTGGCGATCACCACCGCGGCCAGCCTGTACAAGACCCGGGTGCACGACGTGCGCAGCAACGGTGGGGACGCGACCGAGGGCACCGAAGACAGCGGCCCGAAGGACGGCATCGCGGACGGCACCGAGGACGCCGGCGCTCCGTTGGACTCGCGCTGATCGCAACGGTCGACCGCCGCCGCCGCGCTGGCTAGCGTGGCGGCGTGCGGCTATTCGTGGTGGACGAGGACGACTGGAACGAGCTGACTGACGGTGGTCATCAGCCGATCCGCGTAGCGGCACCGGATCTGCAGCAGGCCAGCAGGATCCGGGCCCGCGTGCGGGCCGACCACGAAAGCGTTGCGGTCATCCTCGACATCACCGTCGCGGTGGCCGGTGACTTCCGTTCCGCACGAGCCGCTCTCGACGGGCCCGCGCGGGCCGACACTACGTTGCGGTATGCCGGCACCGTGGACGGGCTGGTCGGCCTGATCGCCGACATCGGCTCGGCCGGCGTCGCCGACGGCGTGACGCTGCTTGCCGCCTCGCCCGCAGGACTCGTGGCTCGGCGTGACGTGCTGGGCCGCCTCGCACATCGGGATCAGGCGCGCGCATCCTGAAATTCGTGTTCAGCGGCTCGAGTGTGAGCCTCAGGTACGGAAGTCGGCCCTGCACAGTGCACAGCGCCCACGGTCGACGGCAATCGCTGCGACGGAATTAGCCGCTGGCCTCCCAGCGCTCGGTCACCCGCCGCAGACCCTCCTGGGTCAGCCGCCCGAACAATCGCAGCCGCGCCATGCCGCCGTCGGGATGGATGTCGAGGCGGGCGTCGGTGACGGGCCGATCGGAATCGACCAGGAACCGGTGCCGGGTGTCGGGCTGCAGCTCGGTCTGGGGCAGCAGGTCGAACCACTCGCCGTCCCCGTCGCGGCCCCGCAGTCGGGCCGAACCGGGGGCGTTGCCGATGAAGTACGACGTGTCCAACTCGGCCGCGGTCAGCGCGCCCTGTCCGGCCAGACGCACCTGCACCCAGTCGTTTCCGGTGTCGCGCCGCCGGGAGGTCTCCCACCCGTCGCCCATGGTCCTGGCCGTGCCGGGCAGCAGCAGGTTGTTGGGCGAACCGTAGAACATGTTGGAGCAACCCGTGATTCGTCCGCCGTTCTCCAAAGCCGCCAGATCCAGCGGGAGTTCGGTGAAGCGCGGATCCAGCAGGCCTTCGCCGTGCACCCGGAGACGGGCCACGCCGCCGTCGGGATAGATCGCCAGCCGCACATGGGTCCAGCGCTTGCGGCGAATCGACCGCGAACGGGTTGCGGGTGTCGCCGTTGACCGCGCGGCGCTCGACGATCGTCGTCCACGAGACCTTGTCGGCCAGCTCCTCAGGGGTCGGATAGCCCACGACGAACGCGGCTTCGACCGAGATCTCGGGCGGATAGTTGCCGGTGAACCACGCCGTGTCCACCACCACCCCGCGGATGATGCCGGGCACGCCGAGCCGGACGATCGCGAAGTCGTGCGAATCGGCCGTCGCACCGCGGCGCCTGCGGGTCTCCCACCCGTCGTAGACCTGGCCCTTGTGGCCGAACGTGGCGGGCCGAAATTCGGCGGCGCCCGTCTTGATCAGGTTCTCTTTCTCGGCGAACACGTCGTCGTTGGCCCACAGCACCGCTCCGCCGGCGGGCCGGGCAGCGAGGTCGGGAAGCGAAAGGAAGTGGGAGTGACCGGCGGGTCTGGTCGGCGGAGTGCTCACTCCGAAAGAGCGTATGCGAGCGCGGCTCACCAGTTGTCGTAGCCACCTTCGGGACCCAGCATCCGCTCGAGCCGCGTGCGGTTGATCCGCGCCAGCTCGTTGCGGACCACCTTGCGCTCGGTCTCGTAGGTGTTGAGCATGCGGTCGTGCATCACCGCCAGCACGTCATCGGCGCTGTAGCCGTTGACGAACATCACGAAGCCGAATCCGAAATGCTGAAAGTAGGCCTTCGACGCCTGCGCCAACTCGTTCATCATTTCGGGGCGCTCGTCGGCGATGGCGCACTGTTCGGCCTGCGACTTCTCGCTTCCGGGCCGCCGGCCGACGTCGGGGTAGGCCTGCAGGATGGAGTCGACGGAGTCCTCGCACAACCCGAACAGCGACGCGTCGGCGTAGCGAAACAGCTGGTCGTGGTTGTCGAACGGCCGTGAGCGCGCCATGTCAGCGGCCATCGGCACGCTGTAGCAGCACTCGAACACCGCGTGGACGGCGCGCCGCACCGGCATCGCATTGAATGCGTCCAGCCCGATCCCTTGATGCAACAGCACATGGTCATGATCGAAGGCGGAAGGGACAGCGGCGTTACGCCGTGTTACGGCCACGCTAATTCGTGTAGTGGCCTAGGTCCAATACCGTTCAGTTAAGGTTACATGGGTGTAGTTTGAGGGTATGCCTCGTTCGGGTTGGCGTAAGCCTGAGTCGGATCGTCGGTTGTCGGATTTGGTGTCGGTGGGGGTGCTGACTCGGGTTTTCCCGCCGGATGTGGTTGATGAGGTGATCGCTGAGGCGGGGCGCACCCAGCAGCGGCATCGGGCGCTGCCGGCACGGGTGATGGCGTATTTCGCGATCGGGATGGGCCTGTATGGCGAGGGGTCGTATGAGGATGTGCTGGCGCAGTTGACCGATGGTCTGGCGTGGGCGTCGGGGTGGCGTGAGCAGTACCGATTGCCGGGCAAGTCGGCGATCTTTCAGGCTCGGGAGCGGTTGGGGTCGGCGCCGCTGCAAGGGCTATTTGCGCGGGTGGCCGTCCCGTTGGGTGGGTCCGAGACGGCCGGGGTGTGGTTGGCGGGGCGGCGCATGGTCGCCATCGACGGGACGTGTCTGGATGTGGCCGACACGGCGGCCAACGACCAGTACTTCGGGCGGGCCGGGGTGAGCAAGGGCGAGAAAGCGGCGTTCCCGCAGGCCCGGTTGGTGGCGCTGGCCGAGTGCGGCACGCACGCGGTGTTCGCCGCCCAGATCGGGGTCTATCGTGATGGCGAAGCGGGCCTGGCCGAGTCGCTGCTGGAGGCGCTGAGCACCGAGATGCTGCTGGTGGCCGATCGAGGGTTCTTTTCGTATGCGTTGTGGCGCAAGGCTTCTGCTACCGGTGCCGACTTGTTGTGGCGGGTGCGCGTGGGCGGGCGCGGAGCACCAGGGCCGGTGCACGTGCAAGATCTTGGCGACGGGTCGTGGCTGGCTCATCTGCGCCAATCCAACGACCAGGTCAGTGAGCCGATGCTGGCGCGGGTTATCGACTACACCGTCGAGGACGGACGTGACAATCCCACCGTCTACCGGTTGTTGACCACGATGCTTGATCCCCTCGAGGCACCCGCGGGTGAACTTGCCGCCGCCTACGCCCAGCGCTGGGAGATCGAAAGCGTCTTCGATGAACTCAAAACTCATCAACGCGGGCCGCGGGTGGTACTGCGCTCGAAGTCGCCTGACCTTGTCCTCCAGGAGGTGTGGGGACATCTGTGTTGCCACTACGCGATCCGATCCGTAATGGCACAAGCGGCCCAGCACAGCGGGCATGACCCCGACCGGGTCAGCTTCACCGCCGCCCTGCGTATCGTGCGTCAATCCGTCGCCCAGCAGGGCGCTTTTCCCCCCTGAGCACCCAGGTGCCGCTCACGCACACTGGCAGGCCGTCCTGCGGCGCATCCTCGATCGTCTCAATCCGATCCGCCGCCAACGTTCAGCTCCGCGCGTGATCAAACGCAAGATGTCCAAATGGCATGTCAAACGCGCCGCCCACGCCCACTGGCCCCAACCCGAACACCCACCCCACGCCACAATCCGTTCACACTAACTGAACGGTATTGGGCCTAGGTCTCATCTAGTGGCCTTCGGTCTTGAAACGCTCGATCGAGCGGAGCACCTCGGCCTCGGCCTCCTCCCGGCCCACCCAGTCGGCTGCCTCGACGAACTTCCCTGGTTCGAGGTCCTTGTAGTGCACGAAGAAGTGCTTGATGGCGTCCAGCTCGAACTCCGACACGTCGCCGATGTCGGTGACGTGGTCCCACCGCGGGTCGACGAGCACGCACAGCACCTTGTCGTCGCCGCCCTTCTCGTCGGTCATCCGGAACATGCCCACCGGGCGGGCCTCCACGATGCACCCGGGGAACACCGGCTCGGGCAGCAGCACCAGCGCGTCCAGCGGATCGCCGTCCTCGCCGAGGGTGTCCTCGATATAGCCGTAGTCCGTCGGATAGCCCATCGCAGTGAACAGATAGCGGTCCAGCTTCACCTTTCCGCTGTCGTGGTCTACCTCGTACTTGTTGCGTGACCCCTTCTGGATCTCGATGAGGACATCGAACTGCACCGGGGACTCCTTTTCGCATGTACTCCGCACTGTGGTCGTCGGCTGACGACGCGGGTCAACACTAAACGAGCGATACCCTGCTCTACAGCGGTGGCTCGATAGTCGTTCGAGAGCAGGAGAAACATGCGGCCCAACTCGGTGGCGGCGGTCCACCCACGTGGCGGTGGGGGTGGCGGTACTGGCGCTGGTTGCTGTCGTTGTGGCGGCGGCCGCGCTGGTGACCAGGGGGGAGTCCACCGACCAGCAGGCCGTGGAACCCGCCCCGGCGCCGGCGACCGCCCAGCCCGCTGTGGTTCCTGTCGCCGACTCCGCGGACACGCCTACGGCGGACGGCCTCGCCGCCGTCCTGGCGCCGCTGCTGGCCGACCCGAATCTCGGCAAGTTCACCGGGCGCATCACCGATGCGATGACCGGCGACCAGCTGTGGGCACAGGGCGCCGATGTGCCGATGCAGCCGGCATCGACGAACAAGGTGCTGACCGCCGCGGCGGCGCTGCTGACCCTGGACCGCGATGTCCGGTTGACGACGCGGGTGCTGGCTTCCGACCAACCCGGGGTGGTGGTCCTGGTCGGCGGCGGTGATCCGACGCTCTCGGCGGCACCGCGCAAGGAGGACACCTGGTACCGGGATGCGGCGCGCATCGTCGACCTGGCCGATCAGGTGCGGCGCAGCGGTACCGCGGTGAAAGCCGTGCAGGTGGACGTCAGCGCCTACAGCGGACCGACGATGGCGCCGGGCTGGGATCCACTGGACATCGACGGCGGCGACATCGCGCCCATTGAGTCGGTGATGCTCGACGGTGGCCGCACCCAGCCGGTGAGCGTGGAATCGCGGCGCTCGAGGACGCCTGCCTTGGACGCGGGCCGCGCCCTGGCGGTGGCGTTGCGCATCGACCCGGCGAAGGTCACGGTGCTGCCGCCGGGTGGCGCGACCTCAGGCAGAGAAGGCAAGGTGATCGCCTCGGTGCAGTCGCCGCCGCTGATCCAGCGGTTACGCGACATGATGAACTTCTCCGACAACGTGATGGCGGAGTCCACCGGCCGCGAGGTCGCCGCCGAACTGACACCGGCCCCAGAGTTTCGATGGTGCGACCCGCGCGGTGCTGAGCGCACTCGACGACGCCGACATCGAGACCGCCGGAGCCCGGCTGTTCGACTCCAGCGGTCTGTCGGTGGATGACCGCCTCACTGCCGAAACCCTCGACGGGGTGATCAACGCCGCGGCCGGAGACGCACAGCCCGACGCTGCGGCCGCTGGTGGACCTGCTGCCGATCGCAGGGGGCAGTGGCACGCTGTCCAACCGATACCTTGACACCGACGGGGGCCGCGCCGCCGCGGGGTACCTGCGGGCCAAGACCGGCTCCCTGACCGGCACCAACTCGCTGGCCGGGATCGTCACCGACGAGAGTGGCCGGGTGCTGACCTTCGCGCTGATGTCCAACGACGCGGGCCCGTCCGGGCGCACCGCGCTCGACGCGTTCGCGGCAACGCTGCGCTCCTGCGGATGCCGCACGTGAGCCCTCCTGCCGAGTCCGGCTTCTCCGTCGGCCGCGCCGTCGACTGGAATCTGGCCGCCACGGTCGGGGGCAAGCTGGCCCGCCCGGAGCCCGCGGCCACCGACTACACGCGCGGGCAGGCGATCGAGCAGCTCACCGAGTCGGCCCGCGCCTCCGAGATTCCGGTACGCGAGGTGACAGGGCTCTTCGAGGGCGGTGAGATTCCCGAGGCGCGAATCGTCAACCGCCCGGAGTGGATTCGTGCCGCGGCCCAGTCGATGCGTGCGATGACCGGCGGTGGGCACGACGGTGAGGCGAAGCCCGGCGCGATCAGCGGGCGCATCTCCGGGGTGCAGACCGGGGCGGTGCTGGCGTTCGTCTCGTCGGGAATTCTCGGTCAGTACGATCCGTTCGCCACCGCAGGGCTGGGGGCACCCCCCGCGCAAGCCGGGGGCCCACCCGCTTGCGGGGGAGAGCAGGCCCGAAGGGCAGGAGGCGACCCGGGAACTGGAGACCGTGGTGGTGAGCTGCTGCTGGTGTACCCCAACGTGATTGCCGTCGAACGCCAGCTTCGGGTGGCGCCCGCCGACTTCCGGCATGTGGGTGTGCCTGCACGAGGTCACCCACCGCGTGCAGTTCCGGGCCAATCCGTGGCTGGCCGACCACATGACCAACGCGCTCGCGGTGCTGACCCAGGATGTGGGCGAGGACGTCACGCAGGTCGTCGGCCGGCTCGCCGGATATGTGCGGGGCCTGCGCGACGGCTCGAACAACGATGACTCGCCGTCGAATTCGGCCGGCATCATCGGGCTGCTGCGGGCGGTGCAGTCCGAGCCGCAGCGCGAGGCGCTCGACCGACTGCTGGTGCTGGGCACCCTGCTGGAGGGCCACGCCGAGCACGTGATGGATGCGGTCGGTCCCGCGGTGGTGCCGTCGGTCGCCACGATCAGGCGCCGGTTCGATCAGCGCAGGCAACGCAAGCAGCCGCCGCTGCAGCGGCTGATGCGCGCGCTGCTGGGCATCGACGCGAAGATGAACCAGTACACCAGGGGGAAGGTCTTCGTCGACGACGTCGTGTCCAAGGTCGGGATGCAGCGATTCAACGCCGTCTGGTCGAACGCCGAAACTCTGCCGCTGCCAAGCGAAATCGATGAGCCGCAGCGATGGATCGACCGGGTGCTGTAGCCGAGTTGCGGGCCGCGGTCGCGCGCTTCGTGCGCGACCATGCCGCAGGCGACGACCGGTGGTGCGTCGCGCTGTCGGGCGGACCGGACTCGCTGGCGTTGGCGGCGGTGGCCGCGACGGTGCTGCCGACCACCGCACTGATCGTCGACCACCGTCTGCAGCCGGGTTCGTCGATGGTCGCTTCGACGGCGCGCGATCAGGCGATCGCCGTGGGATGCGTTGGCGCCAAGGTTCTTTGCGTCGACGTGGGCACCGCGGGAGGCCCGGAGGCCGCGGCCCGCTCGGCCCGGTACCGCGCGCTCGACGAAGCCCGCGCGGGCGCGCCGGTGCTGTTGGCGCACACGCTCGACGATCAGGCCGAGACGGTGCTGCTCGGCCTGGGCCGGGGATCGGGCGCCCGCTCGATCGCCGGTATGCGGCCGCATGACCCGCCGTGGTACCGGCCGCTGCTCGGGGCGCGGCGGGAGCTGACCCAGCTGGCATGCGCCGAACTCGGCCTGACGCCGTGGCAGGACCCGCACAACGCCGACCGGCGCTTCACCAGGGTGCGGCTGCGCAACGAGGTCTTGCCGGTGCTCGAGGAGGCACTCGGCGGCGGCGTGGCCGAGGCCCTCGCCCGCACCGCGACGGCGCTGCGCGAGGACAACGACACGCTCGACGGCATGGCCGAGGAAGTCCTTGCCGGGCTCGGCGACCGCGGTCACCTACCCACCGCCGCGCTTGCTCCGCTGCCGGACGGCGGTTCGCCGCAGGGTGATCAGGGGCTGGCTGCTGGCCGGCGGAGCGGTCGGGCTGACCGACAAGCAGATCCGCGCCGTCGACGGTCTGGTCACCGCCTGGCGCGGCCAGGGCGGGGTGGCGGTACCGAGCGCGCAACCCCGGATGCGGCTGTTCGCCGGTCGCCGAAAGGAAATGCTGATGCTGTACCGAGAACCGGTGTGAGGGCTCGCGTCGGTTATCCCGGCCACCGCGTGGCACCGCCGCGGCGCGGCACCGCTACTCTGTGGGCGTGCCTGCGCATTCGGCGGAGTTGTACCCCGGGGACATCAAGTCGGTATTGCTGTCGGAAGAACAGATCCAATCCAAGACCGCTGAACTCGGAGCACAGATCGGCGCCGATTACCGCGAGGCGGTCTCCGGGTCGGACGGTTCCGCCCCGCAGGATCTGCTGCTCATCACCGTGCTCAAGGGCGCAGTCATGTTCGTCACCGATCTGGCACGGGCGATCCCGCTGCCCACCCAACTGGAGTTCATGGCCGTCAGCTCCTACGGATCGTCCACGTCGTCGTCGGGCGTCGTGCGCATCCTCAAGGACCTCGACCGCGACATCAACGACCGCGACGTGTTGATCGTCGAGGACATCGTCGACTCCGGGCTCACGCTGAAGTGGTTGCTCCGCAACCTCGCAACCCGCCATCCCCGGTCGCTGAAGGTATGCACACTGCTGCGCAAACCCGACGCCGTTCGCGTCGACCTCGACATCGACTTCATCGGCTTCGACATCCCCAACGAGTTCGTCGTCGGCTACGGCCTGGACTACGCCGAGCGCTACCGCGACCTGCCCTACATCGGCACGCTCGACCCCAAGGTGTACGAAAACACCTGACGACTCCTCGCCCAAACCGACAAATGGGCGAGAAAACGCGAGTGCGCCAGACCATCGCGTCGATTTCGACGCACAATGTCGATTTCGACGCACAATGCGGAGATGACCGACACGGATTCAGCGCACCCCAGGAGCGCGACGGCTCTCCGCATCTGTCCGTTCTGTGAGGCGACCTGCGGTCTGACGCTGACCGTCGAGGACGGCCGGGTCACCGGCGCCAGAGGCGACCACGACGACGTCTTCAGTAAGGGCTTCATCTGCCCGAAGGGTGCGAGTTTCGCCGAGCTCGACAACGACCCCGACTGGTTGACGGCGCCGCTGGTGCGCCGCCATGGCACGCTGACCGAAGCCACCTGGGTCGAGGCGTTCGCCGCCGTCGCCGCCGGCCTGGGCGATATGCTGCGCGACCACGGCGGGACGTCGGTGGGCGTGTACCTCGGCAACCCGAACGCCCACACCGTGGCGGGCGCGCTGTACCCGCCGCTGATCGTCCGCGGGCTGGGCACCCATCAGGTCTACTCCGCGAGCACGCTGGACCAGATGCCGAAACACGTGGCGCTGGGGCTGATGTTCGGCAGCCCCGTTGCGTTCACGGTGCCCGACCTCGACCGCACCGACTACCTGGTGATCATCGGCGCGAACCCGCTGGTGTCCAACGGCAGCCTGGCCACCGCCGCCGATTTCGGCGGCAAGCTGCGCGCGTTGCGCAAGCGCGGCGGCACGCTCGTCGTCATCGACCCCGCGCGCACCCGCACCGCCGAGCTGGCCGACCGGCACCTGGCGCCGCGGCCCGGCACCGACGCCGCACTCCTGTTCGCCGTCGTCAATGTGTTGTTCGAAGAGGGCCTGGTCACGCTCGGAGCCCTCGCCGACCACGTCGCCGGATTGGACGACGTCCGCGAACTCGCCCGCGATTTCGCGCCGGAGACCGTCGCCGCGCACTGCGGGGTCGAGGCCGACGAGATCCGGATGCTCGCCCGGGAACTCGGCGCCGCACCCAGCGCCGCGGTATACGGCCGGATGGGCACCTCCACGGTCGAATTCGGCACCCTGGGTAGCTGGCTGGTCGACGTCGTCAACGTCCTGACCGGAAATCTGGACCGGCCCGGCGGTGCGATGTTCCCGCTGTCGCCGGTCGCGCCCGCCTCGCGCGGTCACCGGCCCGGCCGCGGATTTTCCACCGGCCGCTGGCACAGCCGGGTCTCCGGCCACCCCGAGGTGCTCTCGGAGCTGCCCGTCGCGGTGCTCGCCGAGGAGATCGAGACGCCGGGCGAGGGGCAGATCAAGGCGATGATCACCATCGCGGGCAATCCGGTGCTGTCCGCACCGGACGGCGACCGGCTGGACCGCGCGCTGGCCGGGGTCGGCTTCATGGTGAGCATCGACCCGTATCTCAACGAGACGACCCGCCACGCCGACGTCGTGCTGCCGCCCCCGCCGCCGTCGCGCAGCCCGCACTTCGACTTCGCGCTCAACAACCTCGCGGTGCGCAACAACGCGCGCTACTCGCCGCCTGTACTGGAGCTGCAGGGGCGTCCCGACGAAGCCGAGATCCTGTCGCGAATCGCGTTGATCATCTACGGCATCGGATACGACGCGGACCCCGCACTCGTCGACGACCAGGTGATCGCCACCACCCTGGCCAAGGAGACCGCCGACGCGGCCTCGCCGGTGGCGGGTCGCGCGGTCGACGAGCTGACCGCGATGCTCGACGGCGGCCCCGGCTACGAACGCAGGCTCGACATGATGCTCCGGATCGGTGCCTACGGCGACGCGTTCGGTGCCCGGCCCGGAGGTCTGACACTGCGGCGGCTCAAGGCGGCACCGCACGGTATCGACCTGGGGCCACTGCAGCCGCGGCTGCCCGACCTGCTGCGCACGCCGTCGGGTCTGGTCGAGCTGGCGCCACCACAGCTGATCGCCGACGCGGCGCGACTGCGCGACTCGCTGGGCCGTCGCAGCGAAGGTTTTGTGCTGATCGGCCGCAGGCATCTGCGCTCCAACAACAGCTGGATGCACAACCTGCCTGCGTTGGCCGGCGGCACCAACAGGTGCACGCTGCGGATGCACCCCGACGACGCCGCCGAGCTCGGAGTGTCCGACACCGCCGTGGTCAAGGGACCGGGCGGTGAACTGGTGGTGCCGGTCGAGATCACCGAGGACATCCGCCGCGGGGTGCTGTCGCTGCCGCACGGTTGGGGTCATGACCGCGGCGGCACCGGGCAGGCGCTGGCGGCCCGGCACCCCGGGGTGAACGTCAACCAGCTCAACGACGGCTCGGTGCTCGACCCCTTGTCGGGTACCGCGGTGCTCAACGGCATCCCCGTGACAGTCGGTGCGGCCGTCACGTCATCCGACTAGCTAGGTCAACTGTCAGATTCCTCAACGCGGCTCGTGCCTCGCCGCTTGATCGTCATCCGACTAAGTCAACTCCCAGATCACCGTCACGCTGAAACCGACGGTCTGCTCGCCCGGCTCGAGCGGCACCGCGGCCTCCATCATCCGCGGCGCGGGCATCGGTTGCGGCGGCATCGCACCGCCCGACTCGGCGATCGAGATCACCTTGCCGAGGGTGAGGCCGGACAACTCCGCGTACTGGCCGGCACGGTCCTTGGCATCCTCGAAAGCTCGCGCCCGGGCGTCGCGCACCAGCTGGGAATCGTCCTCGATGGAGTAGCTGATCGAGTTGATCCGGGCGGCGTTGCCGCCGGTGTCCACGATCAGGCCGATCGCGTCCGACGCGTTATCGAGGTCGCGGATCGTCACGTTGATCGAGTTGGTGGCGCGGTAGGCGGAGATCGTGGTGCTGTCGCTGCCGTACTGCGGCTGCAGATCCGCCTGGGTGGTGGCGATGTCCTTGCGGTCGATGCCCGCGCCGACGAGCCCGTCGATCACCGCCTGCTGGCGGTCGTTGGTCTGGGTCATCGCGGCGGTGGCGTCGGGTGCGAGGAACTCCATCGACGCGTTCACGGTGAGTGTGTCGGGGGTGCCCTGGACCTGCCCGGCACCGACGACGGTCACCTGCCGGGTGTCGGAGTCGGGTGTCAACGTCGGGCCCGCCTGGGAGTCGCACGCCGTCAGTGCCGCCGCCGCGATCCCCGCCGCGGCGAAGCCGATGAGCTTGATCCTGGCTGTCTTCGCTCTCGCTGCGATAGGCATGCCTGCGACCCTAGCGCGTGTCCGTCACTGCTGCACTTCGACGGAGGAAACCGAGCAGCAACCGGGTGATCTCGTGTGGCCGCTCCTCGGTCAGCCAGTGGCCGGCGCCCGTCGATCATCACCTCGCGGTACGGGCCGGTGACGACCTCGCGGGCGCGGTGGCGCGGCGTGTACGCCAGGGTGGCGTCGCTGGTGCCGCCGACGAACAGGCCGGGCACCTCGATCGTCGCCGCCGGCGGTGTCGGCTGTCAGTTCCCAGTTGCGGTCGAAACACCGGTACCAGTTGAGCGGTCCGGTGAACCCGTTGCGGGTGAACTCGTCGACGTAGACGTCGAAGTCCGTCTTGGCTGATCCATTCGGGCAGCCCGCCCGGGTTCGGGGATGCGGGCGAGGAAACCCTCGGGTCCGGGCGCGAGCATCCGCAGCGCCGCTGCGTCGTCGCCGGCGGCCGGGGTCGCGAACAACCGTCGCAGTGTGGTCGCCGGGATCCGCGGCCAGTTCGGCGTCGGCGGGGCCCGGCTCCTGGAAGTACAGGATGTAGAAGAAATTGTCCCCGAAGATCCGGCGGAACGCCTGCGTCGTCGGCACCCGCGGGCGGGGCACCGGCGGCAGGCTCAGGCCTGCGACCGCCGAGAAGCGGTCGGGGTGCAGCAGCGGCGCGGTCCACGCGACCACGGCGCCGAAGTCATGGCCGACCAATACCGCCTGCTCGGCGCCGACGTCGTCGAGCAGTCCGACGACGTCCGCGGCGAGTTCGGCGACGGTGTAGGCGCCGACCGCCAGCGGGTGCGTCGGAGCCGCCGTAGCCGCGCTGATCGGGGGCCAGCACGTGATAGCCCGCATCGGCCAAGGCGGAGATCTGGTGGCGCCAGGAAAACGCCAGCTCGGGAAAGCCGTGGCAGAGCACCACCACAGGCGCCCCTGGCTCTCCGGCCTCGGCCACCCGCAGCCAGACCCCGTTCGTCTGCACCCTCCGCGACCGCATTTCACCCACCCAAGCACGTCGAGTCTGAGTGGGCGATACCCCGTCGGGAACTGCCACACGTTGGTCTAGCGGTAGCCTTGACTACTCCAGCTGCGCGTATTGGAAGGATTTGGCTGGCGGTCCCCTCCGTCGGCCTAGGTATCAATGAACCGCACACATATATGAACCGCAAGAATGTGATCCGCACGCTCACGGTGATCGCCGTGGTCCTGCTGCTCGGGTGGTCGTTCTTCTATTTCAGCGACGACACCCGCGGCTACAAACCTGTGGACACCTCGGTGGCGATGGCCCAGATCAACAGCGACAACGTCACCAGCGCGCAGATCGACGACCGTGAACAACAGCTGCGGCTCGAGCTGAAGAACGGCAACGGCGACACCGAGAACAGCAACAAGATCATCACCAAATACCCCACCGGTTATGGGGTCACGCTGTTCGAGGCATTGAGCGCCAAGAACGCCAAGACCAACACCGTCGTCAACCAGAGCAGCGTGCTCGGCTCGCTGCTCATTTACATGCTGCCGCTGCTGCTGCTCGTCGGCCTGTTCGTGATGTTCTCCCGGATGCAGTCGGGCGGACGGATGGGCTTCGGGTTCGGCAAGTCCAAGGCCAAGCTGCTGGGCAAGGACATGCCGACCACCACGTTCGCCGATGTCGCCGGTGTCGACGAGGCGGTCGAGGAGCTCTACGAGATCAAGGACTTCCTGCAGAACCCGTCGCGCTATCAGGCGCTGGGCGCCAAGATTCCCAAGGGCGTGCTGCTCTACGGTCCGCCCGGCACCGGCAAGACACTGCTGGCGCGCGCCGTCGCGGGTGAAGCAGGCGTTCCGTTCTTCACGATTTCGGGTTCGGACTTCGTCGAGATGTTTGTCGGTGTCGGCGCATCCCGGGTGCGTGACCTGTTCGAGCAGGCCAAGCAGAACAGCCCCTGCATCATCTTCGTCGATGAGATCGACGCCGTCGGCAGGCAACGCGGAGCGGGCCTGGGCGGTGGTCACGACGAGCGCGAACAGACCCTGAACCAGCTCCTGGTCGAGATGGACGGCTTCGGTGAGCGTGCCGGGCGTCATCCTGATCGCGGCCACCAACCGGCCCGACATCCTCGACCCCGCCCTGCTGCGGCCCGGTCGCTTCGACCGCCAGATCCCGGTGTCCAGCCCCGATCTGGCCGGCCGCCGCGCGGTGCTCAAGGTGCACTCGCAGGGCAAGCCCATCGCCCCCGACGCCGACCTCGACGGCTTGGCCAAACGCACCGTGGGCATGTCCGGTGCCGATCTGGCCAACGTCATCAACGAGGCGGCACTGCTGACCGCCCGCGAGAACGGCACCGTCATCACCGGCGCCGCGCTCGAGGAGGCCGTCGACCGGGTCGTCGGCGGGCCCCGCCGCAAGGGCCGCATCATCAGCGAGCACGAGAAGAAGATCACCGCCTACCACGAGGGCGGGCACACCCTGGCGGCGTGGGCGATGCCGGACATCGAGCCGATCTACAAGGTGACGATCCTGGCCCGCGGCCGCACCGGCGGGCACGCCATGTCCGTGCCCGAGGACGACAAGGGCTTGATGACGCGCTCGGAGATGATCGCGCGTCTGGTCTTCGCGATGGGTGGTCGGGCCGCCGAGGAACTCGTGTTCCGGGAGCCGACCACCGGTGCCTCGTCGGATATCGACCAGGCCACCAAGATCGCCCGCGCGATGGTCACCGAGTACGGCATGAGTTCCAAGCTCGGCGCCGTGCGCTACGGCACCGAGCACGGGGACCCGTTCCTCGGGCGCACCATGGGCACCCAGGCGGACTACAGCCACGAGGTCGCCCAAATCATCGACGACGAGGTGCGCAAGCTCATCGAGGCGGCGCACACCGAGGCGTGGGAGATCCTCACCGAGTACCGCGACGTGCTCGACATCCTGGCCGGCGAACTGCTGGAGAAGGAGACGCTGCACCGGGTCGAGCTCCAGGCCATCTTCGGTGACGTGAAGAAGCGCCCCCGGCTGACCATGTTCGACGACTTCGGTGGCCGGGTGCCGTCGGACAAGCCGCCGATCAAGACACCGGGGGAGTTGGCGATCGAACGCGGGGAACCGTGGCCCAAGCCGGTGCCCGAGCCCGCGTTCAAGGCCGCCATCGCTCAGGCCTCTCAGGCGGCCGCGGAGGCCGCCCTCAAGAACGGGGCCAACGGCGCCGGCGCCAACGGTGCTCCGGCGAACGGACCGACCCAGCCGGACTACGGTGCTCCCGCCGGATGGCATGCACCCGGTTGGCCTCCCCAACACGGCGGGCCACCTCGGCACGCGGCGCCCCAGCAGCAGCCGCCGTCCCAGCAGCAGCCGCCGGGACATTGGTATCCGCCACCGCCGCCGTCGGGATGGCACGGGTCTCCTCCGGCTGCTCCCTACCCGGGGTATCCCCCGTATCAGTCGTACCCGCAACCCGGGCATCCAGCTCCCCACGGCGGTGCGAAGGCACCCAGCCCGAAGGAAGACGACCCAGGTCACGACAGTGGCAGGGACAAAGATCGGGCCGATCCGCCGAACCGCGGCTAATTCCTGGCTGACACCTGAACGGAGACTTCGATGACGCGGTCGCCCAACAACAACTCGTCCATGCTCGCCCACGCCGATTTCGACCAGGCCCGCGCGGAAGCCGCGGTCCGCGAGCTGCTGATCGCAGTCGGTGAGGACCCTAACCGACACGGGCTTGCGGAAACGCCTGCCCGTGTCGCGCGCGCCTACCGTGAGATGTTCGCCGGTCTGTACACCGATCCAGATACCGTGCTGAACACCACCTTTGACGAGCAGCACGACGAGCTGGTGCTGGTCAAGGAGATCCCGATGTACTCCACGTGTGAGCACCATCTGGTGGCCTTCCACGGTGTCGCCCACGTCGGCTACATCCCCGGGATCGACGGCCGCGTCACCGGGCTGTCGAAGATCGCCCGGCTTGTGGATCTCTACGCCAAGCGGCCACAGGTACAGGAACGGCTGACCGCGCAGATCGCCGATGCGTTGATGCGCAAACTGGCCCCCCGCGGCGCCATCGTGGTGGTCGAGGCCGAACACCTGTGCATGTCCATGCGCGGTGTTCGCAAGCCCGGCGCGACGACGACGACGTCTGCGGTGCGCGGCCAGTTCAAGCACGACCACGCCTCTCGGGCCGAGGCTCTGGAACTGATCCTGCGAAGGTGAACCCGGACCGGGGCGAGCGAAGCGACGGGGGATGTGACCGGGGCGAGCGAAGCGACGGGGAATTTGCAAGCCATCCGACCCCCGCGGGGACCCATGTGCAGGTGATGGGGGTCGTCAACGTCACAGATGACTCGTTCTCCGACGGTGGCCTGTTCCTCGACCGCGAACGCGCTGTCGAGCACGGTGTCGCGTTGGCCGCCCAGGGTGCCGCCATCGTCGACGTCGGGGGCGAATCGACCCGCCCCGGCGCCGCCCGGGTGGACCCCCGGGTCGAGATGTCCAGGGTGCTTCCAGTGGTCAAAGAGCTTGTCCAGCAAGGGATCACGATCAGCATTGACACGATGCACGCCGGGGTCGCGCGCGCGGCCGTGGAGAACGGCGCACAGATCGTCAACGACGTGTCCGGAGGCAAGGCGGACCCGGACATGGTCAGGGTGGTCGCCGACGCCGGGGTGCGATGGGTGCTCATGCACTGGCGGTCGGTCGGAAGCGACCGGCCGCACGAGGTGCCCGGCTACGGCGACGTGGTCGTCGAGGTGCGCGACGAACTCCTGGCCGGGGTGGACGCCGCGGTGCGCGCCGGGGTCGACCCGGGCAAGCTGATCATTGATCCCGGACTCGGATTCGCCAAGACCGCACAACACAATTGGGCGCTGCTCAACGCGCTGCCCGAGTTCGTCCGGACCGGGATCCCGGTCCTCGTCGGTGCCTCACGGAAGCGATTCCTCGGAACGCTGCTGGCCGGCCCCGACGGTGACCCCAGGCCACCCGGCGGCCGGGAGACCGCCACGGCGGTGATCTCCGCGCTCGCCGGCTGGCACCAGGTGTGGGGGGTCCGGGTGCACGACGTGCGCGCATCGGCCGATGCACTGGCCGTGGTCGAGGCCTGGCGCGGGGGGTGGAGTGGCGGGAGGTTGACCGTGCGGGGGAGGACACCGGTGGCTGATCGAATCGAGTTGCGGGGGTTGACTGTTCGTGGCAATCACGGCGTCTTCGACCATGAACGCCGCGACGGCCAGGACTTCGTCGTCGACATCACCGTGTGGATCGATCTGGAGGCGGCGGCCGCCAGCGACGAACTCGGGGACACCGTGGACTACGGCGTGCTGGCACAGCGTGCCGCCGACATCGTCGCCGGACCCCCGAGGCAGCTGATCGAGACGGTGGCAGGGGAGATCGCCGACGACGTGATGGGTGACGAGCGGATCCACGCCGTCGAGGTGGTGGTGCACAAGCCGGCGGCGCCGATCCCGTTGGAATTCGCCGATGTGGCCGTCGTGGCCACGCGCTCACGTCGGGGCGGCAGGACCGCGGCGCTGTGAGCTCGGTGGTGTTGTCCATCGGCTCGAACGTCGGCGACCGGATGGCGTGGCTTCAGTCGGTGGTCGACGGACTCGACGATGCGGTGGTGGCGGTGTCGCCGGTCTACGAGACCGCTGCATGGGGCGGCGTCGAGCAGGACCCGTTCCTCAATGCCGTTCTCATCGCCGAGGACCCGGCACTGGACGCGCACGGTTGGCTGTGTCGCGCACACCAGCTCGAGGACGCCGCCCAGCGGATCCGTGATCGGCGGTGGGGGCCAAGAACGCTGGATGTCGACCTGGTCACCTGCCACGACTCCGACGGCGAGGTGACGGTGCGCGACGAGGTCCTGACCCTGCCGCACCCGTACGCGCACGTGCGGGCGTTCGTGTTGGTGCCCTGGCTGGCCGTCGATCCGGATGCTGCCGTGACCGTCGACGGCCAGATGCGCACCGTCGCGCAACTGCTCGGCGACATCGACCCGGCGGAGCGCAGCGGAGTACGGCTGACCGAGTCGGTGCTTCGTGCGAGGAACGAGAGCTGATGGGGCCGACGCGCAGGCGCGATCTGATCGCCGCCGTCGTCGGAAGTGCATTGGTGAGCTATCTGCTGGTGCGCGTCGTGTACCGATGGTTCCCGCCGATCACCGGGTGGACCGGGGTGTCGCTGTTGGGCGTCGCCGTCGCCGTCGCCGGCTGGGGCTTCTACATCCGCGCCAGGATCCGCGACGGCGAGATCGGCGTCGGACGGGGTCGGCTGCATCCGCTGGCGGTGGCGCGATCGGTGCTGATCGCCAAGGCATCGGCGTGGATGGGCAGCGTGGTGTTGGGCTGGTGGCTGGCGGTGGTGGCCTATCTGCTGCCTCGCCGGAGCGCGTTGCGGGTCGCGGCCGACGACACCGCGGGCGCGGTGGTGGCCGGATTGTGTGCACTCGCATTGGTCACGGCGGCGCTCTGGCTACAGCATTGCTGCAGGTCTCCCGACGACCCGCCGGACAGCGCCGACGCGACACCGGGCTGACCGATTTGTTCAGTGCAACAGCCGAATCGCCGTGGAGGTCGACACGCTAGATGACGTGTCGCGGGTACAGTCGCCCCATGACCGATCCGACCCGCGGCGCCCGCATTCGGCGCAGCGGACGAAGGCCGGGTTGGATCCTGATGACGGTGTTGCTGGTACTTGCCATCGGGGCGAGTTCGGCGCTGGTTTTCACCAACCGCGTCGAGTTGCTGAAGCTCGCGGTCATCCTCGCGTTGTGGGCAGCCGTGGTGGCCGCGTTCGTGTCCGTGGTCTACCGCCGACAGAGCGACACCGACCAGGCGAAGGTGCGTGACCTGAAGCTGATTTACGACTTGCAGCTCGATCGCGAGATCTCCGCACGTCGGGAATACGAGCTCGCGGTCGAAACGCAGCTGCGCCGCGAGCTCGCCTCCGAGTTGCGTGCGCAGTCATCCGACGAAGTGTCGGCACTGCGCGCCGAACTTGCTGCGTTGCGTGCGAACCTGGAGTACCTGTTCGACACCGATCTGTCGCATCGGCACGCGATCGAGACGGACCGGACCGACGCGCAGGCGTTCGCCGACTGGACGCCCCGCACCGACACCGCCGGGCGAGTCGCCAGCAGCCGGATCGACACCGAGGATGTCGAAGAGGTCGACACCCATTCCCCCGACACTGAGGAGAGTCCGATCATCGACGTCCCCGCCGAACCGCACCCACCCGAGGATGAGGCGGCGTCGCCGGACAGCGAGGCGGGAGGCGCGCACCGCAGGTTCTCCCAGGAGGCCCAGGCACGAACGCATCGAGCCGACCAGCCCGCCGGACCGCAGTGGGCGCCACCGCCTCCACCGCCACCGCAGAACATCCCGCGCCAGCCCGAGCCGCAGTTCCCGTGGCTACCACCGACCCCGCCCACACCCATGCCGCCGCGGCCTCGTCCGCCTGAACCGGTTGCTCCCGCGGCCACTGGTTGGCAACCGGCTCCCGCTGAGGGACAGTGGATTCCGCCGGGCGCGCCGGGCAGTAACTGGGTGGCCCCTGCCGGCGGCAACGGGACACACGATGAATATGTGGGCAGGCGACGGGCGCCCGACGCCCCGCCGGAGCAGTCTTTCGCTGAGCCTGCGCCTGCGCCTGACCGCCACCCGCCGAACCGCCGCGCGGTCGCCACTTGTCCTCGGACACCGACGTGCCCGTGCCGGCGGCCCCTGTGCCCGCGGCTGCCGAGCAGGATGAGTCCGACGAAGAGGACGGCGGCGCCCACACCGGTGGTCAGTCGGTCGCCGAGTTGTTGGCGCGGCTGCAGGCGACGCCGTCGGGAGGCGGTCGGCGCAGGCGCCGCGATGATTGAGCTAGTCTCGTAGCGACTGTCCGGTACCCGACGCGGGACTGGAACGAAGCACAGAATCTGCGAGGTCGTCCGCGATGCTGCCGTCCCCCGCCGGCGGGAACCCTCCCCACGACGGACTCCGTCCGGCCAGGCTCACGATCGGCGTCATTTCCGCTGGTCGGGTGGGTACCGCCCTCGGTGCGGCGCTGGAACGCGCCGAACACGTCGTCGTCGGCTGCAGCGCGGTGTCGAGCGCCTCTCGGCAGCGCGCGCAGCGGTGGCTTCCCGACACCCCGGTGCTCCCGGTCGACGAGGTGGCCGGGCGTGCCGAGCTGCTGTTGCTGGCCGTTCCCGACGCCGAACTTTCCGCACTGGTGACGGGACTGGCCGCGACCGGAGCGGTGCGGCCCAACACGATCGTGGCGCACACGTCCGGCGCCAACGGGATCGGGGTCCTGGCACCGCTGGCCGCGCAGGGATGCCTTGCGCTGGCGATCCACCCGGCGATGACGTTCGCCGGCTCGGACGAGGACATCGATCGGCTGCGGGGCAGCTGTTTCGGTATCACCGCAGCCGACGAGATCGGGTACGCCATCGCGCAGTCGTTGGTGCTCGAAGTCGGCGGCGAACCTTTCCGTGTCCGCGAGGACGCCCGGACCCTCTATCACGCGGCGCTGGCCCACTCCAGCAATCATGTCGTCACCGTCCTGCTCGACGCGGTCGAGGCGTTGCGTGCGGCTCTGTCGGGACAGGAGCTGCTGGGCCAGGAGCCCGTCGGCGACGCACCCAACGGTCTCGCCGAGCGCATCATCGGTCCGCTGGCGCGGGCGTCGCTGGAGAACGCGTTGGAGCGGGGCCAGGCTGCGCTCACGGGTCCGGTCGCGCGCGGCGACGCCTCCGCAATCGCCGGTCATCTGCAGGCCCTTGACGAAGTCAATCCTGATCTGGCGCAGGCGTATCGGACGAATTCGTGGCGTACCGCCCAGCGCGCGCATGCGCCGGAGGCGGTGTTCGAGGTGCTGGCGGAAGCGGGACAGTCATGATCGCTCGTATCGCCCCGAAATTCGCCGCGGGTCAGCTCAACGTCTACCGGCGACCGCGCGACGTCGCCGATGTGACCCGGGCGTTGCGCGCCACTGGCCGCAGGATCATCCTCGTGCCGACGATGGGAGCCCTGCACGAGGGGCACCTGGCGTTGATCCGCGCCGCCAAGCGGGTGCAGGGCGCCGTCGTGGTGGTGTCGATCTTCGTCAACCCGCTGCAGTTCGGCGCGGGGGAGGATCTCGACGCATACCCGCGCACCCTCGACGACGATCTAGCCGCGCTGCGGGCCGAGGGGGTCGAGATCGCGTTCACCCCGACGACCGCCGATATGTACCCCGAGGGCACCCGCACCACCGTGATGCCTGGTCCGCTCGGCGCTGAGCTCGAAGGTGCTTCGCGGCCCACGCATTTCGCTGGAGTTCTGACGGTGGTGCTGAAATTGTTCAACGCGACGAATCCCGATCGCGCCTTCTTCGGCGAGAAGGACTACCAGCAGCTGACGCTGATCCGGCAGATGGTGATCGATCTGAACCTGAACGTCCAGGTGGTCGGGGTGCCGATCGTGCGGGAGGGCGACGGACTGGCCATGTCGTCACGGAACCGCTACCTGGACTCCGTGCAAAGGGAGCAGGCGGGTGCGTTGTCAGCGGCGCTGCTCGCGGGGATGTACGCGGCGTCGACGGGGGTGTCGGCCGCCCTGGACGCGGCCCGCGCGGTGCTCGACGAGGTACCCGCCCTCGAGGTCGACTATCTGGAGGTCCGCGACCCGATGCTGGGGCCGGCTCCCGCCGAGGGCGCCGGACGGATTCTGGTCGCGGCCAGGCTCGGGCGTACCCGACTTCTCGACAACATCGCGATCGACATCGGAGTGGGTGCCATCGACGGGCATCCGCGGGTCGCATCCAGCCAGAGCCATGAATTGCCGTGGAGGAATTGATGTTACGAACGCTGCCGAAGTCGACGATGCACGACGCCGCCGTCCCTCAGGCTGACCTGCACTACGTCGGATCGGTGATCGCCGAGGTGATGACGTGCTCCTCGCGATAGACGTCCGCAACACCCACACAGTCGTCGGCCTGGTGTCGGGTTCCGGTGACCACGCCAAAGTGGTTCACCACTGGCGGATTCGCACCGAATCCGAGGTGACCGCCGACGAACTGGCGCTCACGATCGACGGCCTGATCGGTGACGACGCCGGGCGGCTCAGCGGGGCTGCCGGCCTGTCGACGGTGCCGTCGGTGCTGCACGAGGTGCGCCTGATGCTCGATCAGTACTGGCCGTCGGTGCCGCACGTGCTGATCGAGCCCGGGGTGCGCACGGGTATCCCGCTGCTGGTAGACAACCCGAAAGAGGTGGGTGCCGACCGCATCGTCAATTGCCTTGCGGCATATCACAAGTACCAGTCGTCGGCGATCGTGGTGGACTTCGGCTCGTCGATCTGTGTGGACGTGGTCTCGGCGAAGGGCGAGTTCCTCGGTGGCGCCATCGCTCCCGGTGTGCAGGTGTCGTCGGACGCGGCGGCCGCCCGCTCGGCGGCCCTGCGACGCGTCGAACTGACCCGGCCGCGTTCGGTCGTGGGCAAGAACACCGTGGAATGCATGCAGGCGGGCGCGGTTTTCGGATTCGCCGGGCTGGTGGATGGATTGGTGAGACGGGTGCGCGAGGACGTCGACGGCTTCGGCGCAGGGGACGACGTCGCGGTGGTGGCGACCGGGCACGGTGCGCCGATGGTGCTGGAGGACGTGCGTTCCGTCGAGCACTACGACCGACATCTGACGTTGGACGGCCTGCGACTGGTGTTCGAACGCAACCGCGATGGTCAGCGGGGAAAGCTCAAACAGGCCCGCTAGAAGGTCCAGCGGCCCGCTTGTCAGGGCCGCGCTAGAAGAACGTGCGGATCAGGTCGACCACGCGGTCATCGGGATCCAGGACGGGGATCAGCCGCCACTTGTCGAACACGGTGCAGGGGTGCGAGATCCCGAAACGCAGCCACGCGCCGACCTGCGCACGGGAGTGGTCGGCGGGGGCCAACATCACGAAGGCGTGCTGGTCGTTGAGTTTGGTGACCGCACTGCCCGAAAGCCCAAGGGGGATGGGCAATCCCTGGTCGAACGCCACGTCGCGCCGGCCCATCGTCAGGACCGCCAGATCGGGCTCGGGCCGCGACACCACCTGGGCGCGCACCTGCAGAGCCGGACGCAGGCCGTCCCGCCCGTCGCGGGTCAGCGGAGACGTCTGCGCGTACAGCCCGTGGTCGTGCGTCAGGTAGCAGCCGCTGCGCAGGATGGTGCGCACCGACATGCCGCCGGGCCAGCCGGTCAACACGTCGGCCACGGCGTCGAAGTACGTGCTGCCGCCTGCGCTGACCACGGTGCGGTCGGTCTCGAACAACGCCGCGAGGCGGATCACCGCCATGCGCAGCTCGGCGAGGTGGTCTGCGACCACCGTCAGCCCTGCGGGGGTGAGTTGCTGACCCAGCGCCGCTTCGTATCCCGCGACGCCGACCAGCCGCAGCCGGGGTGAGGCGGCCGCCGCGCGCGCGACCTCGTCGACGGTGTCGCGCGAGCGGCACCCTGTCCTCCCACCGGGCAGGCCCACTTCGACGCACACGTCGACGCGCCGTCGGGCACCGGCCAGCGCCGACGTCATCAACTCGACGCCACGCACCGAGTCCACCCAGCAAATGAACCCAAGCGCGACGTCGCGGTTCAGTTCGCCGGCCAGCCAGGCCAACCCGGCCTGGTCGACGAGCTCATTGGCCAGCACCAGGTCCCGGACGCCGAACGCCCGATAGACAGCTGCCTGGCCGATGGTGGCCACCGTGATTCCGCAGGCGCCCGCGTCGAGCTGGCGAGTGGCCAGCTGCGGCGACATGTGGGTCTTGCCGTGCGGCGCAAGCTCTACCCCACGCTCGCGGCACCACGTCGCCATCGCGACCAGGTTGTGCGTCACGGCGTCGGCACGAAGTACGCACATCGGGCCGATCGCGCCTGCGCCGAACAGCTCGGGTCGTTGCGCGACGATCTGGGCGGGCGTCCGTCCCCACCACTGCGCCGGGATCCCCTTGAAGCTCCAGTCCAGCGGCTGGTCGGCCAGAGCGCGGACCGCCGACCGGTTGATCGGCGCGTTGACGGGCACAGTCATCTGTTCATTTAAGCTGGCACGTCGTGACACCCCCCGATTCCCACCCTGATGCTCCAGAGGCCCGCGACGACGTTCCCGAGCAGTTCCGGATCCGGCAGGCCAAGCGCGAGCGGCTGCTCGACGAGGGGCGTGAGCCGTATCCCGTCGAGGTGGCCCGTACCCACAGCCTCGCCGAGGTGCGCCAGGCGTACCCGGACCTGCCCGCGAACACCGAAACCGGTCAGCGGGTCGGTGTCGCGGGGCGGGTGATCTTCGCCCGCAACTCCGGCAAGCTCTGCTTCGCGACGCTGCAGGAGGGCGACGGGAGCCAGTTGCAGGCGATGATCAGCCTCGATGGGGTCGGGCAGGAATCGCTCGACGCGTGGAAGGCCGATGTCGACCTCGGTGACATCGTGTTCGTGCAGGGCGAGGTGATCAGCTCCCGGCGCGGCGAACTCTCTGTGCTCGCGGATTCCTGGCAAATTGCCGCCAAGGCGTTGCGGCCTCTGCCGGTCGCCCATAAGGAGATGAGCGAGGAGGCGCGGGTCCGGCAGCGCTATGTCGATCTGATCGTGCGTCCGGAGGCTCGGACCATCGCCCGCCAGCGGGTGGCGGTGGTGCGCGCGGTGCGCTCGGCGCTGGAACGGCGCGGGTTCCTCGAGGTCGAGACCCCGATTCTGCAGACGCTGGCCGGCGGTGCGGCGGCGCGTCCATTCGTCACGCACTCCAATGCGCTCGACGCGGACCTCTACCTGCGTATCGCACCGGAGCTTTTTCTGAAGCGTTGCGTGGTCGGCGGATTCGACAGGGTCTTCGAGTTGAATCGGGTGTTCAGAAACGAGGGTGCGGATTCCACACATTCACCGGAATTCGCGATGCTGGAGACATATCAGGCCTACGGTACCTACGACGATTCTGCGATCACCACCCGTGAACTTATTCAGGAAGTTGCCGACGAGGCCATCGGGACCCGTCAGGTGCCATTGCCTGATGGTACGGTCTATGACCTCGATGGCGAATGGCCGAGCGTGCAAATGTATCCATCATTGTCTGAAGCGCTCGGTGAAGAGATCACCCCGCAGACCGCGGTTGACCGCCTTTGGCGGATCGCCGACGGGTTGGGCGTCGAGATCCCCCGTGATCGCGGTTTCGGGCACGGGAAATTGGTCGAAGAACTTTGGGAGTTCACGGTCGGTGACAAGCTTTGGGCACCCACGTTCGTGCGTGACTTCCCCGTGGAGACCACCCCTCTGACACGGGCGCATCGCAGCATCGACGGCGTCACGGAGAAGTGGGACCTGTACGTTCGCCACATCGAGCTCGCGACCGGATATTCCGAGTTGATTGATCCGGTTATTCAACGCGAAAGGTTCGAGGCGCAGGTGCGCGCCGCCGCCGCCGGCGACGACGAGGCAATGGCGCTGGATGAGGATTTCCTGGCGGCCCTTGAGTACGGGATGCCGCCCACGACCGGGACGGGAATGGGTGTCGATCGCTTGTTGATGGCCCTGACCGGCCTGTCGATTAGGGAGACGGTTTTGTTCCCCATTGTTCGTCGGCACGGCAACTGAACTGCCACGATTCACCCGTTGTTGAATGGGTCGCCCCGTTATGGCACATTGGTTTGGGGTATTGCGTTCATGCCCACGAAATGAAGCGCGTAGAGAAGGGCAGTGAAAAAATGGCGAAGAAGGTCACCGTCACGTTGGTGGACGATTTCGACGGTGAAGGTGCGGCCGACGAAACGGTCGAATTCGGACTTGACGGGGTGAGCTATGAGATCGACCTCTCGGCAAAGAACGCCGCCAAACTCCGCAACGATCTGAAGCAGTGGGTCGACTCCGGTCGCCGTGTCGGTGGCCGCCGGCGTGGCCGCTCGGTCGGTACCGGCCGGGGGCGCGCCGCGATCGATCGCGAACAGAGCGCGGCAATCAGGGATTGGGCCCGCCGCAACGGCCACAACGTGTCCACCCGCGGCAGAATCCCCGCTGACGTCATCGACGCCTTCCACGCAGCAACGTAGCTGTCGATTGCCGCTACCTTTCGCAAAGGATTTCGCGTTCGCTAGCGGCGAACTCTCGGTGTGTTGCCGCGGAAACGAATCACCGCTCCGCCGCGTTGTCTGTAGCAGCGCCGGGTACTGGGCCGATTCTTACGTCAGATGTCACTTCCGATGTTTCCTGGAAGGGACCTCCAAGCGGGGCACCCGGGGCTGCCGCCCATTACAGTGGACGGCGGGTGCATCGCACTGGTTCACAAGCGCCTGGTTCACAAGCGCCAAGGTGCGAGCACCTACCTATGCGATGGAGAGCAGGTAACCACGGATGTTCGAAAGATTCACCGACCGTGCGCGTCGGGTTGTCGTGTTGGCGCAAGAAGAAGCCAGGATGCTCAACCACAACTACATCGGCACCGAGCACATCCTGCTGGGACTCATCCATGAGGGTGAGGGCGTAGCCGCCAAGTCACTCGAGTCGCTGGGCATCTCGCTGGAGGGCGTGCGCAGCCAGGTCGAGGAGATCATCGGCCAGGGCCAGCAGGCGCCGTCCGGCCACATCCCGTTCACCCCGCGCGCCAAGAAGGTGCTGGAGCTGAGCCTGCGCGAGGCGCTGCAGCTCGGCCACAACTACATCGGCACCGAGCACATTCTGCTCGGCCTGATTCGCGAGGGCGAGGGTGTGGCGGCCCAGGTGCTCGTCAAGCTGGGCGCAGAGCTCACCCGGGTGCGCCAGCAGGTCATCCAGCTGCTGAGCGGCTACCAGGGCAAGGAAACCGCGGAAGCCGGAAGCGGCGGCCGCGGCGGCGAGGCAGGCAATCCGTCCACCTCGCTGGTGCTCGACCAGTTCGGCCGCAACCTGACCGCGGCCGCGATGGAGGGCAAGCTCGACCCGGTCATCGGGCGCGAGAAGGAGATCGAGCGCGTCATGCAGGTGCTGAGCCGGCGCACCAAGAACAACCCGGTGCTGATCGGTGAGCCCGGCGTCGGCAAGACCGCGGTGGTCGAGGGCCTGGCCCAGGCCATCGTGCACGGCGACGTGCCCGAGACGCTCAAGGACAAGCAGCTCTACACCCTGGACCTCGGTTCGCTGGTGGCGGGCAGCCGCTACCGCGGTGACTTCGAGGAGCGCCTGAAGAAGGTGCTCAAGGAGATCAACACCCGCGGCGACATCATCCTGTTCATCGATGAGCTGCACACGCTCGTCGGGCGCCGGTGCCGCCGAAGGCGCGATCGACGCGGCGTCCATCCTGAAGCCGAAGCTGGCCCGCGGTGAGCTGCAGACCATCGGCGCCACCACCCTCGACGAGTACCGCAAGTACATCGAGAAGGACGCCGCTCTGGAGCGGCGCTTCCAGCCCGTCCAGGTCGGTGAGCCGACCGTGGAACACACCGTCGAGATCCTCAAGGGTCTGCGCGACCGGTACGAGGCGCACCACCGGGTGTCGATCACCGACGGCGCCATCGTCGCCGCCGCGACCCTGGCCGATCGCTACATCAACGACCGGTTCCTGCCGGACAAGGCGATCGACCTGATCGACGAGGCCGGTGCCCGGATGCGGATCCGCCGGATGACCGCACCGCCGGACCTGCGTGAGTTCGACGAGAAGATCGCCGACGCGCGCCGGGAGAAGGAGTCCGCGATCGACGCGCAGGACTTCGAGAAGGCAGCCAGCCTGCGCGACCGCGAGAAGACGCTCGTCGCTCAGCGTGCTGAGCGCGAGAAGCAGTGGCGCTCAGGTGATCTCGATGTGGTTGCCGAGGTCGACGACGAGCAGATCGCCGAGGTTCTCGGCAACTGGACCGGCATCCCGGTCTTCAAGCTCACCGAGGAGGAGACCACTCGGCTGCTGCGCATGGAGGACGAGCTGCACAAGCGGATCATCGGCCAGGAGGATGCCGTCAAGGCCGTCTCCAAGGCGATCCGCCGCACCCGCGCCGGGCTGAAGGACCCCAAGCGGCCGTCGGGTTCGTTCATCTTCGCCGGCCCGTCCGGTGTCGGTAAGACCGAGCTGTCCAAGGCGCTGGCCAACTTCCTGTTCGGCGACGACGACGCGCTCATCCAGATCGACATGGGCGAGTTCCACGACCGCTTCACCGCCTCGCGGCTGTTCGGTGCCCCTCCGGGCTACGTCGGCTACGAAGAGGGCGGCCAGCTCACCGAGAAGGTGCGCCGCAAGCCGTTCAGCGTCGTGCTGTTCGACGAGATCGAGAAGGCGCACCAGGAGATCTACAACAGCCTGTTGCAGGTCCTCGAGGACGGTCGCCTGACCGACGGTCAGGGACGCACGGTGGACTTCAAGAACACCGTGCTGATCTTCACCTCGAATCTCGGGACATCCGACATTTCCAAGGCGGTGGGCCTCGGGTTCACCCAGGGCGGCGGCGAGAACAACTACGAGCGGATGAAGCAGAAGGTCAACGACGAGCTCAAGAAGCACTTCCGCCCCGAGTTCCTGAACCGCATCGACGACATCATCGTGTTCCACCAGCTGACGCAGGACGAGATCATCAAGATGGTCGACCTGATGATCGGCCGGGTCGGCAGGCAGCTCAAGGCCAAGGACATGACGATGGATCTGACGGACAAGGCCAAGTCGCTGTTGGCCAAGCGTGGGTTCGATCCGGTGCTCGGCGCCCGGCCGCTGCGCCGGACCATTCAGCGCGAGATCGAGGATGCGCTCTCGGAGAAGATCCTCTTCGAGGAGGTCGGACCCGGCCAGCTGGTGACGGTCGACGTCGAGAACTGGGACGGCGAGGGTGCCGGCGAGGATGCGGTGTTCACGTTCACCGGCAGTCGCAGGCCAGCCGTGACCGTCGCACCGGACCTGGCTCAGGCCGGAGCCGCCGGTACGCCGAGCACGGCCGCTACGGAGTAACCGAAAACAGCAGCAGACGGGCGGTCACCCTTCGGGGTGGCCGCCCGCTTTGTCATATCCCTGTGTCAACGTGGGCGGGCGTGACTTACGATGCTTCTGTAATCGATGGATGTCGGAATCTGGTGAGACTCCAGAACGGTCGCGCCACTGTGAACAGTCAGACCCGATTCCCGTCGCACATCTGATCGGGACGCGACATCCCGGAAAGGAACACCAATGACTTCTCCTGACGTGGGCAGGACCCGGGCCACCGCGATCGACTTCTCGGGAACCAAGGCGGCGCTGTGGCTTTCGCTCACCGCTTTCTTCGCGCTCGTGGTGCTCTATTTCGTCGGCATGGACCAGGGTGCGACATCGGTGTTCGGTAACAACACCTACATCCACGAGTTCGTACACGACGCCCGTCACCTGCTCGGTTTCCCCTGCCACTGACCAGCCGGCAGGAGACAAACCAACAATGGAGAAGCAGATCATCTGGCGCGGCCTGCTGGCCGGCGCCATCGCCGGAGTGCTCGCGTTCGTATTCGCCCGGATTTTCGTGGAGCCGCAGATCGAGCTGGCCATCGGCTACGAGGACGGCGTCGGCGCGGCGCACCATGCCCTGGAAGATGCCGCAGCGGCGGCAACCGGCATTCCCGCCCACAGTCACGGTGAGGAGGGTGGCGGGTTCACCCGTGCCATCCAGATGAACATCGGCATGGGGCTGGGCGTACTGGCGTTCAGTGTCGCGATCGGTGCGCTCTTCGCGGTGGTGTACGCAGTGGTGTACGGCCGGGTCGGCGGCGTCTCGGCCCGCCTGCTGTCGCTCTACGTCGCAGGCGGCATGCTGCTCAGCCTTTATGTCGTTCCGTCGCTGAAGTATCCGGCCAGCCCGCCTGCACTGAGCCTGGACGAGACGATCCGGCAGCGCACCTTGCTCTACCTGTTGATCGTTGTGGTGTCGGCGGCGCTGTTGGTCGGCGCGGTCTACCTCGGCCGCCGGCTTGTGGCCCGGCTTGGGCCGTGGAACGCCGCGCTGGCCGCGGCCGGTGCGTATGTGGTGGCCGTCGCGGTGGTGATGTTGCTCCTGCCGACCATCGACGAGACGCCGGGTCCGCTGGTCGACGACGCGGGCACCATCATTTATGCGGGATTCCCGGCTGACGTGCTCTACGAGTTCCGGTTGTACTCGTTGGGGACGCAGGTCGTCATCTACGCGACCATCGGGTTGGTGTTCGCCGCGCTGGTGTCGCGACTGCTGGGTGAGCGCAAGAGGGTTCTGGCCGCGTGAGCGGTTGCCGGTGAGATCCCGGTGATCGCCGGTGAGTGAGGTCGTCCGGCTGACCCTGGTGTCGCACGCCATGACGGACGCGATGGCAGCCGGACGATTTCCCACCGACGAACCGCTCAACGCGACGGGACGGCGCCAGATCGACGCAAGCACCGACCTCGGGCGAAACCGGGCAGGTGTTCTGCGGGCCGGAGAAGCGCACCCGCCAGACCGCCGACTTGCTCGGCGTGCAACCGGTGATCGAATCGAAGCTCGCCGACCTGGACTGCGGGCGGTGGCGTGGTGATGTTCTCGGCAGGGTGTTGCCCGCCGAGTTGGCCATCTGGCTGACCGACCCCACCCGCGCGCCACATGGCGGCGAGTCCGTCCTCGACCTGATCGACAGGGTTTCCGGCTGGATGGAATCGCTGGCCGCGCACCGCGGCCGGATACTCGCGGTGACTCACCCGGCGGTGATTCGTGCGGCGATCCTCGTTGTGCTGGACGCGCCGCCGAAGTCGTTCTGGCGCATCGACATCGCGCCCGCAAGCCGCACGGTCATGCACTTCAGGGGCCACGCGTGGACTCTCCGGTCCAATCCCTGACTCAGGGGTTCGGGATGAGCTCGAATGCCTGCTTCACGACCGATATCAGCCAGCCCGCCGCGGTCTTGCTGCGGTACTGCGGCCAGTTCAGTTGGAAGCTCACCACCCACGGCTGCCCGGTGTGGTCGACGGCATACCAGCTGAAGGTCAGGTCCCCCGGCAGGTTGCCGGCCTTGGCGCCGATGTAGGGCCACTCGGTTCGGTCGAGATCGATTCCCGGGACGGCGGACAGGATGTCCTTCACCGGTGCCGCCTCACCGACCGCGGACTTCTGCAGCGCAGCATGCAGCCGGCAGATGTCGGCGGCACTGCCGTACCACTCGGCGCCGATGTCGGAGGCGGGGGTGTGGGTGCGGTTCGGATCCGGTTCGTAAGGGCGGGAATTCGTCTGCTGGAGCAGCTGCGCGCGTCCCTGTGGCGATGCCTGCTTCCACTGCTCGCGAAGATCCGGCGTACCCCAGCCGACCGAGAACAGTTCGTGCATGGTCGGGAACGGCGTCATGCTCGCGGGATCGTGGTGGCCCGCGGTCACCAGCGCGCGCTCGATGGCGCCGGGTCCCAGCCGGCCGATCAGCAGATCGGTCGCCATGTTGTCGCTCGCCGAGATCATCTGCTGCGCGGCGTCGCGCACCGTCACCGTGGAGCCGGGTGGCAGGTCGTCGAGCTCAGGGGAGCCGACGGCCTTGGCCTCTTTCGTGATCGTCAGCGGGTCGGTCCACTCGACGGTGCCCGCCTTCACCGCCTCCGCAACGGCAAGCAACACGTACAGCTTGAAGATCGACGCCAGCGGCAGGGACATGTCGGTGTTGGTGCCCGCCACCTTGACGCACTGGCCGTCGGTCACCTGCGCGATCTGGTACGAGTAGCGGGCGCCGGACGTGGTGAGCTCGGTGTCGATGTCCGCCCACTTCTTGATCACCGGCGGGTCGAGCGACACCTGGAAGCGGTCGACCATGCCTGCGTCGTCGGTGTGCAGCTCGATCGTCTGGGCGACGCCGTAGGAGGTCAGCACGTGCAGGGTGGCATGCCCGGCGCCGATGTCGACCTTGGTGACCGCGAACGGCCGGTCCCACCAGATGGTGTCCAGCGTGACGCCGACGTGCTCGACGGCCTGGGGAGCTGCCAGGGTACGCACCCCGACCGGACCGATCGGCCAGTCGCTGTTGAGCATGTCCATGGTCTGCTTGGCGCGCAGACCCTGTGGGGTGTTGATCTGGATGGGCACGCCGTATGCGGCGTCCGCGGGCGCCGGCCTGGACGTGGCACACCCGCAGGCCAGGGCTACAACGACAGCGAATGCGACCGTCAGCGCGGTCGCTCGGCGCCGAGCCCCGGCTGCCTCACGCCGTGGCGTCGGTCCCCGCAACGTCGAGTACAACTTCGAACTCCAGCAGTGATGCGCCGGTGGCGACGGGGTTTTTGCGCTCGCCGGCGTGCGCCTCGATGGCCGGCCCGTTCGCCCATGCCTGAAATGCCTCCTCGGATTCCCATTGGGTCACCACGAAGTAGCGGTCCTCGCCCTTCACCGGGCGCAACAGCTGAAAACCGAGAAAACCGGGCTGGTTGTCGACGGCGTGTGCGCGGTGCGCGAACCGCTTCTCCAGCTCCGGACCGGCGTTGGGCGGGACCTCGATTGCGTTGATCTTCACCACGGGGTTCTCGGTGGACATGCCGATCAGGCTACCGCGTGCCATCGGCGATGATGTGCCCATGGGTTCTGGCCACAATCACGGCTCGGCCGTGGCTGATCCGCTGATCTGCCGGGGCGGTGCCGGAACGCCGGTGGTGCTGGTGCACGGACTGATGGGCCGGGGCACCACGTGGTCGCGTCAGCTGCCCTGGCTGACGCGACTGGGCGAGGTGTTCACCTACGACGCGCCATGGCACCGCGGCCGCGGGGTCGACGACGCGTTTCCGATCTCCACCGAGCGGTTCGTCGCCGATCTCGGCGACGCGGTCGCGGCGCTGGGCAGGCCGGCGCTGATGGTCGGGCATTCGATGGGTGCACTGCACTCGTGGTGTCTGGCTGCGGCCCGCCCCGAGTTGGTCGCCGCCGTCGTCGTCGAGGACATGGCACCCGACTTCCGCGGCCGGACCACCGGCCCGTGGGAGCCGTGGTTGCACGCGTTGCCCGCGGAATTCGCGACTGCGCAACAGGTTTACGACGAATTCGGGCCGGTGGCGGGTCAGTACTTCCTCGAGGCGTTCGACCGCGCAGCGACGGGGTGGAGCCTGCACGGCGACCCGCACCGCTGGATCGAGATCGCCGCCGAGTGGGGGACCCGTGACTATTGGAGTCAGTGGCATGCGGTGTCGGCGCCGACCCTGCTCATCGAGGCCGGAAACTCGGTCACCCCGCCCGGCCAGATGACAACGATGGCCGAAACCGGGGTGCGGGCGACGTATCTGCACGTGCCCGGCGCCGGCCATCTCGTCCACGACGACGCGCCCGGGAAATACCAGGACGCGGTCCAGGCGTTTCTATCGACGTTCACCCGTGGCGGTTGAGCTCGGCCATGTCGGCTGACGCTCGAAGCGGGTGCGGATGGCGTCCAGGTCGTGTTGCACGCGGTAGGAGTCGCGATCCTCGAACAGCCGGCCGCCCATCGGGGCGGCGAACCGGAACTGGTCGAGGTGCAGCCGGAGGGAGCCGGAGCGGTTGGCCGCCCAGCTGAGCAGCGCGGCGAGGGCGAACGGGGCGAGAAGGAGCAGGACGGTCGATGAGGTACTCATGGCAGTAATTGTGCGCTTAGAACAATATCGTGCCAACAGTGGCAGAAGCGACAGTCTTAGATAAGATGCTGCCATGGTGTTGAAAAGTGTGTCGACGCTGGTGCTCGACGGTCTCGCGGTTTTCGAGTTCGGCGTCATTTGCGAGGTGTTCGGTATCGACCGGTCGGCCGACGGTGTCCCCAACTTCGAGTTCAAGGTGTGTGGCCCCGAACCGGGTAAACCGCTGCGGACATCTGTCGGGGCGACGATCACCCCCGACCACGGCCTCGACGATCTGATCGGCGCCGACCTGGTCGCCATACCGGCCATCGGGTCGGCCGAGTACCTGCCTGAGGCACTCGATGCGGTACGCCGGGCGGCCGAGTCCGGGTCGATCATCCTGACGGTGTGCTCGGGTGCGTTCGTCGCGGGCGCGGCCGGACTGCTCGACGGGCGTCCCTGCACCACCCACTGGATGCACGCCGACCAGTTGGCCGCCATGTATCCGACGGCCGTGGTCGACCGCAACGTGTTGTTCGTCGACGACGGCGACCTGATCACCAGCGCGGGTACGGCAGCGGGCATCGACGCGTGCCTGCACCTGGTCCGCCGGGAACTGGGCAGCGAGGTGACCAACAAGATCGCCCGCAGGATGGTGGTTCCGCCCCAGCGCGACGGGGGTCAGCGGCAGTACATCGACCAGCCGATACCGGTCCGGTGCTCGGAGAGGTTCGCGCCTCATCTGGACTGGATCCTGGCCAACCTGGACAAACCGCACACTGTGACCACGCTGTCCAGACGCGCGCACATGTCGGCTCGCACCTTCGCCCGGCGGTTCGTCGAGGAGACGGGCCGCACGCCGATGCAGTGGGTGACCGATCAGCGGGTGCTGTTCGCCCGTCGGCTGCTCGAGGAGACGACGCTGGATATCGATCGCATCGCCGATCAGTCCGGGTTCGGCACTGCGACGCTGCTGCGTCACCATTTCCGTCGGGTCATCGGCGTCACGCCGTCGGATTACCGCAGACGGTTCAATTCCGTCGAGGCCGACATCGGGGCCACCGCGGCTACTGCCTGACGGAACCTGTTGGCGTACGAGGACATCCATGCCTGAAGGTGCTGCGGATTCTGCTCGTGCGGCCGTCGAAGGTGTCCGGGACGACCCGATCGCACGGTTGGCGCTGCTGCGCCGACTGTACGAAGTTCCCCGCGGGGTGGATCGTGGATACCTTCCTTACCGCCGGGCCGCATCGGCGTTCATGCGCTGGCAGGTGCAGCGGGGGCTGCTGAACCCACCGACCGATCCCCGGCCGGGTAGCCCATGGTGGCGGACCCTGAACGAGTCGTTGTTGCGCGACACCGCCGAAGCCCGCGCTCTCGCGTTCGGCCTCGCCGGCGAGCCGAGCGGCCCTGGGGTGAGTGCGCACCTCGACTTCATCCGACGACCGACCGCGCGCAACTGGTACCGCGCGCACAACGTCAGCATCGTCGAAGGCTATTTGGCGAACGAAGCCCTTGCCGCGCAAGAGGACCGGGTGGAACGGTTCTTCATGAACGTGGTGCTGGTGCGCGTGCTCTACGCCCACGCGCTGGTGGCCGCGCCCCGGCTGGCCATGGGCTGGCTGGCCCCGCTGGGTCGCCCGGTCGGTGATCCGCGGGTGGGGATGACCGGCATCTTCCTGTCGCTGTCGCGGATCCTGCCGGATCGCTATCCGCTCGGCGACGACGTGGACTTCTATGTCGCGGTCGAGCACGGGTTCGGCCGCATGTTGGACGTCGGGGTCATCCAGCCGAGGATCGGTCACCTCTACGACTGGTCGGCCCGAGAGCTCGGAACACCGGCACTCTGCGAACTGCTTGACGACAAAACCCCCGCCTACGCGTGGCATTCAGCCGATGCGGGTGTCTGGCGGTTCGAGCTGTCCCGACTTGCCAGGGCCGCACGTTGGGCGGTTCCCGTACTCACCGATCCGTAGCGGAGCCGCCTTCGCCGCAGAGCGCGAACCGGCCGTCCTCCGTCTGCTCCACCAACCCGTCGACGAGCAGCGAATCCAGCGCCCGGTCGCGTTGCGCGGTGTCCGTCGTCCACGCCAGGTCGAGCTCGGTGCGGGCGACGGGAAAAGCGTTGGCACGCAACACATCGAGCAGCCGGCCACGAACCTGACGGTCGGTGCCTGCGTAGCGCTGCGTACGCCGTGGCGGACCGGCGCCCGACGGGAACCCCAGCGATCGCCACGCGCAGTGGGACAACGGACACAACCCGCATCGCGGCGCGCGCGCCGTGCACACCGTAGCGCCCAACTCCATCAGCGCAACCGAGAACTGCGGTGCGCGTTCGTCATCGGGCAGCAGGGCGGCGACGTCGTCGAGGTCACGCGCCGACGCCGACGCGGCATCGTCACGGCCGTGCACGGCCCTGGCCACCACCCGTCGCACGTTCGTGTCGACGACAGGTACCCGTTGCCGGTAGGCGAAGCAGGCGACGGCGCGCGCTGTGTACGCTCCCACGCCGGGCAGCGACAGCAGCGTGTCGACATCGGCGGGCACCACATCGCCGTGCTCGGCGGCGATCACCGTCGCGCATTCGTGCAGGCGCTTGGCCCGTCGCGGATAACCGAGCTTGCCCCACGCCCGCAGCACGTCGGCGGCGCTGGCCGTCGCTGTCGCCGACGGGGTTGGCCAGCGTGCGATCCAGTCCAGCCAGATCGGTTCCACTCGCGCGACGGGCGTCTGCTGCAGCATGAACTCGCTGACCAGGATCTGCCAGGCCGAGACACCGGGGCGGCGCCACGGCAGGTCGCGCTGGTCCCGTTCGTACCATGCCGTCAGCTCATTCGGATCGATCATCGCGGCCCGCTCGGGCACAATGTCGGCCATGCCCAACACAAATCCGGCGACTGCGTGGAAAGCACTCAAGCAGGGTAACGAGCGCTTCGTTGCCGGCAAGCCGGAGCATCCCAGCCAGAGCATCGAGTACCGGGCAAGCCTCGCCGGGGCGCAAAAGCCGACGGCGGTGCTCTTCGGGTGCGCAGACAGCCGGGTGGCCGCCGAGATCATCTTCGATCAGGGCCTCGGCGACATGTTCGTGGTGCGCACCGCGGGACACGTCATCGACGGGGCCGTGCTCGGCTCGATCGAGTACGCGGTGACCGTTCTGAAAGTGCCGCTGATCGCAGTCCTCGGGCACGACAGTTGCGGTGCCGTGCAGGCGACGTTGTCGGCACTCGACGACGGGGCGGTACCTGGCGGCTACGTACGAGACGTCGTGGAGCGGGTCATGCCGTCGATCCTCATCGGCCGGCGCGACGGACTCACCCGCGTCGACGAGTTCGAGGCCAAGCACGTCACCGAGACCAGCAAGCAGCTACTGAGCCGGTCCACGGCGATCGCCGAGGCGGTGCATTCGGGTGCGCTGGCCATCGTGGGCCTGACCTACCAACTGGCCGACGGTCAGGTGGCTTTGCGCGACCACATCGGTGACATCGGCGAGGGCTGAGCGCGCACTTCTGCTCTTCGCGCAAGCGTCCCCCGCAAGCGCTCATCGCCGACACGCCGGGCAACCTCGGGCAATGTGGCGTGACCTGGCCTTACCGTGGTGGTGTGCTGGATCTAGAACCGCATGGCCCGCTGCCACACCAGATCTACTGGCGACGCAGGGCGCTCGCGCTCGGCATTGCCGTGCTGGTCATCGGCGTGATCGCCGCCATCGTCGCGGTGGTCGTGATGAACACCACCAGCTCGGAAAAGCCGACCGCCAACGAGTCCGCGCCTTCGCAGGCCACGGGGCCGACGCCGCTGCCCGGGGAGAACCCCGAGGTCAAATCGCCTGTACAGCCGCCGGCGCAGCAAGCCCCGCCGCCGACTCCGACGCCGACCGCCGCCGTGGTGCCACCGCCGATACTCAAGGAGGGCGACGACTGCCCCGATTCGACCCTGGCGGTCAAGGGCATCACCAACGTGCCGCAATACGTCGTCGGTGACCAGCCGAAATTCACCATGGTCGTCACGAACATCGGCCTGGTCGCCTGCCAGCGTGACGTGGGGGCCGCGGTGCTGGCCGCCTACGTCTACTCGCTGGACAACCAGCGGCTGTGGTCGAACCTGGACTGCGCACCGTCCAACGAGACGCTGATCAAGACGTTCCAGCCCGGCGAACAGGTGACGACCGAAGTCACATGGACCGGTATGGGTTCGGCGCCGAACTGCCCGCTGCCGCGCCAGCCCATCGGGCCGGGCACCTACAACCTGGTCGTCCAGTTGGGCAACCTGCGTTCGGCGACCGTGCCGTTCATGCTCGCGCAGCCCACCCAGGCGCCGCCCGGCGCCGATGGATCAGGCCCGCAGGGACCGCCACCCGGGCCCGTCGGCTGACCGACCGGGCGGCCCTAGGCGAGCCGGTCGGCGATCGTTGACTCGGCCAGCTGGGACAGGCCTTCTCTGATGTGGCGCGCCCACATCGATCCGATGCCTTCCACGGATTGCAGGTCGCTGGCACTGGCCGCCAGTAGTCCCTGCAATGAACCGAACGAGCGCACCAGCAGGTCAACGTGGGCGAACTGCAGCCTCGGGATGCCCGCCATGGCGCGGTAACCGCGCGAGCTCATCGCGGAATCCTGCGCCTCGGCGGTCGACGGATAACCGAAGACCCTGGCCAGGGCCGTGAAGTCGAGCAGTTCGCCGTCCGACAGCGCGTCGAGCTCTTCCAGGGTGGCGCTGACCTGAGCCGCGGTGGGCGGCTCGGGATTGGCGTGGTAGTCACGCACGATGAGCTCGCGGTCCACGTCGTTGTCACCGACGAGCTCGTCCAACTGGAGCTTGAGCTGCCGTCCGTCGGTGCCCAGCTCGACGACGTCGGAGTCGAGCTCCAGGCTGATCCGGCGGACCATCTCCAAACGCTGCACGACCGTCATCACGTCGCGCAACGTCACGAAGTCTTCGATCTCAGCCGTCGAGAGCTGCCTGCCGACCTCCTCGAGGCGAGTCTTGTAGCGCTCCAGGGTGTCGATGGTCTGGTTGGCACGCGACAGGATCGTCGCCGATTCGGGCACCACATGGCGCTCGCCGGCGACGTAGACGGTGACGATGCTCATCGAATGGCTGACCGAGATCACCGGGTAGCCGGTCTGGATCGCGGTGCGCTCCGCGGAGCGGTGCCGGGTACCAGACTCTTCGGTGGGGATGGACGGATCGGGCACCAACTGAACATTGGCCCGCAGAATGCGGCTGCCGTCGCTGGACAGCACTACCGCACCGTCCATCTTCGACAGCTCACGCAGGCGGGTGGGGGCGTACCGGACATCCAGCGAGAAACCGCCGTCGCAGATGGTCTCGACGCTGTCGTCGTAACCGATGAGTATCAGGGCGCCGGTCTTGCCCCGCAGGATGCGTTCCAGGCCGTCGCGAAGGGCCGTTCCGGGTGCCAGCCGGGCGATCGTCTCCCGCATGGTCGGCCGGGCCAGCTGCACGACCGTGCGCGTCGTCCGCCCGGTCGACTTCACCGACATTTGTTCTCCACCGATCCCCCTGGGGCTACTTCACTTCGCGCCATGGCCTCATCGGCCATCAGTTCGCGCCATTCTGGCTGATCCGCCGCAGCGCCTGCAACGCCGAGGTGATGTCGTCGGCCGAAACCACCCGCAGCCCCGGCGGCGCGGACGTCACGCCCGCGGGCACCACCGCTGTCGTGAACCCGAGCCTGGCGGCCTCGGCCAGGCGGCGGTCCATTCCGGTCACCCGCCGCAGATCCCCGGCCAGCCCGACCTCGCCGATCGCCACCGCCGTGGTCGGCATCGCCAGGTCGGTGAAGGCCGATGCGATCGCCAGCGCCACCGCGAGATCCGAGGACGAATCGGTCAGCCGCATCCCGCCGACCGTGGACAGGTAGATGTCATTCGCACCGACAGGCAGCTTGGCCCGCTTCTCCAGCACCGCGGTGATCATGGCCGCGCGCGAGGAGTCGATGCCGCTGACCGCCCGCCGCGGGCTCCCGCTCGCCGGCGAGCCGATCAGCGCCTGCACCTCGCCGATCATCGGGCGTTTGCCGTCGAGCGTCACCGTCACCGCGGTGCCCGGCACCGCTTTGGGCCGCTGGTCGAGAAACAATCCTGACGGGTCGGAGACGCACTCGATTCCATTGTCGTGCAACAGGAAACACCCGACCTCGTCAGCTGCGCCGAATCGATTCTTGACGCCGCGCACCATCCGCAGCGACGAGGAGCGGTCACCCTCGAAGTGCAGGACGACGTCGACGAGGTGCTCCAGCGAGCGGGGCCCGGCAATGGCACCGTCCTTCGTGACGTGGCCGACCAGGAGCATCGCCACCCCGGTCGTCTTGGCCGTCATCGTCAGCGCGGTCGTGACCGCCCGGACCTGGGTGACGCCTCCGGTGACGCCGTCGGCCTCGGTGGTGGACATCGTCTGCACGGAGTCAACGACGACCAGCGAGGGTTGCACGACCTCGATGTGGCCGAGCGCTGTCTGCAGGTCCGACTCGGCGGCCAGGTAGACCTCGTCGTGGGTACACCGGGTGCGTTCGGCCCGAAGCCGGATCTGACCCGCCGACTCCTCACCGGACAGATACAGCGCCCGGCGGCCGGTCTGTGCCCAGCGGTGGGCGACCTCGAGGAGCAGCGTCGACTTGCCGACACCAGGATCGCCTGCCAGTAGCGTGACCGATCCGGGCACCAGACCTCCGCCGAGCACCCGGTCCAGTTCACTGACCCCGGTATGGAAATGCCGGGTGGCCCCGGGATCGATGGAACTGATCGGCACTGCGGGGGAGGTCGGAACGATCGCGCGCCGGGTCCCCGAAGCGGCCGCAGCGACGGTCAGGACAACTTCGTCGACGGTGCCCCAGGTACCGCAGTCAGCGCACCGGCCCACCCACTTGGCCGAGACGTGATGGCATTCCGAACAGCGATACTGCGAACGCGCTTTCGAACCGACCCGGGCCACGCGGTGACCGTAACCGGCGGGACCGACAGAATCTCAGCGATCGGAGTCCGTGTCTCGGACCAACACGGATCAAACAACCGGTCAGTGACCGCCCGAGTGACCGCCGGAGTCACCGGCCTCGCCGGCGGCTTCGCGCCGGGGGGCCTCGCCGGCCGAGATCGGCACCTCGATGGTGGTCTCCCCTGCCTTCTCGAAGGTGAAGGTGAAGTCATAGGTCAGGCCGTTGGTGACGGGCTTGGACAACGCCACCGTGGCCTCGGCGGAGTCCGCGGCCTCGACACTCTCCAGCTGGGTCGGCTGGCCGTCGGGAGTCCCGACCACCAGCACACCGTTGACGGGCAAGGCGGTGTCGCCGGTCAGCGTCACGCTGCCGACGTCGGAGGTGATCGAGAGGAGCTTGTCGGCTACGTCGGGAGACGCGTTGGCGGCGACGAAGATCAACTCCACGTCGCGACCCGGCTGGACGTAGTCCGTCGTCAGGTCCGCGCGCAGGTGAACGTTGCGCAGCACGACATCGCCCGCCCGGCCGTTGGTGCCGTTGACCGCCGCCTCCTGTGTCGCGGTCTGGGCGACCTGGCCGGCGCTGCAGCCGCTCAGCGCGGCCACCGCGGCCATTCCACATGCCGCCAGAGCGAAGCGGACGGACCGGCCGTAGGCACGAGTGCGCCGTTGGAAGGGGTTCACTGTGGGCCTCCTGCTCGGCCGACGAGGCGACATGGCGCGCCGGGTTCAAATGATCCCAGTCGTTCGACTATGCAGAGTAGTAGGTGGCGAATGCATGCGGTAGCGCAGGGGCGATGCGTCTGCCGGAGAGCCCATTCCGGGTGTCGCCGGCAGCCGGACAGCTAACGCCAAGCGGCGGCCGCCTTGCATGGATTCGCTGGCCTGTCAACCCCTAGTCTTCACCGACTGTGCCCCTGACCTGCATCGTTGATCCGCACCCCCCAGGCGGCCCGTGTTAACATAGGGGGGTGAAAGGGGCTCGAAACTGATGATTTTCAAGGTCGGAGACACCGTTGTCTATCCACACCACGGTGCTGCGTTGATCGAGGCGATCGAAACCCGGACCATCAAGGGCGAACAGAAGGAATACCTCGTCCTGAAGGTCGCTCAGGGCGATCTCACCGTTCGGGTACCCGCTGACAACGCCGAATACGTGGGCGTGCGCGATGTCGTCGGACAGGAGGGCCTGGACAAGGTCTTCCAGGTGCTGCGCGCCCCGCATACCGAAGAGCCCACCAACTGGTCGCGCCGGTACAAGGCCAATCTGGAAAAGCTGGCCTCCGGTGACGTGAACAAGGTCGCCGAGGTCGTCCGCGATCTGTGGCGTCGTGACCAGGAGCGCGGGCTTTCGGCCGGCGAGAAGCGGATGCTGGCCAAGGCCCGGCAGATCCTGGTCGGCGAGCTGGCGCTCGCCGAGAACACCGATGACGAGAAGGCTGCGACCATTCTCGACGAGGCTCTCGCTGCCGCTTCCTGAAGGAAGTGAGTCGGCATGAGTCGCTTGCGCGAAGAGCAGTGACTCAGCCGAGAATCGGGCTCGGCACCGACGTACATCCCATCGAAGCCGGACGTCCGTGTTGGCTGCTGTGCCTGCTGTTCGACGGCAATGACGGGTGCGCCGGGCATTCTGACGGCGACGTCGCGGCGCATGCGTTGTGCGATGCGCTGTTGTCGGCGGCCGGTATGGGCGACATCGGCGAGGTGTTCGGGACCGATCGCCCGCAGTGGCGTGGGGTCAGCGGCGCAGACATGCTTCGGCATGTGCACGCGCTGCTGGCGGCCGCCGGGCTGCGGGTGGGAAACGCTGCGGTGCAGGTCATCGGCAATCAGCCGAAGGTCGGCCCGCGCCGTGCGGAGGCGCAGCAGATGCTCTCCGAGCTCCTGAAGGCTCCGGTGTCGGTGTCGGCGACCACCACCGACGGCCTCGGTCTGACCGGACGAGGAGAGGGGCTGGCGGCGATAGCCACCGCTCTGGTGATCACCGACGAACGCTTGCGCGAGGAGTCGACCGACAACGAAGTGGTCGGCGATGACGATCAGGCCCGAACAGGCCGGTAAGCTGGCCCGTCGTGACCGAACGCCCCGCATCTGGCATGCGGCTCTATGACACCTTGTCTGGCGGTGTGCGCGATTTCGCGCCACTGCGGCCCGGTCACGTCTCGATCTACCTGTGCGGGGCGACGGTCCAGGGCCTGCCGCACATCGGCCATGTCCGCAGCGGCGTCGCGTTCGACGTCCTTCGCCGCTGGCTGACCGCCAAGGGCTTCGACGTCGCGTTCATCCGCAACGTCACCGACATCGACGACAAGATCCTCAACAAGGCCGCCGACGCGGGGCGTCCATGGTGGGAGTGGGCGGCCACCTACGAACGGGCGTTCACAGCCGCGTACGACGCCCTGGGCGTCCTCCCGCCGTCGGCGGAGCCGAGAGCGACCGGGCACATCACCCAGATAGTCGAGCTCATCGAGAGTCTCATCGACAGGGGACACGCCTACACCGGTGCCGGGGACGTGTATTTCGACGTCGCGACGCTGCCCGACTACGGCAAGTTGTCCGGGCACCGGATCGACGACGTCCATCAGGGTGAGGGCGTCGCGTCCGGCAAGCGCGACCAACGCGACTTCACGTTGTGGAAGGGCGCCAAGCCGGGCGAGCCGTCGTGGCCGACACCGTGGGGCCGCGGACGTCCCGGCTGGCACACCGAGTGCGTGGCGATGTGCGAGGCCTACCTCGGCCCGGAGTTCGACATCCACGCCGGCGGAATGGATCTGGTCTTCCCGCACCACGAGAACGAGATCGCCCAGGCCGAAGCCGCCGGGGACGGGTTCGCCCGGTTCTGGCTGCACAACGGCTGGGTCACCATGGGTGGCGAGAAGATGAGCAAGTCGCTGGGCAATGTCTTGGCGATACCCGCTGTGCTGCAACGGGTTCGGGCCGCCGAGTTGCGCTACTACCTGGGCAGCGCGCACTACCGGTCGATGCTGGAGTTCTCCGAGACGGCGCTGCAGGACGCGGCGAAGGCCTACACCGGGATCGAGGACTTCCTGCACCGGGTGCGCAGCCGGGTGGGCGCGGTGGTGCCCGGCCAGTGGACCCCGAAGTTCGGTGCAGCGCTCGACGACGATCTGGCGGTGCCGATCGCGCTCTCCGAAGTGCATTCCGCTCGCGCCGAAGGCAACCGTGCGCTCGATGCGGGCGACCACGAGACCGCGTTGACCCACGCGATGTCGATCCGGGCGATGATGGGCATTCTCGGCGCCGACCCGCTGGACGAGCGTTGGGAGTCGCGCGACGAGACCTCGGCCGCACTGGCCGCGGTCGACGTGCTCGTGCAGGCCGAGGTGCGTCGCCGCGAGGAAGCCAGGGCATGTCGCGACTGGGCGGAAGCCGACGCGATCCGCGACCGGCTCAAGGAGGCGGGCATCGAGGTCACCGACACCGCTGACGGACCTCAGTGGTCACTGCTGGACGGGTCCAGCAAACGGCCGGTTGGACGGGCGGACAAGTAATGGCGGGCAACTCCCAACGGCGCGGCGCGGTACGCAAGGCGGGCACCAAGAAGGGGCCGACGGTCGGCTCCGGCGGTGTCCGTCGCCGTGGTTTGGAAGGCAAGGGCGCCACACCGCCCGCGCACGAGCGGCCAAATCACCCGGCGGCCAAGCGTGCCGCCAAGGCCGCCCGCAAGCAGCAGGGCAGGCACAAGAAGACCGACGAGACCGAGATCGTCCTCGGCCGCAACCCGGTGCTGGAGTGCCTGCGGGCGGGGGTCGCCCGCCACCGCGCTGTACGTGGCGCTGGGCACCGACTCCGACGAACGGCTCACCGCAGCCGTGCAGATCGCCGCCGACAAGGGGCATCTCGATCCTCGAGGTGCCGCGCCACGACCTGGACCGGATCTCGGCCAACGGCCTGCACCAGGGCCTCGCCCTGCAGGTGCCGCCCTACGATTACGCACATCCCGACGACCTGCTCGCCGAGGCGAAAAAGGAAGCGGCGCAGCCACTTCTGGTCGCGCTGGACAACATCTCCGATCCGCGTAACCTCGGTGCGATCGTCCGGTCGGTCGCTGCGTTCGGTGGGCACGGAGTGCTCATCCCGCAGCGCAGGTCCGCGTCGGTGACCGCAGTGGCGTGGCGCACCAGCGCGGGGGCGGCGGCCCGCTTGCGTGTCGCGCGGGCGACCAACCTCACCCGGACGCTGAAGCAGTGGGCCGATTCGGGTCTGCAGGTCGTCGGCCTCGACGCTGACGGTGACACCGCGGTCGACGAGATCGACGCCAGCCGGACCGATCGTGGTCGTGGTCGGGTCGGAGGGCAAGGGCCTGTCCCGGCTGGTCCGGGAGAACTGCGATGCCATCGTGTCGATCCCGATGGCCGGTCCGACCGAGTCGCTCAACGCGTCGGTCGCAGCGGGTGTGGTGCTCGCCGAGATCGCCCGGCAACGCAGGGTCTAGAGCCCCGAACAGCTGGATTCCGGCCCACAGCCCCAGCACCGCGGCGATCAGCACGAGCGGGTGTGGTGCATCAGGCCGACCCGGCTGAACTCGCCGAACCCGGCTTTCATGTCGCCGGTCCCGATGTACCACGCCTGCGCCACAACAGGTTCGCCAGCGAGCCGACGTAGGTCAGGTTCGGCCCGATGTTCACCCCGATCAGCACGGCCAGCACCGCGGCGGGCCCGGCCGCGCGTCACCAGCGGCAGCAGCACCAGCACCGCGGGCAGGTTGTTGACGAGGTTGGACAGCACGCGCGGCCACCGCGGCGATGCCGAGCAGTGCCGAGCAGGCCCTGCCCGTCGGGCAGCACCCGGTGCATGGCGCGATCCAGGCCGCTGCGCATCACCGCGTCGACCACGACGCCGAGGCACAGCACGAACGCCAGGAACGGCACGTCGACCGCAACGGCGATCCTCGCGATCGACCGTGGTGCGCCGCGTGCCAGCGCGCGCGCACCCAGCACCAGCGCCCCGGCCAGCGCCGCCCACGCCGGCGACAGCCCGAGCAGGGAGGTCACCGCGAAGCCGGCCAGCGTCAGCCCCAGCACGACCAGTGCGAACACCGGCACCTCGACCGGCTCGGTGTGTCGGGTCGCGTCGCGGCGCGACCGCCAGATCCTTGGCGAAAACCCAACGCAGCAAGCACGAATTCGACGACGATCGCCGCCAGCCAGGGCAGCGACATCACCGCGGCGAAGTGCAGGAACGACAGCCCGGCGGCGCTGAAGGCCAGCAGGTTGGTCAGGTTGGACACCGGCAGCAGCAGCGATGCGCTGTTGGCCAGGTGGGCGGTGGCGTAGGCGTGCGGCCGGGCCGGGACGGCGAGCGTGCGCGCGGTCGCCAGCACGACCGGCGTCAGCAGCACCACGGTGGCGTCCAGGCTCAGCATCGCGGTCACGGCGGCGGCGATCGCGAACACCGAGGCCAGCAGCCGGTTCTGGCCGCCGGAGGTGGCCCGCGCCATCACCACGCCTGCGGCGTGGAACAGCCCCTCGTCGTCGCACAGCCGCGCCAGCACCAGCACCGCGGCCAGGAACCCGACCACCGGCGCAGCCGGCCCACCTCGGCCACAGCGTCGTGCCACGAGACCGCGCCGGCCGCGATGACCAGCGCCGCCGCGGGCACCGCGACGACGGCTTCGGGCCAGCGGTGTGGCCGCAGCAGCGCGAACCCGAGCACCGCGGCCAGCGCGACGACAGCGCCAGCGTCAGCTCCATGGGTCGGCCGCGCCGCCACAGCGTGGGCAGGTGCAGTGCGACGCCGTCGTCGGCGGCGAGCCGGGTCAGCACCCGCATCGAGGCGTCGAGGTCGTCGGCGGCATACGGCAAGGCGCGCAACGGCTTGTCGCAACGGCCGGAAGAAGTCGTCCCAGTGGATCAGCACCACGCGGCGCGCGCCGACCGTGCGCACGGTCTGCGTCCAGTAGTCGATGAGGTAGCTGCTCGGGTTGCAGCCCGAGCTGGCCGACGCCGAGATACGCGACGTCGGCGCGGCGGCCGCCCAGCGCGCCCGGCCACGAATCCGGCGCTGCCGACGATGAGCAGGCTTTCGGCCGCTGGGGCGGTGGTGCACCAGCGTCGACCACGCCTCGCCGCACCGGTACGCCGAGGCCTTGACCGGCGGGACGACCGGTGCGGTGATGGCGCCGGGAAAGCGGTCCGGCGGGCAGTGGTCTGCCTCGATCAGGGTGATGTCGTAGTTGCCCGCGGTGATCGGCGTTCGCCCGGGGTCGACGACCTCGATCCGGTCCAGGCCGTGGCCGCGGCCGATGTGCGCCGCCGACGCGCCGCCGACCAGCCGCGCGCCGGTCAGCTCGGCGACGACCGCGGAGTCCATCGCGTGGTCGTAGTGGGTGTGCACCGGTAGCGACCGCGTCCAGACGCGGTCACGCCGACAGCCTGGGACAGCGCGGCCTCGATGCGGGGCCGGAGGACGTTATCGGCGCGGCGCGGCGACGGTGAGAAGGCTTGGCCGGGAGAAGAATCCGTCGGTCATCACCGCCGACTGCCATCGTCGATCAGCAGCGTCGTGACTCCGGCCCACGTGACCGTCAGCGGTGGCCGTCGGCGGCGCGGACGGCAGGTCGAAGTACTGGCGTAGGCCCCCAGGTCGGGCCGGCCGAGCTTCAGGCGCATTCGACACCCTAGGCGGTGTCGCTCGCGCTCGGCCGCAGCCCTGGTGCTGCGGAGCCCGGCCACGGCGGCGCCCAGGCAGGCCGCCGCGACCGCGCCGGCGAACCACGGGAACACCGCGGCCAGATCCCATCGGGTGGCCGCCCAGCCCGCGATCGAGGGTCGGGACGGCCATCGCCGTGTAGGCGAGCAGATAGAACGCCGACATCGTCTCGCCGCGCCTGCCCGCGGGCACCACGTCGGACAGGTGCCGCAGCGAGCCGCCGAATCCGAGCCCGAACGTCGCGCCGAGCAGCGCGGCAGCGACGAAAACCAGCTGCCACGGTGGGTCAGCAGCACCGGGATCGTCAGCAGCAGCGTGACCGCCATCCCGACGTCACCGATGATCGCCGAGCACGCCGCGCCGGCATCCGGGTGGCGGCCAGTTGAGCCAGCGCGGCGGCGAAGGCGGTGGTGCCGACCACCGCCGCCGCCGAAGACCAGGTTGTCGATGTGGGTCTGGTGCGCCGCCAGCGACGGGTACAGCGACAGCAGCACCCCGAGCACCGACCAGGACGCCATCGCGCCGAGTGCGGAGAACCAGAAGTCGCCGCGGATCTCCTGCGGGCACAGCGGGTTTGGCGATCCGGATGGGGCCGCTGGAGCGCGCGGTGTGCGGTTCGCGCAGCGCCAGCACGCCCGACGCCGACGATCAGGCAGACCACCGCGACGACGGCATACGGGGTGCGCAGCGGGTGCGGTGCGTACTGGGCCAGCAGCGCCGAGCCGACGATCGCCACTGTCATCCCGATGTTGAAGCTGACCCCGCTGAGCTGACCGGAACGCACGCCGTGATCGGGCCGCAGGTCCAGCAGGGCCGCCGCGCCGGCGACCACGATCGAGCCGACCGCCGCGCCGTGGATGGTGCGGGCCAGCAGCAGCATCGCCATGCTGTCGGCGACCAGGAACACGCCGAGCCCGACCAGCAGCGCGATCAGCGCGGCGACCAGCACCGGCTTGCGGCCGACGACGTCGGAGATCCTGCCCGACACCAGCACGGCGGCCAGGGCGGCGAGGGCGTACACCGCGAAGACGATGGTGGTGGCCAGCGGCGAGAGATGCCAGTTCGTCTCGTAGATGCCGTACAGCGGCGCGGGCAGCCCGGAGACGCCGAGCGCGACCCCGCTGAGCACCAGCAGCAGCGGGTAGGCCCAGCGCTGCGTCTCGGGCCGATCGAGCGGTCGATCGCCACCATCGCGGTGCCACCTCCGTCGGGTAAGTTTGACGGATATCGAACTGTCGAGCGTACGCTGGGTTTGACGGACATCAAACCGATCGCGTGACGGAGGACACTTCCATGGGCGAACAACGGCTGGTCGGCCGACCTGGCGCACCCGGTGGGTCGGTGCAGAAGGTGCTGGCCGCGATCCACGATCCGGTCCGGCTGGAGGTCGTCCGTCGCCTGTACAACGCCGGCACCCCGCTGCAGTGCGCGGCGCTCTACGACGGCATCAACAAGTCGACCGCCACCCACCATTTCAAGATCCTGCGCGAGGCCGGCATCACCGAGCGGATGGTGATCGACGGGCTGACCTTTCAGCGGCTGCGCCTCGACGAGGTCGATGCCGCCATGCCCGGGTTGCTCGCCAGCGTCGTGGCGGCGCCAACCGGGACTCCGCCGCTAGCTGAACGGCGCCAGGGCCACACCGTCGCTCGCGAGCCGCTCGCGAACCGCCCCCGCGATCTGCACGGCGCCGGGCGAGTCACCGTGCACGCAGACCGATTCGACGGTGATCGGTATCGTGGAGCCGTCCACCGCGGTGACCCGCCCGTCGGTGACCATCGACATCACCCGCGCGGCGATCTCGTCGACGTCGTGCAGCACCGCGTTGCGTTCGCGGCGCGACACCAACTGCCCGTCGGGCCGGTAGGCGCGGTCGGCGAACGCTTCGGGCACGGTACGCAGACCCAATCGCTCTGCAGCGGCGAAGAACACCGAGCCGGCCAGCCCGAGCACCGGCAGCCCGGGGTCGACCGCGTGCACGGCCTCGGCGACGGCGTGCGCCTGGTCTCGGTGGTGACGATCGAGTTGTACAGCGCACCATGGGGTTTGACGTAGTGACACGGATGCCGCGCCGCGGGCCAGCGCCGACAGGGCGCCGATCTGGTAGATCACGTCGGCGGTCAGTTCGTCGGGTGCACGTCGATGAAGCGTCTGCCGAACCCGGCCAGATCGCGGTAGCTGACCTGGGCGCCGATCGCGGACGCCACGCTGCGGCCGCGGCCCGGCACACCCGCACCAGGGTCGCCGGAGTCGCCGGCGTGGAAACCGCAGGCGACGTTGGCGGAGGTGACGATGTCGAGCATCGCGTCGTCGTCGCCGAGGGTCCACACCCCGAAACCCTCGCCGAGGTCGGCATTCAGATCGATGGTCGAGGTGGCCACGACGGCCAGCCTAGGAGCCCTCAGCTCGCCTGTCGGCGGCTACCGATCAGCCAGCAGATCAAGAAGATCGTGAACGAGATCGTCGTGACGAAGACGGACACCGGAACCCCGGGTGCGAACGAAAGACCATGCCGCCGACCGCCGCGAACTCCGCGAAGATCACCGATGCCGCGATCGCCCTGATCGGCGACGTGAACACCCGGGCCGCCGCGGCGGCGGGCGTGATCAGCAGCGACATGACCAGCAGTGCGCCGACGATCTGCACGCCCTGTGCCGCCGTGACACCGACCAGCGCGGCGAACACGATGCCGAGCCCACGGACCGGCACTCCCCGGCCGGCAGCGACTCGGGGTCCACCGTGGCGAACAGCAGCGGGCGGTAGGACGCGGCCAGCACCGCGATCACCACCACGGTCACTACCGCGAGCAGGGCGAGGCCCGAGTAACCGACGCCGACGATCTGACCGGTGAGCAACGCGAAACTCGTCCCGGTACGGCCGGGATAGAGGTGGATGAACAACACGGCCAGGCCCAGGCCGAACGCGAGGACGACGCCTATCGCGGAGTCCCGTTCGCGGGCGCGCTGACCCAGGATGCCGAACAGGATGGCGGCGATCGCGGAGCCAAGGAGGGCGCCGACGCCGATGTTGAAGCCGACGAGCAGCGCGAATGCCGCTCCGGTGAGGGACAACTCGCTGGACCCGTGCACCGCGAACGACATCTGTCGCATGACGATCAACGGCCCGATGACCCCGACACCAGCGCCAGGAGCACCGAGGCGAGTAGGGCCTGCTGTACGAAGTCGCGGCTGAGTAGATCGGCGGTCACGCCGAAGTCGAAGAAGTGGGAGAACAGGTGGTCGAGCTTCTCATCATGGACGTGGCCGCCCGGTTCGTCGGCGTGGTCGTGGTCGTGGTACTGGCTGTGTTCGCCGACCACGATGTACCGCTGGCCTACCTTGATCACCTGGATGTCGGAGCGGTACAGCTCAGAGAGCGTCTCCGATGTCATGACCTCGGAGACGGTGCCGATGCGGAAGCGTCCGTCGACGAGGTAGATGACCCGGTCCACGTACGGGAGGACGGGGTCGACTTCGTGGGTGACGAACAGGACGGCGGTGCCTGCCTCCTGGCGACGGCGGTCGATCAAGCGAGACCAGCCGGGCTTGGCCGGGTCGAGGTTGAGCAGCGGTTCGTCGCAGAGCAGGAGTACGGGGTCTGTGGCAAGGGCCTGTGCGACGCGGACACGCTGCAGTTCCCCTCCGGACATCACTCCGACCGGCACATGCGCCAGGTGCGTGGCGTTCACCTGGGCCAGCGCGCGGCGGACCGCCTCCCGCTTGGCCGAGCGCGCCGCCCGCCCCAGCCGGCCAGGCCCCAGCGGTGCCCGTCGTAGCCGAGCGCGACGAGGTCCGACCCGCGCAGGGAAAGTCCGCGGTCAAGGGAACGGTGTTGGGGCACATAGCCGATCCGCTCGCTGCCTGCTGTGACCGGGCGGCCCTCGACGGCGACTGAGCCGTCGCTGAGCGGCACCTGGCCGAGGAGCACCTTGAGCAACGACGTCTTGCCGGTGCCGTTGGGCCCGAGGACGGCGATGAACTCTCCCGCGCCGACCAACAGGTCGAGTCCGTCCCACAGCACGCGCTCACCGAAGGCGAGGCGCGCACGGTTCAGCGAGACGACCTCGCGGGACTTGGTGGGCACGGAAAGCGATTATCGGCTTGGGGCGGCGCACGATCCAATTGGGCCGCGATCTGGGCGATCGTATCCCGCTGCCAGCTCACGTAGTCCAGGCCTTCGGGCAGGGTCTCGGTGACCGAGATGAGCGGCAGCGAGGCCTGCTGTGCCGCATCCGAAATCTGTTTTGTGACAGCCCTTTGCGTCTGGGTGTTGACGATGATGGCGGACACCTGGCGGGAGTTGATCAGGTCGAGCATGGCGGCGATATCGGCGGGTGACGGTTCGTCGCCTTCCTCGACGGCGTCGGCGAACTTCTGCGGCGTCCGGTCGGTGATGCCGGAGTTGCGCAGTGCGTAGTAGGCAACCGGTTCCGTCGACACCACCGATGCCCCCGGATGGGTCTGGCCGATTGCACGCTGAGCCATAGCGAGCGTGTCGATTGCGTTGCCGAACTTCGCGGCGTTGGAGGTGTAGTCGGCGGCATGGGCGGGGTCGGACTTCGCGAATTTCTCGGCGATGCTGTCCGCCACCTTCTTGACGGTGCCAAGGTCGTAGAAGACGTGCTCGTTGGCCGGCTGCTGCGACGGTGCGAGCAGCGAGTAACCGTCGACCGTCGGCACGTCCGGGCTGGTCGCCAGGACCTCGTCGACCCAGTGGTCGTAGGCGCCACCGTTGAACACCACCAGGGACGCGTCCGAGATTTCGGCGGCGTCGGTGGGGCTGGCCTCGAATGAGTGTGGGTCGGCGACGGTGCCGGTGAGGATCGAGGTCACCGTCGCGTGATCGCCGACGACGGCGCTGGCCACACTGCCCCACACGTCGGTGGAGGCCACGACGCTGACCGGGCCGTTCTCGGACTCCTGCTGACCCTGCGAGCACCCGGCGACGGCGACCGTCAGAAGAGCGGCCGCTCCCGCGGCGACGAGGGCACGCATGCAGTCTCTGAAGCTCTCTTAACAGACATGAAAATCGTTTCCAATAACTGTACCCCATGGGGACGCTGCGCCTCGACGTCCAGGGGCAGGTCATCCACTAACCTCAACTGGCATGTCCAGGAGTCCGGCGCCGCGGCGGCGCGCGACCCTGGCCTCGCTGGCCGCCGAGCTCAAGGTTTCGCGCACCACCGTCTCCAACGCCTACAACCGGCCCGACCAGTTGTCGGCCGAGCTGCGCGAGCGGGTGCTGTCCACCGCCAAGCGGCTCGGCTATCCGGGCCCTGATCCGGTGGCCCGGTCGCTGCGCACCCGCAAGGCCGGCGCGGTGGGTCTGGTCATCACCGAGCCGCTGAACTACTCCTTCAGCGATCCTGCGGCGCTCGATTTCGTTGCAGGGCTTGCCGAATCGTGTGAGGAGGTCGGCCAGGGCCTGCTGCTGGTCTCGGTCGGTCCGAACCGCAGCGTCGCCGACGGGTCGGCCGCGGTGCTGGCCGCCGGGGTCGACGGGTTCGTCGTGTACTCGGCCTCCGACGACGACCCCTATCTGCCGGCGGTGCTGCAACGACACCTGCCTGTCGTGGTGGTCGACCAGCCCAAGGACGTTCCCGGCGCGTCCCGGGTGTGCATCGACGACCGCGCCGCGATGCGCAGCCTCGCCGAACATGTTCTGGAGCTCGGTCATCGCGAGATCGGGCTGCTGACGATGCGACTCGGGCGCGACTGGCCACACGGCGGTCCCGGTCCTGCGGTGGCCGACCCGGAGCGGGTGCGGACCCCGCATTTCCACGTCCAGAGCGAGCGCATCCGCGGCGTGTGCGACGCGATGTCCGCGGCGGGACTGGATCCGGAGTCGCTGACCGTCGTCGAGAGCTACGAGCATCTGCCCACGTCCGGCGGTGCGGGCGCCGACGGTCGCACTGGAGGCGAATCCCCGGATCACCGCGCTGATGTGCACGGCCGACGTGCTGGCGCTGTCGGCGATGGACCACCTGCGCGCCCGCGGCATCTATGTGCCGGGCCAGATGACGGTCACGGGCTTCGACGGGGTGCCGGAGGCGCGGCAGCGCGGCCTGACCACCGTCGTGCAGCCCAGCGTCGAGAAGGGCCGGCGCGCAGGCGAACTGCTGCACCACCCGCCGCGGTCGGGTCTGCCCGTCATCGAGGTGCTCGACACCGAGGTGGTGCGGGGCCGCACGTCAGGCCCGCCGGCCTGACTCCTCGCGGCGACGCTCGAGCAGGTAGCGCAGCGCGGTCGCGACGTCCTCCGGTGCGTCGACCCGGAAACCGCGCCAGCGTGTCGCCCGGACCGACCTTGACCCCGACGTCGGCGTCGCGCAGCCGCCGGAACGCCTTCTCGTCGGTGACGTCGTCGCCGAAGAACACCACGGCCGTTGCGTCGTGCCGGTCGCGGAGGATGTCGATCGCCTCACCCTTGTCGGTGGAGATCACCGCGAACTCGAGGACCGCCTTGCCTGTCGGTGGCGTGCGCATCCCAGTGCGTCGGACGCCGCCCGGGCCGCACGCAGCGCGGCCTCACCGTCGGCGGGACCGGCGTTGCGGACGTGCAGCGCGACGCTGGCCGGCTTCGTCTCGACCGTCACCCCCGGCTTGCCCGATGCGATCGAGGCCAACGTGTCGGTGATCGTCTGCAGCAGCTCCCGATCGATCTCGTGCGAGAACCCGGAGTCGAACTCGGCGCCGTGGCTGCCGACCAGGTGCACCGTCGACGGCATCGACGACAACGTCCGCAGGTCTCGCAGCGCCCGCCCGGAGATCAGCGCGACGCGCGTCGACGGCAGTTCGGCGAGGTCGACGAAGGCCCGGCCGGCAGCGGGCAGCGGCCGGGCATCGGCAGGGATTGTTGACGATCGGCGACAGGGTGCCGTCGAAATCGGAGGTCACCAGCAGTCGCGGCACGCTCGCCGCGCGGCGTCGAGCAGCGCAGCCGTCAGGTCGGGCGTAGGTGCGCTCACGCCGCTCAGATCTTAGGCTGGTCGCCGTCTCCGATGAGCAGCCGCACGGCCAGGTCCAGCCGCTTGCTGACGTCGGTCGCGGAGGCGCGGCGCGTCAGCCATGCCAGCAGGTTGGACAGCCACACGTCGGAGATCACCCGCGCGATGTGGTACTGGTCCTCGGTGGGTTCACCGTCGCTCATCGCGCGGGCGAACATCGAATCCATCAGCTTGCCGACGTGGTCGACCTCACCGGCGGCCGACGCGTCGGCGAACACGAAGGCGCGCGTCATGGCCTCGGTGAGCAGCGGATTGCGCTGCATGGCGCGGTTGAGCTTGCCGACCATGATGTTGAGTCGCTGATAGGCGGTGGCGCCCGCCGACAGGGCCGCCCGGTCGGTCTTGGCGTCGATGCGCTCGAACTCCCGGCCCAGCGCGGACACCAGCAGATGCACCTTCGACGGGAAGTACCGGTACAGGGTGCCCACCGCGACGTCGGCGCGCTCGGCCACGGCCCGCATCTGGACGGCCTCGTAGCCACCCTTCGACGCGATCGCCAGGGTGGCGTCCAGGATGCGCTTGCGCCGCTCGCGCTGGGCTTCGGAGCCGAGTTCGGACTCGGCCAGCACCGCCACGTTCATCACCTGACGTGGTCGCGAGTCGGACCGGCGGCCGCAGGAGACCCGAGATCCAGAGGCGCCCGGCGGCTGACTCACCGGCTGACAACTCAGACGTCCCAGACATGCGACGAGCGGCTCCTTCGTGATGCGGTCTCGGTGAAAACGATACGCATGCCGGCCCCGAATTTCCCACCTCCACGCGGTATCGACACCGGCGTGCCCTGCTTCGATGGCGGTCGACTTGACGGTCGAACGCTGGCACTATTAGAACACGTTCTAGTGGGAAGCACCGTCTTCTCGCCCAACGCTAGGAGTCCCGGTGCCGCCTGTGTCCTCGAATTCCACCGCGACCATCAGCGATGAGCAGTCCGCCGCGCGCGAACTGGTCCGTAGCTGGGCCGCCGGCTCCGCGGCGGTGGATGCCGCGCGCGACGTGGAACAGGGCGACGCCGGCGCGTGGCGGGCGCCGTACCGCGGCCTGGCCGCAACTAGGGATCTTCGGTGTGGCGCTTCCCGAGGAACACGGCGGCGCCGACGGCACCGTCGCCGACCTCTGCGCGATGGTCGACGAGGCGGCCGCGGCGCTGGTGCCGGGGCCGGTGGCGACGACGGCGCTGGCCACCCTTGTGCTGGACGGTTCGCATGCCGAGTTGCTGGAAGCGCTGGCGTCCGGGGAGCGCACCGCCGGGGTCGCGCTGACCGGCGAGCTGTCCTATGCGGACGGCCGCGTCTCGGGCAGTGCGCCCTACGTCCTGGGCGCCGGCGAGGACACCGGGGTGTTGCTGTTGCCCGCGGGTGAGCGCTGGCTGCTCGTCGACGGCGCCGCCGACGGCGTGGCGGTGGAATCGTGGAGGCCACTGATTTCTCCCGCCCGCTGGCACGGGTGGTGCTCGACGACGCGGCCGCCGAGGAACTGACGGTGCCTGCGCAGCGGGTCGTCGATCTGGCGGCGACGGTGCTGGCGGCCGAAGCGGCGGGGTTGGCCCGCTGGCTGCTGCAGACCGCGACCGAGTACGCGAAGGTCCGGGAACAGTTCGGCAAGCCGATCGGCAGTTTCCAGGCGATCAAGCACATGTGCGCCGAGATGCTGCTGCGCTCCGAGCAGGCGTCGGTGGCCGCGGCCGACGCCGCCCGCGCGGCGGGCGAAGCCGACGACGACCAACTCTCGTTCGCGCGGCGGCGCTGGCGGCCTCCGTGGGTATCGAGGCCGCCAAGGCGAACGCCAAGGACTGCATCCAGGTGCTCGGCGGTATCGGGATCACCTGGGAGCACGACGCACACCTGTATCTGCGGCGTGCGTACGGCATCGGGCAGTTCCTGGGCGGACGGTCACGGTGGCTTCGCCGGGTGGCGGCGCTGACGCAGCAGGGCGTGCGCAGGGATCTGCAGATCGACTTGGCGGCGGTGGCCGACTTACGACCCGAAATCGCCTCTGCGGTAGCCGAAGTCGCTGCATCGCCGGCCGAGAAACGGCAGGTCGTGCTCGCCGAGACGGGCCTGTTGGCGCCGCACTGGCCGCGACCCTACGGGCGGGCGGCGGGTCCGGCCGAGCAGCTGCTGATCGACCAGGAGCTGGCGGCGGCCAAGATCGTGCGTCCCGACCTGGTGATCGGCTGGTGGGCGATTCCGACGATCCTGGAGCACGGCAGCCCGCAGCAGGTCGAGCAGTTCGTCCCTGCGACGTTGCGGGGTGAGTTGATCTGGTGCCAGCTGTTCAGCGAGCCCGGCGCCGGGTCGGATCTGGCGGCGCTGCGGACCAAAGCGGTTCGTGCCGAAGGCGGTTGGAAGCTCACGGGTCAGAAGGTGTGGACTTCTGCTGCGCAGAAGGCGCATTGGGGCGTGTGCCTGGCCCGCACCGACCCCGCGGCTCCAAAACACAAGGGCATCACCTACTTCCTGATCGACATGAAATCGCGCGGGCATCGTGATCCGGCCGCTGCGCGAGATCACCGGCGACGAACTGTTCAACGAGGTGTTCTTCGACGACGTGTTCGTGCCCGACGAGATGGTGGTCGGCGAGGTCGACGACGGATGGCGGTTGGCCCGCACCACGCTGGCCAATGAGCGCGTCGCGATGGCCCAGGGCACCGCGCTGGGCAACCGCGATGGAAGAGCTGCTGCGCGTCGTCCGGAAGACCCCGACCTCGAAGTCGATGGCGCCCAACAGGATCGGCTGGGTGGACTGATCGTCACCGCGCAGGTGGGATCGCTGCTCGATCAGCGCATCGCCCAGCTCGCCGTGGTCGGGCAGGACCCGGGACCGCAGGCCAGCGCGCGCAAGCTCATCGGTGTGCGTTACCGGCAGGCGCTTGCCGAGTTCCGGATGGAGCTGTCCGAAGGTGCCGGCGCCGTCGAGAACCAGCAGGTTCACGACTTCCTCAACACCCGCTGCCTGACGATCGCCGGCGGCACCGAGCAGATCCTGCTGACCATGGCGGGGGAGCGGTTGCTGGGCCTGCCGCGTTGAGTCAGCGTAGTGGTCTGCGCGCAGGCGTCAGGTGAGGTGAGGTTCACTCCGGCGTACACCACCTGGATGTGCGTGCAGACGATGTAGTCGGCGTCGAGCTTGGGCTGCCCGGTGGCCCAGTCGGTGGTCCACGTGTTGCCGTGGATCTGGTACTTCTCCACCGGTCCGCCGCCGAAGTATATTGTCGTGAATTCAACGGGGCCAATCGATTTGAACATCCGAGTGTTCGGTGCGTCGAAATCCGGAGTCCAGATACACCATCCGGTCCATGGAGCGCAGCGTCGTCGTCTGGCGCGCCCACAAATCGTCGGGAAAACCGATGGGGCCCTGCGGGGTGAGCAGGTTCGCGCTCGCGGTGAAGTAGCACTGGCCGTCCGCACGCACGCAGTTGGCGCGTCGCGTGCACCTGCAGAGTGGTCGACGGCGTTGACGGGAATCGCCGCGTCAGCGGCGTCGGCCGCGGCCGAGGAGTCGGCGATCGGCGTGACGCAGCGCGAGGGCCAACCAGGTGGCCGCCACTGCGGCGGACAGCTCGGGCAAATCGCTTCACTTGTTCCTCGTGGCGCGAACCGCCGCCCGCGGCTCATTCGTCATAGGTGACTTCGACCGAATCGGAGCGCGGGTGCGCCTGGCACGCCAGGATCAGGCCTTCGTCGAGGTCCTGCTGTTCGAGCACGTCGTTGACCTCCATCTCGACCTCGCCGGACTTGGCTACGACCGCGCACGCGCCGCAGTGTCCTTCGCGGCAGGAGAACGGCGCGTCCAGGCCCTTGGCGAGCAGCACGTCGAGCAGTTTGGCGCTGCGTGGCCACGAGATCTCGTGGGTGTCTCCGTCGAGCGTCACGATCGCCGTGGCGGGGCCCTCGTCGCTGTCGTCTGTGTCATCTGAGGCAATCACCACCGCAGCGAACGGGTCGGATTCCAAGCGACTTGAACACCTCGATGTGGATGCGTTCAGCGGCGGCGCCCGACGACTTCAGCGCCTCCTCGGCGGCCGCCATGAACGGCCCGGGGCCGCAGATGAACGCCTCACGTGCGGTGAACGGCGCGATCAGCTCGGACAGTGCGGAGGCGCTGGGCAATCCCTGCACCGATTCCAGCCAGTGCACGGCGGTGAACCGATCGGGGTACTTGGCCGCCAGTTCGCGAAGTGCCTTGGCGAAGATGACCGATTTCTCGTCGCGGTTGGCGTAGACCAGCGTGACCTTGCCGCTGCCCTCGGTCAGCGCCGACTTCAGGATCGCCAGCATCGGCGTGATGCCGCTGCCGGCGGCCAGCAGCAGGAAGTCGGTGTCGAAGGTCTTGGGGACGAACGTGCCCGACGGCGCCAGCACGTGCATCTTCATGCCGGGGTGGGCGTTGTCGCACAGCCAGTTCGACGCGTAGCCCTCGGCGGTGCGCTTGACCGTCACAGTCAGCGCATCGTCGGTGAACGGCGAGCTGCACAGCGAGTAGCAGCGGGCCACCGAACCCGTTCGATCGCTGGGCACCCGCAGCGTCAGGAACTGGCCGGGGGCGTAGCGCAGTCTGTCGGCGGGGATCGCTGCGTCCTGCGGACCGTCGGGCGCCTTGAACACCAGCGAGCGAGCGTCGGAGGTCTCGTCGATGACGTCGACCACCTCGAGCTCGAGCACGTGGCTGCCGAGCGGCTCGTCCGTCACTAGGTGGCGCTCCCTTCAAGCCGGCACGGTCCCATAACTAGAACAGGTTACAGAAATGCATGTGCGCTGGTCCAGCGGCCACAGCAATGCGCTGCTCGACACAAATCGTAACGTGTTCTAATCTTTCTCAAGTGTCCTAGTCTCCGGGAGGCAAATTCGTGACGTCCATTGAACAGCGTGACGTGCAGTCGGTTCTCACCGGCATCGACGATCTTCTGCCGCGGATCGCCAAGCGCGCCCAGGCCGCCGAAGAACTGCGGCGCCTGCCCGATGACACCGTGAGCGAACTCGACGAGGTCGGGTTCTTCAAGCTTCTCCAGCCCGAGCAGTGGGGCGGCCTGCAGTGCGATCCCACCGTCTTCTACGAAGCCGTCCGGCGGATCGCCAGCGCGTGCGGTTCCACCGGGTGGGTGTCGTCCATCATCGGTGTGCACAACTGGCATCTGGCGCTGTTCGACCAGCAGGCGCAGGACGAGGTGTGGGGCAGTGACCCGACGGTGCGCGTGTCGTCCTCGTACGCCCCGATGGGTGCGGGCACCGTGGTCGACGGCGGTTACCTCGTCAACGGCGCGTGGCAGTGGTCCTCGGGCTGCGACCATGCGACATGGGCCTTCCTCGGCGGACCGGTGATCAAGAACGGCAAGCCCGTCGACTTCGGCAGCTTTCTCATCCCGCGCAGCGAGTACCGCATCGACGACGTCTGGCATGTCGTCGGATTGAAGGGCACCGGCAGCAACACCGTCGTCGTCAAGGACGTGTTCGTGCCAAGGCACCGATTCCTGTCCTACAAGGCGATGAACGACCGCACGGCGGGCGGACTGGCGAACAACACTGCGCCGGTGTACAAGATGCCTTGGGGCACCATGCATCCCACCACCATCTCGGCCCCCATCATGGGAATGGCTTACGGCGCCTACGACGCCCATGTCGAGCACCAGGGCAAGCGGGTTCGCGCCGCCTTCGCCGGCGAGAAGTCCAAGGACGACCCGTTCGCGAAGGTGCGCATTGCCGAGGCAGCCAGCGACATCGACGCCGGTTGGCGCCAGCTCATCGGCAACGTTCGCGAAGAGTACGAACTGCTGAAGGCTGATCAGGAGATTCCGTTCGAACTGCGGGCCAGGGCCCGTCGCGACCAGGTGCGTGCCACGGCCCGTGCGATCTCCTCGATCGACCTGCTGTTCGAGGCGTCCGGTGCCACCGCGCTGGGCATCGAACAACCGGTGCAACGGTTCTGGCGTGATGCGCACGCCGGCCGGGTGCATGCGGCGAACGAGCCGGAGCGGGCCTACTTGATCTTCGGCAACAACGAGTTCGGCCTGCCACCGCAGGACACGATGGTTTAATTGGCCGGCCTGATGACATCCTTCGCAGCCGAAGCCGCGCAACAGCAAGAGGTCACCTTCGAGTCGACGTCTCGTTTTGCCGAGGTCCGTGGCAAGGGCCCTGACATGCGGCTGCACTATCACGAAGCCGGCGTCGGCAACGAGCAGACGGTCGTGCTGCTGCACGGCGGCGGTCCCGGCGCGTCCAGCTGGTCCAACTTCGGCCGCAACATCCCGGTGCTGGCCAGGCACTTCCGTGTGCTGGCCGTCGACCAGCCCGGTTACGGGCACTCGGACAAGCACACCGAGCATGAGCAGTACAACCGCTACAGCTCCACGGCGCTGCTGAATCTTGTAGACCATCTGGGGCTGGAACGCGTTGCGCTGGTGGGTAACTCGCTCGGTGGCGGCACCGCCGTTCGGTTCGCTCTGGACAACCCGAAGCGGGCCGGTCGGCTGGTGTTGATGGGGCCGGGTGGATTGAGCGTGAACCTCTTCGCGCCCGACCCGACGGAAGGCGTCAAGCTACTGGGCCGGTTCGCCGCGGACCCCACGCGCGAGAACATCGAGAAGTTCCTGCGCATCATGGTCTTCGACCAGAGCCTGATCACCCCGGAGCTGGTCGAGGAGCGGTTCCAGATCGCCAGCACGCCCGAGTCGCTCGCCGCCACCAAGGCGATGGGTAAGTCGTTCGCCGGTGCAGATTTCGAGCTGGGTATGATGTGGCGCGACGTGTACAAGCTACGCCAACCGACATTGCTGATCTGGGGACGCGAGGACAGGGTCAACCCGCTCGATGGTGCGCTGGTGGCGCTCAAGCAGATCCCCCGGATGCAACTGCATGTCTTCGGGCAGTGCGGACACTGGGCGCAGCTGGAGAAGTTCGATGAGTTCAACAAGTTGACGATTGATTTCCTCGGGGGTTCGTGATGATCCGTTCGCTGGGATATCTGCGTATCGAGACCACCGACATCGGGGCCTGGCGCGAATACGGGCTTAAGGTACTCGGCATGGTCGAAGGGGCAGGTGTCAGCGGACAAAGCCCAGAGGGCGCGCTCTATCTCCGGATGGACGAGTTCCCTGCCCGGCTGGTGATCGTGCCCGGAGAGCGCGACCGGCTGTTGGAGTGTGGGTGGGAGACCGCGAATGCGGCTGCGCTGCAGGAGGTCCGCAACCGCCTCGACATCGACGGCACGCCCTACAAGGAGGCGACCGCTGCCGAACTCGCCGACCGCCGCGTCGACGAGATGATCATCTTCTCCGACCCGTCGGGTAACGCGCTCGAGGTCTTCCACGGTGTCGCGCTGGAGCACCGGCGCGTGGTCAGCCCCTACGGCCACAAGTTCGTCACCGAGGAGCAAGGCCTCGGCCATGTCGTGCTGACCACCCGGGACGACGCCGAGACACTGCACTTCTACCGGGATGTGCTCGGGTTCGCCTTGCGCGACTCGATGCGACTGCCACCGCAGTTGGTCGGCCGGCCCGCCGACGGCCCTCCCGCCTGGTTGCGGTTTCTGGGAGTCAACCCACGCCACCACAGTCTGGCGTTCATGCCGGGCGAGACGCCGAGCGGGATCGTGCATCTCATGGTGGAGGTCGGGAGCGCCGACGACGTCGGGCTCTGCCTGGACCGGGCGCTGCGCCGCAAGGTGAAGATGTCGGCGACGCTCGGTAGGCACGTCAACGACAAGATGCTGTCCTTCTACATGAAGACGCCCGGCGGGTTCGACATCGAGTTCGGCTGCGAAGGACTCGAAGTCGAGGACGAGAACTGGGTGGCCCGCGAGAGCACCGCCGTCTCCCTATGGGGCCACGACTTCAGCGTGGGCTTCAAGTGAAAATCAATCACCCCATCGACCCGCGCACATTCCGGAGTGTGCTGGGCCAGTTCTGCACCGGCATCACCGTGATCACCACCATGCACGACGACGCTCCGGTGGGCTTCGCCTGCCAGTCGTTCGCGGCGCTGTCGCTGGAGCCGCCGTTGGTGCTGTTCTGCCCGACCAAGGTGTCCCGATCCTGGCAGGCCATCGAGGCCAGCGGCAGCTTCTGCGTTAACGTCCTGCATGAGAACCAGAAGGACGTCTCGGCACGATTCGGTTCCCAGGACACCGACAAGTTCGCCGATATCGACTGGACACCTTCGAAATTGGGTTCGCCGATCATCGAGGGCACCTTGGCGCACATCGATTGCACGGTGCATTCGGTGATCGATGGTGGCGATCATTTCGTCGTCTTCGGCGCGGTGCAGTCGCTGTCTGACGTGCCCAGGCAGAAGCCAAGGCCGTTGCTGTTCTATCAAGGGCAGTACACCGGTATCGAGCCCGATAAGACAACCCCGGCCGATTGGCGCAACGACCTCGAGGCCTTCCTGACCGCGACGACGGACGACACCTGGCTTTAGCGGGTGTGCGCCTCGATGAACTCGATGATGGTCGTCGCGACGTCGCGATGCTCGGTCTCGTTGAGGATGTCGTGGAGTGCGCCGGCGAACTCCACGAGCTCGAGCGAGTCGATCTGGTCGGCATAGGCGCGCACCGCGCCGACCGGCGCGATCGGATCGTTGACGCCGTGCACCGCGAGCGTCGGCACCGACAACGACGGCAGATCGGCGCCGAAGCGGTCCCAGGCTCTGTCCAATTCCCGGGCCAGTGCCGCGCCGTCGGCGTCGACGAAGGCGAGCGGGTCGTTGGCCAGCGAATCCAGATAGAACGGGTCGCCAGATAACCAGTCCGGTTCCAGGTCGAACGATGTGTCGGCATCGAGCAGTTCGGGGATCGGGATCAGCGGTGCGCCGGAGACGATCCCGGCGCGATAACGATCCGGGTGGTCCAGCAGCCGGAACAGCGTGACGATGGAACCGAACGAATGACCCTGCGCGAGCAGCGGGATGCCGGGGCGGTGCTGCTCGGCCAGCTCGGTCAGGCTGTCCGCCAGCGCCGAGCTGTCCTCGATGGAGCCGAAGTCACCGCGGTCGCCGGGGCTCAGGCCATGCCCGAACTGGTCGACGGCCCACAGGTCGATGCCCGCGGCGTTGAGTGCAAAACCGTAGCGGTGGTACAGGCCGGTGTGCTCCCCGAATCCGTGCAGGAAGATAACGGCGGCCTGCGGCTCGAGGGCGGCCCAGTGGCGGTAGTAGGCGCGGCCGCGTTCGTGTTCGATGAAAGGCATGTCACGACTGCATCAGGTGCGGCGTGCCGAGCGCAAGGGCCCCGATCACACTGATCGAGTGGTCTTGCGGACCAACAGCGTCGGGTCCAGAAGCGTGACGCTGCGAGCGGAGTCGGGCGCTGCGATGCGGTGCGCGAGTTGGTGGACCGCGATCCGACCCATCTCGGCATAGTGGTTTTCTATGGTGGTCAGCCCGATGTAGTCGGTGCGGGCCAGGAAGCTGTTGTCGTATCCCACCACGCTGAGATCACCAGGGACTGTCAACCCTGCCGACTGGGCTTGCGACATCACGATCACGGCTGCGTAATCGTTGTTCGCCAGGATCGCGGTCGGCCGACCTTCGACTGCCAGAAGCGCCCGGGCGGCCGCGGCGTCACCGGCCTCGCTACGGTCGCTGACCTCCACTCGGATGTGGTCGGCGAGGCCGTGGCTGCGCATCTGCGCGCCGTATCCGTCGGCTCGCAGCTCGGCCACCCGGCCGGTGCCGGCGAGGTGCGCGATGTTGGTGTGCCCGAGGCCGATGAGGTGCGCAGTCGCCTTCCCGGCTCCGGCGTGGTCGTCTCCGGCGACGACATCGACGTTGGGCAGGTCCGGCTCGCGACCCGAAACCAGCACCGTTGGAAGACTTTCCGCGGCAGCTATCAGCTGGTCGGAGACAGGCATGGTGCCCAAGCACAGCAAGCCGTCGACCCGGGCTTCGATGAACGAGTCCAGAACCGATGAGTTGGTCTGCAACGGGTCGACCTCGGCGAGGAAAAGATTCAGCCTGAGCGTTAGGAGTTCGCGCCGTGCGGATTCCAGCAGGTCGATGAACCACGGGTTGCGCAGGTCGCTGAGTAGGGCTCCGATCGTATGGGTGCGCTGCTGAGCCAGGGACCGGGCGGCGGCGTTGGGGCGGTAGCCCAATTCCTTGGCGGCGCGCAGGACCGCCTTGCGTCGGGCGTCGCTGACGCCGGGCTTGCCGCGCAGGACGAGCGACACCAGCGACTTCGACACGCCCGCCCGCTCGGCGACGTCGAAGATCGTCGCGTGGCCGGCCCGGACGTTTGCCGGGTCCGCGCTGTTCAACATCGTGTGAACCTCTCCGGAGCGTGGAGCGCTCCGGGTGATACTACGCGACTTCTGTCTGCATGTTGACACATTCGGGTGGCAAGCATTACGGTCATCAAATTGGAACGCTCCAAACGGATCGGCCAGCGGAGAGAGGATCTACGTCGATGTCCAAACTTCTGAAGTCGAGAGGTGCCACTGCCCTCGTCGGGGCCCTGATGTCAGTCGTGCTGGCACTGACCGCATGCTCGAGCACCGGCGGTAAGCCGCGCACCTCGGAGGGCGGGATGTCCGCGGGCACCGTGGACACCCCGAGAGCGACGATCGCGATGATCACCCACGGCGTTCCGGGCAATGCGTTCTGGGACCTGGTCCGCAAGGGCGCCGAGACCGCCGCTGCCAAGGACAACATCGAATTGCGCTACTCCGCCGATCCGGAAGCACCGAACCAGGCCAACCTCGTGCAGGCGGCGATCGACAGCAAGGTGGACGGAATGGCGCTGACGCTCGCCAAGCCGGATGCCATGGCTCCGGCCGTCGCCATCGCATTGGAAGCCGGCATCCCGGTCGTTGGCCTGAACGCGGGTTTCGACGTGTGGAAGGAGTTGGGGGTCCAGCAGTACTTCGGGCAGGACGAAGCCCTGTCCGGGCGCACTGCGGGGGAACGGCTCACCACTGACGGGGCCGAGAAGGTCCTCTGCATCATCCACGAACAGGGCAACGTCTCCCTCGAATCTCGTTGCGCCGGCGTGGCTCAGGGTTTCAAGGGCGAGACCGTGGTGCTCAACGTGAATAGCAACGACATGACCTCGGTGGACGCTACGGTCACCGCCAAGCTGCAGCATGATGCATCCATCGACCACATCATGGCGCTGGACGCGTCGATCGCGCTCACCGCGGTGAAGTCGAAAGCCGCCGCGGGCAGCACCGCTGTCGTCGACACCTTCGACACCAACGCCGAGATCGTCAACGCGATCAAGTCCGGCGACGTCGGCTGGGCCGTCGATCAGCAGCCGTTTCTGCAGGGCTACCTGGCGATCGACTCGCTTTGGCTCTACATCAACAACCGCAACACAATCGGTGGCGGTACCCCGGTTCTGACCGGACCCGCGTTCATCGACCAGACCAACATCGACTCCATCGCCGAGTACGCCGAACGGGGCACGCGCTAGGCCAGTACGGATCTTCTGCGGGTTTTCTCACCCCGGACAAATGGAACGTTCCACACAAGGAGACACTATGACCAACCGACAGAGCATCCGCGTCGCCCTCGTCGGGGCAGGCGCCGCAGGCCAGGCCCATGCATTCGGATACCGCAATGTGTCAATGGCGGCAGGCCTCGAGTCCGTTCAGATCGACCTCGCCGTAGTGGTCGATCCCAACGTGGAGTTGGCTCGCCGGACCGCTGACCGCTACGGATACGCCGATGCGACAGCCGACCTGCAGCGCGTCGTCAACGATCCCAGCATCGACGCGATCAGTGTGGCGTTACCGAACAGCGTTCACGCAGAGGTACTTCCGGCGATCCTGCGGTCCGGAAAACACGTCCTGACCGAGAAGCCGATCGGCCGCAGTGCAGCCGAGGCCGTCGGATTGGTGGTGCTCGCCGAGCAGTCGTCCGCCGTGACCGGCGTCGGCTTCTCGTTCCGGCGCCTACCGGGCCTCGCCGCGGTGCACGAACTCGTCGCCGACGGCGCGATCGGCACCGTGCAGAGTTTCACCGCCTGGTACAACGCCGACTACGCCGCCTCGCCCGACGCGCCGTTCGGCTGGCGCTACGCCAAGGAGACCGCAGGCGCGGGCGCTCTGATCGACATCGGCACCCACGCGATCGATGCGGTGCAACACGTCATCGCGCCTGTCCGCCAGGTGATCTCGTCGACGCTGCACACTGCGATCACGCGCCGTCCGATTCCGGGGTCGACCGAGTTCGGCGTCGTCGACACCGACGACATAGCGCTGCTGACGGTCCAGACCGAAGACGGTGCAATCGGCCAGATCCACGTCAACCGCATCGCATCGGGCATCCCGAACTCGCTGGGCCTGCAGATCCATGGATCACGCGGGCACGCGCGGTTCGACTCGATCGCTGCCGGAGAGTTCCACATCCACACCGACGACGGCACCGCCTTCACTTCGGGGCCGCGCCGAGTGGTCATCGGGCCCGCGCACCCGTACTTCACCGACGTGGCGGCGATGCCCGGCGGTGGCGTCGGCACCGGCTATGCCGAGGCGTTCGTCGCCGAGGTTCAGCACTTCATCCGATGCATCGTCTCGAGCACCCCGATGGACACCAGCTTCCCGTCGGCCTATCGGGTCATGCTCGTCGTCGACGCCGCGCAGCAATCGGCGGTTGCAGGCACGTCGGTTGTCGTCGACGACCCCGCCCTTACCAACGCCTGACTTTCAAGGAGGAACTCGTGACGATGTCCGAACTCAGCACCGAAGCCAAAACGAAGCCCGAGTACTCCCGGCTGCATCTGGGAACCGCACCCGATTCGTGGGGCATCTGGTTCCCCGACGACCCCAAACAACCCCACTGGTCGCAGTTCCTTGACGAAATCGCCGAAACCGGCTTCCGCACCATCGAACTGGGTCCGTTCGGCTACCTTCCGACCGAACCTGAGCGGCTGAAGGACGAACTCGGCAAGCGTGGTCTGACGTTGACCGGCGGCACCGTCGGCACGGCCACCCACCGGGGAACGGATGCGTTCGAACAGAGTCGTCGCGATGCGTTCGAAGTATGTGAGTTGCTGGCGGCCATGGATGTTCACCACCTTGTGGTGCTGCCGGAGATGTACACCGATCTTCACACCGGGGCGCTCACCCAGCCGGCGGATCTGACCGCCCAGCAGTGGGGTGATCTGGTCGACGGTCAGTCCCGGCTGGGCCGGCTGGTCAAAGACGAGTTCGACGTCCAGCTTGGTTTCCACCCCCACGTCGACGCCCACGTCGACACCCAAGCCAGCATCGACAGGTTTCTCCACGACACCGATCCCGACACCGTCTCCCTCTGCCTGGACACCGGGCACATCGAGTACTGCTCGGGCGACAACCGGGAGATCGTGAGCCGCCACCCAGACCGGATCAGCTACATCCACCTGAAGCAAGTGGATTCTGCGGTCGCTGCCCAGGCTCGTGCCGAACGCGTCGGCTTCTACGAAGCCGTCCAACGGGGCGCGATGGTGGAGCCTCCGCTCGGCGCGCCGGCGATGGCGCCGCTGCTCGACGATCTCACTGCGCTCGGCCGCGACCTGCGACTGATCATCGAGCAGGACATGTACCCGGCCCCGGTCGGCACCGCTAAGGCGATCGCCGCCCGCACCCGCGAGTACTTCGCGACCCTTGGACTCCCTCCCGCGCAGAGCTGAAGCCCGCTATCAGCGCTGTCCGAGAAGCACGTCGCGCTGGTCGTCCATGCGCGTGGTGATCGCGTCGACGACCGCCGCGACTTCCGGGCGGCGCAACGTCTCGGCGCGGGTGACGAGCCAGTAGCTCAGTCGGGGCGACACGGACTCGGCCAGCACCCGGATCAGGTCACCATGGCGATCGGCCATGAAGCACGGCAGCAGGCCGATGCCCGCCGACGCTCTGGTGGCTTCGACATGGACGAAGACGTTGGTGGAGGTCACCGATTCCCGCATGGCGGGTGCGAAGCTCGTCGCCAGGTCGAGGTCGTCGACCTGAAGCATCGAGTCGATGAAGTAGACGAGCGGAAAGCGTTGCAGGTCAGCGATACTCGTCGGCACACCGTGTTCGTCGAGATAGTCCCGGGATCCGTAGAGGCCCAGGCAGTAGTCGCCGAGCCGAAACGCCTTGGCCCGGCGCACCGTCGGCTCACCCACCACGACCTCGACATCCAGCCCCGAGCGTTGCTGGGTGGCGCGCCGGGTGGTGGCGACGATCTCCACCGCCACCTTGGGGTGGCCGCGCTGCACCGCCGCGGCGGCAGGCGCAGCGATGTGCGCCGAGAATCCGTCGGTCGCCGAGATCCGCACCACCCCCTCCAATGCCCGGCGCCCCTCGGCATCCACGGCCAGCGAGCGGACCGCGGACTCGACGGCCTCCGCGGCAGCCAGCGCCTCGCGCCCGAGATCGGTGAGCTCCCAGCCGCCGGCCACCCGGGCGAGCACCCGGCCGCCGATCGCCTGTTCGAGGGAGGCGATGCGGCGGCTGATCGTGGTGTGGTTGAGCCCGAGCTCGTCGGCGGCTGTCGTGTACCTGCCGGTCCGGCCGACCGCGAGCAGGACGAGGAGATCGTCGGGGCTCGGGCGCCGATTTGCCGTCGTCATCTCTGCATTTTTGCAGAATGTTCCTGCAGGTTTGGGCATTGCGGCAATGGGTAGGTGCAGGAATACTCGCAGACATCTGTGGTGGGCGTCACAACGAAGGGGTTTCCCATGAGCACCCAACAAGGCTCGCGATCCGAAGAACCACGGTCGGTGACTGCCGGCCTCAAACGCGTCGTCGTCGCGTCGATGGCCGGCACGGTCGTCGAGTGGTACGAGTTCTTTCTCTATGCCACCGCCGCGACGCTGGTGTTCAACAAGATCTTCTTCGCTCAGGGCACAAGCGATGCCAACGCGCTGATCGCGGCGCTGCTGACCTACGCCGTCGGATTCGTTGCGCGCCCACTGGGCGGCATCGTCTTCGGGCACTTCGGCGACAAGTACGGCCGCAAGAAGTTGCTGCAGTTCGCGATCCTGCTCGTCGGCGCAGTGACCTTCCTGATGGGCTGCCTGCCGACCTACGGGCAGATCGGCATCTGGGCGCCGATACTGCTCGTCGTGCTGCGGTTCTTCCAGGGCTTCGCGGTGGGCGGCGAGTGGGGCGGAGCGGTCCTGCTGGTCGCCGAGCACAGCCCGAACAAGGACCGAGCGTTCTGGGCCAGTTGGCCGCAGGCCGCCGTGCCCGTGGGCAACATGCTCGCCACGGTTGTGCTGCTGATATTGACCGCGACGTTGTCGGAGGAGTCGTTCCTGTCCTGGGGTTGGCGGGTCGCGTTCTGGCTGTCTGCCGTGGTCGTGGTGATCGGGTACTACATCCGCACCAAGATCACCGATGCGCCCATCTTCCTGGAAGCGCAGCAAGAGGTCGAACGGACCAAGGCCGTGTCCTACGGGGTGTTCGAGGTGCTGAAGCGCTACCCCCGCGGCGTTTTCACCGCCATGGGCCTGCGCTTCGCGGAGAACATCATGTACTACCTGGTCGTCACCTTCTCGATCGTCTACCTGTCGACCCATGTCGGCGCGGACACCGGCGACATCCTGTGGTACTTGTTGGCTGCACATGCGGTGCACTTCCTGGTGATCCCGCAGGTCGGCCGATTGTCCGATCGGTACGGCCGGCGGCCGGTGTACATCGTCGGTGCCGTTCTCGCGGGCACCTGGGGGTTCTTCGCCTTCCCGATGATGAACACCGCGAACTACCTGCTGATCATGGCCGCCGTCATCCTCGGTCTGATGATCCACGCGCTCATGTACGCCCCGCAGCCGGCCATCATGGCGGAGATGTTCCCCACCCGGATGCGCTACTCCGGTGTCTCCCTTGGCTATCAGGTGACCTCCATCGTCGCCGGGTCGCTGGCGCCGGCCATCGCGACGTGGTTGCTCGACAGATTCAACTCGTGGCTGCCGATCGCCTTCTACCTCGCCGGTGCCGCGGCGATCACCCTGGTGGCCGCCCTGTTCAACCGGGAGACCAACGGTCTCGACCTGAAGACACTCGACGACGCCGACCGCGAGCAACTCGCCAAGGCAGGCATCGTATGAGCGACCTGGACGGTCGTACCGCGGTGGTGACCGGCGGTGCGAGCGGCATCGGCGCGGCCTGCGCACGCGAGTTGGCCAGCCGCGGAGCATCCGTCACGGTCGCCGACGTCGACGACGTCGGAGCGAAGTCCGTGGCGCAGGAGATCGGTGGAACCGCTTGGGCGGTTGACCTTCTCGATGCCGAGGCGCTCGAGGACCTGCAGCTGGAGACCGACATCCTGGTCAACAACGCAGGGGTGCAGAACATCAGCAAGATCGAGGAATTCTCACCGGAGAAGTTCCGGATGATGATGACGCTGATGGTGGAGGCGCCCTTCCTGCTGATCCGGGCCGCGCTGCCGCACATGTACCGCAACGGTTTCGGGCGCGTCATCAACATCTCGTCGGTGCACGGGCTTCGCGCCTCCCCGTTCAAGGTCGCCTATGTCACCGCCAAGCACGCCCTGGAAGGTCTGTCGAAGGTGACCGCACTGGAGGGTGGCCCGCACGGAGTCACGAGCAACTGCATCAATCCCGGCTACGTCCGCACCCCGCTGGTGACCAAGCAGATCGCCGATCAAGCCAGGACGCACGGCATCCCCGAGGATCAGGTGATCGCCGACATCTTTCTGAAGGAGAGCGCGGTGAAACGCCTCGTCGAGCCGCAGGAGGTCGGCTCGTTGGCGGTTTGGCTGGCATCGCCGTCTGCCGGCATGGTGACGGGAGCGTCGTACACGATGGACGGCGGATGGACAGCACGTTGACGACTACGGCAGTGCCACAGTGGGTTCCGACAGACGGCGATATCGCCGACTCCCGAGTCACCGACTTCGCGCGATTCGCCGAGAAGCGCACCGGCAACGCGTTTCCGGACTATCGCGCCCTGTGGCAGTGGTCGGTGGCGGACATCGACGGCTTCTGGGCCGCAGTGTGGGACTATTTCGGTCTCGGTGACCGCGGGCAGCAAACGGTTCTCGAGAGCAGCCAGATGCCGGGTGCCCGGTGGTTTCCGGGCACCACCCTGAACTACGCCGACCAGGTCTTCCGCAATGCACGCACCGATCGGCCGGCGATCGTCTACGTCAGCGAAGAGGGGCCGGACCGCGAGGTGTCGTGGGACGAGCTGCTGGGTCGTACCGCGGCGTTCGCCGATGCCCTGCGCGCGGCTGGCGTCGGCCTCGGTGATCGTGTCGTCGGCTATCTGCCCAACATCCCCGAGGCGGTGATCGCGTTTCTGGGCACGGCGGCCGTCGGCGCGGTCTGGAGCGCCTGTGGTCAGGACTATTCGGCGAAGGCAGCGCTGGACCGGCTCGGGCAGCTCGAGCCCAAGGCGCTGGTGACCGCGGACGGCTACCGGTTCGGCGGCAAGTACCGGGACAAGCGCGAAGACGTCGCTGCGCTGCGTGCGGGGCTGCCGACGCTGCAGGCCACGTTTTCCGTCGACGATCTCGCCGCGCACAGCGATCGCGAACTCGAAACCTGTCGCGGTCCCCTTCGAGCACCCGCTGTGGATCCTCTTCTCGTCGGGCACCACCGGCCTGCCCAAGGGCATCGTGCACGGCCACGGCGGAGTGGTCGCTGGAGCACCTCAAAGCTGGGTCGCGCTGCAGTCCGACATCGGGCGCGACGACACCTTCTTCTGGTTCACCAGCCCCAGCTGGATGATGTGGAACTTTCAGGTCGCGGGACTTCTCGTCGGCGCCACGATCGTCTGCTACGACGGCAGCCCGTCGGCCGGGCGGCCGGACGCGCTGTGGGAGATCGCGGCCCGGGTCGGGGCGACGGTGCTCGGCACCAGCCCGGGCTACGTGCTGGGCTGCATGAAGGCGGATGCGACTCCGAGGAAGACCCACGATCTGTCGGCGCTGCGGACCGTCGGGATCACCGGATCGTCGCTGCCGCCGGCGTCGTCTCTGTGGTTGCGCGACCATGTCGGCGAACATGTCCAGGTCGCGTCGATCAGCGGTGGCACCGACGTGGTGTCGGCGTTCATCGGCGGCGTCCGCACGGTGCCGGTCTGGCCCGGCGAACTGTCGGCGCCGTTCCTGGGTGTTGCGTTGGATGCGTGGGACGACGACGGCAAGCCGGTGCGTGGCGAGGTGGGGGAGCTCGTCGTCACCAAGCCGATGCCGTCCATGCCCGTCGCATTCTGGAACGACCCGGACGGAAGCCGTTACCGGGAAGCATATTTCGATGTCTACCCCGACGTCTGGCGCCACGGTGACTGGATCACCATCACCGACCACGACAGCGTCATCGTGCACGGGCGGTCGGACTCCACCCTCAATCGCCACGGTATCCGGATGGGCAGCGCCGACATCTATCAGGCGGTCGAGAGCCTGCCGGAGGTCGTCGAGGCGCTGGTGATCGGAGCCGAGCAACCCGACGGCGACTACTGGATGCCGTTGTTCGTGGTCCTCGCCGACGGCGTCGAACTCACCGACGAGGTGCGCGACGGAATCAACGGCATCATCCGATCCGAGGTCTCCCCGCGGCACGTACCCGACGAAATCATCGTCGCCCCAGGCATTCCGCACACCCGCACCGGCAAGAAGCTCGAGGTGCCGATCAAGAAGTTGTTCCAGGGCGGCGACCCGGCGAAAGTCGTCGAGCGCAGCGCAGTCGACGACCCGGACCTGCTGGACTGGTACGTCACGCAGCGTCGAAAGTGACCAGGTCGATGCTGAGCCGGCCTTCGATGACGCTGAGTCTTCGTCGGACCGGTGGCCCCGGGTAGTGGTGGGGCGGTTGGTCTCGGTGGTGGCGACTCGCCAGCCGGGGGCTTCCTTCGTGTAGTTGCACGCTTCGCATTCACCCAGCCCGTTCAGCGCGCTGGTGTCACCGCCCTCGCGGTCGGCTACCACCGCTACGCACCGCCGAAGAACTGCTATCGCTCAACGAGTTTCGGGCAGCGCAGTCCAAGCCGTCCAACTACTTCTACGGCAGCAGAAATTGACATAGAAGGTTCGTGTCGGCGCGCGATCGATCGTCAATGCATCACCGATGACCGCAAAGCAGCTCTGGCCCGGACCCAAGGTCAGAACCCCAGCCCCTACGCGTGTACCTCAAACGAGGCAACACGTTATCGCTGGGTGAGCACTGATGCGGGCGGGTTATTCTGAGCGCGTTCGGCTTTGATGCGTGCGGTTTCCTCGGCGGCGCGGGTGCGTCGCCGGCGGGGCATCATCGCCGTCCGGGCCGGATCCAACGGCGGGTCCGATGTCGGCGGCGGCAGATCGGCGGTGCTGGGGTCAAAGGACGGGAACAACAATCGGCTCCCGGGGCGGGTGGTGTACGTCCGGCCGTCGGGCGCGGTCCAGATCACCGTCGCGTCGGGCAATTGCGCATCGCTCCAGCCTCCCGGGCCACCCCAGAAAGTTTTCAATCAAATGGTGCGCCCGGCATTTGCAATTCAAATTCGAGGGATGGGTGACACCCAACGGCCACGGGATCACGTGGTCGATATCGCAGCGATCGGCGGGCACATCACAATGGGGGAACCGGCAGAACAGGTCCCGGACCCGGACGAACTCCGCCAGCCGCGCTGAGGGCCGATACCCCGGTTCGGGTGCCGCTCCGGGCAGCCACAACGGTACGACCGTGGCCCCACCCCGAAGCGCTTCGGCCAGCACCACTGTCGGCACCACCCCGCGCCCCGGCAACAACGCCACCCCGCGATCCTTTAACACCGCCGGCGGGCTCGGCTGCTGCTCGGGATCCGGGGCCGACGTCGGCGCCGGCGCAGGGGTCGGCGGCGGCGCCGGACTCGGACTGGTGGCCGGGGTCGCGCTCGGTCGTTGCTGTGGCGTTGCCGGCGGCGATGAAGTCCTGGGCCGCGTCGACGGCGGCCTGGTCGGCGATCACCCGGACCACCACATTCGAGTTCCCGGGCGCCCGCGGCCGGGCACCCCGGGGCGCCGCACCGGCACGCCAGATGGTCATTGCCGTGACCCATCGCCCCGACCGCATCAGCCCACCGTTCCCCCACCGTGCGCGGATCGGCCGCGCACACCCCGGTCACCATCGCCGCGATCCGGCGCGCCAACGCCGCGGCATCCAGGGCCGACAACCGGCCCCACACCACGGTCACCTCGTCGGGATCCTCATGGGCGCCGATCCGGAAATCCCGGGTCCGGATCACTTCCGTGCTGCGCCGCACCGCCTCGGGATCATGGCGCTCGATCACCGCGTTGATGGCCCGCACCAACTGGGCTTCCGACAGCGGCCCCCACCCGGAGGCCACCTCGGCGATCGCGGTGTCGATCACCGCGATCAACGCGTCATCGTCGACCAGGTGGGTGCGCCAGGTGATCTCCGAGACCAGCCGCGCGCTGAGCACACCGGCGACGAACAACGCCGCCACCCGCGGGAAGCTGATCGCGCAGCGCCATCGCGATCCGCATCTGCCCCGAGGCCCGGCGCTGCCCCACGCTCAACGCCGCCGCGACCCGCGCGGCGGTGTTGTCCCACGGATCAAACGCCCACCACCCGCGCTCGTCGTCCTCCTCGACGGTGCGAAGCACCAACTCCGCGATCGCCGCCATCCGCCGCGCCGCCACCGCGCCTCGTCGCGCATCAACTGCTCGATCACACCCACCAACGCGTCATCCTCCACGTCGGCGAACAACGACTTCGAACATACATTCGACACTACCCTCGCCGGGCGACCACGCCGACGCACCAATACGCGGATCTTCACATGGCGATACATCCCGGCAAGCCCTCTTACCTGAGGGTCAGCTGCTGCGCAGCCCGGTAACGCTCGAACACCTGCGGCGTCGGGTCAGCCTCATAGATCGCGGAGACGCCTACCGACCACGATGGTGGCGATTCCTGCCCCGAAACCACCCAGGCTGCCTGCCGGGCCGCCCCCAGAGCGACGTACTCCGCCGGCGTCGGTACGTGCACCGCCGTGCCGAACACGGCCGGCGCGATCCGCCGGACGGCTTGCGATCGCGCTCCACCACCCACGAGGATGATTCGCTCGACGTCGACTCCCTGCTCGGTGATCTTGTCGATGCAGTAGGCCATCGAGCTGAGCAGACCTTCCACCGCCGCACGGGCGATGTTCGCGGAGTTCAGGTTTCGCGTTGTCACCCCGTGAAGTGCACCGGCTGCCTGCGGCAGATTCGGCGAGCGTTCCCCCTCGAAGTACGGCACCAGGATCAGGCCGTCGGCACCCGCGGGCGCCGACAGGGCAAGACGATCGAATTCGTCGAAGGCCACATGCAACATCGCGGCGACCGCGGCCAGTACCGGCGCCCCGTTGAGGGTGCATACCAACGGAAGCTGGCACCCGGTCGCATCGGCGAAGCCGGCCACGATGCCGTCCGGGTCGTGCGGGGCCGCCTGCCCGACCGCGCTCACCACCCCCGACGTCCCCAGCGATACCACGCAGTCGCCGGTTCTTGCGGACAGTCCCAGTGCGGCAGCGGCGTTGTCACCGGCGCCGGAACCCAGGACGGCTCCCCGCGGTGTCCTTCCGGCAGAGTCCCGCGGCCCAAGTACCCGCGGCACCAAGGGTTTTCGACCCCTGAAGGCAAGCTCGAGCAGATCGGTCTGATAGCTGTCGCTCTCGGCCGAGTAGTAGCCGGTGCCGCTCGCGTCACTGCGGTCGGTACACAGGTCAGCGATGTCGGTGGAGCCGCTCAGGCGCCACGTCAGCCAGTCATGCGGAAGGCATACCGCCGCGGTCGCGTCGGCGCTGTGCGGTTCGTGGTCAGCCAGCCAGCGCAACTTGGTCGCGGTGATCGAGGCGACCGGCACGACACCGGTGCGCTGAGCCCACGTCACGGGACCACCGAGTTCATCGACCAGCTGATCGGCCGCCTCTGCGGAGCGGGTGTCGTTCCACAGCAGCACATCTCGGATCACCCGGCCGGCAGAGTCCAGGCATACCATGCCGTGCTGCTGGGCTCCCACCGAAACGGCGGATACGTCGTCGAATCCGCCCGCCATCGCGATCGTGCGCTGCAACGCATCCCACCAGAGCTCCGGGTCGACCTCGGTGCCGTCGGGGTGTGGCGATGACGCCGAGCGCAGGATCTGACCGGTGTCCGGTTCACAGATCACGACCTTGCACGACTGAGTGGACGAGTCGACTCCGGCAACGAGTGCCATCCTCAGTACCTCCCGGGATCGGCGAGCACGGGCGCGAATGCCAACTCGGCCGCACCGATCATCAACGTATCGGCACCGAGGGTGGCGGGCACCACCCGGACCAGGTCGCGCGGCGCACCCATGCTGCGCCGCGCCAACTCTTCGCGCAGCACCGCGGCGGCGTAGGCCGGGAAGACCCGCAGGAAGCCGCCGAGCACGATCAGCCGCGGATTCAACATGTTGATCGCGTTACCGAGGGCAATGGCCAGCGAGCGTGCCTGCCGGTTGAGCACATCGCGCTCCGCACCGCCGGGGGTCCCCAGCCGCGTGCCATCGTTCGCGCCGTCCAGCTCGGCGAGCAGTCTGGCCAACGGAGCCTGGGTGACCTCGGTCTCCAGGCAGCCGACGCTGCCGCAATGACACCGCTCGCCACCACCGATGTAGGTGTGACCCAGTTCGCCCGCATATCCTGCGACGCCCTCGAGCAGACCACCGGCGACCACGAAGCCAGCCCCGATCCCGCTGGGTCCGCCGTTGACGTAGATCAGGTGATCGGCTTGGCGGTGATTGCCGAACCGATGTTCGGCAATTGCCCCTGCGTTGGCGTCGTTGGCCGCAAACACCGGCAATCCCGTTGCTGTACTGAGCATCTGACCGATTTCGACGTCAGCCCAGTCCAGGTTGGGCGCCAGCTGCACCACGGACTCCGGACCATGCACCAGCCCCGGTACCGCGACACCGACGGCCGTGACCGTCTGCCCGTCGCGCAGGCCGCGCCGGATACGACCGACCGCCTCGGCCGCGATGGCCACGGTGTCCGCTGCGCTGGGAATCCGTTCGGTCGGGCAGCGCACCACGTCGAGCACCGCTCCGCCCATCGCCACCACTCCGACCGTGACGGCGTTGACCTCGGGGGTCACCGCCACCGCGAGCACCCGGTTGCCCGGGCGCACGATGGCACTGGGCCGTCCGACCTGCGACACCGACGAGGCGGGTGATTCTTCGACCAGACCCCGCGCGGCCAGCTCCTCGACGAGATCCTTCGTGGTCGATCGCGACAGTCCCGTGGAGCGCGTCAACTCGGCGCGGCTGAGTGCCCGGTGATGGTGCACCAGTGCCAGGACACTGGACAGATTGCGTCGGCGGACGTCGTCGGTGCTGGTGCCCACGCGACCAGGCCGACGGTCTGCCGTCCCTTTCAACCCGCACACCAGTCCCCTCACATTCGGCCTTGACAGTGTCCCAGGACACATCTTATGTTCGCACAGAGAACAAAATAATGTTTGATCGAAATTGCCGCATGACAAGAGCCATGATTGCCCGAGGAGCACGCCAATGACCGTCCTGGAGTCCAGCATCCCCGCAACGGAAGATCTGACACCGCGCCCGTCCGACAAGTTCTCGTTCGGACTCTGGACAGTCGGGTGGCCGGGCATCGACCCGTTCGGTGTCGCCACCCGGCCGGCCCTCGACGTGGTCGAGGCAACCGAACGGCTGGCCGAGTTGGGCGCGTACGGCTTGACATTGCATGACGACGACCTGTTCGCGTTCGGCAGTTCCGACACCGAGCGGCGGCGGATGATCGACCGCCTGACCACCGCATTGGGCGCGACGGGTCTGGTCGTGCCGATGGTGACCACCAACCTGTTCACCCAGCCGGTCTTCAAGGACGGCGGATTCACCAGTAACGATCGCGCGGTGCGCCGATTCGCCTTGCGTAAAGTCCTGCGCAACCTCGATCTCGCCGCCGAATTGGGTGCCCAGACCTTCGTGATGTGGGGCGGCCGGGAAGGCAGCGAGTACGACTCGGCCAAGGATGTCCGCGCCGCTTTGGAACGCTATCGTGAGGCGCTGGACCTGTTGTGCCAGTACGTGATCGACCAAGGCAGCGGACTTCGGTTCGCCATCGAGCCCAAGCCGAACGAGCCGCGCGGTGACATCCTGCTGCCGACCGTGGGGCACGCACTGGCGTTCATCGACACCCTTGCTCACCCAGAAATGGTCGGCGTCAATCCCGAGACCGGCCACGAGCAGATGGCCGGACTGAACTTCATGCACGGCATCAGCCAGGCGCTCTACAGCGGCAAGCTGTTCCACATCGATCTGAACGGCCAGCGCGGCATCAAGTTCGACCAGGATCTGGTGTTCGGCCACGGCGATCTGGCCAACGCTTTCTCGTTGGTCGATCTGCTCGAGCACGGTGGGCCGGGTGGTGGCCCGGCCTATGACGGTCCGCGGCACTTCGATTACAAACCCAGTCGCACCGAAGACATCAACGGCGTGTGGGCGTCGGCGGCCGCCAACATGCGGATGTATCTGTTGCTGCGAGCCAGGGCGGCCGCGTTTCGGTCCGACCCGGCAGTGGTCGAGGCCATGGCGCGGGCGAAGGTGGCCGAGTTGCGCACCCCCACCCTGAACCCAGGTGAAACCTATGTCGACCTGCTGGCCGATCGGTCGGCGTTCGAGGACTTCGACGCCGAATCCTATTTCGGCGCAAAGGGTTTCGGCTTCGTCGAACTGAACCAGCTGGCCCTCGAACACCTGATGGGTGCGCGGTGACCAGCGCTGGTAGACGTGACGTTCGTCACGCTATATGTTGCTAGAACTAACAAAAGCCACACACTCACTCGGAGGCGAATTCCGTGAAACGTACGAGCACCCTGCTTACCGCCTTGCTCACGACCGCTGTCGTCGGTGTGACCATCAGCGGGTGCAGTAGCACCGATTCAGGCAGTGGAGGCGGTCGAGAGCGGCAGCGGCAAGATCGGCGTCATCCTGCCCGACACCAAGTCCTCGGTTCGTTGGGAATCCAAGGACCGACCCGCCCTGGAAGCCGCATTCAAGGAAGCCGGTGTCGAGTACACCATTCAGAACGCCGAGGGTTCGGCCGACCAGATGGCCACCATCGCCGACGGCATGATCGCCGATGGCGTCACCGTGCTGGCCATCGTGAACCTGGACTCCGACAGTGGTGCGTCGATTCAGCAGAAGGCCGCCGCCCAGGGTGTCAAGACCATCGACTACGACCGCCTCACCCTCGGCGGCTCCGCCGACGTCTACGTCTCCTTCGACAACACCAAAGTCGGTGAGCTACAAGGCCAGGGCCTCGTCGACTGCCTGGCAGGCAAGCCGGCCAACGTCGTCTTCCTCAACGGCTCCCCGACAGACAACAACGCCACCCTGTTCTCCGCAGGCGCGCACTCGGTGATCGACGCCACCCCGACCATCACCATCGTCGGCGAACAGGCCGTCCCGGACTGGGACAACGACAAGGCGGTGACCATCTTCGAACAACTCAACACCGCCGCCGACGGCAAGATCGACGGCGTGTACGCCGCCAACGACGGCCTTGCCGGATCGGTCATCTCGATCCTGGAGAAGAACAAGCGCGCGGGCCAGGTACCGGTCACCGGACAGGACGCCACCGTCGAGGGCCTGCAGAACATCCTTGCCGGCACGCAGTGCATGACAGTGTACAAATCCGCGACCGAAGAGGCCGGCGCACTGGCCGACGCGGCGATCGCACTGGCAGCCGGGAACCAGCCCGAGACCAACAGCACCTCACGCGATGACCAGGGCAATCGGGACGTCCCGTCGGTGCTGCTGACCCCGAAGTCGATCACCAAGGACACTGTCGACGTCGTGTTCACCGACGGCGGCCAGTCCAAGGACGAGGTGTGCGCCGGTCAGTTCGCAGCGATGTGCACCGCCGCGGGACTCTGAGCAAAGATGGCGTCAAGCACCGAGCCGATTCTCGAATTGCAGGGCGTGAACAAGAGTTTCGGGGTTGTGCATGTGCTGCACGACATCGACTTCCGGGTTTACCCCGGTGAGGTCACCGCTCTGGTAGGCGACAACGGTGCAGGCAAGTCGACGCTGGTGAAGGCGATTGCCGGAATCCATCCCATCGATACCGGCACCTATCTGTTCGAGGGCGCTCCGGTCACCGTGCATCGCCCCAACGACGTATCGGCGCTGGGCGTGGAGGTCGTGTACCAGGACCTCGCGCTGTGCGACAACCTCGACATCGTCGAGAACATGTTCCTCGGCCGCGAACTCAAGAACCGCGGAATGCTCGACGAGGCCCGCATGGAGACGATGGCGCGGGACGCACTGAAGTCGTTGTCAGTGCGCACCGTGACCTCGGTGCGCCAGACGGTGTCCAGCCTCTCCGGAGGCCAGCGCCAGACCGTGGCGATCGCCAAGTCGGTGCTGTGGAACTCCAAAGTGGTTCTGCTCGACGAACCCACCGCCGCTCTCGGCGTCGCCCAGACCCGGCAGGTCATCGACCTGGTACGCCGGCTGGCCGACCAGGGTGTGGGCGTCGTACTGATCTCACACAACATGGTCGACGTGTTCGAGGTCGCCGACCGGATCTGTGCGCTGTACCTCGGCAGGGTCGCCGCCGACGTCAAGGCGGCCGACGTCACCCACAGCCAGGTGGTGGAGCTCATCACTGCTGGACGGTCCGGCAGCCTGGGGCTGGCACCGGCCGAGGCCGCCGAGTCGATGTGAAGGAATCGAAGGACGTTCCCATGACCGCCGTCAGTTCTCAACCCAGGGGCAGTTCCCAACCCAAGGGCGCGTTGGCCGAGTCCGACTTCGCCGCCGACTCTCGTCCCGATGAGGCGTTCGGCGAGGCCGTGCGCGCGTACCTGCGCAGGGTCCGCGGTGGCGATATGGGTTCGCTGCCCGCCGTTCTCGGTCTCATCGTGCTGTTCGTCGTGTTCGGCCTGGCCAACGACCGGTTCATGTCGGCGCTAAACCTCGCCAACCTCGTCACCCAGGCCGGGTCGATCTGCGTGCTGGCGATGGGTCTGATCTTCGTCCTGCTGCTCGGCGATATCGACCTGTCCGCCGGCGTGGCCGGCGGGGTATCGGCGTGTGTGATGGCGCTGACCATCGTCGATGCCGGCTGGCCGTGGTGGGGCGCCATGGCGGCGGGCATCGCCGCCGGGGCGCTGATCGGGGTGCTGATCGGGGTGCTGCGGGCCAAGCTCGGCATCCCGTCGTTCGTCGTGACTCTGGCGTTCTTCCTTGGCCTGCAAGGCGTTACGCTCAAACTGATCGGCGAGGGCGGATCGGTGCGCGTCGACGATCCGGTCATCCGGGGGATCACCATCAACAATTTGTCGGTGGCGGCCGGCTGGATCATCGCGCTTGCGGTCGTCGTCGGGTTCGGCGTACTCGAGGGCTACCGATACCGCAACAAGAAGGCTCTGGGGCTCGCGCACCCTCCGCTCGGCGTCGTGGTGGCCCGGGTAATCGGTGTCGCAGCGGTGATTCTCGGGGTCACCTACGTGATGAGCGTCAATCGAAGCGTCAACCCCAATGTGGAGATCCGCGGCATTCCGTATGTGCTGCCGTTGATCCTGGTTCTGGTCATCGTCATGACCGTGGTGCTCAAGCGGACGTCGTATGGCAGGCACATCTATGCCGTCGGCGGCAACGCCGAGGCGGCGCGCCGCGCCGGCATCTCCGTTGACCGCATCCGGGTGTCGGTCTTCATCCTCTGCTCGTCGCTGGCGGCGCTGAGCGGAATCATCGCGGCGTCCTATGCCGGGAAGGTGTCGGCGTCCTCGGGCGCGGGCAACACGCTGCTGTACGCGGTGGGCGCGGCCGTCATCGGCGGCACCAGCCTGTTCGGCGGCAAGGGCCGGGCCATCGACGCCGTGATCGGCGGGGTGGTGGTCGCGACCATCGCCAACGGGCTCGGCCTGCTGAATCAGTCGTCCTACATCAACTTCCTGGTGACGGGTGGGGTGCTGCTGCTCGCCGCCAGTGTCGATGCGATTTCCCGTCGACGGCGCTCGTCCACGGGCCTGGGTTAAGCCAGCCAGGAACCGATCCGGCGCAACGCCTCTTCGATGTCGGCGGTCGGGCCGGCGAACGACAGCCGTACGTTGGCCCCGCCGCGAACCGTGTCGAAGTCGACTCCGGGCGCGATCGCAACCCCGGTGTCGGCCAACAGGTTCGAGCAGAACGCCAGGGAATCGGTGGTCAGGTGCGAAACGTCGGCGTAGACGTAGAAGGCGCCGTCGGTCGGGGCCAGCCGGTCGATGCCGATCCCGCGCAGCCCGTCGAGCAGCAACGCCCGGTTGGTCGCGTAGCCGTCGAGCAGGGAATCGGCTTCGGCGATGGACTCCGGCGTGAACGCCGCGATCGCCGCCTCCTGGGCGAGCGTCGGCGGGCAGATGGTGAAGTTGCCGGTCAGGCAGTCGACAGCCCGTTTGAGCTCGTCGGGCACCAGCAGCCAGCCCAACCGCCACCCCGTCATCGCGAAGTACTTCGAGAAGCTGTTGACCACCACAGCATCTCGCGACGTCTGCCATGCGGAGCTGGTCGCAGGCGAACCGTCGTACACCAGGCCGTGGTACACCTCGTCGCTGATCAGGCGCACCCCCGATGCCGCGCACCATGATGCGATCGCCGCGAGCTCGTCGGGAGGAATCACCGTCCCGGTCGGGTTGGCCGGGCTCGCCACGATCACCCCGGCGACCGGCGGGTCGAGCTCGGCCAGCATTTGCGCCGTCGGCTGGAACCGGGTTTCGGCGTCCGCAGGGCAACTCCACGACCTCGCAGCCCAGCGCCGCCAGGATGTTGCGGTAGCACGGGTAACCGGGACTGGCGATCGCTACCCGATCGCCGACGTCGAAGCACGCCAGGAATGCCAACAGGAATCCGCCCGACGACCCGGTCGTCACCACGACGTCGCGCGGTTCCACCTCGAGGCCGTTTCGGTCCAGGTACGAATCCGCAATCGCCGCACGTAATTCGGGTTTGCCCATCGCCACGGTGTAGCCGAGCTGGTTGCGGTCCAGCGCCGCCACCGCGGCCGCGCGCACCGGTGCCGGTGCCCCCGCGCTGGGCTGCCCCGCTGACAGGTTCACCAGATCGCCGTGGGTGCGCTGGCGTTCTGCCGCCGCCAGCCACACGTCCATCACGTAGAACGGCGGGATACCCGCGCGAAGTGCTGGCCCTCTTGCCGCGATGGTCACGGCTTCAGGTTAGAACACCTCGGATTCGAGGCGACGGAGATGCTGCCGCGGCGGCCCGAGCAGCTGCCCGCTGCCGTGGGCGCGTTTGAAGTACAGCTGGATATCGCTCTCCCAGGTGATCGCGATGCCGCCGTGCATTTGCACGGCCTCGGCGGCCACCTTCGAGAACGCCTCGCTGGCCGCGAGCCGGGCGAGCGCGGCCGACGTCGGCGACGGGTCCGTCACCGCCTCGTTGACGACCGCCCGCGCCGACTGCACGGCAACGTAGAGATCGGCCATCCGGTGCTTGAGCGCCTGGAAGCTGCCGATCGGCCTGCCGAACTGCACCCGGTCCTTGGTGTACTGCACGGTGAGATCCAGGCACTTCGCCGCCGCACCGATCTGCTCGGCCGCCAGCAGGATCGCCGCGATATCCACCAGGCCGGGGTCAGCGCCGATCGCCGCGGTCTCGGTGGCCTCGACCCGGGCCAACGGGCGGGTCAGATCCATCGCGACCACCGGCTGTGCCGTGAACGACGTCCAGCGCGTGAGCTTCTCACCGTCGGCGGCGATCACCACGTCGGCGATGTTTCCGTTGACGACATAGCCGGGATCGAAGACCACCGCACCGATCGACGCCCCCTCCGCCAGCTTCTCCAGAGCGTCGCCGTCGGGTTCGCCGGCCGACAACAGCGCCAGCTCGGCCAGCGTGGTCCCCAGCAGGGGAGTCGGCACCAGGGCCTTGCCCAGCTCCTCGAGGACAACCGCGGCGTCGGCCAGTTCCCCTCCCGCACCGCCCAGTTCGTCGGGTACCACCAGTGCCGCGGCGCCGACCTGCTCGCACAGCAACTGCCAGAGCGACTCGTCGTAACCCCGCTCCGAACTCATCGCCTCGCGCACCGCCTCCGGTGACGCGTGCTTCTCGACGAGCGCGGCGACGGTGGCGCGCAGCAGATCGCGTTCTTCGCTCATCTGCGGTAAGTGCCTCCAATACTCGGCGCCGGTGCCACGTCGGATCACCCCACGCGGGTCGCAACGCCTGGACCCGCAGCAGCAGCAGCGACAGATCGTGCTCCTGGGTGAAGCCGATCGCGCCGTGCGTCTGCAGGGCCGAACGCGCAGCGAGCAGAGCGGCGTCTGCGGCCGCGGCCTTGGCGGCGCTGACGTCGCGGGCAGTGGAGGCTGACCCTCCCGGTCGGTTGAGCCAGTGCCAGCGCCGCCCCGTAGACGAGAGGCCTGGCCATCTCGAGCGCGATCAGCACATCGGCGAGCTTGTGTTTGATCGCCTGATACGTACCGATGACGGTGCCGAACTGGCTGCGCTGCTTGGCATATTCGACGGCCGCATCGAGCATCGCCTGGCCTGCACCCACCAGTTGAGCCGCCGTCGCCAGTGCGCCGAACTCGAAGGCCCGAGCGACGTCGGCGCGATGTTGGTTCACCGGACGCGTTGACGGTGAACAGCTTACGGCTGGGATCGACGGATTCGTGCCCATCGCCGCGCTGCGCCGTCGCGTACCTGTCCATGGTCGGCGAGCAGGATCAGGCCCGCGGTGTCGGCGTCGACCGCACGGGCGACCAGCGGGGGCAGCGACACCGTCGCGATCAGCTCACCGGACGCCAGGGCGGCGCTGCGCTCGTCCCCGGCGAGCAGAATCGGCGCCACGGCAATGGATTCGGCCACCGGACCCGGTACGTTCCAGTAACCGATCCGCTCCAACGCCACGACGAGGTCGGTCGGGTGGGCGTCGATGCCGTCGAACTTCTCGGACACCATCAGCGCCGTCACGCCCAGATCTGCCAGTTGTGCCCACACCTTGCGGCCGGGTGCGGTGTCGCCGTCACCCCATGCACGTACCGCGCCAGGCACGTCGGCAGCGCCCAGCGCGGCGTCGATACTGGCCGCGAAGTCGCGCTGCTGTTCGTCTGTCTCAAAGTTCACGATCGTCTACTTTCGGGGCAGGCCCAGCAGCCGCTCGGCGATGATGTTGCGCTGGATCTCATTGGTTCCTGCATAGATCGGGCCGCCCAGCGCGAACAGCAGCCCATCGGTGACCGAGTCGGCGAGTTCACCGTCGGCGCCACGGAGATCCAGGGCGGTCTGATGCAGCGCGACGTCGAGTTCGGACCAGAACACCTTCGTCACGGACGACTCCGCACCCAGTTCTCCGCCTCCTGCCACCCGCGTGACTGTCCCGAAGGTGTGCAGCCGGTAGGACTGGGCTTTGATCCACGCGTCGGCGACCCGGTCGGTGAACGCCGGATCGGGATTGTCCTTCCATTGCGCCACAAGCCGTTCGGCCGGTGCGAGAAAGCGTGCGGGACTGCGCAGCGACATTCCGCGTTCGTTGCTCGAGGTGCTCATGGCCGCCTTCCAGCCGTCATGCACGCCGCCGATGACGTCCTCGTCGGGGACGAACACGTCATCGAGGAAGATCTCGCCGAACCCGGTGTCGCCGCCGAGCTGCGCGATCGGCCGCACCGTGACGCCATCGGCCTTCAGATCGAACATGACGTACGTCAAGCCCTTGTGGCGCTGCGCCTCTGGGTCCGAGCGGAACAGTCCGAAGGCCCGTTCCCCGAACACCGCCCGCGAACTCCAGATCTTCTGGCCGTTGAGCAGCCAGCCGCCGTCGGTCCTGGTTGCCGTCGAACGCAGCGATGCCAGGTCGCTTCCCGACTCCGGCTCGGACCAGGCCTGGGCCCAGATCTCCTCGCCACTGGCCATTTTCGGCAGGATTCGCATCTGCTGTTCGGGTGTGCCATGCGCAAACAGGGTCGGCCCGAGCATCGATGTGCCGTTGGCGCTCGCACGGCCCGGCGCGCCTGCGCGGAAGTACTCCTCCTCGTAGACGACCCACTGCAGCAGCGTCGCGTCGCGCCCGCCGTACTTCTCCGGCCAGGTGATCACCGACAGTCCGGCATCGAAAAGCACCTTGTCCCAGCGACGGTGCTGCTCGAAGCCTTCGGCGGTGTCGTAGGACTTCGTCGGAAACGAATCCCTGTTCGCCGCGAGGAAGTCGCGGACCTCTTCTTGCAACTCGAGGGTGTCGTCGTCGAAGTTGAGGTCCAACTCAGGCCCTTTCTGTGTTTTTCGCGAGGTGGCGGAGCTGCGGCTTGACGACCTTGCCTCCAGGGTTGCGCGGCAGCGCGTCGAGGAATTCGACGGACCACGGGGTCTTGAAGTTCGCGAGATGCTCTCGGGTGTGGTCGATCACGGTCTGCTCATCGAGATCGACACCAGGCAGTACCACGACGAAGGCCTTCCCGACCTCGCCGAGTCGCTCGTCGGGCACCCCGATCACGGCTGCTTCGGCGACGCCGTGGAGGCGGGCGAGCACCTGCTCGATCTCGGCGGGGTACACGTTGAACCCACCGCAGATGTACATGTCCTTGAGCCGGTCGGTGATCTTGAGATTCCCTGCGTCGTCCAGGGTTCCGACATCGCCGGTATGCAACCAGCCGTCCTCGCCGATGGCCGCCGCGGTGGCCTCGGGATCATCGAGGTAGCCCAGCATCACGTTCGGTCCGCGCAGCAGGACCTCGTCTTGCTCTCCGATGCGCAGCTCGAAGTCCGCGATCGGGCGCCCGGAGGTGGTGGCGACGGTGACGGCGTCGTCGTCGGCGCGGCACATGGTGCCGAAACCGCTGGCCTCGGTCAGCCCGTAGGCGGTCAGCACGATGTCGATGTCGAGTTCGTCCTGCATCCGCTCGATCAACACGACGGGGATGGTGGCCGCTCCGGTGACGGCGAACCGCAACGAGCCGAGGTCGTAGTCGCCGCGCCTGGGGTGGTCCAGCAGGGTCTGGTAGATCGTCGGCGGGCCGGGCAACACGGTGATCCGGTGGTCCTGCACCGCGCGCATCGCCTGTTCGGGGTCGAATGTCAGCTGTGGGATCAGCGTCGCGCCGGTCTGCAGGCAGGCCAGGATGCCGGCCTTGTAGCCGAAGTTGTGGAAGAACGGGTTGATGCACAGGTAGCGGTCGTCGCTGCTGAGCTGGCCGCACGTCGCCCACGCTGCGGACGCGTCGAGTGACTGGCGGTGTGCGCACCGCACGCCCTTGCTGCGACCGGTGGTTCCGGAGGTGAACAGGATGTCGGAGACGTCGTGGGGCGTGACAGCTGCGGCGCGCTCATCGACGGCGGCGAGGTTCGCGCCCGTGGCGACGAACTCGTCCCACGTGCCGTCCGTCGTCTCGATCGGGACGCGAACGACGTGGCGCAGCGCGGGCAGGGTAGCCCTGATTTCGGAGCGGTCGACACTGGCGGCCTTGTCCGCACCGAGGAACTCGCCGGAGGCGAACAGCAGCGGCGCCGCGGTGCGGGCCAGGACGTCGGTGGCCTCGCTGGCGGTGTAACGGGTGTTGAGCGGGACGAGCACGCCGCCGGCGTAGTGCGTGGCCAGGCACGCCACTACCCAGTGCCAGGTGTTCGGCGACCAGATCGCGACGCGATCCCCGGGCGTAACGCCAATGTCGATCATCGCCGCGGCCGCCCGCCGGACCTCCGAACGCAGCTCGGCGAACGTCAACGTCCTGTCCGCCGTGACCACCGCGGGGTGGTCAGGAAGCTCGCGCGCGATCTGGTCGAGAACCGCGGGAGTGGTTCTCAGCTGTGCCATTCCGGGGTCGTCCCCTTATCCCTCTAACAAAGCAAGTGCTTGGTAGGTTAGCCTACAGGGGTGATAGAGGTCCAGGAGTTCAGGGCTGAGGTCAGCGACTGGCTCGCCGACAACCTTGTCGGGGACTACGCCGCGCTGAAGGGCCTCGGCGGGCCCGGCCGCGAGTACGAAGCCTTCGAGGAACGCCGGGCCTGGAACCAGCATCTGGCAGCGGCGGGTCTGACATGTCTGGGCTGGCCCGTAGAACACGGTGGCCGCGGCTTGTCTGTCGCACACCGGGTCGCGTTCTACGAGGAGTACGCCAAGGCCGACGCTCCCGACAAGGTCAACCACTTCGGTGAGGAGTTGGTCGGGCCGACGCTGATCGCCTACGGCACACCCGAGCACCAGAAGCGATTCCTGCCCAAGATCCTGGATGTCACCGAACTGTGGTGCCAGGGCTACTCCGAGCCCGGTGCCGGCAGCGACCTCGCCAACGTCTCGACGACGGCTGTGCTCGACGACGGCCAGTGGGTCATCAACGGGCAGAAGGTGTGGACCTCGTTGGCGCACTGGGCGCAGTGGTGCTTCGTCGTCGCCCGCAGCGAGAAGGGCTCCAAGCGGCACGCGGGCCTGTCCTACCTACTGGTTCCGCTCGACCAGCCCGGCGTCGAGGTGCGGCCGATCATCCAGCTGACCGGTGACTCGGAGTTCAATGAGGTCTTCTTCGACGACGCCCGCACCGACGCCGACCTCGTGGTCGGGGACCCGGGGGACGGGTGGCGGGTGGCGATGGGAACGCTGACGTTCGAGCGCGGCGTGTCCACACTGGGCCAGCAGATCCGTTATGCGCGTGAACATTCCAATCTGGTCGAGGTGGCCAAACGCAACGGCGCCGCCGACGACCCGCTGATCCGGGAACGACTGACCCGGTCCTGGGCGGGGCTGAAGACGATGCGGTCCTATGCGCTGGCCACTATGGACCTCGGACAACACCGGAGCCGCCCCGGCGGCGACATGGGGCAGGGCCAGGACAGCTTGTCGAAGTTGTTGTGGGCCAACTGGCATCGCGAGCTCGGCGAGATCGCGATGGACGTCCAGGGCATGGCGGGTCTGACGCTGGATGATGGTGATTTCGACCGAATGGCAGCGGCTGTACCTGTTCTCGCGCTCGGACACCATTTACGGCGGATCCAACGAGATTCAGCGCAACATCATCGCCGAGCGGGTGCTCGGCCTGCCCCGAGAGGTTCGCGGATGAGCGCTCGCGCGAAGACCAGAGGAGCAGCATGAGCGCTCGCGCAGTCGCGCCGAAAGAGATTGACGGACATGGCCTGCTGACCGGGAAGGCCGTCGTGGTCACGGCCGCCGCGGGCACCGGGATCGGCTCGTCGGTGGCCCGACGTGCTCTCGCCGAGGGTGCCGACGTCGTCGTGTCCGACTATCACGAGCGCCGACTGGGGGAGACCCGTGACCAACTGGCCGAGCTGGGCCTCGGGCGGGTCGAGAGCGTGGTGTGCGACGTGACGTCCACCGCTGCGGTCGATGCGCTGATCACGGATGCGGTGGCCGCGCTGGGCCGACTGGACGTCCTTGTCAACAATGCCGGGCTCGGTGGCCAGACACCCGTCGTCGACATGACCGACGACGAATGGGACCGGGTGCTCGACGTGACGCTGACGTCGACGATGCGCGCGACGCGTGCCGCACTGCGGTACTTCCGCGACGCGCCGCACGGCGGCGTCATCGTCAACAACGCCAGTGTGCTCGGGTGGCGCGCACAGCACTCGCAGTCGCACTACGCGGCGGCCAAAGCCGGCGTGATGGCCTTGACCCGTTGCAGCGCAATCGAGGCCGTCGAGTACGGGGTGCGGATCAACGCGGTGTCGCCCAGCATCGCGCGGCACAAGTTCCTCGAGAAGACGAGCAGCTCGGAGCTGTTGGACCGGCTCTCGGAGGGGGAGGCGTTCGGCCGTGCCGCCGAGCCATGGGAGGTCGCGGCCACGATCGCGTTTCTGGCCAGCGACTACTCCAGTTACCTGACCGGCGAAGTGATCTCGGTGTCGAGTCAGCACCCGTGACCGCTGAGCAGCCGGCCGCTCCGGCCAACACGCGCCGCGACGAGCTTCTCCAACTCGCCGCGACGATGTTCGCCGAGCGCGGGATGCGGGCCACCACGGTGCGTGACATCGCCGACTCCGCAGGGATCCTGTCCGGCAGCCTGTATCACCACTTCTCGTCGAAGGAGGAGATGGTCGACGAGGTGCTTCGCGGATTCCTGGACTGGCTCTTCGCTCGTTACGAGCAGATCGTGGAGACCCAGCCGAACCCACTGGAACGCCTCAAAGGCCTGTTCATGGCCTCGTTCGAGGCCATCGCGACCCGGCACGCAGCGGTCGTGATCTACCAGGACGAGGCCAAGCATCTGTCGTCACAGGAGCGGTTCGCCTATCTGGACGAGCGAAACAAAGAGCAGCGCAAGATGTGGGTCGACGTACTCAACCAAGGTATCGAGGAGGGCTACTTCCGTCGCGACGTCGATGTCGACCTGGTGTACCGATTCATCCGTGACACCACCTGGGTTTCGGTCCGCTGGTATCAGCCTGGCGGACCGCTGACCGCTGAACAGGTTGGTCAGCAATACCTCGCTATCGTGCTCGGTGGCATAACCACAGAAGGAGTCTGAAATGGCCGGGTCCCCGCAGGCGTATGTCATCGAAGCTGTGCGCACTGCCGTCGGAAAGCGCAACGGGGCGCTCGCCGGCGTGCATCCAGTCGACCTCGGTGCGGCCGGTTGGCGGGGCCTGTTCGAGCGCGTCGACGTCGACCCCGGCGCAGTGGACGACGTCATCGCCGGGTGTGTCGACGCGATCGGTCCGCAGGCAGGCAACATCGCCCGATTGTCGTGGCTGGCTGCCGGCTTCCCCGAAGAGGTTCCCGGCGTCACCGTCGATCGCCAGTGCGGGTCCAGCCAGCAGGCCATTTCATTCGGTGCGCAGGCGATCATGTCGGGCACGGCCGATCTGATCGTCGCCGGCGGCATGCAGAACATGAGCCAGATCCCGATCAGCTCGGCGATGACCGTCGCTGAGCAATTCGGATTCACCTCTCCGACAAACGAATCGAAGAGCTGGCTGCACCGTTACGGCGACCAGGAGATCTCGCAGTTCCGCGGCTCGGAACTGATCGCCGAGAAGTGGGACATCTCCCGCGAGGAGATGGAGCAGTACGCGCTCACCAGCCATCAGCGTGCCCAGGCCGCTATCCGCGCCGGGCATTTCGAGAACGAGATCATCCCGGTCGATTTGGACGGCGATGGCTTCCGCATCGACGAAGGTCCGCGCGACACATCGCTGGAGAAGATGGCCGGCCTCAAGACGCTCGTCGAGGGTGGCCGCATCACCGCGGCCATGGCCAGCCAGATCTCCGACGGCGCCAGCGCGGTGTTGCTCGCCTCAGAAAGCGCAGTGAAGGCGCATAACCTGAAGCCGCGGGCCCGGATCCACCACATCAGCGCGCGCGGCGCCGACCCGGTGTTCATGCTCACCGGACCCATCCCTGCGACCCGCTACGCGCTGGAGAAGACCGGGCTGTCGATCGACGACATCGACACCGTCGAGATCAACGAGGCGTTCGCGCCCGTCGTGCAGGCGTGGCTCAAGGAGACCAAGGCCGACCCGGAGAAGGTGAACCCGAGCGGTGGTGCGATCGCGCTGGGGCATCCCCTCGGCGCTACCGGCGCAAAGCTTTTCACCACGATGCTGAACACCCTGGAGCGGATCAACGGTCGCTATGGTCTGCAGACGATGTGCGAGGGCGGCGGCACCGCCAACGTCACCATCATCGAGCGCCTCTGACCTTCGCCGGAATTGCATTCCACGCGCAGAATCTCGAGAACACGCCGCGTGGAATGCAATTCCGGCGAGGCTCAGTGGTCGTGGAGCACGACCCCGCGGATGTTGCGGCCGGCCCGCATGTCCGCGTAGCCCTCGTTGACCTCGGCCAGCTTGTACTCGTGGGTGACGGTCTCGTCGAGCAGCAACTTGCCCTCGCGGTACAGCGCTGAGCAACCGCGGGATGTCGGCACGCGGGTTGGCCTCACCGTAGAGGCTGCCCAGCAGCCGCTTCTGGAAGAGCGTGAACATCATCAGGTTCAGCGACGCCGTCGTTTCGGTGATCGCCGCGATCGCGGTCATCACCACCGCGCCGCCCTTGCGGATGATGTTGGCCGCATCGTCGATCATCGAGCCCTCGAGCAGACCCATGGTCAGGATCGCCGAATCGGCCATCACGCCGCGGGTCAATTCGGCGACCAGCGCGGTCGCCTCGGGCATCGACGTGGCGAAGTGGGTAGCGCCGAACTGAAACGCGTTGGCGCGCTTGGCTTCAACCAGGTCCACCACGATGATCTTCTCCGCACCCGCCAGCCGCGCCCCCTGGATGGCTCCGCTGCCGATGCCACCGCAGCCCGACCACCACGACGACGTCGCCGGGCGCAACGTCGGCGGTGTTCACGGCCGAACCCCACCCGGTGGTGACGCCACAGCCCAGCAGGCAGGCCGCGAGACAGCGGCAGGTCGTCGTCGATCTTCACCACTGAGGCCTCGGGCACCGTGCCGTACTGGGAGAACGTGCCGACGAGCGCCATCACACCGACGTCCTGCCCGCGTACCCGGCGGCGGTAGGTGCCGTCGAGTTGGGTGCCCGCCATGATCATCGCGCCGAGATCGCAGAGGTTCTGATGGCCGGTCGAGCAGAACCGGCACCGCCCACAGGCAGGCAGGAACGAGGCGACGACGTGGTCGCCGGGCGCCAGGCCGACGACGCCGTGCCCGACCTCCTGCACGATCCCGGCGCCCTCGTGCCCACCGACCAACGGCAGCGGGGCGGGTAGATCACCGGTGCGGACGTGTTCGTCGGAATGGCACAGGCCCGTGGCCTCCCAGGACACCAGGACCTCACCGTCGGACGGCGGATCCAGGTCGATCTCCTCGACGGTCCAGTCGGACCCGTACTCCCACAGGACTGCGCCGTTCGTTTTCACCTGGCCGAGTCTAAAAGCCGAAAGGTTTACCGTGGCGGTTTCAGCACGATCTGAGAGGTCGCGATCACACCCGGCCCCGCAACCGATCGCGGTAGCTCCTGCCGTCCGGGTCGTAGATCATCCGGTACGCGGGGCCCGCCCACAACCGCGTGATCAGACCGAGCCGCTCCGCCCTGTGCGGCCGGAGCCGACCGGGCGGCCGCGGACCTCGACGGCCGGTTGCGTGCCACGCGTCCAGCGCCTCCGCCGAAGCGGTGATCGCCTGCACCGCGGTCTCCGCGTCGACGAGCCCGTCGTCCTCGCTGCCGTCGGCCGCGCGGTCCAGGTGCTCGCGCAGCAGCCGCAGCCGCAGATCGCGCGCGAACACCCGGGCGCCGTCACCGAGTCCGGCGGGATCGAGGGGTGACCTGTTGTCTCTGGTGTCATCGACGACGGCGCAGGATAATTCGCTGTCGTGCGTCCAGGACCGCCGGTTGAAATTGTCGCTACCGACGCTCGCCCACACGTCGTCGACGACGCAGACCTTCGCGTGCACGTACACCGGTGTGCCCGCATGGTTCTCGACGTCGAACACATGCACCCGGTCCGGACTGGCCTGCTTGCAGGCCTCGATGGCCTCGTGGCGACCGATCTGGTTGGGCGGCAGCGACAACCGGCCATCGACGTCGGGATATCGTGGCACCACCGCCACCAGATGCAGCTCGGGGTTGTCGGCCAACGCCCGGGCGAACAGCTGGGCCACCCGCTTCGACCACAGATACTGATCCTCCAGGTAGATCAGCCGGCGGGCCCGGCGGAGCGCCTTGCTGTATCCCCGGGCGATGCTGCGTTCGCCGTGCGGCGCGAAGTCGTACTCGAAATGCGCGTCGGGGTAGGTGCGTAACACCTGCACCGCATGCGGTCCGCACCGCGGCGGATCAGGCGGCTGAACGGGCAACTCGCCCGGTTCCAGGTCGGCACCGCGCAACTTGTCCTGAATCCACGCGATCGGCGACAAGGTGTCCAACCGGGCGGGGTCGTTCCAGCGTTCCCGGAACGCGCTGTCGAGCGCTCCGACCACCGGGCCCTGCAACCGCAGCTGCACGTCGTGCCAGGGCGGATGATCGCCGTAGGCTTTCGCCATCTGCACCGCCTGCCGGTCCCCGCTGTGTGACGCGTCGTCGCGCCGGGAATGGCACAGATCGATGCCACCGGCGAACGCGACGTCACGCTCGGGGCACTCGGATGACGAAGCACCACCAACTTCTGGTGATGCGAGCCGCCGAAACGGATCCGCTGATCGAGCAGCACCTCGCCACCTGCCTTCTCGATCGCGTCGCCGAGGTGCTGGTTCTCTTCCTCGCTGTAGGCGAACGCGTCCAGGTGCGAACGCCACATCAGCCCTTTGACGACGACGCCCCGCTCGGCGGCGCGGCAGAACACTTCGGCGATCGTGGGGCCGCCCTCGCGCATCTTCTGGTCCGGATCGCCGCGCCAGTCCGTGAAAAACACGTAGTCGCCGGCGCGCAGCGCCTCGATCTCGGTCGCAAGATCGTCGAAGTATGCCGACCCGTGGACCAGCGGTTCGGCGCGGCTCCCCTCACTCCAGGGGGGCAGGTGCGAGAACGAGTTACCGCGCTCGGCGGTGGTGAGGAACCATTCCGTCAGATCATGCATGCCTCGGGAGTACCCCGAAACTTGCCGACCGAGTGCATCAGTCGTCGATGAACCCTGCTGCTGACCGCAGGTGCCTGACCGCCTCGGTCACGATCGAGTCGATCAGCTCGGCGCAGGTCGGCAGATCGTCGATGATGCCTGCCACCTGTCCGGATGCCAATACACCGGCATCGGTGTTGCCCTCGACCAGACCGGCTTTGAGCAGCATCGGGGTGTTGGCCGCCATCACCACCTGCGACCAGGTCAGCTCCTTGCCGTGGCGCATCTCGAGACCGTCGCTGATCATCGAGCGCCATGACATCTGCGACATCTTCTTGAACTTCTGGGCATTGCCTATTGCGGCGGAGAAGCCGCGCAGCCGCGATCCGCTCTCCAGCTTCTCGACCAGGCCGGTGCGCAGCACGCGGTGCGGCATGCCGTCCACCCGGGTGGACACCACGGTGCCGTCGAGCGCCGCCTGTAGATAGCGCTGCTTGACCGAATCTGGAACGGTCGAGTCGGACGTCAACAGGAATCGCGTCCCCATCGCCACTCCGGCGGCGCCGTAGGACAGCGCGGCGGCAAGTCCCCGGCCGTCGAAGAAGCCCCCCGCCGCGATCACCGGCATGCCGGTGTCGGCGACGGCGTCGAGCACCGACGGCAGCAGCAGGGTGGTGGCGATCGGGCCGGTGTGGCCGCCGCCCTCGCCGCCCTGCACGATGACGGCGTCGGCGCCCCAGCCCGCGACCTTCTTGGCGTGCTTGGCCAGACCCACCGACGGGATGACCACGACGCCGGCATCTTTGAGCCGGGCGATGAGGTCCGGTTTGGGCGCCAGGGCGAAGGAGGCGACTTTGACTCCTTCGCCGATCAGGAGGTCGACGCGCTGGTTGGCATCGCTCGCGTCGGCGCGGATGTTGATACCGAACGGCTTGTCGGTGGCGGCCTTGACCTTGGCGACCGCGGTCTTGAGCTCGTCGAGCGTCATCGTCGCCGACGCCAGGATGCCCAGTCCACCTGCGTTGGACGTCGCGGACACCAGCCGCGCACCCGCCACCCAGCCCATGCCGGTCTGGACGACGGGGTGCTCGACGCCGACCAGCTCGGTCAGCGGAGTCTTCAGGCGCTGCGTCATCGGTGCACTCTGCTCTTCGCGCAAGCGCTCATCGAACTTCTTTGTCGCGCAGCGACTTCGGGTCGATGACCTCGCGCAGGAGCTGCTGCTCGTCGCCGGTGGGCAGCCGCGTCGTGTCGGCCCCGGCCAGCCCGTGCACCTCGAACGCGGTGTTCTCGGTGACCTGCTCGGGCTCGACACCCGGGTGCAGCGACACGGCACGCATCTGGTGGTCCGGGCCGTTGAAGTCGAAGACACCGAGGTTGGTCACCACGCGGTACACGTTGACGAAGCGGTACGCGGGGTTGTCCGGATCGACCTTGTCCCAACCGATCCCGGACACGATGTCCACTCCAGTGCCGAACACACGCTTGGAATGATTGCCCACCCAGTAGCTCGTGGCGTGGTTGATGGTGTTGCCCGGCGCACCGCGCACCCCGAACATCTGGCGCGTCGGGTGTTGCAACGGCCCGAACGCCGACAGGTTCTGGTTGCCGTACCGGTCGATCTGGTTGGCGCCCATGACGACATGGCGTCGGCCCCAGGCCAGCGTCTCGAAAACCCGGCCGAACGGCATCCAGCCCTCGATCGCGGCGGCCGCGCCGATAGCCGGCGTGTCGGCGATGAGCCGGGCCTCGCCGTCGGTCAGCACGATGTCGGGCGAGAAGGTCAGCCGCGCCAGCCTGGCCCCGATCGACACGATGGTGGTCATCGGGCTCACCATGATCTCGCCAGCATCGCGGAAGAGTTCGGCGCAAGCGACGGCGCACACCTCGGCGCGGGTCACAGAGATCATTTCGCCGCCTCCGGATCTGCCTTGAAGTTTCGCACCGCGGCCTGGTAGTCGGCCTCGCTGCCCGACAGGTAGGTGGCGACGAACTCGGCCCACGTCTCGTCGGATCCCGCGGCCTCGGCGTAGAAGCGCTGGAACTTCTCGTCACGCCGGTAGTCGGGTTCTGCGGTGGTGAAATGTGCCCCGTTGGGAGCCTCGACGACGGTGTCGACCATCATACGGTTGACCAGCAGTGCCTGTGGAGGAACGGATTTCACCAACTCCTCGGTGGCCACCACCCGCTCGACCGACAGGAAGCGCTTCTCTGCGGCCATCAGGAAGAGGTCATCGAAATAGGGGTCGATCCCGGTGTAGGCCGCGTTGCCCTGCGCATCACCGAGATTCAGGTGCACGAACGCTGCATCCAGTGTCAGCGCAGGCATTGCGACGAGCTCCTCGTAGGCGTCTTCCGGCGGGCTGGAGCGCTGGGCCCACGCGCGCAGCGCAGGGGACGACCCGGGGATGGGCGGTGTGGGGTAGGGCGAGCGGACGGTCTTGAGCTCGTCGCCCCAGAACGTACGGACGTCGCTGCCCAGGCCCGCGCGGATCGGCAGGAACGGAAGCCTCTGGGCGGCGGCCTGCAGCCCGCAGCGCAGCATGCCCTCGTCCATCTCGCGGGCCTCGATGGCTCCGGTGGTGCGGGCCTTGGCGAACCACGGATCGTAGAACGGCGGCGAATCCAGGGACACGAAGCCGTAGTAGACCCGCTTTACCTTGCCTGCAGAGCAGAGCAGACCGAGGTCGGGGCCGCCGTATGTGACGACGGTCAGGTCGGTGATGTCGGTGCGCAGCAGGGCGCGCACCCAAGCCATCGGCTTGCGCCGGGAGCCCCAGCCGCCGATGCCGATGGTCATGCCGCTGTCGACCGCGGAGACGGCGTCGTCCAAAGTTGTTCGCTTATCGGTCATATCTTCCCTTGTCAGTGCCTGCGAACGCATCGCGGTGCTCATCGGACACCCCGGCGAGGTTCAACTCGAACGTGAAGCCCTGTTCCATGCGGTAGCTGGAGTTCACCTTCTGCACATCGATAAGATTCAGTGCCTCTTTCGCGGCGCGGATCACCCGGGTGTCCTTGACGGCGATGTCGCGGGCGACGCGCAGTGCGGCCTCGTCCAGTTCCGCGCGCGGCACCACTTCGTGGACCGATCCGAAGTGGTGCAGGGTGGCGGCGTCGACCGTGGCGGCGGTGAAGAACAAGCGGCGCATCATGTGCTGCGGCACCAGGCGGGAGAGGTGGGTCGCCGCCCCGAGCGCACCGCGCTCGACCTCGGGCAGCCCGAAGGTGGCGTCGTCGGAGGCGACGATGACGTCGGCGTTGCCGATCAGGCCGATCCCGCCGCCGACGCAGAAGCCGTTGACCGCCGCCACGACGGGTACCTCGCACTCGTACACCGCGCGGAACGCGTGGAAGCAGCCGCGGTTGGCATCGATGAGCGCGCCGAAGCCCTCGGTGTTCTGCATCTCCTTGATGTCGACGCCCGCGTTGAAGCCGCGGCCCTCGGCGCGAAGGATCACCACGTGCGTGCGGTGATCGCGACCGGCAGCGGTGATGGCGTCGCCAAGTTCGAACCAACCCTTCGAGGGGATGGCATTGACCTTCGGGTAGTCGACGGTGACCGACACGATGCCCGGTTCGACAGTTTGGGTGGTGATCGTCATGCGGGACTCCTGGGATGACTACCTAAGCAAGCACTTGCTTGGTACGCTAGCACAGTGACTGACGCCGTCGACAGTGACTTTCAAGCCATCCGCTTCGCGCTGGCAGGCCGCGTCGTGCTCGTCACCGGCGGAGTGCGTGGCGTCGGCGCTGGCATCAGCAAGGTCTTCGCCGACCAGGGCGCCACCGTGGTTACCTGCGCGCGCCGCCCCGTGGAAGGTCTGCCGTATGACTTCCACTCCTGCGACATCCGCGACGATGAGTCGGTCAAGGCGCTCATCGAGGCGATCGTGGCCGACCACGGCCGGCTCGATGTCGTGGTCAACAACGCCGGCGGTTCGCCCTATGTGCTCGCGGCCGAAGCCTCGGCCAAGTTCAGCAGGAAGATCCTCGAACTCAACTTGCTTGGTGCACTGTCAATCTCGACGCACGCCAACGCCGTGATGCAGAAGCAGGAATCCGGTGGGTCGATCGTCAACATCACCAGCGTGAGTGGCAGGCGTCCCACCCCGGGGACCGTGGCCTACGGCGCGGCGAAGGCAGGCGTCGAGAACATGACGGTCACGCTCGCGGTCGAGTGGGCCCCGAAGGTGCGGGTGAATTCGGTGGTGGTGGGAATGGTCGAGACCGAGCAGTCCGAACTGTTCTACGGCGACCCCGATTCCATCGCCGCGATCTCGAGGACCGTGCCGCTCGGCAGGCTCGCCAAACCGGTTGACATCGGTTGGGCCACGGCATTTCTCACGTCGGATGCGGCGTCGTACATCAGCGGGGCGTCGCTGGAGGTGCATGGCGGCGGAGAGCCGCCGCACTACCTGTCGACCACCACCGCCGACATCAAGTAGTTGAAGGAGACAACAAGAATGGCATTGCTGGACGGCCGCGTGGTCATCGTGACGGGTGCAGGCGGTGGGATCGGCCGGGCGCACGCCCTGGCGTTCGCCGCGGAAGGCGCCCGCGTAGTCGTCAACGATATCGGAGTGGGTTTGGACGGATCGCCGGCCGGCGGCGGTAGCGCAGCCCAGGGTGTCGTCAACGAAATCGTCTCTGCCGGTGGCGAAGCCGTTGCCAGTGGCGCCGACGTCGCCGACTGGGAACAGGCCGAAGGACTCATCCAGACCGCCATCGAGTATTTCGGCGTCCTTCGACGTGCTGGTGAACAACGCCGGCATCGTGCGCGACCGGATGTTCGCCAACGCCACCGAGGAAGAGTTCGACGCGGTCACCGCCGTCCATCTCAAGGGGCACTTCGCCACGATGAAGCACGCGGCCGCATACTGGCGTGCCAAGTCCAAGGCGGGCGACACTGTCGATGCCCGGATCATCAACACCAGTTCCGGTGCGGGACTGCAAGGCAGTGTGGGACAAGCGAATTACAGCGCCTCCAAGGCCGGTATCGCGGCGCTGACGCTGGTCGCCGCCGCCGAGATGGGCCGCTACGGCGTCACGGTCAACGCGATCGCCCCGTCTGCGCGTACCCGGATGACCGAAACTGTCTTCGCCGACATGATGGCGACGCAGGACAACGACTTCGACGCGATGGCGCCGGAGAATATCTCGCCGCTGGTGGTGTGGCTCGGTAGCGTGGAATCCCACGACGTCACAGGCAAGGTTTTCGAGGTGGAGGGCGGCAAGATCCGCGTCGCGGAGGGATGGGCGCACGGCCCCGAAATCGACAAGGGCGACAGGTGGGATCCCGCCGAACTCGGCCCTGTCGTCACCGACCTGCTCGCGAAGTCGCGGCCGCCGGTTCCCGTCTACGGCGCCTAGGGTCGCGGTGGTCCTTGGCGGGTCCCACTTGCGCCCGTCATAGTGGGCAAGGCCGCCGGATGACGCGGTTCACAATCCCGGCTATCTTTTGGTGCGACGGCTGCCGCCGTGCCAGTCCTCTTCCTTGCCGGCGGCCGCCGGATCCACCCCGAAGCTGGCGAGCTGCGGCCGCTCCCGCAGCGACCGCTTGAGCTCGGCGAAACCGGGAAACGCGGCCAAACCGGTGACGTGATCCCAAAGCGTGCCTGCATCGTCTTCGCTGGGCAGCCTGCTGATCACGGGTCCGAAGAACGCGGTGCCGCCGGGCGGTTGGAAGTGCAGGATCGGGGTTCCGACGTCGCGGCCGGTCAGCGCGAGCGCCTCCTCGGTCTCGCCGCGGATCTCATCATCGAGCGACGTCGTCGTCGAGTGCGGCGGACAGTGTCGCGGGCAGGCCGAGCGACTCCAGCACGTGGTTCCAGCATGTGCCGTGCACCCTGGTCGGACGCCGACAGCGGGTCGACGGCTCGTGAGTTGTCGAAGATGCGGGTGCCAATCGCTTCGTACAGCGGGCCGACGGCAGCGCGTCCGTGCGTCGGCCCGGACCCGTGCGGCGACTCGAAGCAGTCGCAGCCCCGCCGTGTGTCCGGCTTCGTACTCCGGCGGGAAGTGAGCGTCGTAATCGATGTGCGCGTTGAGGATTCGCAATGAGATGAACCGCCAGTCCACCCGGTAATCCCGCTGGGCGGCGACCATGCGAACCCACTTGCTGGTCATCCAGGCGAACGGGCACACCGGGTCGAGGTAGAAGTGCAGATCGTCATCCATCACCCGATTCTGCACCCATCGACTATTCGGGATCACAGATGACGACCGGGATCACCGCGCCTGATGACGGATCTGACGCCCCGTTGCGGTGCGCGGACGCTGGCCCGGAGTCGCGGTTCAGCAAACATTCCTATCCTCCCGAACCGCCGTGGGGGCGACCATCGGTCGCATTGCTACCGTCCGGGCGAAACGCCCACCATCGTCGGGCCCAGCCAGCGCAGCTGCCGCCACCGCGATGCGGTTGACCTGTTAGCGGGTCGGTGAATGAAACGGATTTCCTTGTGATCGTCAGCAAACGATCCGGGGACCCTGGTTCGCAGGTACGATCAGGTTTCGCTTCAGCCAATCCGACAAATAGGCAGGCCCGGTGTCCTTCCGATTCACCGCTCCAATCCCGCGGCCTCCGTCGATTTCTCGTTGTTGAGCCACGAGTGGATTCCGGGGCGCGGGGGACTGGTCGGATGTACCTTGTGACCGATCGTGGATCGTCGCTGCGGTTCGCCTTTCTGGCCGAGCTCTTCTATCCGAGCGTCGGCGGCCAGGAGGTCTTCTTTCAGGAGCTGGCCGAGGCGATGGTTCGACGCGGCCATCACGTGGACGTTCACTGCATCGGACACAAGGCTGGCCTCGCCGAGCACGAGGTGATCAACGGCGTCAGCGTCCACCGGCATCCGAACAAGGGCACCTACATGACGCCACGGTTCCCCGCGCTGCGTCGGGACTGGTCTGAGATCGTGAAGTACAGCGCCGGGGTGCGACGGCTGGCGTTGAGAACTGACTACGACTTCTTTCTGCTGAATCAGTGGCCGCTGATGCACATCCCGGCACTGCCCGAGGACGTGAGAGCCCGAAGTGCCATCCATTGGTGTGAGATCCGGGAAGACCGGCTGTTGCGCACACTTCAAGCACAGCTCCCGAAGCGGGTGGGCATGAACTTCGCGGTGAGCGAGGCGGTTGCAACCGCCATAAGCGCTCAGTCACAACAGGTTTGCGGGGTGTTGCCGAGCGGCATCGTCGCTCGGCGGTACCGGTCGAGGCCGCGCAGCGAGCGGTCAGGCGTGCTCTACGTTGGGCGCCTGGCACCGCACAAGAACTTGCCATTGCTCGTCGATGCGTTCGCAATCGCCGTAGATCGCGGGTTCACAGGCGACTTGGTGATCGGCGGTGACGGTCCCGCACGATCGGACATCGAGGCTCACGTCAGCCGGTCCCCGATCGCCTCGCGGGCGCATGTTCTGGGCTCGATCGATGAGGCACAGAAGATCGAGCTGCTGTCTCAGTCCGCGGTGCTGGGGATGCCCAGCCGCCGTGAGGGTTTCCCGCGGGTGATCGCCGAAGCGATGGCCAGTGGGCTGCCCGTGGTCACGGCCGAGTTCGCCGAGAACGGCGCCAAAGAGGTGGTATCGCAGTACGGCGCAGGCGTCGTGTGCGGCACTGAGCCTGCGGATTTCGCCGATGGACTGCTCGCCGCAGAGGCGGGCTGGGACGGCTTCTCGAAAGCCGGGCATGCCGGAGCCGAGTCACTGGACTGGTCGCACATCGCGGTCACACTCGAAACACATGCTCGCGCAGTCGCGCAGAGACACTAGGCGGATGACGCTCGAACAGCTGGGGGACAAGGTATGCGCGTAATGGTTACCGGCGGAGCAGGGTTCGTCGGCAGGGAGCTGGTGCAAACGCTCAAGGGGAAGGCCGAGGTAGTCGTTGCCGACCTGTTGCGCTACGGTACGCCGAGTTGGTTGGAGGGTGAGCCGGACGGGTTCGCCTTCCGGCGTGTCGACATCCGCGACGCGGCGGCGATTCGTTCTGTGATCGAGGAGTTCTGCCCTGAGGTGATCGTGCATCTGGCGGCGATCCACTATATCCCGGAATGCGACAACGATCCGGCGAACGCTGTGGCAACGAATGTGGCCGGCACGGTCAACATACTGGCCGCGTGCCAGTCGGGTACCCGTTTTGTATTCGCCAGCAGCGGTGCGGTTTACCAGCCGGACGAGGCACCGCATCGCGAGTTCGACTCGATCGTGGAGCCGGTCGACATCTACGGCTTCACCAAGCAGCAGGGTGAGGTCTATGTCCGGGCGCTCGCAGCAGCCCGCGACCTGTCGGGGGTTATCGTGCGACTGTTCAATGTGATCGGGCCCGGGGAGACCAACCCGCACCTACTGCCTGCGATCGTCGCGCAGCTGCGGGACAACCCGGAGACCATTCAGCTCGGTAACACGTGGCCGAAGCGCGACTATATCGATGTGCTCGACGCTGCAGGCGGATTCGCGGCCGCTGCCCTCGGCAGCGCTCCCGATCACGGTCGGTGTGAGGTGGTGAACCTCGGCAGCGGGCAGCAGTATTCGGTCAACGACATAGTCGATCGGATGCGCTCGGTACTCGGTCTGGACTTCGAGGTGCGGCAGGATGAGCGCCGGATGCGAGCCGTCGACCGGCCTTATCTCGGCGCCGACATCTCCCGCATCCGCGAGATCTTCGGCTGGAATCCCGAGCACGTACTCGACGAGACGTTGAAGCGAATGTGGGACAACCCCGACTTCCTGCCGGAACTGGAAGGGCGTTTGACATAGCCGGGCAGCCGCCGACCGGCGAGCCGATAGATCTCCTTTTCGATGCCCGGCACATCAGGCAGAGCGGTATCGGAACGTACATCGGCACACTGCTGCCGCAATTGGAGGAAACGTTCGCTTCGCGCCGGATGTCGCTCGCCGTGCTGGCCGCCGGACATGCCGTTCCGCCACTGCGAGACGGCACGACCGTCGTTGTGGAGCACGAGCCTGCGCCGATGTACTCGCTGGCCGAGCAGCGGGTATGGGACCGCGCGCTGCGCACCGTGCGGCCCAGGGGGCTCTGGGTTCCCCACTATCCGTTCCCACTGGCCACCCTGCGCCCGCGCAACCGAGAAGACCCAGCTGTTCGTCACCGTGCACGACACGTTACACATCATGAAAAAAGCTGTCAGCGGCCATAATCGGGCGCGGCAGGTTTATGCCCGTACGATGCTGAGCCTGGATCTTCGCAGGAGCCGCAACGATCTTCACACCGTCGCGTGCGACCGCCGAATCGCTGACAAGGATGACGCCGGCTGCACCCCTGATGGTGACGCCGATTCCGGTAGATGACGAATGGTTCGCGACGGCGGATCCACAACTGTCGCCGGTGTCCGGCAGATACATCCTCTATGTGGGCAACGCGAAGTGGCACAAGAATCTGCCGCTACTTTTGGAGGCTTACGGCGATGTCGCGCGGGAATTCCGCAGCGGCTGGTGATCGCCGGAAGTGGTGAGGCGCTCCGTGGCGGCGACGAACGGGTCACTGCCCTCGCTGCCGAGCAGGGCGAACGGGTGCAGGTGATGGGCCGGCTGGACTTCGGCGTGCTGCGGTCTCTTGTCGCATCCGCTGATCTGTTGGTCATGCCGTCACTGCACGAGGGCGCCGGTCTGCCGCCCATCGAGGCGATGGCATCCTGCACCGCGGTCCTCGCATCGGACATCGCCGCCCTCAGGGAAACCTGCGGCGACGGTGCCGAATATTTCGATCCCCGTGATCATCGAGAGCTGGCCGAGTTGCTCCGCAGCTACTGTCTAGACCACGGCGCGAGGGACCAGCTAGCCGCGCGTGGCTGGGCGCACGTCACCGAGAGACAATCGGGACTCTCGTTCGGGCCCGCGGCGGAAGCGGTGGTTAGTGAATTGGCGGAGCGCCGCCACCGGACTCAACCCTGATGGTGATCGGCAGCGCAGCCAGATATTCACACGCGTACCGCGGATGCGACGGCCGCGGGCTACGACATTCAACCAGCGACGCGCACCTCAGGCAGTCCGTTGCGGCTCGGTCGCGGGCTCACCGCCTGTCCCGGTGGTGCGGCGCCTCCGTGACCACAGGGCCGCAGCGATGATGGCAATGGTCGCCACGACGGTCGCCCCTACGCCGACAGGGATCCACTGATTCGACGACTGTGTGGGAGGCAGTCCGATGTTGTCGATATTGTCGGCATCGCTCGGATCGCGACATTCGTCGGGACGCCCGCCGCGCCTGCGGCGAGCACATCCCCGGTGAGGGCCGACCAGCCACCGTCCAACCCGTCGAGGTAGGCGAAGAGCGGGTCCACCAAAGTCCACGCATCAGTCGTCGTGATGAGGACGATGGAACGATTGCGGGGTCGATCGGCGAAAGCCTGAATCGATCCGAGCCCCTCGTCGATGTTGGCGCGAAGCTCGGTGGGCAGACCAATGTCCAGCGCGGTGCCGTCCCCGCCCACAGGTGGGTTTAGCGAGGTTTGGCCTATCGCCGCAGATTTCGCCACGATCAGCGCCCCCGAGGTGGCGTCGGCGGCGGCCTTGAAGTCCACCACCTGTGGCGTCAGTTGTTCGCTCGTCGTACGTGCGATCGCGGCGATAGTGCGAGCGGCGTAGGAGAGCTGATTCGGGCTACTGCCGTCAAGTGCCACCATGAAGCTCGGGCTGAAATCCGACGGTAGGGCGCCGAATCCGCCGAGAGGGGGGCCGCCGCGGTGAACGGTCAGCGTCGATCGCTGGCTCACCTGGAAGGTAATGGGCGCAATGAACGGCCCGCATGGTTGTTGCGGTGTGTAGGTGAGCGCAAGATCGAGATTGATCCATTGCCCGAAATCCCGGCGCCCCAAGTCGAATTTCGCGTCCAGCTGACCAGTGTTGTCGAGTGGGGCCTGATAGACGACGACGTCACCGGAACGTACGACGACACTTGCCGAGTCGTCCTTGGGCACCGGTGTGTAGTCGGCGACCAGATTCACCTGCACGCTTTCGACGCGGCCGGGACCCAGCGATGAACGGTCGACAGCGACCCTCAGACTGCCAGTCCGAAGTACGTCGGTTTTGCCACTCATGTTCAGCTGGCCGAAAGTCAGCGTGTCACCGCTCGCGACGGCCTCCGATCCCGGTTGATCGACGCGAGACGCAGCCGTCTGCACCAGCGTCTGCAGCTGCATGACCAGCAGCGATATCTGGGTCGAGAGTTCGTCACCTTGTCCGGAGACCCGGAGGTATGCACCTGGGTTCCCGGCGTTCTCGACTCTCATTCCGGCGGGGCCACCCGCCTCGACGACGATCGCTCGTGTCAGCTGACCAGCCGGCCGGGGTGTCGCACCTCGAGGTCGGTTGATGGTCCTGATTTCCAGTGGCTGCGGCCGATAGAGCCGAGTCAATGTGGACACCAAAGTCAACACCGATTGCTGTTCGGCAGCGTCGGCATCGGTCGGCGCGTAGATCGTGACCTGCTCAAGCACGGGCGGGAAGAAATTTGCGATCGTCGTCGCGGCAGATTCGGTCCCGGTGAACGTCGTTGCCAGGTCGCTCAGCGTCAACTGCTGGAGGGGGCCACAGAATCGGTCGGCATAGTCCAGTGGACGGACGGTGAGCGTTAGGTTGACCGTTGAAGCTCGAACACGTGCCGTCGAAATGTCGACGTCCAGAGGTGTAACCGCCTGAGCGGAGCCCGCGGGAGGGAGATCGACGGCCGCGAGGAATTTCCCGTCGCCGTCGTTGATCTCGAGGTAGCCGGCATCGATGTTCATGGGTGCGTGAACTAGGCCCTGCAACCGCGCAGCGGTCAACCCGTTCGGCACCGGCACGGTGAAACTCGCGCTGCTGTTAGCGCCGAGAAACGTTTCCGGTTCCAATCCGAGGGTGGGCCAGGCCAACCTCACGCCCGGCGGATCCGACATGTCGGTGGCATTGCCCGGTTGGGCCTGCGCCAGCCCGGCGACTGATCCAGCGGAGCGTTGCCGGCAAAAATAGCAACAGTACCGATGCCAGCACCCGCGCCCCGCTTCTGCGACTCATGACTGTTCCTCGGCATGGGCGATGCCGACTCGCAATAATCGCGTCCAGCACAAGACTGAAATAACCGGGTGCACGCGCTTCAACTTTCGAGTGTTCGAGCTTCGTATCCCAACAGGGGTAGGACTATACCGGCGATGGACATGCCCGGCGTGCAATTTGCGGCTGAGGGTAACAATTTCGGGCGTTTGCACCACTGTAATGAGTATCGTCGCCAAGGCCATTCATTCTGGGATAGCGTGAGACGACTTGCACACCAGCCAGCTAGCAGGTGCGCGGGCGGTGAGTACGAGGGAGGGCACCGGCGATGAAGGGCCGCAGTTGACAGTTCAGGACTTCGCGCAGATCGTGCGTGGCGCGGTGGAAGTTAATTTGCGGCGCAATAATCATCGCCGTTTTTGCCGCGGTCGCCTATTCGTTCGTCATAACGCCGCAATACCAGGCCTCGACACGACTCTTTGTTTCCACCACGTCTGATGGCACCAACTCCCAGACGTACGACGGCGGTCTCTTCGCCGAACGTCGTGTGCTTTCGTACACCGAGCTGTTGACGGGCGAAATCCTCGCCCAGCGCACCATCGACAAACTCGGGCTCGATATGAGCGCGGCCGAACTGCAGGCCGAAGTCGAAGCCAGCGTGCCAACCGACACAGTTCTCATCGATGTCAACGGTGTCGGATTCGTCACCTGCCGCGGGCACGCGACATCGCGAACACCCTTGCCGACGAGTTCGTCGTCATGGCGGCTGGGCTGGAGACCCCGAACTGGGTGCCGAACCCAATGCGCGGGTGGTCGTCCAGCAGCGCGCAGAGATTCCTGACAACCCGGTGAATTCGAAGACGGTTCGAACACTGGCAATCGCCGCGGTCATGGGGGCGCTGATCGGCATCGTCATCGCGCTCGTACGGGACCGTATCGATGATTCGGTGAGGAGTTCAGAGGCCCTGGAGAAGGCGACGGGTGTCGGACTTGCTCGCCGATGTTCCATTCGACGAGCAGCGGCGGGACAAGCCGCTGATCTCGTTCGACAGCGATCGCTCGACATTCGCCGACGCGTTTCGTGAGCTGCGAATCAATTTGCGATTTCTCGCAGGTGACCGATGGGCCCCGAGTGCTGGTCGTCGCGAGCGGCATGCCTGGCGAAGGAAGAACGATGACGGCGGTCAACCTTGCGCTCGCGTTGGCGGAAACCGACCACAACGTGGTGGTCGTCGATGGTGATTTGCGGCGTCCCCGGGTCGCCTCGTGTTTTGATCTGGTGGGACAGGCCGGGTTGAGCACCGTGCTGACTGGTGAAGCATCGCTTCGTGAGGCGCTGCAAGAGACGCGGTTCGCCCCGCCTGGCCGCGCTCACGTCCGGAGCAATTCCGCGCAACCCGACCGAATTGCTCGAATCCCAGGCGGCCAAGAATGTCCTGAGCGAGCTGAGCCGACAATTCGACTATGTGATCGTCGATTCTCCGTCGCTTGCTGGTGACCGACGCCGCCCTTCTGGCTGCGAGTTCTCAGGGAGTCCTGATCGTCGCCCGGTTCGGTAAGACCAGACGCAAACAGCTTGCCGACGCGATTCATTCGCTCAGGCGGGCCGGGGCACCTCTGCTCGGCGCCGTCCTGACGATGACGCCTCATAAGAAGCGGTCGAAGGGCGGCGACTATTACGACAGTGCCAGTGCCATGAGTGCCATGCTTGCACCGGGATTCGCAGGGGCGAGGCCGGCCGATGGCGCCTCGGCCGCGCGAGAAGTGGCTAGGTCACCGAATTCATGGACCGAAACGAATTCCGAGCAGAACAGAACCGGCGACACTTTCGTAGTTTCGTATCCAAAATCCGTATCTGGAAAAGCCCCCGCGCCAGCGGGTCGTCCGCGCTCGTTCGGAACGTATCTCGCGGCGCTCCCGCGGGTCTTCTACTCGAAGGCAACAACTTCCGGAAACACCAACCGCGCGTTCGCGTTGCTGATCGTGGTTGCCATCGGGCTCGCAGTCGTCCCCGACCTGATCACGTATCTGATGATCGTGCACTCGCCGATCGTGCCCCCCGGGGAGGCGACAGCCGCAGCAGATCTTCCAGTTGCGCAGCTGGCCAGTCTGGCCGGTTCGGCCCTGTTGCTGGCACTGAGCACCGTTGCGGTGTTGATGCGCGGCCATCCGAACCGGGATATCACCGGTGTACTCATACTGCTACTCGCGGTGAATCTGCCGTACCTCGTCAGCCCGGAATTGCCGCCGCCTGCCGACCTCCCCAAAATAGTCCTGGCCAACGTTTTCGTGCTGGCGTTATGGAATATCGGAGCGCCGATCTCCGGGCTGAGGTGGGTGCCCATCACCGTCGCCGTGATCTCGGTCTACTCACTCATCGGTGGGCTCGTCATTCCTGAGTACATGATGTACAACACCGTCTCCGAAAAGGCCCTTGTTGCCGGTTGGGAGTTGGCGGGCCCGTTTGGCCACGCAAATGTCCTGGGAATGTACTGTGCCCTCGCGTTTGCGTTGACCCCACTGTTCGCCGAGCTCCGATGGCGGCTTCTCACCGGAGCAATTCTGTTCGCGACCATACTGGCGGCGGCGTCGAGGACCGCGCTGATCGCCGCCGTGCTGGTTGCGTTGTGGTGGCTGCTCTGTTGGTTCTGGTCGACTGTTTCGATCCGCCTTACGGGAACTGTCCTTGTCATCTTCTCTGCAACCGCGATGTTCGTATTTCCCTTTGTGGATTGGGACCCAGGCGCTTTCACTGACCGCGCCCTCGTGTGGGCGGAAAGCCTCAAAGTATGGCAACAGTCGCCCATGGTCGGTGAGGGTGTCTACTGGTTCCTGAACGATGCGCAGGCAGCGGGGAACATCGCCAAGTGGGCGTATGTGGGTACCGGACACAACATGGTTGTCGACACGCTGGTGAAATCCGGTCTTCTCGGCCTGGCCGTACTGGTGCCGTTATTGGCCGCGGCGATTTTCTCGGCGCGCGCGTTACGCGTTACCAGCCAACAGATCGCCTGCTTCGGCTTTCTGATGGCTTTCTTCGTCGCCGCGACAACCGAGGCCGTTTGGGCTCTACTGCCCAACTTGCAACTGTTCCCGATCAGTGGCCTGGTCTTCGCGGTCCTGATTGTGACCAGACATGAGGATGACCCCGTGGGAGGACCGCCATGAATCCCGAGATGGCAGTGAGCGTGGTCATTCCGACGATCTGTCGAGCCAGCCTGAGGCTGGCAGTTGAATCGGCACTGCGACAAACCTCGCCCCCGCTGGAGGTCGTCGTCGTCGTGGACACCGATGGTGAGCCGGACCTGCCGCGTTCGGCCGACGTCCGGATGGTGCGAACGGCAGGACGGGTCGGTCCCAGCGTAGCGAAGCACCTCGGTATCGAATCGGCTCGCGGGGACGTCATTGCTCTGCTTGACGATGACGACGTGTGGCGTGACGACAAACTCGAAATCCAGCTGGCCGCAGCGCCGCTCGGGCAACGAATGGATTCTGTCGTCCCGCTTCTCGGTTCACCTCGACGGACGCGAGCCGGTCATCGGACCGCGCATCTTGATCACTCGTAATGAGCGGATCGCCCCGTACCTGTTCGAGTTTCGTATGCAGCGAGCTTTCAACATGGTTCAGACCTCGACCCTGGTGTTTCCGCGGGCGCTTGCACAGACGGTCCCGATGTCAGTGGCGGCCGGCTCCATCCATGACGATCCGAAATGGCTGATCGAGGTACGGCGGGTGTTCCCGGATCTCCCCATCATTCAAGTGCCTGAGCCACTGGTCGACATCGTGTGGACCGCCGCGTCGGTGTCGCGGTCCGGGGTCGACCGGAGCCAAGACCTGATCGACTGGGGTGTCCGCGAACTCGCTGACGAATCGAAGAGGATGCGCGGTGATTACATGCTGACCTCACCGGTCGGTTCAGCACTCGGTGCTGGTTCGCCTCGTGGCCTCGCCAAGTCGATCGCTGCAGGAGTCCGCTACGGTCGGCCGGGCCGGTTGGCATGGGCGAGCGCGGCCAAGTCGGCCCTGAGACTCGGCTGGGGACGGATGAGAACCTTCGCGGCTCGGGTAGCCGGAAAGTCGTGAACCGCGGTTGCTGGCGGTGAGGCCGATATGATCGCCCTGCCGTCCTCCAGGCGAGGTCCCGCCTCGTTTGGGGACCGGCGCTGATGTCGTCTTCGTTTGCCCGCAACACATTTCTCGGCTTCGCTTCCGGCGGTGCCGTTGCGATGGCCGGCTTCATCGGTAACGCGATCGCGGCCCGATTGCTCGGACCAGACAATCTGGGGGTTTTCGCTTACGTCGTGTGGTGCGTGACGATCGCGTCGATCATCGCCAGCCTGGGGATCGGCATCGTCCAGCAGCGGTTCATCCCGAACCTGCGGGCCGAGGGCAGGAACGACGAGGCAGACGGTCTGATTGGTGCAACCACCCGGCTGTCCACGTTGGCCGCGATTGTGGGCGGCTTGCTGTTGTTCGCCTACCTGTACTGGCCCGGGAGAGATGCAACGGGGGGTACTCCTGAGACATCCCGAAATGTCGTGATCGCGGTCGCGTTGGTCTGGTTCATCAGCTGGAGGATGGCCGAGGTTTACCAGTTCTACCTGAGAGGTGAGCAGCGATTCGGCGAACTCGCACGCCTTTCCGCCATCTCAGCGTTGCTCAAACTTGCGGTAATTGCGCTGGGCGCGTTGCTGTTCGGGATTCCTGGTGCCCTCGCCGGGTTTATCGCTGGAAACCTACTGCCAGCGTCCCGAATCTTCCGGCTGCTCCGCATCAAGCCCGTTGTCGGTCAGGTACTCAGACGTGAGGTCGTGAGGTTCGCGCTGGCGAGCTGGGCTACCGGTGTGCTGGGCGGCCTGGTGTTCGGCCGCACGGAGATCGTGTTCCTCGAGCACTACACCGGTATCGGCGCCGTCGGGTTTTTCGCGGCGGCGGCTACAGTGGCCGAAATGGCGATACAGCTTCCACCCCTGCTGCTTTCGGCCCTGCTGCCACGTTTCAGCGAGCAGCACGGACTGGGTGCCCAAGACGATATGCGCCGTCTGTACCGGACGATGACGGCACTTATTGCCATGGTGATAGTGCCACTGTGCCTTGGTCTGGCGGCGATCGCGCCCGTGCTGGTACCGCTCTTTTTTGGCAACGAGTTCACCGACGCTGTCCCCGTCGCGTCGGTGCTGCTGATCGCAGCAGCGGTCAGCAGTCTCGGCGTCACGACCTTCTACCTCCTCCAAAGTGTCGGTAAGACCGCGCTTCTGTTGTTGTCCAACGGCCTGGGCTTGGCTGGCACAATTGCCCTGGGATTCCTCCTGGTGCCCCGCCTCGGCCTGATGGGGGCTGCCTGGTCCCGAGGGATTGTGCAGGTATCGGTTGTTCTCATCGAAACCTGGTATATAACAAGCAAATTGCGCATCTACCCGCCCTATCGGGCGCTGGGCGCGATATCTCTGGCATCCGTGGTGCAAGGTTTGGTCGCCTATTTCGTCGTCATGGAACTGGGCGGCGCGATATCGCTGTTGGTTGCCATACCCGCTGCAATTGTTGCCTACCTGGTGGCCCTGCGCTTGCTTGCGGTAACGCGAATGGTGGACCCACGTCTCATCAACCGACTCATTTCGCGAGCGCCTCACCGGATCAGGCCGCTGATATCCCGAATTCTGTAGCTCTCGTCGGTGCTCAGCCAGAAGCGCTGTCCATCAGCGCAACCGCAGCCGGTTTAGGGGAAAGGTCTGCGCGGAGCAGACCGAAGTTCTGCTCGGTATCGGTGAGATCTGTTCCACCGTCTACTAATTCGTAGTAGATGAGGGGACCGGTCCAGTCCCAGCGGTCGGCCTGCTGACGGGCCTGCAATAGGGCCGCTGCCTGGTCCTCCTCGGAAACCGCGTGCGGGCCCGTTCCGGTCGGCGCACCGAACTCGGTGATCCAGATCTTCTTCCCGCCATCTCGATGCCTGTCCAGAACTGAACGCAGCGCTGGGAGGTCCTTGAACCCCCCGACTGTCCGCTGGTCTCCGTCCATCGGCAGCGAGGGGTAGCTGTACGGATGTACGGCGACGCCGTCGGCCAGTTGCGCTGCGCCATTGCCGTATAGCTGCTCGAGGTAGACCGCCGGCGGGATCTCGGCATCCGGCTGTTCGAATTTCGGGGAAAGGCCACCGATGAGAAGGGTCGCTTCTGGATCGACACCGTGTATTGCTTCCGCAGCCACCCGGAACAGTTCACCGTACTCGATGGCATCGGGACGTGGCGGCCAGAATTTGCTGGAGTTGGGTTCATTCCAGATCTCCCAGGTGTGCACCCCTCGCGAGGTGTAACGATCGGCCACCACTCGCGCAAAGTTCGCGTAGCTAGCCACGTCATTTGGCCGGGAGTGTCTGGCGGTCTCCGAGGCACCGGTTGTCGACGAACGCGTCCAAGCGGGGCTGAACGCAAGCACACCCAGCACGTTCATCCCGCGGGCCCCGGCTTCCTCGACAAGCGAGTCGGTGGACGCCCAATCGAGCCGGCTCTGTTCACTTTCGATGACTGACCAGTCGATGTCGATTCTGACCCATGCAACGTTCATGTCTGCCATGAGGTCGAATTGCCGCTTTATGGTTTCGGTGTCAGCACCGCGCGGATGTACGGTCATGCCGATCGCGACCTCTGGAGCCGACGCGTGGCAAGACAGAGTGGACAACGCGATCAGAACCAACCACAGCAGGCGCAACGAAGCCCTGCGCCCGCTGGTCATCGGAGAATCGCGCGATTGTCGGCTTTGCTGGAAAACGGCCTTCCCAACAGTCCTTCGGTGCGGCCGATCAGCAGCGCAAAAGCCTCACGCGGACCAAACTTAGCTGGGTTGCGAAGCGGCATGAGAGCGGCGGCTACCAAGTGCGCCGCCTTGTACCAGAGCGGGTAATGCCATGTGCGAAGTACGTATCCGGCGCCGCGCCCATAGTTGCGCTGCTTGCGGCGGCGCTCGTGGGGCGGCAGGTGGGCGAACTCTGTTTGCGACTGCAGGACGATCTCACCGACCCACTCGATCGAGAAGCCGGGCAGCTCGGCCATCCGCATCAGGAGGTCAGGGCCTTCACCGGACTGCCACGGAGAATCGGCACCTGAGCCCAGGGTGGGATTGAATCCTCCTGCCGTTACGAATCCGTCGCGCCTGAAGAGGGTGGCCGGCTCCATCGCTCCCCAAGCAGTGCGCCGGGTCAGCTGTGAGCCTGGAGCTGGAAGCGGATGTCTGGGGCCTTCCCGATCGACCATTTGCACAGCGCACACCATTGTGGGACCGACAAGGTGACGGGAGACGCGTTCCAGGAAGTCGGCATCGATTCGGCTCGTGTCGTTCGGAAACCAGAGCCACTCAACATCGTCGCCGAACGTTGCCGCAGCAGCGTTGCGTCCGTTCGAGATGCCGCGAGGGCTGACGACGGTGCGGATGTCCAGGGCATCAGCGAAAGATTCAACCAGTGCATTCAGGTCCGCGGTGTCCGCATGGTTATGGTGCGCAATAGCCACCGCGCACGGCAGATGTGATTGGGCGGCAAGGTCAGCGAGCAACTCTCGTAGCGCTCCCCACCGTCCTACCGTCGTGATGGCGACACCAACTCGCGCATCAGCCGGATTCGGCACGCGGGGGCCCATCTGCCGAAGCCTAGTCGAAGTTTGCTGACGGCGGTGGGAATGCTCGACGGGTCAGAAGAACGGCCTGACGGGACGTCAGGCCGGGTCGCAGATGACGATCGGGATGTCGCGGTCGGTGTAGGTCCGGTAGTTGACGAAGTCCGGGTAGATCGCGTCGAGCTTGGGCCAGTACTCGTCACGCTCGGCGTCGGTCGCGTCGCGGGCGGCCAGCTTCACCACCTCGTTCTTGATCTGGAACGTGATGGCGGGCTCGGCCTGAATGTTCAAGTACCACATGGGATTGGTGGCGCGCCCGCCCTGCGAGGCCACCAGGATCACGCGGTCGCCCTCGCGCAGGAAGATCAGCGGGCTCTCCCGGGGTTCGCCGGACTTGCGGCCAACGGTGGTCAGGATGCCGACCGGCGGAGGAGCGCTGAAGCGGTTGGATCCGCCGCGCCATTTGGCTCCGAGCCGGCCCCCGGTGGCCTTGAACGCCCAGGTGTTGAACCGCGACATCCACTTGATGCCGACACCCACCGCCTTCGAGTTGAGACCCTCGACCTGCTTGGCACTCAGGGGGCGTGGGGGTTTGGCCATGGCCGGATCGTCTCGCGTCAGGAATGGGCGGATGTTGGCCTGGATGTGGTGGATCTGGGCGCCTCCGGCCGGGTCGCCGGCCGGGATCAGGAACGTCTCGTCGATGTGCGCGCCGACGCGACGCCCGGCCAGCGTCGGCTTGGTCGACAGATCGAAGCTGGCCCGCACCGTGTCACCGTCGACAGTGAACTCCGGCGCCGTCACGGACTTGATCACGCGATACTGAAGGCCGCCATTGAGGCTGCGGCGCAGGTGGTTTCCCGAGAAGCCGGTCTTGAGGCCGACCTCGATCCGGGTGCAGTCGGGTGCGAACGGCACGGCGTCGGCCTGATGGCTGGCGAGCGCGCTGATGTACGCCTGGGCCGCCGCGATGCGGTCGGCTGTGTCTATCGGGGATGAACCACCCTAGATCCGCTCGATGATGGTGCCCGTGGACAACGCTCCGCCGGCGCACATGGTGATCAGGGCGGTGGACTTGTCGGTGCGCTCCAACTCATGCAGTGCGGTGGTGATGAGCCTGCTGCCGGTGCTTCCCACCGGATGGCCGAGCGCGATCGCACCGCCGCTGACGTTGACGGTGTCCATGTCGGGCGCGTGCACCCGCGCCCACGACAGCACGACCGATGCGAAGGCCTCGTTGATCTCGGTGATGTCGATGTCGCCGATTTTCATCCCGGCCTTCTCCAGCACCTTGGCGGTCGACTGCACGGGACCGTCGAGGTGGTAGTACGGCTCGGCGCCGACGAGCGCCTGGCTGACGATGCGGGCCCGGGGAACGAAGCCTTTCGCTCGTGGCCACGGCCTCGTCCATCCACAGCACGGCGGCGGCGCCGTCGGAGATCTGTGACGAAGTGCCCGCGGTGTGAATGCCGCCCTCCATCACCGGTTTCAGCGACGCCAGGCCATCCAGCGTGGTGTCGCGCAGGCCCTGGTCGCGCGTGACGAGAGCGCGCTCGGAGGTCGGCTGCCTGTTGTCGTCGAGGACCGGCGCCTCGATCGGGCTGATCTCGCGGTCGAACCGGCCCTCGGCCCACGCCTGCTTGGCCTTGCGCTGCGAGTCGAAACCGAACTGGTCGATCTCCTCGCGGGTGATGCCGCGGCGCTTGGCGATCCGCTCGGCGGCGGTGAACTGGTCGGGCAGGTCGATGTCCCACGACTCGGGACGGATGATGCTGCGATCGGGGCCCGCATTGGCGCCGAGACCGACGCGGCTCATCGCCTCGATGCCGCAGGCGATGCCGACGTCGATGGCGCCCGCCGCGATCAGGCCCGCGATCAACCCGTTGGCCTGCTGGCCACTGCCGCACTGGCAGTCGACCGTCATCGCGCCGACGTGCTCCGGAAGGCCGGCCGCCAGCCAGCCCACCCGGGTGATGTTGTTGGATTGCTCGCCGTACTGTGTGACGCAGCCGCCGATGACCTGTTCCACCTCACCGGGGTCGAGGCCCGCCTTCTCGACGAGCGCCCGCTGAGTGGCCCCGAGCAACTCGGTGGCGTGCAGGCCGGACAGCCATCCTTTTCGCTTGCCGATGGGGCTTCGGGTGGCTTCAACGATGACAGGGTTACCCATTGCGTCAGGCTAGAACACGTTTCATAAGCCTGACAAGCGGCGATGCTCCCACACCTTTGATCTGCGGTGAAGGCATGTTTTACTGGCACTAGAACACGTTGCAATTAGGAGCGCGTATATGGCACCCCTCAATATCCCCTCCGACTTCGACTTCCTGGATCCCGACGTCAACCTCGTCGGTCTGCCCGTCGCGGAACTCGCCGAGCTGCGCAAGTCCGAGCCGATCCACTGGGTGGACATCCCAGGAGGCGCCGGAGGCTTTGAAGACCACGGCTACTGGCTCGTCTCCAAGCACGCCGACGTCAAGGAAGTCTCCCGCCGGAGCGACGTCTTCTCCAGTTGGCAGAACGGCGCCATCCCGACCTGGCCCAAGGAGATGACGCGCGAGTCGGTCGAGATGCAGCGCGCGGTCATGCTCAACATGGACGCGCCGCACCACACCCGGTTGCGCAAGATCATCTCCCGCGGTTTCACTCCGCGCGCCATCGGACGCCTCGAGGAGGAACTCGCGCAGCGGGCCCAGACCATCGCCAAGACAGCCGCAGCCGAGGGCAGCGGCGACTTCGTCGAGCAGGTGTCGTGCGAACTGCCGCTGCAGGCCATCGCCGGACTGCTCGGCGTCCCGCAGGACGACCGCGACAAGCTGTTCCGCTGGTCGAACGAGATGACGGGCGGTGAGGATCCCGAGTTCGCCGACGTCGATCCGGCGCAGTCGTCGATGGAACTGATCATGTACGCCATGGCCATGGCCGACGAGCGGGGCAAGAACCCGACCGACGACATCGTCACCACTCTCATCCAGGCCGACCTCGATGGGGAGAAGCTCTCCGACGACGAGTTCGGCTTCTTCGTCATCATGCTCGCCGTGGCGGGCAACGAGACCACCCGCAACTCGATCACCCACGGCATGATCGCGCTGGCTAACAATCCGGATCAGTGGGAGCTGTACAAGAAACAGCGGCCGACCACCACGGTAGACGAGATCATCCGTTGGGCCACACCGGTGTCGGCGTTCCAGCGCACCGCGAACCAGGACACCGAGCTGGCAGGCGTGCAGATCAAGAAGGGTCAGCGGTTGGTGATGTCCTACCGCTCGGCCAACTTCGACGAAGAAGTTTTCGACGACCCGCACTCGTTCAACATCCTGCGCGATCCGAACCCGCACGTCGGTTTCGGCGGCACCGGTGCCCACTTCTGCATCGGCGCCAACCTCGCGCGGATGACCATCAACCTCATCTTCAACGCGGTCGCCGACCACATGCCCGATCTCACGCCGGTTGGCGAGCCCGAGCGGCTACGGTCAGGATGGCTCAACGGGATCAAGCACTGGCAGGTGGACTACACCGGCGCCGGCGCCTAGCACACGCTCAAACTTCGCAGGATCAAGGAGGATTCGGGTGGATTTCAATCCCGATGAAGGGCAGCAGGCTGTCGCCGATGTGGTGATGTCGGTGCTGGATCGCGACAACAGCTGGGACGCGCTGGTCGCAGGCGGTGTGTCCGCGCTCGCGGTACCGGAACGCCTCGGTGGCGACGGCGTCGATCTGGAGAGATCGCGACCGCGCTGACCGAGATCGGCAGGCATGGCACCATCAGTCCGGCACTGGTGACGCTCGGTGCCACCGCGGTGCTGCTCGATCTGGCGTCCGAGTCCCAGCAGGATCGGTACCTGGCCGGCGTCGCGACGGGATCGGTCCTGACGTTCGCGCTGAACGAGCCGGGCGCGTCACTGCCCGACCGCCCGACGACAGTGCTGTCCGGGAACAGGCTCAACGGCACCAAGGTCGCGGTGGGCTATGCGGGGCAAGCGGATTGGATCGTGGTCACCACCGACAGTGGAGTTGCCGTCGTCGCTGCCGACGCCGACGGACTGACGGCCACCAAGACGCCGACGTCCAACGGTTCCGATGAGTACGTGGTGTCGTTCGTCGATGTCGAGGTTGCCGACGCTGACGTGCTCGAGGGCGCCACCGCGCCGCGGCTCAACCAACTGGCGCTGGCCGTCACCGGCGCGTTCGCCGCCGGTCTGGTCGCCGGGGCGTTGCGGCTGACTGCCGACTACGTCGCCACCCGGGAACAGTTCGGCCGGCCGTTGTCGACGTTCCAGACGGTGGCCGCCCAGCTTTCGGAGGTCTACATCGTCTCCCGCACAATCTCTCTGGTCGCCAACTCGGTCGTTTGGCGGCTGTCCGAAGGCATTGATGCCGACGACGACTTGGCGATCCTCGGATACTGGCTCACCTCTCAGGCCCCGCCCGCGATGCGAACCTGTCACCATCTGCACGGCGGCATGGGTATGGACATCACCTACCCGATGGACCGCTACTACTCGTCGATCAAAGACCTGACCCGGCTGCTGGGTGGTCCGGCATACCGCCTCGACCTGGTGGGAGCATAATGTACATCGAACTGACGCCTGAGCAGCGACAGCTGCAAGCCGAACTGCGGCAGTACTTTTCGACTCTGATCACGCCTGAAGAAGCCGAGGCGATGGAGTCCAACCGGCACAACGAGGCCTACCGTGCGGTGATCAAGCGGATGGGTTCGGACGGCAAGCTCGGGGTCGGCTGGCCCAAGGAATACGGGGGATTGGGCTTCGGCCCCATCGAGCAGCAGATCTTCGTCAACGAGGCCAATCGAGCCGACGTCCCGCTACCGTTGGTGACTCTGCAGACCGTGGGTCCCACGCTGCAGGTGTACGGCACCGACGAGCAGAAGAAGAAGTTCCTGCCCGGAATCCTCTCGGGTGACCTACATTTCGCCATCGGCTATTCAGAACCCGATGCCGGCACCGACCTTGCGTCGCTGCGCACCGCCGCGGTACGTCATGGCGACGAGTTCATCGTGAACGGCCAGAAGATGTGGACCACGGGGGCCCACGACGCGGACTACATCTGGCTGGCCTGTCGCACCGATCCGGATGCAGCCAAGCACAAGGGCATCTCGATCCTGATCGTCGACACCAAGGATCCTGGCTACTCCTGGACCCCGATCATCTTGTCCGACGGAGCCCACCACACCAATGCGTCGTACTACAGCGATGTCCGGGTCCCCGCCGACATGCTGGTCGGTGAGGAGAACGGCGGCTGGAAGCTCATCACCACCCAGCTCAACCACGAGCGGGTCGGCTTGGGTCCGGCTGGCCGCGTCGCAGGCATCTACGACCGGGTCCGCGCGTTGGGCTTCCAAACCGGGCTCGGACGGGGTCACTCCGGTCGAGCACGCCGACGTGCAGCGGCTGCTCGGTCAGATCAAGGCGATCTGGCGGGTGAACGAACTGCTGAACTGGCAGGTTGCCGCATCGGGTGAGACCATCGCGGTCGCCGACGCCGCGGCCACGAAAGTCTTTTCCACCGAACGTATTCAGGATGTCGGCCGGTTGGCGGAGGAGATCGTCGGCAAGTACGGCAACCCGGCCGACCCGGACACCGGTGAGTTGCTCGACTGGCTGGACAAGATGACCAAGCGCAACCTGGTCATCACCTTCGGCGGAGGTGTGAACGAGGTGATGCGCGAGATGATCGCCGCTGCCGGCCTCAAGGTGCCGCGGGTTCCGCGGTGACGGCCGTCGACGACATCAAGGCCGCCGCGGAGCGGGTCAAGGCCGAGGGAAAGAGCAAGCCGCGTACCGGTCGCCATCCGGTGAACCAGCCGATGGTCGACCATTGGCTGGACGCGATGGGTGACAAGAACCCCATCTACATCGACGAGGCCGCTGCACAAGCTGCCGGCCACCCCGGCGTCGTCGCCCCGCCGGCGATGATCCAGGTGTGGACCATGTGGGGCCTCGGCGGTGTCCGTTCCGGCGACGACCCGCTCACCCAACTCCTCGAATTGTTCGACGAGGCAGGATATGTCGGCGTGGTCGCCACCAACTGCGAGCAGACCTATCACCGCTACCTTCGCCCCGGCGAGGACGTCAGTATGTTTGCGGAGCTGGCCGACGTGGTCGGCCCCAAGCGCACCGCGCTCGGCGAGGGCTTCTTCATCACGCAGAAGATCAGCTGGCATTGTGGTGATGACGAGGACAACCCAGTCGCCGAGATGATGTGGCGCATCATGAAGTTCCGGCCGGCGGACCGGGATTCAACTCAGGGCTCGACAGCATCCGCGGTGCCCGAAGACCTGGCAGCAGAGTCGATGATGCGTCCCGCGTCGTCCAGGGACACCAAGTTCTTCTGGGACGGCGTCGACGCACACGAACTGCGCATCCAGAAGCGCGCTGACGGCAGTCTGCAGCATCCGCCGGTGCCCGCACTGTGGGCCGGCCCAAAAGATGAGGTGGCGCCGTCCGATTATCTGGTGGCGAGCGGGAAGGGCACGGTGTTCAGCTTCGTCGTGCACCACGCCCCGAAGGTCCCCGGACGGACGCTGCCGTTCGTCATCGCGCTCGTCGAACTCGAAGAAGGCGTGCGGATGCTCGGCGAGCTCCGCAACGTCGACCCGGGCACCGTGGAGATCGGAATGCCGGTTCGCGCAACATATATCGACTTCCCAGAGGGTGACTCCGGTCCGTCGTGGACGCTCTACGCATGGGAGCCCCAGGCATGAGCGCACCTGGGTCCGATGTCGCCGCCGGGGCGGCTCCGGAAATCGAAGTGGGGCTCAAGCTTCCCGAACTCAAGCTCTACGGCGACCCGACGTTCATCGTGTCCACGGCCATCGCGACGCGCGACTACCAGGACGTGCACCACGACCGGGACAAGGCGCAGGCGAAGGGGTCCAAGGACATCTTCGTCAACATCCTCACCGACACCGGTCTGGTGCAGCGCTTCATCACGGACTGGGCCGGCCCCACCGCCGTCATCAAGTCGATCGGCCTGCGCCTTGGTGTGCCGTGGTACGCCTACGACACCGTGACGTTCACCGGTGAGGTGACCGCGGTCGAGGATGGGCTCGTCACGCTGAAGGTCACCGGCAGCAACAGCCTCGGTGATCATGTGATCGCCAACGCCACGCTGCGGATCGGGGGCGACGCATGACCGGCGGCCTTTCCGGCAAGGCGGCGATCGTCGGTATCGGCGCCACGGATTTCTCGAAGAACTCCGGTCGAAGCGAACTGCGACTCGCCGCCGAGGCGGTGCTCGACGCGCTCGACGATGCGGGTCTGACCCCCGCAGACGTCGATGGCATGGTCACGTTCACGATGGATTCCAACACCGAGGTCGCCGTGGCACGCGCCACCGGGATCGGGGAATTGAAGTTCTTCTCCAGGATCCATCACGGTGGTGGAGCGGCCTGCGCGACGATCCAGCAGGCCGCCATCGCGGTGGCGACCGGAGTAGCGGAATGTGTTGTGGCATACCGCGCTTTCAACGAGCGTTCGGGAATGCGGTTCGGCCAGGTGCAGATGCGGTTGGTGGAGAATGCCGATTCCACCGGCGTCGACAACTCGTTCTCCTACCCGCACGGATTGTCCACGCCCGCCGCTCAGGTGGCGATGATCGCCCGGCGCTACATGCACCTGTCCGGCGCCACCAGCAAGGACTTCGGTGTGGTCGCGGTCGCCGACCGCAAGCACGCAGCCAACAACCCGAAGGCGTACTTCTACGAAAAGCCGATCACGATCGAGGAGCACCAGAACTCACGGTGGATCGCCGAGCCGCTGCGGCTGCTCGACTGCTGTCAGGAGACCGACGGCGGTGTCGCTCTGGTCGTGACCACGCCCGAGCGCGCCAAGGATCTCAAACACCGGCCCGCGGTCATCGAGGCCGCTTCTCAAGGTTCCAGCCCAGACCAGTACTCGATGGTCAGCTACTACCGGCCGGAGCTGGGGCTGCCCGAGATGGGCTTGGTGGGCCGGCAGCTGTGGGATCAGTCCGGCCTGCAACCCACCGATATCCAGACCGCGATCCTTTACGACCACTTCACCCCGTTCACGTTGATTCAGCTCGAAGAGCTCGGCTTCTGCGGCAAAGGCGAGGCCAAGGACTACATCGCCGACGGTGCGATCGAGATCGGCGGCAGGTTGCCGATCAACACCCACGGCGGCCAGCTCGGCGAGGCGTACATCCACGGTATGAACGGCATCGCCGAAGGGGTGCGTCAACTGCGCGGAACCTCGGTGAACCAGGTGCCCGACGTGGAGCATGTGCTTGTCACCGCGGGTACCGGCGTGCCGACGTCTGGGCTCATCCTGGGCTGAGGTTGCGCTCTCTTCGGGGCGTCGATGCCGACTTTCACGCCGGTGGTGCGCAGTAATCACTCCCAACAGGGAAAACATTGTGAGTTCAAGTCGGCGGGCGCCTGCCGACCGAGATGGTGGCGAGGACAAGCTTGATCCCCCAGGTGATTCCCCAGGGTTCATTGAGAACAGCCAGGCGCACAACCGCAGCAAAGTAGCAATTCGGTACGCGCCTGCGCCGTCCTGCCCGACTCCGAAGGGCCAGGCCAATCGTGCGGGGATCCGGATTGATTTGCCGGGAGCCACTTTCGCGAGAGGTCGGTCTGACCGCTGGGCGAACCGCAGCAGGGCCGAGGGCGGGTCGCTGCGAAGTGCCCACAGATCATTGCCAGCATTCAACAGCGGCGACGAGCACCGGAACGGATGATGCGGTGGTGCCGAGCGCTTGAGTAACAAACTAGGGCTCTTAGCTGCCATTTAATACTCTTGAGCCTGGTGCGGTTGCGGCTTCGCCTCAGAGCGTGACTTTGCAAATAGTCTCGTAAGATTTTGCTGAAGTGGTATTGCGGGGCGAAAGCATGAGTGATACCTTCGGCAAAGCCAAGCAGTTGCGGAACCCCGGAGTTTCCCTCGGAGACGATCGGCGATTATTAGCGGTTGCGCGGCTGGGCGATTAGACGCTTGCTGAGGCGAACGGGGGGCAACGTGTCAGCGAGCGCAGGAAACCAATTGCTGTAGTCATCGGTGGGGGGAGGAGCAAGCTGTGAAAGTCGTTCTGTTCTGTGGTGGATACGGTATGCGGATGCGCACCGCGGAGGGCGATGTGATCCCCAAGCCGCTACAGATGGTGGGCCCGCGTCCGCTGCTCTGGCACGTCATGCAGTACTACGCCTACTACGGTCACAAAGAGTTCGTCCTGTGCCTGGGCTACGGCGCGGAGAAGATCAAGGACTACTTCCTCAACTACAGGGAGACGCTCTCCAACGATTTCGTCCTGAGCCACGGCAAGGTGGAGCTGATGGGCTCCGACATCGCCGACTGGACCATCACGTTCGCCGATACGGGCATGGAGTCGCCGATCGGCGAACGGCTGCGGCGGGTTCGCAAATATCTCGACGACGAGCCCTACTTCCTGGCCAACTACGCAGACGTGCTGACCGACGCTCCTCTCGACGAGATGATCGAGCGCACCCTGTCCAGCGGAGCGTTGGCGTCGATGCTTGTCGTACCTCCGCAATCCTCTTTCCACTGCGTCAACGTCACATCGACCGGGGAGGTCAAAGAGGTCATGCCGCTCAACGACATCTCTGTCGGTGTCAACGGCGGTTACTTCGTCTTGCACCAGGACGTCATCGACCTGATCCCCGAGAACGGAGACCTCGTCGCCGACGCCTGCGAGTCCCTCGCCGGCACGGGCAAACTGCTCGGCCACCGCCACGACGGCTTCTGGAAACCGGCCGACACCTTCAAGGAGCGCGCCGAACTCGACACCGCCTACAACAACGGATTCCGGCCATGGGCGGTATGGGAGTCGGGCAGGGCGGTGGCGTGACGGCCCAGCCGCGGGTGACCCTGGACGTGTCCGAAGTGGCGGTGGTGGGTGCGCACTGCGACGACATCGCGATCGGAGCCGGTGCGACGCTGCTGCAGCTGACCCGGCGCAATCCGGCGATCGTCGTGCACGCCCTGGTGTTGACGGGAGGGGGTACCGAACGCGAGGTCGAGGAGAAGAACGCGTTCGCCGCGATGTGCGGTGCCGCACAGGTGCGGCTGACCGTGGCCGACCTGCCCGACGGAAACCTTCCGAGGCACTGGGGCGAGGTCAAGGACCACGTCGCGCAGTTCCGGCGCACCTGCGCACCCGACCTGGTGATCGGTCCCCAGCGCCACGACGCCCACCAGGATCACCGGTTGCTCGCCGAACTGATGCCCACGGAGTTTCGCGACCAGATGTACTGGGGCTACGAGATTCTGAAATGGGAGTCGGACTTGCCGAGCCCCAACGTGTACCAGCCGGTCACGCCCGAGGACGCCGATCGCAAACAGCTTCTGCTGCATCAGAATTACCCCTCCCAGACCGAGAAGCCCTGGTTCGACGAAGAGGCGTTCCTCGGATTGATGAGAATCCGCGGTGTGCAGTGCCGCAGCCGCTACGCCGAAGCCTTCGTCACCGACAAACTCACCCTCGAAATCTAGAAGGATGACCATGCGCGTCTCGATCGAGCCCGCACCGACCACGGTGGGGGTGCGAGCCGGCATGCAGTGCAGACTCTGTGGCTCGCACCGGCTGCGCAGCGTGCTGGATCTCGGCGCGACCCCGCCGTGTGAGAAGTTCCTCACGCAGGCGGAACTCGACGAGCCGGAAGCCACATTCCCGCTTCACCTCCGGCTGTGCGAAGGCTGCCTGCTACTGCAGATCCCGGCATTGATCACCCCGGAGGACACGTTCACCGAGTACGCCTACTACTCGTCGTTCTCCGACAGTTGGGTTGAACACGCCAAGACGTTCGTCGGCGATACCACCCGGCGGCTCGGCCTCGGCTCCGGCTCGCTGGTCATCGAGGTGGCGAGCAACGACGGCTACCTGCTACAGCATGTTGTCGCGGCGGGGATTCCGTGCCTGGGCATCGAACCATCGGTGAACGTCGGCGAAGCCGCCCGCGAACGCGGGGTGCCCACCGCAACAGAGTTCCTCGATGAGGCGCTGGCTGCCCGCGTGCGGGCCGAGCACGGCCCCGCCGATCTCGTCGTCGCCAACAACGTCTACGCACACATCCCGGACGTGTTGGGCTTCACCAGGGCGCTGCGCACGCTGGTCGACGACCGAGGCTGGCTCAGCATCGAAGTGCATCACGCGCTCGAGCTGGTGTGCCGGGGCCAGTTCGACACCATCTATCACGAGCACTTCCAGTACTACACAGTGCTTTCCGCGATGCGCGCGCTGGCGACCGCCGATCTCGCGGTCGTCGACGTCGAGTTGCTCCCCACGCACGGCGGCTCCATCAGGCTGTGGGCGCGTCCGCAGACGGTGGCCGGTCCGCCCAGCCAGCGAGTGCACGATGTGCTCGCGACCGAGGCGGCTGCGGGTCTGCACGACATCGAGGGCTACCGGCAGTTGAAAGAACGCACCGAGAGGATCCGCCACGACCTGCTGCGGTTCCTGCTGGATTGCCGCGCCGATGGCAAGCGGGTGGTCGGCTACGGAGCCCCGGGCAAGGGCAACACCCTGCTGAACTACGCGGGTGTCCGCTCCGATCTCATCGAATACCTCGTCGACCGAAACCCTTACAAGCACGGCAGATTCACGCCCGGCACCAGGATCCCGATCCATGACCCCAGTGTTCTCGCCGTGGATCGGCCCGATGTCGTGCTGGCGCTGCCGTGGAATCTCGAGGATGAGTTGACCGCTCAGCTCGGCTACATTGCCGAGTGGGGTGGACAGTTGTACTTCCCGCTACCCGAGTTGCATCTGGCGGGTGCGCTCGATGCGCACCGCGTGGGTATCGAATGAAACGATGCCGCGGATGCGGGTGTCCGGACCTGGACCCTGTCCTCGACCTGGGCCGGGTCGCCGCCGCCGACCATTTCCCGCCCGCGGAATCGCCGGTGGTGCAAGCAGAGTCGTCGCATCCGCTGCGGATGGACTTGTGCGCTGGCTGCGGTCTGGCGCAACTGGCGGATGACGACACCCAATCCGAGGAGCCGCGCGGAATAGAGCCGGTGGCACTGAAGGAACAAGCCGCCGATGCGGTGCGCAGGGTGGCCCACGGCGGATGGCTTCGTGGTGCCACAGTGCGTGAGTTCGGCAGCCCGCATGGCGGCAGCTGGCTGCCGTTGCTCATCGACCGCGGTTTCACCACCGCCGACACGGCTGACGTCGTGCTCGACTGCTTCGGGATCATGCACGACGCCGATCAACGGGAGGCATTCCGGCGGCGCTGCGCGGCGACCTCTCCTGGCGGAGTGCTCCTGTTGCAGTTCCATTCGCTGCTCACCATCGTCGAGCAGGGTCAGTGGAACTCCCTGCGCCACGGCCACTTCGCGTACTACTCACTGACAGCTCTGCGCACGCTGCTGACCGGTGTCGGGATGAGTGTGGCGGCGTCGTGGGAGTTCGACCTCTACGGCGGCACCGTTCTGGTCGCCGCCGTCCACGGCCACTCCGAGCCGGACGCGGGTACGTCGGCGATCCTGCACCGCGAGAGGCGATTCGGCATTACCGATCACACCGTGGTCGAGGGGCTGCAGCGGGAGGCCCGCGATCAGGCCGACGCGCTGCGCAGCCGGCTCGAGTCCGCCCGCGAGGCGGGCAGGACGGTCTATGCCTACGGGGCGTCGTCGCGCGCGGTGGCGCTGTTCTGTCTGGCGGGTGTGGACTCTCGACTGCTGCGTGCGGTGGCCGACGCGTCACCGGCCAAGCAGGGCCGCCGGATGCCGGGCACCGACATCGCGATCGTCGCGCCCGAAGCGCTCGTCGCCGCCGGACCAGACGACATCCTGCTCACCCTGCCGGACATCCTCGGTGAGGTCTCGCAGCGCCACCCGGAACTCGGCGGTCGCTGGCGGATCGACTGGTCTAGCGTGGCGGCAGACGGCGTGGGTGTGCCGACCGCCTGATCGCCGGGGCCACCGGTGCGCCGTCGAGAAGGCCGTCGAGGGAGCGCTGTTCGATCGCCCGTCGGTAGACCTGCAGGGCCCGGGTCATACCTTCGACCGTCTGCTCGATATCGCCGACGGTGTGCGCCGCGGAGGTGACGAAGGACTGCCCGAGGATGCCGGAACGCAACATTTCCTGGATGAGCAGGGTCCGAAACGGCTGGGACGATCGGCCATCGGCGTCGCGGGTGACGTAGATCAGACACGACGGACGTCCCGTCACCTCGACGAACTCATCGATCCCCAGATCGCGCGCCGCTTCGTTGACCCCGTCGGCCAGCCGTCGGCCAGCCGCTTCCATCTGCCGCGATCGGGTCCGTCTCGCGGTAAGCGGCCAGGACGGCGCGAAACGCCGCGAGGCCGGTCGTCTCGGCGCCGTGGGTGGTCGACAGCAGGAACACCCGATCGCGGTCGGTATTCAGGCCCCCCAGCTCCATTAGCTCTCGTCGGCCTGCGAGCGCCGAGATCGGGAAGCCGTTGCCGATGGCCTTGCCCCAGCACGACAGGTCGGGGGTGACGCCGTAAAGGCTCTGCGCACCGTGCACGGACCACCGGAACCCGGTGATGATCTCGTCGAACACCAGCACCGCGCCGTGGGTGTCGCACAGCGCGCGGACCCCCTCGAGGAAGCCGGGCTCCGGTTCGGCCATCGTGGTCGCGGCTTCCAGAATCACCGCCGCGATCGAACCGGGATGCTCGGCGAACAGCGACTTCAACGAGGTCAGGTCGTTGTAGTGGAATCGCAGCGATTGCTTTCGCGTCGATTCCGGAATGCCTGCCGACATCTCGGTCGTCCCCATGAACCAGTCGTCGGTGGAAAAGAAGGGTTGATGGCACATGGCGACGTCGTCCCGGCCGGTTGCCGCGCGCGCCAGCCGGATGGCCGCCGTCGTCACATCAGAACCGTTCTTGGCGAACTTCACCATGTCGGCGCCCGGGACGAGCTCGAGGAATTCTTCGGCTGCCAGCAACTCCAGCTCGGTCGGGCGGGTGAAGTTGACGCCGTCGGCGATCGCCGCGCTCACCGCGTCCACGACCGGTCGGTAGCCGTGTCCGAGCACCACCGAGCGCAAACCCATCCCGTATTCGACGTATTCGTTGCCGTCGACGTCCCATACCCGCGCTCCGTGTCCGCGGGCGAGCACCGGGGCCATATCGACCGGATACTGGTCGGCTCCGCGGGAGTAGGTGTGCGCACCGCCGGGAACCACCCGGTGCAGCCGGTCTTGCAGGTCGTTGGAACGTGCGAAGGTGCGGACAGCACCGGCCGGTGACGATGTATCGACAGACATGCGCTGGACCCCCTTGCCAGTAGCGATATCAACAATAGCGGGTGAAGAAACAAGAATATAGCCGGTGAAAATGCGCGACGAGCAAATTTATCTGACTCGCATCCTATCGAGCAGTTAATACGGCGGCAATCCGTGGATGCTCGCAAACGTTGGCAAACCGCCGGCAAACCGCCAGCTAGGATCGTCACGGGTTTTGTCCCGTCTGGGCGACGCGGTGCCCGGCGATTGGCCGACGCAGTGCGATCGTTCGCGAACAGCTCGAGTGCATCGGGATGGCGCAATTCGCTCAGGCCAGCGCCACTCGCATCGCGGAACGCTGCAATTAAGCCGGTCAGACCGGCACGAACTCGACTCCGGCCAGCGCGACGGCGTTGTCGCGGTCCGGAGCGGTGACGACGGCACTGAAGCCGGCCAGTCCCGTCGTCCTTCCAGACGCTCACCCGCAGCGTCTCGCCGGGGAACACCACGCCCGCCATCCGGGCGCCGTAGGACTTCAGCCCGCGGACATCACCGTCGAGCAGGTTGTCCACCAGCGCCTTGCAGGTCATGCCGTAGGTGCACAGCCCGTGCAGTATCGGGCGCGGAAAACCCGCAGCGGCAGCGAAATCCGGATCGGAGTGCAGCGGATTGCGGTCTCCGCACATCCGGTAGAGCAGCGCCTGCTGAGGCGAGGTGGGGATGGACAACTCGAGATCGGGCGCCCGATCCGGTGCCGCGGAAGATCCGGAGGGTCCGCGGTCGCCGCCGAACCCGCCCTCGCCGCGGGCGAAGATCGACCGCTTCTGCGTCCACAGCAGCGTGCCCTCGGGGCTCGTCACCGTCGTCTCCGACCAGATCACCGCGGCCTTGCCCTTGTCCCAGATCTCGGTGAATCGGGTGACGGCGATGCCGGTGCCCGACGGCGGGATCGGCCCGGGTACCGTCACGGCCTCGCTCGCGTGCAGCACCTTGCTCAGCTCGATGTCGATGCCGGGGAACTTCACCGCTGGAGGCTCGGTCATGTGGAAGCTCTGCGCGACGTTGCCGAAGGTCGGCAGCACCTGGGGGGTGTCGTCGGTCAGGTAGCGCAGTTCGCGCTTGTCCATCGGGTCGCCGCCGGCGCCGAGGCCGAGGTGGTAGAGCTGGACATCGTTACTGGTCCAAGAGAATTCGGCCGGATGCGAGCTCGGCGCCGATGGCTTCGTCGAGGTTGATGGGCATGTGTTACTCCTTCCCTGCGTCCGATGTCGCCGCCGGGGCGGCTCCGGCAAGGTGAAGCGCCGCCAGGTACCCGAATGTCATCGCCGGTCCGATGGTGCCGCCGGGGCCCGGATAGGTGTGGCCCATCACCGGTGCGCTGACGTTGCCGGCGGCATAAAGGCCCTCGATGATCGAGCCGTCGTCGCGCAGGGCGCGGCCCTGGACATCGGTGACGACGCCGCCCTTGGTGCCCAGATCGCCGGGAACCATCTTGGCCGCGTAGAACGGCCCGTGGCTGATCTCGCCGAGGTTGGGGTTCGGCTTGTTGGTGGGGTCGCCGTAATAGCGGTCGTACGCACTCTCGCCGCGCTTGAAGTCCTCGTCGACACCGGAGCGCGCAAAGCCGTTGAACCGCTCCACCGTCGCCTTGAAGGCGTCGGCGGGCAGACCTGTCTTGGCCGCCAGCTCATCGAGTGTCTGGGCCGAGACGATCACGCCCGATTCCATCCACTTCTTCGGGATACGTTGTCCCGGTTGAAGTCCGGCGAAGATGTAGCGGTCGCGGTACTGCTGGTCGAACACCAGCCAGGCCGGGATGTTCTCGCCGGGTCCCTGGCCCTGCCCGTACTGGCCGCCGTACATGTGGTGGCAGGCCTCGACGTAGGGCATCGACTCGTTCATGAACCGCTTGCCCGACATGTTGACGATGATCGATCCGGGGGAGTTGCGCTCGGACAGCGCGAACCAGGGTGCGTCGACCAGCGGTACCGTCGGACCCCACCACGCGTCTTCCATCACGTCGAGTGCGGCCCCGAGTTTCTCGGCGGCCAGGATTCCGTCCCCGGTGTTGGCCTTGGCGCCGACCGTCCACTCGGTGGTGATCGGGGCGCGCTGGTACTTCACCCGCATCTGCTCGTTGTGCTCGAATCCGCCGCTGCCCAGGATCACCCCACGGCGGGCCCGGATCAGTTGCGGCTCCGCGCTTTCCGGTGCGTCAGAGTACCGCGCACAGATGCCACGAACCGTACCGTCCTCGACATAGAGGTCGGTCATCGCGGTGTTGAGCTGGACCGGAACACCGGCCTCCTGCAGGCCGATACGCAGCGGCGCGATCAGCGCGCGGCCCATGCCGACCAGGTTCTTACCGGTGACCTTGCCCCACGTAGCCCGTACGCCGACCTTCAGGCTGCGCAACACCCCGCGCGGGTGGCGCTTGAGCTGGTTGAGCCGGACGTAATCCTGCTGCAGGACGACCATGTTCATCGGGACCTTGCCGTACGGCGGCTCGAGGCCGGGCAGATCGGCGCCCAGCTTGTTGGCGTTGAACGGCTTGGGCTCGACGGACCGTCCCGTCGGCTTCCCGCCGGGACTTTCGGGGTAGTAGTCGGAGTAGTTCGGCACCCAGCACAGCCTCAGCGGTGAGTTCTTCAGCACGAACGACAGCATCTCGGGGCCGCGCTCGAGGATAGGTGTCGATCTTCTCGGCGGGGACCACATCGCCGATGATCGCGTGCAGGTAGGTGCGGGCCGCCTCGGGCGTGTCCTTCACCCCGTCGCGCTCGAGGATCTCGTTGTTCGGGATCCAGACGCCGCCGCCCGATCGGGCGGTCGAACCGCCGTAGTGCGCGGCCTTCTCGACGACTAAAGTTGACAGACCCTGCTGGGCGGCGGTGAGGGCGGCAACCATGCCGGCGGCGCCGCTGCCGACCACGACGACGTCGTACTCCTGTCCGGTCATGTAGAACACGTTATAGAATTGCTCGGCCGACCCACAACTGCGCCGGTCGACGAAACGAGGGGACTTCACGAATGCTGTCCGGCGAGGTGCGCGATGAGCTGGCGGCCGAACTGGCTCAGGCAGAACGCAGCAAGGTGCCGATCGCCCCGTTGACCGACGCCTACACCGATATCGACGTGGTCGATGCCTACGAGATCCAGCTGATCAACATTCGGCAGCGCGTCGCCGAGGGGGCCCGCATCATCGGGCACAAGGTCGGCCTTTCGTCGGAGGCCATGCAGAAGATGATGAACGTCGACGAGCCCGATTACGGCCATCTGCTCGATGAGATGCAGGTCTTCGAAGACCGCCCGGTGAAGTCGGCGAACTACCTGTATCCGCGCGTGGAGGTCGAGGTCGGGTTCGTGCTCGCCGATGACCTGCCTGGCGCCGGCTGCACCGAGGACGACGTGCTTGCCGCGACGGCGGCGTTCGCGCCGGCAATCGAGCTCATCGACACCCGGATCACCAACTGGCAGATCAAGCTCTGCGACACGATCGCCGACAATGCCTCGTCGGCGGGCTGGGTGCTTGGGTGAGGCGCGGGTGTCGCCCAAGGACGTCGACATCAAGAACATCGACGCCGTGCTGACCAACAACGGTGAGGTGGTCGCGCGAGGGGCGCAGCGACGCGGTGCTGGGAAATCCGGTCACCGCGGTGGCCTGGCTGGCCCGCAAGGTCGAGGCTTTCGGGGTGCGACTGAAAGCCGGCGACATCGTGCTGCCCGGCTCCTGCACGCGTGCGATAGATGCACCGCCCGGCAGTCATTTCGTCGCGGACTTCACTGGATTAGGTTCAGTGAGACTGAATTTCGAATAAGCAGCGGGTTTCGAATAAGCAGAGGGAGAACCAATGCCCGATACGGCTGGGCCCAAGAAGCAAGTCGCGATCGTGGGATCGGGCAATATCAGCACCGATCTGTTGTACAAGTTGCTGCGGTCGGATTGGTTGGAGCCGCGCTGGATGGTCGGGATCGATCCGGAGAGCGAGGGTTTGGCCCGGGCGCGCAAGCTGGGGTTGGAGACGTCGCACGAGGGTGTGGACTGGCTGCTGGCCCGGGCCGAGAAGCCGGACATGGTGTTCGAGGCGACCAGTGCCTATGTGCACCGCGATGCGGCGCCGCGGTATGCCCAGGCCGGTATCCGGGCGATCGATCTGACGCCGGCCGCGGTCGGGCCCGGGGTGATTCCGCCGGCGAACCTGCACGAGCATCTGGATGCGCCGAACGTCAACATGGTCACCTGCGGCGGGCAGGCCACCATCCCGATCGTGTATGCCGTGTGTCGCGCGGTCGCGGAACAAGGCGGAGCGGTGCCGTATGGGGAGATCGTGGCATCGGTGTCCTCGGCGTCGGCCGGGCCGGGTACCCGGGCCAACATCGACGAGTTCACCAAGACCACCAGTGCGGGTGTGCAGTACATCGGGGGCGCCAAGCGCGGCAAGGCGATCATCATCCTCAACCCCGCTGATCCGCCGATGATCATGCGCGACACCATCTTCTGCGCGATCCCCGAGGACGCCGACCGCGACGCGATCGCGCAGTCCATCAGAGATGTCGTCGCCGAGGTGGCGACGTATGTGCCGGGCTACCGGCTGCTCAACGAGCCGCAGTTCGACGATCCGTCGATGAACTCCGGCGGCCAGGCGGTGGTCACCACGTTCATCGAAGTGGAGGGTGCGGGCGACTACCTGCCGCCGTATGCGGGAAACCTGGACATCATGACTGCGGCAGCGACGAAGGTCGGCGAGGAGATCGCCAAGGAGTCGCTCGCCTCAACCACAGCGGGAGGCCAGGCATGAGTACGGACGAGATCTACTTCGATCCGATGTGGGACATCCGGATGACGGACACGTCGCTGCGCGACGGGTCGCACCATAAGCGGCACCAGTTCACCGCCGAGGAGGTCGGCGCCATCGTCGCGGCGCTGGACGCCGCGGGGGTGCCGGTCATCGAGGTGACCCACGGTGACGGCCTGGGCGGGTCCAGCTTCAACTACGGCTTCTCCAAGACCCCTGAGCAGGAACTGATCAAGCTGGCCGCCGAGACGGCCAAGGACGCCAGGATCGCGTTCCTGATGCTGCCCGGTGTCGGCACCAAGGAGGACATCAAGGAAGCGCAGCACAACGGCGGCTCGATCTGCCGCATCGCCACCCACTGCACCGAGGCCGACGTCTCGATTCAGCACTTCGGGCTGGCCCGTGAGCTGGGCCTGGAGACTGTCGGGTTCCTGATGATGAGCCACACCATCGGCCCGGAGAAGCTGGCCGCCCAGGCCCGGATCATGGCCGACGCCGGCTGCCAGTGCGTCTATGTGGTCGACTCGGCCGGCGCGCTGGTGCTCGAGGGTGTCGCCGACCGGGTCGCGGCGTTGGTCGCCGAGCTCGGCGACGACGCGCAGGTGGGTTTTCACGGGCATGAGAACCTCGGGCTCGGCGTGGCCAACTCGATCGAGGCGGTGCGTGCCGGGGCCAAGCAGATCGACGGTAGCTGCCGTCGGTTCGGGGCGGGCGCGGGCAATGCGCCGGTGGAGGCGTTGATCGGGGTGTTCGACAAGATCGGCGTCAAGACCGGGATCGATTTCTTCGACATCGCTGATGCGGCCGAGGAGGTCGTCGCCCCGGCGATGCCCGCCGAGTGCCTGCTGGACCGCAACGCGCTGATCATGGGCTATTCCGGGGTGTACTCGAGCTTCCTCAAGCACGCCATCCGCCAGTCCGAGCGCTACGGAGTGCCCGCGCACAAACTGCTGCACCGCGCCGGCCAACGCAAGCTGATCGGCGGTCAGGAAGACCAGCTGATCGACATCGCCCTGGAGATCAAACGCGAGCAGGACGCTGCAGCTCCCACCGCCTAGCGCCGGGAAAACAAGTAGCCGGTTACTCTATGCCGCGCTGAGCGCCGGCTGCACAATTTCGGCAGGTGGAATCTGTCGAAACCAGGTGGCGTCATGGTGGTCTTGGACAATCGGGTCGAGTCGAGAGTCGGCGAACCGCAGGCGCTGGGCGCACCGACCATGGCGCAGGCCTTTCTGTGCACGATCGCGTCGCGCGGCGATGCGGTTGCGCTACGGACATCCGACGGTGCGGTCGCGATCCGGTATCGCGAGCTGCCCGATCGGATGGCCGAGGTTGCGGCTGCCCTGGCAGCACATGGACTTTCGCGTGGCGACACCGTCGGGATGATGCTCACCAATCGGCCCGAGTTCCATGTCATCGACGGAGCGGCGATGCTGATGGGCGCCACCCCGTTCAGCGTGTACAACACGTCATCGCCCGAGCAGCTCGCCTATGTCATCGGCGATGCCGGGGCGCGGATCGTGCTGACCGAGCGGCAATTCGTTCCCGCGATCACGGCCGCCGCCGAACACGGTCTCGACCTGACCCACGTCATCGTGGTCGATGACGACGCGTCGTGGTCGGCATTCTTGAGTGCGGGAGGCGGCTTCGATCTTGCGGCGGCCGCCGCGGCGGTTCGGCCGGGCGACCTGCTCACGCTGATCTACACCTCGGGGACCACCGGGCCGCCCAAGGGCGTGCAACTCACCCACGCAAGCATGATCGCGATGTTGCGCAGCATCCACGCCGCCTGGCAGACCACGCCGGGCGGCAGGGTTCTGAGCTACCTGCCGCACGCGCATGCGGCCGACCGGTGGTTCTCGCACTACAGCGGGTTGATGACGTATGGCGCGACGATCACCGATATCGCGGTTCTGTCAGATCTGATCCCGACCACCATGCAGGTTCGCCCCACGTTCTGGGGTGGGGTTCCGCGGGTCTGGGAGAAGCTGAAGTCGGCGCTGCAGGCCGGGGCCTTCGGCCCGCTGGATGACCCGGCCCGGGTTCGCGAGGTGCTCGGCTTCGACATGTCCGAGATCTTCGTCATCGGCGCAGCTCCGACGACGCGCGACGTCCTGGAGTTCTTCCACGGCCTCGGCATCGAGATCTGCGAGGCCTGGGGAATGAGCGAAACTTCGGGCATCGGGGCGGTGAACCGGCCGGGTGTGGTCCGGATGGGGTCTGTCGGCCGGCCCATCCCGGGGGTGGAGGTCAAGCTGGCCGGGGACGGTGAACTTCTCTGCCGGGGCGCCAACCTGATGGCCGGCTACCGCAACAACCCGCACAAGACGGCCGAGGCCATCGATGCCGACGGCTGGCTGCACACCGGTGATGTCGCACGGATCGACGAGGACGGCTACGTCTGGATCATCGACCGCAAGAAAGAACTGATCATCAACGCCGCAGGCAAGAACATGTCGCCGGTCAACATCGAGTCGAAGCTCAAGGCGGCCGGGCCGCTGATCGGGCAGGCCTGTGTGTTCGGCGATGCGCGGCCGTTCAACGTCGCGCTGCTGGTGCTCGACCCGGAGGCCGGCGTCGATCCCGCTGATCCCGCCGTCGTCGCGGCGGTGCAACGCGAGGTCGACCTGGCCAACACCCAACTCTCCCGAGTGGAACAGGTCAAACGTTTCGCTGTGCTGCCCGATGAATGGCTGCCCGGCGGCGACGAACTCACGCCCACGATGAAGCTCAAACGGCGGCCCATCGCCGACAAGTATGCGGAGGTGATCGCCGCTCTCTACGCCTGAATACGCTCCCCCCACGTTGACGCCGGCGTAAAGTCTGCGTCGTCGCATCTGTGCACGTCAGGATGCTTGACCGGGCGGGGGACCGCGATGTCAGGTTGGCCTTTCGTGGGGCGCGCCACCGAGCTTTGCGACGCGGTGACGGCAGTGCGTGCAGGCTCGGCGTTTCGCGGCGTGGTGTTTTGCGGGCCGGCCGGGGTCGGCAAGACGACGTTGGCGCGTGCCGTGGCCGCCCAGCTCGAACCGGAAGGCTGGACGGTGCGGTCGGTGCTGGGCACCGAAACCGGGAGGGCGGTGCCGTTGGGGGCGTTTCACCACGCCCTCGCGATCGAGGATGCGCACGAACCGGCCGTCATGCTCGCCTCTGCCTACCGGGCATTGGCGGACGAGGACCGCGTCGTCACCGTCGTCGACGACGCCCAGTACCTCGACCCCCTGTCCGCGCTGCTGGTCCACCAGCTCGCCGTGAGTGGGTCACCACGAATGATCGTCACCATCCGCTCTGGTGAGACGACTCCGGACGCCGTGACGGCGCTGTGGAAGGACCACTTGCTGCTCCGCGTCGACGTCCGGCCGTTCACCCATCCCCAGACCGGGGAACTGATCGCCCACGTGCTCGACGGCGACGTGGATGACCGTCTGGTCGATCAGCTTCATCAGCTGGCCGAAGGAAGCCCGCTGGTCCTGCGCGGGCTGCTGATCGGCGGCCGCGCTGACGGAGTGGTGTGCCAGCGCGACGGACGCTGGTGCCTGCACGGGCGGTTACGAGCGGGACCCGATCTCACCGAGCTGATCGAATCGCGCATCGCCTCGCTCGACCCCGACGAGGTCGACGTCATCGAATACGTTTGCACCGCAGATCTTCTGGACTGGGAGGTGTTGCGCACCCTGTGCGACGGTGCCGCGGCATCGCGCGTCGAGCGCCGCGGGCTGATCCACTTCGTCACCGACGGCGAGTACACCTTGGTGCAACCCGGACATCCGATCATCGGTGAGGTAATCCGGCAGCGTTGCGGGGTCGCCCGAGCTCGTGAACTGAATACTGCTCTTGCGCAGCATCTTTCCGATTCCATTCAACCTGTAAGCGACCGGCCGGGTGGATCGCGGCACGATGTACGCGCCAGAATCCGGCTCGCGCAGTTCATGACGAAAAGCGACACGGCACCGGACTTGGACGCCATCCTGCACGCCGCCGAAAGCGCGGTCACGATGGCCAACCTCGAACTGGGGGAGGAACTGGCACGGTTCGTGTTCGAGCGCGGTGGAGGGCTTTCGGCTGCGATCGTCCTTGCCGATGCCATCAGTTGGCAAGGCCGGGGCGCGGAGGCCGAGGCGATTCTGAGTGCCTTCGACCCGGACGGAACCGACGAGATGATCACGGTGCGCTGGGGATGTCTGCGGGCCGCGAACCTGTTCTTCGGCTGTGGAGATGCCGCCGCCGCGCATACGGTCCTGGACTCGGTCGGTGCCCGCGCGAGGTCCGAGACGGTGGTGAGCCTCGTCGCGGCGATGCGGGCGTCGGTGGAGTTCTTCGGCGCGGACCTGACCACCGCCGTCGCGGCGGGCCGCGCCGCGTTGCACGAGGGCGCGATGCCGATGGCGATCGTGTGGGCGGCGCTGGCGACCGCGGGCGCGCTGGCGCTGGCAGGGCGGTTCGACGAGGTGGCGGTGATCGCCGAGCAAGGGTTGCAGGCGGCGGAACGCTGCGAGTCGGGTCCGCAGCGCTACGCGCTCGGCATGGTCGAGGTGATGGCCTTCACCGGCAGCGGCGACCTCGGCGCGGCGCAACGCGTGTGCGAGCGGTACGAGGAGATGACGGCGGGCGTTCCGCAGGCGCAGGCGATCGTCACCGCGCTGAGCGGCCGAGTCGAACTCGTCCGGGGGAGCATCGTGGAGGCGTGCGAGGCGCTGCGGAAGTCGCTGTGGACGATGGCGGAGTCCCTGCCCCTCGGGTGGGTGATGCTGGTCGCGGCGTGGCTGGCGCACGCCGAGGGGTCCCGGGGGAACACCGAGGCCGCCGCCGCGGCGCTGGCCAGGGCGGAGGAGGTCACCGGGCCGCAGGTTGCGGTGTTCCTGCCGGAGCTGGAACTGGCCAGGTCCTGGGCGCAGGCGGCCGCCGGGCAGACGACAGCCGCCCGCAGCCATGCCAATCGCGCCGCCCAGACGGCGCGATGCGCGGGCATGCACGCGGCGGAGGCGACCGCGCTGCACACCGCGGTCCGGTTCGGGGACCGGTCAGCAGCTGTCCGCCTCGCACAGCTGGCTGCACAGTTGGGCAGTCCACTGCCCGCGGCGATGTCCGAGCACGGCCGGGGTCTGGCCGATCACGACGGCGAACGGCTGGAGGCAGCGGCGGACCAGTTCCACCGGATCGGCGCGTGGGCGCTGGCCGCCGATGCGGCCGCCCACGCCTCGCGGGAGTACGCCCGCTCGGGCAACCGGATCAAGGAGCTGGAAGCATCGACCCGTGCCCACTGGCTGGCGAGCCGATGTGGTCTGCGCACCCCGGCCACCGCGGAGATCGAACGTCCGTTGCCGATCACAGATCGTGAGCGTGAAATCGCGAATCTGGTGGGCGCAGGCCTGACGAACCGGGAAATCGCCGACCGACTGGGTGTTTCGCCGCGCACCGTCGACGGCCACCTCTACCGCATCTTCACCAAGCTGGGCATCGAGGATCGTGACCAGCTGGGCGGGTTGATCCGGATCCGTCCCGCGACCTGATCTCGCGTCGCCTTGGATCATCGGAAGGTGTTCTCCAAGTGGGCGCCGCCGGCGAGTGCGACCTATCACACGTTCGTGGGCCGGCTCGACGGCGGCGGAGGGTTCGCCGCTATCCCGTCGTGGACATCGACCAGGCCGCCCATGCCCTGCAGCAGGGAGTGGAATTCCGGGAGTCGATCAGCTGAATATCGCCGATCCAAGGCACCAAGACGCCTCGGCCCAGAAGTTTCTCAAATCACTCAACGGTGCGCCTGGCCTGCGGAGATGCCGTCTGGCCTGCGCCGGCTGGAACCCGGCGGTGTTTGGCATCCGCACCGATCGGCTAGGCGGGGGCTGCGAGCAACTGTTCGCAGGCTTCATCGATTCCAAGGAGTGATTTAATGAGTGCGTCCGCTACCACTGTGCGCCGCGGCCTCTCCGGCATGTTTGCCGGCGGCCTGCTCGCCTTCGGGTCGGCGGCGATCATCGCGCCGGTCGCCAACGCCCAGCCGGCCCCGGCTCCCGCTCCGGCACCTGCTTGCACCGCGAGCAGCGTGGCAGGCACGGTCAGCACCGCAGCCGCATCCGAGGGTGCCTACCTGACGGCCAACCCGCAGACCAATGAGGCGCTGACGAGTATCTCGTCGCAGCCGCAGCCCGAGGCGCAGCAGGCCTATCAGGCCTTCTTCGCGCAGAACCCGCAGGTTGAGGAGCAACTCAAGGTGATCCATCAGCCGGTCAGCGCGCTGCAGAGTGAGTGCGGCCTGCAGGTCACCCCGACACCGGTGGCCCAGGCGGTCTGGAGCAGCACCGAGGCCCCGATGGCTCCGGTGGCCCCGGGTGGCGTCGAGACGCCTGAGACCCCGGAGATCGTGGAGACCCCGGGAACCTGACGTAGGTCTTCTGTGAGCTGACACACTTGCCGTGCCCGCGTTTCTGCGCAGGCACGGCAAGTGCTTTGCAGGTGGGGTGGGCTCCTCGTGCCGGTCGTCACACCCGCCGGGCACGATGGGGATATGGCAACGCGAGCGCAGGCGCAGGCGATCCTCGAACAACTGGCCGGGCCTGGCGCGCAACTGCGCGACGACCAGTGGACGGCTGTCGAAGCGCTGGTCGTACAGCGCCGCCGCGCGCTCGTCGTGCAGCGCACGGGCTGGGGCAAGTCCGCCGTCTACTTCATCTCTGCCAAGCTGCTGCGAGCGGCCGGGCACGGCGCCACCGTCATCGTGTCGCCGCTGCTGGCGCTGATGCGCAACCAGGTCGCGGCCGCTGAACGCGCAGGCGTGCATGCCGCCACCGTCAACTCGAGCAACGTCGCCGACTGGGCCGACGTCCACGAGCGGGTGCGACGCGGCGAACTCGACGTGCTCCTGGTCAGTCCGGAACGCCTGAACAATCCCGACTTTCGCGACGAGGTGCTGCCCGCGTTGGCGCGCGACGCCGGCCTTGTCGTCGTGGACGAGGCGCACTGCGTATCGGACTGGGGTCACGACTTCCGGCCCGACTACCGCCGCATTCGCACCCTCATCGCCGAGCTCGGCACCGATGTCCCGGTGCTGGCCACCACGGCGACCGCCAACGACCGCGTGGTCGCCGACGTCGCCGCGCAGTTGGGTGTCGGTGGACGCGACACGCTGGTGCTCCGTGGCGGGCTCGACCGGGAGTCGCTCCGGTTGTCGGTGGTGAAAGCGGGCAATCCCGCGCAGCGCGCGGCTTGGCTTGCCGCGCATCTGGATTCGCTGCCCGGCTCCGGCATCGTGTACACGCTGACCGTGGCGCAGGCCCATGACGTGGCTGCGCTCCTGCGGGAACGGGGGCAGCCCGTCGCTGCCTACACCGGGTCGACCGAGGCCGCCGAACGCGAACAACTCGAGGCCGATCTGCTGGCCAACCGGGTGAAGGCGCTCATCGCCACGTCAGCCCTCGGCATGGGCTTCGACAAACCCGACCTCGGGTTCGTCGTACACCTCGGGGCCCCGTCGTCGCCCATCGCCTATTACCAGCAGGTCGGGCGGGCCGGTCGAGCCACCGCGACCGCCGAGGTGATCCTGCTGCCCGGCCACGAGGATCAGGACGTCTGGCGTTACTTCGCCTCGGTGGCGTTTCCTTCGGAAGTCATGGTGCGCAACGTTATTCGTGAACTCGACCCGCAAAAGCCGCTGTCCACCCCGGCGCTCGAGCCGCTGGTGGACCTCGGCCGGTCCCGGCTGGAGATGGTGCTCAAGGTGCTCGACGTCGACGGTGCAGTGCGCCGCGTCAAGGGTGGATGGGTCGGCACCGGCGCGCCGTGGGAGTACGACGAGCCGCGCTACCGCAACCTGGACGAAGCGCGTAAGCGAGAGCAGCAGGCGATGCTCGACTACCAGGCCACCGACGGGTGCCGGATGGCCTTTCTCCGTGGCCAACTCGACGACCCCGAGCTCGTAGCGGACGAGCGGTGCGGCCGCTGCGACAACTGCACCGGTGTGCATTACACCGCCGACGTCGACGCGGCGGCGGAGGCGGACACCCGGCAGCGGCTGATGCGGCCCGGTGTGGAAATCAGCCCGCGCAAACAGTGGCCGTCCGGATTGGCCAAGCTCGGGGTGCCGCTCAGCGGGCGCATCGGTGACGGGCCTGCGCCGGGTCGCGTCATCGGCAGGCTCACCGATCTGGGGTGGGGAGCCCGGCTGCGCAAGCTGCTCGACGAGCCCGATGCCGAGGTGTCCGACGACGTGGTGCAGGCGGCGGTCAAGGTGTTGGCGTCGTGGGATTGGGCGGCCAGACCGACCGCGGTGATGGCGCTCGACTCGGAGTCTCATCCGCTGTTGGTCTCGTCGCTGGCCCGCAAGCTGGCTGAGTTGGGTCGACTCGACCGACCTCGGCATCCTGCGGTACGCCCCGGAGCGACGGCCGGTGACAGCGGCGAACTCGGCGTATCGCGTTGCCGCACTGAGCGGTTCGTGGTCGCCGCCCGACCCGGCCCCGGTCCGGGCGGCGGGTGGGCCGGTGCTGCTCGTGGACGACATGACCGACACCGGGTGGACGCTGACGATGGCCGCGCGCGTGGTTCGCGCCGCAGGTGCTCCCGAGGTGCTGCCGTTCGCGCTGGCCGGCACCAGCTGATCAGCGCTCGGGTTTCACCCCGCCGAGCTGGGCGGTCACCGCGTCGGCCGTCACCATCAGCGATCGCGCACGGTCGGCGATCTCGTGGTCCGTCAACGACTCTCCGACATGCATGGACGCGACCATGACTTGTCGTTGATGGTGGTCGTAGACCGGCGCGGAGATCACGCTGATGTCATGGCGTTGGCTGCCCGATTCCTCCGTGCGCAGGTACACCCGCTCGCCGATGTCGGACACCAATTCACCCAGCAATGCCCGTAGTTCGTCGGGCAGGTTGCTCGACATCCCGGCCATCAGCGAGTACAGCCGGCGGCCGCCGGGGGTCAGGCGTTCGACCAGATGGCCGTCGGCGCGGCACCCGGCGATGACGCGGTCCAGGCGCTCGGTGTCCGTACGCAGCGGGATCGTGGGTTCCTTGGCCAGCCAGGTGCGCAGCGCGTCGTCGTCCCACAGCACGAACATCAACCCCACCGGCGGTGCGAACGGGTAGCTCTGGCCGACCCGCACCCCGACGTCGGTGCCGGATGGTCCGACAAGCTCGAGCAGCGTGATGCGGTCGTCGATGACTGCGGACAGCGCCGCCGTGGTGTCGTACGAGGCCGACAGGTGGCGTAGTTCCGTGCGTACCGCCGGATTCACCCGCATGGCTTCCTGTGCCGTGTGTCCCAGTGAGATCAGTCTCGGCCCGATCCGATACGTCTTGTCGTGGGCGTCGCGGACGAGGTAGCGCGCCTCGGTCAGGGTGGTGACGATGCCCAGACAGGTCGGCTTGCTGATTCCCAGGCGGCGGGCGAGTTCCGACAAGCCGAATCGGTCATGCGGATGCTCGGCGAGGAAGTCGAGGATGGCGACGACGCGCTCGGTGGGCGGTGAAGCCCGGCCGGTGGTCGGTGTTCCAGTCGACTCGTGCATGCCACCGCCCGTTGACTCGAATTAGAACGCGTTCTAGTGTCAGGTCGGAAACTCTACCAGCACGGTCCAATATTGGAACAGAGCTGATTGTCGGGAGGCGTAACCCCATGTACTCACAGCCGCTGGCCGACGCCATCGCCGAAGCCGAGCGCCTCGTCGCCGCCGCGCCGTTCATCGAATCGGAAGCCGATCTGCTCGAGGGTCTGCAGTACCTGGCGGGCTGCATCGCGGCGTGCATACACGTGGCGTTCGACTACGACCGTGACCACCCGTTCCTGCACAGCGGCACCGGTCCTTTCACCAAGATGGGTCTGGACAACCCGGACACGATGTACTTCGGTACCCGCGTCCAGCCCGGCCACGAGTACGTCGTCACGGGCAGACGCGGCACCACCACCGACGTCAGCTTCCAGCTCCTGGGCGGTGAGTACACCGACGACAACGTGCCCGACAGCGAGACCGCGTTCGACGACCGCAAGCTGGACATCGCCGCCGACGGCACCTTCGAGTGGCGTTTCACCCCACCCGGACCGTCCCAGCTCGTCATCCGTGAGGTGTATAACGACTGGTCCGCGCAGCGCGGAAGTTTCGCGATCGCACGGACCGACACCGCAGGCACCGCGCCGCCACCGCTGACCAAGGAACTCATCGAAAAGCGTTACGCCGTCGCGGGTAAGCAGTTCATTCAGCGGGTCAAGACGTGGCTGCAGTTTCCGCAGTGGTTCTACACGGACAGCCCGGCCAACACCATGGTGGCACCCCGCCTGACGCCGGGCGGGTTGGCCACCCAGTATTCGTCGGCCGGACAGTTCGACCTGGCCGAGGACCAAGCGCTCATCATCACGTTGCCCGTCACCGACGCGCCGTATCTCGGCTTCCAGCTCGGAAGCCTGTGGTACATCTCGCTGGACTACATCAACCATCAGACCTCGCTGAACGGTACTCAGGCCCAGGCGGATCCGGACGGCATGATTCGTATCGTGGTGTCCGACAGGAACCCTGGCGTCACGAACTGGGTGGAGACGCTGGGACACTGCAAAGGTTTCCTGCAGTTCCGCTGGCAGCGGGTCTCCCGCGAGCTCACCGACGCCGACGGCCCGACGGTCGATCTCGTCGACCTCGACAGCGTCGCGCAGGCGCTCCCGTTCTACGAATCGAACAAGATCTCCGAGAACGACTGGCGAGCGCGGATCGCGTTACGTCAGAAGCAAATTGGCGAAAGAATGGTGGGTTAGCGGATGACTGGTGCCAGCGGGCTTCTAGCGAACAAGGTCGTCGTGATCAGTGGCGTCGGGCCTGCGCTGGGAACGACACTCGCGCGCCGATGTGCCGAAGAGGGCGCCGATCTGGTGCTGGCGGCACGCACGGTCGAGCGACTCGAGGACGTCGCCAAGCAGATCACCGGCCTCGGCCGGCGCGCACTGTCGGTGGGGACCGACATCACCGACCAGGCTCAGGTGAACAACCTCATCGCGGAGGCGGTCAAGGCGTACGGCAAGGTCGACGTGCTGATCAACAACGCGTTCCGGGTGCCGTCCATGAAGCCCTTCTCCGGTACCACGTTCGAACACATCCGCGAGACCATCGAACTCACCGTGCTCGGCGCGCTGCGTCTGATCCAGGGCTTCACGCCCGCGCTGACCGAGTCGAAGGGCTCGGTGGTGAACGTCAATTCGATGGTGGTTCGACACTCCGACCCCAAGCAGGGCGCGTACAAGATGGCCAAGTCGGCGTTGCTGGCCATGTCGCAGTCGCTTGCCAGCGAGCTCGGCCCCCAAGGTATCCGGGTGAACTCCGTTCTGCCCGGCTACATCTGGGGCGGAACACTGCAGGGTTACTTTGAGCACCAGGCAGGCAAGTACGGCACGACGGTGGATGAGATCTACAAGGCCGCCGCAGTCAACAGCGATCTGAAGCGCCTGCCCACCGAGGACGAGGTCGCCTCGGCCATCCTCTTTATGGCCAGTGACCTGTCGAGCGGCATCACCGGTCAGGCGCTCGACGTGAACTGCGGGGAGTTCAAGGCATGACCCGATGACGAGCGCGAGTGAGGATCGCAGCGAGGCACGAGCGAGGACCGGAGCGAGTGGGAGTCGAGCAGTGACCCGATGACGAGCGCGAGTGAGGATCGCAGCGAGGCACGAGCGAGGACCGGAGCGAGTGGGAGTCGAGCAGTGACCCAGCGAACCCACGTGGGTACCGTCGACGACCTGCACGCCTCGGCGACGAAGGCGTGCGGTCTTGACGACTTCGGCAGTGACGACGACAACTACCGCGAGGCGCTGACCGTATTGCTCGAGTCCTATCAGCGCGACGCCGATCTCACCGAGTTCGGCAGCAAGATGCAGCGGTTTTTCGTCCGCAACGCGCTGGTGGCCCGGCTGGTGTCCGAGGCCGCGTTCCAGCAGTACCCACAGCACGCCGACGTCGCCATCGAGCGGCCGATCTTTGTCACCGGCCTGCCCCGCACGGGTACCACCGCGATCCATCGCCTGCTCGCCGCTGACCCGCGGCATCAGGGCCTGGAATTGTGGCTTGCGGAGTTCCCCCAGCCGCGGCCACCCCGCGAAACCTGGTCGCAGAATCCGGTTTTCCAGCAGATCGATGCCCAGTTCACCAAGGCACACGAGGAGAACCCGGACTACACCGGGCTGCACTACATGACCGCAGACGAAGTGGAAGAATGCTGGCAGTTGCTGCGCCAGTCCCTGCACTCGGTCTCCTACGAAACGCTCGCGCATCTGCCGACGTACTCACGGTGGCTGGCCCGACAGGATTGGACCAAGCCGTATCAGCGGCACCGCCGCAACCTGCAGCTGATCGGGCTGAATGATGTTGAGAAACGCTGGGTCCTCAAGAATCCCAGCCATCTGTTCGCGCTCGACGCGTTGTTCGCGACGTACCCCGATGCGCTGGTCGTGCAGTGTCACAGACCGGCGGAGACCATCATGGCGTCGATGTGCTCGCTGGCTCAGCACACGACCGAAGGCTGGTCCAACATTTTCGTCGGAGACGTCATCGGTGCCGACTCGATGGAGACGTGGTCGCGCGGCCTCGAGCTGTTCAATGCCGAACGCGCCAAGCATGATTCGGCACAGTTCTACGACCTGGACTATTTTGCGCTGATCAACGATCCGATCCGCGCAGTGGAAGGCGTGTATAACGCCTTCGGCATCGAGTTGACCGACGCGGCCCGGGACGCCATGACGGCCACCAACGCCCAGAGTGCGAAAGGGCCCCGCGCGCCCAAGCACACCTACTCGCTGGCCGACTACGGGCTGACCGACGAGCAGGTCCGAGAGCGGTTCAACGGACTATAGATATCCCATCGAGATCGACGAAAGGGCTGGCTTTACTCGCACTTTTGCGCCCATCCGTTGGTTTGGGCGCGAGGGAGCGAGGGCTAGCCGTCGCCGGGGGAAGGCGCGCTGGAGTACTCCTCGAGGCAGCCCTCGGCGACGGCGTGCTTGATGCTGTCGGCCAGTCGGGGGCAGGAGCGGGCGCGGGCAGGGTCGCCGCCGGATTCGCGGATCTCGGCGAAGTGGGCGCAGCGCTGCGCCGCGTCGCTGTTCCACTGCACCGAGGTATGTGCCGGACCGAGCTTCTTGACCGAAACGGCGACGTGGCAGAAGCGGCAGTCGACCGACACCAGACCGGATGTCAGGTAGCGCTCGCGGTCGCGTTGAGTGCTCTCGTGCACCGCGGCCGCCCTCTGCGGATCGGACGCGAAATCCGGTGCCTTGCGCCATGATCCGTTGTGCTGACCGTCCGCGCCGGGACCGTGGCCGTGGTCGTCCTGATGGCCGCCGTGCAGTAGCAACATCGACCGGGCCAGCCGATCGACGTCCGGTGGTTGCCGGTGAGGGGTCATCCTGCAGACTGCTCCGCGGCTTCCCTGGCTTCGGCCTCTTCGGCCTGTCGCTTGAGGTTCTCCTCGACCTCGACCTGCCACTTCTCGTTGGCTGCGGTGGTATCGACCTCGACCTCGAAGCGGTCGGTCATCTCCGGGGTGACGTCGGCGAGGTCGACGTAGAACTGCTGATACCACCGCCGCATCTGATAGACGGCACCGTCTTCCTCGACCAGCAGTGGGTTGTCGATGCGCGTCTTGTGCTTCCAGATCTCGACGTCCTGAAGGAAGCCCTTGCTGACGCCTTCGGTGAACACCCGGGCCAGCTTGTCGGAGGTCTTCTCGTCCACACCCTTAGGCTTCTCGACGATCACACCCCATTGCAGTACGAACGAGTCCTGACTGACCGGGTAGTGGCAGTTGATCAGGATGGACTCCGCCTTGAAGCCGCCGTAGTTGTTGTGCAGCCAGTTGATCATGAACGACGGCCCGAAGTACGAGGCCTCGGAGTCCAGGTGCGCCTCGCCATAGGTGGTGCCCATGTCGTTGACGTCCGGACGACCGACGTTGTGCAGGTACTGGCTGGCGATATGGCCTTCGAAGACGTTCTTGAAGTACGTCGGCAACCCGAAGTGGATGTAGAAGAAGTGCGCCATGTCGGTGACGTTGTCGATGATCTCGCGGCAATTGGAGCCCTCGATGAGCATCGTGTTCCAGCGCCAGTCGGTCCACTCGTCGCTGGCGAACTCCGGGATCTCGGGGATGCGGACCTCGGGCTGCGGTGGCTTGCCTTCGTGGTCGTGCCAGACGAACAGGAGGCCGCCGCGCACGTCGGTCTCCCAGGCCCGGGTGCGGGCGAGTCGTGGGGTCCGCTTGGCATAGGGGACCAGCTTGCATTTGCCGTCGCCGCCCCAGCGCCAATCGTGGAACGGGCAGGCCACCTCGTCGCCCTTGATGGTGCCCTGGGACAGGTTTCCACCCATGTGGCGGCAGTAGCCGTCCAGAACTTTGAGTTGGCCCTGCGAGTCAGCGAAGACGACGAGCATGGTGCCGAAGATCTCGACGCCGTGGGGCTTGCCGTCCAGGTAGCCCGTCACGGGGCCCAGGCAGTGCCAGCCCCTCGCGAATCGGTCGGGCAGGGTGCCGGTGTCGATCTCGCGAATGGCGCTGCCGGTTTCGGTGCTCACCTCGGGCCTCCCAGTAAAAGTGTCTCGAATTAGAACACGTTACAGTTTTTCTGCTCGTCCGCGCAATCTGGTCGGCATTTTGCCTGCGCGCCACCCCGCCGCGACCGGTGTGCCGGGCTAGCTGTCCTGCCACCCCGAGTGGATGTAGGTGTCGGCGAACCGCTTGAGCGAGTCCTTCTTCTTCTCGATCGGCGCGTCGAATCCGAGGCCTCCAACGTCGGGGTAGACCCACGGGATGACGATGTTGTCGGTGACGCCGGCCTCGGCCAGTTCGCGGTGGCCGTCGACGCCGAACTTGTCGATGCAGACGGCCTGGAACTCGAACGGCGCCTCGGCCCGCCCGAACTCAGCGCGCAGCGCGTTGATCCTGGTGATGGTCTCGGCCAGCTGGTCGGCCGTCATCATCGCGCTGGTCCAGCCGTCGCCGATCCGCGCGGCGCGCTTGAGCGCCACCTCGGTGTGCCCGCCGACGTAGAACGGCACCGGCCGGCTCGGCGCCGGGCTCATCTGAAGTCTGTCGAAATCGAAGAAGTCGCCGTGGAATTCGACCATGCCGCCGCCGAGAACGAGCTTGATCACATCGATCATCTCGTCGACCCGCTTGCCGCGATTGGCGTAGGGCACCCCGCACCATTCGAATTCCTCAGGTGCCCAGCCGATCCCGACGCCGAATCCGAACCGGTTACCGGTGAGGTTGGCCACCGATCCGACCTGCCGGGCGAGCAGCAGTGGGTTGCGCGATCCGAGTTTCAGCACGTTGGTGTAGAACCGCAGGGTCGACGTCACTGCGCCCATCGCGCCGGCGGCGATCAGCGGGTCGACCCACGGGGTGTCCTCGTCCCACATCCGGGACCCGTCCGGGGTATACGGATAGTCGGCGGACTGCTTCTCCATGTAGAACAGCGAGTCGGGGAGCGCGATCGAGTCGAAGCCGACTTCCTCTGCGGTCCTGGCGATGTCGACGAGCTGGTCGACCGGGCCCATTGCGACGCTGCAGGTGTACTGCATCTTCGTCATGCGGCCGGCGTTTCTGGCTTGGCTGGTTTTTCCGAGCCGACCACCCACATCGAGTAGTACTGGGCGCCCCCGCCGTAGGCGTGGCCCAGCGCTTTGCGCGCACCCTCGACCTGGTGATCGCCGGCCTTGCCCATCACCTGGATGGCTGATTCGGCGAAACGGATCATGCCCGAGGCGCCGATCGGGTTGGACGACAGCACCCCGCCGGACGGGATTGAACGGGATCCGGCCATCGATCGCGGTCTCCCCGGCCTCGGTGAGCTTCCAGCCTTCGCCCTCGGGCGCGAAGCCGAGGCTCTCCAGCCACATCGGCTCGTACCACGAGAACGGCACGTACACCTCGGCCACGTCGATCTCGTCGATGGGGCTGGTGATCCCGGCGGCCTTCCACAACGCCGCCGCGGCGTCGCGGCTGGCTTGCGGGTTGACCTGGTCGCGGCCGGCGTACGCCAGCGGTTCGGTGCGCAGCGCGGTGGCGTGGATCCACGCCACCGGTTGTCCTTCGGCGACCCGGGCGTCGGCGCTCTCCTCGTCGCCGATCACCATGGCGGCTGCGCCGTCAGACGACGGACAGGTCTCGTCGTAGCGGATGGGGTCCCACAGCATCGGGGACTCCATCACCTTCTCCAGCGTGATGTCGGGTTGATGCAGATGGGCCAGCGGATTCTTGACCCCGTTGAGCCGGTCCTTGACCGCGACCATCGCGCCGATGTGGTTCGGTGCGCCGGAGCGGCGGATGTAGGCGCGGACGTGGGGTGCGAAGTAGCCGCCCGCGCCGGCGCCGACGGGTTTGGTGAACGGCACCGGAATGCTCAGCGCCCACATGGCATTGGACTCCGACTGCTTCTCCCAGGCCATGGTCAGCACGCGGCGGTACTTGCCCGACTGCACCAGACTGGTTGCGACGATCGCGGTCGAGCCGCCCACGGAACCGGCCGTATGCACCCGGATCAGGGGCTTGCCGGTGGCGCCGGTCGCGTCGGCCATGAACAGCTCGGGCATCATGACACCCTCGAAGAAGTCCGGCGCCTTGCCCACCACGACCGCGTCGATATCGGCCATCGTGGCGCCTGCGTCGGTGAGTGCCCGGTCGATCGCCTCACGGACCAGGCCGTTCATCGAGACGTCCTTGCGCTTGGCGACGTACTTCGTCTGTCCGGTGCCCAGGACAGCGGCGAGGTTCTTGGCCATCAGTGCCCTCTCTTCTTCGCGCGAGCGCTCATCAGCTCTTTCCCTCCAGCACCGCGACCAGGTTCTGTTGCAGCGCAGGCCCACTCGTCGCGTGAGCCAGCACCCGGGAGGCATTGCCCTCGAAGATGTGCCGGGCCGCGAAACCGATGCGCTCCAGACCCGTCGAGAACATCGGGTTGGCCGCCAGCGCACCGCCGGACGGGTTGATCTTCGTGGACCCGTTGAGGCCGATCGCTTCTTTGAGGATCAGCTGCTGATGGCTGAACGGCGCATAGAGCTCGGCGATCTCGATCGAGGAGGCGTCCCCGCCGGTGGCCGCCTGCGCCGACGCCGCCGTCGACGGCGACGTGGTCAGATCGCGGGCGCCCAGCACCGGCGTCTCGATCCGGTGCTCGATCCCGGTGATCCATGCGGGTCGCTCCCGCAGCTCGCGGGCCCGGTCGCCGGAGGCCAGCACGATCGCGGACGCACCGTCGGTGATCGGAGCGATGTCGTGGCGGCGCAACGGATCTGCGAAGTATGGCCGCTCCAGCAGTTCCTCGATGGACTTGGCCGGTTCCAGCGAGTCGACCCGCGGTGAGGCCGCCTGCGCGTCCAGCGCCACCTGGGCCATCTGTTCGGCGGACCACTTACCCGAGTCGAGTCCGAAGCGGGCCTGCAGGCCGGCGATGCTCACCGAGTCGGGCCACAGCGGGGCGACGGTGTACGGGTCGGTCTGCAGCGCGAGGACCCGGCGCAGGATGCCCGCCGAGGACTTGCCGAAGCCGTAGACCAGCGCGGTGTCAACTTCGCCGGTGAGCAACTTGATGTAGGCCTCGTACAGCGCCCAGGCTGCGTCCATCTCCACGTGTGACTCGTTGATCGGCGGCACCGCACCTATCGAGTCGATCGCCGAGATGAACGAGAACGCCCGGCCCGGCAAGGTAATCCGAGGATCCCGAGCACCAGAAGCCGATGTCGGTCTGCTTGAGCCCGAGTTCGGCGTAGATCTCGGCGAAACACGGCATCAGCATCTCGACGCCGTTGGTGGTGCCGTCGGTGCGGCGCACGTGCGGTGCGTGCGCGAACCCGACTACAGCTACTTCAGTCATTGTCTGGTCCTTTACAGGTGCTGCTTGTAGGTGTCGTAGTCGGCGTCGGGCTCGCCCGTCGGCCGGAAATACTCGATGTTGTCGATGCCCAGGCCCCACTCCTCGCGGGGCCGCCACACCGCCTGCACTCGCATGCCCATCCGCACCTTGTCGGCGTCGATGTCCGAAACCAGGTGCAGGAACGGGATATCCGCGCCGTCGAGCAGCACGTAGGCCGCGACGTACGGCGGCTTGATCCGCTGTCCGGCGAACGGGATGTTGATGATCGCGAACGTCGTCACCGTGCCCACGTCGGGCAGTTCGATGAACTCGTCGAGCTGCTTGCCGGTTGCCGGATCCGCTTCGCGCGCCGGGAAATACACCTTGCCCTCGGCGCCGGTGCGTCCTGCCAGCAGCTTGCCGTTCTCCAGTGCGCGCAGGAACGCGCTCTCGGGAAGCGACGCCGTGTGCTGGATCTCGATGCTGCTCGGCGACACCTGGATGGTCACCGGATCCAGCCCTTCGGCGGATTCTGCGGATTTCCTCGACTGGCTCTTCCTGGTCGCCGAGGACGAAGTACGCGATGTCGGTGATCGCGCCGACGGTCTGGTCGACCCAGTGCGCGTGCACGCGCGTGCCGGTGCTGATGGCGTCGGAGGATCCCGCGTCGACCGCGTGCAGCAGCGGGGTGTCGGCTCCGTCGAGAGTGATCAGCGCCCAGCCGAACGGCCGGTCCAGCGGCTGGCCCTCCAGCGGCTCGGACTGCCACGTCCACGACACCACCGTGCCGACACTGGACACCGGGACGACCTCGGTCAGAGCCTCGTAGGTAACGGGGTCATACTCAGCGGGCGGAACGTGCACCCGGCCGTCCGACCCGCGCACCCCGACGATGCGTCGCTCACGCAGAGCGGTGAAGAACTCGCCGAGGAGTGGTCCTACTGAACGGGTGTAGTCGAAGGACAGCCTCAGCGGCGCCGAAAGTGGCGGCTCATGGGGATCGATCTGCACCGGGCTGCTTTGGCTGGTGGTCACGGCATCGAGTAGAACAGGTTCTAAGTTTGGTTTCAAGGACGTGGCTCCGGATGAAGCAGCAGTGGGGCGGGAATGAAGCAGCGGGTGGGGTGGCGGGAATGAAGCAGCGGGTGGGGTGGCGGGAATGAAGCTAGGTCTGCAATTGGGATATTGGGGCGCGCAACCGCCGACCAACCATGCGGAACTGGTCGCCACGGCCGAGGAGGCCGGCTTCGACACGGTGTTCACCGCCGAGGCGTGGGGATCGGACGCCTACACGCCGCTGGCGTGGTGGGGTCGCGAGACGACGCGGATGCGGCTGGGCACGTCGGTCATCCAGCTCGTCCGCGCGCACCCCGACGGCGTGCGCGATGGCGGCGCTGACACTGGATCACCTCTCCGGCGGCAGGCACATCCTCGGGCTGGGTGTGTCCGGGCCGCAGGTCGTCGAGGGCTGGTACGGCGCGAAGTTCCCCAAGCCGCTGGCCCGCACCCGGGAGTACGTCGACATCCTGCGGCAGGTCTGGGCCCGCGAAGCACCGGTGCACAGCGACGGCCCGCACTATCCGCTGCCGCTGACCGGTGACGGCACGACGGGCTTGGGCAAGAACCTCAAGCCGATCACCCATCCGCTGCGCGCCGACATCCCCGTGATGCTCGGCGCCGAAGGCCCCAAGAACGTGGCCCTGGCGGCCGAGATCTGCGACGGCTGGCTGCCGATCTTCTACTCGCCGCGCATCGCCGGCATGTACAACGAGTGGCTCGACGAAGGCTTCGCCCGGCCCGGTGCGCGACAGACGCGCGAGACGTTCGAGATCTGCGCGACGGCCCAGGTCGTCGTGACCGACAACCGCCCGGAGATCATGGAGCTGATGAAGCCGCACCTCGCGCTCTACATGGGCGGGATGGGCGCCGAGGACACCAACTTTCACGCCGACGTCTACCGCCGCATGGGCTACGCCGAGGTTGTCGACGACGTCACCAAACTGTTCCGCCTGGGCAGTCAGGACGGCAAAGACCGAGCCGCCAAGGTCATCCCCGACGAGTTGGTCGACGACTCGGCGATCGTCGGTGACTTGGCCTACGTGCAGGAACAGATCAAGGCGTGGGAGGCCGCCGGCGTCACGATGATGGTGGTAGGGGCGCGCTCGCCCGAACAGATCCGCGATCTCGCTGCTCTGGTGTAGGCACAGTCGCTTCCGTCATGCGGATGCTCGCACCAGACGCACCCGAAGATGCGCTTCGCGGGCTGACCACGATGCTCGACGTGCCAATACCTGAAGCCGCCGAGCGCATCCATCGATTGCGCCAGCTGGGAACCAGCTACTTCACCTTCAACAAGACCGAAGGCACCTCCCGGGCTACCTTCGAGAAGCTGATTAACCGCGTTGCGGTAGGCCGCGATAGGCACTGTGCGCATCGGTGGTCGGACAGCCCGGCACATCCCGCGCGTGGTAGACACGTGTTGCAACTTGTCTAGAACACGTTCTAGATTTGCCGTGTGACCGACGCCATATCGCAGCACACCATCGCCGGAACCGTCCTGACGATGCCGGTGCGAGTGCGCACGGCGTATCAGCACACCGCGATGTTCGTCGTGGACGCCGACCCCGCCCAGCGCATGATCGACTACAGCGGGTTGCGGGTATGCCGCTTCGGCAGGGCCAATGCCCGCGCGCTCGTGGTGTTGATGCTGATGCGGTACGAAGACAGCGACCTCGGCCAGTACTACGAGTACGGCACCAACGTGATGGTGAACCCGCCCGGCTCGAACGCCACCGGGATGTCGGCGCTGCAGTCGGCAGGAGCGTTCGTGCACCACCTGCTTGTCGACCAGTCGTTCACCCTCGAGGCCGGCCGGACCATCTGGGGTTACCCCAAAGTGATGGCGGATTTCACCGTCCGCAACGGGCGCCGGTTCGGGTTCGACGTCAGCGTCGACGGCCGGCTCGTGGTGAGCATGGCGTTCCGGGCGGGGCTGCCGACGCCTGCCGCCCTGACGTCGCGCAGGCAGGTGCACAACACGTACTCACATCTCGATGGCGTGACCCGGGAGACCGCCGGGGAAATGGTGCTGACCGGCGTCCGGTACCGAACCGGCGGAGTGTCGATCCGTCTGGGCGAACATCCCTACGCCGCAGAGCTTTCCTCCCTAGGCTTGCCCAAACGCGCCCTTGTGTCGAGTTCGGCGGCCAACGTCGACATGACGTTCGCAGACTCCCGGACCATCACCCACTGACCACCGACCGATACACCAGGAGAGCAATGACATCAACACTTTCCGGTCTCGATGTGGATCTCGCCGACGGCAACTTCTACGCAAACGGGACCGCCGCACGGGACGCGTACCGATGGATGCGTGCCAACCAGCCGGTCTTCCGCGACCGCAACGGGCTGGCCGCGGCCACCACACACCAGGCTGTGCTGGACGCCGAACGCAACCCCGAACTGTTCTCGTCCGCGGGCGGCATCCGGCCCGACCAGCCGGGCATGCCCTACATGATCGACATGGACGATCCCTCACATCTGTTGCGGCGCAAGCTCGTCAACTCCGGCTTCACCCGAAAGCGGGTGATGGACAAGCTACCGTCGATCGAGCGGCTGTGCGACACGCTGATCGACGCCGTGTCCGAACGCGGCGAGTGCGACTTCGTGCGCGACATCGCCGCACCGCTGCCGATGGCGGTAATCGGCGACATGCTCGGGGTGCTGCCCGGGGAGCGCGACATGCTGCTCAAGTGGTCCGACGACCTGGTGTGCGGGCTGAGCTCGCACGTCGACGAGCAGACCGTCAAGCTGCTGATGGACACCTTCGCGGCCTACACCGCGTTCACGATGGACGTCATCGCCAAGCGCCGCGCCGAGCCCACCGACGACCTGTTCTCGGTCCTGGTCCACGCCGAGGTCGAGGGCGAGCGGATGTCCGACGACGAGATCGTCATGGAGACGCTGCTGATCCTCATCGGCGGCGACGAGACCACCCGTCACACACTTTCCGGTGGCACCGAACAGCTTCTGCGCCATCGTGATCAGTGGGGCCGACTGGTCGCGGATGAGCGCTCGCGCGAAGACCATGATGAGCGCTCGCGCGAAGACCATGATGAGCGCTCGCGCGAAGACCATGATGAGCGCTCGCGCGAAGACCATGATGGGAGACCCGCCGTTGCTGGCCGGTGCCATCGAGGAGATGCTGCGCTGGACGTCGCCGGTGAAGAACATGTGTCGCACGCTGACCGCCGACACCGACTTCCACGGCACGGCGCTGAAGTCGGGCGAGAAGATCATGCTGATGTTCGAGTCCGCCAATTTCGACGAGACCGTGTTCGGCGATCCCGAGAGCTTCCGTATCGACCGGAACCCGAACAACCACTTGGCATTCGGGTTCGGAACCCATTTCTGCATGGGCAATCAGCTGGCGCGGCTGGAGCTGAAGATCATGCTGACCCGGGTGCTGAAACGGCTGCCCGATCTGCGACTCGCCGATCCCGACATGCTGCCGCTGCGGCCGGCGAACTTCGTCAGCGGCCTGGAAGCCATGCCCGTGACGTTCACGCCGACCAAACCGATTGTGGTCTAACAGGTCCGATCGTCGGTGACGCAGGACGACGCCGTGTCGGGTACCCCCGCGGTGACCGCCAGCGCCCGCTGAAGCAGTCCGTGCAATGCCGTCTGCTCCTCTGCGTCGAGGCCGGCGAAGAGTCGGTGCTCCAAGCCGGCCAGTGCGGTCTCGACACCTGCCAGCCGCTTATGGCCCGCGGGGGTGACGACGACGGTGTGACGCCTGCGGTCCTGCGGCGAGCGGCGGCGCTCGACGAGGCCGGCCGCTTCGAGTTCGTTGAGCAGCGCCACCACGTTGGTGGCGTCGATGCCCAGGTACTCGGTGAGGTCGGCCTGACTGCGCTCGCCGTAGTCGCGCAGCAGCGTCAGGCCGACGATGTGGCGGGGGCGAAGCCCGAACGCTTCGAGCTCGACCTCTGCGGCATTGCGCACCCGGCGCGTGAGCAGGTCCAGCATCGGTCCGAGCAGCTGCTCTACCGGGGGATTCTCGCTCACCTGCCAAGAGTACGGGAATAGAACAATGGCAAATGTGGTATAGATAGTTTGTATTACACTAACGATCAGCAGAGGACATACAGATGGCTCATCTCCTCCACATCGACTCGTCGATTCAGGGCGAGGAATCCGTCAGCCGCCGGCTGACCGCCCGCGCCGCCGCGCAATGGCGTGCCACCCACCCCGGCGGCACCATCACCTATCGCGATCTGGCGCGAGATCCGTTGCCGCACCTGGTCGGTCCCGCGGGAGGGGCGCTCAGCGTCACCCTCGTCGACGAGATCAAGCAGGCCGACACGATCCTGCTCGGCCTGCCGCTGTACAACTTCGGGCCACCGAGCACGGTCAAGGCGTGGGTCGACCACATCGTCGCGCAGGGCCTGTCGGTCGACATGGAAACCCGAACGGGTCTGCTGGGCGGTACCGAGATGCTAGTGGTGGAGTCCCGCGGCGGCGGCTTCGGTTCAGGAACCCCGCGGGAAGGCTGGGATCACGCGGCGGCATGGTTGCCCCACGCTGTGTCGCTGACGGGTCTGCAACCGCGGTTCATCACCGTGGAGCTGACCCTGGCCGACCGCAATCCCGCGATGGCGGAATTCAAGCCGCTGGCTGAGCAGAGCCTGGCCGAGGGGATCGCCGAGATCGACCGGCTGTGGGCGAGGGAAGAGCACGCGGCCTGAGGCGGCCGAATGCGCGGGTCCCTACTTCATCTGGAAGTTGGGCGCACGCTTCTCCTTGAACGCCAGGGGGCCTTCCTTGGCGTCCTCGGAGAGGAACACCGGGATGCCGTTGGCGGTGTCGGGCTTGAACGCCTCCTCCTCGTGCATGCCCTCGGCCTCGCGGATCGTCTTCAGGATCGCCTGCACGGCCAGCGGCCCGTTGTTGTTGATCACCTCGGCGATCTCGAGCGCCTTCTCCAGCGCGGTGCCGTCGGGCACCACATAGCCGATCAGTCCGTAGGACAACGCTTCGGCGGCGGTGATGTGGCGGCCGGTCAGCAGCAGGTCGCACGCGATCGTGTAGGGAATCTGGCGGGGTAGTCGCACCGCGGACCCCCCCATCGGATACAGGCTCCACTTGGCTTCGGAGATACCGAACTTCGCGCTCTCGCCGGCGACGCGGATGTCGGTGCCCTGCAGGATCTCGGTGCCACCCGCGATCGCGGGACCCTCGACGGCGGCGATCAGTGGCTTCGTCAGTCGACGCCCCTTCAGCAGGGCCTCGATCTTCGTCGGATCGAACGCGCCGCTCTTGAACGAATCCCCCGGCGGTGCCTTGGTCGCGGCCTTGAGGTCCATGCCCGCGCAGAAGTACCCACCGGCCCCGGTCAGGATGCAGGTCCGGATCTCGGGATCGTCGTCCACGCGGTCCCATGCCGCGACCATGATCGAGAGCATCTCAGTGGACAGCGCGTTACGCGCCTCCGGCCGGTTCAGCGTCAGGATCAGGGTGTGTCCGCGCTGCTCAATGAGGGCGTCGGGGCCTTTTTGCGCCTCGCTCACGGATGTCCGCCTTTCCACGTCCAACACAGCGACTTGTCTCGAAATGTAACACGTTCTAGTTTAGAGTCGTGGCCTTGAACATCGCCGACCTCGCCGAGCACGCTATCGACGCTGTGCCCGATCGCATCGCCCTGATCGGCGGTGGTCAACAGCTGACCTATGCCGAGTTGGAGGAGAAGGCCAACCGGCTGGCGCACTATCTCATCGACCACGGCGTCCAGAAGGACGACAAGGTCGGCCTGTACTGCCGAAACCGCATCGAGATCGTCATCGCGATGCTGGGCGTCGTCAAGGCGGGCGCCATCCTCGTCAACGTCAACTTCCGCTACGTCGAAGGCGAGCTGAAGTACCTGTTCGACAACTCCGACATGGTGGCGCTGGTGCACGAGCGCCGCTACGCCGACCGGGTGGCCAACGTGCTACCCGAGACTCCCGAGTGTCAAGACCATCCTGGTGGTCGAGGACGGATCAGAGGACGACTACCAGCGTTACGGTGGCGTGGAGTTCTATACGGCACTGGAGCAGGGTTCCCCGGAACGCGACTTCGGGCCGCGCAGCGCCGACGACATCTACCTGCTGTACACCGGCGGCACCACCGGCTTCCCCAAAGGGGTGATGTGGCGCCACGAGGACATTTACCGAGTGTTGTTCGGCGGCACCGATTTCGCGACCGGCGAGCCGATCGCCGACGAGTACGACCTGGCCAAGCAGGCTGCTGCAAACGCGCCGATGATCCGCCTGCCGATCCCGCCGATGATCCACGGCGCGACGCAGTCGGCCACTTGGATGTCGCTGTTCTCCGGTCAAACCGTGGTGCTGGCGCCGGAGTTCGACGCCGACGAAGTGTGGCGAATGATCCACGAGCACAAGGTGAACCTGCTGTTCTTCACCGGCGACGCCATGGCGCGGCCGCTGCTGGACGCGCTGCTCGCCCGGCAGGTGCCAGGCGCAGAAGGAGAGGCGTACGACCTCTCGTCGCTGTTCCTGCTCGCCAGCACCGCCGCGCTGTTCTCCACCAGCATCAAGGAGAAGCTGCTCGAACTGCTGCCCAACCGCATCATCACCGACTCCATCGGGTCCTCGGAGACCGGCTTCGGCGGCACCAGTGTCGTCGCCAAAGGGCAGTCGCACACCGGCGGTCCCCGCGTCACGATCGACAAGAACACCGTCGTGCTGGACGAGGACGGCAACGAGGTCGTGCCGGGGTCCGGGGTGCGCGGCTTCATCGCCAAACGGGGCCACATCCCGGTCGGCTACTTCAAGGACGATGAAAAAACCCGGCAAACTTTCCGCGTCTACCACGGTGTGCGGTATGCGATCCCGGGTGACTACGCGGAGGTCGAGGCAGACGGCAGCGTCACGTTGCTCGGCCGTGGCTCGGTGTCCATCAACAGCGGTGGCGAGAAGATTTACCCCGAAGAGGTCGAGGCCGCGCTGAAGGGCCACCCCGACGTGTTCGACGCGCTCGTCGTCGGCGTGCCCGACCCGCGTTTCGGCCAGCATGTCGCCGCGGTCGTGCATCCCCGTGAAGGCACCCGCCCGACCCTCGCTGAACTCGACGCCTTCGTCCGCAAGGAGATCGCCGGCTACAAGGTGCCGCGCAGCCTGTGGCTGGTCGACGAGATCAAGCGCTCACCCGCGGGCAAACCGGACTATCGCTGGGCCAAGGACACCACCGAGGAACGGCCCGCCGACGACGTCCACGTCAAACATGCTGGGGTGCAAGCGTGATGGGGCGAGCGAAGCGACGGGAGAGATAGATGCGTACTGGACTGTGCGATCGCTTCGGCATCGAATACCCGATCTTCGTCTTCACCCCTTCGGAGAAGGTGGCCGCGGCGGTCAGTAAAGCGGGCGGTTTGGGCGTGCTCGGATGCGTGCGCTTCAATGATGCCGACGACCTCGAGAACGTGCTGCAGTGGATGGACGCCAACACCGACGGGAAACCGTACGGCGTCGACATCGTGATGCCCGCCAAGGTGCCCACCGAGGGCACCAGCATCGACATCAACAAGCTGGTCCCGCAGACCCACCGCGACTTCGTCGCCAAGACGCTCGCCGACCTGGGTGTGCCGCCCCTGCCCGAGGACGAGCAGAAGTCGGAAGGTGTTCTGGGATGGCTGCATTCGGTGGCGCGCAGCCATGTAGACGTGGCCCTCAGGCACCCGATCAAGTTGATCGCCAACGCTCTCGGTTCCCCACCGAAAGATGTCGTCGACCAGGCGCACGGGGCCGGCGTCCCGGTGGCGGCGCTGGCCGGCTCCGCCAAACACGCCCTGCGGCATCTCGAGAACGGCGTCGACATCGTCGTCGCGCAGGGGCACGAGGCCGGCGGCCATACCGGTGAGATCGGCTCGATGGTGTTGTGGCCGGAGATCGTCGATGCCATCGACGGCAGGGCGCCGGTGCTCGCCGCGGGCGGCATCGGCAGCGGACGGCAGGTCGCTGCGGCGCTGGCGCTGGGCGCGCAGGGGGTGTGGATGGGTTCGGCGTTCCTGACGTCGGCCGAGTACGACCTCGGTGTGCGCCTGGAGTCGGGCCGGTCGGTGGTCCAGGAGGCCATGCTGAAGGCGACCTCTGCCGACACCGTGCGCCGGCGCATCTACACCGGCAAGCCGGCGCGGCTGCTCAAGAGCCGGTGGACGGATGCGTGGGACGCCGACGACGCACCCGAGCCGCTGCCCATGCCGTTGCAGAACATCCTCGTCAGTGAGGCCCATCAACGGATGAGTGAGTCGACCGACCCAACAGCCGTGGCGATGCCGGTGGGTCAGATCGTCGGACGGATGAACGAGATCCGGCCGGTCGCCGACATCATCGCCGAGCTGGTGAGCGGCTTCGAGGATGCCTCTAAGCGGTTGGATGGCATCCGCGAGCTGTAGCGCAGATATCGTGCAGCGATGCTCCGGATGATCGCCCGACGATCGGGGGCGCCGAGGAGTTGGCGGCTGCCCGGAATGATGCTTACTTCGGTAGCAGGTTGCGGCTGCGCCCGTCCGCGACCGCGACGAGGAAAAGCTTCCAGAAATCGGGGAAGCGCATGCCGGCGCGTCTTGGTAACCTGTCGCCTTCGACGCGCGGACCCCACCGGCCGCGAAAACCCGACCGGCCGTTGTCATGTGGCCAAAACGGCTGCGCGGCGCGGTCGACGATGAAGTCGTACTGGCGTCCATTCACGACCTGTGCCTGCGCGGCGCGCCAGCCCTGCGGCTTCGTCCAGTCGTTGCGCGGCGCGACGTTGGCCGGGTGCACGGTGACGCCTCCGGCCGTCGCGGTGTCGTCGGGCACCCTGTCCGGTGTGCCGGACAGGCCCGTCTCCACTGCGCCGTTCTGGGCGAGTTCGATGCCCGCCGCGATCCAACCCACCGGCCCCGCCAGGGCCTTGATGAGGAAGATCAACGGATCGGGATTGTCGAGGACCTCCGTGTACTGCCCGTCTGAGGTGCCTTCGTCGACCGGTGCGGCGGTGGGGAACGGGTTCACCGGGTGCGCCGCCTTGTCGAGGTAGAAGCTGTGCGAGCCGCGGCTGACGTAGAGGTGCGGGTGGCCGTCGGTGGTCATGGGCTTGCTGGGAGTCCATTCCGCCACCTTCATGGTGACGCGCTTCTCGTCGTCGGCCGCTTCCCCGATGGACGCGACGGTGGGTGATCCGGTGAACCCGATGAGGTGTGGCGTGTACTCGCCCTGGTCGCCGGGTCGCTTGAGAAACAAGGCGACACAACCCCACTGACCCGCATACCCGCCGACCTCCTTGGCGGTGAACGAAGCGCCGACAACGGCCTGCTCGTGTTCGGGAAAGAACAGGTAGTAGCAGAGCAGCGCGGGTTCGCCGGGACCGGCGACGATCTTGAACAGGTCGGGTTTGCGCACGGATTCGGCCAGCCGTCGTAGCCGGGTGGTGTCGAAGTACTCGGCGTGGTACCAGAACTGGCTGTCGCGTAGGTCGGGGTCACTGGCGTAACGGGACCGGATCTCGTCGCGGTTGGCGTACGCGTTGGGCCACGTGCCGGTGCCCACCCCGGCCTGCGGCGTGCCGGTCCGGTCGCGCCAGCCGCCGAGCTCGAGGAACCGCTCGTCGACCGGGGTGTCCACGGAGTTGACTGGGTCACCGATGAACTTGCCGGGTTCGCCGAGCGCACCCGAAAGCTGGCCTGCTGGAACGATCTTCGACCAGGTGGTGGTGTCGTAGGGCTTGACCGCCTGCCACAGCGCGCTGTGCTCGAGATAGCGCTTGGCGTCCGACGGGTAAGTTGTCTCGCCGGCCTGGAAGTGCAGAATCGGTTCGAACCTGCGGATGAGTGTCGCCACCGGGTCGACCGGTTGCGGTCCCACAGGGGTTGGCAACTGAACCGCCAGCACGATCGCGGTGGCGCCGGCGTTGATGGGCCACGTCCACGCCACGGTGCCCGGTGTCGTCCGGTCCTGGGTGTGCAGTGTCGCGGCCGGGGCGAACGGCTGTGTGACCGACTGAACGTCGATCTGGGTGCACCCGGGCCCCGCGGTCACTACCTGGCCGGCGTCCAGCATCAGCCCGCCGACGGCGACCGTGTGGGGGCCCAGGTCCTGGGGTATTGAGAGCGTCGCGGCCACGCGCGGGCCGTCGACGGCTTGGCCGAGGATCACGGTCGTCGCGGCGCCGGGGGCGGCGTCGTAAGAGAAGATCGACCACGCGCACAGGGTTTGCTGCGTGTTGCCGCAGCTGATGGTCACCGACCCGGTCTGCGGTGCGGCGCCGCGGGCGACGAAGCAGGACAACCGCCGGTCGCCCGAGGCCAGTGACTGAACGAGCGTCCAGGACAGGCCGTTACCCGTCAGCGACGGTACAGGCGCGGCTTGGACGAAGGCCGCGACATTGACGGCGAACGCCACCACAAGTCGGTCGGCACCTGGTGTGATCGGCGCGGTGGTGTAGGTGGTCCTGTCTGCAGCGTCCGCGCCGGTGGTCAGCTTGTCGGACGCCATGTCAACCACGCTCCCGCGGTGCCAGGCTGCGTAGGCTCTCCAGGTACGCGGCGAACCCGGGATCGCAGTCCAGCGAGGGCATTTCCGCCACCAGCCGCCGATAACAGTCGGACTGATACAGCTGACGCTGACGGTCGTCGCCGCGTGGGTCGACGCCGCTCTCACTCAGTTCAGCGGCAAATTCGCCTAGCAGCGCGGCCATTTCGGGGCTGCCCATTCGGCCCGTGCGCCACAATGCGCCGTAGCTCCTGGTGACCTGTGCGAACCGATCGTCGTGCGTCGCGGCGGCCATCCGGGAGGCCACGTCGGCCGCCAGCGCGGTAATGAGCCGGTCCAACTCCTCGGCGCAGTCGGGGTTGGCCTCGCGCCATCGCTGCAGCCACTGCAGGAACTCCTCCCAGCAGCGCCGGGTGGCCTCGTCCATCGGCCGGTTGAAGAATCGTGCGGTGACGCGGCCGGGGGTGAGCCGCCAGATCTTCACCTCGTCGATGGATCCGACGACCGGATACTTCGGGTAGTTCCGCGAGTAGGTGTTGCCGATGACAACGCCACCCGTCGTGGCGGCCAGTGGCCGTTGCGGTCGGCCCCGCGCCACGATCGCCCCGTCGATGGACAGGCTAAGCGTCGTTAGCCCATCGTGGGCGAAACCCAGGGTGATCCAGCGGTCATACGGCACCTGAACGGTCTCGTCGGTGCCGATCCGGTCGCGGGTGGCGGCGCCGGGGCCATGAGCGAAAGATGCCATCATGCCCTGGCCGATCACCGCGAATTGGAAGCAACCGGGGTTGGACAACAACCAGCGCCACTTGCCGGAGGCGTGCAAGCCGAGGCCCGCGGTCTGCGACTCGAGCCGGACCGTGACTTCGGCGCGCAGGCCGTCACATGGGGACCAGAAGGGACCCTCGGATACCTCGATCTGGTGAAAGTCGTTGCGGATCCGCACCGCACCCGACCCCGGCGACGCGCCGTCCTCAGCAAAGTCTGCGGCGCCGACGCCGATCGCTTCACCGTGGCTGCCGTGGCCGGGAGACTGGTCGTAGACAACCCCCGGGGTGCCGGAGTACGTGTGATGACAAATCAGTTCCCACCAAGCGGCCACGAGTCACTCCCTCTGCAGGCCCGACAAAAACGCTATCGCAATCCACGTTCAATGGGACCTCTTCGCGAGATGAGCTCGTTGAGATCGGCACAGGCGGTGCCTTCCACGGACAGCTGACCCTTGAGCACCTTGAAGGGCCCCAAACCGGAATCGACTCCGACACAACGGCAAATCCGCAGATCAGAGCGGAGCTTTACCGACCTGACACGGACTCTATGTCAGGAGCCTGGTCACTGCTGCTGGATCGGACCGCACCCGGAAAGTACCCGAGGCCGATCTATCAGGTCTATCAGATGCTCGGCCGAGGACGCCTACAGTCGGTGCGTGACATCGATGAACGGCGCCCAAGCTTTGCTCAGGACTCTCGTCGGCAACGGCGTCGACGTGTGCTTCGCCAACCCCGGTACCTCGGAGATGCATTTCGTCGCCGCACTGGACGCCGTGCCGGAGATGCGCGGCGTGCTGACGTTGTTCGAGGGCGTGGCCACCGGTGCCGCCGACGGCTATGCGCGGATGGCCGGCAAGCCTGCCGCCGTGCTGCTGCATCTGGGCCCGGGTCTGGGCAACGGCCTGGCCAACCTGCACAACGCGCGCCGCGCCCACAGTCCGGTGGTGGTGGTCGTCGGCGATCACGCGACCTATCACAAGAAGTACGACGCGCCACTGGAATCCGATATCGATGCGCTGGCGGGCACCGTGTCCGGATGGGTGCACCGCACGATCGACACCGGGGATGTCGCCCCCGATGCGAGCGACGCGGTCGCCGCGAGCCGTGCCGGGGCGGTGTCGACGTTGATCCTGCCTGCCGACGTGTCCTGGACCGACGGTGCGAGTGCTGCAGCCGTCCGATTGGTGATCGACGAGCCGAGCGTCGACGACGACGACGCGGTCCGTGAAGCGGTGAATGCGCTGCGTTCCGGGTTGCCGACGGTCCTCCTCATCGGCGGGGACGCAACCCGAAACCCCGGTCTGGCGGCGGCTGTTCGCGTCGCCGAGGCCACCGGCGCCCTGGTGCTGTGTGAAACTTTCCCGGCTCGCCTGGAACGCGGGGCGGGCGTCCCCGCGGTCGAACGGCTGGCATATTTCGCCGAGGCGGCCGTAGCGCAACTCGCCGGTGCGGCACACCTCATCCTGGCAGGGGCGAAGTCTCCCGTGTCGTTCTTCGCCTATCCCGGCAAGCCCAGCGACCTGGTGCCCGAGGGCTGTGCCGTGCACGTGCTGGCCCAACACGCCGGTGCCGCCGCGGCACTGGAGCGTCTCGCCGACGTACTCGCGCCCGGTACCACCGCCACGGTCGCCCCGCTCGGGCCGCCCGATCTCCCCACCGGAGACCTCAACGCCTTCGCGGTCGCGGCCGTGGTGGGGGCACTTCTGCCCGAGCGCGCGATCATCGTCGACGAATCCAACACCGCCGGTGTCGGAGTCGCGGCCGCGACGGCGGGCGCTCCGGCGCACGACGTGCTGACGCTGACCGGCGGCGCGATCGGCTACGGGCTACCCGCCGCGGTGGGCGCCGCCATCGCGGCGCCGGGCAGGCCGGTGCTGTCCCTTCAGGCCGACGGCTCGGCGATGTACACCATCTCCGCCCTGTGGACGCAGGCGAGGGAGAACCTCGACGTGACCACGGTGATCTTCAACAACGGTGCCTACGACATCCTGCGGATCGAGTTGCAGCGGGTCGGCGCGGCGAGTGCGGACACGCCAGGTCCCAAGGCGCTGGAGCTGCTCGATCTAGGCTCTCCCACAATCGATTTCGTCAAGATTGCGGAGGGCATGGGGGTGTCGGCCCGGCGGGTCGGCACCGCCGAGGAGTTGGCGGCGGCCTTGGCCGCGGCGTTCACCGAGCCGGGCCCGCACCTGATCGACGCGATGATCCCTTCGCTGGTCGGGTGAGCGCGGTTGTCCGATTTGTTCATGACACGCCCCGGGGCCGGGCCTTAGCGTTGGCGACATGGACATTCGACCCACCTCCGCCGCCGTCGAGATCGTCGCCGGCGACCTGGCACGTTCACTGGCCTTCTACCGTCTGCTCGGTCTGTCCGTCCCCGACCCAGAGGGCCCGCATGTCGAAGTCGAATTACCCGGTGGCAACCGACTGATGTTCGACACCGAGGAGACGATCGCCGGTATGCATCCCGGGTGGACACCCCCCGCGTCGGCCGGACGTGTCGTGCTCGCGTTCGGCCTCCCGGCACCTGCCGACGTCGACGCGGTGATGGATCGGTTGAGCCAGGCGGGTCACAGCGTTGCGCTGGCCCCGTTCGACGCACCGTGGGGCCAGCGTTACGCCACCGTGCTCGATCCCGATGGCACCTCGGTCGATCTCTTCGCGTCCCTGCCCAACTGACCCGCAGGCACACCGGCGAGATCGCGTACCTGCCGGCTCAGATGCGCCTGATCCGCGTAGCCCGCCGCCGCCGCGGCATCGGCGAGTGTGTGGCCTGCGCGCAGCAGTCGCACCGCGTTGCGGAACCGCAGTATCCGGCGCAGCGTCGCGGGGCCGTAGCCGTACACCGCCGCGCACTGACGTTGCAGATTCCTTGTCGACCAACCCGTTTCATCGGCGACGGCCGCCACCGTCGCTCCGGCCGCGAAGCGTCCGGTGACATGCCGCAACTCCGAGATCCGCCACGGCGCGGTCTCGCGGGCGACATCGCGCTGCAGCAGCCGAGCGGTCAGCGACATCAACGAACCGCCGGCGGCATCGGGCCGCACCGCGTCGAGGGAGACGCGCTCGTTGTGCAGCTCGCGGCGGGCACCCCGAGCAGTCGGGGCAGCGCACCTGGGCGAAACCGGATCCCGGTCGCGACCGGCGAGCGCTGGTCGCTGAGAAAGGCGGTGGTGTCCGGTCCGGCGACCAGCACCGAGCCGTTCATCTCGATGAGGTCCATGCAGCCGTCGGGCAGGATCCACGCCCGGCGCGGTCCCTCGTTGACCCACACGCATTCCGCGAGGTCGCGCAACGGCGCGGGTGCGGGCAGCTCGCGGTAACTCATCACCTCGACCCTAGCCGCGGGCCCGACAATCGCAGGTCACGGCCTGATCGTGGTCTCCTCGTCGAGGACGTCGGCGCTACGACGTGCGCGCACCGCGAGATTCTCGGCGACCTCCTGCTGCCACAGGTCGTTGGCGTGAGTGGTGTCGACCTCCTGCTCGAAGCGGTCGGTCATGTCCGCGGTGACGTCGACACCACGAGCATGGTTCCGAAGGCGGCGATGCCGTGCGGTTGGCCGTCCCGGAACGTGTCGGCCAAACCCAGGCAATGCCAGCCGCGGGCGAAGCGCGTCATCGCTGTGCCGGTGTCGATTTCGCGCACTGCCGGGTGTTCGGTAGTCACACGCTGTCTCCCTTCACCATGTGCAGCACGGCCAAGTGGCTGAAGACCATGCTGGTGCCGATCGGGTTGCCGCCGCCGGGATAGGCGGTGCCGCTGGGCGCTGCCATCGTGTTGCCCGCCGCATAGAGACCCGTGATCACGTTGTCCGCCGCGTCGAGCACCCGCGCTGCGGTATCGGTGCGCAGGCCGCCCTTGGTGCCCAGATCGGAGACGCCGAACGCGGCTGCGTGGAAGGGTCCGTGTTCGATCGCGTACAGCGGTGGGGCACCACCGGAGAAGGCGCGGTCATAGGGTTCGTCGCCGCGACCGAAATCGTCGTCGACGCCGCGGCGCACGAACTCGTTGAACCGCGCCACCGTGTCCACCAGGTTCTGCGGGGGGACACCGATCGCGACGGCGAGTTCCTCGAGGGTGTCGGCGGTGCGCCACAGGCCGGCCGCCACGTACTTCTCCGGCGCCACCATGGAGACGTTGGTGGCCTTCACCGGGGGGATCGCCGCCGCTCCGCTGTCGTCGTAGATCATCCAGTACGGCAGCGTCACGGTCCCGTCGGCCATCGCCGTCAGCACGGCTCGGCCGAGCCGGTCGTAGGCCTGTGATTCGTTGACGAATCGCTTCCCGTCGTCATCGACGAAGATCCCGCCGGTGAACCACAGCGCGAACGCCGAGGTGCCGTCCGGATGGGTCAGCCCCGGCGACCACCACGCCTGGTCCATCAGGTCGGTGTCGGCGCCCGCTGCCATTGCGGCCAGATGGGCCAGTCCTCGATTACCCCACGGCCCCATGGTGTCTCGCGATGCCCCCGGGACGCCGTATCGCGCGCGCATCTCGTCGTTGTGCTCGAAGCCGCCTGCGGCCAGCAGCACACCGCGGCGGGCCGGATCGCTGCGCTCCCCGTCGGTCTCCACGACGGCGCCGACGACGGCGCCGTCCTCGACGACCAGCTCGGTCAATGCCGTGTTGAGCCGCGCCGGTGTGCGGGTACCGGCGGTGGCCGTCAGGAACCGGGCGATCAGCGCCCGGCCGCCGACGAAATAGTCCTCGGGTTGCGGCTGCCCCAGCCGGTCGCTGTCCAGTGGTCCCCGGATCAGCTCGCGCAGATCCGCTGCGGCCGCGACCTTGAGAGGCTTGGCCGCGATGTGCCGCATGCCGTCGGCGCGCGCCTTGGGTGCCTTGCCGAAGTAGTCGGGCCACGGCAGCAGCGTGAACTTGAGCTGCTCGTCGGACTCCAGGTACTCGATCAGCGGTGCGCCGCTGCGGACGTAGGTCTCCTGAAGCGCCAGGGGCGTGCGGTCGCCGACCACCGCGGTGTAGTACTCCAGCGCATCGTCGATGCTGTCGTCGGTGCCCGCGCGCAGCAGAACCGGGTTGCAGGGGAACCACATTCCGCCGCCACCCGAGTACGCCGTGGTGCCGCCGAACTTCTCGGTGGCCTCGACCACGATGACGTCGAACCCCTCCCGCGCGGCGGTGTATGCCCCGGTGACCCCGCCCGCGCCGGACCCGGCGACCAGTACGTCACATTCCTCGTGCCATTCGACCATCGCCGTCCTCACTGATTAGTGCGCTCGACCGTAGCGTTCGAACTCGGCGTACAGCGCGTTTCGGTCCGCTTGAGCCATCGGCCGACCGCCGGGCCAACCGCGTGACGCCCTTGATGCCGAGATCGTCAGTTGGGTTGAGGCGGTAGAAACCCTCGAAGTCCTTTGCGGCCGTGAGAGTTCGAAACCGGATAACTCAAAAGGCGCAAAGCGCCTTATCCTGTGTCCAGCAAACGGGGTCAAGCCCACCTTCGGCGACGAAAGGACTTTCGGCACCTCTGATCGCCGAACGCCGACGTGAACCTGCGTCTTTGCTAGGCTTCGCCTTGAGGCTGCCAATCGGAGGGTCAACCCTTCGTAGCCCTCTGGCTGGTGGCTTCTTAGCCCACCGGCGCTGATACGGAGGTGGATGGTGCCGTGGGCGACTTCACCATGAGCGGGATCAACGGGAAAGGACGTCCGGAACCCCTGACACTCCTTCGGGTTGGATCGCGGTTGCCCTGGCGACGCATGGGGTCCCAGCTGTCGACCACCCACGGTGACGGTGGGTGGGGGGGCGATGTTTTCTGGCCCCCCGGCATGCGTTGGCGCGGAGTCATCTGGATTCTTGTCATATTCTTCGCCTATCTGGGTGCTGTCGTGCTCTACCCATTCCTGGAATCAGGCGGCGTCGCGTTGCTCTGGCTACCTAACGCCGTTCTCGTCACGGCGCTGCTCAGGTTCCGGCCACGCGATTGGCGCTACGTGTACGCGGTGGGGCTACTTGCCGAAGTGGTCGGCGACCTGACCTTCGAATGCAGCGTCGCTCAGGGCCTCTACTTCGGCGTAGTCAATGCTATCGAGGCCACCGTCTTCCTGCTCTGCGCCGCGCTAATCGCCGGAGGTCGGCGCAATATTGGGCTCCTTTCGGTGCGCGGCGCCTCAGCCGTGATTCTCGCCTCAATCACGGTCCCGGCGTTGACCGGCGCGCTAGGAGCCATCGGCTCGGTCTGGGCATTCGACGCCGACTACTTCACAGCCTGGCGGAGCTGGTGGTTTGGGGACAGCATGGGGCTGTTAGTGGGCGTCCCGGTCGGGTTGCTGCTCCGAGACACCATCCGATCGGTCGCTCGACATCGCTCTGGCCCAGTGCTCCTCGGCTGCGGCGCAGCAGCTGCATCCCTAGTCAGTGCTGTCCACCGGCCTCGCATCCACCGGGAATCCTTGGGGGGCACAACAAACCGCGATCGCGACCGCTGTGATCCTATCTTTGGCCTTCGGAGCAGTCGGAGCTTCGACGGCGGCGGTCTTCATAACAATCGTGACCCTTATCGGTCTCGCTCAACAACACGGCCTCGCGTCCGTTACGAGAACCCAGACCCTGCTCTTTGTGGTCTTAGCTGCCGTATACGCCATCGCCGCGGCAATAGAAAGAGCAGACCAGGCGATGGGTGAGTCTCGCGTTCTGGCTCAACAGCTGCAGCAGCAGACTGACCGGATGAAGGTCGAACTTGACAGTGCTGCAGCCTACATGTCGTCGATCATGCCGCGGGGACTTGAAGGGCCGGTTGCCGTGTCATCGCGCTATCTGCCATCCCAGGCACTGGGCGGCGACAGCTTCGACTACACCTGGATCGACGACGATCATCTTTTCATCTACCTGATCGACGTCTCCGGACACGGCCTCGAACCCGCGCTGTTGGCAGTCTCCGTGCACAACCTGCTGCGCTCCGGATCACTTGCCCCCCAGACCCTGCGGGCACCCGAGGCGGTGCTGACCGAACTGAACCGGCTGTTCCAGATGGACCAACAGGAAGATCACTACCTCACGATGTGGTGCGGCACCTACGAGATGTCCACCCGCACGCTTCGCTATGCCAGCGCAGGCGCACCGCCCGCGTTCGCATTCACGCCTGCGACCGGACAAGCAGTCGTCGTAACCGAGTTGGCCACGAAAGCGGCACCTGTCGGCATGTTCGAGGACACCGTGTTCACCTCGCGCCGCTTCGCCGTGCCGCCAGGGTGTCGAGTCCTGGTCTGCAGCGACGGTGCGAGTGAGATTGCCCTCGCCGATCATCAGCAGTTGTCGTGGGCGGACTTTACAAACCTGAGTACCCGACTCGCCCGATCACCGCACTGGTCGCTTGACGAACTCATCGACGAACTACGCGCCCTCACACCGACAGGCGTCTTCGACGACGACTGCTCACTGATTCAGCTGACATTCGACTGACCGTGGGGGTCATCCGCCGCCGCCCAGATTCCGAGTCGAGATCTGATGCCCGTCGCCAACGCGGGCGAGCAGCATCGCGGCGATGTCCACGGGCATGTCAGACGGGCGCCCGGCGACCGGGACGGCCAATCGTGTACACCGGATCGGTGCACGCGGTGCCCTCCGCGGACAGTTGACGTTTGAGGATCTTGAACGTTTCGGTACGGGGTAAGGCGGTCCCGACGCGCACGAAGGCCGGCCATTGCTTGGGGCCGAGATCGTCCTGCTCGCCCAGAAACGCCCGGAACCGGCCCGGGTCGAAACGCGCCCCTTCCGGCATTACCAGGGCGGCCATCACCTGGTCACCGACGGCCGGATCGGGAATGGCGTAGACCGCGACGTCGGTGACATCGGGGTAGCGCATCAGGATCCGTTCGATCGGTGCGGTGCCGAGGTTTTCGCCGTCGACACGCATCCAGTCGCCCAGCCGGCCTGCGAAGTAGGCGAACCCGTTCTCGTCGCGGTAGGCCAGGTCACCGCTGTGGTACATGCCGCCGCGCATCCGCGCGTCGTCGGCCTCGGGGTCCCTGTAGTAGCCCCGGAACTGTCCCCGCCCTTGGGTGTTGACCAACTCGCCGATAACCCCTGGGGCGCACTCGGCGCCGCTGTCGACGTCGACGATGGTCACCCCACCCACCAGCGGACCCAGGGCACCGTCCGGGGTGTCGGGGGTCCGGGCGATGGACACCCCGCCCTCGCTCGACCCGAAACCGTCGACCACCTGCACCCCGAACCGCTGTGCGAATCGGGTCAGGTCACGCGGGGCACCTTCGTTGCCGTAAGCCACCTTCAGGGGATTGTCGGCGTCGTCTCGGCGCGCGGGGGTGGCCAGGATGTACGACAGCGGTTTCCCGACATAATTGGCGTACGTCGCGCCGAAGCGCCGGACGTCGGGGATGAACTGAGACGCGGAGAACCTGCGCCGCAACGCGATCGACGCTCCTGCCGCCACTGCGGGAGCCCAGCCCGCCATGATCGCGTTGGAATGGAACAGCGGCATCGACAGGTAGCACATGTCAGCGGGGCCGAGCCCGAAACGCTGCGCGATCATATGTCCGGGGAACGCCACCTTCTCATGGGTGCAGCGCACCGCCTTCGGGTCGCCGCTGGTGCCCGAGGTGAAGATCAGCATGTACAGGTCGTCGGGATCGACGGTGCGGAACTCGACCGCTGCGCCGCGGAAGGCGCCGAGTTCCTCGGTGAATGCCGGCGATTCGACGTCGAGCGCAAGGACCCCGGCCGGGGCGGTGTCGTGCGGGGCGGACCGGTCGGCCAGCACCAGCTGGCAATCCGCGTGGGCGATGTCGCGCTGCAGTGCTGCGCCCCGACGTGTCGGGTTCAGTCCGACCGGCACGATCCCGGACAGCGCGGCGGCGACCAGCACGGTGCAGAAGAACGGGGTATTGCCCAGGAGTACGCCGACGTGCGGAGGCCGGCCGGGATCCAGCCGTTCCCGCAGCGCCGCCGCAAGGCACGCGGCGTCCTGAATGTGGTGGCGCCAGCTAACAAAAGACAATGAAGTCACCCCATCCCCGGTGCAGCCGGGGTCGACCGCGTACACACCCCGATCGTCGACCTCGGCCAGGGTCGTCAACAGGCCCGGGACGGTCCGCTGGAGGGGGGTGGCCACCGAACGAGGCGAATCAGGCCGGGGTGTCGGCCAGTTCGCGACCGATCGCCAGCAGTTGTCCGGTGGCACTTCCCGCCGCGAACTCGATCTGCTTGGCCGCCAGGAAGTACCGGTGCACCGGGTGGTCGGTGTCGATACCGACGCCTCCGTGGACGTGCACCGTCGTGTGTGCCACGCGGTGTCCGGCTTCGGCCGCCCAGAATGCCGCGGAGCGGACGTCGATGTCGGCGGGTAGGTCTTCGGACAGCCGCCACGCGGCCTGGGTCAGGGTCAACCGCAGTCCCTTGATGTCGATGTAGCCGTCGGCCAGTCGCGACGACACGGCCTGGAAGCTGCCGATCGGCCGGTCGAACTGCTCGCGTTCGCGGGCATACTGCGCGGTCAGTTCCAGCGCCCGGTCCACCACGCCCAGCTGGAACGCGGACAGGCCCAGGAGCTGGCGGGTCTCGAGCCAGCCGAGTACGGCGGCCCCGTCGGGCCCGACCACACGCTGCTCGCCGACCTCGACGCCGTGCAGTTCGAGGTGTCCGACGCTGCCGCGTCCGGTGGTGCTCAACGGCGTGGCCGTCACGCCGGGGTCGTCGGCGGCGATGACGAACACTTTTGTCCCCGAATCGGTTTCGGCGGGAACCAGGTATGCGTCCGCCACCGGCCCGTAGGGCACCTGAGTGCGGGTCCCGGTCAGCCGGTACCCGGCGCCGGCCGCCTGAGCCTGGACCGGGCCGTCGCCCATCTCCCCGGCGAGCGCGACGGTGAGGATCCGCTGGCCGTTGATCGCGGGCACCGCCCACTCCTGCTGCAGTTCCTCGGAACCGAACTTCGCCAACGCGCCCGCGGCCACCACCACCGATTCCAGGTAGGGCACCGCGGCGAGCTGCCTGCCGAGCGCTTCGAGAACGGCCGCCTGCTCGAGCACGCCATATCCGCCGCCGCCCAACGATTCCGGGGCCGCGGTGGACAGCACGTCGGCGTCGACGAGCTTGGACCACAATTCGCGGTCGAAGCGGTTCTGCGCGCCGTCGAGTTCACGTTGGCGTTCGGGCGTGCACACCGCCTCGGTGATGGTGCGGACCAGGCCGCTGAGGTCCTCGGAAGCTTCTGGTTTCGAAAAATCCATGTGAAATCTCCTCCTGCTCTTACCGGTTGACCCGGGGCAGGCCGAGCGCGACCATGCCGATGATGTCCCGCTGGATCTCGTTGGTGCCGCCGCCGAAGGTGAGGATCAGGCAGGATCGGTGCATGCGTTCGATGCGGCCGCGCAGCAGTGCGCCGGGAGAATCGGTGCGCAGCGTGGCCGCGGTTCCCAGCACCTCCATCAGCAGCCGGTAGGCCTCGGTCGCCAGCTCGGTGCCGTACACCTTGGCCGCCGACGCGTCGGCAGGGGACGGGGCGGCCTCGGTCGACGATGCCAGTTCCCAGTTGATCAGCTTGAGCACCTCGGCCTTGGCATGCACCCTGGCCAGGTTGAGCTGCACCCACTCGGAGTCGATCAGCCGCTTGCCGTGCACGTCCTTGGTGTTCTGCGCCCACTCGCGAACACCGTTGAGCGCCGCGAAGATCGGCTGCGCCGACACGAGGGCGACGCGTTCGTGGTTGAGCTGGTTGGTGACCAGCTTCCAGCCGGCGTTCTCCTCGCCGACCAGGTTGCTCTTCGGCACCCGCACGTCCTGGTAGTAGGTGGCGCTGGTGTCGACGCCGGACATGGTGTGCACCGGTGTCCAGGAGAAACCCTCCGCGGTGGTCGGCACGATCAGCATCGAGATGCCGCGGTGCTTCTTGGCTTCCGGGTTGGTGCGTACCGCCAGCCACACATAATCCGCGTAGGCGATCAGGCTGGTCCACATCTTCTGGCCGTTGATGACGAAGTCGTCGCCGTCGTGGACGGCCGTGGTGCGCAGGGAGGCAAGGTCGGTGCCGGCCCCCGGCTCGGAGTAACCGATCGAGAAGTGCAGCTCGCCCTTGGCGATCTTGGGCAGGAAGAAGGACTTCTGTTCGTCGGTGCCGAACGCCATGATCGTCGGCGCCACGCTGTTGATGGTCAGGAACGGCACCGGCACGTTGGCGATCGAGGCCTCGTCGTTGAAGATCAGCCCATCCATGGGTGGGCGGGCCTGGCCGCCGAACTCCGTGGGCCACGACAGCGTCAACCAGCCGTCCTTGCCCATCTGGGCGACGGTCTCGCGGTAGACGTTGCCGCTGCCCATCTCACCGTCGTTGGAGGCCAGCGCCTCGGCGCGTTCGGGTGTCATGAGCTTGGTGAAGTACGCGCGCAGTTCGCGCCGCAATTCCTCCTGCTCGGGGGTGTAGCCGATTCGCATCGCGCGGTCCTCACTTCTCTGCAACCGTTGGCTCTGGGGGCCATCCAGGGTGTCTGGCATACCTCAGGCCTTTCCCGGTTGTAACACGTTCTAGTCTTGGGGTCCAGGGTGGTGTCACACTACGGGCAGGAGGTCATCATGCGAGTGGAAGTGGATCGTGACCGTTGCGAGGGCAACGCGGTCTGTGTGGGCATAGCCCCGGACCTGTTCGAACTCGACGACGAGGACTACGCCGTGGTGAAGGCCGACCCGGTTCCGGCCGACGAGGAGGCGGTGGCCGAGCAGTCCATCGCCGAATGCCCCCGAGCCGCCCTGATCCGCCACGACTAGAGGTATTCATACTTTGTCTGTCTCAGAACCCCCGAACAACACAGATCTGTCCGGGCGCGTCGCCGTGGTGACCGGGTCGGCGGCAGGACTGGGCCGCGCCGAGGCCATCGGACTGGCCCGGGCCGGCGCCACCGTCGTCGTCAACGACATGGCGGCGGCGCTGGACAAGTCCGACGTCCTCGATGAGATCGCGGCGGCCGGTTCCAAGGGTGTCGCGGTGGCAGGCGACATCAGCGAACGGGGCACCGCCGATGAGCTGGTCGAGACGGCCGACGGTCTCGGCGGGCTCGGCATCGTCGTCAACAACGCGGGGATCACTCGCGATCGGATCCTGTTCAACATGACCGACGAGGAGTGGGACGCGGTCATCGCGGTGCACCTGCGGGGCCATTTCCTGCTGACCCGCAACGCCGCCACCTACTGGCGGTCGAAGGCCAAACAGGGGGGTGACGACGGAAACGGCACTGTGTACGGCCGGATCATCAACACCTCGTCGGAGGCCGGCCTCTCCGGTCCGGTCGGACAGCCCAACTACGGCGCGGCCAAGGCGGGCATCACGGCGTTGACGCTGTCGGCGGCGCGTGCGCTGGGACGCTTCGGCGTGCGGGCGAATGCCATCGCGCCGCGCGCCAGGACCGCGATGACGGCAGGCGTGTTCGGCGACGCACCCGAACTCCCGGAGGGCGCGGTGGATCCGCTGTCGCCCGAGCACGTCGTGAACCTGGTCCGGTTCCTGGCGTCGCCGGCTGCGGAGGGCGTCAACGGGCAGCTCTTCATCGTCTATGGCCCGACGGTGACGCTCGTCGCGGCGCCGACTGCCGAAAAGCAGTTCAGTGCCCAGGGTGACGAGTGGGATCCGGAAGACCTCTCCGACGCACTGCAGAACTACTTTGCTGGTCGGGATCCTGCGCGGAGCTTTTCGGCCGCGATGGGGTTGGGTGATCGAGACTGAAGGCGCGCTCAACGCGCCGGTAAGTGGCTGATCAACGGCATCACTCCGATTTGACCAGCGCATCGAGAGAAAGATCGCGCCCAGCGGTCGACGTCGTGGGCCAGAACCTGCCTGCGCAGCGCGCGCATCCGGCGCCTGCCCTCTTCAGGGGACTGATTGAGGGCCGCCTCGATCGCGTCCTTGACTCCCTGAGGGTGGTGCGGGTTGGTCAGGTAGGCCTGGCGCAGTTCGGCGGCGGCGCCGGTGAACTCGCTGAGCACCAGGGCGCCGCCGAGATCGTTGCGGCACGCGACGTACTCCTTGGCGACCAGATTCATGCCGTCGCGCAACGGCGTCACGAGCATGACGTCGGCGGCGACGTAGAACGCGATCAGGTCCTCGCGCGGAACGGGGCGGTGCAGGTAGTGGACGACCGGGTGGCCCACCTCCCCGTACTCCCCGTTGATATGGCCGACCTGCCGCTCGATGTCCTCGCGCATCGCCTTGTAGCTCTCGACCCGCTCGCGGCTCGGCGTGGCCAGCTGCACCAGCACCGTGTCCTCGGGGTTCACCCGGTCTTCGTCGAGCAGTTCGGAGAACGCGCGCAGTCGCACGTCGATGCCCTTGGTGTAGTCCAGGCGGTCGACACCCAGCAGGATCTTGCGCGGGTTGCCCAGCTCTGTGCGGATGTCACGGGCGCGCTGGCGGATCGCTTTGGTGTGCGCCTGCTGATCGAGTTCGGTGGAATCGATCGAGATGGGAAAGGCGCCGACCTTGACCGTGCGGAACCCGACGTGCACCTCGCCGAACCGCGACCGCACACCCACGGTGGCGCGTGAGGTGTTGGCGCCCGCGAGGCGGCGCGCCAGAATCAGGAAGTTCTGTGCGCCCCCGGGCAGATGGAACCCGACCAGGTCGGCGCCGAGCAGGCCGTCGACGATCTCCGAACGCCACGGCATCTGCATGAACAGCTCAACCGGGGGGAACGGGATGTGCAGGAAGAATCCGATGGTCAGGTCGGGCCGCAACATGCGCAGCATCTTCGGTACCAGCTGCAGCTGGTAGTCCTGAACCCATACGGTGGCCCCGCGGCGGCCGCTCGTGCGGTCGCCTCGGCGAAGCGCCTGTTGACCTCGACGTAGCGGTCCCACCACTGCAGGTCATAGATCGGTTTGACGATCACGTCGTGGTATAGCGGCCACAGCGTGCCGTTGGAGAAGCCCTCGTAGTACTGCGCGATGTCGTCGGCACTGAGCCGCACCGGGACCAGGGTCATGCCGTCCTGCTCGATGGGCTCGTCGGCGGCGCCGGATCGTCAGGGTCGTCGTGATCCTCGGGAACCCCGGGCCAGCCGATCCATGCGCCGCGGCGCCGCCGCAGCAGCGGCTCCAGCGCGGTGACCAGCCCGCCCGGGCTCCGTTTCCACTCGGTGGTGCCGTCGGGCAGTCGCACCATATCGATCGGCAGCCTGTTGGCCACCACGACGAAGTCCGCCGACGCCTCAGGCGGAGCAGAGTCTGAGTCCGGAGCGTGCCTCGGGCCGCTCTGGCAGTCATTACGCGTCGGCGAGCTTCGCCGGTCCGATTCCGAGCATGGAGAGGAAGACCCGGCATTCGTCGGCGTCGGTGGCGTACGCGGCGACGACGCGGCGGGCCTGACGTTCGGTGCTGTCGGCGATCGGTTCGACGTCGCCGATCTCGGCGGGATCAGATTTGGCGGGCATGCCACAACTGTAGGTGACTGCGCGAGCCGCCGGCCTGCTCGGCGCGCACTTCAGCCGTAGTGTGCACGGTGTGGCGGACCACGATCAGGTGACATACGAGACCCTCGACGAGGGTCGCGTCGCGCGCATCTGGCTGAACCGGCCCGACGCGCAGAACGCGCAGTCGCGGACGCTGCTGGTCCAGCTGGACGAGCTCTTCGGGCGGGCCGAGGCCGACGACGACGTGCGGGTCGTCATCCTCGCGGCGCGCGGCAAGAACTTCTCGGCAGGCCACGATCTCGGGTCCGAGGAAGCGCTGGCCGAGCGGGCACCCGGACCCGGCCAGCATCCGACCTTCCGGTCCAACGGGGCCACCAGGGCGGCTGTCACCGAGCGGACCTACCTGCAGGAGTGGCACTACTTCTTCGAGAACACCTGCCGCTGGCGCGACCTGCGCAAGATCACCATCGCGCAGGTGCAGGGCAACGCCATCTCGGCGGCACTGATGCTGATCTGGGCCTGCGACCTGATCGTCGCCTCGGACGACGCCAAGTTCAGCGACGTCGTCGGCGGTGCGGATGGGCATGCCCGGCGTCGAGTACTACGCCCACCCTGGGAGTTCGGCGCGCGCAAGGCCAAGGAGCTGCTGCTGACCGGCGATGCGATCGATGCCGACGAGGCGCACCGGCTGGGGATGGTGTCGAAGGTGTTTGCCCGCGCCGAGCTGGAGGACAAGACCCTCGAGTTCGCCCGTCGGATCGCCGAGCGGCCCACCATGGCTGCGCTGCTCATCAAGGACTCGGTGAACGCGGCCAGCGACGCGATGGGCTTCACCGAGGCGCTGCGGCACGCCTTCCACATCCACGAACTCGGGCACGCCCACTGGGCCGCGACCAACGAGAACCGGTACCCCGTCGGCCTGCCGCCCGATGTGCCGGACTGGCGCACGCTCGGTGCCCCGAAGCTGGCCCGCCGCGACGAGCCGTGACGTATAACTAGAACCTGTTCTAGTTAGATCATCGAAGGAAAGGCGACGGATGCAGCTCACTGTCCCTTGTCGGGTCGGACGGTGCTGGTCACCGGTGGGGGCAGTGGCATCGGCAAGGGGGTCGCAGCCGCCGTCGTGGCGGAAGGCGGAAACGCCCTGCTCGTCGGCCGCAATGCCGACAAGCTGGCGTCGGCCGCGGAGGAGATCGGCGGTCTCGGTGCGCTACGAACCCGCGGATGTCACCAACGAGGACGAGGTGGCCCGCGCCGTGGAAGCCGCCACCGCATGGACGGGCCGGTTGGACGGTGTCGTGCACTGCGCCGGCGGGAGCGATACGATCGGCCCGCTCACCCAACTGGACGCCGAGGCATGGCGGCGCCTGGTCGACCTCAACATCAATGGCACCTTCTACGTGCTCAAGCACTCCGCACGCGAGATGGTGCGCGGTGGCGGCGGTTCGTTCGTCGGCATCTCGTCGATCGCGGCGAGCAACACGCACCGGTGGTTTGGCGCCTACGGCGTCTCCAAGGCCGGCGTGGATCACCTGATGCAGCTGGCGGCCGACGAACTCGGGCCCTCCTCCGTGCGGGTGAACTGCTTCCGCCCCGGCCTCATCCGCACCGACCTGGTTGCCGCGATCTTCATGTCGCCCGAGCTCAGCGGTGATTACGCGGCGGCCACGCCGTTGCCGCGGCCCGGTGAGGCCGAGGACGTGGCGAACGCGGCGGTGTTCCTGCTGAGCGACGCGTCGAGCTACATCACCGGGCAGCTGATCAACGTCGACGGCGGCATGATGCTGCGACGTGGCCCGGACTTCTCGGCGATGCTCGAACCCGTCTTCGGCGCCGACGGGCTGCGCGGCGTCGTCCCCGGTTAGCACGTTTCGTCCTGCCAAACCGCAGTATCCCCAACCTTCTGCCCGAGCCGCGGTTATCCACAAGCTGCGCGCGGCCAGAACACTGGGGCAGTGGCGCCGCATAGAATCGAACATATGTGGCGCTCCTAGCGTTCTAGTGGGCGCATTGTGGCTGGTCAGCGGTGTTTGCGGTTGGGGCGCAACTGGTATCGGCGTTGGTTTGGTGAATTGAGGACGCGCACGCGGCGTGCCTCTAGGTTTCGGGGTTACCACACCAACCTCAACCGCAAGGAACGATCCGCGTGCGCGTCAGTACTGCATTTAACCGTCTGTTACAGATTCCGGGGGCATGGGTCACCGATGTCGTCATCGGCGAAGGTGATGTCGAGGTCACCCTCCGGCCGAAGGCCCAGCTGCTGACCTGCCCGTGTGGCAAACGCTTACGAACGTTCTATGACCGTCGTCGGCGCCGCTGGCGCCATCTCGACCTGGGCCGGGTCCGGCTGTGGCTGGTCTATGACATCCGCCGGGTGGACTGCCCCGAGTGCGGGGTGGTCACCGAGGAGCTGCCCTGGGCCCGCCCCGGCGCCCGGCACACCCGCGATTTCGAAGACATGGTGCTGTGGCTGGCCCAGCGCAGCGACCGCACCACCGTGGCCACCTTGATGCGCTGCGCCTGGGAGACGGTCACCGCGATCATCAACCGCGGGGTGGCCGAGCTACTCGACACCCGCCGGCTGAACACGCTGTATCGCATCGGGGTCGATGAGATCTGCTATCGGCATCCACACCGTTACCTGACCATCATCGGCGATCATGACAGCGGCACCGTTGTCGATATCCAACCCGGCCGCAGCGAAGATTCCCTCGCCAACTTCTATGCCAGCCAAACGGATTCACAATTGGCCCAGATCGAAGCCGTCAGCATGGATGTGTCCCGCGCCTACACCGCCGCCACCCGCACCGCGGTGCCAGACGCAGTCATCTGCTACGACGGCTTCCACATCATGCAATGGATCAACCGCGCCCTGGACCGCGTCTTCGCCGAAGCCGCCAGCGGCCCCGCCAAGGTCGCCATGACCTCCGCCCAATGGCGCACCACCCGCTGGGCGCTGCGCACCGGGGAGAACAAACTCAGTGACACCAAACGAGAGCTGGTCAACCAGATCGCCCGCACCAACCGACGCATCGGCAGGGCCTGGACACTGAAAGAACAAGCCCGTGACCTCTACCGCTACGACCATGCACCCGGTGTCGCCCGCCAACTCCTCAAAGCCTGGATTACCGCCGCCCTCCGCAGCCGTATTCCCGCCTTCGCCGCTCTGGGCAAACGCTTCAAAATCTACTTCGACCCCATCCTGGCCGCCCTAGAACTCGGCCTGTCCAACGCCCTCGCCGAAAGCATCAACGCCAAAATCCGCCTCATCAACGCCCGCGGCTACGGCCACCACTCCGCCCAAACGCTGACCTCGATGATCTACCTCTGCCTCGGCGGACTGCAGGTCAACCCACAAGAACCTGAGGAGCCGCACATATGTGCGACACCACGCTTCCAGGGTTGGGGGCCTGCGAAGTCTCTCTGATGCCGACCTGGTCGCGGGTATTGCTGGGTGGTCGCGGGCGTCGACGGTGGCCGAGGCGCGCAAGCTGGCGGCGATCGCGGAGACGAAGCGCCGCGCCACTGAGCGGGCTGTATATCCGATGGGAGCCTGCGATGACACCGACGCGGCGGCCGCGGAGTTGGCCTGCGCGCTGACGGTCTCGCACGGTAGGGCGCTGGGTCTGATGGACACAGCGACCACTCTGCGGGATCGCCTGCCCAGGCTCGGGGCCCGGTTCCTGGCCGGAGAGGTCTCCGCGGCGGTGGTGTCGAGAATCGTGTGGCACACCGGGTTCGTGCGCAATGCGGGGGTGTGGGCGGCGCTGGATGCCGAGTTGTCGGAGCGGGCCGCGGCGTGGGGAGTCTTGTCAGCCGACAAGCTGGAAAAAGCCATCGAGGTGTGGATCGACAAGTACGACCCGGATGCGGTGCGCCAGCTTCGTTCGCGTGTCCGAGGGCGGTCGTTCACGATCGGCAAACGGGATGATCACACGGGCACCACGGCGGTGTACGGCAGCCTGTCGGTTGCCGATGCGGCGGTGTTGAGTGAGCGGTTTGCGGTGATGCTGGCCGGGTTGTGTGAGGACGATCCCCGCACCATGGCCCAGCGGCGCGCGGACGCGGTGGGCGCTCTGGGCGCCGGGTCTTTCGTCTTGGCGTGCCGCTGCGACAACCCCGACTGCGGCGCGCGCTCGGTCGACGATGGACGGGCCTCAAGTGTGGTCGTCCATGTATTCGGCGAACACGCCTCGATGGACGCGCCGCTCGACACCGAGCTGCACGGCGAGGAACCGCCCTCCCCGACCTCGTCCGTGACGCCCGGGGCGAAACCCACGACCGAGCCAGATACAGCGCACAAGCCCGAGACCGACCAGAAGTCCCAGCCTGCCTCTAAGCGGCGAATTGCGGGGTTGATCCCGGGTATGCGCGGTGCGATTGTGCCCGCGCCATTGCTGGCTGATCTGATCGCCCACGGCGCGGAGGTCCGGTTTGTCGGCGGCCCGGAGGACGTGAAGGGCGTCGACGGGTATCGGCCCTCGGCGGCGATGGACCGGTTTGTCCGCGCCCGGGATCTGACCTGTCGGATGCCGGGCTGTGACCGACCCGCGATGCACGCCGATATCGACCACACCGTGCCCTATCCGTACGGGCCCACTCATCCGTCGAACACGAAGTGCTACTGCAGAATTCACTATCGGTTGTCCGTAGTACGTTTAAAGCATGGATGCCGCGGTGTACCTCCGAATCAGCAGCGACCCGTCCGGGCAGGCGCTCGGCGTCGCACGTCAACGCGAGGATTGCGTGGCGTTGTGCACGACCAAGGGATGGACGCCCGTCGAGTACGTCGACAACGACGTGAGCGCGTCGTCGGGCAAGAAGCGGCCCGCCTATCAGCGGATGCTCGTCGACATCCGCGACGGCCGGATCGGGGCGGTGGTGGCCTGGGATCTGGACCGGCTGCACCGGCGGCCCATCGAGCTGGAGGCGTTCATGGACCTCGCCGACGCGCACCGGATGGCGCTGGCCACCGTGTCCGGCGACGTCGACCTGTCAACCGCGCAGGGCCGCCTCACCGCACGGCTTAAGGGCGCGGTGGCGCGTCACGAGATCGAGCACAAGTCGGACCGGCAAAAGCGTGCGGCGCGGCAGAAGGCTACGCGTGGGGAGCCGCAGTGGCGCAACGCGTTCGGGTTCCTGCGGGACGGTAGTTCGCACGCCGGACCCGGTAACCGCGCCGCTGGTGAAGCAGGCGTACGAGTCGATCCTGTCCGGCGGGTCGATCAGCGACATTGCCCGCGAGTGGAACGCTGCCGGAGCGTACGGGCTGAACGGCAAGCCGTGGTCGGCGTCGACGGTGAGCCTGTTCCTGCGGAAGCCGCGCAACGCCGGGTTGCGGGACCACAACGGCGAGATCGTCGGCGCGGGGACGTGGTCGCCGCTGGTCGACGAGGAGACGTGGCGGGCCGTGCAGGCGGTGCTCGACGCGCCTGGCCGCGCTCCGGGCCGCAAGACCGTGCGCAAGCACCTGCTGACCGGTGTGCTGCGGTGCGGCAAGCCGGGGTGTGGCGGCTACCTGTCGGGCATGTGGGTGATGCAGCCGACGGGTGGCAAGTCGGGGCGTCCGTCCACGCGGGCCGCCCGTAAGTTCGCCATACAGCCCGCTCTTCGGGGCAGCGTCTCGGGTGTCGGTGCCCGCGGCGGTGATGTAGCGCTGGGAGGTGGTCATCGCTTCGTGGCCCAGTAGGTTCATCAGGGCGTAAACGCTGATGTCGGCGTTGGCCAGTACAGATAACGAAGGTGTGTCGAAGTCCGTGCAGCAGAGCACCTTTGGCGCGGATGCTGTCGATCCCGGCCTGCCGGAAGGCGCGCAGTACGCGGTATTGCAGGGTGCCGCGGGTGATGCGCTTACCGTCGCCGCCGACGAACAGCGGCGCTGACGCCGGCCAGGCAGCTAGTCCCCGGTGGGGGAGGAGCGGCGCGCGGTGTTGGGGAATCGGATCTTTCGGCTGTCGAGGTAGTGCTCGAGGACGTCGACGAGGACGGGTTCGACGGGGATGCGGCGGTCTTTGTCGCCCTTGCCGCGGACCTGGAGAACCGCGCCGTCATCGGTGCGGCGGAGGTCGCCGATGTTGGCGCGCAACCGCTCGTCGGCGCGCAGACCGGCCAGCAGTCCGGTAATGATGATGGCGCGGTCACGCTCGAGCCAGTCGGTCGATCGGGGTCGCTGCGGCTCTGTCGACACCGCGGCCAGCAGGGCGGTGACCGACTCGGGGGGCAGGGATTTGGGCAGCGACTTAGGTTGTTTGGGTCGTCCGATCATCGGCATCGGGTTGGCCGGGATCAGCTCGGCGGTGAACAGGAAGGTGCACAGTACATTCCACGACAGTGGCCAGCATTCCGTCGATCAGCCCGCGGCCCGGTTATCCGCCGAGGTCATTGGCGACGTGTCGGAAGTTCGGTCCTGCCGCCCGCAACTACACCGCGGCCCGGTTGATGGCCGAGGTCGGACTGCGGGTGAACGAGGCGAGCCACCTCGATCTGGCCGATATCAAGTGGGACCTGGGCCGGTTCGGGAAGCTTCATGTCCGAAAAGGCAAGGGCGCCCGCGGATCCGGTCCCCGGCCATGACCCGGCCGTCGGTGACGAAGAGTTCGACATCCATCTGGTGGAAAGGGGTAGGTAGCCCGGTTGCGTAGGCGACTCCGGCACACCGTAGGGTCAGGCGATGGTGGGGATGTCGGCGCCGATAGCGGGGCTGCAGAGTGCGTTGCGCGGCCCTGTGCTAATTCCTGACCACCCTGCCTACGACATGGCCCGTAGGACTTTCAACGGAATGACCGATCGCCACCCTGCGGTGATCGTCTGCTGTGCCGGCAGCGACGACGTCGCCGCGGCGGTCGCCTGGGCGCAGAACGAGGATCTCCCGGCGGCGATCCGCGGCGGCGGGCACAGCGTGGCCGGTCACTCGGTCTGCGATGGCGGTCCGTGATCGATCTGCGGCTGCTGGGCGGGGTACAGGTGGATCCCGAGTCGCGGCGCATCCGGGTCGGCGGCGGAGCAACGTGGCGGAATGTCGACGCGCTCAGCGCCGCACTCCGGCTGGCGATGCCCGGCGGCACCTATGACACGACGGGCGTGGCGGGCCTGACCCTCGGCGGCGGGATCGGCCACCTGATGGGCGTGTACGGGCTGACCCTCGACAACCTGGTCTCGGCCGAGGTCGCCCTCGCTGACGGTAGCGTGGTGACTGCCTCGGAGACCGCGGAGCCCGACCTGTTCTGGGCGCTGCGTGGCGGCGGGGGCAACTTCGGTGTCGTGACCGAGTTCGAATTCGCACTGCACCCGCTGCCCGCCGTCTGGGGCGGGATCATCGCCTACGCGCGGCCGCACCTGCGCGACGCGATCCGACTCTTCCGCGACGTGATGGCATCCGCGCCCGACGAACTGACGCTGATGTGTTTCCTGAATCACCAGCAGGTGCCCGAAGGGGCCGCCTACATTACGGTCTGTTTCGCCGGCGACGCCGAGGCCGCCGAGGAGGCCGTCCGCCCGCTGCGCGAGAGCCTGCCGGTGCTCAGCGACGGCCTTGGCCTCACCAGCTACCTGCAGATCCAGGTGATGCAGGGCGATCTGCCGTTCGGGCTTCGCCACTACTGGAAGGGCCACTTCGTCGACTCGCTGCCCGACGAGCTGATCGACGAGATCGTCGACCACTACCTCGCTCACCCGCAGGACGGCTGGGACGCCGTGCTGATCGAGCAGATGCACGGCGCCGTGCTCCGCGTGCCCTCGGACGCCACCGCGTTCAGCCGCAGGGAGAAGTGCTTCAACGTGACCGCGATTGCCGTCTGGGAGGACACAGCCGGTGACGCGGACCACATCGCCTGGGCTCGGCGTACGGCCGCCGCGCTGCAGAAGTGCTCGACGAGCGGCGGCGGCTACCTCAACTACGGAGCTCCCGATGAGCCCGTCGAACGCGTGCGCGCGGCCTACGGCGCTGCAAAGTTCGAGCGGCTGCGGCAGGTGAAGCGGCGCTACGATCCGCACAACCTCTTCCGCTTCAACCACAACATCCCACCAGCCGCGAGCCAGGAGCGGCAGTAATGGAAGGTGCCCTGACGCGCTGATGCCGGGCGATTGCCCAACAACCGACAGGTATGACGCCAACCGCAAGACATGCCCTTGCCAGGCTCATTAACGCAGTTACAGCTGGCGCCTCTGGTGAAGCGATTTGAGCCAGGATTTGATTGACTCGGTTTCTCTAGATACGAGACACCGCCTACTTGCCGCGCTGCGCCAGCCGGTCCCGCCGAGGCTTCCGGTTATCGAAGCGACCGCGCTGCCGTTGTGACGGAGGGACGCGAGCGCCAGCGACGCGGAAGCCCCTACCCGCACCGGCGGACAACTCTTAGATAGTCGACTCGTCTTGTGGTGGTGCGGCGTTGGTGATGCGGTCGAGAAGGTCGACGATTCCGCGGTGATCGGGAAGACCCGTCTCATCGGTGACGCTGCCCGTCGTCGAGGCTGCCGGTGACCTCTTTGCGGTACCGGGCGATGAACACGGTACGGTCCGCGCCCTCATCGAGCAGCCGGACGCTGGCAGCTACCTGCGCCTCGCGAACAGCCAGTTCCTCAGCAAGACGGGCGGTTACGGATCTTAAGGTCGCGCCGGAGCTAAAAGTGGAGTCGGACTTGACGGTTGGGGTCGGGGTCACGCCGAGACCTTACCGAACGCCCCTGACAGCGCCCGTCAGGCGGGCGGTGTCATTCAAGCGGCCTCCAGCAGACGGGCAACCGCTTGATGCCGTGCACGAATCCGGAGCGCAGCAGGGCCGGTTCTGCGGTCGCGACGACGTCGGGAATCTGGCGATGCAGTTCCTCGTAGGCGAGCCGGATCTCGCGACGGGCGAGGTTGGCGCCGAGGCAGAAGTGAGCGCCACCCCCGCCGTATCCGAGCTGCGGGTTCGGGCTGCGGGTGACGTCGAAGCGCCATGGGTTGTCGAACTTGTCCTCGTCGCGGTTGGCCGAGCAGTACCACAGCGCCACTTTGTCGCCGGCCGCCATCTTGGTGCCGCGCATCTCGATGTCCTGGGTCAGCGTCCGGCGCATGAAGTTCAGCGGTGTGGCCCAACGGACGATCTCCTCGACCGCGGTGGGGGCGACGCCGTCGAAATCGTTCCACCACGTCACGCGCTCGTCGGGGAAGTGACTCAGCGCGACCATCCCGTGGCTGATGGCATTGCGGGTCGTCTCGTTCCCCGCCGCAGTCAGCAGGATGAAGAAGGAGGCGATCTCACTGGAGGTGAGGCGTTCGCCGTCGACCTCGGCCACCACCATCGCGCTGGCCAGGTCGTCCCCAGGATGGTCTCGCCGACTCTCGACGAGTTCGATGCCGTAGGTCGCGAGTTCGGTTGTCACCGCGACATATTCGTCGTGACCGACGGATACCTCGTCGTCGCCGAGGCCCATCAACACGGTGGTCCAATGGAACAGCTTGTCGCGGTCGTGATCCGGGATCCCCATCATGTCGCAGATGATCGCCAGTGGCAGCGGCGCGGCGAGTTCGGCGACGAAATCGCACTGGCCGTCGGGGTGGTTGGCCACCATCGCGGTTACCAGACCCCTGGCCCGGTCGCGGACGCTCGCCTCGATGCGGGCCAGCACTTTGGGCGTGAACGCGCGGTTGACGATGGTGCGTAGCCGCAGATGTCGTGGGTCATCCATCGAGATCATCGAGCCGAGGAACTCGCCGAGTTCTGCCTCGATATCGATCAACGCTGTGCTGATGGGAACAGAGCTGAAGACGTCCGGATGCCGGCTCGCGTAGTGGACGTCCTCGTGCTTGGTCAATGACCAGTAGCCTGCCCCGGCCTCGAACCCCCCGACCGTGGGCGAGTCCGAGAAGCTGATCGGCGCCTCACGGCGCAGCGCGGCGAAGCAGCCGTCACGCATATCGTCGTCCTGATCCCAGAAGTCGATCGTGCTCAGGTCGACGGCCGAGAGCGGAACGTGGGGCGGAGGCGCCCCGTTCTTTCGCGGTGCGATGCCTGTCCTGCCGATGGTGACTGTCATAGTCGACCTCCCAGTCATCGAGTGTGACACCTGTCACGGCCACAGGTCCAGGATTGCCGCGATGCCGACGGGTTCTCAGCCGGGGAGGCGGCGGTTGATCAACAGGCCGGCAAACGCGGCCAGCGCCGCCCCGATCCGCACCCAACCGTCGATCGCCTGACCGGGGACTGTTTCATAGCCGATCTGCTGCTGTTTGGATGATGGCGACGAGCTCGCCGTCGACCGCGGCCTCGTGGCGGTGGTGTTGAAAGCCGGCGGCGGCGTTGACGGTGCCGATCGCGCGCAGCGCGGCGGCCCGGCTGGCGGCCGTGCTGTCGGCGGCGCCGATGGCCGCCTGCGGCGGCTGTCGTCGGCGATGTGCAGTGTCCAGGTGCTCATGGGGGTCATCCTTGTCGCGCCGCGACGACCCAGCAGGGGACCGGACTCACCTCCTGTGGATGAACCCGGTCCCGTTGTGCGGGTTGTGGACTACTGCATCGGCTGCCCGAGCGGCACGTAGTCGTTGGCGGTGGGATCTGCGCGGTGCGTGCCTCCGTCGAGGACACGACGATCGCGGTGCTGTGGACGTCGCGCAGGATGCTGGTGAGTGCGTGGAACGCGGCACGGTCGAGGATCTGCCATGTGAGCGGGCCCATGTGGACCTCGGTCCATCGCACGGTGTGGCGCTGGTCGTCTGTCACGCGGCTCAGCGGGATTGCTGCGTAGCTGGGCCTGCTGGTCCAGTCCACCGCGATGGTGGGTTGCCTTAAGGGTCGGTGCTCGCGGGCATTTCGACCGGCATGTGCATCAGGGTTGCGCGGGCGGCGGACACTCCCCTCGAGGACGCCCTGGGCGGCTGAGGCTGACCAGAAGGTCATCAGCACGGTCCCGAGGGTCATGGTGACCCGGGCGTGCGGGGTGCAGGCGTTAGACGTCGATCCTGCCGGTGTGCTCGCCGCGCATGCGCACGTAGGTGTGGGTGACCAGGCCGGTCTGTAGACGGTTCAACGGGCACCCTTCCGCCATACCCGTGAGGCCGTCGCCTAGCCCGATGCGGGGACTCCCAGACTCTCGACTCCGCTCCGTGGAGTCGGTAGGCTCCGTCTTCGGAAGCTGGAAGCCGAATGGGGATGTTCATGAAACCAGGCACCGAGCTCACGGCCATTCATCCGGCTGTCGAAGCAGGGGTGAACAACCAGGACATTGACGGCCTGATGGCGCTATACGCCGAGGACGCCAGCCTGGTCCTCGTAGACGGGTCCATTGTCACCGGGTTGCCCGCCATCCGCGAGGACTGGTCGGGGATTCTCGCGATGAACGGGCATATAACGCTCCGCAGTCGATTTGCAATCGCAACCGGGGACCTTGCTGTGCTGAGCAACGAATGGACGTTTGAGGTTGGCGGAGAACAGATTTCTTCGGTGACGGCAGAAGTAGCGCGGCGTCAGCCTGACGGAGGTTGGCTCTACGTGATCGATCACCCCTACGCCGGTTCGGAACCCGACGAACGAGCCACGATTATGGCCGCGATAAAGGCCCTCGCCACCTCAGGCTGAGGCGCGTTTGGCGCCAACTTCCGGTGCCGTAACGAAGAGGTTCGTTCGGCTCCTCAAGCAGCCGTGCGCCGCGCGGGGGCCTCGACGAGGACTCCCGCCGAGCCGTGGCCACATTGCCGGCAGCGCGCAAGCCATCCAAATCGTGCAGCTACATGCCAGGGTGTGGGCAACGAGTTCCTCTACATCATCGCCGCAGTGATCGGTGGCTGCCTGCTCACGGGTGGCTACGGCGCCGCGATCGGCACCTTGATCTGTGCGTTCATCTTCGGCATGACCAACCAGGGCATCGTCTACGCGGGCTGGAACCCGGACTGGTTCAAGTTCTTCCTCGGCGCGATGCTCCTTTTCGTGGTGGTCGCCAACAACGCCTTCCGTAACTACGCATCGAAGATGTAGGGAAACCGACATGACGACTGCTGCTGAAGCTCCCATCGCCGATGCTCCCTCCGGCGGCGATGCGCCGCTGATCGAGCTCAAGGGCGTCGGCGAGAGCTACGGAAACATCATCGCGCTCAAGGACATCAACCTTCGGGTGGGTGTCGGACAGGTCACCGGCGTGCTCGGCGACAACAGGGCGGGCAAGTCGACGTTGGTCAAGATCATCGCCGGCCTGCACAAGCCGACGGAGGGTGAGTTGCTGATGGACGGCGAGGCGATGAGCTTCGAGTCGCCCAAAGACCCACTGCGGGCCGGGATCGCCACGGTGTATCAGGACCTGGCGGTCGTGGCGCTGATGCCGGTGGGCCTGGCCGTGCGGCCGCTCTCCCAGCCCCACACTGTAGGTTCGCAAACTCTGTGTCCAGAGCTAGGACTCTGAGCTGGTCGTAGTACGAGATTCTCACGTCTTGGCCACTGACATTTTCTCACGCTCGTGTCCAATTTCAGATCGGTGCCTTGCCGCTCTTGTAGCCGCCGCGCGGAGACGCGCTAACCGCGTTGCCGTTGCGTTCGACTGGCGATGAACTTTCATCACGTGACCGAGATCCGCCGGCCGTTGATCCGAGGGGCGCTACTTGCGACCCAGTTCGTCCGGCGACAGCGCCTCGAGCTCGTTGCCGCCTGCCATCTCTTGCGTGAGGTTGTTCCAGGTCCCCGGTCCGCATCGAGCAGCAGTTCCACAATTGGTGTTCTGCTGTGCGGGCCTGAAACCCAAGCTCCTCAACCGCCGACAACGCCACCGGTGAGTGATCCACCGACTGTCACGAACACGTTCGCGACATGCCGAACTGCATTGATCCGGTCCTAACACGGCCTGCGGCAACTAAGTTCGAACTCCAGGGTCTGCGGATCGATGTACTCGACGGTCGCGGTGGCCTGCTCGCTGCGGTTGTCAGTGGTGATTGACATGGATGGTGACCTTCCTCGTTAACGCGGGCACCCCTCGAACGGGCCGCCCGTTCTTTTTCGTTCTGGCAATGACCAATGAATGGCCAACGGCGCAGGTACGCGAGAAGGTCTCGGGCGCAGAAGTTTTCCCGTGAGCGCAGCGAACGTTTTTGGGGAAACTTCGCGAGCCCAGCCGGCCCGGAGCCAGCGGAGGCCGACGGCCTTCCGCGTCCCAGCCGTGGACATAACATGAGTGAGCCAGAAGGCAATGAACTTGAAATCAGTCACGCCGCAGGCGTGTGTCGTTGTCGAGATGCAGCGCAGATTAGCCAAACGCACTTTGTAGTTAAACTAGACCCAGTAGTCTTAATGTCCTGACAAGTGCGGTCGGCGCCGGGGTGGACCTGAGATGGGTCTGCAGAATCCCGGTAATCGTCGATCGGCAGGATGCGCTCCATCTTCGCGTCCTCGGCTTCGTTGTGCCGGGCGAGGCCGTCCGTTCTTTTTGATGTCCGGTGTTTTCAGAGCTTAGCCGAAAGTGTTACCCGCGGCTAGGGCATCGTTCACCCATGGAGTGGCTGCCTCAGGCGAGTGTGTGGAGTGGCCGATGATGCGATGGTTCTGGACCGGATGGGGGCTGCGATGCGCGCGTGGTCCTTCGATGCCGCACGCGCACAATAGGTTTCGATGTGACGGGTTGTCGTGAGGGTTCGGCGATCTTTGCCGATCAGTGTGATCCCTGGGCTTGACCCCGTTTGGTGGACACAGGGTCAGGCGGCTTGTGCCGTCTGATTGAATCGCTCTTCATAGTCGACCGGACTGATCATACCCAGGGCGGAGTGCCGCCTGCGCCGGTTGTAGACCCGCTCGATCCAGTCTCCGACGGCCAGCTTGGCCACTGCGCGGCTGGGCCACAGATATCGGTCGTAGAATTCGACTTTCAGTGTTGCCCAGAATGATTCGGCTGCAGCATTGTCCCAGCACACGCCGGTGCGCCCGACTGAGCGGGCCAGGTTGTGCCGATCGGCGAACCGGGCGAGCTGGGCTGAGGTGTATTGACAGCCGCGGTCGGCGTGGAACACGACCGTCTGGGCCAGCTCGCCGCGCATCGCGACCGCCATCGACAGAGCGGACTCGACGAGGTCGGTCCGCAGGTGATCATCGACGGCCCAGCCGATCACCCGCCGCGAACACCCGTCACGGACCGCGCACATTCTGTGGAATCAGAATTGTCAAGTTCATGAGGATTTCCCGGTTCGGATCTGCACGATCGGCAGCATGGTCGCGGTCGCGGGTGTGCCGAGCTCACGCGGGGTGGGTCCAGCGGGGGTGGGTACGTCGGCGAGCCGGTCGAGCAGTGCGGTGACGGCGGTGTGTCCGTCGTCGACGGCGGCGCGTTCGTCGTCGGTGAGCGGGATGCTGGCGAGCATGCGCTGCAGGTTGTCCTTGGCCTCGAGCAGCTGGGCTTTGGTGGAGTCTTTCGGGGTGTAGAAATCGCAACGGGCGCAGGCCATCCGGTGCGGGCATTGTTCGAAGAAGCTGTAGGTGCACCAGCCGTGGCCGAGGTCGTAGTGCTGCCAGGGTTCGCCGGCGGCGGCCGCGCCGGAGGTGACGGCGTCGCGGTCGACGAGGACCTCGATGGTGCGGACGTTGCGGGCGAAGTATCCGGCTTCGGTGTAGGCCTTGGACAGCGTGTTCGGGGTGATCTTGGCGTAGTGCTGGGTGGTGTTCGGGGTGCGGTGCCCCAGCCAGGCCTGCAGCTCGAACAGCGTCATCGGTTCCTTGGCGTTGTAGAGCTGGCTGGCGATGGTGGATCGGGCGCGGTGGCTGGTGATGTTGCCGCGGACGTCGGCGGTGGGGACGCCGGCCTTGCCGCACAGCGCCGGGATGATGGTGTGGTTGATGTAGTGCTTGGCGACGGGCTGGGCGCGGACCGAGAACAGCATGTCGCACCTGCTCGCCGGTCTTGCGGTCCAATCGTTTCGGCTGGTCGGGCCGCAGCGCCTGCCATGCCTCGATGGCCTGTCCGACGATCGGGTCGACGGGCTTGGTGAACGCGGTGCCGGTCTTGTGCACCGGCACGTCGAGCAGGCAGACCGCGTCCTCGGCGAGGATCTCGCGCGAGTCGCCGGCGATGGGCAGGCCGTCGTGCTGCCAGCGGATGCATCCGACCCGCAGCCGGGTGATCTCGTCGCTGCGCAGCCCGGAGAACAGCCAGGTCAGCGTGACCGCGCGGACCAACTCCATCGGATAGTAGGTGTCGGCGGAGTTGCCGGGCAGATCGGCGGGTTGCAGGTTCAGCCCCGCCCACAGCAGCTTGGCCCAGACCTCGTCGGCGATCACACGGGGGTTGGTGCCGATCAGGGCGGCGACGCTGCGCGGCAGGGCCAACGCCCGGTTCGGGTCGAACCGGCGGGGGATCCACTCCCATTCCTGGCAGTCCCGGAAGAACGTTCGGGTGGCCACGAGGTTTTGCGCCTTGGTGCGCGGCGAGATCGGTTCTCCGACACGGCCGCCGAGCGCGTCGCGGCGTTGAACCCAGTCGCCGACGCTCATCCGGTCGACCGCGGCGACCCAGGCCGCGCAGGTCGCCCGGGTCCACTGGCCAGGTTCGGTGATCTCGGGGTGCTCGGCGGCCAACCACCGCCCGGCTCTTGGCCATGATGGTGCGGATCATGGCGCGCACCTTCGGGGTCAGCGTCGAGGTGGCATACCAGCGTTCGATCCATTCGGCCCACGCCGGATCGGCGCCCTCGATGTCGGCAGCGTGGTTGTAACCGGTGCGCACCGGTGGATCGCAGTGACCCGAGTGCGGCGACTGCGCGCTGCAGCGCATACAGCATCGATCCCTGGTGACCGTCGGTGGCCGGATGCGCCCGCAGCGCGGCGAACGCCGCGGTGTCCAGATCGTCGAGCCGCGGACTGCGGTTGAGCAGCAGGGCCTGGCTGAACACCCCCCGCATCCGGTGCTTGCGCCGGCGCTGTCGCGGTATCCCCACCGGTCGAGCACCTCGCCGGCCCTCGCATCGACTCATCGATGGCGGGTTCACCAAAGATCAAGCAGGCCAGGTGAAACCGGTTGAACGTGCCCAGCCGGTGGAAGTCGGTGAACCCGCCGAGCAGGTAGGCCAAAGCCACGACGTACGGCCGCACCGTCGACTCGGTCGGCGGTGTCTGCGCGGTGAGGAACTCGCGGGCGCTGCCGCCACATAACCGCGCCCACTCCCACGGCGTCCAGCCCCACCAGCTGCGGCCGGAGTCCGCACAGTGCGCCAACACGATCGCCGCCGCTTGCCTACCGGCGCGGCGGAACCGGACGTGATCGCCGTGATGCAACCCCGCCACGGCCTCGTCGAGCGGTTCGACCAAGCGGGCCAACGCATTCCACTGTGGAGCTGTCTGTCGCGGCACGCCCCCGGTTACGGCGCAGCCCGACCGGACCCAGCGCATCCAGCGCCGCGGTTTCGCTGTCGAGCAGCGCGACCCGGCGGTCCCAGCGACCGTCCCGCGCAAGATGCCCCAACGGCCGGCCGCGGTCCGTGCCGCCCGGCAATGCCGACGTGACGACGGTCACGCCGGGCGACCTGTCCGTTGACTTCGGGTCCGGTGAGCATGCCGATCCGCCACGCGTGGATCTGCGCCATCGAGGAATTCAGCTTCGCCGACAAGTCCCGCCCGGACAGGTGGATGTACTGCAACGTGGAGTCGGTGCTGCGATGCCCGGCGAACGTGGCGATCGCATGCAGCTCCCAGCCCATCCGGGCCAGATCCGTCAAGCACAGATGCCGCGTGGTATGGGTGGAGAACCGAGGAAGGTTGGCCGCCAACGCAACTCGCCGCACCACCTTCGACCACGTCCACAACGTGATGGGTTCGGCGAGGTTGCGGTGCGACTCCGACAGAAACAAACCGCCCCGGGCCCGGCTCAGCGTCGCCCGGTGCCGCAGATACTCCGACAGCAGCACACCCGTGGGCGCCGAGTACGGCACCACCCGCTCCCGGCGGGTCTTCGTCGTCTCCGCACGCACCCGCAGGGTGCGGTGCGCCGGGTCGAGATCGTCACTGCGCAGCGCGCACAGTTCCTCCCGCCGCAGCGCCGCGTCATAGGCCAGTGCGAGCATCACCCGGTTCCGGATCGGCTCATCGGCGAACACCGCCAACAATCGCAGCCAGTCAGCCTCACTCGGGATCCACGGCAGCTTCACCATCCGCGGCACCAGCGCGCCCGCCCGACCACCAGACCGCTCGACCCGGCGTATAACGGCCCCGGCCAACAGGATTCGACTCCCGCACGCCTTCTTCGACCAAGAAGTCGTAAAACAGCCGAACCGGCACCAGACGCTGCTGCAAGGTGGCGTTGGCCAGCCCCGACCCCGAGTCCAGCGCCACCACGTTGGTACCGCGCCGACTCGGCCGCGACGTCAACTCCCGCACGAACAAAGCCACCTGCGCCCGGGTCGCGGTGAGCGGGTCGATCCCCTCCCGTTCACAGACCTGCAGATACTCCGCCAGACCCCGCGCATACGCATCGATAGTTCGCGGGGCACGTCCCATATCGGTCCAGATCTGCAGCCACTCCGCCGCCCGCTCGTGCCGAGCGAGCACCGGCCACTTCGCCTCCATCGCCTCAGGCATCCCGCAGACCCCATCGTCACACCCGGCCATGACGATCCGTGACGCTACGGGGTCGAGCCGTGGTCCCCGCCGACCGACACGCCGTCTGATTCCACGTAACTTATAAATACTGTTGCTGCCGCTTGTACTCGGTGGGTCATCGTTTTGCCTCGCCCCCTGACCATCGGCAGCGACGCCGGGTGCGGTCCAATGCCTGTACCGAGGACTTCTCGTCGGCGCATAACACGATCGCCTTCTCGGGCGGGTTCACATACAGCCCGACGACTTGACCAGTTTCTCCTCGAAACTCGGGTCGTTGTCCAGTCTGCGTCTTAACCCGCTGCGGTTTGATCCGCCGCGCGTGCCACACCAGCTGCACCGTCGACTTCGACACCCCCGCCGCAGCAGCCATCGTCCGACAGCTCCAATGGGTTTCACCCTTCGGTCGGTAGTTCTGGGTCAGATCGATGATCTCGTCGATCTTGGATTGCGGGATCGACGGTTTGCGGCCACGACCCGTGCGAACCTGACCCAGCTTCACCAAACCCTCCCGGCGAACCGGTCGGCCACCTCTTCACCGACGCCTCCGACACCGACAACGCCGCGGCGATCGCAGTGTTGGCCAGACGATCAGCCGCCGAATCAGCAGCCCCTTGGCCGCACCACCTCCCGATGTGCACCCGACAGCGACCGAGCCAACGACTCAAGCACCTCACGTTGTCCTGCCGACATCTCCAACCCATGCACGGGTTGTCTCATGCCGAGATCATATCCAACCAATAGCCAATTAATTGCAGGAAACACCACTTGTTCATCGATCGCACGCGCCACACGCTGGCACCCAACAGCCAGCTGCAGAACACGGGTGACCATCGGTATTTGTGCTGACCAGGTGCGCGGCAACCGTCTTGATGTCTCAGCCCCTGCACAGGCTTGGTGTCGCCAACTTCGCATCGTCGAGGTCGTCACACCAGACTCGCTAATATCACACCGCTCGTCGGCGACATCCGCAAAGACAGGGCACGGTCTCGCATTAATGACAGCCAGGTCTGCCGTCGGCGATTGAAACTGCCCATTACCAATCGTCGCTCCCCTTCGCGGTCGCCAACTCGCGGCGGTCAATAGTCCCACACCGGATGGCCTGCGCCCGTTGCGATTTCTACACCCCGAGACTCCACCGAAGCCCAGCTGCTCGAGGCCAGCGGCAACCTGCAGCGCATGCTCGCCAGCTCCCGCTCACCGACGACGAACGCGCCGCCTCGACGACGGCCACACCGCGGTCACCGCACTGCTCGACCGGCTCGCCGACGTACCGACCCCGCTGGACCCACCCCGCGTGAGCTCGGCACGCCTGCGACCGTGACCATGCTGCCGATCGTGCAGATCCGAACCGGGAAATCCGCGTTAACTTGACAATTTTGATTCCTCATTACTATGTTTCGCTGCACTGGACGTGTTGACCGGCACGGTGATCGGGCAATGCATGCCCCGGCACCGCCATCAGGAGTGGTTGAAGTTCCTTAAGACCATCGACCGCGAGGTGCCCAAAGACCTGGCGATCCACCTGATCCTGGACAACTACGCCACCCACAAACACCACGACGTCGGCAAGTGGCTGGACAAACATCCCCGGTTCCACCTGCATTTCACCCCGACATCCTCATCCTGGCTGAACCTGGTGGAACGCTGGTTCCGCGAGCTGACCGACAAAGCATTGCGGCGCGGGGTATTTCATTCCGTTCCCGACCTGATCGCCTCGATCCAGGAATACCTCGACTCACACAACGACGCCCCACGACCTTACGTGTGGACAGCGACCGCAGAATCCATCCTCGCCAAGGTCGCCCGCGGACGCATCGCCCTCGAAAAAGTCAGCTAAATCCAGGACACACCACTAGTGAGGCCAGCCTCGGACCGCCGAGGTGGGTGGCCGGGTTGGGTGGGATCGTTGCGGTTGGCTGCTGGTTGAGAAGCGGTCCGAGCCTGCCCTCCGATGATCGCGGCGCCGTCGCGAGGCTGGGCGCTGGTCAGGACCGGCTTGGCCGACCAGGCTGACTGTCATGGCTGCGGTGGTGACGGTAAACGATGTGCTCGACGGGCATGTGGTGCTCGATGTGGAATGTCTAGATCGGATCTATCTGAACGGCTACGTTCCGAATCTGCAGGTCGGCGGGCAGGTGGCGTCGTTCATGACGGCGCATTTGGGCTACCCGATCCCGTCGCCGGCGATCATGGAGAAGATCGGCACCGCGTTCCGTGCGGCGGTGGACCGATTCGCCGCCGCCAACCACATCCCGGTGGTGCGCTTCGGCAAGAACGACCGCAAGATCGAGGTGATGCGCCGGTATCTGGCCAAACAGGCGGCGACCGGGCGGGCGGGGGTGGCCGCGATCGGGGTGGCGCAGGAGTTCGCGCCGGTGTTCACCGGGACGAAAAAGACCGGGCCGGGCGATGCGGTGTGGTTCGCTTTCACCAAGGCCGACCGGCGGGTTACCTGCTATTACTTCTACGTCTGCGACGACGATGTCGGTCCGGCATTCGTGAAGGTGTGCGCCTACTTCCCGTATCCGATGAAGATCTGGCTCAACGGGCACGAGTGGGCCAAACGGCAGGCGGCCAAGAACGGGATCGGGTTCGCCGAGCTGTCCAACGGGTTCGCCACCTGCACCGATCCGACCGCGCTGCAGGCGATCTGCGACCGGCTCGGCCCGGGCGCGATCCGAGTGTTCGCCGAACGCTGGTGGTCGATCCTGCCGCTGCCGCTGACCGAGCACGACCGCGCCGCCGGCTACTGGTGGGAGCTGTCGATGCGCCAGGTCGAGACCTCGCGCACCCTGGTCTTCGACGCGCCGCGCCGTGCCCGCGCATTCTTCGAAGCCCTGGTCGCCGACAACCTCGACATCGGCCGCCCGGAGCTGATCGAGCTGATCTTCAAACGCGGCCAACGCCGCGGCGCCAAGGCAGGTGGCCAGTACAAGACCAAGATCGTCACCTACGGCACCGAGGTCAACGTCAACGCCTTCTACCGGCACTCCCGGATCAAACAGTATTTGAAGGACGGGCGGGCGCTGCGCGTCGAGACCGTGATCAACGACCCGGGCGATCTGGGCTGTCTGCGCCGGTTGCAGCATCTCGACGAGCTGCAGACCCGCGCGCGTGCGGTCAACACCACCCTGCTCGATACTGAACGTGTCGGCCAGGGCTGCGTCCTTGCGAGTCCAGCCTTTGAGCGGATCGCACAGCCCACCCTCACCGAGGATGGCAGGAGGGCCCCGGCCTTACGGTTCGGCGACCCTCGGGTCCAGGCCCTGGCCGGCGCCCTGTGCACCAGCGTGCTCGCCGTCACCGGCATCACCAACAAGAGCCTGCGCGCCTTGATGACCGGACTGCTCGGCGGCACCGACTACACCATGAACCAGGCCAGCTACGACCTGGCCCGGCTCGCCCGCAACCGGCTCATCACCCGAGTCCCCGGCAAGAATCTGTACCGGCTCACCGGCGACGGGCTGCGGTTTGCGATCTTCTACACCAAGCTGCACGACCGACTGCTGCGTCCGCTTCTGGCCGCCGACCAGCCGCCCGCGCCACCACCAGTACGAAAAGCGTTACACACCATCGATATTCACATCAGTGAACGCATCGACCAGGCCCGCCTGCTACCAAAGGCAGCCTGAAAACTCAGGACAACCCTCGAAGTCCTAGCGACCGAGGTTCACTAGGACAGATTGGCGGCGATTTCGTCGAATGCAGCGATCGTCGGGAA
>CAVYTD010000010.1:0-72628 GCA_963771335.1 uncultured Actinomycetota bacterium | reverse complement strand
GTGGTGCCCAGCGCGGCGGCCAGCATGTTGTTGGCTTCGTGGATCTGGGCCAGCGTGTAGTTGTCCGGTGTGACGGCCTCGGGCGGCGGATACTTGTCTGCGCTGGGCACAATCGCGGGAACACGCGGCACCGGCGGCGCGACTTTGATCCGGGCGAACGCGTCATCGACCAATATTCCCTCTCCTCCGGGCTCGGGCGGCGTCATGATGTCGCGCTCAAACGCGGCGTTCTGTGCGGGCGTGCCCAGTGCAGGCGGGATTTCCGACGTCGGATCGACCATCACCAGGCCCGCAACCAACTCCGGATGTGTACGCGCGAGCAAATCGAGCACCAAGCCGCCATAGGAGTGGGCGACGAACACCAAAGGCGTGGGCAGCGCCGACGCGTTGATCAGCGTGACCACGTCGTCGACGTCTTGCTGCACGCTATGCGGCTGCGGCACATCAGTTGACCGGTCGGCACCGTCGGGCCGGGTGTAGGGCCGGTCGTAAGCGCAAACCTGTGTCGTTTTGGCCACGGTGGGTTGCACGGCGTCCGGACTGGGGACGAACTTGGCCTGGGCGATGATGTCGTACGGCGAGGACCGGATCGGATCATCCAGCGGCACAACGACGTTCCACGCCTCGGCATAACTGCCCTTGCCGGGAACGATGAACACCGTCGGCGAACCTTGGCCCTGGCAGTCCAGGAATAACTTTCGGCCGCCGCCGACGTCGAAAACCCCGGACGGGCCGGGTTCTGCCGCACTGCGCGCGCATCCACCCGCCACCACGGCGAGCAACCCGAGGAGCGCGGCCAACCATCGCCTCACAAGGCGACGCTACATCGCCGACCCGTCACAAGGAGCACGATCGCAATCAGCGGGAAAGTTCCTTGCGTGGCGGGCCGGGTAACGGTCGGCGAGAAGGCGAGCCGCATCTTGACCGTCGACAAAGTCCATCGAGAGCCAGAGCTTGGCCGCTCTACTCGCCTCGGTCGTGCACGCTGACGATGTGGGGATGCCAAAGCGTCGACGCCAGGTCGGCCTCTCGGTTGAATCTGGCGCGGTATTCGGGGTCAGCCGACACATCTGCCGGAAGTACCTTCAGTGCAGTGCGACGCGGCAGGCGCGGATGCTGGACCAAATAGACCTCGTCCATGCCCCCGAGCCGAGTGGGCCGCGAGCCTGAACCGGCGAAGGTCTCACCGTCATCTAACGGCATGCGCGGGTGTCCTATCGGTCAAAGCGTTTCCCAGGGCGGCCTGCCTACTGGCAGCCGGAACTGTGTCGAGGGCGAACGGCGCGGCAAACCGCATCAGGGTCGGGCAGGGGATCGATCAGGTGCCAGCTGGCGGCGTAGATCGGCCAGTTGCCGGGTGCTGGTCGGTGTTAACCGATTCGCCATTCGGCGCCGGGCCATGTTGCGAATACGATGGCAATCGGCTCCATCCCCCACCTCAACGACGGGAATGTCCTGATCACGCTACGCGCGGCGGCGACGCTTGCGGTGATGTTGCTGCTGGCGGTGTCAGGCTGTGCGAACGACACTGAATCCCCGCCGTCACCGGACACCCCGGCGCCGTCGGGTACCGCATCCGCAACGGAGATGGACGCCGGAATGGCTCAGCGCCTCGACGCCACGATCGAGCAGGCGATGACGGCGGCCAAGATTCCGGGCGTCATCGTCGGTGTCTGGGGACCCGACGGCGACTATGTCCGGGCGTTCGGGGTGGCGGACAAGGCCACCGGCGCGCCGATGAAAACCGACTTCTACCACCGAATCGGCAGTGTCGCAAAGACCTTCACCGTCACCGGCGTGCTGCAACTCGCTGACCAGGGCAAGCTCGGCCTCGACGATCCGATTGCCACGTTCGTCGACGGCGTGCCGCAGGGCGACAAGATCACCCTGCGGCAATTGGCCCGGATGCAGAGCGGTCTGGCCAATTTCACCGTAACCGAGCCCTTTCAAAGGGCGCTCTTCGCCGATCCGCAGCGGTCTTTCACCCGCCAGGAACTGCTGGGCTGGGCGTTCGCGGCTCCATCCAGTTTTCCGCCCGGAGAAGGATTTGAGTACTGCAACACCAACCTGGTGCTGCTCGGCCAGGTGGTCGAGAAGGTCAGCGGTCAACCGTTGCCGGACTATATCCGCGATCGGATCTCGGTGCCGCTGGGGATGCGGAACACCACATTTCCGATCACCAACGCGTTTCCCGAGCCGCACGCGCAGGGGTACACCGAACAGACCGCCGACGGTAAGGCAGCGACCGCGACGGACTGGGATCCGTCGTGGGGGTGGGCCTCGGGCGCGATGATCTCCACCCTCGATGACATGCGCATCTGGGCGCCGGCGCTGGCGACGGGAAAGCTGCTCAGCCCCCAGATGCAGGCGCAGCGGTTGCAGACCGTCAGAGCGCCCGGCCAGCCTCCTCAGGACGGCTACGGTCTGGGCATCTTCAGCGTCGGTGGCTGGATTGGCCACAACGGCAGAGTGCCCGGCTACCAGACGGTGGCCGTCCATCTCGCGGACCCCGATACGACCATGGTGCTGTTCCTCAACACCGACATCGACTATGAGGGCAGCGAGCCCAGCACCACGCTGGCCACCGCGATCACCAAGGAACTCACCCCAGACCACATCTACACACTCGGCGCCGAGATCCAGGCGCCCGACGTGGAACCGTCGCCGACACCGACCACGAAGCCCCGCTGATCGATGATGTCAACGAGCACAACCCCTATGGAAGACAGGGTTGCGCCCCAACGTCGGCGCAAAATGACGACTGACTCGGTTCCTTGGTAGGCATGTTAGGCGACGGCTCCGACAGTTTCCGGCGTCTGGGCTGGGGTGCCGGTTTTGTTGCGCTGCAGTGGCGTTGGCCGGGTCGAGCAGTTGATGGCGGAGGGTCGGCCAGCAGGCGGGTGCCGGTCGCTGTCATCGACATGCCGCGCCAACCTCGGGATGCGCGGTCGAGGACCGCCCACACGAGGTTAAGGCAGGATGTCTCGCCGGGCAGCCGGCCGATCACCTTCACCCGCCGGCGGGTCTCGCCGAAGGTGCGTTCGATGAAGTTGGAGTGCCGGATCCGGCGGTGGTGCTCGACTGGGAAACGCAGGTAGCTGGTCAGCTGTTCGCGGTCGGCGAGCAGGCACTTGACCGCGGCCGGATAGACGCGGCCGTACTGCGCGGCGAAGGCGTCGATGCGCTGCTGAACCTCGGCAACCAGCTCGCGGCCCGGGCGCGATGCCGGCGGCGATCAGGTCGTCGGTGTCGAAGATCGCCCAGTAGGCGTCACGCAACTCGCGCTGCGCCTCGGCGCCCACCTTGGCCAGCAGATTTCGGCAGCGGTGGATCAGACAGCGTTGCCGCAGCGAGCGGGGCAGCGCGGTCTCGGCGGCTTTGATCAGCCCGGCCGCGCCGTCGGAGATGACCAGCAGCGGCGCACGCCGCCCACGGCCGGCGCCCTATGCGCACGTTCTGCGAAACGACGACCGCGACGCCGCGGAGCAGGTGGCCGCCTTCCTGATCGGCACCGGGTGGGATCCAGCCGACGAAGGCGACAGTTAGATGATTAGCCATCCTACTAATACTAATGTGTCCAAACACGTGTCCATCGGGCATGAAAACGGCCCCCGGAGTGTCCTCCGAGGGCCGTTTTACCTGGTAGCGGGGACAGGATTCGAACCTGCGACCTCTGGGTTATGAGCCCAGCGAGCTACCGAGCTGCTCCACCCCGCGACGGGTGAACGCAAGGTTACCCACCCGCCCACCGGCATCCAAATCGCCTGTTCAGGGGGCTCTCGCGGGGCAACGAAACGCGCGCATTTTGCACGCTTGGAGGGCGTGTTCGGCGCCGACGCACGCGCTCGCGGGGCGAGGCTACGTGGTGCGAATCACCTGAAAGGTGGCCAGCACGCGTGAGGCTCAGGCCATCTCAGGGACCCGCAGATGCGCCAGCACCAGGTCGAACTCGCATTCATCGAGAATCTCGGTACCGGTGTCCCGGACGGCGGCAGCCTTCATCTCGTCGGTCTTCGCCCGGCTGCGCCTCATCGCCTCGCCGCTGTCGAAAGTCACCGATGCGACACCGAAGCCGGAGTCGCGGTCGACCAGCAGGCTGGCGCTGCAGAAACCGTCGAGTTCCGCCAGCGCCGGAAGGGTGACGAGCCGGTAGCCGTCGATGGCGCGATCCGCCTGTTGGGATTCCACCCGGGCCCACGTCACCCGGACACACGCGCCCGGGGCCGAGCGGTGGTCGCGGTGCAGCGCGGCGATCTCCCAATCGTCGACGGTGGGGCTGCCGCCGAGGATCTCCGCAGTGCGGTCCCGCAACCCGCTGGTGGCCGACCGGCTGGCGGCCATCGCCTCCTCGGACTCCCACGCCGTGGTGGCGATGCATCGCCCCGTCAGCCGGTCTACCAGCAGCGACAATCCGACGTAGCCGTCGAGACCGGTCAGCGCTGGCCACACCGTGTCGTGGATGTATGCGATCCCGGCGTCGATCGCCGAGGACCGAGCGTGAATGGTGAAACTGCGTGCGTACATGTTCTGCCTCCGTGGTCCGCGGCAGCGTCACAGCGGCGCCGCCGGACCAGTCCATAGTCCTCCGCGGCGTCGCTCAGAGCAATGACCAACAACTCTGGAATGCCCGCCGCTCAGGCCAGAGTTTCTGCGGCCACGACGACCGCGGACATGCCCACCGCCGCCGCATCAGTCGCCAATGCGAACCAAATCCGCTCGCTCCAAGGCAGATTCGGTCAACTCGCACTCCACCAGCGGGCACCCACACTTTTGTTGGCAACACATTCCGAGACCATCTCCGCGGTACGGGCAGCGCCTCGTCCCAGCATGCGGCCTCGACCGCGGCGCCGGCACGCAGACGCGGTGACTATTGGGCCGACTGGTACTTGTTCACCGCATCGTCGAGGCGTTGCAGCGCCTCGCCGTACTGCGCGAAATCACCACTGCTCTGAGCCTCTTGCAGTGCATCAAGAGCCGCGTTGACATCCTGCAGCGCAGCGGCTTTCGCCCCCGACAACTGCGTCGGGCCGGTGGGCGGAACCGCCACCGGCACCTCGGGCTGCGCCTGCGGCGCTTGACCCTGCTGGTTCGCCGGCGGCGTCGCGGCAGGCTGCTGGTTGGTCGGCGGACGCGCCGTGGACTGCTGACCGGCGGGCACATCGGTCGGTGCCGGTCCCGTGGCGGTGGCGTCCGCCCCTGGACCGAACAGATCGATCAACGCATCCCGCACGGTCGGCCCGTAGCCGATCTTGTCGTTGTACATCATCGCGACCCGGATCAGTCGTGGGTACGACGATGCCGCGTCACTGGCGCCCGGCGACGCGTAGACGGGGGCGACATAGAGCAGCCCGCCCTGCGCCATCGGCAGCGTCAACAGATTGCCCCAGCGGATCCGGTTCTGGTTGTCCCTGCCGATGACGCCGAGGTCCTGGCTGACCGCGGTGTCGGTACTGATCGCGTTGAACGCGAGCTTGGGGCCGTTGACCTGACCCGGGATCGTCAGAACCGTGATCCTGCCGTATGTCTCGGGATCCGAACTGGCGCTGATGTAGGCCGCCAGGAAGTCCCGGCGGAACCGGTTCATCGCACTGGTCAGCTGGAACGACGTCGAACTGTTGTTCTCCGCAAGGTCTTTCGCGACGATGTAGTACGGCGGCTGGTAGCTGCTCGCCGTCGGGTTCGGGTCCAGCGGGACGTCCCAGAAGTCCGACGTCGAGAAGAACGTCACCGGGTCGTCGACGTGGTACTTGGCCAGCAGCGCACGCTGCACCTTGAACAGGTCCTCCGGGTAGCGCAGGTGCTCCTGCAGCTCGGGGGTGATGTCGCTCTTGGGCATGATGGTGCCGGGGAACACCTTCATCCACGCCTGCAGCACCGGGTCCTGCTCATCCTGTGCATACAGCGTCACGGTGCCGTCGTAGGCGTCGACGGTGGCCTTGACCGAGTTGCGGATGTAGGACACCTGCTTGTCCAGCTGCAGACGGTTCAGTGCCACCTCGTTGGAGTCGGTGGTCGCCGCGGACAGCGACATCAGCTCCGAGTACGGGTAGTTGTCCAGCGTGGTGTAGCCGTCGACGATCCACACCATCTTCTTGTTCACGATCGCCGGGTACACGGCGGTGTCGGTGGTCAGCCACGGCGCCACGGCCTTCACCCGCTCGGCCGGGTCCCGCTTGAACAGAATCCTGCTGTTGCTGCCGATCACGTTGGAGAACAGGAAGTTCCGCTCGGCGAACTTCGCGGCGAACACGCTGCGGGTCAACCAGTTGCCGATGGACACGCCACCGGCACCGGTGTAGGTGTAGTTCTTGGTCTCGACGTTGTTCTCGTAGTCGTACTCGCGGTCGGCGCGCCGTTCTTGCCGACGATCGCGTAATCGTCCGACGTACTGGCGATCACCGGGCCGAAGTAGATGCGGGGCTGATCCAGCGGCGCAGGCCCGGGCGAGATGATGCTGCCGTTGGCGCCGACGACGCTGGCCAGGAACTCCGGATAGCCGCCGTTCTGGTTGGGGTCGTTGGCCACCCCGCGCACCGTGTTGGCCGGCGAGGCGATGAAACCGTTGCCGTGGGTGAAGACGGTGTGCCGGTTGATCCAGTCCCGCTGGTTGTCGATCAGCCGATCCGGGTTCAGCTCGCGGGCGGCCACCACGAAGTCACGCAGACTGCCGCTCTCGTCGCGGTAGCGGTCCATGTTGAGCTGATCGTGGAAGAAGTAGAAGTTCTTGCCCTGCTGGAACTGGGTGAACGCGGGGCTGACGATGTTCGGGTCGAGCACCCGGATGTTCGACGTGGTCGCGCCGGTCCGCGGCCACCTGCTGCGCGGTCGCGGGCGCGTTGCCGGGGTAGTCGCGATAGGTGACCGCCTCTTCGGTGAGCCCGTAGGCCTGCCTGGTCGCCGCGATACTCCGGCTGATGTACTCGCTTTCCTTCTGCGCGGCGTTGGGCCGGACGCTGATCTGCTCGACCACCAGCGGCCAGCCGGCGCCGACGATCAGCGACGACAGCAGCAGCAGCACCACGCCGATCGCGGGAATCCGCAAGTCGCGCAGGAAGATCGCGGAGAACACCGCCGCCGCGCAGATGACCGCGATGGCCATCAGGATCAGCTTCGCGGGCAACACCGCGTTGATGTCGGTGTAGCCCGCACCGGTGAACGGCTTGCCGCCGCGGGTGTGGCTGAGCAGTTCGTAGCGGTCCAGCCAGTAGGCCACCGCCTTCAGCAGCATCAGGACGCCGACCAGCGTGATCAGCTGGATGCGTGCCGCGCGGCTCAGCGCACCGGTGCGCCCGGTCAGCCGGATGCCGCCGAACAGGTAGTGGCCCAGCAGGCTCGCGATGAAAGCCAGGAACGTGGCGACGAACAGATAGGACAGCACCAGCCGGTAGAACGGCAGGTCGAACGCGTAGAAGCCGAGGTCGATGCCGAACTGCGGATCGGTGACCCCGAAGCTGCCGCCGTGCAGGAACAGCTGCACCTGCTCCCAGTAGCTCTGCGCGACGAAGCCCGCGAGCACACCGATGAACGCCGGCACGCCGATGCCCACCAGACGCAGCCGCGCCATCACCGCGGTGCGGTAGCGCGCGATCGGATCGTTGGGACCGGCCGTCGGCACGAACACCGGCCGGGTGCGATACGCCAGCGCCAGCGCGGCGAACACGACGCCGCCGATCAGCAGCGCGACGGCGAAGAAGATGACCAGACGGGTCACGATCTGTGTGGTGAACACCGACCGGTAACCGAGCTCGCCGAACCACAGCCAGTCGACGTAGGTGTCGATGAACCGGGGACCGATCAGCAACAGCAGCACGACGACCAGGGCGACCACGATCAGAATCCGGCTTCGTCGCGTCAGCTTCGGCATTCTCGCCGCGGGCCGCATACCCACTCGATTACTCCAGTCTCGAACATTCCCAGCAGTTGTCCAGTAACTCTACGCATCCGACCCGACCGCGCCGCCTCAGCAGCGGGGAGGTTCGCCACCAGCGGAAAGCGTTCGCAGCGAGTCGATCGCCTGCTCGAGGGTGTCCACCTTCAGCAGCTCGATGCCGTCCTCGTCGGCGGTCTTGGCCTCGTCGCAGTTCTCTGCAGGGCACCAGGAAGACACTGGCGCCCGCTTCCCTGGCCGACACGATCTTGTGGGTGATGCCGCCGATCGAGCCGACCTTGCCGTCGCCGGTGATGGTGCCGGTGCCCGCGACGAACTTCGCCCCGTTGATGTCGCCGGTGGTCAATTTGTCGACCACGGCCAGGCTGAACATCAGACCGGCGGACGGCCCGCCCATGTTGGCGAGGTTGAAGTCGATGGTGAACGGCGCCCACGGCGCGTCGAGCACGCTACCCCGAGGAAGCCCTGGTCGCGTTCCGGGTGCTTGCCGAGCGTGATCTCGGCGGTCCCGGCGGGGGCGTTCTTGCGCCGGTAGTCGATGACGACGGTGTCGCCGGGTTTGGTGCCCTTGAGGATCTCCTGGAACTCCTCGAGGGTGGCCACCGGCTTGTTGTTGACCGCGTCGATGGCGTCCCCGGCCTGCAGCTTGCCCTTCGACGGACCCTCCTCGTCGACGGTCTCCACGGTGACGGCCATCGGGTACTTCAGGTAGTCCAGCGCGGCGTACTCGGCGCTGTCCTCCGATTGCCGGAAGTCCTTGGTGTTCGCCTCGTCGATCTCTTCCTTCGACTTGTCCGGCGGATACACCAGGTCCCGGGGTAGTGAGTGGTCGCGGCCCGAGGCCCAGAACACCAGCGCCTGCCCCAGCGTCAGGCCGTCGCGCTGGGACACCGTCGTCATGTTGAGGTGCCCGGAGGTCGTTGTGGACGTCGGTGCCCTCGATGTCGACGACCTGCTTGCCCTCGACCTCGCCGAGCGTGTCGAACGTCGGACCGGGCCCCAGCGCGACATACGGCACCGTCACCAACGTCAGCAGCATGCCGAAGATCAGGATCGGCACCAGCGCGACGACCAGCGTCGAAATCCGCCTGTTCACGCCGCCCACAGTAGAGGTTCGGCACCGCGGGGGTTCACTGACAGCGTGACCCGCATCGCCGCACGACGCGCGGCGCGATGAGTACCGTTGAGTACATGGCTGACCTGCCTTTTGGCTTCTCCGCCGGGGACGACCCTGAGCGTGACAAACACAAGAAAGACCCCGGCTCCGGTGGTGACCCCTTCGGCGGGCGGCGTTCCCGGGCGGCGGCGAGTTCGACATGTCGCAACTGGGCCAGATCTTCTCCAAGCTCGGCGAGATGTTCAGCGGGGCAGGCAACCCGATGGCCGGCGGGCAGACCGCCGGGCCGGTCAACTACGACCTGGCCCGCCAACTCGCGTCGAGCTCGATCGGCTTCGTCGCGCCGGTGCCCGAGCAGACCAGCACCGCGATCGCCGACGCCGTCCGGCTGGCCGAGACGTGGCTGGACGGTGTCACCCCGCTGCCCGCGGGCACCACCAGGGCGGTGGCGTGGACAGCCGACGGACTGGATCGACAACACGCATGGACACCTGGAAGCGGCTGTGCGACCCGGTCGCCGAGCAGATCTCTACGGTGTGGGCCTCAGGCGCTGCCCGAGGAAGCCCAGGCGATGGCCGGGCCCGCTGCTGTCGATGATGTCGCAGATGGGCGGCATGGCGTTCGGCTCGCAGCTGGGCCAGGCGCTGGGCAAGCTGTCCCGAGGAGTGCTGACCTCCACCGACATCGGGCTTCCGCTTGGGCCCTAAGGGGGTCGCGGCGCTGATGCCGGAAGCGGTCGAATCGCTGGCCGAGGGGCTCGAGCAGCCGCGCAGCGAGGTCGTCACGTTCCTGGCCGCCCGCGAGGCCGCGCACCACCGGCTGTTCAGCCATGTGCCGTGGCTGTCCACCCAGCTGCTCAACACCGTCGAGGCGTTCGCCAAGGGCACCAAGATCGACATGAGCGGCATCGAGGAGTTCGCCAAGGGCTTCAACCCGGCCTCGCTGACCGACCCGTCCGAGATGGAGCAGCTGCTCAATCAGGGCATCTTCGAACCGAAGGCCACCCCCGAACAGACCGCTGCCCTGGATCGGCTGGAGACACTGCTGGCCCTGATCGAGGGCTGGGTGCAGACCGTGGTCTCCGACGCCCTCGGCGACCGCATCCCCGGCACGTCGGCGCTCAGCGAGACGCTGCGCCGGCGGCGCGCCACCGGCGGGCCGGCCGAGCAGACGTTCGCCACCCTGGTGGGGCTGGAACTGCGGCCGCGCAAGATGCGCGAGGCCGCCGCGCTGTGGGAGAAGCTGACCCAGGCGGTCGGTGCCGATGCCCGCGACGCGGTCTGGCAGCACCCCGACCTGATGCCCAGCGCCTCGGATCTCGACGAGCCCGCCGGATTCATCGACCGCATGATCGGCGGCGACACCAGCGACATGGACAGCGCCATCGAGCAGGCCATCGCGGACATGCAGCGCGACGACGACGGAACCGACCGACCCGCACGAGAGTGCGACGTCAGCGCCCGTCGCCCTGTGGATAACTCGGCTGGGGGTCGTTGCGCCGTGGCACTGTCGATCCATGACGCGATACGCGCTCGAGCCCCGCCACGACCGGTGCTGTCCCGGCCCGACGGCACGGTCCAGGTGGGCTGGGATCCGCGCCGCGCGGTCATCGTGCACCCGCCGGCCGGGCTGCCGGCCAGCCGTCCTGGCTGAGCTGCTGCGGGCGCTGCAATCCGCGGCGACGATCGCCGAGCTGCAGGCCCTGGCTACCCGCCGACGGTGCCGACGCGTCCGTCGTCTCCGGCCTCGTCACCCACCTCGTCGAGTCCGGCGTCGTCACCGAGGTGGCACAGCGCCGCACCCGCTCGGCGTCGATCCGCGTCCACGGCAGCGGCCCGCTGTCCGACCTGCTGACCGCGTCGCTGCGCTGCTCGGGTGTGCGGATCAGCCAAAGCAGCCAGAACCCATGCATCGTCGGGGGCGGCGGACCTCGCCGTGCTGACCGACTACCTGGTCGCCGACCCGCGGGTGGTTCGCGAACTGCACGACGCCGGCGTGCCGCACCTACCGGTGCGGGTGCGTGACGGCACCGGGCTGGTCGGCCCGCTCGTCATCCCGGGCGTGACCAGCTGCCTGCGCTGCGCTGACCTGCACCGCAGCGACCGGGACGCCGCCTGGCCTGCCGTCGCCGCGCAGCTGTGCCAGACCGTGGGCACCGCCGACCGGGCGACCGTGCTGGCGACGGCCGCGCTGGCGCTCAACGAGGTCGACCACGTCATCCGCGCGGTGCGCAGCGGCGACGGCTCCGGGGCCGCGTCTGCGACTCCCCCTGCCACGCTCGACACCACCCTGGAATTCGACGTCACCACCGGCTCGATCGCGGCCCGCAAATGGTCGCCGGCATCCCCGGTGTACGTGCTAATGGACTGCCGACGGCGCCCTTTCCAACCAGTTGGTAGAAGTGCAGCGCGGTCGTGGATGATGGAGTGGTGAGTGACATCAAGCGGGGTCGCGCCGCGCGCAACGCAAAGCTCGCGTCGCTGCCGGTGGGCATGGCCGGGCGCGCCGCGCTGGGCTTCGGCAAACGCCTGACCGGCAAGTCCAAGGACGAGGTCAACGCCGAACTGATGGACAAGGCTGCCCAGCAGCTGTTCACCGTGCTCGGCGAACTCAAGGGCGGCGCGATGAAGGTCGGCCAGGCCCTGTCGGTCATGGAGGCCGCGATCCCCGAGCAGTACGGCAAGCCCTACCGCGAGGCGCTGACCAAGCTGCAGCGCGAGGCCCCGCCGATGCCCGCCGCCAAGGTGCACCGGGTCCTCGACGCAGCAGTTGGGCACCAAGTGGCGGGACCGGTTCCAGTCGTTCGACGACAAGTCGATCGCCTCGGCCAGCATCGGCCAGGTGCACAAGGCGGTGTGGGCCGACGGCCGCGAGGTCGCGGTCAAGATCCAGTACCCGGGCGCCGACGAGGCGCTGCGCGCCGACCTCAAGACCATGCAGCGGATGGTCAGCGTGCTCAAGCAGATCACCCCCGGCGCCGACGTGCAGGGCGTGGTCGACGAGCTGATCGAGCGCACCGAGATGGAACTCGACTACCGGCTCGAGGCCGACAATCAGCGCGCCTTCGCCAAGGCCTACGAAGGCGACCCGAACTTCGTGGTGCCGCACGTCGTGGCCAGCGCCCCGAAGGTCGTCATCCAGGAATGGATCGACGGCATCCCGCTGTCGCAGATCATCCGCGAGGGCACCCAGGAGCAGCGCGACCTGATGGCCACCCGGATGTTCGAGTTCTGCGACGACGCGCCGACGCGACTCGGGATGGTCCACGGCGACGCCCATCCCGGCAACTTCATGCTGATGACCGGAAACCGGATGGGGGTCATCGACTTCGGCGCGGTGGCGCCGATGCCCGGCGGCTGGCCCGTCGAGCTGGGCCAGTTGCTGCGCTACGGGGTGGACAAGAACTACGACAAACTGCTGCCCACCATGGAGAAGGCGGGGTTCATCCAGAAGGGCCAGCAGGTGTCCACCCGGGAGATCGACGACATGCTCAAGCAGTACGTCGAGCCGCTGCAGGTCCCGGTGTTCCACTACACCCGGAAGTGGCTGCAGCGGATGACGACGTTGGAGCTCGACAAGGCGGCCGGCCAGATCAAGGCCGCCCGCCAGATGGACATCCCGCCGAAGATGGCGATCCCGATGCGGGTGATCGCGTCGATCGTCGCGATCTCCTGCCAGCTCGACGCTCACGTCGACACCCGGCGCATCGCCGAGGAGATGGTGCCGGGATTCGCCGACCCCGACGCGGTATAGCGCGCCGGGGCCGGCCGAAACTCACGCGGCGACAGGCTCTTTCGTGTCCTTGCGCGGCCGCCCGCGCGGCCGCTTGCGGGCGATGACGGTGCCCCGGTCCAGGATCTCGCCGCCCCACACCCCCCACGGCTCCTGACGTTCCAGCGCCGCGTTCAGGCATTCGCGCCGGATCGGGCATTCGCGCACACAGCGCCTTGGCGCTGTTCGAGATCGCGCGGATCCTCCGCGAACCACAGATCGGGGTCCTCGACATGACACGGCACCGCCAGCTTCGTTCGTCTCACATGTCAGGGAAGACATGTCCGGTCCTCTGCTTCCTGGTCGTTTCTTCTTGTCGGCCATCTGTCTTGCGATGGATCTGCGACCAGGTGTTCGGATTTCTGAGGCTTTCGAAAGCCCTGAAACGAATCTGGCCACGGATCCGGGTGATTGCGGGTCCGTGGCCTTCAGGCGTTTCGTGGGCTCTGCTAGATGGAGCCCCGATTCACGGACGCGGCAGTCGTGCCGGCTGCGGCGCGGCGCTTGCGCGGCGCCGCGATAGCGGCGTTGGCGGCGATGGGATGCGCGGGGTGCGCCCCGACGGGGGCATGGAGGGTCCGCGACATGCCGGCAACGCTTACGCCGGTGAATTCGCAATTGCTTGTCATGATCGAGGCATCCTCCTTTCGCACATGGCCTTCGTCAGTGTGTTTCTGAGGCTAGACGCGTACCAGCCGAAACCCACAAGCGAATTTCTGACCTGCGGCTTTGGCGGTATTTCTACGATGTTTGGCGGTCTTTGATCATGGCGAGCACGTCGGGCCCGAACTGTTCGAGCTTGCGGGCGCCGATGCCGGGGATGGCGACCAGCGCCGCGTCATCGGTCGGCAGTGACTCCGCGATCGCGATCAGGGTGTTGTCGGTGAACACCACGTAGGCCGGCACGCTCATCTCCTTGGAGATCCGCAGCCGCCAGTCCTTGAGGTCGGCGAGCAGTTGTTCGTCGAGGTCTGACGGGCAGCTCTCGCATCGGCGCAGCATGATCGCGGCGGGCGAGGTCAGCGCGGAGTTGCAGACCCGGCAGCGCGGCGCCGGACCGCGGGGCTTGCGGGGCCGACTCGGCCCGTCGTCGCGTGGCGATTGCGGCGCGATGCCGTTCAGGAACCGCGACGGGCGCCGGCCCTGCCGTCCGCCCGGGGTCCGCGCCAGCGCCCAGCTGAGCGCCAAATGCACTCGCGCCCTGGTGATTCCGACGTAGAACAGCCGGCGCTCCTCCTCCACCTGCTCACTGTCGGGGCCGTGGGACACTGCGTGGGAGATCGGCAGCGTGCCGTCGGCGAGCCCGACGAGGAACACCGCATCCCACTCCAGGCCCTTGGCGGCGTGCAGCGAGGCCAGCGTGACGCCCTGTACCACCGGTGGGTGGCGGGAATCTGCGCGCTGGCGCAACTCGATGACCAGGGCACGCAGATCCAGCTGCGGGCGCTGCGTCACCTCTTCGTCGACGAGTTCGGCCAGCGCCACCAGCGTCTCCCAGCGCTCCCGGGCACGCGTGCCCGACGGCGGCTCCGCGGTCAGGCCCAGCGGCTCGAGCGTGGCGCGCACCACCTCCGGAAGCGCAGCCGGCGCGCCCTCAGCGTCCCCGGTGTCCCGTTCGGCGGCGCGCTGCAGCGCCAACAGTGCCTGCCGGATCTCCTGCCGGCTGAAGAACCCCTCACCGCCCCGAACCTGGAATGGCACACCGACTTCGGTGAGCGCCTCCTCGTAGACCTCCGACTGCGCGTTGATGCGGTAAAGGATCGCGATTTCCGAAGCGGCAGTTCCGGATTCGAGGAGCTTCTTGACGTTGCGGGCCGCCGCAGCCGCCTCGGCGACCTCGTCGGGGTACTCGCTGAACGTCGGCTCGGGCCCCGGCGGGCGCTGGCCCACCAGGTGCAGCTTGCTGCCCGCCATCCGGCCGCGCGCGGCCGCGATGACCCTGTTGGCGAGCGACACCACCTGCGGGGTGGAGCGGTAGTCACGCTCCAGCCGGACGACCGCCGCTTCGGGGAATCGCCGGGAGAAATCGAGCAGGTAGCGCGGCGAGGCGCCGGTGAACGAGTAGATGGTCTGGTTGGCGTCACCGACGACGGTGAGGTCGTCGCGATTGCCGAGCCAGGCGTCCAGCACCCGCTGCTGCAGCGGGGTGACATCCTGATACTCGTCGACCACGAAGCACCGGTAGCGGTCACGGAACTCCTGTGCGACCGCCGCGTCGTTCTCGATCGCGGCGGCGGTGTGCAGCAGCAGGTCATCGAAATCCAGGAGCATGAGATCGTTACCGCGGGCTTTGAGCGCCTCGTAGCCGGCGTACACCGCCGCGACCTTGGCCGCGTCGAACGGAATGTCGCGCCCGGCCTTGGCCACGGTTGCGGCGTAATCCTCGGGACTGATCAAAGAGGCCTTGGCCCATTCGATTTCACCGGCGAGGTCTCGGACGTCGTCGGTGCTGGTCGGTAGCCCACCGCGATTCGCTGCCTGGGCGACGATCGCGAACTTGGTGTCCAGCAGCTGCCATTCGGTGCTCCCCACCACCCGGGGCCAGAAGTACGACAGCTGGCGGCGCGCAGCGGCGTGGAACGTCATCGCCTGCACCGATTCGGTGGACGTCCCGACCTCACCGTCGCTGAGCGCGCGCAGCCGGCCCCGCATCTCCCCCGCCGCGCGCTGCGTGAACGTCACCGCGAGGACCTGAGCGGGGGCGACGTGGCCTGCGGTCACCAAATGGGCGATGCGGCGGGTGATGGTGCGGGTCTTTCCGGTCCCGGCGCCGGCCAGCACACAGACCGGTCCGCGGGCCGCGAGCACCGCCTCGCGCTGCTCTTCGTCGAGGTCGCCGAGCAGCCGGTCGCGCGAGGCCGTGGCAGACATGCCGACCATCATGACAGCGCGGCCCGACAAACGCGGGCCGCGACGCGGGCATGCCGACGGCATCGGCTACGTTGAGCTTCCTATGAGCCTTGAGAACTCAGTCCGAACCGCTGCGGTGACCGTGTACACCACGTCGTGGTGTGGCTATTGCGCCCGACTGAAGACCGCGCTGAAGTCTGAGGGCATCGCGTGGACCGAAGTCGACATCGAGGACGACCAGGCCGCGGCGCAGTTCGTCGGATCGGTGAACGGCGGTAACCACGTCGTGCCGACGGTGAAGTTCGCCGACGGCTCGACGCTGACGAACCCGAGCATCAAACAGGTCAAGGCCAAGCTCACCGGCTGAGTTTCCCCCGCGAGCAGACGCAAACTCGCATGTTCCGACGCGATTTCAGTGCGATTTTGTGTCTGCTCGCGAGGGGAGGTGCCCGCAGCTCGCGCGGAAGCGGTCAGTCCAGGGCCGCCCAGGATTCGATGATCTCCCGGGCGATCGAGATGGATCCCGGCAGCAGCAGCCGGGAGGGGCCGTCGCTGCTCCAGTCCCCCTGCGCCAGGGCTTCGCGGATCTCGGCGCGGGTGAACCATGCCGCCTCGGCGATCTCGCCGTCGTTGAACGAGAACCCCTGCTCGGGGTCGCCGAGGGCGTGAAACCCGACCATCAGCGACCGCGGGAACGGCCAGGGCTGGCTGCCCAGATACTCGACCTTGGTGACCGTCAGACCGACCTCCTCGGCGATCTCGCGGACCACGCAGGATTCGAACGACTCACCGGCCTCGACGAATCCGGCGAGGATCGAGAACAGCCGCTCCGGCCACAACGTCTGGCGGGCCAGCACGGCGCGGTCGTGGCCGTCGTGCACCAGGCAGATCACCGCGGGGTCGATGCGGGGAAACTCTTCGTGGCCGGTGGCCGGGTTGACCCGGGACCACCCTGCCTTGACCGGCGTGGTCGGCGCCCCGTCGACGGGACTGAACCGGGCGTTGTCATGCCAGTTCAACAGCGCGGTGGCGGTCGACACCAGTTGCGCGCTGACATCGTCGAAGATCTGGCCGGCCCGGCGAAGGTCGAGCACCTCGGTCGGCGCCAGCGGATCCTCAGGGGGTTCCAGCTCGCCGCGGATCGCCCACGCGTGGCGGCCGTCGTCGAGTCGACCGAGGAACACGGCGTTCTCGGGCGGTGCGTCACCCAGCCGGGCCGCGTCATTGAGCACCACCCTGCCGTCGGAGATCAGCACCTGGTTGCGCCGGTCCACGCGGAGCAGCAGCGCCTCCGGCCAGCCGGCCACCGCCGCGTCGACGTCGGTACGCAGCGTGTCCGCCCGGTCGGCGCCCACGCGTGACAGCAGCGGGACGTTGCGCAGCCTGAACCCTGAGAAGGTTTCACCGCTCGGCATCCGCGCTGCGGACGTACAACAACCGGTCCCCGAGTTCCAGCGCATCGACCTCGGCATCGTCGACGCGGATCAGCTTGCCGTTGCGCACGACGCCCAGCACGATGTCGTGCTGGTGGCGAGGTGAGCCGCCGGCCTCCTTCGGCGTGACCTCCCGTTCGGCGATCGCGAAGCCCGCGGCAGGGGTCAGCAGGTCCTCCATCATCTCGACGACGCTGGGTGTCTGCACCGCGATGCCGAGCAGACGGCCCGCGGTCTCGGAGGTCACCACGGTGGAGTCCGCACCGGATTGCTGCAGCAGGTGCTGGTTTTCGGCTTCGCGCACCGCGGCGATGATCTTGGCGTTGGGTGCGAGTTCGCGTGCGGTCAGCGTGACGAGCACGGCGGTGTCGTCACGGTTGGTGGCGACGATGATCGCCTTGGCATGTTGGGCGCCGGCCAGCCGCAGCACCTCGGAGTCGGTGGCACTGCCGCGGACGGTGACCAGCCCGGCGCTCTTGGCGCGTTCCAGCGAGGCGGAGTCCTCGTCGACGACCACGATGTCAGCGGGCGCGACGTCGTCGCCGACCATCGCCGCGGCAGCGGTCCGGCCCTTGGTGCCGTAGCCGACGATGATGATGTGGTTGCGCAATCTGCTCCTCCAACGCTGGATTTGGTAGGCCTGTCGCGACTGCGTGGTGAGGGTCTCGACGGTGGTACCGATGAGCACGATCAGGAACGCGATCCGCAGCGGGGTGATCACCAGGACGTTGATGAGCCGGGCCGACGGCGTGACCGGCGTGATGTCGCCGTAGCCGGTGGTCGACAGCGACACCGTCGCGTAGTAGATGCAGTCCAGTAACGACAGCGGGTCGTCTTCGTTCGGCGCGCTCTCGATGTCGCGATAGCCGTGCCGGTCCAGGTAGACGATCAGGACCGCGGCGAACAGCGCCCCCAACGCGTAGACGACCCGGGTGGTGATACGGCGTACCGGGCTGATGGGCGTGGTCGGGATCTGCACCCGGTCGGTGAGCGCGTGGACCGGCATATCGGCCAGGGACTGGTCGAACCGGCGCAGCCGACGACGCAGGATGCCGCTAGCCACAGGGGCCCGTCACAGAGTGAGGCTGCCGCACCAGCACAATGTAACCATGACCTCGTCCCTGCCCGAACTGCAGCAGATCACCAAGTCGTCACGCGGCGCAAGATGGGCGCCTCGCTGATCGGGATGACGGTGCTGCCCTTCGCCGCTCCCAAGCCGTTCGACACCATCATCGCCGTGGAACTTCCGGGCAGCCCGCGCTGCTACACTTACGCCTCGGGCGTCGCCGGTGGCCGGTTGCCGCTAGAGATCTCGATGATCACCCGGGCGCGGAAGGTCTGCCGGGAGAGCTGATTGTTCTAGATAGCCATCCGCTGGTCGGCTGCGCCGCGCCAGGCATCGACGGCATTCTGCAGCGGCAGGCCGAGCGCATTGCAGAGTCCGACCACCGTGCCGAAGCTCGGGCTGGGCATTCTTCCGACCTCGATCTTGCGCAGTGTCTCGGGTGAGATGCCGGCGTCACGCGCGATCATCTCGGGGTCGCGACCGGCCCGGGCCGTCCTCATCAGCGCGCCGAGGCGTTGCCCGGCTTTCACCTGCTCTGGGCTCAGAGGTACCCGCACCATGCCGGTCAGCATAGCCGGTATTCAAATACCGACACTGGTACCGTCGTGTCGGTATAAAAATACCGATGCTGGACGGAGGTCGAACATGATCGAGCTCAAGACTGCCGACGAGATCAACAAGATGGCGGTCACGGGCGAGTTCGTCGCGGAAACGCTGGCGACGCTGTCGATCGAGGCGCAGCCGGGGGTGAACGTGATGCAGCTCGAGCACCGTGCCCGCGCGCTGATCGCTGACCGCGGTGCGAAATCGTGCTACTGGGACTACGCGCCGTCATTCGGTCGCGGTCCATTCCGGAATGTCATCTGCCTATCGGTCAATGATGCTGTGCTGCATGGCATTCCACGCGACTATGTGCTGCGTGATGGCGACGTGTTGAGCCTGGACTTCGCGGTGTCGATCGAGGGTTGGGTAGCCGATTCTGCGGTCACGGTCATCGTCGGCGACGGCGCCGACGCCGCCGACAGAGCGCTGATCGAGTCGACGCAACGAGCCCTTGACGCAGGTATCGCCGCAGCGGTACCCGGCGGTCGACTCGGCGACATCTCCGCCGCAATCGGCGAAGTCGCCACCGACGCCGGATATCGCGTCAATGCCGAATTCGGCGGGCATGGACTGGGTCGCACCATGCACGAGGATCCCCACATCCCCAATCGCGGACGGCATGGACGCGGACTGCTGCTACGGCCGGGTATGACGTTCGCGCTCGAACCGTGGTGGGCACGAGGCAGCGACCGTCTGGTCATCGATGCCGACGGCTGGACCCTGCGCTCGGCAGACGGGTCGAACACGGCGCACTCCGAGCACACCATCGCCATCACCGAAACTGGCCCGCGCATCCTCACTCCCACCGATGCGAGGTGACGTGACGCACCGCACGCACTGTGGTCGGTGGACCGACGCCGCCGACTCGGTCCTTGCCAGCTGCGCACGACTGTCAAGCGGCGGGCAGTGTCATCAACTCGGCCACCTCGTCGGCGCCGAGCAGCACGTCGGGCACCACGGTGCGCCCGGACCGCACGTAGTGGAACGCGGCACGCACCGACGACACCGGACAGCCCTGCAGCCGCGCCCAGGCCAGTCGATAGATCGGCGAGCTGAACAGCGTTGCGCTGCAGGTCTTCTGGCGTTGACGGGGGTTCCCCGGTCTTCCAGTCCACGCACCGTCACCCCACCGTCCTCGTCGGCGAAGACCGCGTCGATCCGCCCCCGGACCACCCGCCCGGCGATCACCATGTCGAACGGCGACCTCCACCTCGAGCGGCGTGCGCGCAGCCCACGGCGACACCGCGAACGCGGCCTGCAGTTCCTCGAGCTCGCCCCGGTCCTGACGGTCGGCGTCCACCGCGCCGGGCAGGTCGTCGAGATCGAACAGCTTCTCGGCCTGGAAGTACCGCTGCACCCATTCGTGAAACGCCGTGCCCAGCAACGCCTGCGAATCCGGACGCCGCGGCAGCCGCCGATACAGCCGCTGCGCGACGGCGTCGGGATCGCGACCGAGTTCGACCACCGTGCTCACCGAGAGCTGCGTGGGTAGCGACGGGGTGCGGCCGGCGCGCCGCGGTTCCCGTTCGGCCAGCAGCGCGTCGACGTCGGCGGCCCAGCCGTGCAGGTCGTGCGCGTCGCCGTCGCAGTGTCCGCCGACATCGCCTGCGCCACCAGTTCGGCGCCGCGGTCGGTGCGCTCGCGGCGGCCCGCCACCGGGTCGATCGGCCACATCGCCTCGACGACCCGATCCCGCAGCGGGTTCGGGCTCACCGTCGGCAGGGGCGTCGGCCCAGACGTCGATGACCCCGCACGGCGTTCCCGCGGCAGCGGAGGCGTCGATGACATCCTTGAGCTCGCAGAGAAATGTCGACGGTCCGCGGGGTTTGGATTCGGTGGCGCCCCAGTGATGACCCGACACCAGCAGCGTGCTCTCGGCGCGGGTGACCGCCACATACAGCAGCCGGCGCTCCTCGTCGGTTCGCCGCTGGTCGAGGCTGCGCTTGTGATCGGAAATCCTGTCCGACAAGGCCTTTCCGATCGTTGACGGTGGAGGTGTCCAGCACCGGGACGCCGTGCTCGGACACGGTCGCGCAGTCGCCGCGCAGCAGCGGAGGCAGGTCGGCCGCGTCGCTCAGCCAGGTCCGCGGGGATGCGGTCGACGGGAACACCCGGCCGCTGAGGTGCGGCACGGCGACGATCTGCCACTCCAGACCCTTCGCCGCGTGCACGGTCAGGATCTGCACCCGATCGGTCGCCACCGTGACCTCGGCGGGTGCCAGACCGTTCTCGACCTGTTCGGCGGTGTCGAGGAACGCGAGCAGTGCCGACACCGTGGCGCCGGGCCGGGCGGAGAAGTCGCCGACCACGTCACCGAACGCGTCCAGGTGTTCGGTGCCCGACCACCCCGCCGAGACCGGCCGGGCCGCCCGGACTTCGGTGTCGATGCCGAGGAGACGGCGCACCTCGGCGACCAGATCGGGCAGGGGGCTGTCCAGATGGGCACGCAGCGCGGTCAGCTCGCGGCCCAGCGCCACGATCCTGGCGTGCCCCGCCGGCGAGTACGCCCCGGCGGGCCCGGCATCGCAGATCGCGTCGGCCAGGCACGCCGCGTCGGCGTCGGGAGCGACCTGCGCGACGATCTGGTCGGTCCCGCCGCGGTGTCGCTGCGTACCGGCGTCGACAGCTGCACCGCGCGCCGCCACAGCGCCGCGACGTCGCGGGCACCCAGCCGCCAGCGAGGGCCGGTGAGCACGCGCATCGCCGCGGGCCCGGCGGTCGGATCGGCGGCCAGCCGCAGCATCGCGACCACGTCGGCCACCTCGGGCACCGCCAGCAGCCCGGCCAGACCGACGACCTCCACGGCGACCCCGCGCCGGGTGAGCGCTTCGGCCATCGGCGCGGCATCGGCGTTGCGGCGCACCAGAACCGCCGCGGTCGGCGCCGCGCCGGATCGCGCTGACGCCCTCGTGCTACCGCCGCGCCACGTTCTCGGCCACCCATTCGCGTTCGGCCTCGACGTCGGGCAGCAGGGCGCAGCGCACATTGCCCCGCTCGGCGGCGGGCCGCGGCCGCAGCGACCGCACCGCCACCGAGCGGCGCCGCGCATCGGTGGACACCGCGTTGGCCAGATGCAGCACCTCGGGCGGGTTGCGCCAGCTGGTGCGCAGCTCCAAGCTGGGCGCCGGGGTGCCGTCCGAACAGCGGGAAGTCGGTGGTGAACCGCGGGAGGTTGGTCGCCGACGCGCCGCGCCACCCGTAGATCGACTGGATCGGGTCACCCGACGGCCGTGAGCGCGAGTCCGTCGTCGACGCCCCCACCGAACAGCGACGACAGCGCGACCCGCTGGGCGTGCCCGGTGTCCTGGTATTCGTCGAGCAGCACCACCCGGTAGCGCTGCCGCAGCTGCTCCCCGACCTGCGGGAACCGCGACGCCAGCCGAGCCGCGGAGGCCATCTGCATGCCGAAGTCGATGACCCGCTCCTCGCGCATCCGCCGGTGCAGTGCATCGATCAGCGGAACCAGCGCCGTGCGTTCGGTCTGCGTGGCCAGCATCCGCAGCAGCCACTGGCTCGGACCGCTGTCACGCTGATACCGGCCGGCAGGCAGCGTGTGCACGAGCCGGTCGAGCTCCACGTGGGTGTCGCGCAGTTCCTCGGTGTCGACGAGATGCTCGGAGAGCTGCCCGGCCAGCCTCAGCACCATCGCGGTGATCGAGGCCGGCGACTTCTCGGTGTCCAGTGCCTCGGGATGCTCGCACACCACCCGAAACGCCAACTGCCACAACTCCGTCTCGCCGAGCAACCGGGTGTCGGGCTCGACCGGCAGCAGCAGACCGTACTCGCGCAGCAGGGTGCCCGCGAACGCGTGGTAGGTGCCGATCGTGACGGGATCGTCGTCCATGCTCGGCGCTTTCGGTGCCGGGAATCATCAAACCCGCGCCGGCGAGGCGGGCCAGCCGGGCGCGGACCCGGCGCAACAGCTGCCCCGCAGCCTTCCGCGTGAACGTCAGGCCCAGCACCTCGCCGGGACGTGCGTAACCGTTGGCGACCAGCCACACCACCCTGGCGGCCATGGTCTCGGTCTTGCCCGCGCCGGCACCGGCGATCACCACCAGCGGACCCGGCGGAGCGGCGATGACGGCGGTCTGCTCGTCGGTCGGCGCGAAAAGGCCGAGTGCACTGGCCAGTTCGGCGGGGCTGTACTGCGGTGTCATCGTTCGTCGCTCCTGGTGTCCTGGGCGGGGCAGATGGCGCGGACCGGGCAGTGCGCGCAACTGTCGTTGATTCGTGCGAGGAACTGCGGACCCTGGGTCGCGGCGGCGGCCCGGTGCACCAGTGCGCGCCATTCGGCGTGGCCCTCCGGGGTCAGCGCGGCCTGATCGCGTTCGGTCGCGCCGCCGCCGCTGGTCTTGCCGAGGTAGACCAGGCGCCCTCCCCCGGGCTCGTCGCCGTCGGCGAGCAGACCTTCGGCAACGGCCAGCTGGTACATCGCCAACTGGGCGTGGCCCTGAGCGTCGTCCTTGCTGACCGGGCTCTTACTGGTCTTGATGTCGACGACCACGAGCCTGCCCTCGCTGTCGCGCTCCAGACGGTCGAGGCGTCCGCGGACCCGCACCGCGGGCCCGTCACCCTCGGGACGGGTCACTTCCCCTTCGACGTCGACCTCGGTGCCGAGCTCGGTGAGTTCGTGGCGGGTGTTGGACCGCCAGCGCAGGAACGTCGACAGCATCTCCAGATGGCGGGCCAGCTCGTTGTCGGCGTGCCACTGTGCGTCGAAAGGTAGCTGACTCCAGACTTTCTCGAGCTCGTCGCGCATCTGCGACTCGGTCTTACCCGGCTCGGAGACCAGGGCGTGGATGAGCGATCCCAGCGCGGAGCGCACGTCACGCCCGGCGGAACCGCCGTGCCGTTCGAGCAGCCAGCGCAGCGGGCAGTCCGAGAGCATCTGCAACGTCGACGGCGACAGCGTCACCACGTGAACATCGCCGCCGTCGCCGTCCCACAACGGTTCGTCACTGGAGAGATCCTTCATGCCGTACCACGACGCAGGGTCGGCACCGTGCACCCCCGCCTCCGCCAGGCGCGCCAACTGCGCTGCCGCACAAGCTCTTTCGATGGAATCCACGACGTCTGCAGGGGCGCACACCACCGACCGCAGCCGCCCGACGAGAGCCGCCGGGGCCAGCACCCTGGGGGCTCGGATCGGGGGCGTGTCGTCGGCGACGGGTTCGGTGGCCAGCGCGCTGAGCTCATGACAGAACGACGACGGCAGCATCGCGTCGTCGCCGCCATCGCTGTCGACGGCGGTCACGAGGAGTCGGCTGCGGGCCCGCCCCATGGCCGCGATCAGCAGTCGGCGCTCCTCGGCCAGCAGGGGCGCCCGGCTCGACAGCCCGCGCTGCCCGGCGTCGGCGACGCCGTCGATCACGTCGACGAGTTCCTGAGTGGCCAGCACACCGCCGCGCGGAGAGACGTTGGGCCACAGCCCTTCCTGCACCCCGGCGAGCACCACGAAATCCCATTCCCGGCCCAACGACGAGTGCGCGCTGAGCACCGCGACCGCGTCGGGCTGCGGGCCGTCATCGCGGCGGATCGGCGGTAGCGCCAGCGCGGTGAGGTGGTCGATCAGTCCGCGCAATGTCGCTCCCGCGGTGCGCTCGACGTACTGCTCGGCGACGTCGAACATCGCGGTGACGGCGTCGAGATCGCGATCGGCCTGTTGGCCGGCAGGCCCGCCGCGTTCGCTGGCGGCCAGCCAGCGCTTCTGCAGACCCGAGCGGTTCCATGCCTGCCACAGCGTGTGGCGGGGGTCGCGGCCGTCGCCGGCGCTGCGCTGTGCTGCCGCCAGCACGGCACGCACCCGTCGCAGCGCACGGCCTTGCTCGTCGGACAGCGCGCCCGGTCCGCGCTGCAGGGCCTCGACGAGCAACTCCCCGAAGCCGCCGGGCGATCCGGGCGCGTCCCGCCGTAACGCCCGCCGCAACTGTCGCAGCGACACCGGGTCGACGCGGCCGATCGGACCCGTCACCAGCGCCAGCGCCCGCTCCCCGTCGAGACGGTCCGCGGTCACCTCCAACACGGTCAGCAGCGCCCGTACCGCAGGCTGGTCGGCCAGCGGTGAATCGCCCTGGGGCACATCCACGGGCACGCCGGCGGCTGTCAAGGCGCGGCCGAGCGCCGCGCCCATCCGGGGCACCGATCGCACGACAACCGCCATCTGCGTCCACGGCAGGCCGTCGATGAGATGGGCGCGCCGCAGCGCATCAGCGATCAGCGCGGCCTCGGCGTGGGGCGAGGCCGCGATCCGCACCGTCAGCGAACCCGACGTGTCGGTGCCGGTGAACTCCCGGGCACCGTCCCTGCCGGGCAGTCGGCGTGCGACCGCACCGATGGCAGCGGCCAGCGGCCCTGCGCACCGATGCGACTCGGTGAGCGTCAGCACCGGTCCCTCGCCGCGCAGTAGCGCCGGGTCGGCTCCCCGATAGCCGAACACGGTCTGTTGCGGATCTCCGGCGATGACGGCGAGCTCGGCACCGGCCGCCAGCACCGCGACCAGCCGCGCGGCCTGCGGGTCGAGGTGCTGGGCGTCGTCGACCAGCAGCAGTTTGACGCGCGCACGTTCGGCGGCGAGCAGGTCGGGGTCCATCGCGAAGGCCTCGAGCGCGGCACCGACGAGTTCGGCGGCGCCCAGCGCGGGAACGGTGGCCTGCGGAGCAGCCATCCCGACGGCCGACCGCAACAGCATGACCTGTTCGTAGGCCTGGGCGAATCGGCCCGCCGCCTGCCACTCGGCCCTGCCGGACAGCCGACCGATGCGGTGCAGCGCAGCGGGATCGACGCCGCGCTCGTTGCAGCGCGCCAGTAGATCGCGCAGTTCGGTCGCGAAACCGACGGTGCTCAGCGCCGGTCGCAGCCGCGCGGGCCAGCGCACGGATGAGGCGTCGCCGTCCTCGACGTCACCGGCGAGGAGCTCGCGGATGATGCCGTCCTGCTCGGCACTGGTGATCAGCCTCGGCGGTGGAGTCCCGTTGCGCTGGGCGGCCAGTCGTAACACCGCGAACGCGTACGAGTGCACGGTGCGCACCAGCGGCTCGCGCACCACCGTACGCTCACCGGAGCTCAGCAGCGTCGCCGTGATCGCCGCCTTGGCCTGTGCGCCAAGGCGCGCCGAACCCGTCAGCAGCAGAACCGATTCGGGATCGCATCCCGCTGACAGGTGCGCGACGGCGGTGTCGACGAGCAGGCTGCTCTTGCCCGTGCCTGCGCCACCCAGCACGCGAACGGTGCCACGTATCTCGCGCCGACCCAGAGCGGCCGGTGTCAGCTCGGTGTGTGGCGCAGACATGTAGGCATGGGATCACGAGGGTCCGACATTCGTGATCCTGAGCGCTCCTCGGAGGCCCGCAGGCCGGGCCACGAGGATGTCCCCCGACCGACACCGGACGCGGTGAGCTGGCAGCATCGATGCCGTGATGCACACCTACCGATTCGGGCCTGCCGGACCGGCCCGGATCCTGGCGATCCACGGGCTGACGGGATACGGCGGACGCTGGGAGACGCTGTTCAGTGAGCACCTGTCCGACATCGCGACGGTCGCGCCCGATCTGCTGGGCCACGGCCGGTCGTCGTGGGATGCACCGTGGACGATCGAGGCGAACGTGGCGGCCCTTGCCGCGTTGGTCGAGGCCGAGGGCGCTGGTCCAGTGGTGGCCGTCGGCCATTCGTTCGGCGCGGCGATCGCACTGAGCCTCGCGGCCGCGCGGCCCGACCTGATCGCCGGCCTGGTGTTGCTGGATCCGGCGGTGGCGTTGGACGGGCGGCGGATGCGCGAGGTCGCCGACAGCATGCTGGACTCGCCCGACTACACCGATCGCGAGGAGGCGCGGGCCGAGAAGGCGCACGGGTCGTGGGGCGATGTGGCCGCAGCCGAACTGGAGCGGGAACTCGACCAACACCTCATCGACCTACCGAACGGCCGCGTCGGATGGCGCATCAGCATCCCCGCGATGATGTCCTACTGGAGTGAGCTCACCCGACCCGTTCCGCTGCCCCGCGACGGCACGCCGACCACGCTGGTGCGTGCCTCACACACCGACCCGCCGTACGCCACCGCCGATCTGATCACGACGCTGGACGCCGGGCTTGGGTCGAGTTTCGTTCTGCTGGAATGGGATTGCAACCACATGGTGCCCCTGGCCAAGCCCGCCGAGACCGCCGCGGTGATCAGCGACCGGCTGGCCTGACCGTGGCGGCGATCACCGAGGAGCAGGTGGAGACGGTGCGCGCACTCGTCGCGTCGATTCCACCGGGGCAGGTCGCCACCTACGGTGACATCGCCGATGCCGCAGGGCTTTCCAGCCCCCGCATCGTTGGGTGGATCATGCGCACCGATTCGTCGGACCTGTCGTGGCATCGGGTGATCGGCGCGTCCGGCCGGCCGGCCGCCCACCTGGCGACGCGGCAGTTGGAGCTACTGCGCGCCGAAGGGGTTCTCGCGAACGACGGCCGGGTGCCGTTGCGGGAGTATCGCCACAGCTTCTGATCGCCGAACGTCAAGTGAGGGCTGTCAAATGCGTGCGAAAACGACCCTGAGTGCACGTTCGGCGCCAAAGCCAAGGTGACTAGAGCACCAGTCGCACCAGCGCGGCGGTGCGCGCCAGGCCAGGGAACGCCGCAGCCGTCGACCTCGGATGCAGCGCGTGCACTGCCAACCGGAACATCAAGGCGCGCAACAGCATCTGCGACCACTCCGGCAGCGGCGTCCAACGTTCGATGAGACCGTCGTCGGCCTCGCCCCAGGACAGTGCATCAACCACCACCACACCCGCGGCCCACGCCGGCGGTCGCCAGTACGGGGTGATGTCGGTGATGCCGGGCGCCGCGGTACCGGCGAAAAGTACTGTGCCGTACAGGTCTCCGTGCACCAGCTGACTCGGGCTCTTCGTCGGCCTGCGCAACGTTGCGAGCTGGTTGATCAACTCGATGGACTTCTGCCCGTCGGCCGTTCCCGGCGCCACCCGGGCGCCCGGTGGCAGCGAGTGCAGCGGCCGCTCCTCCCATGCCGCCCGGTCGGCGGCGATGAACACGTCGACGTCGGCCCAGGGCGCCACCGGCGGTTGGGTCAGGAACCGGGGCCGCTCGAGCTTGGCGGTGGCTTCGTGCAGGCGCACCGCGGCGGAGACCACCTCGTCGTGGCGGGGTTCAGGGGTGCCCGCGACGTAGGTGTCGGCGCGCCAGCCCGCGACCACATAGCGCCCGTCGGTGGAACGTACCGGTCGCGCGAGCCGCACCCCGTCGACGAACAGCGTCTCGCGGACCTTGGCCGACCAGGCGGCACGGGCATGCTCGGCGACCATCGACAGCACGACTTCGCCGCAGCGCCAGCCGCCCTCCCAGCTGGATCCGAGCGGCACCGGCGCCACCCCGGACAGCCCGAAGGCCGCAAGCACGTGGTCTGGCGGGCGCTCGGCGGTCACCGCCACAGCCTAAGCGGAATGGGGGCCATCCCCGCGTTAGTACATCACCATGTCGGGCTCGAGTTGCTTGGCCCAGGCCACGATCCCGCCCTGCAGATGCAAGGCGTCGGCGAACCCGGCCTTCTTCACCACCGCCAGCGCTTCTGCCGACCGGACCCCGGTCTTGCAGTACAGCACGGGCACCCGATCATGGGGCAGTTTCGCCAGGCCGTCGCCGGACTCGATGGTCGACTTCGGGATGAGCTCGGCGCCCTCGATGTGGTTGATGTCCCACTCGACCTGCTCGCGGACGTCGATCAGCGCGAAGTTCTTTCCGGAATCCAGCAAGTCGCGCAGTTCCCGCGGAGTGACGGTGGCGTCTGCTGCGGCATCGGCCGCCTCTTCTGATACCACTCCGCAGAAGGCTTCGTAGTCGATGAGCTCGGTGATCTTCGGGGTGGCCGGATCCTTGCGGATCTTGATCGTGCGGTAGGTCATGTCGAGCGCGTCGTAGACCATCAGCCGGCCCAGCAGCGGCTCCCCGATACCGGTGATCAGCTTGATGGCTTCGGTGCCCATCACCGAGGCGATCGACGCGCACAGGATGCCCAGCACGCCACCCTCGGCGCAGGACGGAACCATCCCCGGCGGGGGCGGCTCCGGGTAGAGGTCGCGGTAGTTGAGACCCAGATCGTCGGGGGCGTCCTCCCAGAACACCGAAACCTGACCTTCGAAGCGGTAGATCGAGCCCCACACGTACGGCTTGCCCGCGAGCACGGCGGCGTCGTTGACCAGGTACCGCGTGGCGAAGTTGTCGGTGCCGTCCAGAATGAGGTCGTACTGCTCGAACAGTTCGACGGCGTTGTCGGACTCGAGACGGACCTCGTGCAGCCGCACCTCGACCAGCGGGTTGATCTCGGCGATCGAATCCTTGGCACTCTGCGCCTTGGGTCGGCCGATATCGGACTGGCCGTGGATGATCTGACGTTGCAGATTGGACTCGTCGACGACGTCGAACTCGACGATCCCGATGGTTCCCACCCCGGCGGCGGCGAGGTAGAGCAGCGTCGGCGACCCCAGCCCGCCGGCCCCGATCACCAGGACGCGGGCGTTCTTCAACCGTTTCTGCCCGTCCAGACCGAGGTCCGGGATGATGAGGTGACGGCTGTAGCGCGCCACCTCTTCACGCGTGAGTTCAGCTGCTGGCTCTACCAGCGGCGGCAACGGTGATGACACCGAGTTCTCCTTGATTGGCTGAGGAAACCATCACATCAGTTGTGCATGGGTACCGCAATCAACAGCAACGAGAGCCCGACCCTTCCCGGCGCGCCGGGACCCGGTGCTAGGCGATCGGATACGGCCAGGGGTTGAACCGGCAGGTCTTGCCATCGGCGATGACCGTGCCGGGGTCGAACTTGGCGGCGTCGTTGTTGCTGGTGGAGAACGTCTGCTGCATCATGATCGGCGCCAATTCGCCGTTGGCGGCGCACTGCTCGTGACGTGGGTAGCCGATCGCGTGGCCCACCTCGTGGTTGATCACGTACTGCCGGTAGGAGCCGACGTCGCCCTGGAACGGCACCGCGCCACGCACCCAGCGGGCCTCGTTGATGAACACCCGCGGTAGGCCCTCGAAAGCCGGGTTGTAGCAGGACGCTTCGAGCGGGATGTCGTAACCGCAGCCCTCCCGGACCGTCATCGGCGACGTCAGCGACACCCGGAAGTCGGGCGCGACCCCTGAGCCGGCGTCCACCCGCGTGAACGCGAACTGCGGACTGTGCGTCCAGCTCTTCGGGTTGGCCAGCGTCTCGCTGACCATCCGCGCGAAGCCGTCGTCGCCGCCGAAGGAGGTGGTGTCGACACCGTCCTCCACCTCGACGGAGTAGGTGAACACCTTGGAGGTGCCCTGTCCGACCTGCGGGGCGGCGCCGGGCACCACGTGCCATGTCCGAGTGCCCGCCTCGGTGAAGGGGCCGCCGTCGGGCAGTATCCCGGTGGGCAGATTGGCGTCGAACGCCGTGAGACCCTTGGGCGGCGCACCGACGATGGCCGTGCTGGCGACGCCGATTGTCGGGGGGCCCTGCACGGGACCTTCCTCGTCGACCACCTGCGGCACGCTGGTTCCGGTGATGGTCTGGTAGACGACCACGACGGTCAGCACGACCAACACCGGCAGTGCATAGGCCCGCCATCCGTATGTCGAGACGAAGCGACCGAGCCAGGTCTGCTTGCGCCAGCGCTTGTGGTCGTCCCGGTTGGATCTGACCCGACCGGGCTGCTCGGCCAGGGGATCACGCTGCGCGCGAAGTGGCTCTCGCCAGTCATCGCGAAGCACGGGAACGCGACCGCTCCCGCTACGCCCCGGGTCGTAGGTCACCGACACAGGATGACACAGGTCAATGGACTTGGACTTCCGGCGCGCCACCACGCACCGTGCGCAACCGGCGGCCGCTCCTCACGCGTGCGGCCGGCCAACGGTAGTAGTGTCAGTGCGTAGCTAATCCACGGCGCCGGTCGGGGCCGGCAGTAGATCTCGAGGTTTTGATGAGCGATGTCGCCAAAGCGGCGCAGCGGCGGGGAGGGCGTCCGGCCAACGGCACGGGGCCACCGGCCAGCGCGGCCCGGCGTGGTAACCGGCTGCCCCGTGACGAGCGCCGCGGCCAGTTGTTGATCGCTGCCAGCGAGGTTTTCGTCGACCGTGGCTACCACGCCGCCGGGATGGACGAGATCGCCGATCGGGCCGGTGTCAGCAAACCCGTTCTGTACCAACACTTTTCCTCGAAGGTCGAGCTCTACTTGGCGGTGCTGCAACGGCACGTCGACAACCTGGTCTCAGGGGTGCGGCAAGCACTGCGGACCACCACCGACAACCGCCAGCGGGTGCGTGCCGCCGTGCAGGCGTTCTTCGATTTCATCGAGCACGACGGCCAGGGCTACCGGCTGATATTCGAGAACGACTATGTGACCGAGCCCCAGGTCGCCGCGCAGGTGAAGGTCGCCACCGAGTCGTGCACCGACGCGGTGTTCGACCTGATCAGCCACGATTCCGGGCTGGAGCCCCATCGCGCCAGGATGATCGCGGTGGGTCTGGTGAGCATCAGCGTCGACTCCGCACGCTACTGGCTCAACAACGAGCGCCCGATCGAGAAGGACGACGCCGTGGAAGGCACGGTGCAGTTCATCTGGGGCGGACTGTCACACGTGCCCCTGACGAGATCCTGAGTCGCACGCGCCGCCGGAATTGCATTCCACGCGGAACCTTCTCGCAATTCGGCGCGTGGAATGCAATTCCGGCGCACATGACTCAATTCCGGCGACGTGGTCAGCCGGCTTTGGTCACTTCCGCACCCACCGCACCCACTGCACCCACACCGAATCCGACCCGGCGTGAGTCGGCGGCGCCGATCTCGACATAGGCGATCTTCGCGGACTGCACGAGGAAACGCCGGCCCTTCTCGTCGGTGAGGCTCAGCACGCCCGCCTCAGTGCTCAGCGCGTCGGACACCAACTTCTCCACTTCGGCCGGCGTCTGCGCGCTGCTGAAAATCAGCTCGCGCGGGCTGTTGGTGACACCGATCTTGACCTCCACGGTGAGAACCTTTCCGTTCGTGTGCTCGTCTTCTCACCAGGAGGCTAGTGGACGCCGACCCTGCGAGGCGGCCCTGGGACCTACGCGGTCAGCGAACGGGCCCCGACCGACGCCGCAACGCGGGGGCGACCGAACCGAGTCCCGACCGTGACCGGGGGGCAGGCGCGCCAACCCCATACGCCACTTCTGTCTCGATAGCATCAGGCCCGGAACCATCCGGAAACGACTGGGACAGCTGGGATGAACAGGCCTTATACCGCACAATCACCGTATTCGCTGACTCCGACCGAGCGCATCCGCAGCCAACCCGGAGGCAGGCGCTACGGCCCTCGTCAGGACCGCGCGGAGCGCGACGGCGACCTGGACACCGACGCCATCCCGCCGTATCCCGGCAGCGACCACGACGACTACGACGACTACGACGACGGCCCCGTCGAGAACTACGACGACTACGACTCTTTGGAGAACTACGACGACGACGAAGCCCGCATCGACCGCCGCTGGATGTGGATCGCCGGTGTCGCCGGCGCGATCCTGTTCGTCGCCGTCATCACCGCGAGCCTGATCCTCGGCGGCGGCGACAGCGGTTCGGTGTCGGCGACGATCGCGTCACCGGAACCGACCTCCAGCGCCGCCCCGGAACCGTCGTCGGCGCCCCGCGCGGCGGCACCCGCGGCACCGTCCCTGCCTGCCGAGACGGTCACCACGGTCAGCCCGACACCTACCCCGACGGCCGCGGCGCCGACGACCCAGCCCGCCGCTCCCCTGCTGCCCGCCCCGCAGGCCGCCCCACCTGCCGCAGCGCCCCCCGGCACCGTCACCTACCGGATCACCGGCAGCCGCCAGCTCATCGACCTGGTGACGGTGATCTACACCGATCAGCAAGGCGCGCTGGTGACCGACGTGAACGTCGCGCTGCCCTGGTCGAAGACGGTGGTGCTGAATCCGGGCGTGACGCTGAGCTCGGTGACCGCGACCAGCATTGCGGGTCAGCTCAACTGCAGCATCGTCGACGCCAACGGCGCGCTGATCGCCACGCAGAACAACAACTCGATCATCACCAACTGCACGCGGTAGCGAACCGGTCAGGCCAAGCCGAGCTCGCGCATCCGGGTGCTGTGCGTGTGCTGCAGTCGGTCGAAGAAGTCGGTCATCTGCGACAGGCCGCCGCCGCCCGACATCACCAGATCGACAAGTTCGTCATGGTCGGCGAGCACGTACTGGGCCTGGGTGATCGCCTCTCCCAGCAACCGCCGTGACCACAGCGCCAACCGGTGGCGCTGGCGGTCACTGGCGGTCACCGCGGCCCGGACCTCGGCCACGACGAACTGCGAGTGCCCCGTTTCGGCGAGCACCGACCGCACCACGTCGGCGACCTCGTCGGGCATCGAGCCGGCGATCTCCAGATAGAAATCGGCGGCCAGGGCGTCGCCGACATAGGTTTTCACCAGCGCCTCGAGCCAGGTGCTCGGGGTGGTCAGCCGATGGTAGTTCTCCAGCGTCGACGCGTACTTGGTCATCGCCGGGACGAGTCGACGCCGCGGCGCTTCATGGCGTCGCGCAGCACTTCGTAGTGGTTCATCTCGGCGGCCGCCATCAGGGCCATGTTGATCCGGCCGCGCAGGTTGGGTGCCATCCGCGCCTCCTCGGTGAGGCGGTAGAACGCCGCGACCTCGCCGTAGGCCAGCAGCGCGAACAGCTCGTCGATACCCGGATGCTGAGACGACACGCCCGACCCGCTTTGCTCGTCCGCAGAGGCTGGACCAGCGGCCGCAGATGGCGTCGAAGTCATGGCCCAACTGTAGACGCCGACGAGCACGGTCACGATCGGGCGAACCGACCGGTTACCATGAAGGTGGTGTCGGCGCGAATGTCGACCGATCGATCCTGGTCACGCCGGCTGAAATCGCCGCAGGCACCTTAGACAATGTGCGTGCACGACGGCGGCCCGCCTCCTCATCGCAGGGCCCCGACGGAGTTTCTTCACAACTCGTGCGCGCGTGGAACGCCATGAGGAATGACAGTGAAAGGCTTCGTTTCCCCAGTATGACACCCGTAATCCCGCATCCCAGTCCGTCATTTGCCCAGCTCGGAGTTCGCGACGAGATCGTGCGCGCCCTCGCCGAGTCCGGCATCGAACACGCCTTCGCGATCCAGGAACTGACCCTGCCGCTGGCCCTGGCCGGCGACGATCTGATCGGCCAGGCCCGCACCGGCATGGGCAAGACCCTTCGCGTTCGGCGTGCCGCTGCTGCAGCAGCTCACCACCGACACCGAACGCCCGCTGAGCGGCATCCCGCGCGCCCTGATCGTCGTCCCCACCCGCGAGTTGTGCCTGCAGGTCTACGGCGACCTCATCGAGGCGTCGAAGTACCTGCTGGCAGAGCACGACGGCACGAGCCGCCCGCTGTCGGTCGTCGCGATCTACGGCGGCCGCCCCTACGAGCCGCAGATCGAGTCGCTGCAGAAGGGCGCCGACGTCGTCGTCGGCACCCCCGGCCGACTGCTCGACCTGGCGCAGCAGGGCCATCTGCAGCTCGGCGGGCTCTGTCGACGCTGGTGCTCGACGAGGCCGACGAGATGCTCGACCTGGGCTTCCTGCCCGACATCGAGCGGATCCTCAAGCAGATCCCCGCCAAGCGTCAGGCCATGCTGTTCTCGGCGACCATGCCGGACCCGATCATCACGCTGGCCCGCACGTTCATGAACCAGCCGACGCACATCCGCGCCGAGGCGCCGCATTCGTCGGCCACCCACGACACCACCGAGCAGTTCGCGTACCGCGCGCACGCGCTCGACAAGGTCGAGATGGTCGCCCGCATCCTGCAGGCCGAGGGCCGCGGCGCGACGATGATCTTCACCCGCACCAAGCGCACCGCGCAGAAGGTCGCCGACGAACTCGCCGAGCGCGGGTTCAAGGTCGGCGCCGTGCACGGCGACCTGGGCCAGGCCGCTCGCGAGAAGGCGCTGAAGGCCTTCCGCACCGGCGAGGTCGACGTGCTGGTCGCCACCGACGTCGCCGCCCGCGGCATCGACATCGACGACATCACCCACGTCATCAACTTCCAGATCCCCGAGGACGAGCAGGCCTACGTGCACCGCATCGGCCGCACCGGTCGGGCGGGCAAGACCGGCATCGCCGTCACCCTGGTCGACTGGGACGAGCTGCCCCGCTGGACGATGATCGACAAGGCGCTGGGACTGGACACGCCCGACCCGGCCGAGACCTACTCGAACTCGCCGCACCTGTACGAAGAGATGAACATCCCGACCGACGCCACCGGCAAGGTCGGCAACGCGGCGCGCAGCGCGGACGGCCCGAGGAGAGCGGCCGAAGCAAGAGACCAAGCGCCGTTCCGAGAACGGCGACGACAAGCAGCCCCGGCGCGCAACCGGACGCCGGCGCGCACCCGCGGCGGCCAGAACGGCAGTGCCCACCTCGAAGGCCACCCGGCGCTGCCGAGCAGCCCGGCCGCCGCCGGAGACCGACAGCACCGGCGGCGAGCCGTCGGACGCTGCACGGTCCGGACGCAGGCGTCGTCGGCGTCGCCCCAGCAAGGCCACGACCGCGGGCACCAGCTAGCCGAACCCGCCCACCCGATGGTCAAACCCGAACGCAGGACTCGGGCGGACATGGTGGCGGCCGCGGCGATCGCCGGCGTCATCGCGCTCGTCGCGGCCATCGTCTGGTGGACGAGCGACGCCAGGGCCACCATCAGCCTGCCCGCCGCGAACCCGGTCGCCGCCCTGAAACCGGCCGGGACGTGCCGGTCTCGCTGAGGCAGCTGTGGACCGCACCCAGCCCGAAGACCAGCCAGCCGCTGGTGGTCGCGGGCGCCGTGGTGACCGGCTACGGCCGGGCGATCGAGGGCCGTGACCCCACCACCGGCGACACGCTCTGGAGCTATGCCCGTGACCTCGAGCTCTGCGGGGTCACCTGGGTCTACAGCTACGCGGTGGCGGTCTACCCCGACGGGCGCGGCTGCGGGCAGGTCAGCACCGTGGACGCCAAGACCGGGCTGCGCGGTCCGGCCCGCAGCAGCTACTCCGACCGTGAGGTGACGCTTGTCCGGCGACGGCACGACGGTGCTGTCGGCCGGGGACACCCGGCTGGAGATGTGGCGCTCCGACATGGTGCGGATGCTGAGCTACGGCGCGCTCGATGCGCCCATCAAGCCCGGCATGCCCGCCGCGTCGTTGTGCCGCCTGGTGTCGACCGCGGCGAGTTCGAGCCGCGGTGTCCGTGCTGGAGTCCTGCGATGGCCAGACCGATCTGCGGCTGACGTTGCTGCGGCCTTCCGACGAGGAGGACACCCCCGAGCTGAAGTACGTGCCGCAGAAGGGTGTCCCCGACGGCAGCGGCGCCCGGGTGGTGGCGGTGACGGACACCGACACCGCGGTGTACGTCCCCATCCCGAAGCCGAGGGTCGACATCGTCGACGAGACCGGCGCGGTGATCGCCAGCACGGTGGTGACCGCGCCACCCGTCTCCCGACGCGACGATGTCACGGGCCGGCGACCTGATCACCTGGTGGACCGGCGACAGCGTAATGGTGTTCTCCGCCAACAACCTTCAGTACAAGTACACGGTCGCCGCGGCGGGCGGCAACGCCCCGGTCGGTCCCGCCACGATCATGGCCGGCCGGTTGATGGTGCCCGTCAGCAGCGGCTACGACGTCTTCGATCCGGCGACCGGCGCCGGTGACCGCCACATCGCGTTGCAGCGGCCGGCCACCCGTGCCGGGCCCGGTGGTGCCCGCCGTGGCGGGCTCGATGCTGCTGGAGCAGCGCGGCGACGAGCTGGTGGCGCTGGCGAGCTGACGCCCCAGGATCTGCGAGCGGGGAGCCGGTCAGACCTCGGGGGTGAAGGTCGCCAGCTCCTTGCCGCTCTTCCAGTGCTTGAGCAGCGCGGCCGCAAATTCCCGGTACGCCATGCGCGCCCTTGTTCTTGCGCCCGGCCAGCACCGACGAGCCCGACGCGCTGGCCTCGGCGAACCGCACGGTGCGCGGGATCGGCGGCGCCAGCACCGGAAGGTTGTAGCGGTCGGCGACGTCGAGCAGCACGTCACGGCTGTGGGTGGTGCGCGAGTCGTACAGCGTGGGCAACGCGCCCAGCAGCGCGAGGTCGGCGTTGGTGATCTGCTGGACGTCGGTGATGGTGCGCAGGAACTGACCGACACCCCGGTGGGCGAGCGTCTCGCACTGCAGCGGAACGATCACGTCGTCCGCGGCGGTCAGGCCGTTGAGCGTGAGCACCCCCAGCGACGGCGGGCAGTCGATGATCACCACGTCGAAGTCCTCGGACACCTTGGCCAGCGCGCGTTTGAGTGCGTACTCCCGACCGGCCCGCATCAGCAGCATCGCCTCGGCGCCCGCGAGGTCGATGTTGGCGGGCAGCAACGTCATTCCCTCCGACGTCTCGACCAGCGCCGCGTCGGGTTCGACGTCGCCGAGCAGCACCTCGTGGACCGAGACGGCCAGCTTGTCGGGGTCCTGCCCGAGCGAGAACGTCAAACAACCCTGGGGGTCCAGGTCGACGAGCAGCACCCGCTTCCCTAATTCCACCATCGCCGCGCCAAGCGACGCCACCGTCGTTGTTTTGGCGACCCCACCCTTTTGATTGGCGACCGCAAGTACCCGCGTCACACCGACCATCCTGTCATGCGCACGCCGGTGGTGAAGAGGCGTGCGGCACAATCGGACACTGTGGCCCTCCTGCAGCACCGGCTGATCCTGCTTCGACACGGCGAGACGGAGTGGTCGAAGTCGGGCAAGCACACCAGCCGCACCGAGCTCGAGCTCACCCCCCGCGGTCGCGAGCAGGCCGAGGCGGCAGCAGAGACGCTGCAACAACTGCGACTGGACGATCCGTTCGTCATCAGCAGCCCACGCATGCGCGCGAGGACCACCGCCGATCTGGCCGGGCTCACCGTCGACGAGGTGAATCCGCTGATCAGCGAATGGGATTACGGGGACTACGAGGGAACCACCACCGTGGAGATCCGCCAGACGGTGCCGAACTGGCTGGTGTGGACGCACGGGTGCCCCGGCGGCGAGACCTCGGCGCAGGTCTGTGAGCGTGCCGACCGGGCGATCGCCCTGGCGCTGCACCACATGGAGTCCCGCGACGTCGTGTTCGTCGGGCACGGTCACTTCTCCCGCGCGGTGATCACCCGCTGGATCGAGCAACCCGTCTACGAAGGCATCCGGTTCGCGATGCCTGCCGTGTCCATCGCGGTGTGCGGCTTCGAGCACGGCGTGCGTCAACTCAGCGCGTTGGGGCTGACGGGCCACCCCAACCCGGCCGCACCGGCGTGACCCGCGAGCCGACGTTCGTCCTCACCGGCCCCGACGGTGTCATCGCCGCCGACGGCGTGCACACCGCCTTCCCGCGGATCGCCGACGCGCGGGCCGCCCTGGCCTCGCACAGCGCGCCGATCATCTTGGGCGCCTTGCCTTTCGACATCTCGAGACCGGCAGCGTTGATCCGGCCGCAGTCGGTGGCGGTTACCGAAGCACTGCCCGGGTGGCCGGTGCGTGACCTTCCCAGCGCGCGGATCGCCGAGACGATACCGGCCGCCGACGAGCACCGCGGCCGCATCGCCGCGGCCCTGACACGACTGCGTGACCCGGCAGACGGCCTGCACAAGGTCGTGCTGGCACGCGCGCTGCGGGTGACCGCCGACGGACCCTTCGGACGCCAGGACCGTGCTGCAGCGACTCGTCGCCAACGACGCACAGGCCAGCGCGTACCTCGTCGACCTGTCTGCGGCCGGCGATGGCTACTCCGGCGCCGCGCTCGTCGGCGCCAGCCCCGAACTCCTGGTCGCCCGCCGCGGGCAGCAGGTGACGTGCCGACCCGTTCGCCGGCTCCGCCCCACGGCTGCCCGACCCCGACGCCGACGCGGCCAGCGGTGCCGCACTCGCCGAATCGGCCAAGAACCGTCACGAACATCAACTGGTCGTCGACGCGTCTGCGCGACGACGCTCGACCCGCTGTGCACCGACCTGCACATCGCCGAACAGCCCCAGCTCACCAAGACCGCGGCGGTCTGGCACCTGTACACCCCGATTACCGGGCTCTTGCGTGAAAAGTCCACCACTGCACTGGATCTGGCCATCGCACTGCACCCGACGCCGGCGGTCGGCGGCTCCCCCACCGGCCAGGCCACCGCGCTGATCGACGAGATCGAGGGCGACCGCGGCTTCTACGCGGGGGCGGTCGGCTGGTGCGACCAGCGCGGCGACGGCCGCTGGGTGGTGTCGATCCGGTGTGCGCAGTTGTCCGCCGACCGCCGCACGGCCGACGCGCACTCCGGTGGCGGCATCGTCGCCGAATCCGATCCCGACGACGAAGTCGACGAAACCACAACCAAATTCAGAACCATCCTGGCGGCGTTGGGAGTCGAGCCGTGAGTGACATCATCCGCAGCCGTGCGCCCCGGGGACGAGGCCGAGCTGACCGCGATGATCCGCGAGCTCGCCGAGTTCGAACACGCCGCCGCCGACTGCACGGTGACCGAAACCCAGTTGCGGGACGCACTTTTCGGCCCGCATCCGACGGTGTACGGTCACCTCGCCGAGGTGGACGGCCGGGCGGCCGCCGGCGCGCTGTGGTTCCGCAACTTCTCGACCTGGGACGGCGTGGCCGGTATCTACCTCGAGGACCTGTTCGTGCGCCCGCAGTTCCGAAGGCGCGGCCTGGCCCGCAAGCTGCTCGCGACGCTGGCCCGGGAATGCGTCGATCACGGCTACACGCGGCTGAGCTGGGCCGTGCTGGACTGGAACGTCAACGCGATCGCCCTCTACGACCGCGTCGGAGGACGGCCGCAGAGCGAGTGGATCACCTACCGGGTGTCCGGCCCGGAGCTGTCGGAACTGGCGGGCGACTCCTGACTCCGATTGCCCGACTCCTCAACGATCGTCGTCGGACGGCGCTGAGTCAGCCAGTGCAGCGCCGACGGACTGAACAACAGCGCCAGCACGGCCACCGCCACCACAGCCGACCAGCACCGCATAGCGCAACTGACCGGAGGTGTAGACGTACCAGGCGACGCCCAGCAGCAGCAGATTGGCGAACACCGCGATGCCGCGGCCCCATCGCCGCCCGGTCCACAACGCCCAGCCCGCCGCCGACACCGCTGATCCCATGATCGCGAACCAGGCCGCCGTGCCGTACCCGCTGATCGCGTCCTCGTGATGGCCGCCGAGTTCGCGCACGGCGAGCGCAACGGCCACCACGATCGCGAGGACTCCCTGCAGCGCGGTGATGGCGCCGGCCACGCGCACCGCACGGGGCGTCACTGCGACAGCCTGCCCGCCAGGTATCGCACCGCCGTCTCGTAGCCCAGCGGACCCGCGCCCGCCACCACCATGTCGGCGACGGCGGAGACATAGGAGTGGTGCCGGAACTCTTCACGGGCGTGGATGTTGCTCAGGTGCACCTCGGCGACCGGCAGCCCGACCGAGCGCAGGGCGTCGGCGATCGCCACCGAGGTGTGGCTGTAGGCGGCGGGGTTGATCACGATGCCTGCGCAGTCGGCGCGTGCGGCGTGGATGGCATCGATCAGCTCGCCCTCGTGATTGCTCTGCACCGACCGCACCTGCAGACCGGACTCCGCGGCCACCGCCGCCACTTTCGCCTCGATCTCGGCCAGCGTGGTGGATCCGTACACCTCGGGTTGCCGGGTGCCGAGCAGGTTCAGGTTCGGCCCGTTGACGAGCAGCAATCGGCGTTCGGTCACCGTTGTACGGTACCGGCGCAGCGCGTCGGATTCGGCGAGGCGCTGCCGGGCACTCCCTGGTCAGGCACCTACCGGCCACGTCACGTGTATCGCAGGTGCCTGCCGTCGCGGATAGGCTCACGCCCTCGTGCGCGCCGTGCTCATCGTGAATCCGAATGCAACCTCGACGACGCGCGCCGGTCGCGACCTCCTGGCCCACGCCCTGGAGAGCCGGGTGAAACTGTCCGTCGTCCACACCGACCACCGGGGCCACGCCATCGAGATCGCGCAGGAGGCCACCCGCGGCGGGGTGGACATGGTGATCGTGCACGGCGGAGACGGCACCGTGAACGAGGTCGCCAACGGCATTCTCGGCGAGGCGGGACCGGGCGACGCCGGGCCAGCGGTAGGCGTGGTGCCCGGCGGATCGGCCAACGTGTTCGCCCGCGCGCTGGGGATCAGTCCGGACCCGACCGAGGCGACGAACCAGCTCGTGGACCTGATCGACGAGTACGGGCGCAGCAAGTCCTGGCGGCGCATCGGCCTGATGGACTGCCAGGAACGCTGGGGGGTGTTCACGGCGGGCCTGGGGGTGGACGGCGACGTCGTCGCCGCCGTGGAGGCGCAACGGGCGAAGGGACGAAAGGTCACCGCGTCCCGCTACATCCGCGTCGCGGTCCGCGAGATGCTGGCCAACGCGCGCCGGGATCCGACGCTGACCCTGCACCTCCCCGGCCGCGAGCCGATTTCCGGCGTGCATTTCGCGTTCGTCTCGAACTCCAGCCCGTGGACCTACGCGAACACGCGCCCGGTGTGGACGAACCCCGACACCACGTTCGAGACGGGTCTCGGCGTGTTCGCGACGACGAGCATGAACGTCTGGGCCAATCTGGGCCTGGTGCGGCGGATGCTGTCGCGCAAGCCACGCATCGACGCCAAACACCTGATCCGCGATGACGACCTCGCCTGGCTCAAGGTGACCAGCGACACGCCCGTCGCGTGCCAGATCGACGGCGATTACATCGGTCAGCGCGAAATCATGCAATTCACTGCGGTCCCCAACGCTCTCGGCGTGGTAGCTCCGCCCGTGACCCCAACTCGACAAATGCTCTGACCAGCGCGAACCGGCAGCGCTGGACAGGTTCACAGCGTCGATTCAGGGCGCAGCTAAGTTAAGTGTAGTACAACGGAGTTAGGGATCCGGTAACGGACCTCTGCTAGTGAGATTGCCCACCTGTTAACGAAGTTCTATTGACATCTGTTCAGCCTGTGAAAGCATCTTATGCAACAGCGCAGAAACATTTGGTGCGCTTGCGTTAACAGCCGAAGTAGACCTCGTGCGCTCCGCTGCGCACATGAAAAGGAGTTGGACCCATGGATTGGCGCCACAAGGCGGTCTGTCGCGACGAGGATCCGGAACTGTTCTTCCCGGTGGGAAACAGCGGACCGGCCCTTGCCCAGATCGCTGACGCGAAGCTCGTCTGCAACCGTTGCCCGGTCACCGCAGAGTGCCTGAGCTGGGCTTTGGACTCGGGTCAGGACGCAGGCGTGTGGGGCGGGATGAGCGAGGACGAACGTCGCGCCCTCAAGCGTCGCAACGCTCGCACCAAGGCGCGTAGCGGGGTCTAGCTCGGCCCGGCACGCTGAGCCAACGGCCCCGACGAAAGTCGGGGCCGTAACTATGTGAAAACAATTCGGGTTAATTCCGGCATTGGCCGCCATTTCTCACTGCCCCGTCAGTATTGGCTTGGGCGGCCGCGCCTGCCGATCGGCACCCGCAGAATCACATCGGTGCCGCCAGTCGCGACGTCATGCATGCCCAGCGACCCGTCGAGTTCCGCGGACACCAGGGTCCGCACGATCTGCAGTCCGAGGCGGTCCGACTTCTCCAGACTGAAGCCGTCCGGCAGCCCGCGCCCGTCGTCGTGGACGACGACGTCGAGCCAGCGGGCGGAACGTTCGGAACGGATCGTGACGCAGCCCTGCGAGGTGGTGGTGTCGAAGGCATGCTCGATCGCGTTCTGGACGAGCTCGGTGATCACCATGATCAGCGCCGTCGCGCGGTCGGCATCCAGCACGCCCAGCTCACCCACCCGGTTGATCCGGATCGGGGCGTCGACGGTCGCGACGTCGTTCATGATCGGCAGGATCCGGTCGATGACCTCGTCGAGATTGACCTCCTCGTCCACCGACATCGACAGGGCATCGTGGACCAGCGCGATGGACGACACCCGACGCACGGATTCGATCAGCGCCTCGCGGCCCTCCGCATTGTTGGTGCGCCGCGCCTGCAGCCGCAGCAGCGCCGCGACGGTCTGCAGGTTGTTCTTGACGCGGTGGTGGATCTCGCGGATCGTGGCGTCCTTCGACAGCAGCGCCCGATCGCGGCGCTTGACCTCGGTGACGTCGCGGATCAGCACCGCCGCACCCACCGCGGCGCCGTGCACCACCAGCGGCAGGGTGCGCAGCAGGACCGCCGCGCCGCCCGCGTCGACCTCCATCCGCATGCTGGATCCACCGGCCAGCGAATCCCGGACATGGTTGGCCAGTTCCTGCGCCTCGAACGGATCGGAGATCAGCGGCCGGGTCACGCTGACCAGGTTGTGGCCGCCGAGCTCGGCCGCCAGCCCCATCCGGTGATACGCCGAGATCGCGTTCGGGCTGGCGAACGACACCACGCCGGTGTCGTCCAATCGGATGAAGCCGTCGCCGACCCGCGGGCTTGACCGGGACATCGCAAGGTCGCCGACGTTGGGGAAGGTGCCTTCGGACAACATGTGCAGCAGGTCGCCCGCACAGTCCACGTATGCGGTCTCCAGCGGGCTGGTCTGCCGCGGCGCCAACGACGTCTGATGGGTGAGCACGGCGACGACGTTGCTCCCGTGCCGCACCGGGACGGCCTCCACATTCTGTCCGGGCGAGCCGTTCTGTCCCGCCACCTTGACGCGGCCGATGTCCCCGGAACAGAAGGCCGAGGCCACGATCGGGAGGTCCTCGGTTTTGGCGAGTGTTCCGACGGCGTCGGCCAGCAGCACCGTCGGCGCGGTGTTGGGCCGCACCTGGGCCACGCACACCACCTTCTCGTCGTCGCGGCGCACCCACATCAGGTAGTCGGCGAACGAAAGGTCGGCCAGCAGCTGCCATTCACCGACCACAGCGTGCAGGTGATCGACGGCGCTGCCGGGCAGGACGGTGTGCTCGGCGAGCAGGTCACCGAGGGTGGACATGGCCTACTGCGTTCAGGAGCGTCTGGGTCAGTCCGGGTCAACGGGCGCTCAGCTGATGACCGCGATGAGATCGCCGGCCTGGATGACGTCACCCACGGACACGCTGACGTTGCTGACGGTCCCGGCCACCTCGGCGAGCACGGGGATCTCCATCTTCATCGACTCGAGCAGCACCAGGGTGTCGCCTTCACCGATCTGATCGCCCTCGTGAACCACGACCTCGAGCACACTGGCCACGATCTCCGCGCGAACGTCCTCGGCCATCTTCACCCCACTCACTTCAGCGCCGGTGCTTATCGCGTCTATCGAACCACAACGAGAGGCCAAACTGCGGAGCAGACGCCGATCGCGCATGACGGGCGTTCCACCACCCCGAAAATAGTGTCCGCGAGGCATGCGACAATGGGCCCAACGCTCCCGCCGCGCGCGGGATGACACCCCACCCGACTACTTGGAGGTACACCATGGCCAAGCGTGGCCGTAAGAAGCGTGACCGCAAACACTCGAAGGCCAACCACGGCAAGCGGCCCAACTGCGGTTCGAAATCGGTTCGCTAACCGCGGACGATCGTTCACTGCGGAAACGGCCCCCGGAGATCAACCCGGGGGCCGTCTTCGTGCCCGTTCGAACGACGTCGAACGATGTCGAACACCCACGACACACGGATGGCTAGGGTCCGCTGATGCCGTCGCGAACCGCATCACCGGCGAATCCTCGAAGTTAGCCAAAAGCCCTATCGAGGCTGTGACACTGACCGTAGTGGCCTTCGGAACAGGAGACTTTCAAAGGATATCGACCGCCATTACTCGTTAACCGAGCAAAGTGGACGGTTCCTATGTTTACATGAGCGTCAATAGTGCGGGGGCCGGTTCCGCGCGATGCCGCGAGGATCAGACATGCGCCCATCAGGATTTCCCCTGTCCGTTGCCGACGGCGGGCGTGCCGTTGTCGCGGGTGGGCGCCGGCGGCGAGCCGCAGGCACAGGCCGACCGGGCGATATCGAGTACGGCGGTCGGCTCCCAGCGCCTCCGACGTCCAGCTATGCCCGCAATGTGGGACGGGTGGGCGCACTGGCCATCGCGCTCGGGGTGGGCGCGGCGATCGGGTCCATGCCGGCCGTTGCATTCGCCGATGTGACGGGCTCGCCCGGCTCGTCGGGCTCGAGTCCGTCGTCGTCAGAGGGAGCGAGTAAAAGGGCGGCGCCGGGCTCGGACGGATCGCCTTCGGATACCAGCGGCGGCAAGTCGTCGGGTGCGTCGGCGAGTGGCGAGGAGTCCGCAGATGACGGGAACAAGCCGAACGCGGCAGACGACGAGGAGTCCGGTTCGGACGCTGGTGCATCGGACTCGGCCCGGGAGCAGCCCGTCGACGACGAGAGCGAGCCGGCCGTTACCCCCGCCGGAAGCGAGGCGCGTCAGTCCACCGCTACTCGGGTATCTGTCGGGTCCTCCTCGGACGCATCAGCGGCGACCGGCACAGGCACCACTCCAGCGGCGTTGCCGACCGACGAGGTCGGAGGGTCTTCGGTGTCCGAAGCCGAAACACCGCTGATGACAGCGGCTCCCGAGGCGACTGACCAGCCGACCGGCGTCACCAACCCGAGCGCCGGCCCGCTGTCGTGGCTCGGCGACAACCAGAGCGGCGAGAGCCCCGACGTGCCGGTGGCGACACCGTCGATGCTGGCGACGCTGGGCTTTGTGCGGCGCGAACTCGGGAGCGATTCCCTCACCCGATCCGCCGGTGATGGCACAGCCGCCGCCGCTGCGGGACAAGGGCGCCGACTCCTCGGTCCGGGCACCGCCCACTCGAGCGGGTTGGTGAGCCCGGCAGCGGTCGGCGCGTGGCAGCCTGGTGATTTCGTCCGGGTGTTCATCGGCGGCGGCACCCCGGAGAACCCCAACGGGGGCCTGGTGATCGGCAACGGCTTCAGCTACGACGCCGCCACCTGCACCGGCATCGCTGCGTGCGATGGCGGCAACGGTGGACTGTTCGGCAATGGCGGCGACGGCTACAACGGCGGCACCGGCGGTTCGGCAGGATGGTTCGGCGACGGCGGCGACGGCGGGGCCGGTGTGGCAGGTGGCGCCGGCGGTGATGGCGGCGCCGGTGGGCTGTTCATCGGCACCGGCGGAAACGGCGGGACCGGCGGTGTAGCGCTGGCCTTTGGTTCACCCGGCGGTGGCGGTGGCAGTGGCGGCAACACCGGGCTGTTGTCGGTGTGGGGTACGGGGGGCGGCGGCGGCTCCGGCGGCACCGGCAGCGGCGGCACCGGCGGAACCGGCGGCATCGGCGGCAACACCGGTTTCCTGGCGGTTCAGGGCAAGGGGGGCGCCGGCGGGTCGGGCGGGGCCGGCGACCATGGCGGCGCCGGCGGTCATGGGGGTCACGGCGGTCTGTTCACCGGTGGCGGCGGCGCCGGCGGGGCGGGCGGGGCTGCCCGTGCTGCCCTTGCTGTCGGCGGTGTCGGTGGCGATGGCGGCAACACCGGGCTGCTCTCGTTCCAGGGCCGCGGTGGCGACGGCGGGACCGGCGGAGCCGGCGCGGACGGCGTGCAGGGCATCGACGGGGTCGGTGCGGGCGACTCCGGCACCGCTGGTAGTCCCGGCAGTAACGGCGGTGCCGGAGGCAGCGGCGGGGACGGTAGCTGGGTCTTCGGGAGCGGGGGCAGCGGGGGGGCTGGCGGTGTCGGCGGGAGCGGCGGCAGTGGCGGTGGCGGCGTCGCCGGCCAGGACGCGACCCTCGCCGGCGGGAGCGGCGGCACCGGGGGCAACGGTCGTACCGGCGGAGCGGGCGGTGATGGTGGCGTCGGCGGACTCGCCGGTTCGGGCCGATTCCTGGTGGTGTTCAACAACACTGGCGTCAGCGGCGACGGTGGCGCCGGTGGCAAGGGCGGGGGTGCAGGCACGCCGGGCGACGGTGGGGCAGGCGCAGAAGGTGATAGCACCACTCCCGGTGGCGGGCGCGGCGGCGACGGCGGCAACCCCGGCTCCGCGGGTGTCGGCGGTGCCGGCGGTCTAGCCGGCACCGGCCACGGCGGCAGCGCGGGGACCAACGGCGTTCAACGGCGGGGCCATCATCGGCCCGGCCGGTAACGGCGGTCAGGGCGGGGCCGGCTTCAGTCCCACCACCGCCGGCGGCAGCGGCGGCACCGGTGGTGCCGGCGGCGATGCCGGCACGATCGGCAACGGAGGCAACGGCGGAGCCGGCGGAAGCGGTGTCAACGGCACCGCCGGTCTGGACGGCCAGGACCCGAGCGACTCCGGCTCGGACGGCACCGCCGGCGGCAACGGCGGCGCGGGCGGAGCGGGCGGTACCGGCGGCTCCACATCGGGCGTCGGCGGTAACGGCGGCGCCGGTGGGGGCGCCGGCTCGGGCGGTGTCGGAGGCGCCGGCTCAGCGGGCGCAACCGATACCGGTCAGAACGGCGGCAGCGGTGGCAACGGCGGCGCTGGCGGTAACGGTGGTATGGGCGGCACCGGTGGCACCGGACTCACGGCGGGCGCCGACGGTGCCGGAGCCGACGGTGGTACCGGTGGTGCCGGTGGCGATGGTGGCGCCGGGGCGGTCGGAGCAGCTGTCACCGACGGCGGCAACGGCGGCAGTGGCGGAGCGGGCGGAGCCGGTGCCGTGGGCGATCCCGACGGCAGTGGCGGCGCCAGTGGCGCAGGTGGCGTCGGCGGTACCGGTGCAAATGGCGGCGCGACCGGCGCCGCCGGCGAGTCGGGCACGCAGGGCACCAGTCCTCTGCAATTCAGCTTGCTGGTCGTGGGGAACCCTGGAAATCCAGCCGACCAAACCTCCAATGGATCTTTCGGCTCGGTCGGTTACGAATACAGCGTCTCCAGGACCGAGACGATCGTTGCTCAATACGTGCAGTTCCTCAATGCCGTCGCCCGGTACGTGCCAGACGACACTCGATACGATTATCTGCGCGACTTGTGGGATCCGGAGATGCAGGACGGCCATGTCATTGGTTCGCAGATCAATCGGAGCGGATCTCTGTCCACCGGGGGCTACGTCTACAGCGCGGCGCTGGGAGCGGACCAACTTCCTATCGCCAACGTGAGCTGGTTCAATGCCGCCCGATTTGTCAACTGGCTGAACAATGGACAACCGACATCTGCAACGTTCCTGGCGGACCCGGGTACCGAGACGGGTGCCTACACGCTCAACGGCAATGACACCGCGGTGGTCATCACCAGGACTGGCACCGCGAAATATTGGCTGCCGTCAGAAGATGAATGGTACAAGGCCGCATTCTATGACGCGAGTCTGCCGGCGGGCAATCAGTATTGGAAGTTCCCCACCCGTTCCAATGACCAGCCGTACAACGGTATCCCTCGCGAGCTCGGTGGCGCCAATGCCGCCAATTACAATGCAATCACTGCCCCGGAGGGGCAAAAGCTGGTCGCTGCCGGAGCGTATCCGAACAGTGCTTCATTTTATGGCACCCTGGACCAAGCGGGAAGCCTGTGGGAATGGAGCGACACCTTCATCGACAACTATCAAGGGTTACCGAATTCCATGATCGTGCGCGGCGGGTCGTGGAGCCTTGGCATTCTCAACCCGGGCAGCGAGGTGCGCCGGGACTACAGCCCCGACGAGGTCGACGACGATACCGGATTCCGTATCGCCAGCTCAACGGTGGCAACCGTCAATTACAGTGCTGCGCCTGCAGATACGCTGCCGCCGGAATCTCCACCGTCGGAGACTCCGTCGAGTCCACAACCCGTGCCGGTCGAGGGTTCCGCTGGTGATCCGACCGTCGCCATGGTGACTGTCGGTGACCCCGGGAATGTTGCTGATGACACTGGCTATGGACGTGTCGACTACACGTACCGCATCGCGGCGACCGAGGCCACCGTCGGCGCCTATGTCAGTTTCCTCAACGCCGTCGCGACGAGTGCCACCTCGCCGGCCTACATCACCGACCTGTGGCAACAGGAAATGGGAAACGCAAGCGCAAAGACCGGAGCATTGATCACCCGCTCCGTGACTCTCGATGGTTCGCTATCGTATGAGGCCGTGTTGGGCCGCGAGAACCTACCGGTGGCCTATGTGAACTGGTTTTCTGCTGCTCGTTACGCCAACTGGATCAACAATGGCGGCACCGCGACAGCGGGCACCGAAACAGGCGCATATGACCTGAACGGCGCGGTGACCGGCGTGTTCATTCGGCAGGCGGGTGCTCATTATTGGATACCGACCGAAGACGAATGGTACAAGGCCGCGTACTATGATCCCACCAAGAACAGCGTTGGCGGTTATTGGAAATACGCGACCCAGAGTGATGCGCTGCCGAATGATGCGCCCGGTGATTTCTTGGGCACCAACGCGGCCAATTACAATGACTTGCGGCCGAGAGGTGAAATCCTCACCCCAGTGGGCAGTTTTGTGAACAGCCATTCGTACTACGGCGCGTTTGATATGACCGGTAACCTGTGGGAATGGAATGACGCAATTGTGCTGTCACCTGCTCCTGAAACTGGCGAGCCCGATTCCCGCGGTGTCCGTGGGGGATCATGGAGTCAGGGCATTCTCGCCGTAGAGAGTTCGACGCGGCGCGACTACCCGACGGGCTACCAAATACCGGGATACTTGTACTACACCGACGACGATACGGGCTTCCGCTTGGCGGGTGCCGTTGTCCTGGCCGCTAGATAGCGAGACTCACGGTGTCGGCAAAACCCGACACGGTTCGACTAGCCGCGGATGATCGTGGTGCGGCTGATCTGGATTCGCAGCCGCTCGCGGAGGCTGTCCGGAGCCCGCTCGCCGCTGCACTTCACGGCGATCAGGTTCTTCACCCGCTCCTCGATGCCGTAGTGCCGCAGGCACGTCGGGCACTCCTCGAGGTGCTGGCGCAGTTTGTCACGGGTCTCCACGGTGCACTCGCCGTCGAGCAGCGTCCATACCTCGGCGATGACGGCGGCGCACTCGGGATGCTCCGGGTCGACGGGGCCGACCGGCGGGTTCCAGCGCTCTTCGGCGCCGGACCCGTGCCACGGGTCGAATCGGTGCCGCTCATGACACAACCTCCTCCGGCGCATCGAACTGCTCACCCCGGATGTAGCCGCGGTCGCGGGCCACATCGGCCAACAACTCGCGAAGCTGGCGTCTGCCGCGATGCAACCGCGACATCACCGTCCCAATCGGCGTGTCCATGATTTCGGCGATCTCCTTGTAGGGGAAGCCCTCGACGTCGGCGTAGTAGACCGCCATCCGGAAGTCTTCGGGCAGGGCTTGCAGGGCTTCCTTGATCTCACTGTCGGGCAATGCTTCCAGCGCCTCGACCTCGGCCGAACGCAGCCCGGTCGAGGTGTGTTCGGCACTGGCCGCCAGCTGCCAGTCGGTGATCTCCTCGGTCGGATACTCCGCGGGCTGGCGCTGCTTCTTGCGATAGCTGTTGATGTAGGTGTTGGTCAGGATGCGGTACAGCCACGCCTTGAGGTTCGTCCCCTCGCGGAACGACCGGAAACCGGCGTAGGCCTTGACCATCGTCTCCTGCAGCAGATCCTCCGCGTCGGCAGGATTGCGCGTCATCCGCAGCGCGCCGCCGTAGAGCTGATCGAGCAGTGGAATCGCGTCCCGCTCGAACCGGGCGGTCAGCTCGGCATCGGTTTCCGCAGCGGGCTCGACGGGATCGTCTGTTTCCAGCGTGACCTCGGCAGCCAACCCATCGGTCTCGGTCATCGTGGGGAACACCGTCCCTTCTGTAGCGGCGCCGCCGAACACGTCCAGCACTATCACCGGACGTGGCGGGGCCTGCATGGCCAACGCTGGCACCATCGATCCCCTTCCGCGATCCTAGAGGTTGCGACCGACAACTTTTCTCTGGTCGCGCACTCGTCTGCTACAGCTGTCGTCAATAACAGCGCCGGTGGGGGTCCTTGTTCCCCGCTCGCCCGGCCCGGCGGCGTTACTGTGTGCCGGTGGCACGGGCAGCAACGCCGGCGATCGCGGCGCTGGTCGCCGCGGGCGTACCGCACGCGGTGGTGCAGTACAGGCACGATCCCCGCAGCGATTCATTCGGCGAAGAGGCGGTGGACCAGCTCGCGACAGGCCGGCGGACTGCCGCCCGAGCAGATCTTCAAGACGCTCGTGGTCGCGCTGCCCAGGGGGCTGGGCGTCGCGGTGCTGCCGGTGCCGTCGAAACTGTCGCTGAAGGCGGCCGCGGCGGCGCTCGACGTGCCCAAGGCCACGATGGCCGACCCTGCGGCCGCCCAGCGTTCGACGGGGTATGTGGTCGGTGGCATCTCCCCTCTCGGCCAGCGCAAGCCGCTGCCCACCGTCGTCGACTCCTCGGCGCTGCGGTGGGACCGGGTGCTGTGCAGCGCCGGCAAGCGCGGCTGGGACGTCGCGCTGGCACCCGCGGACCTGATCGCGCTCACCAATGCGGTGACCGCGGACATCCGTGCGCAATAGGGTGAGGCCCATGTCATTCGCGGGCAAGACCATGTTCATCTCCGGCGCCAGCCGCGGTATCGGGCTGGCGATCGCCAAACGCGTCGCTGCCGACGGCGCCAACATCGCGCTGGTCGCCAAGACCGCCGAGCCGCATCCGAAGCTGCCCGGCACGGTGTACACCGCCGCCAAGGAAATCGAGGAGGTCGGCGGCCAGGCACTGCCGATCGTCGGTGACATCCGGGACGGCGATTCGGTCGCCGCAGCGGTCGCCGAGGCCGTCGAACAGTTCGGCGGCATCGACATCTGCGTGAACAACGCTTCGGCGATCAACCTCGGCTCCATCGAAGAGGTGCCGCTCAAGCGCTTCGACCTGATGAACGGCATCCAGGTACGCGGCACCTACGCGGTGTCGCAGGCCTGCATCCCGCACATGAAAGGCCGGGACAACCCCCACGTCCTGACGTTGTCGCCACCGATCCTGTTGGAGTCGAAGTGGCTGCGGCCCACCCCCTACATGATGGCGAAGTTCGGAATGACGTTGTGCGCCTTGGGTATTGCCGAGGAGATGCGGGACGCGGGCATCGCCTCCAACACCCTGTGGCCGCGCACCATGGTGGCTACCGCCGCGGTGCAGAACCTGCTCGGCGGAGATGAGTCGATGGCCCGCTCACGCAAACCCGAGGTGTACTCCGACGCGGCGTACGCGGTGCTGACGAAGCCCTCGAGTTACACCGGCAACACGCTGCTGTGCGAGGACGTTCTGCTGGAATCCGGCGTCACCGATCTGTCTGTCTACGACTGCATCCCGGGATCGGACCTCGGTGTCGACTTCTGGGTCGAGAGCGCCAACCCGCCCGGTTACACACAGCCCTGACGACCTTGTCCGTCAGGCGAACTCGAAGATCCCCCTGATGTTCCGGCCCTCGCGCATATCGCGCGTCGCCTCGTTGATCTGATCCAACCGGTACCGGCGGGTGACCAACTCGTCGAGTTTGAGGTGACCGTTGCGGTACATCGACAACAGCATCGGCATGCTCGCGCGGGGGTTCATCCCGCCGTAGATCAGCCCCTTCAACGTCTTGCAGGACTTCAGCAGGTCGACCAGCAGCAGCGGCACCATGTTCACCTCGAACTTCGGCACCCCCGTGATCAGACAGGTCCCGCCCTTGCGGGTGAGCATCAGCGCAGGCAACACCATCTCGGCGGGAAGCACACTCGGTGTGAGCACCACCCGGTCGGCCATCACCCCGTTGGTCAGTTCCTGCACCAGCGGAAACGCCTCCTCGATCGACGGACTGGTGTCGGTCGCACCGAAGAACTTCGCTGAATCACGTTTGAAGTCAACGGGATCCACTGCGATCACCGCGGCGGCGCCGGCGGCACGCGCGCCCTGGACCGCGTTGATGCCCACGCCTCCGGTTCCGACGACGACCACAGTCGTCACCGGGCTGGGTACCGACCCCGACGGTTCCGGAACCCCACCCGTGGTCACGCCGCACGACACCAGCGATGCGGCATCGAGCGGAATCGACTCGTCGATCTTGATCACCGACTCCTCGGCGAGCACCGCGTACTCGGCGAAGGTGCCGAGTTGGGCCATCGCGGTGAGGTCCTCATCTCCGACGTGACGTCGTGTGGTGCCGTCGGTGACCATCTCCTTCGCCAGCATCATGGCGCCGTTGTCGCACAGATAGGTCATGCCCGACACGCACCACCGGCAGACCCCGCACGCCGCGATGAACGACAACGCGACATGATCGCCGGGTTGCACCGACCGCACGCCGGGACCGACTTCTTCGACCACTCCGGCGCCTTCGTGACCGCCGAGCATCGGAAAGTACTCGGGGACGGCCGCACCGGTGGCCTCCATGAGCGCCACCATGTCCGGTGTGGGCACCATGTCGCCGGTGGTGAAGTGATCATCGGAATGGCACAGGCCGGCCACCGCCATCTTCACCAGGACCTCGCCCTCCCGGGGCGGATCGAGGGTGATCTCCTCGACCTCCCAGTCCCTGCCGACCCCCCGCAGCACCGCCCCCTGGCACTTCACCGTTCACCGTCGCGTGGCTTGAGACCCACCCGCCGCCGACCGCGCCCCACGGCCGCCCGGATGACTCCGGTGAACACCCGCGCCTTACGCCGAGAGTACGGGTACCAGTTGATCTCGCTCGACTGAGTGGGGATGCGCGGAGCCGTGATCGCTTGGGGGCGGCAATATTTCAGCATTCCCTCGGCTCCCCCGTTGCGGGATCCGATGCCGGAGTTCTTCCACCCGGGCATCGGCAACGCAAAGTTGAAGGCGTTGGAGGCTGCGTCGTTGATGTTGACCGCGCCGGCCTCCAGCCTGCGCGCGACGCGCTCGCCGCGTGCGATGTCGCCAGTCCAGACGGTGGCCGACAACCCGTATACCGAATCGTTGGCCAGCCGGATCGCCTCCTCCTCGTCGCGGACCTTGACCACCGGCAGCGTCGGGCCGAACGTCTCCTCGGTCATGCACGACATCGAGTGATCCACATCGGCGAGCACGGTGGGCTGGAAGAAGGTGCCGATCCCGGTCGGCTTCCCTCCCGTCGTCACCCGCGCCCCCGCGGCGACCGCCTCGTCGACGTGACGCGCCACGATATCCCGTTGCGCCGCAGTGGCCATCGCTCCGACGTCGAACCGGTACCGGTCGTCGTCCTGGCCCTGGCGCAGGCGCGACACCGAATCGGTGAGCTTGGCCAGGAACTCGTCGTACACCGGCGCCTCGACGTAGATCCGTTCGATCGAAATGCACACCTGCCCGGAGTTGTAGATCCCGCCCCAGGTGATGCCGTTGGCGGCTCGATCGAGGTCGGCGTCGGCCAATACGATCGCCGGATCCTTGCCGCCGAGTTCCAGGCTGCAGGGGATGAGGCGCTCCGCGCACGCGACGGCGACCTTGCGGCCGGTGGCCGTGGATCCGGTGAAGTGCACGCAGTCGGAGTTGGCGATCACCGCGGCCCCGGTCTCCGCATAGCCGGTGGTCACCGCCAGCACCGGCGGCGCTCCGATCTCGGTCCAGCCGCGGGCGAACTCCACCGCGCTCAGCGGGGTCACCTCGGACGGCTTGAGCAACAGCGCGGCCCCGGCAGCCAGCGGAGCAACGCCGTCAGCGGCGACGTTGATCAACGGAAAGTTCCACGGGATGATCAGCCCGACCACCGGATAGGGACGGTGAACGGTGGTCAGCCGCTTCACCTTCATCAGCGGGCTGTGCGGCGTCGGGTGCCGATCAGCCAGGAATTCCTCAGCGTGCCCTGCCCAGTACTTCAGCAGATCGGCGCACAGCGGCGCTTCCTGCGCGGCCTCGGTCCTGGGCTTACCGGTCTCCGACTGCAGCACATCGGCCAGGTGCTCGGCGTTGTCCAGGATCCAGTCCTGCAACTTCAGCAGCCAGGCCTTACGGCCCTTGGCGCCCATCGCCTCCCATTCGGGTTGGGCCAGGCGCAGTTCGCGGGCCTTGGTGGCGACGATGTCGGGGGTGTCGATGGGTACCGAGCCGGCGACGGAGCCGTCGGCGGGGTTGCGCACAGTGATGTCGGTGAGAGCGGGAGCGGCCTGCAGGTCGGTCATCTCCGAAGTATCAACCCGGCGGGCCGGCGCAAAGAGGTATTCGGCTAACTGTTTTCACGCGACGCGCGCCGGTCTGCCGAACCGGGTGTGCACCCCGGGTGAGAACAAGGCGCGCAACCGCGGGCCGGCGACGTCGATGCCGGCGGCGGCCACCAGGTCGTCGTCGAGCTCGACGATCTCGGCCGTCTGCAGCGGCCAGGTGGCGTGCTCGTTGGGCAGCCACCAGGTGCGGCCGGCGACGCGGGTGTGCGTGCCCCATCGGGCGGTGAGCCAGTTCTCCAGCGGTGTCGGCGCGACGGGTGCGCCGACGGTCACCGTGACCCGGCTGCGCAGTCCGCGGTGCGGCCAGCGCCGGGCGCTGACGTAGGAGGTGCGGTCGCCGGACCGCGCGACGCTCATCTTCGCCCACGTGTAGGGCACCCCCAGCACCATCCGGGTCAGCGGCACCACGGCCAGCCGCTGCGTCTCCAGCGATCGGAACACCACGCCGTGTCTGCCGGCGTCGTCGACCGAATAGAGCCGGACGTTGGTCTCGGCGAACGTCCCGAAGTACGGCAGCGGCAGCGCGGCGCCCAGTCGCGTGTGGCGCATGACGAAAGGCACCAGCGCGACGTAGGTCAGCCCGTCGGCGAAGACGTCGGGGCGGGTGCCCGGCGGGAAGAGGTGCCCGATCGTGCGCGGGTCGACCGGCCAGTGCACGAATGTCAGGTCGGCCCAGAATTGATCGAAGGTGACGGGACGCGGCAGCGGGGGTGCGACCGGGCTGACACCGCGGGTACCGAGCTCACCGTTCACCTGGTCATCGTGGCACCTGGTCATCGTGGCACGCTGATGTGGTGTCATCGACGATCTGGTCTGCCGGGGACTACGAAACCGTCGGCCGCCGTATCGCCCACATCGGTGACGACGTGGTCGACGCCGCAGACCGACGACGACCGCTGCGCAACGCGGCTGTCGTCGACCTCGCCTGCGGCACCGGCAGCGCGGCGTTGTCGGCCGCTGCCCGCGGTGCGCGGGTGACCGGCGTCGATATCACCCCCGAGCTGATCGCTCGCGGGGCGCACAAAGACGGCGGCGGTTCGGTGACCTGGGTGGCTGCCGACGCGTCCGACACCGGGCTGCCCGGCGGTTCGTTCGATGCGGCGGTGTCCAACATGGGCATCGTGTTCGTCGAGCCGGCCGCCCAGGTCGCCGAGATCGCCCGGCTGCTCCGCCCGGGAGCAGTGGTGGCGTTCTCCGCCTGGGTGCGGGCCGACGACAACCCGCTCTTCGACCCGATCGTCGCGGTGCTCGGCGCGCCGCCGGACTCGGGGTTTTCACCGGACCAGTGGGGTGATCCAGACATCGCCGCGGCGCGGCTCGCCGCCGACTTCGACGACATCACGGTCCAATCAGGTTTGCACACCTGGGAATTCGCCTCCCAAACCGAGGCGATGACGTTTGTGGTCGATGAGTCGCCGATGCATTTGACTGTGCTCGACCGTGTCCGCGGCCGGCAGCGCCTGGATGTGATCGCGGCGTTCGACGACGCGATGCGTGATCATGCCGACGACCGGGGCGGCGTGTCGTTCGATTCGCCCTACGCCGTGGTAACGGCCACCCGACGCTGATCGGTCAGAGCAGCGTGGGCTGCTCCGGTTCCGGGTCGGCGGGCTCGATGAGTTCCGGTCCGTTGTTGCGGACGCTGTTCACCAGCCGCGACACCTCGCGGATCTCGACGCGGTCGAGGTCGCCGTGGCCGCGCAGCAGCCCCTCGTCGACCGGCGCGTCCGGGTCCAGCCAGCGGTCCCAGTCGCGCTCGCTGATCGTCAGCGGCATCCGGTCGTGGATGTCGGCGAGCGGACCCGCGGCGTCGGTGGTGATGATGGTGCAACTCAGCAACGGCGCGGAATCGGACGGGGCGTCTTTGGGCCGCCACGTCGACCACAGGCCGGCCATGAACAGCGGCTCACCGTCGCCGGCGTACATGTAGAACGGCGTCTTCGCGCCCTTCTGCCCGCGCCATTCATACCAACCGTCCATCGGCACCAGGCAGCGCTTGCCCTTCACCGACGTGCGGAATGCCGGTGAGGTGGTCACCTTGTCGGAACGAGCGTTGATCAGCAGCGGCCCCTTGGTGTCCGGGCCGCCCTTCTCGGTGGTCTTGGCCCACACCGGCACCAGCCCCCACCGCATCAGCCGCACCCGCCGCGTCGCCTCGTCGTCGGGTTCGGTGTGGCGTTTGACCACCGTGCTGACCGTGGTCGTCGGGGCCACGTTGTAATTCGGCGCCGGCGAGTCCTTCGTGCCCGTACTTTCGTCGAGCGCCTGGATCTTCTCGGCCAGTAGCGCCGGATCGGTGGTCACCGCGAATCGCCCGCACATAGTCCCCATGGTGGCAGAAACCGGCGACAGGCAAGAATGAGAATCGTGAGCACCTGGCCGGCCCCGTCCACCGCGACCCCCGTACACGCCACTGTGACCGTGCCTGGTTCGAAGTCACAGACCAATCGCGCGCTGGTGCTCGCCGCCCTGGCCGTCGCTCAGGGCCCGTCGACGGTCAGCGGCGCCCTGCGCAGCCGCGACACCGACCTGATGATCGGCGCACTGCAGGCGCTCGGCATCAGTATCGAGGCGTCCGACACCGACAACACCGAGTTGACCGTCGGCGGTTCGCTCGCCCCGCAGCCCGGCGTCCGCGTCGACTGCGGTCTGGCGGGCACGGTGTTGCGGTTCGTGCCGCCGGTGGCCGCGCTGAGCACCGAGACGGTCACCTTCGACGGCGACGAGCAGGCCCGTGCCCGCCCGATCGCACCGCTGCTCGACGGGCTGCGGGGACTCGGTGTCCGCGTCGACGGCGACAGCCTGCCCTTCGCCGTCCGCGGTGACGGCTCGGTGCGCGGGGGGACGACGGAGATCGACGCGTCGGGTTCCTCGCAGTTCGTCTCCGGGCTGCTGCTGTCCGGTGCCGCGTTCGCCGAGGGGCTGACGATCGTGCACACCGGCGAGTCGGTGCCCTCGGCCCCGCATATCGCCATGACGGTGGCGATGTTGCGGGACGCAGGCGTCGAGGTCGACGACTCCCACGCCGACCGGTGGGAGGTCGCCGCGGGCCCGATCGCGGCGCGGCACTGGATCATCGAGCCCGACCTGTCCAACTCGGTACCGTTCCTGTCCGCGGCGGTGGTGAGCGGTGGAGCCGTCCGCATCACGGGGTGGCCAACGGTCAGCACGCAGCCGGCCGACGCGATCCTGTCGATCCTGGAGAACCTGGGTTCGCTTGTGCGGCGCGGTGATTCGCATCTGGAGGTGCAGGGCTCGGCGGACTACGGCGGCATCGACGTCGACCTGCGCGACGTCGGCGAGCTCGCCCCGTCGGTGGCTGCGCTGGCAGCGTTGGCCGCCCCGGGATCGGTGTCACGGCTGCGGGGCATCGCCCATCTGCGCGGCCATGAAACCGACCGGCTGGCCGCACTGCGCACCGAACTCAACCGCCTCGGCGGTCAGTGCGAGGAGACCCCGGACGGGTTGATCATCACCGCTCAACCCCTGCACGCCGGCGTCTGGCGGTCCTACGCCGATCACCGGATGGCGACGGCCGGCGCGATCGTCGGGCTGCGGGTCCCCGGTGTCGAGGTCGAGGACATCGCCACCACGGCCAAGACGCTGCCCGACTTCCCGCAGCTGTGGGCGGGCATGCTGGCCGGTCAGACCGAGGACCTGTAGGCCGGAGCGGGGATTTTGAGTTCACGCGAATACGACGAGACCGATGTCCGGATACGACCCGGCAGAAGCTCGCGGCCGCGGACCAAGACCCGCCCCGAGCATCTCGATGCGGAGGAGGCCATGGTGGTCACCGTCGACCGGGGCCGCTGGGGCTGTGTGCTCGGCCGAGACCCCGCCCGCCGGGTGACCGCGATGCGGGCCCGGGAGTTGGGTCGCACGCCGATCGTCGTCGGCGACGATGTCGACATCGTCGGCGACCTCTCCGGCCGGGCCGACACGCTGGCCCGCATCGTGCGTCGCGGAGAACGCCGAACGGTGTTGCGCCGCACCGCCGATGACACCGACCCGAGTGAGCGCGTCTTCGTCGCCAACGCCGACCAGCTCCTGATCGTGGTGGCTCTGGCCGATCCGCCGCCGCGGGGCGGCCTGGTCGAACGCGCGTTGATCGCGGCCTACGCCGGGGGGCTGGAGCCGATCCTGTGCCTCACCAAGACCGACCTCGCGCCGGCCGCGCCGTTCGCCGCCCAGTTCGCCGCCCTGGACCTGACGATCACCACCGCCGGCCGCGGCGACCAGCTCGAGGAGGTCGCGTCGCTACTGGCCGACAAGGTCACCGCGCTGCTGGGCCATTCCGGGGTGGGCAAGTCCACCCTGGTGAATCGCCTTGTCCCCGAAGCGGAACGGCCGACCGGCACGGTGACCGATGTCGGCAAGGGCAGACACACCTCCACCCAGTCGGTGGCGTTGCCGTTGAAGTTCGGCGGGTGGGTGATCGACACACCGGGCATCCGGTCGTTCGGGCTTGCCCACATCAAGCCCGACGACGTGGTGATGGCATTCTCCGACCTGGCCGAAGCGATCGAAAACTGTCCGCGGGGGTGTGGGCACATGGGGCCGCCCGCGGACCCGGAGTGCGCTCTCGACACGCTGACCGGCCCCGCCGTGGGACGCGTCGGCGCCGCCCGCAGGCTGCTCGCGGCGCTGCGGGAAGGCTGACGCTTACATTGCGGTTGTGCGACGGGGAGAATGGACGACGCGGGGTGGTGTTTGCGGCCACTGCCCGTTGGGCACGCTGTCGGCGACGAAGGAAGGCAAGGTGAGCATCGAATGGCTCGAATCACTGAGGTACCCACGATCGAACTGAACGACGGAACCCAGATCCCCCAGTTGGGCTTCGGTGTGTTCCAGATCCCGCCCGAGGAGACCGCGGCAGCGGTGAAGACGGCGTTGGACATCGGCTACCGCCACATCGATACCGCGGAGATGTACCGCAACGAGCAGGGTGTCGGTGAGGGTATCCGGAATTCCGGTATCGACCGGGCCGAGGTGTACGTCACCAGCAAGCTCAACAACGGGTTCCATGCACCCGACGACGCCCGCCGGGCGTTCGACCAGACGCTGTCCGCCCTGGGATTCGACTACGTCGATCTGTTCCTCATCCACTGGCCACTGCCCACGCTCTACGACGGCGACTACGTGTCGACGTGGAAGACGTTGGAGGAGTTCGCCAAAGACGGCCGCGCCCGCAGCATCGGCGTGTCCAACTTTCAGGTCGCCCATCTGCAGCGGCTGGCCGACGAGACCGGCACGGTGCCCGCGGTCAACCAGATCGAGGTCCATCCGTACTTCGCCAACAACGAGGTGCGCGGGTACGGCCAGCAGCACGGCATCGCGACCGAGGCGTGGTCACCCATCGCGCAGGGCAAGGTCCTCGGCGACCCGGTGGTCACCCGGATCGCCGAGGCGACCGGCAAGTCACCGGCTCAGGTGGTGCTGCGCTGGCACATCCAGCGCGGTGACATCGTGTTCCCGAAATCAGTGACGCAGCAACGCATCAAGGACAACTTCGCGCTGTTCGACTTCGAGCTCGGTGCGGACGACTTCGACGCGATCTCGGCGCTCGACCAGGGTGAGGACGGCCGGACCGGGCCCAACCCGGACAAGTTCGACTACATCCCGAGCTAATCGGCGCGACAAGACACAAACTCGCACGCTTCCCTTCGGAAGCGTGCGAGTTTGTGTCTGCTCACCACCGGCAGGCGAGCATCAAAGCGTTACGCCGCCAGATTGTCGCGCTTCTTCGCGGCAACCAAGGCCTTCCGTCCCCGCTTGACGCGGCCACGTGCGCGCACCGCGGCGATGGCCGACTTCAGACCGCGCCGCTCTCCCGGTTCCAGCTCGGCGAACATCCGCTCGCTGCGCGTCTCCGGCGCATCGTCGGCGGTGTCCCGCAGAAAGCGGTCCGGCAGAGAGAGTTTCGCGATCGTCCGCCACGACTTGCCGTACTGCACCAGGAACGATCCCGTGGTGTAGGGCAGGTCGTACTTGTCGCAGATCTCGCGGACCCGGAACGAGATCTCGTGGAGTCGGTTGCTGCAGATGTCCGGGTACAGGTGATGTTCGATCTGGTAGCACAGGTTGCCGCTCATGAAGCGCAGCACCGGGCCGTTCTCGAAGTTCGCGCTACCGAGCATCTGCCGCAGGTACCACTGGCCCTTCGACTCGCCGATCATGTCGGTCTTGGTGAATTTCTCGGCGCCGTCAGGGAAATGGCCGCAGAAGATCACCGCGTTGGTCCAGACGTTGCGGATCAGGTTGGCCACCGCGTTGGCTTTCAACGTGGACGTGAACGTCGCGCCCGGCGACAGTGCCGTCACAGCGGGAAACGCGACGTAGTCCTTGGCCAGCTGGTGGCCGGCCTTGACGCCGAACTCCTTGACCCGCCTCAGCGTGGCCTCCCGGTCGTCGCGGCCCTTGGAGATCTTGCCGAGTTCCAGGTGCTGCAACCCGACACCCCACTCGAAGCCGATCGCCAGCAGCGTGTTGAAGAACAGGTTGCTCAGGTTGAACGGCTTCCAGCGCTGGTCGCGCGTGACGCGGAGGACGCCGTAGCCCACGTCGTCGTCCATGCCCAGGATGTTGGTGTACTTGTGGTGCATGAAGTTGTGAGTGAACCGCCAGTGCTTGGACGCGCCGCTCATATCCCATTCCCAGGTGGAGGAATGGATTTCGGGATCGTTCATCCAGTCCCACTGGCCGTGCATGACGTTGTGGCCGATCTCCATGTTCTCGATGATCTTGGCCACGCCCAGGGTCGTGGCGCCGGCCCACCAGTACGAGCGCTTGGAGCTGCCCGCCAACAAGAGCCGGCCGGTCACCTCCAAGGCGCGCTGGAAACCGATGGTGCGGCGGATGTAGTGAGCGTCGCGCGCGCCTCGGGAGTCTTCGATGTCCTGGCGGATCGAATCCAATTCGAGCCCCAGGTTTTCGATGTCTGCGTCCGTCAGATGCGTGAACTCAGGTACGTCGGTAATCGCCATGGTCAGCCTCCTCTCGTGTACCTACGCTACCGTAACCTACGTCGTCGTAGGTTACTACCCAGTAAACGCTAGGCGTCGAGCACACAATCGCCCGATGCCGCGGAGATGCAGGTCTGCACCCGACTGCCCGGCTCGTGCTCGACACCGGTGCGCAGATCGCGCACATGTCCTTTCAGCAGCCCCACCACGCACGACTGGCAGATACCCATCCGGCAACCGAACGGCATCTGCACGCCTGCGGCCTCGCCGGCATCCATCAACGACGTCGCCGCGTCCACGGTCACCGTCTTGCCGGCACGGGCGAACTCGACCGTGCCACCGCTACCGTGCACCGCGCCGCGCGACACCGCGAACCTCTCCAGATGGAGCCGGTCGCCGATCCCCGCGGCCGCCCATGCGCGTTGCGCGGCCTCGAGCATCGGCTCCGGTCCGCAGGCCCAGGTCTGGCGCTCCCGCCAGTCGGGTACCGCCTCGTCGAGGCGGGCCAGATCCAGCCGACCCTCGGTACGGGTAGCGCGCAGCTGCAGTCGATAACCTTCGTGCCGGCTCGCCAACTGGGACAGCTCCTCGGCGAATAGCACGTCGGCCTCGGTCGGCGCCGAATGTACGTGCATGACATCGCCGAGCTGCGCCCGGCGGGCCAACGTCCGCAGCATCGACATCACCGGCGTGATGCCCGAGCCCGCCGTGAGGAACAGCACTGATGCAGGCGCCGGGTCCGGCATGACGAAATTGCCTTGGGGCGCAGCCAGTCTCACGATCGTGCCGGGCTCGACCCCGCCGACGAGGTGAGTCGACAGGAACCCCTCGGGCATCGCCTTGACCGTGATGGCGATGGTGCGGGAACCCTTGCTGGGGAACCGGTGGTGTTCGGGAACACTCGTGAGCGAGTACGACCGCCACCGCCAGCGTCCGTCGACGAGCAGGCCGATGCCGACGTACTGGCCGGCCTGATAGTCGAACGAGAACCCCCAGCCGGGCTTGATGACCAGGGTTGCCGAGTCCTCGGTCTCCCGGCGCACGTCGAGCACTTTGCCCCGTAGCTCCCGCGCGGACCACAGCGGGTTGGCCAGCTTGAGGTAGTCGTCGGGCAACAGCGGCGTCGTGATCCGGCCCGCGAGGGTACGCAGAACGTGCCATCCCGGCCTGTCCTTGGCTCCGGCGACTGTCGGCCGGACGGTGTCGGCGACGATGGCCGTCTTCTTGATGCTGTTCTTGGCCATGACGGCTCCTGCCCCGATTGCGCGGCTACGGCTCCGATCGGTACGTGGGCCGCATACTTACGGTACCGTAACTTACGGTTCCGTATCTAGCCTGTCAGAGCAGTTCGAGCAGGAACGGCAGCTCCTGTGGCGCATACCACGCCAAGTCGTGGTCCTGCGCGTCGCCGACGGTCAGTTCGGCGTCCTCATCCCCCAGATCCGCGTCGTCGACCACCTCGACGGCGGCCTGCACGGCGGGCTCGGCCGCCGCGTTGTCGACGTAGGCGGCGATCACCCGTTCGAGCGGAATCGGCCCCGCCAACCGCACCACGGCGTCGTCGAGATCGGGTCTCAAGTTCACGTCCTCGGCCTCGGCCTCCAGCACCGCGCGCCGGGCCGGCAGCCCCTCGGCGGCATCGCCCAGAAGCCGCAGCGACGCCAGCGCCGCATCCCGCAGCGCGACGTCGGCGAGTTCGTCCTCGTCACCGTCGGAGTAGGCCTCCCGCAGCGTCGGCGTCACCGCGAAGGCGGTCCCGTTGACGGGGCGCAGGGATCCGTCGGCGACCAGCTGCTGCAGCATGGCCAGGGTTACCGGGACGTAGACGCGCACAGCATGAGAGTAACGAGGGGCACGCGCTACTCGACGTCGCCCATCAAGGTGGAGACGTGGTCGTCGACGTAGGTCGACAGCTCACGCGGCGGCCGGTGATAGTCGACGCTGATCACCCGCTTCGGCAGCTTCACCTTCGGCAGCTCGACGTCGTGGTAGTCGATGGTCGACAGCAGGTGCGCCATCATGTTGAGCCGCGCGTGCTTCTTGACATCGGACTCGACGATGTACCACGGGCTCGTCGGTGTGTCGGTGTGCACCATCATCTGGTCCTTGGCCCGCGAGTAGTCCTCCCACCGGTACACCGATTCGAGATCCATCGGGCTGAGTTTCCACTGCCGCACCGGGTCTTTGAGCCGGGACCGGAACCGCCGCAGTTGTTCGTCGTCGGACACCGAGAACCAGTATTTGCGCAGCAGCACACCGTCTTCGATGAGCATCTGCTCGAAAATCGGAGTCTGGCGCAGGAACAACGTGTGCTCGGCGGGGGTGCAGAATCCCATCACCTGCTCCACTCCGGCGCGGTTGTACCAGGACCTGTCGAACAACACGATCTCACCCTTGGCGGGCAGGTGGGCGATATAGCGCTGGTAGTACCACTGGCCCCGCTCGCGGTCCGACGGCGCGGGAAGCGCGGCGATCCGGGCGATGCGCGGGCTCAGGTACTCCGTGATCCGCTTGATCGTTCCGCCCTTGCCGGCGGCGTCGCGACCCTCGAAGACGATCACGACGCGGGCACCGGTCTCGCGGACCCATTCCTGCAGCTTCACCAATTCCGTTTGTAGACGGAATAATTCGGCCTCGTAAACGTCCTTGGGGATCTTGGTGCCCTTGATAGCCTTCTTTTTGCCCACCCGCGACTCCTAATCCGGTTTCGGCGATTCTGACTGCCCGTCGCAGTTCGGGTCCTTCTCGACCGAGATGATGAGGTCGTTCGCGGGACCCGCGGTCACCTCGTGTTCAGCTACGTCAGCCATCCCAGCCATTCGACCCTGACTGCGTTAACGGGTCAATCCCGGGAGCGCTACGAACGCGTTACTGGGCGGCCTCCAGCAGTTCATCCAGCGATTCGCGCAGCAGGCCGGGCAGCACGTCGACGTCGCTCATCGCGTCGCGGTCGGCGTTGATGCCGAAATAGAGCATGCCGTTGTAGGAGGTGACGCCGATCGCGAGCACCTGGTTGTGCAGCAACGGCGGGACGGCGTAGGTCTCCAGCAGCTTGGTGCCTGCGATGTACATCTGCTTCTGGGCACCGGGGACGTTGGTGATCAAGAGGTTGAACTGACGGGCCGAGAAGCTGGTCGCGACGCGGATGCCCATGGCGTGCAGGGTCGGCGGGCCGAAGCCGGTCAGCGTGACGATGGACCGGGCGTCGACGAGGCTGGCCGCGGTGGGGTGCGCCTCGGTGGTGTGCGCGATCTGCGACAACCGGACCACCGGGTTGGCCTCCCCGACCGGCAGATCCACCAGGAACGGCGACACCTCGCTGATGGCCTGGCCGGGCCCGGTGGAGTCGTGTTCGGCCTCGGAGTACACCGACATCGGCGCCATTGCACGCACAGTCGTCGTCGCGGTCACCGGCTCTCCCCGGGACAGCAGCCAGTTGCGCAGGGCGCCTGCGATCACCGCGAGCACCACGTCGTTGACGTCGCATTCGTAGCGGGCGCGCACCAGGCGGAAATCCTCGAGGCTGCCCGAGGACACCGAGAACCGCCTGTTGCGGGACACGGTGGTGTTCAGCGGGCTGCTCGGCGCGGTGCCGCGCGCGACGGTGCGTGCCACGACGGCGGCCCGGCGTCCCAGATCGATCAGCTGGCTGGTGTTGGTCACCGCCTCGATCACCGCCGAACGCGCGGCGGCTGCCTGCACGGTGGGCCGGGCGATCCATTCGCCGAGTGCGCCGATCAGCAGTGCCCTGTCGCTGGGTTCGCGCGCCGGGATCCAGATGTCCTCGCCGAACTCGGGCGGCTTCTGGGTCCGGTCGACGATCACATGGCCGATCTCCAGGGCGGTCATGCCGTTGACCAGAGCCTGGTGCGATTTCGTGTAGATCGCGACCCGGTTCTTCGCCAGGCCCTCGACGAGGTACATCTCCCACAGCGGCCGGGACTTGTCCAGCGGCCGCGAACCGAGCCGGGCGACGAGGTCGTGCAGCTGGCTGTCGCTGCCCGGCGACGGGAGCGCCGAGCGGCGGATGTGGTAGGTGATGTCGAAGTCGCGGTCGTCGACCCAGACCGGTCTGGCCAGGCCGAACTTCACCTCGCGGACCTTCTGCCGGTACCGCGGAATCTGCGGTATCCGGCGCTCGACGGTGGCGAGCAGGGTTTCGTAGCTCAGCCCGTTGCGGGGCTTGCGCAGGATCGACAGCGACCCGACGTACATCGGGGTCGCCGAGTTCTCCAGCCGGAAGAAGGACGCGTCGGCCGCCGACAACCTCGTCACCATCGCGGCGCCGTCCTCCCCTCGATCACCCGACGAACAGTGTCACGTTATCGAGAGTCCCTGGGCGCGCACCGAACGGGTGTACTTCGGCCGCTGTCGCGCGTGGGATCATAAAGCGTCTGCGACTCTCCAGCAGGTGCCGTTCATGCCGTTCCGACCGCTGGAGAGCAATCATGACCTCATCGACCTCATCCCGGACCTCACCTGACCCGATGCCCGAGCGGGGCACGACCTCGCCGATCATCGACTACGAACCCGCCCCGGAGCTGCTCGCCCGCCGCCAGGAGCTGCCGTGTCCGACGCCGTCCGTCGTGGCGCTGCACCGTCGCTCGCCGCGCCCGCCGCCCCCGCTGCGCCCGCACCGGCCTCCGCTGCACGTGTGTGAGCCGCCGCCACCGAGATCGGCGGTCGTCTTCGCCGAGACGGCGTTGCGTCAGGTGATCGAGGTCATCGACCGGCGCAGGCCGGTCGCTCAGCTCCGTCCGCTGATGACGCCGGCACTGGTGGACCGCGTCATCGCCCATGCCGGGGTCGCGCGCCGGGGCAGCGCGACGATGCGGCGGCTGCGGGTGCGCGCCATAGACGCCGGTGTCGACGAGGGCGGCACGCCCGGCGAGGTCTGCGCGGCGGAGGTGTTCGCGTCGTTCACGAGGTCCGGGCGCGTGCACGCCGTCGCCGCCCGCATCGAACGGTACCGGGACCGCTGGCGGCTGGTCGCGCTGCAGATCGGCTGAGCGCTACCCCTTCTTGATATGACGGCTACGGCGGGCCGCTTCGCGACGCTCGCGACGGGTTCCGCCGCCGCCGGACGGCTGCGAGCCGCCGGAACGCTGCGAGCCGCCGGAACGGGTCACCTCCACCGACCCGTCCTCCGACGGACCCGAGTAGGTCAGCGGTGCCGCGTCGTTGTCAATTCCCTTGGCGCGCAGCGCTGCCGGCGCCGCTTGCCGCCGCTTGGTGGCCACCCCTCCCTCGCCTGCCTGCTGCTTCTGCGCCGCGGCCGCGGCCGCGGCGAATTCCGCGAGGCCGGAGGGTGCGGCCACCGGTCCGACGGTCGGGGCCGGTGCGGCTTCGACGCTGACGTTGAACAAGAAGCCGAACGACTCCTCCTTCATCCCCTCGAGCATGCCGGCGAACATGTCGAAGCCCTCACGCGCGTACTCGACTTCGGGACGCTGCTGGGCCAACCCGCGCAGGCCGATGCCTTCCCGCAGGTAATCCATCTCGTAGAGATGTTCGCGCCACTTGCGGTCCAGGACGTTGAGCAGCACGTTGCGTTCCAGCTGCCGCATCGCGCCCTCGCCGGCGATCGCCTCGATCTCCGCCTCCCGCTCCGCATAGGCGCGTTCGGCGTCGGCGATCAGCGCGTCGCGCAGCTCGTTCCGGGTCAGCTCGCCGGGCTCGCCGACCGCGTCGGAGTCGATCAGATCGTGGTGGTCGATGCCGACCGGGTAGAGCTTCTTGAGGCCCTCCCACAGCTTCTCGAGGTCCCAATCCTCCGAGTAGCCCTCCGAGGTGGCCCCGTCGACATAGGCGGTGATCACGTCGGTGAGCATCTTGTGGGCCTGCTCGGCGAGGTTCTCGCCTTCGAGGATGCGGCGGCGCTCGGCGTAGATCACCTTGCGCTGCTGGTTCATCACCTCGTCGTACTTGAGGACTTCCTTGCGGATGTCGAAGTTCTGCTGCTCCACCTGGGTCTGCGCGCTCTTGATCGCGCGGGACACCATCTTGGCCTCGATCGGCACGTCGTCGGGCAGGTTCAGTCGGGTCAGCAGGGTCTCCAGCGTCGCGCCGTTGAAGCGGCGCATCAGCTCATCGGCCAGCGACAGGTAGAAGCGGGACTCACCCGGGTCACCCTGGCGGCCCGAGCGGCCGCGCAGCTGGTTGTCGATGCGCCGCGACTCGTGGCGCTCGGTGCCGAGCACGTACAGTCCGCCGGCCGCGATGACGTCCTTGGCTTCGGCAGCGACCTCCTCCTTGACGTGCGGAAGCTCTTCGTGCCAGGCCGTCTCGTACTCGTCGGGAGTTTCGATCGGGTCGAGGTTGCGCTGGCGCAGGCGCCGATCCAACAGATAGTCGACGTTGCCACCCAGCACGACGTCGGTGCCGCGACCGGCCATGTTGGTGGCCACGGTGATGGCTGCCAGCCGGCCGGCCTCGGCGATGATGCCGGCTTCCTGCTCGTGATACTTCGCGTTCAGCACGTTGTGGGGAATACGGCGTTTCTGGAATTGGCGGGACAGGAACTCCGAGCGTTCCACGCTGGTGGTGCCGATCAGCACCGGCTGGCCCTTCTCGTAGCGCTCGGCGACGTCGTCGACGACCGCGATGAACTTGGCCTCCTCGGTCTTGTAGATCAGGTCGGACTGGTCGGTCCGGATCATCGCCCGGTTGGTGGGGATCGTCACCACGCCGAGCTTGTAGATCTCGTGCAGCTCGGCGGCCTCGGTTTCGGCCGTGCCCGTCATGCCGGCGAGCTTCTCGTAGAGGCGGAAGTAGTTCTGCAGGGTGATCGTGGCGACCGTCTGGTTCTCGGCCTTGATCTCGACCTGCTCCTTGGCCTCGATGGCCTGGTGCAGGCCCTCGTTGTAGCGGCGGCCGATCAGCACGCGGCCGGTGAAGTCGTCGACGATGAGCACTTCGCCGTCGCGGACGATGTAGTGCTTGTCGCGTTCGAAGAGCTCCTTGGCCTTGAGCGCGTTGTTCAGGTAGCTGATCAGCGGGGAGTTCGCGGCCTCGTAGAGGTTCTCGATGCCCAACTGATCCTCGACGAATTCGACACCGAGCTCGTGCACGCCCACGGCCCGCTTCTTGATGTCGACCTCGTAATGGATGTCCTTCTCCATCAGCGGCGCCAGCCGGGCGAACTCGACGTACCAGTTCGACCCGCCGTCGGCGGGCCCGGAGATGATCAGCGGGGTGCGCGCCTCGTCGATGAGGATCGAGTCCACCTCGTCGACGATGGCGAAGGTGTGACCGCGCTGCACGCAGTCCTCGAGCCGTAGCGCCATGTTGTCGCGCAGGTAGTCGAAGCCGAACTCGTTGTTGGTGCCGTAGGTGATGTCGGCGTTGTAGGCCGCGCGCCGCTCGTCGGGGGTCATCTGCGACAGGATCACGCCGACGTCCAGGCCCAGGAAGCGGTGCACGCGGCCCATCCACTCGGCGTCGCGTTTGGCCAGGTAGTCGTTGACCGTGACGATGTGCACGCCCTTGCCCGCCAGCGCATTGAGGTACGCCGGGCAGCACCGCGGTCAGCGTCTTTCCCTCACCGGTCTTCATCTCGGCGACGTTGCCGAAGTGCAGCGCGGCGCCGCCCATCACCTGGACGTCGAAGTGGCGCTGGTTCAGGACGCGCCAGGCCGCCTCGCGGGCGACGGCGAACGCCTCGGGCAGCAGGTCGTCGAGGTCCTCGCCGGTTCGGCGAGACGGTCCCTGAACTCGTCGGTCTTGCCGCGCAGTTCGGCGTCGGACAGCTTCTCGATGTCGTCGGACAGGGTGTTGACGTAGTCAGCCACCCCCTTGAGGCGCTTGACCATGCGGCCTTCGCCGAGACGGAGCAACTTCGACAGCACGCTGTTCTACCTTTTTCCTCGTTGCGGTGATGACCGTTCGTCACGCATTAGACGGACACCATCGTAGGTGACGCACCGAAATCGCTGGTCGAGCGTGCCAGGCGCGCCGCACTCCCGCGCTCGGGAGGTCAGGCGAGCTTGATCAGGCCGTAGTCGTAGGCGTGCCGCCGGTAGACCACGCAGGGCCGGTCGCTTTCCTTGTCGTGGAACAGGAAGAAGTCGTGGCCGACGAGCTCCATCTCGTAGAGCGCGTCGTCGACGGTCATCGGGGTGGCGGGGTGCTCCTTGGTGCGCACGATGCGGCCCGGGCTCGTGGTCGTCGACGGCCGACATCCTCGGTCGGGGCGGCGTCCTCGAGACGGCGTGAAAGCGGCCGCCAGGTGGTCGAGCGAGGTGGCTTCGTGCAGTGACACGGGAGTCTTGTCGCCGTAGTGGATCTTGCGGCGGTCCTTGCTCTTGCGCAGCCGCCGTCTCGAGTTTGCCGACGGCGGATTCCAGGGCGGCGTAGAAGCTGTCGGCGCAGGCCTCGCCGCGCACGACGGGACCGCGCCCCTTCGCGGTGATCTCCACATGCTGACAGTTCTTGCGCTGGCGCCGGTTCTTCTCGTGATCGAGTTCGACGTCGAAGAGGTAGATGGTGCGGTCGAATCGTTCCAAGCGGGACAGCTTCTCGGCGACGTAGTTGCGGAAGTGGTCGGGCACCTCGACGTTGCGACCCTGTCACCACCACCTCGGCGTTCGGAGTAGGGTCCGCGACCTCCTGATGCCTTGGTCCATCACCATCGTGCTGTCTGATTCCACGGAATTACTTGACATACTTGGCAACTCGATTCTCTTTCGCATTGGCACGCATGTGCGTGCCGGGCCAGCAAAGAAATCGCGCCGACGGGGCATACCTGGTTGCGCCACTCGCCGGTGCAAGGTGTCGAGTACTCACCTCCTATCGCTGGCGCGATACTGGCGTCTCGTGTTCTGAGCGCCGCCGTGAGTTGTTCACGGATGGTTGGTGCCGACGGTAGTCCGTGTTCACCCAGTCGTGCCACTAATTCGGCCGACCTGTTTTCAACTCTTCATCCGCGATTGATCTGCGGGTAATCGGCGCCGCTCGGCTTCAGGCGTTCGCCAGTGCGAGCACGGCGACGACGTGCGCGCCGCAGGTTTGCAGGACGCGGACGGATTCAGTGGCGGTGGCGCCCGTCGTCACGACGTCGTCGACCACGACGACGGGACCGGCCACCGGTGCGGACAGCCGGATGCGGCCGGCGATGTTGCGCTGCCGGGCGGCGCTGGAGAGCCCGACGGAGTCGCGGGTGAAGGCCCTCAGTCGCAGCGCCTGCTCGACGGTCAGGCCGTGGTGCCCTGCGATGGCTGCCCGCGCGATGCGGGTGACGGGATCGCCGCCGCGGCGCCTGGCGGCCGACCGGCGGGTGGGTGCGGGCACGAGGGTCAGCGGCGGGTCGAGGACTCCCCACGTGAGCAGGTGGTCCAGCCGCGTGCTCAGCGCCGCCGCGAGCGGCTGGATCAGGTCAGCGCGGCCGTGCTCTTTGACCGCGACGACGGCAGCGCGTCGCGGTCCCGCGTAACGGCCCAGCGACAGCACGGGACGCCGGGATCCAGCCGCGGAGTCACCAGGTGCGGCTCGTCGGGCTTGACGGTCAGCGTCGCGGCGCATGCCGGGCACCAGCCGGTGCCGGGGGCTCCGCAGCCGCCGCACTGCAGGGGAAGGACCAGATCGAGCACGCCGAGACTCCTCACCCAGCGTGCGCCCAGGGCGGGATTTCGGCCGGATTCCCGCCCTGAGCGCACGCTCGTCGCTCCCATGCCTGCTTCAACCGGGCGATGATGCCGCCGTCGGTGTCCCCCAACGTCACGCGGATGTCCGTCCAACCGAGTTCGGTGACGGCGTCGTGGCGGCGGATGCCCTTGTTGAACTCGCGCCGAGTCCTTCGGTGGTGTTCGCCTTCGTAGTCGATGGCGATCTTGTCGTCTTCCCAACCCATGTCGAGCACCGCCACCAGCGCGCCGACCTCGTCGTAGACCGGGATCTGAGTTTGCGGCGGCGGAAAGCCATGGCCGATCACGAGCAACCGCACCCGCGTCTCCTGCGGCGACTCCGCACCGGGGTCGACGAGGTCGAGCACCTCACGGGCACGACGGATTCCACGTCGGCCTCGGTAGCGGTCGGCAAGTGACTCGACATCGGCCATCTTCAGCCCGGTCGCCCTCGCGAGTGATCGATCGGCGCAACCGCCTCGAGCGCGTCGAGCGGCGCGGCCGCGTCGAACGGAACGCCCTGCAGATAGCGGGACGCGATGTCCAGCGCGGTGCGCGCGGCCGTCGTCACGCGTATCCCGCGGATCACCTCGACCTCGTCGTCGGCGATCTGGTCGGACCAAACGCGGAGTGCTCGTGGCGCACGCCTGTTGTGCCACAGCACTTCGGCGGGCCCGGCCGCACCGACCCACTTGGCGCCGTGCAAGGCGGCTGCTGATTGGCCGGCGACGATTCCTTCGCGCCGAGTCCAGAGCCACGCCGCCTTCGCGCGAGCGGCCGCGGTGAGCTCAGCGCCCGCCGGCACGTAGACGTCGGGATAGACCGCGACGAACCGGGTCCGCAGTGTGTGCCGCGTCAGCCGTCCCGCTCGCAGAGCCTCGCTGCCGATGAAGGGATCCGCCATGCCGGAAGTGTGGCCCGGCCCACCGACATCTCATCGAGCGTGCGGCCAGGGCGGCCATAGGCCGAATCTCCGCCCTCAGCGCACGCTCGGCGGCTGCTAATGCCGCGGACCACCTCAGAGTCAGCCGAGAACGATCGAATCCCCCTGCACCGTAATGGCTTCCGTCCGCAGGGGTTTCGTCGCCGGCCCGTTGACCACCGCGCCGTCGAGGCTGAACTTGCTGCCGTGGCACGGGCAGTTGATGGTCCCGTCGACGACCTTGTTGACCAGGCAGCCGCTGTGGGTGCACACCGCGGAGAACCCCTTGAAGTCCCCCGCGACCGGTTGGATCACCACCACCTTGTCGATGACGACCCCCGACCCGACCGGGACGTCGGTCGTCTAGGTGAGAGCCTCAGGCGCTACAGGCGCTGCAGACGGTTCCGGTGCAGTCGTCG
>CAVYTD010000009.1:0-285552 GCA_963771335.1 uncultured Actinomycetota bacterium | reverse complement strand
GGTCTAGTGTGAACCGCTTTCGGCCAGCACGTCGGCTAACTGATCAACGGCCCAGTCGATCTCGGCGGCGGTGATCACCAGTGGCGGTGCGAACCGCAGCGTCGACCCGTGGGTGTCCTTGACCAGGACGCCGCGGTCGGCGAGCTTCAGGCTGATCTGCTTGCCGGTGCCGTGCGACGGGTCGATGTCGACGCCTGCCCACAGTCCCTTCCCCCGGACCGCGACCACGCCGTTGCCGATGAGGCCACCCAGCCGGGCGTGTAGGTGAGCGCCGAGTTCGGTTGACCGGGTTTGGAATTCGCCACGAAGGAGCATGCTGACCACGGTGCTGCCGATCGCTGCGGCCAACGGGTTGCCGCCGAACGTCGAACCGTGCTCACCGGGGTGCAGCACCCCGAGGATGTCCCGATCGGCGACCACCGCGGACAGCGGCACGACGCCGCCGCCGAGCGCTTTGCCCAGAAGGTAGATGTCGGGCACCACGTCCCAGTGATCGCACGCGAAGGTCCGGCCGGTGCGGGCGAGCCCCGACTGGATCTCATCGGCGATCATCAGCACATTGCGTTCGGTGCACAGCGCGCGCACCCGCGGCAGGTAGTCGTCCGGGGGGACGATGATCCCCGCTTCACCCTGAATGGGCTCGAGCAGCACGGCGACCGTGTGGTCGTCGATCGCGTCGGCCATTGCGTCGGCGTCACCGAAGGGCACCGAACGGAACCCCGGTGTGTACGGACCGAAGCCGCGGCGCGCGGCTTCGTCATCGGAGAAGCTGATGATCGTCGTGGTGCGGCCATGAAAGTTGTTACGCGCCACGACGATGTTGCCCTCGCCGGCGGGGAGGCCCTTGACGTCGACACCCCACTTGCGGGCGACTTTGATGCCCGCTTCCACCGCTTCGGCACCGCTGTTCATCGGCAGCACCATGTCTTTTCCGCATAGTCCGGCCAGGGCCGCGCAGAACGGGGCCAGCCGGTCGGAGTGGAACGCCCGGCTCACCAGCGTCGCGGTGTCCAGCTGGGCGTGCGCGGTCGCGGTCACCTCCGGGTTGCGGTGACCGAAGTTGACCGCCGAGTAGGCGGCGAGGCAGTCGAGGTAGCGACGGCCCTCGATGTCGGTGATCCAGGCGCCTTCGGCGCTGACGGCGACGACGGGCAGCGGCGAGTAGTTGTGCGCGACGTGGCGGTGGTCGAGATCGATCGCGGCGTCGGTCTCCGTTGTCATGGTGTCCAGGATGGTCACGGGTGTACCTCCAGCGTGCAGCATTTGACGGATCCCCCACCCTTGAGCAGCTCGGAGAGATCCACGCCGACGGGCCGGAAGCCGGTCTGCCGGAGTTGTTCGGCGAAGCCGGTGGCGGCTGCGGGCAGGACCACGTTGAGGCCGTCGGAGACGACGTTGAGGCCGAGGACGTAGGCGTCGGCGCTGGCAACCTCGATGGCATCGGGGAACAGCTCGACCAGCTTCGCGCGGGAGCGCTCGGCGAACGCGGGCGGGTAGTAGGCGATCGTGTGGTCGTCGAGGACGGCCAGCGCGGTGTCGAGATGGTAGAAGCGGGGGTCGACGAGCTCCAGGCCGACGACCGGCATCCCGACGTGGTGGGCGACCTCGTCGTGGGCGCGCCGGTCGGTGCGGAAACCGTAGCCGGCCAGGATGGTCGAGCCGACGACCAACAAGTCGCCCTGGCCCTCGTTGACGTGTCGGGTCTCGGCGGGCAGGTAGCCGTTGCGCGACATCCAGTCGGCGTGGGCGACGGATTCGCCTGCACGTTCGGCATAGGCGAAGCGAGCGACCACGGCCTTGCCGTTGACGATCAGTCCGCCGTTGGCGGCGTAGACCATGTCCGGCAGACCGGGCACGGGCTCGACGAGCTCGACGGTGTGCCCGAGGTCGGCATAGGTCTGGCGCAGCTCGTCCCACTGGTACATGGCGCGTTGGGTGTCGACGGGTGTCGAGGTGTCCATCCACGGGTTGATGACGTACTCGACGGTGAAGATACGTCGGGGCGGTCATCAGGTAGCCGGCGCAGCCGGGCTGACCGTTCGTAGGTGACTTCGGTGGCTGTGGCCGCGGTGGCGGCGGCATCGATCGTCATGAAAACAACGATATGGACTGCGTCTGACGCAATCAATCGCCAGCTATTGCGTGTCTATGCCTGATCTATTGCGTCAGACTCGGCAATAGCGTAGCTTTATTGCGGAGGAGGCGTCATGGACCGTCTGGATGAGACCGACGAACGCATTCTGGCCGAGCTCGCCGAGCACGCCAGGGCGACGTTCGCGGAGATCGGGCAGCGGGTGAATCTGTCGGCACCCGCGGTCAAACGGCGGGTCGACCGGATGCTGGACAGCGGCGTCATCCGGGGGTTCACCACCGTCATCGACCGCAACGCGCTCGGCTGGACCACGGAGGCATACGTCCAGGTGTACTGCCACGGCACCATCGCCCCTGACGAGCTGCGGGCGGCATGGAAGGACATTCCCGAGGTGGTGAGTGCGGCCACCGTCACTGGCACCTCCGACGCAATGCTGCACGTGCTGGCTCGCGACATGCGTCACCTCGAGGAAGCCCTGGAGCGGATCCGCGCGAGCGCCGACATCGAACGCAGTGAGAGCATCGTGGTGCTGTCGAACCTCATCGAACGCACACCGGGTTGACGGGGTGGCGCACATCTGTCCTCGGGGATCGTGTAGAACACCCAAGTGACCACATCAGGGGGCGTCGTGATCGTCGGCGGCGGCCTGGCCGCTGCCCGCACGGCCGAGCAGCTGCGTCGTTTCGAGTACGCCGGAGCCATCACGATCGTCAGCGATGAGGATCATCTGCCCTACGATCGGCCGCCGCTGTCGAAGGACGTGCTGCGCTCCGAGACCGATGACGTCACGCTCAAGCCGGCCGAGTTCTACGCCGAGAACGACATCACGATGTTGCTGGGCAAGGGCGCCAGCTCGGTGGACACGGCCGCCAAGATCCTGACGCTGGCAGACGGCAGTCAGCTGGGCTACGACGACCTGATCATCGCGACCGGCCTGGTGCCCAACCGCATTCGGTCCTTTCCGGACCTTCCGGGCATCCACGTGCTCCGCTCGTTCGACGAGAGCCTGGCGTTGCGCAAGGAGGCCGGTGTCGCCCGCCGTGCGGTGGTGGTCGGAGCCGGGTTCATCGGGTGTGAGGTGGCCGCCAGCCTGCGCAGCCTCGGCGTCGACGTGGTGCTGGTGGAACCCCAGCCCGCGCCGCTGGCTTCGGTGCTCGGCGAGAAGATCGGTGAACTGGTGACCCGGCTGCACCGGGCCGAGGGCGTCGACGTGCGCTGCGGCGTCGGTGTCACCAAGGTCAGCGGCGAGGACCGGGTACAGAAGGTGGTGCTGGGTGACGGCACCGAACTCGATGCCGATCTGGTGATCGTCGGCATCGGTTCCCATCCGGCCGTCGAGTGGCTCGACGACAGCGGCATCGAGATCGACAACGGCGTGGTGTGCGACGAGGTGGGCCGCGCGAGCGCGCCGCACGTCTGGGCTATCGGCGACGTGGCGTCCTGGCGCGACACCGTCGGAGGCCAAGTGCGCGTTGAGCATTGGAGCAATGTCGCCGACCAGGCCAGGGTGCTGGTGCCCTCGCTGCTCGGTCAGGATCCACCCGCGGCGGTGTCGGTCCCGTACTTCTGGAGCGACCAGTACGACGTCAAGATCCAGTGCCTGGGCGAGCCCGAGGCCACCGACACCGTCCACGTCGTCGAGGACGACGGCCGCAAGTTCCTGGCCTACTACGAGCGCGACGGTGTGGTCGTCGGCGTGGTCGGTGGCGGATTCCCGGGCAAAGTCATGAAGACCAGGGCGAAGATCGCTGCGGGTGCACCGATCGCCGACCTCCTGGGGTAGGGCTTTCCTCGGCTATGACAGGCCGCGTCGGTGGCCGGGGGTAGTGTCGAACACATGTTCGAGTCGTTGTTCGCCGACGTGGAGGATGACGCGTTGGTGGGTGTGATCGAGCAGTTGATGCGCGACGAGGCCCGCGGTCGCGGCGCGGCGGATTGGCGGCGATCGCGGAGTTGGTGGTGCGCAGCGTCGAAGAGGACGACGAGCGCGGGTGGTGGGCGTTTGATCCGTGGGACAACACCGCCGCACGGGTCGCGGCGGCGCTGAGCGTGGGGCAGCGCCGGGCCTCGGGGCAGATGCGGATCGCGATGGCGCTGCGCGATCACCTTCCCCGGGTGGCGGCGTTGTTCGTCGCCGGTGTGCTCAGCGCGCGGCTGGTCTCGGAGATCACCTGGCGCACCCACCTGGTCGACGATGACGCGTTGATCGCGGTGATCGACACCGCGATCGCCGAGGTGGCGCTCGGGGTGGGGGCCGCTGTCGGAAGCCCAGTTGGTGCGGGCCATCAACGCGGTGATCGAGCGTCATGATCCTCAGGGGGTGCGGCGCGGCACGGAGGTGGTCCGGACCCGGGATTTCCGGATCGGCGCCCATGAGGATCCCGATGAGGTGACCGTGGTGTGGGGCCGGTTGTCGGCCCTGGATGCCGCGGCGTTGGCGCGCCGGATCGCGGCGATGGTGGCCGGGGTGTGCGCGGCCGATCCGCGCACGGTGGGGGAGCGGTGGGCTGATGCGGTCGGGGCGTTGGGTCACGGCAATGACCATCTGAGCGTGCCGGTGCGGCGCCCCGGGGTGCCCGGCCGCGCAGGCGCCCGGCGAATCGAATGTGGTGGTCCGGGTGATCGCCGACCAGGCCGCCGTCGACGCGGCCCAGGAGCTGATCGCCGCCCAGAACGCCACACAACGACCGAGCGCACCCGAACCGAGCAGCGACCGACAGACCCCGAACACCGAGCAACAGCCCGGCCCGACTCCCGCGCCGACGTCGGTTCCGGCCGACAGGATCCCGAGCAGCGACCGAGCGCGACCCCGAATGCCGAGCAGCGACCAAACACGACCCCGAACACCGAGCAACAAACACGGCCCCGGCGCCGACTCCCGCGCCGACTCCGACTCCGAGCGCACCACCCGCCCCGGCGCCGGCGGTGTCCAAGGATTGCGGGGTGGCGTTGTTGCCGGGGCGCGGTGTGGTGCCGACAGTCGTGCTGGCAGAAGCGCTTCGGGGTGGGGCCACGGTCGTACCGTTGTGGCTGCCCGGGGCGGCGCCCGAGCCGGGGTATCGGCCCTCAGCGCGGCTGGCGGAGTTCGTCCGGGTCCGGGACCTGTTCTGCCGCTTCCCGAACTGTGATGTGCCCGCGGACCGCTGCGATATCGACCATGTGATTCCGTGGCCGCTGGGCCCGACGCATCCCTCGAATCTGAACTGTAAGTGCCGTTCTCACCATTTGATGAAAACTTTCTGGGGCGGCCCGGGAGGGTGGAGCGATGCGCAGTCACCGGATGGCACAGTAGTCTGGACGGCGCCGGATGGCCGGACCTACACCACCAAACCGGGCAGCCGGTTGTTGTTCCCGTCCTTTGACCCCAGCACCGCCGATCTACCGCCACCGACCTCGGACCCGCCGCCGGATCCGGCCCGGACGGCGATGATGCCCCGCCGGCGACGCACCCGCGCCGCCGAGGAAACCGCACGCATCAAAGCCGAACGCGCACCCAACAACCCGCCTGCATCAGTGCTCACCCAGGTAGAACCGGGTGCCCTGATCATCGGTGCACAGCGCTGACTTGCCGTACGCCTGCTGGGACGGCTCCTCGATCACCGACCCGCCAGCCTCGCGCACCCGCTCCACGGCGGCGTCGATGTCCGCGACGGTCCACATCGGCACCGTCACCGGCCCGGGATTGCCGCCTGCGACCCCGGCCATCGGATGCGTCTGGGTGACCTGCCAGCCGTCGTCGATGCGTCCCGGTTCGAACGTCCAGAACAACACCCGGCTGTAGAAGGCCTTGAAGGCGGCCGAGTCTGGCACTTCATAGGTGATGTAGGACAGTTCGCCGGGCCCGCCGCCGTTCAGTTTCGGGCGGGGCTGGCCGGGGGCCGGCTGGAACACCGCGAACTCGTTGCCCTGCGGGTCGGTGGCGCCGAGCACGGTTCCGAAGTCGAACTGCTGGATCTCGTCCACGCTTCCGCCGCCGCTGAGGATGCTCTCGCGCGCGCCTGCGAGGTCGGCCACCGCGTAGCAGCAGAACAGCGTGTGCCGATCAGCGGCGGCGAAGATCCCGATGTGCTGCTCGGTGTTGGCGACCTCGTGGGTCTGCGGATCGTAGGTCCATCCGAGCACGTGTCCGTAGAACGCCGCCGCGCGCTCGGCGTCCGGGGTCCACACCGAGACATAGCCGACGTCGCCATGCTGGATCGGCGTCGGCGCCCCGGTCGTCGGGCCGGTGATCATCCACCGATGTCCGAACGGGTCGACGATCGTGGCGTTGCGGGCGCCATAGTTCTCGTACGGTTCCTGCTGAACGTGTGCGCCATGGGCCCTGGCCCGCTCGAGTGTGCCGTCCGTGTCGGGCACCTGCAGCATCAGGCTCACCGAAGTATGTTGTGGCGACGGGGCTTTCAGACCGAGTTCGGGGTACTCGTCGGCCAGGTAGAGCACACCGCCAGAGAGCGTCAGCTCGGCGTGTCCGATACGACCGTCGTCCATCTCGTACGGATCCCCGACCAGCTCGGCGCCGAAGGTGTCGAGGTACCACGTGATGGCGGCGCGGGCGTCGGCGACGGCCAGGTATGGGATCGCGGCGGGCCGAGGCGAGGTGATGCCGGCGCGGATCGGTCAGCTCGGCGATGGCGGTATCTGTGCCGCTCATGATCACTCCTTGTGTTCGATCTGGTTGCTGTTCAAACAATCTCGCGGCCGATTCCAGGCGGGACCGCAGTCGGGCCGCGAAGGCCGGGTCCGGCGCGAGCGGAAGGTCGTCGCCGCGAAGCACGTCCAGTGGGTCGTGGTCGTTGTTCACGACATCCCTCCCTCCGGTCGTAGGTACTGCGCTCGGAACGCCCTTCGTGCCCGCACCAGCAGCGTCTCGGTGGCGTGGAGGGTGCGCCCGATCAGCTCGGCGCACTCGGGCACCGAGCAGTCGTCCAGGTAGCGCAGCGCCAGCACGGTGCGGTGCTGTTCGGGCAGGCGAGCGAGTACCTGTTCGGCGACGATCCGGTCGAGCTCGGCATCCCAGTCGTCGGCGGGGTCGACGGGTTCGGGTAGTTCGGCCACCGGCACCGAGAACCGGTCGTGACGCCTGCGGTAGTGGTCGGCCAGTTTGTGACGCGCCACCCCGATCAACCACGGCACCGTCAACGGCGGCGGTGTCTCCTTTCGCGCAGCGTCCATCGCCGCCAGAAAGGTTTCCGACGTGAGGTCCTCGGCCGTCCCGCGGTCACCGCAGCGCCTGGCGAAGTACCCGTATACGGACGGGAGGGCCTCGTCGTACAGCGCGAGCAGTGCCCGCGGAGCGTTGTCACCGTTCGGTTCGGCGCTCACACCCTTATCGTCGCCGTTGACGTCAAAACTCCGACACCCCGGTTTCGAGGCCGGCCAAACCCGGAGCGAGCAGGTCGAACGCGTCGCCCAAGGCGGCGGGCAACGACACCGCCTCGTCCTCCAGCCAGTGTCCGTAGGCCGCAAGCGCGACCCCGAGCATTGTCCACGCCACCGTCTGCGGCACCAGGTCGGCCGGGGTGACGCCCACCCGACCCGCCACGAAGGTGGCCACCACAGCGCGCCAGCCGGCGTACATTGTCATCGAATACGCCTGCAGCGCTTCAGTTTCCAGGATCAGGCGCATCCGCTGGCGGTGCCGGTCGGGGTCGTCGAAACTGTTGAACGCCAACAGCGCTGCGCGTAGGGCATCGCGGATCGGCACCTCGGGATCCAGGTCCGCCAACAGAGCACGCATCTTCCCGAGGTGCGCATCGAAATCACCCCACGGCAGCGCGCTCTTGGAGGGGTAGTAGCGGAACAGCGTGCGGCGCCCGATCCCCGCCGCGGCCGCCACGTCGTCGACGCTGACCTCGTCGAATCCCTGCGCCATGAACAGGTCGATCGCCACGTCGCTGATGTGGTCCCAGCTCGTCGTTCGACGGCGGCCCGCCCGTGCTTTGGCGGCGTGCATCGGCGTCACCCTTCCATTTAGGCACCCAATGCCATATTGTTGCGACCTGAATCACAATTGTCGAGCCCCTCCCCGGGGGTCACATCGGAGAAAGGCGAGATCAATGGAGCCCAATCAGCACGTGGAAACCGAGGAGATGGTCACCGAGAGCCTGGTCGAGGAAGTCTCGATCGACGGGATGTGCGGGGTCTACTGAGCGTGGTTGCGCCCATGTTCGACCCGGACCTGCGCTGGCGGCTGCACCCGCAGGTGGCCGTGCGGCCCGAGCCGTTCGGCGCGCTGCTCTACCACTTCGGAACCCGCAAGCTCTCGTTCCTGAAGAACCGGACGATCGTCGAGGTGGTCAACGCGCTGGCTGGTCACCCCGACGCTCGATCGGCCTGCCGCGCCGCGGGAATCGACGACGCGGCGCAGGCACCCTACCTACACGCGCTGAGCGTGCTCGTCCAATCCAAGATGCTGGTCCGCGAGGAGACTCCATGACGACGATGCAACCGGTTCCGCGGCTGGTCGACCAGTTCGAGCGAGGGCTCGACGCACCGATCTGTCTGACGTGGGAGTTGACCTACGCCTGCAACCTGTCCTGCGTGCACTGCCTGTCGTCGTCGGGTAAGCGTGATCCGCGGGAGCTGTCTACGCGGCAATGCAAGGACATCATCGACGAGCTGGAACGCATGCAGGTGTTCTACGTGAACATCGGCGGCGGGGAACCCACTGTGCGGTCCGATTTCTGGGAGCTCGTCGACTATGCGACCGCCCACCACGTCGGGGTCAAGTTCTCCACCAACGGAGTGCGCATCACCCCGGAGGTGGCGGCGAAGCTGGCCGCCAGCGACTACGTCGACGTGCAGATCTCGCTGGACGGTGCCACCGCCGACGTCAACGATGCGGTGCGCGGTCCCGGTTCGTTCGCGATGGCGATGCGCGCGCTGGAGAACCTCAGGGACGCCGGGTTCTCCGACGCCAAGATCTCGGTGGTGGTGACCCGCCACAATGTCGACCAGCTCGATGACTTCAAGGCGCTGGCCGACGGGTACGGCGCGACCTTGCGCATCACCCGGCTGCGGCCGTCGGGCCGCGGCGCCGACGTGTGGGACGAACTGCATCCCACGCCCGCCCAGCAGGTGCAGCTGTACGACTGGCTGGTGGCCAACGGTGAGCGGGTGCTCACCGGAGACTCGTTCTTCCACCTGTCGGGGCTGGGCGAGCCCGGGGCGCTGGCCGGGCTGAACCTGTGCGGCGCCGGCCGGGTGGTGTGCCTGATCGACCCCGTCGGCGACGTCTATGCCTGCCCGTTCGCCATCCACGACACGTTCCTCGCCGGAAACATTTTGTCGGACAATGGATTCCAGAATGTCTGGCAGAATTCTCAGCTGTTCCGCGAGCTGCGTGAGCCGCAGTCGGCCGGCGCCTGCGGAAGCTGCGGGCACTACGACAGCTGCCGCGGCGGCTGCATGGCTGCCAAGTTCTTCACCGGGTTGCCATTGGACGGTCCTGACCCGGAATGCGTGCAGGGTTACGGCGAACCCGCGCTCGCCGGCGAGCGCGACAAGCCGAAGTCCAGCGTCGACCATTCCCGCACCGGATCCCGCAAGAAGCCGTCAGGCCCCATCCCGCTCACACTGCTGACCGCTCCCCCGAAGAAATTCTGCAACGAAAGTCCTGTCTAGTCCTTTGGCACGTGACAACTGGTTCGAGACCGTCGCCGTCGCCCAGCAGCGGGCGAAGAAACGGCTTCCCAAGTCGGTCTACTCGTCGCTGATCTCGGCGAGCGAGAAGGGCCTGTCGGTCTCCGACAACGTCGAGGCGTTCTCGGAGCTGGGCTTCGCACCGCACGTCGTGGGCGCCACCGAGAAGCGGAATATGGCGACAACGGTGCTGGGACAGGACATTTCGCTGCCCGTCATCATCTCGCCCACCGGCGTGCAGGCTGTCGACCCGGACGGCGAGGTTGCGGTGGCGCGGGCCGCCGCCGCGCGGGGCACCGCGATGGGGCTGTCGTCGTTCGCCAGCAAGCCGATGGAAGCAGTCGTCGCCGTCAACGACAAGATCTTCTTCCAGATCTACTGGCTGGGCAGCCGCGAGCAGATCGCCGAGCGCGTGCAGCGTGCCAAGGATGCAGGAGCCGTCGGGACTGATCGCGACCACCGATTGGAGCTTCGCGCACGGTCGCGACTGGGGCAGCCCCAAGATCCCCGAGCAGATGAACCTCGCCACCATGCTGCGGATGTCTCCCGAGGTGATCACCAAGCCGCGCTGGCTGTGGAGCTTCGGCAAGAGCCTGCGGCCTCCTGACCTGCGCGTGCCCAACCAGGGCAGCCGCGGCGAGGCCGGTCCCACGTTCTTCCAGGCGTACGGGGAGTGGATGGGCACCCCGCCGCCGACCTGGCAGGACATCGCCTGGCTGCGTGAGCTGTGGGGCGGACCGTTCCTGCTCAAGGGGATGGTGCGCGTCGACGATGCCAAACGCGCTGTCGATGCTGGTGTTTCGGCGATCACCGTGTCCAACCACGGCGGCAACAACCTGGACGGCACCCCGGCGGCGATCCGGTGCCTTCCCGCCATCGCAGACGCGGTGGGCGACCAGGTCGAGGTTTTGCTGGATGGCGGGGTCCGGCGCGGAAGTGACGTGGTCAAGGCCGTTGCGCTGGGTGCCCGGGCGGTCATGATCGGGCGGGCCTATCTGTGGGGTTTGGCCGCCAACGGCCAGGCAGGTGTGGAGAACGTTCTCGACATCCTGCGCGGCGGTATCGACTCGGCGTTGCAGGGTCTTGGCAAATCTTCGATCCACGACTTGACGCGCGAGGACATCCTGATTCCCGACGGCTTCACTCGTTCGCTCGGGATGTGAGCCAACACCGGTCGGGTGATCTCACGAACGAGAGCGTGGGACAGGCGTGGCACAGGGGGCTGGCGTGAATCTTCCGGTGGCCGCCGACGGAGAATAACCGGAGATCAAATGCTACGTATGCGCCAACATTTGGCGCATACCAGGTGAATTCGGCCTACCATCGTCGCGTGGCCTTCCCCAGCGAGCTCGGGAACTCAACGTCGAGGCAGCTGCAGGACATGTCGCCCACGTTGGTCGTCCCGGTAGGTTCCACCGAGCAGCATGGACCTCACCTGCCCCTGGACACCGACACCCGGATCGCGACCGCGGTCGCCGAGGTGCTTGCTGCGCGCCTGCGTGCCGGGCCTGGGAAGGAATCCGACTGGCTGGTGGCGCCGGCGATCGGCTACGGTGCCAGCGGCGAGCACGAAGGCTTCGCCGGCACCGTCTCGATTGGCACATCGGTGTTGGCGGACCTGCTGGTGGAGTTCGCCCGCTCGGCCTGCCGCTGGGCGCCTCGCCTCGTCTTCGTCAACGGCCACGGCGGGAACGTCGATGCGCTGCGTCGTGCGGTCGCACTGTTGCGGTACGAAGGGCGCAACGCCGGATGGTGTTCGTGCAGCACCAGCAATGCCGATGCCCATGCCGGCCACACCGAAACGTCTGTATTGCTACATATTTCACCCGACGCCGTCGAACAAGATCAGCTAACCCCGGGAAACCGAGCCCCACTGCCCGATTTGATGCCCGAGATGCTTCGTGGCGGAGTCGCCGCCGTCAGTTCGATCGGAGTGCTCGGCGACCCGACGACGGCGACGGCGGAGGAGGGGAGACGGTTCTTTGCCGAAATGGTGGACGCATGTCTGGGGAGGGTCCTTCGGTGGGCGCCCGATCATCAGGGGATGTTGAGGTGACCGGGCCGAGGCTTCCCGACGGGTTCGCAGTGCAAGTGGATCGACGGGTGCGTGTTCTCGGGGAGGGCGCCGCTTTGCTCGGCGGTTCGCCCACCCGGCTCCTCCGGCTGGCTCCTGCCGCGCAGACCATGCTCAACGGCGGCAGGCTCGAGGTGCACGACGCCACCAGTGCACAGCTGGCTCGCACCCTACTGGATGCCACCGTCGCCCACCCGCGTCCCCTCAGTGGGCCGTCGCACCGCGACGTCACCGTTGTTATACCGGTGCGGGACAACCCTTCGGGGATCGCAAGGCTGGTCGCGCTGCTGCGTGAGATGCGCATCGTCATCGTCGACGACGGCTCGGCGATACCGGTGCTCGAATCCGACTTGGCCGCCGTACACTGCGACGCCCGGGTCTTGCGGCACAACCGCAGCAAGGGGCCGGCTGCCGCGCGAAATGCCGGAATGAGGGCGTGCGACACGGACCTCGTCGCCTTCCTGGACTCCGATGTGGTGCCCCGCCGCGGCTGGCTGGAGGCACTGCTCGGACACTTCTGCGATCCCGCCGTGGCCCTGGTGGCGCCGCGGATCGTCGCCCTGCACCCGTCCGACAGCGTGGTGGCCCGCTACGAGGCAGTGCGATCGTCGCTCGATCTGGGCTTGCGCGAGGCGCCGGTCGTTCCGTACGGCACGGTGTCCTATGTGCCGAGCGCCGCGATCATCTGCCGCCGCCGCTCGCTGATCGAGGTCGGCGGTTTCGACGAGGCACTCGAGTCCGGCGAGGACGTCGACCTGTGCTGGCGCCTGATCGAGGCGGGCGCCAGGCTGCGTTACGAACCCATCGCGATGGTGGCCCACGATCACCGCACAGAATTGCGAAAGTGGTTCGCCCGCAAGTCTTTCTACGGTGGATCTGCGGCGCCGCTGGCGATCCGGCATCCCGGCAAGACGGCCCCGCTGGTGATTTCGGGGTGGACGTTGGTGGTCTGGATGCTGGTGGCCATCGGCTCGAGCCTCGGCTACCTGGCGTCCGCGGCCGTTGCGGCGATCACCGGCCACCGGATCGCCAAGTCGCTGTCGAGCGTGCAGACCGAGCCGATGGAGGTAGCCGTCGTCGCCCTGCACGGGCTGTGGTCGGCGGCGCTGCAACTGGCATCGGCGATCTGTCGGCACTACTGGCCGATCGCCCTGATCGCCGCGGTGCTGTCGCGACGCTGTCGACGGGTGGTGCTGGTGGCCGCGGTGCTCGACGGAGTGTTCGACTGGATCACCCGCAACGGCAACGCCGACGACGACACCAAGCGGGTAGGGGTGTTGACCTACATCCTGCTCAAGCGGATCGACGACATCGCCTATGGGCTTGGGCTGTGGAGCGGTGTCGTGCGCGAGCGGCACGCAGGCGCCCTCAAGCCGCAGATCCGGACCTGACGCCGCGTTGCACAGCCATGTACTGATCGTCGGTGCCGGCAGTGCGGGATCTGTCATCGCAGCACGGCTCTCCGCCGACGAACGGTGCCGGGTCACCATAGTCGAATCGGGTCCAGGCCCGGCTGATCCGCGAGTGCACAGCCAGATCACCGACGGTCTGCGCCTGCCGATCGGATTGGCCAGCTCTGTGGTGCGACGGTATCCCACCACCCTGACCGACGCGCCCAAGCGCTACGCGCAGATCATCCGCGGCGCCGTCGTCGGCGGGTCGGGAGCGATCAACGGTGGATACTTCTGCCGCGCTCTGCCCACCGACATCGACGGGTGGGCGCTCGACGGCTGGTCGTGGGCCGACGTCCTTCCGCACTTCAAGGCCATCGAGAACGACCTGGACTTCGACAACCCGCTGCACGGGTCCAGCGGGCCGATCAGTGTCCGGCGGGTCGCCGAATTCGACGGCTGCACTGCGTCATTCGTTGAATCGGCGCGGTCCGCCGGCTTCGGCTGGATCAGCGATCTCAACGGCTCGACACCGGACCGGCCGCTGCCGCCCGGAGTGGGTGCGGTGCCGCTGAACATCGACGGCGGCACCCGCGTGGGCCCCGGAGGCGCCTTCCTGCAGCCGGCTTTGCATCGGCCGAATCTCACGCTGCTGGCCGACACCCGGGTGGGACGGATCCGGATGGCGGGCGGCCGCGCGGTCGCGGTCGACTGTGTCGGGCCGCAGGGGAGCGTGGTGCTGACCGCCGACCGGATCGTCCTGTCTGCAGGGGCCATCGGTTCGGCCCAACTACTGATGCTGTCGGGCATCGGGCCCGAGCAGGTGCTGAAGTCCGCGGGCGTACCCGTGGAAGTCGACCTCCCCGTGGGTGTGGACACCGTCGACCATCCCGAGTGGGTGCTGCCGGTGACCTGGCCGCCCACGCACGGCGTCCCCCCGCTGGAGGCGGTGCTGACCACCCAGGACGGGCTGGAGATCAGGCCGTACACGGCGGGCTTCGGCGCCATGATGAGCGGTCGTCACGACCCGACCGATCAACCGCATCTCGGGGTGACGTTGATGCGTCCCAGGTCACGGGGCCGTATCACGCTGGCATCCACGGACCCCGATGTCGCCCCGGTCATCGAGCACCGGTACGACAGTGCGCCGGGTGACGTGGAACTACTGCGCTCGGGAACCGCGCTGTCGAGCGAAATAGCCGGTGCCACAGTGCAATCGGAGGCGTCATGGGCTACGTCGCAACATCTGTGCGGCACCGCGCGGATGGGCAGGGACGGCGATCCCACCGCGGTCGTCGACATCCGGTGCCGGGTCTACGGGGTGGACGGTCTGTGGGTGGTCGACGGATCGATCCTGCCTGCGATCACCAGTCGCGGGCCCCACGCGACGATCGTGATGGCGGGCCACCGCGCCGCGGAGTTCATCGGCTCGGCGTGAGCCCGGCAAGGGCTTCGGCCAGCAGCGTGGCCGCCACGACACCGTCGATCACCGGGACTCCGAGCCTGCGGGTCAGGGGCGCGGCGAACGGTGCCATCGCCGCACATCCCAGCACGATCGCGCGGCTGCCGTCCGTCTCGAGTGCGCAGGCGCAGAGATCGCCGATCGGTTCGATGCTGGCGGGGTCCGAGTCGATCTGGAGCACGGGGATGTCGCAGGCGTAGACACCGAGGCACTGGTTCGGGGTGTAGGCCTTGGCCAGTTGCCATGCCCGCGAGATCGTCGCCGACATCGACGTCACCACCGAGAAGGTGCCCGCGGCGAGAGCTGCTGCGTGCATGGCCGCCTGTGCGATGCCGAGCACCGGGGCGGGCAGCATGGCGCGTGCCTCGTCCAGCCCGGGATCTCCGAAGCAGGCCACCACATAGGCGTCGGGCCGCTCGCCGGCCGGCCGGCCGCATGCCTCCCTCAGGATCTCGAAAAGTCCAGGAACGCAGCGTCTTTCGTCATCGTCATTCTCAATGCTGGGAGGACCGTCGATCGGATTGAGGGCTTCGACGACGGTCCCCGGCCGCGCCACCGCCGACGCGCTCGCCGCGATCGCGGCGGTCATCGTCGAGGTGGTGTTCGGGTTGACCAACAGAAGTCGCACGACCACCGAGCTTACGGGCGAACGCGCGGTCACGCAGCCGTCGAGGGCTCCGAGGCTGAAATCACCTCAGCGAGTAGCGAATCGGCAGGTGCTTGAGGCCACCGACGAACGTGGTGGCCGACAGCTCGGGCTCGCCGGCCAGTTCGATCGCCGTCAGCCGCGGCACCAGCTCGGTGAACAGGCTGTTCATCTCCATCCGCGCCAGCGCGGCACCCAGGCAGAAATGCACTCCGTAGCCGAACGCCAAGTGTTTGTTGGGGTCTCGGCCGACGTCGAAGCGGAACGGATCGGTGAAGATCTCCTCGTCCCGGTTGGCCGACACGTAGGCCAGGTAGACGGACTCGCCTTTGGCGATCGGCACCCCCCGGATCTCGGTGTCGGCGGTGGCGGTGCGCATGAACTCCTTGACCGGGGTGGCCCAGCGGATCATCTCCTCGACCGCGGTCGGCATCAGTCCCGGATCGGCCTTCAGGCGGGCAAGCTGATCCGGATTGTCGATGAGGGCGCGCAACCCGCCCGAGATGGCGTCCTTGGTGGTGTCATGGCCTGCGCTGGCCACGATGACGTAGAACGACACGGTGTCCATGTCCGAGAGCGGTTCGCCGTTGATCGAGCCATTGGCGATCGCCGAGGCGAGGTCATCGGTGGGATGTTCGCGACGTGACGCAGTCAGCGCCGAGAAGTAGGTGAAAAAGTCCATCAGCACCGCCAGCAGGTCTTCGGTGGTGCCTTCGCCGCGCTTGTGTTCAGTGTCGTCGCCACCGAACATCTCCTGGGTGAGCTGCAGCATCCGGGGGAAGTCGTCCTCCGGCAGCCCGAGCAGGGAAAGGATCACGTAGAGCGGGTAGTTGACTGCGATCTCGGTGACGAAGTCGCATTCGGGCCCGATGTCGCGCATCCGGTCGACGTAGCGCTTCGCGAGTTCGTCCACGCGCACCTTGAGGTCGCGCATGGCCTTCGGACGGAACCAGTCCGCGCCGATCTTGCGCACGTCGCGGTGGTGGGGGTCGTCCATGTGGATCAGCGTTCGCAGCCCGATCCCGGCGTCCTGCTGCTGGTTCATCACGTCATCGGCCTCCGCGGGAGCCAGCAGGGGTCGTGGGCCGCTGATGAACAGCTCGTTGTCGCGCTCCACGGCCATGATGTCGGCGTGCTTGGTGACCGCCCAGAACGGCCGATAGGGAGGGCTGTCCACCCACGCGACGGGCTGGTTGGCCCGCAGCTGGGCGAGTGCCGCGTGCAGCCGGGCGTCGTCGGCGTAGGCCGTCGGATCGGCCAGGACCTTCGCGGCGTCTTCCATGTCCACGTCCATTGCCGAAGTGCTCATGCGGTCTCCTCATCGCGGCCCGAGGGAAACTTGACGGGTGTCAAGTCAGAGTCTATGTGACGGGTGCCACGCAGCGGAAGGGGCCGTCGTGCTTCCGCCGTTAAGCTCGGACGTCGTGGCGCCCGCATCGGTTCTCCGCCGCGTCGGGTGCGTCCTGGTCGCCGTGGCGATGGCGGCGGGGTGCGCGCGGGGGCGGGACGAACCGGATCCAGGACCCGCCGACCCCGCTCTGGTGCAGACCGCGACGGGCGCGGTGCGCGGTGTCCTCGCCGAAGACCATCGGCTGTTCGCTGGAATCCCTTACGCCGCACCGCCTGTCGGACGGCTGCGCTGGCAACCCCCGGAGCCGGCGCCCAAGTGGGACGGGGTACGCGATGCCACCCGGTTCGGGCCCCGGTGCCTTCAGGATCTCGAGGGTGACCTCGAGATGGGCAGGCACACCGACGAGGACTGTCTGAGCCTCAACGTCTGGACTCCACCGGCCGACTCGAAAACACCGCGACCGGTGATGGTGTGGATCCATGGCGGCTCGTTCTTCAGCGGCACCGGCAGCATCTACGGCGCGCGGCGCCTGGTCGCGCGCGGCGACATCGTCGTCGTCACGATCAACTACCGGCTCGGCACGTTGGGCTTCCTGGCGCACCCGGCGCTCGGCCCACCGGGTCAGGTGGGCAACTACGGCCTGGCCGATCAACAGGCCGCCCTGCGATGGGTGCGCGACAACATCGCGCAGTTCGGGGGTGACCCCGGCAGGGTCACGGTGGCCGGGGAGTCCGCGGGTGGCATGTCGGTATGCGACCACCTCGTCGCGCCGGGTTCGCAGGGGCTGTTCGATGCGGCGATCATCCAGAGCGGTCCATGCCGGGCTCAGGTCGCGCTGCCCGAGGCGGAGCGCATCAGCACCGATTACGCGCGCGACGCCGGGTGTGCCGACCCGGCTGTCGCCGCCGAATGCCTACGTGCGCTGCCCGCCGACAAGCTGCGGAAACCGGTGCGGTACTTCCGGATTGGGGACGACGCGCTGAGCGGACCGGTCACCGGCACGGCGCTGCTACCGAAGGACCCGATGGTGGCCTTCGCCGACGGCGACGGGGCGCGGGTACCCGTCGCGATCGGCAGCAACCGCGACGAATTCACTCTGTTCATGGCACTCGAGTACCTGCGGGGGGTGCAACTGCTGCCCGCCGACTACCCGAAGGCGTTGGCCGGGACGTTCGGTCCGAACGCGGGCCCGGTTGCCGACCGCTACCCGCTGGACCGGTACGGCGGCAGCGCGCCGCTGGCCTACGCGGCAGCCGTGACCGACGGCGAGTTCGCCTGCGTGGACGCGCGCATCGCCGACGACCTCGCGCGCAATGCGCCCGTGTATGCCTACGAGTTCAACGACCAGCAGGCACCCGCCCCGGAGCCGTTACGCACCGTGCCGTTCCCGATCGGCGCCAGCCACTCGCTGGAGCTGCGGTACCTGTTCGACGTCGGTGACGCGCCACCGCTCGATCCCGCTCAGCAGGTGTTGTCCGACCAGATGATCGACTACTGGAGCGCGTTCGTCAGCAGCGGCGCACCGAACGGCGACGGCCTGCCCGAGTGGCCCGAGGTCGGTGACGACCCCGCCGCAGAAAATCGACTGTCGTTCAAGCCCGACGACATCAGGGTGGTCGACGACTTCGATCGTGTGCACCAGTGCCCGTTCTGGGCCGGCCTGAAATAGCCCGCGGGGTGCCGCAACGACGTCGGCCCCGCGCGTATTTCGACGGATCGCCGACTGTGGGGTTATGCACGTCGGGAGGTAGTTTTGCGTGCACAGGGCCCACGCTCGTTGGCCATCTCCAGAGATTTGGAGGAGGCCAGGATCTGAGGCATACTGTTCGGGTTGCCTTGAGCCGGGTTCGCCTGGCTGGGCATGCGACCAGCACCCTCGCGGGTGCATCCGGTCCCAACCTCGATCGTGACGAGTTTTTCGCCGCGAATGAGCGTGCGTTCGGGCGACACACCCGACCGCGGGGGCCGGTGAACCAGAGACAGATAAACAGCGGCGGCACAGCCAGGCCCGGCCAAGTTCCACGAACGTCGGGCCCGTTAGTAGTGAGGTAGGACAGCGTGGCGGGACAAAAGATCCGCATCAGGCTCAAGGCCTACGACCATGAGGCGATCGACGCCTCGGCGCGCAAGATCGTCGAGACGGTCACCCGGACGGGCGCCAGCGTGGTCGGCCCGGTGCCGCTGCCGACGGAGAAAAACATCTACTGCGTCATTCGGTCCCCGCACAAGTACAAGGACTCGCGGGAGCACTTCGAGATGCGTACCCACAAGCGGCTGATCGACATCCTCGACCCGACCCCGAAGACCGTTGACGCCCTGATGCGCATCGATCTTCCGGCCAGCGTCGACGTCAATATCCAATAGATATCCCAGTAGGAGACTCCAGAACATGGCACGCAAAGGCATTCTGGGCACCAAGCTGGGCATGACGCAGGTGTTCGACGAGAACAACAAGGTCGTCCCAGTCACGGTCGTCAAGGCCGGCCCCAACGTGGTGACCCGTATCCGCACCCCAGAGCGCGACGGCTACAGCGCCGTGCAGCTCGCCTACGGCGAGATCAGCCCGCGCAAGGTGAACAAGCCGGTCACCGGTCAGTACGCCGCCGCCGGGGTGAACCCGCGCCGTCACCTCGCCGAGTTCCGGCTCGATGACGAGGCCGCCGCCGCCGAGTACGAGGTCGGCCAGGAGCTGACCGCCGAGATCTTCGCCGACGGCAACTACGTCGACGTGACCGGCACCTCCAAGGGCAAGGGCTTCGCGGGCACGATGAAGCGTCACGGCTTCAAGGGCCAGGGCGCCAGCCACGGCGCGCAGGCCGTGCACCGCAGGCCGGGCTCGATCGGCGGCTGCGCCACCCCGGGCCGGGTGTTCAAGGGCACCCGCATGTCGGGCCGGATGGGTAGCGACCGGATCACGACCCAGAACCTGAAGGTGCACAGGGTCGATGCCGAGAACGGCGTGCTGTTGATCAAGGGCGCCATCCCCGGGACGCAACGGTGGACTGGTGGTTGTCCGCAGCGCAATCAAGCGAGGCGAGAAATAAAATGCCTGAACATCTGAAAATCGACGTGCAGACGCCGGGCGGCAAAGAGGACGGCAGCGTGGAGCTGCCCGCCGAGCTGTTCGACGTCGAGGCCAACATCGCGCTGATGCACCAGGTGGTGAACGCGCAGCTGGCAGCCAAGCGTCAGGGCACGCACTCGACGAAGACGCGCGGCGAGGTCTCCGGCGGCGGCAAGAAGCCGTACCGCCAGAAGGGCACCGGCCGCGCCCGTCAGGGCTCGACCCGCGCGCCGCAGTTCACCGGCGGTGGCGTCGTGCACGGCCCGCAGCCGCGCGACTACAGCCAGCGCACCCCGAAGAAGATGATCGCCGCCGCATTGCGCGGCGCATTGTCCGACCGGGCGCGCAACGGCCGCATCCACGCCGTCACCGAGATTGTCGAGGGGCAGACCCCGTCGACCAAGAGCGCCAAGGCGTTCCTGGCGACGCTGAGCCGACCGCAAGGAAGTGTCTGGTCGTGATCGGCCGCGCCGACGAGACCGGCGCCCTGAGCGTCCGCAATCTGCCTGGCGTGCATGTGCTTTCGCCCGACCAGCTCAACACCTACGACGTGCTCAAGGCTGACGACGTGGTGTTCAGCGTGGAGGCCCTGCAACGCCTACATCGCGGCCAACACCAAGCACGCAGGATCAGGAGGTTTCGGCCTGATGGCTACTGTGACCGACCCCCGCGACATCATCCTGGCCCCGGTCATCTCGGAGAAGTCGTACGGGCTGATCGAGGACAACGTGTACACGTTCGTGGTGCACCCGGACTCGAACAAGACCCAGATCAAGATCGCGATCGAGAAGATCTTCAAGGTCAAGGTCGACTCGGTGAACACCTTGAACCGCCAGGGCAAGCGCAAGCGCACCCGCGCCGGATACGGCACGCGCAAGAGCACCAAGCGCGCGATCGTCACGCTGGCCGCGGGCAGCAAGCCGATCGACCTGTTCGGAGCGCCGGCCTAGCCGGCCGGCAGGAAGACTGCAAGAGGACTTAACAGACATGGCAATTCGCAAGTACAAGCCGACGACCCCGGGTCGCCGCGGCTCCAGCGTCTCCGACTTCGCCGAGATCACTCGGTCGACGCCGGAGAAGTCGCTGGTGCGCCCGCTGCACAGCACCGGTGGCCGCAACGCGCACGGCCGCATCACCACCCGGCACAAGGGTGGTGGGCACAAGCGCGCCTTCCGCGTCATCGACTTCCGTCGCCACGACAAGGACGGCGTCAACGCCAAGGTCGCGCACATCGAATACGACCCCAACCGCACCGCGAACATCGCGCTGCTGCACTTCCTGGACGGCGAGAAGCGCTACATCCTCGCGCCGCAGGGAATCTCGCAGGGCGACGTCATCGAGTCCGGTGCCAACGCCGACATCAAGCCGGGCAACAACCTGCCGATGCGCAACATCCCCGCCGGTACCGTGATCCACGCTGTGGAGCTGCGCCCCGGCGGCGGTGCCAAGCTGGCCCGCTCGGCCGGTGTCAGCATCCAGCTGCTGGGCAAGGAAGGCACCTACGCAACGCTGCGTATGCCGTCCGGTGAGATCCGCCGCGTCGACGTGCGCTGCCGCGCCACCGTCGGCGAGGTCGGCAACGCCGAGCAGGCGAACATCAACTGGGGCAAGGCCGGCCGGATGCGGTGGAAGGGCAAGCGCCCCACCGTCCGTGGTGTCGTCATGAACCCGGTCGACCACCCGCACGGCGGTGGTGAGGGCAAGACCTCCGGTGGTCGCCACCCGGTCAGCCCGTGGGGCAAGCCCGAGGGCCGCACCCGCAAGCCGAACAAGTCGAGCGACAAGCTCATCGTCCGCCGCCGGCGCACCGGCAAGAACAAGCGCTAGGAGTACCCAGCGATGCCACGCAGCCTGAAGAAGGGCCCGTTCGTCGACGACCATCTGCTCAAGAAGGTCGACGTCCAGAACGAGAAGAACACCAAGCAGGTCATCAAGACCTGGTCCCGTCGGTCCACCATCATCCCCGACTTCATCGGGCACACCTTCGCCGTCCACGACGGTCGCAAGCATGTCCCGGTGTTCGTCACCGAGGCGATGGTCGGGCACAAGCTGGGCGAGTTCGCACCCACCCGCACCTTCAAGGGTCACATCAAGGATGACCGGAAAGCGAAGCGGCGGTAATGAGCAAATACCGCGATCGAATACCCGTCAGCGACGGCGAAGGCGCGGTTCGTGCGCATCTCGGCCAGCAAGGCCCGCCGCGTCATCGATCTGGTCCGCGGCAAGAGCGTCGAGGAGGCCCTCGACATCCTGCGGTGGGCGCCGCAGTCCGCCAGCGAGCCGGTCGCCAAGGTGATCGCCAGCGCTGCGGCCAACGCGCAGAACAACGACGGGCTGGACCCGACGACGCTGGTGGTCGCCACCGTCTACGCCGACGAGGGCCCCACCGCCAAGCGCATCCGGCCGCGTGCGCAGGGTCGCGCCTACCGGATCCGCAAGCGCACCAGCCACATCACCGTGATCGTCGAGAGCCGACCGCAGAAGAGCAAGAGCGCAGGCGCTTCTGCGAGTGCCGCCCGGTCGCGGCGCGCGCAGGGCAGCAAGGCGGCCGCCAAGAAAGCCACTCCCAAGACCGAGGCTTCTAGCGAAGCGAAGGGAGGCTCGCAGTAGTGGGCCAGAAGATCAACCCCCACGGCTTCCGGCTGGGTATCACCACCGACTGGAAGTCCCGGTGGTACGCCGACAAGCAGTACGCCGAATACATCAAGGAAGATGTGGCCATCCGCAAGCTGCTGGCCACGGGCCTGGAGCGCGCCGGCATCGCCGACGTGGAGATCGAACGCACGCGTGACCGCGTTCGCGTGGACATCCACACCGCGCGGCCCGGCATCGTCATCGGTCGCCGCGGCACCGAGGCCGACCGTATCCGCGCCGACCTGGAGAAGCTGACCAAGAAGCAGGTGCAGCTGAACATCCTCGAGGTCAAGAACCCCGAGTCGGTGGCGCAGCTGGTCGCCCAGGGTGTCGCCGAGCAGCTGAGCAACCGGGTGGCGTTCCGCCGCGCGATGCGTAAGGCGATCCAGTCGGCGATGCGCCAGCCCAACGTCAAGGGCATCCGGGTGCAGTGCTCGGGCCGCCTCGGCGGCGCCGAGATGAGCCGCTCGGAGTTCTACCGCGAGGGTCGAGTCCCGCTGCACACGCTGCGCGCCGACATCGACTACGGCCTCTATGAGGCCAAGACCACCTTCGGCCGCATCGGTGTGAAGGTGTGGATCTACAAGGGCGACATCGTCGGCGGCAAGCGTGAGGCGGTCGCCGCCGCACCTGCCGGAGCCGACCGTCCGCGTCGCGAGCGTCCGTCGGGTACCCGGCCGCGCCGCAGCGGAGCGTCGGGCACCACCGCGACGAGCACCGACGCCGGTCGCGCCGCCACCTCAGAAGACGCTGCAGCGCCGACCGCAGATGCCGTCGAGGTCGAGGCTGCTGCATCTGCAGAGAGCACTACACAGGATTCAGGGAGCTAGACATGCTGATTCCCCGCAAGGTCAAGCACCGCAAGCAGCACCACCCGCGGCAGCGCGGCACCGCCAGCGGCGGCACCTCGGTGAGCTTCGGCGACTACGGCATCCAGGCCCTGGGCCATGCCTACATCACCAACCGGCAGATCGAGTCCGCTCGTATCGCCATCAACCGGCACATCAAGCGTGGCGGCAAAGTCTGGATCAACATCTTCCCGGACCGCCCGCTGACCAAGAAGCCCGCCGAGACCCGCATGGGTTCGGGCAAGGGTTCGCCGGAGTGGTGGGTCGCCAACGTCAAGCCCGGCCGCGTCCTGTTCGAGTTGAGCTACCCCGACGAGAAGGTCGCCAGGGAAGCCTTGACCCGCGCGATCCACAAGCTGCCGATCAAGGCACGCATCGTCACCAGAGAGGAGCAGTTCTGATGGCTGTCGGAACGACGACGGGCGAACTGCGCGAGCTCACCGACGACGAACTGACCGGCAAGCTTCGCGAGTCGAAGGAAGAGCTGTTCAATCTGCGCTTCCAGATGGCGACCGGCCAGCTTGCCAACAACCGCCGGCTGCGCGTCGTCCGGCAGGAGATCGCACGCGTGTACACCGTGCTGCGCGAACGTGAATTGGGTCTGGCCGCCGGACCCGGAGGTGAGGATTCGTAATGGCAGAAACCAAGGGGCCCAAGCACACCCCGCGTACCGAGAAGCCGCGCGGTCGCCGCAAGACCGCGATCGGCTATGTGGTCAGCGACAAGATGCAGAAGACCATCGTGGTCGAGCTGGAAGATCGCAAGAGCCACCCGCTCTACGGCAAGATCATCCGGACCACCACCAAGGTCAAGGCGCACGACGAGAACGGTGATGCCGGTGTCGGCGACCGCGTGTCGTTGATGGAGACCCGGCCGCTGTCGGCGACCAAGCGCTGGCGCCTCGTCGAGATCCTCGAGAAGGCGAAGTAAACCGAGCTCTACCGCTCGTCGCTCGAAGTCCCCCGCCCGCCGGCCCATCGGCGGCGGGGGTTTTTCGTTCCTGGCTACCCGACCCTGTACGCGAACGGTGCCGACATCGCCACTCGTGGAGCTCGGGATACCCAACGACGTTGCAAGTCAATCCAATTGGCGTCTGTGTCGAATGAACGAGTCGGATCTCAGCAACCAGTAGCCGACGTCGGTGCTGAATACCGGCGCTAACTGCACGTGCCGGGTGTACTCTCCGGGCGATCGTGAACACATCACGAGGATGGAGACAGCGCAGTCATGGTGAGGGAATTCAACGGCAAGATCGAGCTCGACATCCGCGATTCCGAGCCCGACTGGGGCCCCTTCGCAGCTCCGACCGCGCAGCCGGACGCGCCCAATGTCCTGTACCTCGTCTGGGACGACACCGGCATCGCGACCTGGGATTGCTTCGGCGGACTCGTCGAGATGCCCACGATGAGCCGAATCGCCGAACGAGGAGTGCGGCTTTCGCAGTTCCATACCACCGCGCTGTGCTCGCCGACCCGGGCATCGTTGCTGACCGGTCGCAACGCCACGACGGTCGGGATGGCCACCATCGAAGAGTTCACCGACGGTTTCCCCAATTGCAGCGGACGGATTCCGTTCGACACGGCGCTGCTGCTCGGAGGTGCTCACTGAAAACGGCTACAACACCTACTGCGTCGGCAAGTGGCACCTGACCCCGCTCGAGGAATCCAACCTCGCGGCCACGAAGCGGCACTGGCCGCTGGCACGCGGTTTCGAACGGTTCTACGGGTTCATGGGCGGTGAAACCGACCAGTGGTACCCGGAACTCGTCTACGACAACCACCCCGTCGCACCGCCGGCGATGCCGGAGGACGGCTACCACCTGTCGAAGGACCTCGCGGACAAGACGATCGAGTTCATCCGTGACTCGAAGGTCATCGCGCCCGACAAGCCGTGGTTCTCCTATGTCGCCCCGGGAGCCGGCCATGCGCCACACCATGTCTTCAGGGAGTGGGCGGACAGGTACGCCGGGCGTCTTCGACATGGGCTACGAGCGTTACCGGGAGATCGTGCTGGAGAACCAGAAGCGGCTCGGCATCGTCCCACCCGACACCGAACTCTCGCCGATCAATCCCTATCTGGATGTCAAGGGCCCCAATGGGGAAGCCTGGCCGGCGCAGGACACCGTGCGGCCGTGGGACTCGTTGAGCGAAGAGGAGAAGCCGGCTGTTCTCCCGGATGGCCGAGGTCTTCGCCGGTTTCCTCAGCTACACCGACGACCAGATCGGCCGCGTCATCGACTATCTGGAGGAATCCGGCCAACTCGACAACACGATCATCGTCGTCATCTCCGACAATGGAGCCAGTGGCGAGGGCGGACCCAACGGGTCGGTCAACGAGGTCAAGTTCTTCAACGGCTACATCGACACCGTCGAGGAGAGCATGAAGGTGTTCGACGACATCGGCGGTCCGCAGACCTACAACCATTACCCGATCGGCTGGGCAATGGCGTTCAACACCCCGTACAAGCTGTTCAAGCGCTATGCCTCTCACGAAGGTGGTATCGCCGACACCGCGATCATCTCGTGGCCGAAAGGGCATTGCCGCTCACGGTGAGGTGCGCGACAACTACGTCAACGTCTGCGACATCACCCCGACGGTGTACGACCTGCTGCAGATCACTCCGCCCGCCACCGTGCGAGGGGTGGCGCAGAAGCCGCTCGACGGCGTCAGTTTCAAGGTGGCCCTTGATGATCCGCGAGCACCGACCGGAAAAGAGACGCAGTTCTACACCATGCTGGGCACTCGGGGGATTTGGCACCGGGGGTGGTTCGCCAACACCGTGCACGCCGCCTCGCCTGCGGGTTGGTCGCACTTCGACGACGACCGCTGGGAGCTGTTCCACATCGACACCGATCGCAGTCAGTGCCACGATCTGGCGGCCGAGAACCCGGACAAACTCGCAGAACTCGTCGCGCTGTGGTTCGCCGAGGCGGAGAAGTACAACGGGCTGCCGATCGGCGGACCTCAACATCTTCGAGACGATCTCACGCTGGCGGCCGTCTCTGGCGGGTGAGCGTCAGTCCTACGTGTACTACCCCGGCACAGCTGATGTCGGCGTGGGTGCGGGTGTGGAGATCCGCGGACGGTCGTTCGCAGTGCTCGCCGAAGTGAGAGCCGACTCCGCCGACGTCGAGGGTGTGGTGGTCAAACACGGTGGGGCACATGGTGGATACGTGATGTACGTCCAGGGCGGGCGCTTGCACTTCTGCTACAACTTCCTCGGCGAACAGGAACAGACGCTGTGGTCGACCCAACCTGTGCCGCAGGGCGCGCACACCCTCGGGTTTGCGTTCACCGTGACCGGTACCGTCGAGGGCAGTCATACCCCGGTGGGGGATGCGGTTCTCTACGTCGACGGCTCCGAGGTGGCAGCGCGCAGCGGAATGCGGGCCGTCCCGGCGACTTTCGGACTGGCAGGGGCGACGCTGAGCGTGGGACGCAACTCCGGGTCGCCGGTGTCGAGCGCCTATCAGTCGCCGTTCCCGTTCACCGGCGGCACCATCGCACAGGTGAAGGTCGACGTCTCCGGCGCGCAATACTCCGATCTCGAGCGCGATTTCGCGCGGGCGTTCGCCAGGGACTGACGGCATGACACGCACCGGTGTGATCGTGCTGCTGGTATGCGCGGCCATCGCCGGGTCTGCCTGCACACGCACCAATGACGGCGTGCCGATCGCAGCCGGTGGGCAGGACCGTGCGGCTCGGACAAGCGAGACGGTCTCGCCGGATCCCCGGGCGGACGACCCGGTACCCGGCGTCGTGTCCACGGCACCGGCACCGGCCGGCTCGATCTGCGCGCCTGCGGGTCTACCTCCGGTGGCGACCGTCGCCCAGGTATCCGACCCCGGAGCGCCTACGGCGACGGTGGCCGTGCCGGACGGCTGGTCGATGTCGTCGGGAAACGGCGACCCGGAGGGTGCCCGGCTGAAGGGACCGGAGGGCATGGAGGCCATCGTCACGATCACCCCGACGCCACTGGATCCCGCAGCGGCGTTCCGCGAGTACACCGACCTCCTCACCCGGGATGCCACCGTCAGCACCGTCAGCGTGCTGCCCGGCGAGATGTGCGGCTACAGCGGCCAGAAGCTGATGGGAGTGCTGTCGGATGGGGCGCAGTCCGTGCAGTACCAGGACCGCATCGTGCACGTGGGCGTCCCAACCGGCACCACGGACCAGGCCTACTTGATCGTCGTCCACGTCGAGGCGCCCGCCGGCACCCCCGGCTTCGACACCGCCGCGTCGGTGCTGACCGACGTTTTCGAGATCGGCCTACCCTGAATGCCATGTTCACCGACCTCGTCGAGTTGGACGGCGGGTCGTTCCGCATGGGTTCGACGCGGTTCTACCCCGAAGAGGCGCCCGTGCACGCGGTCACCGTCGCGCCGTTCGCGGTGGAGCGGCACCCGGTGACCAACGCCCAGTTCGGCGAATTCGTCGCCGACACCGGCTACCGCACCGTCGCCGAGGTGGCGCCGGATCCCGCGCTGTTCCCCGGCGCCGCACCGGAGGATCTGGTGCCCGGTGCACTGGTGTTCCGGGCGACGAGCGGCCCCGTCGATCTGCGTGACTGGCGACAGTGGTGGGACTGGACACCCGGCGCGAGCTGGCGCCACCCGTACGGGCCGGACAGCTCCATCGAGGCAGGTCCGAGCATCCGGTGGTGCAGGTGTGCTACGCCGATGCGGCGGCCTACGCCCGCTGGGCGGGCCGGCGGCTGCCGACCGAAGCGGAATGGGAGTTCGCGGCCCGGGCCGGGTCGACAGCGACCTACGCCTGGGGCGAGGACCCCACCCCCGGCGGGCAGCTGATGGCCAACACCTGGCAGGGCAGTTTTCCGTACCGCAACGACGGCGCGCTGGGGTGGTCGGGCACCTCGCCGGTCGGCACGTTCCCGCCGAACGGATACGGGCTCCTCGACATGATCGGCAATGTGTGGGAGTGGACGACCACCCGGTTCACCGGTCACCACCGGGTGGGAGCCGGTCGAGTCGTGCTGTGGTCCCGACAGTGCCGGACCCGCAGGTCAGCCAGGCGCTCAAGGGCGGTTCACACCTGTGCGCCCCGGAGTACTGCCACCGGTACCGGCCCGCCGCCCGGTCGCCGCAGTCGCAGGACAGCGCGGTTCCGCCGCATATGCGTGCATTCGCGCTGCTGTAGCACGTACGGTACGTGCGGCGGAATTCAAGAAATTTGGAGCATTCCCTGAGCTCACCTAGTATGTAGGGGTTGCCTTGGGCAGACCTCGGCCGATCGTTCTCGATCGGCCCTGCGTGCCTTTGGGTGACAAAGACCGCGCACGTCAGGTCGGTATCTGCCGTGCATACAGAAACCAGGTCAGGAGATCTAGTGATTCAGCAGGAATCGCGTCTCAAGGTCGCCGACAACACGGGCGCCAAGGAGATCTTGTGCATCCGCGTGCTCGGTGGCTCGGGGCGGCGCTACGCCGGCATCGGTGATGTCATCGTGGCGACCGTCAAGGACGCCATCCCCGGCGGCAACGTCAAGCGCGGCGATGTCGTCAAGGCCGTCATCGTGCGCACCGTCAAGGAGCGCCGTCGCGCCGACGGCAGCTACATCAAGTTCGACGAGAACGCCGCCGTCATCATCAAGCCCGACAACGACCCGCGCGGCACCCGCATCTTCGGGCCGGTCGGTCGCGAACTGCGCGAGAAGCGCTTCATGAAGATCGTCTCGCTCGCCCCGGAGGTGTTGTAGATGAAGGTCCGCAAGGGCGACACCGTGCTCGTCATCTCGGGCAAGGACAAGGGCGCCAAGGGCAAGGTCCTGGTGGCCTACCCGACCCGCGAACAAGGTGCTCGTCGAGGGCGTCAACCGGATCAAGAAGCACACCCCGGAATCGCGCACCGAGCGCGGCGCGTCCTCGGGCGGCATCGTCACCCAGGAGGCGGCGATCTCGGTGAGCAACGTGATGGTGATCGACTCCGACGGCAAGCCCACCCGCGTCGGCTACCGCAGGGACGACGAGACCGGCAAGAACGTCCGGATCGCCAAGAGCAATGGCAAGGACCTCTGAGATGACCACGCACAAGCACAGAAAAGACCCTGCCGCGCCTCAAGCAGCGCTACCGCGAAGAGATCAAGCGAAGCGCTGCAGAAGGAATTCGGCTACGCCAACGTCATGCAGATCCCCGGCGTGGTGAAGGTCGTCGTGAACATGGGCGTCGGCGACGCCGCCCGCGACGCCAAGCTGATCAACGGCGCGGTCAACGACCTGGCGCTGATCACCGGCCAGAAGCCCGAGATCCGCAAGGCCCGCAAGTCGATCGCACAGTTCAAGCTGCGCGAGGGCATGCCGATCGGCGCGCGCGTCACGCTGCGCGGCGACCGGATGTGGGAGTTCCTCGACCGGTTGATCTCGATCGCGCTGCCGCGTATCCGCGACTTCCGCGGTCTGAGCCCCAAGCAGTTCGACGGCACCGGCAACTACACCTTCGGCCTCAACGAGCAGTCGATGTTCCACGAGATCAACATCGACGACATCGATCGGCCCCGCGGCATGGACATCACCGTCGTCACCTCGGCGACGAACGACGACGAAGGACGAGCGCTGCTGCGGGCGCTGGGCTTTCCGTTCAAGGAGAACTGAGCAGATGGCAAAGAAGGCTCTGGTCAACAAGGCCAACAAGAAGCCCAAGTTCAAGGTGCGCGGCTACACGCGCTGCAACAGGTGCGGTCGTCCGCACTCGGTGTACCGCAAGTTCGGCCTGTGCCGCATCTGCCTCCGCGAGATGGCGCATGCCGGCGAACTGCCCGGTGTGCAGAAGTCCAGCTGGTAGCCAACTCCCAAAGTCCAACTCACGATAACAGGTTGCGGTAGGCCTCCGGGAATTCATCACGGAGGAACCGCCGCGAGAAAGGTGAACCGGCTGTCATGACCATGACGGATCCGATCGCAGACTTCCTGACCCGTCTGCGCAACGCCAATTCGGCGTACCACGACGAAGTGACCCTGCCGCACAGCAAGATCAAGGCCAACATCGCCGAGATCCTCAAGTCGGAGGGCTACATCAACGACTTCCGCACCGAGGATGCCCGCGTCGGCAAATCGCTGGTGGTGCAGCTGAAGTACGGCCCGAGCCGGGAGCGCAGCATCGCCGGGCCTGCGCCGGGTGTCCAAGCCCGGCCTTCGCGTGTACGCGAAATCCACCAATCTGCCGCGGGTTCTCGGTGGCCTCGGCGTGGCGATCATCTCCACGTCGTCGGGTCTGCTCACCGACCGCCAGGCAGCACGACAAGGCGTGGGCGGCGAAGTCCTCGCGTTCGTCTGGTAGCGGGGAGGAACAGAGCAATGTCGCGTATTGGAAAGCAGCCGGTGACGATTCCCGCCGGAGTCGACGTGACCATCGACGGTCAGAAGGTCTCCGTCAAGGGACCCAAGGGCACGCTGGAGCTGGCGGTCGCCGAGCCGATCTCGGTGTCGCGCAACGACGACGGTGCCGTCGTGGTGGCCCGCCCTGATGACGAGCGGCGCAACCGCTCGCTGCACGGCCTGTCCCGGACGTTGGTGGCCAACCTCGTCACCGGTGTGACCGAGGGCTACACCACCAAGATGGAGATCTTCGGCGTCGGCTACCGCGTGGTGGCCAAGGGCAACACCCTGGAGTTCGCGCTGGGCTACAGCCACCCGGTGGTCATCGAGGCCCCGGAGGGCATCACCTTCGCGGTGGAGACGCCCACCAAGTTCTCGATCTCCGGTATCGACAAGCAGAAGGTCGGACAGATCTCGGCGAACATCCGCCGCCTGCGCCGCCCGGACCCGTACAAGGGCAAGGGCGTTCGCTACGAGGGTGAGCAGATCCGTCGCAAGGTCGGAAAGACGGGTAAGTAAGATGGCTACCAACACCAAAGATGCCGTGCGTAAGCCGCTGGGCCAGAACATCTCCGAGGCGCGGCGCGCGTCGCGGCTGCGTAGGCACGCACGGTTGCGCAAGAAGGTCTCCGGCACCGCGCAGCGGCCCCGCCTTGTCGTCAACCGCTCGGCGCGGCATATCCACGTGCAGTTGGTCGATGACCTGGACGGCGTCACGCTGGCCGCGGCGTCGTCGATCGAAGCCGACGTGCGTGCCGTCGACGGGGACAAGAAGGCCGCACAGCGCCCGGGTCGGTCAGCTCATCGCTGAGCGCGCGAAGGCCGCCGGCATCGACGAGGTCGTGTTCGACCGCGGTGGGTACACCTACGGCGGACGTATCGCGGCCCTGGCCGACGCTGCGCGCGAAGGCGGGCTGAAGTTCTGATGAAGACCGTTAACGAGAGGATTGCATGATGGCCGAGCAGGCTGTTGGAGCCGGCGGGCCGTCGAGCTCCGAAAGTAGGGGCGGACGCTCCGATGACCGTGGCGGACGCGGCGGTGGCCGCGGCCGTGACGACCGTGGTGGCCGTGGCGGTCGTGACGGTGGCGACAAGAGCAACTACATCGAGCGCGTCGTCGCGATCAACCGCGTGTCCAAGGTCGTCAAGGGCGGCCGCCGGTTCAGCTTCACCGCACTGGTGATCGTCGGCGACGGCGCAGGCATGGTCGGTGTCGGATACGGCAAGGCCAAGGAAGTTCCCGCCGCGATCGCCAAGGGTGTCGAAGAGGCGCGCAAGGGTTTCTTCCGGGTCCCGCTCATCGGTGGCACCATCGTGCACCCGGTGCAGGGTGAGGCCGCGGCCGGCGTCGTGATGCTGCGTCCGGCCAGCCCCGGTACCGGTGTGATCGCCGGCGGTGCGGCGCGCGCGGTGCTGGAATGCGCCGGCGTGCACGACATCCTGGCCAAGTCGCTGGGCAGCGACAACGCGATCAACGTCGTGCACGCGACCGTTGCCGCGCTGAAGCAGTTGCAGCGCCCCGAAGAGGTCGCGGCCCGCCGCGGCCTGCCGATCGAAGATGTAGCGCCCGCAGGCATGCTCAGGGCCCGCCGTGAGGCGGAGGCCCTGGCCGCCGGCGCCGCGCGTGAGGGAACGGCATAACCACCATGGCAGAACTCGAAGATCACCCAGGTGCGCAGCACCATCGGTGCGCGCTGGAATCAGCGTGAGTCCCTGCGGACGCTCGGTCTGCGCAAGATCCGCCAGTCCGTGGTCCGGGAGGACAGCCCCCAGACCCGTGGACTGATCAAAGCCGTCCACCACCTCGTGACGAGGGTCGCGATGAGGTCGCTCGAAGGCAGATGGCAAGCATGACGATCAAGCTGCACGATCTGCGCCCCGCACCGGGCGAGAAGACGGCCAAGACCCGCGTGGGTCGCGGCGATGGCTCCAAGGGCAAGACCGCCGGCCGCGGCACGAAGGGCACCAAGGCGCGCAAGAACGTCCCCGCGACGTTCGAGGGTGGCCAGATGCCGATCCACATGCGGCTGCCGAAGCTGAAGGGCTTCAAGAACCGCTTCCGCACCGAGTACGACGTCGTCAATATCGGCGACATCAACAAGGCGTTCCCCGAGGGCGGCACCGTCGGAGTCGACGAGCTGTTCGCCAAGGGCCTGGTCCGCAAGAACGTCTTGGTCAAGGTGCTCGGCGACGGCAAGCTGACCGCCAAGGTCGACGTCACCGCGAACAAGTTCAGCGGCAGCGCCCGCGAGGCGATCACCGCAGCAGGTGGCACCGCCACCGAGCTCTGATTGGTGCTCTCGCGTTCAGTGGGCGGTAACGCGCACCCCTGTGCGGTGCGATTGACACTGCGAATGCCGATACCGAGGAGCCACCCATGATTCGTCACCGTCGCGCGATCGCCGTGGCAATGGTCGCGGCCGGCTTGTCCATGTCCGCCGGCGCAGCTGGCCGCTCATGCGCAGACTCCCGACGAGGCGTTCGCGAAGGCGGTGGCCTCCCTGGGCATCCAGTTATCACCCAACGCTGATCTGCCCAAGGTGGGGCACCAAATCTGCGACATGCTCACCACCGGGTTGACCGGCAACCCCAACCCGGTGCCAGCCGTGCGTGGCGTGGTGACCACCTTGGAGAACAACGGCATGAGCCGCGCGCAGGCAGCCGGCCTGATGAAGGCGGCGGTGGTCGTCTACTGCCCACAGCACGGCCGCTTCATGGGTCGCTAGCTCTGCGGCCTGGCGCCCAGCACGTCTCGGAACAACGCCTGACGCACCGCGAGTTCGCGTGGGTCACCCCAAGGTGGAAGCCCATCCGGTTCATGACGTACCCGAACCCGATCCCGGTGTCGGGGTCGGCGATTCCCAGCGACCCGCCGGCACCCGGCGTACCGAAGGCGTTGTCCGAGGAACCGAACACCCTGTCTACGGTGGGTTTGCAGAACCCCAGCGCGAACGACGTGTCGACGTGCAGCACCTTGTCGCGGCGGCCTCCGGACGGTTCGTGGGCGGGCCGGCACAATTGCTCGAGAATGGTTTGCGTCAAACCCAATTCGGCCCCACCGGTGGCCACCCAGCCGTAGGCCCGCGCCACCGCGCGGGCGTTGCCGATGCCGTTGCCCGCCGGAATCTCGACGACACGGACGTCCTCCCGATTGGCGACGTCCCCTGGGCGCTGGAGTCCTTTCGGCACGTAGAAGGACCGCGCTGAGAGGCTGCGGGGATTGAGAATGGCGAAAGCGAACGCCGCGGGCATGGTGTTGAGGTGCAGCAGCATCTCGGCGGGATGCCAGTCGTGGACGCGCGCGACTCGCGACCGATCGACTGACGCCGGCAACCCGATGTGGATGTCGAGGCCCAGCGGCCCGGCCACCTCGTCGGCGAAGAACCGGCCGAGCGTCCGATGCTTCGGGTCGGCATGGCGGATGAGTTCGGACTCGTACCAGCCCAGCGTGACGCCATGGTAACCGTGCCGACTGCCGGGCTGCCACGCCGGCTTCTGTGCTGCCAGGATCTCGGACAGTCGTTCGACGTCGGCCACCTCGCGCAGGCCCGGCACGGGCGACAGCGCGGACAGTCCTGCCTGGTGCGCCAACAACTGCCGGACCGTGATCGCACCCTTGTCGTGCTGCGCGAACGCCGGCCAGTACTCGGCGACCCGCGCGTCGTAGTCGATCAGGCCACGTGACACGGCGACCGCGACGGCAAGTGAGGCAATGCCCTTCGTCGTCGAGAACATGTTGACGATGGTGTCCTGCGCCCACGGACTCTTCGTCAGCACCGTCGCGGTAGCCGCCCCAGAGGTCGACGACCTTGACGCCGTCGCGATACACCGCGACGGACGCGCCGATGTCGCCCCGTTCGGTGAAGTTGGCGCGGAAGGCATCGGCCACCTTGCCGTAGCCCTCGTCGACTCCGCCGCCGATCAGATCCGGTGGCACGACGATCGAGAACGCCATCGACGTCTCCTCCCGACCAGGGAATTATGGCGCGGACAGGCCAGCCGGCACGGGAAATCGCGGCCGAAGAAACCGTCGGTAGGCTCGACGGCATGTTCTCTCTCCTCACCGGCGTGCCCGGGTTCGACGACGTGCGGGCACTGGCCCGACGGGTCGACACCGCCCGGCATCACGGCATCCCCAACGGCTGCATCCTGGAACTCGATCTTCAGGCGGTGCCTCCGGAGACCGCCGGTTTCGAGCCGCTGATGCTGATCACCGGCGCAGGGAAGCCATTGCTGCTGCGGGAGGCCGTCGAGGCCATCCATCGCGCCGAGCGGGATCCGCGGGTGGCGGGGCTGATCGCGCGGATCCAGATCCCCGCTGCCTCGCCAGGTCCGGTTCAGGAGCTGCGCGACGCCATCGCGGCATTCACCGTCCGCAAGCCGTCGGTGGCCTGGGCCGAGACCTATCCGGGCACGTTGTCCTACTACCTCGCTTCTGGTTTCGGCGAGGTGTGGATGCAGCCCTCGGGCACCGTCGGGTTGGTCGGATTCGCCACCAGCGCGCTGTTCCTGCGTGACGCGCTCGCCAAGGCCGGTGTGCAGGCACAGTTCGTGGCGCGCGGCGAATACAAGTCGGCGGCAAACGTTTTCACCCAGGACAGCTACACCGAGGCCCATCGCGAGGCTGACAGCCGACTCGTCGAGAGCCTGCATTCGCAGGTGTGGCAGGCGGTGGTGCAGGCGCGGGGCATCGAGGCGAGTGCGCTGGACGCGCTGGCCGACCAGGCGCCGCTGCTGCGTGACGACGCAGTGACCGCGGGCCTCGTGGACCGCATCGGGTTCCGCGACGAGGCGTACGCGCGGATCGCCGAACTGACTTCCGGGGACGTCACCGATGCCGACGGTGAGGACGCACCCCCGAGGTTGTTCCTGGGGCGGTACGCCAGGGCCAAGGGCCCGTCGGTGTCGGTGCCGGGGCTCAAGGGCCGGCCGACCATCGCCGTCGTCACCCTTGCCGGACCGATCGTCAGTGGGCGTGGCCGTCAGATGTCGCCGCTGGGCTCCCCGAGCGCCGGGGGGGACACCATCGCCGCCGCCTTGCGGGAAGCCGTGGCAGACAAGGATGTCGCGGCGATCGTGCTGCGGGTGGACAGCCCCGGCGGGTCGGTGACCGGATCGGAGACCGTCTGGCGGGAGGTCGTCCGCGCCCGGGCGGCAGGCAAGCCGGTGGTGGCCTCGATGGGCGCGGTCGCGGCGTCCGGGGGCTACTACGTCTCGATGGCCGCGGACGAGATCGTCGCCAATGCAGGCACCATCACCGGTTCGATCGGCGTGGTCACGGGCAAGCTTGTGGCGCGGGAACTCAAGGGGCGCCTGGGCGTGGGATCCGACGGCGTGCGCACCAACTCCAACGCCGACGCCTGGTCGGTCGACGCGCCGTTCACCGACGAGCAGCACGCTCTCGTCGAGGCCGAGGCGGACCTGTTCTACACCGACTTCGTACGGCGGGTGGCCGACGGGCGGAATCTGAGCGTCGAGGAGGTCGAAGCGGTCGCCCGGGGCCGGGTGTGGACCGGAGCCGACGCAGCCGAGCGCGGTCTGGTCGATGAGCTCGGTGGCCTGCGCACCGCGATCCGGCGGGCCAAGGTGCTCGCCGGGGTCGATCCCGACGACAAGGTCAATCGTCAAGAATCTGCCGGGCGCTTCGCTGCGGGATGTCTTGCGGCCCAAGCCGTCTTCGCAGCCTGCCGCCGCGTCTCTGCCCGACGCGGTGGGTGCGCTGCTGGTCGCGGCGGTGGCGGGGGTCGTCGACAGCACGCAGCGGTCGTTGACCGGTGCCAACGCCCTATGGCTCGGTGACTGGCGGTTCTAAAGCGTGTCGAGCAACCCGGGTGAGTCTTCGCCACCGCCCTTCTCGGGCGTTCGTTGGTTCAGGCCGCGGGTGCGGTGAGAATGTCGGTTCCCGCATCATCCGGGCTGGTTTCGCCAACACGAGGGTGTTGGCCAGCGCCGTCCCGTCGGCGGGCATTGGTGGCCCGGCCTCCTGCTTGGGGGTCCGGGGATCGATGGGAGTCGTGGTGGGTATGGCCCCAACGGGCCAGATTCACCGCGGCGTTGGTGTCTCTGTCGGTGCGATGCCCGCAACCACAGGTGAACACCCCCCCGGTCGGCTTCGATCAGCTGCCCGCCGCGCCAGGCCTGCTTGTAGGCGAGCAGTCGGGCGAACTCCGACCAGCCGGCGTCGGAGATAGTTCTCGCCAAGCGGTGGTTGGCCAGCATTCCCGCCACGTTCAGGTTCTTGACGACGAGCCGGTCGTGGGTCTTGACCAACTCGCCCGATACCTGGTGCAGGAAGCTGCGTCGCACGTTGGCGACACGATGATGATGGCGCCCGAGGCGGGCAGCGGCATCGGTGCGGTGATGTGATCCTTTCTGTTTGCGGGACAACGACTTCGACAACCGTCGCTGCCGTTTGAGTCCGGCGGCGAGCGCTTTGGGCGCCTCGCTGATGCGGGCAACCTCGGTACCCTCGGCGGTGGCGGCCACCACGGCACCTCGACGCCCAAAGGTCGACGGCATCAAACGGCATGCGCTGGTCAATACTGCTGGTGTCCTGGTCGCCGCCGTCCTCACCCCGGCCGACTTGCAGGATCGGGCCGCATTCACCACACTGCTGCGCCAGGCCAAACCGATCGCACCAACCATCAGCCACGTGTGGGTGGACAACGGCTACACCGGGCACGCCCACCGCCGCCACCGAGGCCGGTGTCACCGTCGACGTGGTGTCCGGGCGAAAGCCCGCTGCGGCTTCATCGTCCACCCCCGCCGCTGGCTGGTCGAACGCACCAACGGCTGGATCAACCACCCTCCCCGCATCGACCTACCACTACGAAATAAACCGCGCCGCACACAAAGGCTTCGTTACCTCAGCCAAAACGCCCTACAACTCCGAAGACTCGACCGCAGCCAGTTGTTCAGACACGCCTTAGGTCATCCGGGCGGGGATGCGCGCGCTGACGTAGACGATCTCGCCGAGCGGATCGTTGTCGCTGCTTGTCGGGACGGCCAGTCCGTACTTCGTGAACAGTTCGTCGCGCGGTGAACCCGTTACCTGCCAACCATTTTGGCGTAGGTACTCCATCACGTGGCTGCGTTGCCCGGCGTACACCAGCGACGGCATGTCGATGTCGAGCCCATGTTCGCGAAGGGGTGCCGTCATCTCGCGAACCTTCTCGGCGTCGAGATCCAGGATTCCCGGCGCGTATTCGGTACCCACGGTGCTGCCCGGCGCGGAGTGATGCGTGATCAGGTCGAACAAGTGGTCCTGGGCTTCGGGCGGCAGGTAGATCAGCAGTCCCTCGACCAGCCAGGCGGTGGGCCGGGAATTGTCGAATCCCGCGGCCTGCAGCGCCGCGGGCCAGTCCTCACGCAGATCGATCGCCACCGTCCGCCGCGTCGCGGTCGGCTCGGCACCGAGGTCGGCCATCGTCTGAGTCTTGAACGCGATGACGGCGGGCTGGTCGATCTCGTAGACCACGGTGCCGGTGGGCCACGGCAGCCGGTAGGCCCGCGCATCCAGTCCGGACGCCAGGATGACCACCTGAGGCACACCGGTCCCGGTCGCCGCCATCAGGTAGTCGTCGAAGAACTTGGCGCGCACGGCCATCCCGTTGATCATCGCCAGCGCCCGTTCGGGTGAGCCGCCGGGTATCTGGTTCAGGTCGAGCTCGCCATCGAGCATCTTGGTGAAGAACTCCATGCCGACCGCCCGGACGAGAGGGGCGGCGAACGGGTCATTGATCAGTGGGTCCGGCAGGGCCGACGCGGCGGCGCGTCCGGCGGCCACCATGGTCGCCGTGACGCCCACGCTGGACGCCAGATCCCACGAGTCACCGTCGGTGCGTGCCATCTAGGCCTCCCGGCCCAGCACCGCGGTGAGATACCCGGAATCGATCGCCAGCGCCGTCCATTCGTTGACCGGTAGCTCGAATCCCTGAGCGGCGTACGCATCTTCGGTGAGAAGGACGCTCGTCGTCCAGCCGTGCCTGCCGAGGTAGTCACGCGCGGTGTTGCGCTCGCCGGAGTAGAACAGCCCGGCAAGGTCGATCGTGCTGCCCATCCGCCGTGCCCGCTCGGTCAGCTTGTCGGCCCAGTCGCCGGTGAGCGTGCTCGTTGCTCATGTGCTCGGTCGCGAGCCGCGAACCCGCGGCGCTGAGGGCGCTGATGTTGTCCAGCAGCCGGTCCTGCGCGTCGGGTGGCAGATAGATCAGCAGACCCTCGGCGATCCACGCGGTGCGCTGCGTGGGGTCGAAACCGCTGTCCCGCAGTGCCTTCGGCCAGTCGTCGCGCAGGTCGACCGCGACGGTGCGGCGGTCCGCGGAGGGGGTGGCGCCCAGGTCGGCGAGCACCCTGGTCTTGAACTCGATGACCTCCGGCTGGTCGATCTCGAAGACCGTCGTGCCCTCGGGCCACGTCATGCGATAGGCGCGGGTGTCCAGGCCGGAAGCCAGGATGACCGCCTGCCTGACACCCGCCGCCCCGGCATCGGCGAAGAAGTCGTCGAAGAAGCGGGTCCGGACCGCGATCTGCTCGCACATGTGGTCGCGGCTGAACAGCGGGTCGTCGGAGAGATCGATATCACCGTCGGCGACACGGTTGCAGAAGTCCAGGCCGACGGCCTTGACCAGCGGCTCGGCGAACGGGTCGACGATCAGCGGGTCGGGTTGCCTGGTGGCCAACGCCCGCGACGCCGCCACCGACGTCGCGGTGGCGCCGACGCTGGAGGCCAGATCCCAGGTGTCACCCTCGCTGCGGGTCATCGTGATCCTTCCTCACCGTCCGGCTTGACCGCGATGAGCGCCAGTGAATCACGCAGTGGCGCCAGCTCGTCGGTGATCTCGAAGCGGCGTCCGTAGCCGGCGAACACCTCGGGTCTGGTTCTCGCGCTGACCTGCCAGCCGTGTGCGCGCAGATAGTCGGCCGCCGGCGTGCGCCCCCCTGCGTAGAACAGGTCGGCGATATCGACGTCGAAGCCGTGGCCGGCCCATTGCTCGCGCAGCGCGCGGGTGCGCTCGCCGATGCTCGCGCCGGCATCGGGGTGGTACTCGGTGGCCAGTCGGCTGCCGGGCGCACTGAGCGCGGTGATGTTGTCGAACAACCTGTCCTGTGCGTCGGGCGGCAGATAGACGAGCAGGCCTTCGGCGCTCCACGCAGTGCGCGCGGTGTCGTCGAATCCGCTGTCCCGCAGTGCCTCCGGCCAGTCGTCGCGCAGGTCGACCGCCACGTGCGCCGCGTTGCGGTGGGTTGGGCCCAGCTCGGCCATCGTGGCGGTCTTGAACTCGATGACGGCGGGCTGGTCGATCTCGTAGACGACCGTTCCGCCGGCCAGCCCAGCCGGTACGGACGGGAGTCCAGCCCAGCGGCCAGGATCACCGCCTGCCGGATACCCGCTGCGTGGTGCGTCGAAGAAGTCGTCGAAGAACCGGGTGCGCACCGCCATCACGGTGGTCATCAGCCGAGCGGCGCCGGAGTCGTCCCCGTCGTCGAAGGTGATCTGCCCGTCGACCACCTTGGTGAAGAAGTCGATGCCGACCGCCCGCACCAGCGGGGCGGCGTACGGGTCGTCGATCAGCGGTCAGGCTCCCGACTGGCCACCGCCCGTGCGGCCGCGACCATCGTCGCGGTCGCGCCGACACTGGACGCCAGGTCCCAGCTGTCGCCGACAGATCGCGGACGTGCCATCGCCGTCTCCTACTTGGTGGCGGTCACGTAGACGACGTCGGCGAACCCTTCGCCGTCGTCGAGCGGGGCCAGCCCGTACCGGATCAGCAGGTCGTTGGTGGGAATGGCGCTGACCGCCCAGCCCTGCCCTGCCAGATATGCGGTGACCTCGGCGCGGTCACCCATGAACACCAGTTCGGAGAAGTCGAGGTCGAACCCGTGGCTTCGCCAGCGGTCGGTCGACTCCTTCATCCGCTCCCGGATCTCCTCCTGGTCGACGTCCTGGTGCGCGGGCACGCCCTCGGCGCCCAGGCGGCTGCCCGCGGGACTGAGCTCGCTGATCTGGTCGAGCAGCCGGTCCTGCGCATCGGGCGGCAGGTAGCCGAAGAGGCCCTCGGCGATCCACGCCGTGGGCCGGGTGGGGTCGAACCCGGCTTCGACGAGAGCAGCCGGCCAGTCCTGGCGCAGGTCGATGGCGACCGTCCGCAGATCGGTGGTCGGGCTGGCGCCGAGCCCGGCCAGCGTCGTCGCCTTGAACGCGATCACCTCGGGCTGGTCGATCTCGAACAGCACCATGTCCTCGCGGCCACGACAGGCGGTACCCGCGCGCGTCCAGCCCCGACGCCAGGATGACGGCCTGCCGGATCGCGCGGGCCTGGCCCGACAGCGGCGGCGAAGAAGTCATCGAAGAACCGGGTTCGGGCGGCCATCCCGTCGGCGAAGCGGCTCATGCCGACCGGGGATTCGCCGTCCCGGCCGCCGTCGAGGTCGGCGGGGGTGAGCTCACCGGTGGCCAGCCGGGTGAAGAAGTCGACGCCGACGGCGCGCACCAGCGGCTCGGCGAACGGATCGTCGATGAGGGCTTCGTAGGATCTGGAGGGGTCGGATCTGGAGGCGACGGCGCGGGCCGCGGCGACCATGGTCGCCGTCGCGCCGACGCTGGAGGCGAGGTCCCATGTGTCGTTCTCGGTGCGTGGCATGTTGAATCCTCTTGTATCGACGCTTTTACTTAGGTGAGTTAATGACCTGAGGCCGACTGTACGCCCCCGGGCGGGGCGGCCGATTCGGTGCAGTTCAGGGCACTCGGATGCGGGCCAACCATGATGCAACTGTTAGTCTCGTAGTCTGTTTGAACGCGTGACTTGCGCAGGCTCTGTGCCTGCTCGTGCCGTCGCGCGCACGACTATGAGCACGCCGCGATCGTCAGCCCGGCCGTGCAGGAGGAAAGAGTGCTCTCGGCTTTCATCTCATCACTGCGAACGGTCGACCTGAGGCGAAAGATCCTGTTCACGCTGGGCATCGTGATCCTCTATCGGGTCGGCGCCACGGTCCCGTCTCCCGGCGTCAACTACCCCAACGTGCAGCAGTGCATCGCGCAGGTCCAGGGCGGCGACTCCGCGCAGATCTATTCGCTGATCAACCTGTTCTCCGGCGGCGCGCTGCTGCAACTGTCGGTGTTCGCGGTGGGCGTCATGCCCTACATCACCGCCAGCATCATCGTGCAGCTGCTGACGGTCGTCATCCCGCGCTTCGAGCAGCTGCGCAAGGAAGGCCAGGCCGGCCAGGCCAAGATGACGCAGTACACCCGGTACCTGGCGATCGCGCTGGCGATCCTGCAGGCCACCAGCATCGTGGCGCTGGCCGCCAACGGTGGGCTGCTGCAGGGCTGCACGCTCGACATCATCCAGGGCCAGGGCGAGGGCCTGAACGTCTTCACGCTCGTCGTCATCGTGCTGGTGATGACGGCAGGCGCAGCGCTGGTGATGTGGATGGGCGAGCTGGTCACCGAGCGGGGCGTCGGCAACGGCATGTCGCTGCTGATCTTCGCCGGCATCGCGGCCCGGATCCCGAGCGAGGGCAAGATCATCCTGGACAGCCGGGGCGGCATGGTCTTCGCCCTGGTGTGCGTCGCGGCGCTGATCATCATCATCGGCGTGGTGTTCGTCGAGCAGGGCCAGCGCCGTATCCCCGTGCAGTACGCCAAACGGATGGTCGGCCGGCGCATGTACGGCGGCACGTCGACCTACCTGCCGCTGAAGGTCAACCAGGCAGGCGTCATCCCGGTCATCTTCGCGTCGTCGCTGATCTACATCCCGCACCTGATCACCCAGCTGATCCAGAGCGGCAGCTCCAACCCCGGCAGCACGGGGTGGTGGCAGACCTTCGTCGCCGACTATCTGACCGACCCGAGCAGTCCGGTCTACATCGCGATCTACTTCGGCCTGATCGTGTTCTTCACCTACTTCTACGTGTCGATCACGTTCAACCCCGACGAACGCGCAGATGAGATGAAGAAGTACGGCGGCTTCATCCCGGGCATCCGCCCGGGTAAGCCGACCGCCGACTACCTGCGGTTCGTGCTGTCCAGGATCACCCTGCCCGGCTCGATCTATCTGGGCATCATCGCGGTCCTGCCGAACCTGTTCCTCGAGATCGGCAACACCGGCGCCGTGCAGAACCTGCCCTTCGGCGGTACCGCGGTACTGATCGCGATCGGCGTCGCCCTGGACACCATCAAGCAGATCGAAAGCCAGCTGATGCAGCGCAACTACGAAGGGTTCCTCAAGTGAGAATCGTGCTGTTGGGAGCGCCCGGCGCGGGCAAGGGTACTCAGGCCCAGAAGCTGGCCGACTAGCTCGGGAGTCCCGCAGATCTCCACTGGCGACCTGTTCCGGCACAACATCAGCAACGGCACCGAGCTCGGCCTGGAAGCCAAGAAGTACCTCGACGCCGGTGACCTGGTTCCGGCCACGCTGACCAACGCTCTGGTCGACGATCGACTCGACGATGCCGATGCGGCGGCGGGATTCATTCTCGACGGCTTCCCGCGCTCGGTCGAGCAGGCCGAGGCCCTCGACGAGATGCTCAAGAAGCGCGACCTGTCGCTGGACGCGGTGCTGGAGTTCCGGGTGCCCGAAGAGGAACTCGTCTCCCGGCTCAAGGGCCGCGGCCGCGCCGATGACACCGAGGACGTCATCCGCAACAGGTTCAAGGTGTACCGCGACGAGACCGCGCCGCTGCTGGACTACTACAGCGAGTCCCTCATCACCGTCGACGCCGTCGGTGAACTGGACGAGGTGTTCACCCGTGCGGTGAAGGCGCTCGGCCGCTAACGCCCGTCATGGTTTCCCTGCCCGGCCTGCGCGGCCGCAAGGTCGTCGCCCAACGCAGCGCCGGTGAACTCGACGCGATGGCCGCCGCGGGTGCGCTCGTCGCCGCGGCGCTCGAGGCGGTCCGCCAGGCCGCCGCACCCGGTGTGTCCACGCTCGATCTCGACGCGGTCGCCGAATCGGTGATCCGCGACGGCGGCGGCATCCCGTCGTTCCTCGGCTACCACGGGTTCCCGGCCAGCATCTGCTCTTCGGTCAACGACCGCGTCGTGCATGGCATCCCGTCGGCCACCGAGACGCTCTCCGCCGGAGACCTGGTGTCCATCGACTGCGGCGCCATCCTCGACGGCTGGCACGGTGACTCCGCGTTCACGTTCGGCATCGACGTGGTCATCCCCGTCGACGAAATGTTGTCCCGGGCGACTCGAGAATCTATGGAGGCCGGCATCGCCGCGATGGTGCCGGGCAACCGTCTCACCGACGTCTCGCACGCCATCGAGCTCGGCACGCGGGCCGCCGAGGCGCGTTACGACCGCAAGTTCGGCATCGTCGCGGGCTACGGCGGGCACGGCATCGGCCAGCAGATGCACATGGATCCGTTCCTGCCCAACGAGGGTTCGCCCGGCCGCGGACCGTACCTGGCGCCGGGTTCGGTGCTGGCCATCGAACCCATGCTCACCCTGGGGACGACGAAGACCGTCGTTCTCGAGGACGAATGGACGGTGGTGACCGCCGACGGGTCGCGGGCCGCTCACTGGGAGCACACCGTCGCCGTCACCGAGGACGGCCCCCGGATCCTGACCGCGCCTGCGGGATGAATCTGAACTGAACTGGCCCCGACGTCGTATCAATGACGGGAAGGTTGGCATCAGTGAAGAGCCAGAACAACCGAGGCGACCCCGAGGCCGCCATGATGCGGGTGCTCTACAACGAGCACGCCACCGCACTGTGGCGGTACGCGCTGCGGCTCACCGGTGACCGGGCCCGCGCCGAGGACGTCGTCCAGGAGACGCTGCTGCGGGCCTGGCGGCATCCGGAGGTCACCGCCGACGTCGACCAGTCAGCCCGCGCCTGGCTGTTCACCGTGGCGCGCAACATGATCATCGACGAACGTCGAAGCGCCCGGTTTCGCAACGAGACCGATGTCCCCGACCCCGGCGAGGTGGCCGACAGTGTTGGTTCCGGGACCAGCCGCGACGACGTGGACACGGCGTTGGACCGGATACTGCTGAGCACCGCGCTCGGGCAGCTGTCCGACGAACATCGTGCGGTGGTGCGCCGGGCGTACTACCAGGGTTGGACGACCGCGCAGATCGCCGCCGACCTGCAGATCCCGGAAGGCACCGTGAAATCCCGGCTGCACTATGCGGTCCGCGCGCTACGGCTCGGGCTACAGGAAATGGGGGTGACTCGATGACGATCGCCGACGACCGGTACTTGACGTGGGATGCCGCCTACGTGTTGGGCGCGCTGGCGGGCGATGAACGCCGCGAGTACGAAGGTCACCTGGCGGGTTGCGCCCGGTGCCGTTCGGCTGTCGCCGAACTCAGCGGAATTCCGGGGCTGCTGTCGATGCTCGACCTCGACGAGGTCAGTGCGCTCGACGACGAGGAGCCCGACCCGCCGCTGCGCCCCGAAGTGCTGCAGGCCGTGCTGCACAAGGTCAGCTCACGCAGGCGGCGCGGCCGGTGGCTGACGTCAGCGGCAGTCGGGTTGGCCGCCGCGTTGCTGGCCGTCGGACTCGTCATCGTGATCCGTCCGGAAACGATCGGCCTGCGCACCGGCCCCAGCGATCAGGCCAGCGCACAGATGCTCGAGATGACCAAGGTCTCGAACACTCCGATCAATGCCAGCATCGCGATGACCGGCTACGGCTGGGGCACGCGCATCGACATGGCCTGCTCCTACGGTGACTGGGGCCACCGGGATACACCACCGCAGACCCTGGGCATGGTGGTGGTCGGCCACGACGGCAGCCGATCCGAGATCGCCACCTGGCTCGGTCTGTCGGGCGCAACCGCCCTGCCCAGTGGGACCACTCCGATGGCGCTGGAAGACATCGCGGCAGTACAAATGGTCTCGTCCCCCGACGGCAAGGTGCTGCTCGAGAAGAAGCTGTGAACCGCGCTGATCGGCGGTGGTCCGCGCGGTAGGCAATGGGGTATGAAGAGGCGTGCCATCCGAACAGGACCGGCGCGACCCGATTGCGGTCGCCCGCGCCAACTGGGAGCACTCCGGTTGGGGTGACGTGGCCGACGGCATGGTCGCGGTGACCTCGGTGATGCGCGCACACCAGATCCTGCTGGCCCGCGTCGAGACCGCGCTGCGGCCCTACGACCTGAGCTTCTCCCGGTTCGAGCTGCTCCGGCTGCTGGCGTTCAGCCGCACCGGGGCGCTGCCGATCACGAAGGCCTCCGATCGCCTGCAGGTGCACGTCACCAGCGTCACGCACGCGATCCGGCGGCTGGAATCCGACGGCCTGGTCGAGCGGCTGCCGCATCCCACCGACGGCCGCACCACGCTGGTGCAGATCACCGGACTGGGCCGCTCGACCGTCGAGGATGCGACCGTGACGTTGAACAACGACGTGTTCGCCGACATCGGGATCTCCGACGAGCAATCGCGCACCCTCGCCGAGTCGATCCAGACCCTGCGCCGCAGCGCAGGCGACTTCTGACCCGGCGGCCGCCACGACCCCGCGAAATACATTCCGGGTTGTGAATCCAGCCGGATAGCAGCCCTGGCTTCACTCTCGCGAGATGACCTCAGCGCGCGGCCGAGGGGATCGGGATGGTCGCGGTGACCGCGGTGCCGGTGCCCGGACGCGACCGGATGTTGAGCCTGCCCCCGACGATCTCGGCCCTTTCGGCCATCGACAGCAGACCGTAGCCACCCATCTCATCGCTGCCCAATGGGTGCTCCAGGGTGTCGAAACCGATTCCGTCGTCGATGATCTCGAGCCTGGCGACCTCGCCGTTATCACCCCGGTCCAAAGCGAACGTCAACTGGGCGCGGGTGGCCCTGGCATGTTTGACGACGTTCTGCAGGCACTCCTGCGCGATGCGGTACAACGCGAGCTCGATGTGGTCGGGCAGCCGCGTGTCGGCGAGGTCTGTCCTTATCTTCAAGTCGATTTCGACCTGCGGGATCGAGCGCGCCAGGCTCGCGAGGCCGCCGGACAACCCGAGATCGTCCAGCACGGGGGGCCGCAGACCACTGATGGCGGCGCGAGCCTCCTGCAGCGTCAGCTGCGCCAGCTCCCGCGCCCGGTCGAGCTGCTCGGTAAGCGCGGCACGTTCGTCCAACTTGCGCGGCCTGGGCGGCCGCGTCCAGCCGGTAGGACAGCGTGACCAGCCGCTGCGAGATGCCGTCGTGGATGTCGCCGGCCAGCCGTCGGCGCTCGAGCTCCTGGGCTTCGATGACCTGCTCGACGAAGTTCTCGTGCGCGCGTTCGCGGGACACCAACTGGCGGTGCAGGCGCGCCTGATGCATGGCGCCGGCGATCAGCCGGCCGATGACCAGCAGCAGCTCGACGTCGCGGTCGCCGAAGTCGCGCTGGGCCACGGTGTGCACATTGAGCACCCCGACCAGCCCGCCGGGCGCGGTCTCCATCGGCACCGACACCATCGAGGTGAAGTCCCGGCCGCGCAACGACTCGAACGGCAGGTACCGCGGGTCGGACTCCTTGTCGTGCCTGATCACCACCGGTTCGCGGTGGCTGGCCACCCAGCCCGAGATTCCCTGCCCCAGCGGCAGCCTGATCTTGCCGACCTCGGAGTCGAACGGCGGCGTCGCTCCTGCCAGCGTCAGCGACCGCTCGGTGTCGTCGAGGACGTGCACGAAGCACACGTCACTGTCGGTGGCCGCGGTGATGATCCGCGCCGCCGCGGCGGCCAGCGGTTCGACGCCGGGGCCGCTGGACGCGGCCTTGATGAGCTCCCGCAGCAGGGCGAGTTCGCGGTCGGCCGCCAGCAGCGGCCGCGACGGGGGGCTCACTGGTAGATTCCCTCGCGCAGTGCGGTCGCTACTGCACCGGTGCGGTCGCTGACACCGAGCTTGCGGTAGATCGAGCTCAGGTGCGTCTTGACGGTCTCGTCGCCGATCACCAGCTTGGCAGCGATCGCACGGTTGGACAGGCCGTTGACCACGAACGACAGAATCTCGCTCTCCCGCTGGGTCAGGCCCTGACGGACGCCGGGCCAGAACTCGTCGCGCTGCAATCGCGCCGCGGTGTCCACCGCCCTTGCCGCCATCCGGGGGTCGATCGCGGTCTCACCGCTGTGCACGAACTCCAGTTGGCGCACCAGCTCCTCGCTGCTGATGCTCTTGAGCAGATAACCGGAAGCCCCGACCCGGAACGCCTGGAAGAGGTACTGCTCGTCGTCGTAGACCGACAACATCACCACCTTGCGGTCCGGGTCGCGCGCACGCAGCTGCCGGCACACGTCCAGGCCGCTGGATCCCTGCATCCGCACGTCGCACAGCACGATGTCGGGGTCGAGGTCCCCGACCACGCTGAGCACGTGATCGGGGCCGACCGCCTGCCCGACGACCGTGACCCGGCTGTCGAACGCGGCGAGCATCGCCTTGAGTCCCTCGATGACCATCTCGTGGTCATCGACCAGGACGATTCGAACCGGCGCAGACACGATCCCCCGGTCGCTTCGCTCCTGCCCGCCGGTCGCCATCGCCCCAGCTTAGGGCCCGTCGCGGCCCCGCCCCGCCATCTTGGCGCGGCGAATCCCCCAACTGGGGGAGGTGCCGCAGGTGTGACCTGGGCCACCATTCATCCGTGCAGCCCACACAGCAGAGAACATGGCGAGCCGGTCGATTCTGGTGGGATTGGCCCCAGCCCAGCGAGGCCGCCGCGCGACCCCTCAAACATCTGAGTGCGGTCATCTTCGATCTCGACGCCCTCGCCGATATCGAGTGCGCGGGGCACCGCGCCGCGTTCAACGCCGCGTTCGCCGAAGCTCGGACTGAACATCGAGTGGTCGGTCGCGCGCTACCGGCAACTGCTGGCTCTCCGCGACGAACGACGCCGCGTCGCCGCGGAACTGCGCAAGCGCGGGGTGAGCAGCGAGTGCGACGTGCTCGCAGAGCTGCTGGTCGACGAGATCTGCGCGGCGAAAGCCATGATCCTCGACGAGACGATCCTCGACGCCGACATCGTGGCGCGGCTGGGCCTGGTGGAACTCATCACCGAGGCGTTCGGCGCGGGTATCGCGATCGGGATCGTCAGTAGCGGCAGCCACACATGGGTCGAACCGCTGGTGCGCCAACTGGTCGGCGAAGGCGTCGTGAGCGTGATCGTCACCGCTGACGACGCTGCCCCGCGCGAGCGCTCTATCAGGTCGCTCTGGCCGAGCTCGGTGCGTCGGCCCAGGATTCGCTGGCGTTTGCAGGGTCGCAGGCGAGTCAGCGCAAAGCCACCGCCGCCGGGCTGCCCACCGTGCTGATCGACGGTGACGACACCTTCGGCGCCCCACTACGGGTGTCGGATTGCCAGCGCGTGCATGACACGTGGCGGGACGCCCCGAAACCGTCCGCCGCGTAGGTTCAGCTGCGCAGCAGTTCGATGACGGCGCTGAAGTCCTTGTCGGCGTTGGCGGCGTTGACCGCGATGAACTCAGCGTAGATCTCGGCGGCGTGCGCACCTAGGGGCGCAGCCGATCCCGCCGAGGTCACCGCGTCCATCGCCAGGCCGAGGTCCTTGTTCATCAACGCCGTAGCGAAGCCGGGCTGGAAGTCGTTGTTCGCCGGGGACGTCGGAACCGGGCCCGGCACCGGGCAATTCGTGTGCACCGCCCAGCAGTTGCCCGTCGCACCGGTGATGACGTCGAACAGCGACTGTGCGGACAGGCCGAGCTTCTCGGCCAACACGAACGCCTCACCGATCGCGATCTGCTGAACGGCCAGCACCATGTTGTTGCACAACTTGGCGGCCTGTCCGGCGCCGGACGCCCCACAGTGAATGACCTTGCCTGCCATCGGATCCAGCACGGGCCGGGCGCGCTCCACGTCGGCGCCCTCGCCGCCGACCATGAAGGCCAGCGTGCCTGCGGTCGCGCCCTTGATGCCGCCCGACACCGGGGCGTCGAGTTGGGCCAGCCCGGCCTCGACCGCCTGCTGATGGATCTCGCGGGCGTCGTCCACCGAGATCGTCGACGTGTCGATCAGCAGCGCCCCTTCCTTTGCGGCAGGCAGGATTTCGGCGTAGCAGGCCTTCACCACCGCGCCGTTGGGCAGCGAAGTGATGACCACATCGGCGTCGGCGACGGCGTCCGCGCCACTGTTGTAGACCGCCGCGCCCTTCTCGGCGGCGGCGTCGCGCAGGGTCGTCACCGGGTCGAATCCCCGCACGGTGTGCCCCGCTGCAACAAGGTTGGCGGCCATCGGTCCGCCCATGTGCCCCAGCCCCAAGAATGCGATCGTCGTCATTTCACAATTTCCCGTCGCTTCGCTCGCCCCATTCGAACTCTCCCGTCTCAAGACGCGCGGGCACGGGCCGCTGCGGCCCGCCCGATCACCACGCGCATGATTTCGTTGGTCCCCTCCAGGATTCGGTGCACTCGTAGATCCCTGACGATCTTCTCCAGCCCGTACTCCTTGAGATAGCCGTAACCGCCATGCAACTGAAGGGCCTGGTCGGCGACCTCGTAACAGGCATCGGTGACGTAGCGCTTGGCCATCGCGCACAGTTCGACTTTGTCCGGGGCGTCGGCATCGAGGGCGGATGCGGCTCGCCACAACAGGATTCGCGATGTCTCCAGTGAGGTGGCCATATCGGCGAGGGTGAAGCGGACGGTCGGCTCGTCGATCAGTGAGCCGCCGAACGCCTCCCGGTCGCGGACGTATCCCGCAGCTTTCTCATAGGCGGTCCGCGCGCCGCCCAGCGAGCACGCCGCGATGTTGACGCGCCCGCCGTTGAGTCCGTTCATCGCGACGGCGAAGCCGGTGCCCTCACCCTCGGGGCCGCCGAGCAGCGCATCGGCGGGGACCCGCACGTTCTCGAAGATCACCTGGGCGGTCGGCTGGGCATTCCAGCCCATCTTCGCTTCGTTGACACCGAAACTGAGTCCGGGCGTGCCCTTTTCGACGACGAACGCCGAGATGCCCCGTGGGCCCGCTGCGCCGGTGCGCGCCATCACCACGTAGACGTCGGACACACCCGCGCCGGAGATGAACTGCTTGACCCCGTCGAGCACGTAATCCGAGCCGGCGGACGACCCGTCACGCACCGCACGGGTCCGCAAGGGCGGACGCGTCCGATCCTGCGCCCGGCTCGGTCAGGCAGTAGCTCGCGATCGACTCCATCGTGGCCAGTCGCGGCACCCAGTTCTTTCGTTGTTCCGGGGTGCCGTAGCTGTCGATCATCCAGGCGCACATGTTGTGGATCGAGACGAACGAGGCGATCGTCGGGTCGGCCGCGGCCAGTTCTTCGAAGATCCGCACCGCGTCGAGCCGCCGCAGTCCGCTTCCGCCGACCTCCTCCGAGCAGTAGATCGCCGCGATCCCGATCTCCGCGGACGCGCGCAGCACGTCGACCGGGAAGTGCTTGTCCGCATCCCACTGCAGGGCATGCGGCGCAAGGCGTTTGGTCGGCGAACGCCGCCGCCGTCTCGACGATGACGCGGTCGTCGTCGTCCATCTCGTACAACTGGGAGGACAACGTGGCTACTTCATCGTGGGGATGACGAACTCGGCGCCATCCTTGATGCCCGAGGGCCAGCGCTCGGTGACGGTCTTGACCTTGGTGTAGAACTGGATAGACGCGGGCCCGTGCTGGTTGAGGTCACCGAAGCCGGACCGCTTCCAGCCGCCGAATGTGTGGTAGGCGACCGGAACCGGGATCGGGACGTTGACGCCCACCATGCCGACCTGGACGCGGGACACGAAATCACGGGCAGCGTCGCCGTCGCGGGTGAAGATCGCGACGCCGTTGCCGTACTCGTGCTGAGAAGGAAGCCGCAACGCGTCCTCGTAGTCCTCGGCCCGCACGATGCACAGCACCGGGCCGAAGATCTCGTCGGTGTAGATCGACATGTCGGTCGTGACGTGGTCGAACAGCGTGGGCCCGATGAAGTAGCCGCCCTCGAGGCTGGTGTCGTCGAAGGTCAGTTCGTCGGTGGCGCGTTCCCGGCCGTCCACGACGAGTTCGGCGCCGGCATCCACACCCTGGCCGATGTAGTCGCGGACCCGGTGGAGCGCAGCCTCGGTGACCAGTGGGCCGTAGTCGGCCTTGGGATCCAGGCTGTGGCCGACGCGGAGTTGGTTGACCCGTTCGACGAGCCTATTTCGAAGCCGTTGCGCCGTCTCTTCGCCGACCGGTACCGCGACGCTGATCGCCATGCACCGCTCACCGGCGCTGCCGTAGCCCGCCCCGATCAGCGCGTCGACGGCCTGGTCGAGATCGGCATCGGGCATCACGATCATGTGGTTCTTCGCCCCGCCGAAGCACTGCGAGCGCTTGCCGTTGGCCGCGGCGGTCGAGTAGATGTACTGCGCGATGTCGGAGGACCCGACGAAGCCGACGGCCTGGATGTCGGGGTGGGCCAGGATCGCGTCGACCGCTTCTTTGTCGCCCTGGACGACCTGGAAGACGCCTGCGGGCAGGCCGGCCTCCAGGAACAGCTCGGCCAGGCGCACCGGAACCGACGGGTCGCGCTCAGAAGGCTTGAGGATGAAGGCGTTGCCACATGCCAGTGCCGGTCCGGCCTTCCACAGCGGGATCATCGCCGGGAAGTTGAACGGGGTGATGCCGGCGACCACGCCCAGCGGCTGGCGGATCGAGTAGACGTCGATGCCACCGCCGGCGCCCTCGGTGAACTCGCCCTTGAGCAGGTGCGGGATGCCGATGGCGAACTCGATGACCTCGATGCCGCGCTGGATGTCGCCCTTGGAGTCGGGGACGGTCTTGCCGTGCTCGATGGAGAGCAGTTCGGCCAGTTCGTCCATATTGCTGGTTGACCAGGTCGACGAACTTCATCATCACCCGGGCCCGGCGCTGCGGGTTCCAGGCGCGCCCATTCCTGCTGTGCCTCGACCGCCTTGGCCACCGCGGTGTCGACGTCGGCCGTGCTGGCCAGCACCACCTGCGCCTGCACCTCGCCGGTGCTGGGGTTCATCACGTCGGCCGTGCGACTGGACTGCAGCTCGGTGCGCTTGCCGTCGATGAAGTGGGGAATCCGGGTGGTCATGTCGATCCTCTCGCCGCTAGATACTTGCATATCCTAGTAATGCGGAGCCGGTGTTGGCAAGGGCCGGTTCTGCGGCAGACGCGGGCTACCCGAAGGCGACCAACGTCCCTAATGCGACGGGTTCATCGGGGGATCCCGCGCGCAGTGCCTCGACGAATGTCCGGGTGCCCTCCCACGTCGGCAGCCGCCCGTCGGCCAGCGCCTGCTCGAGAGTCGGTGCGGCGCGATCGCGTTCGGACAGGATTAGCTCGTCGGACGACAGTCGGCCATGTGATGGCCAGTCGCCGGGTCCAACGCGTTGACGGTGTGTTCGCGCGCCGGGTCATAGCCTGCCGAGCACAGATAGGTCACCGTCGAGTCGTCTTCCAACGCCAGGAACGCGTGTCCGAGACCCTCGGCCAGGTAGACGGACCGGTGCGCGGTGTCGTCGAGCGTCACCGCGTCCCATCGGCCGAACGTCGGTGACCCGACGCGCAGGTCCACCACCAGGTCGTACACGGCACCACGCACGCACGTCACGTACTTGGCCTGGCCCGGTGGCACCTGCGCGAAGTGCACACCGCGTAGCACGCCGGCCCGCGACACCGAGCAGTTGGCCTGCCGCAGGTCGAACCGGTGTCCGGTGAACGCGGTGAACGTGGGATCGGTGAACCATTCGAAGAAAGCACCGCGCGCGTCGGTGTGTAGGGCAGGCGTCACCTCCCATGCGCCCGACACGGCCAACTCCCGCACATTCACCGGGCGCGCTCCGCGTAGGTCGCCTCCACCGCGTCTTTGATTGGGCCCCACCATGCTTCGTTGGCGCGGTACCAATCGATGGTGTCCCGCAGCCCGGCCTCGAAGTCGGTGTGCACGGGCGTCCAGCCCAGTTCGTCGCGTAGCGGCGACGGGTCGATCGCATACCGCAGGTCGTGGCCGACCCGATCGGTGACGTGGTCGAAATCGTCGGGGGCCCGTCCCAGCAGCCCCAGGATGGCGCGCATCACCGACAGGTTGTCGCGTTCGCCGTCGGCCCCGATGAGGTAGGTGCGGCCGATGCCGCCGTCGGCGAGGATGCGCCACACCGCACCGTTGTGATCGTCGACGTGGATCCAGTCGCGCACGTTGGCGCCGCTGCCGTAGAGCTTGGGGCGCCGTCCCGTCAGCACATTGGTGATCTGGCGCGGGATGAACTTCTCCACATGCTGGTACGGACCGTAGTTGTTGGAGCAGTTCGAGATCGTCGCCGCGACCCGATAGGAGCGCACCCACGCGCGGACCAGCATGTCGGCCGCCGCCTTGGTCGACGAGTACGGGCTCGACGGGTTGTAAGGCGTCGACTCGGTGAATCGCACCGCGTCGTCGAGCGCCAGATCGCCGTACACCTCGTCGGTGGATACATGATGCAAACGAACGCCAGACCCAGAACCTCTGTGGCGCACCGCTTCCAGCACCGAGAATGTCCCCAGAACATTTGAGCGCACGAACGGCTCGGGGTCCGCCAGCGCGTTGTCGACGTGAGTCTCGGCGGCGAAATGCACGACCGCGTCGGACTCGGCCACCAGCTTGCCCACCAGTTCGGCGTCGGTGACATCGCCCTGCACCAACCGGATGTCCCCGTCGACCCGGGCCAGCGACTCCCGGCTGCCGGCGTAGGTCATCGCGTCGAGCACTGTCACCGCCACCTCGGGGTGGTCACGCACCGCGCCGTGCACGAAGTTGGCGCCGATGAAGCCGGCGCCGCCGGTCACCAGCAGCCGCATGGTCAAAACCCTAGCGTTAGTCATCGTGGGACCGGGTGGCCGAACGCACGCCGATTCGATGCGAGGGATGTCTTCTCCGTGGCAGGCTATCCGTATGCCCGCAATGCCTCTGCCGGTGGCCGGAGAGCGCCAAAGCTTGCTGGAGTACCTCAAGCATCACCACAACGCTTTCCTTGCGGCCTGCCAGCAGTTGACCGACGAGCAAGCCCGCAGCACGCCTACGGTCAGCACGCTGTGCATCGGTGGGCTCGTCAAACACGTCACGACGATGGAGTACGCCTGGACGCAACAAGTGGTGGCAGAACCAGACCGGCTCCTGCGAGACCCTCGGTCGCTGGCGGGGATGGTGGCCCACCGTGACGACCAGTTCGTGATGCGTGACGACGAGAGCCTGAGCGAATTGGTTGACGCGTTCAACGAGCAGAACGCCGAGACTCTTCGGGTGTTCGCCGCGGCCGACCTCGACGCAACGATCGTCGTACCCGAATACGTCCAGGCCATCTACGAAGAGCCTCACTGGACGGTGCGCTGGGTGTTGCTGCACCTCATCGAGGAAATGGCACGGCACGCCGGCCACGCTGACATAATCCGCGAATCGATCGACGGCGCAACAATGTTTCCGCTACTGGCGGCCCTGGAAGGCTGGTCCATAGAACAATTCAGCCGGTCGATCGGGGCGCCCTCCTAGATGAGCTTCAGCGGTCCCGCCAGCTCCTCGAGTGTCGACAGCAGTTCGTCGGGTCCGCCGAGCACCTGAATGGCGACATGGTCGGCGCCCGCGGTGAGGTGTTCGCTCAGCCGTGCGGCGATCTGATCGCGGGAGTCGTAGGCGACGACCGCGTCGACGAACCGGTCGCTGCCCGGCCTCGTCAGGTCCTCGTCCGTGACCGGTCTCTTCCAGTTGTTCAGGTAGTTCGACAGCCCCAGGTAGAAGTCGACGGTTCCGCGGCCGATCTCGCGGGCCTTGTCGGCGTCGTCGGTCAGCACAACCTTGTGTTCAGGAGCGAGAAACACTGTCGGGCCCAGCAATTCGTGTGCCTGGCCGGTGTGTACCGGCGTGGTCAGATACGGGTGCGCACCTGCGCTGCGAGCTGAAGCACCTTCGGGCCGAGCGCGGCTACGACCATCCGGCTGGTCGGCACCTTCGCGGCGTCCAGCGCGTCGAGGTAGGACACCAGCGCCTGGTGTCGCGTCGAGCACCGTCACCGCCACCTCCGGGTGGTCACGAACTGCGCCGTGCACGAAGTTGGCTCCCATGAAACCGGCGCCGCCGTGACCAGCAACCGGATGGTCAAGACCCTAGCTTTATTTGGTGGGTGTTTGCCTGAGGCCGGATTTCAGCACCAGTACCGACAACACGATGGCGACGAGAAGTAGCGCCGGGACATCTCCCCACAGATGCCCCAGATGGCGGCCGCCGCCCAGGGATTGCGCCGCCATTATTGCGGCATGAACGATGCTCGAGCACACCGTGAACCAGATCAGCGTGAGATTGGCCTCCGGGCGTCGCGCCGCATTCCAGAGGAAGACGCCCAGCGTCGCATACAGGCCGACGATCATCATGAAGTAATTGGACTCGTGGGGGGCGCCGGCATGCCATGCCCACCCCGACGGCCACACCACGGCGAGCGGATAGAGCAGAATCATCACCGCGCCGAAGACCACCAGAGCGATCTGAAGAAGCCGGTAGCTGCGTGAGGACGTCATTGCGCTCTCCACAGCCGATTCAGGCCTTAAGGCCCAGCGGTCCCGCCAACTCCTCGAGCGTCGACAACAGTTCGTCGGGTCCGCCGAGCACCTGGATCGCGACGTGGTCGGCGCCTGCCGCGAGGTGTTCGCTCAACCGTGCGGCGATCTCATCGGGGGAGCCGTGGGCGACGACCGCGTCGATGAAACGGTCGCTGCCCGGGCTCGTCAGGTCGCCGTCGGTGAAGCCCAGCCGCTTCCAGTTGTTCACGTAGTTCGACAAACCCAGGTAGAAGTCGACGGTTTCCCGGCCGATCTCGCGGGCCCTGTCGGCGTCGTCGGTCAGCACGACCTTGTGTTCTGGAGCGAGAAAAACTGTGGGACCCAGCAGTTCGTGCGCCTGGCCGGTGTGCACCGGCGTGGTCAGGTACGGGTGCGCACCGGCGCTGCGCTGCGCCGCGAGATGCAGCACCTTCGGCCCGAGCGCGGCGATGACCATCCGGCTGGTCGGCACCTTCGCGGCGTCCAGCGCGTCGAGGTACTCGACCAGCGCCTGGTAGGGCTTGCGGTACTCCTGGGTGTGTTCGGGATGTCCGACGCCCACGCCCAGCAGGAACCTGCCGGGAAACGCCTTCTCGATGCGGTGGTACGACTCGGCCACCTCGCCTGCCTCGGCTGTCCAGATGTTCACGATCCCGGTGGCCACCTGCAGGTTCTGGGTCTTCTCGAGGATCGGCTCCACGAACGAAAGGTCGGCCGCGGGAGAGCCACCGACCCACACCGCGCCGTAGCCGAGCTTCTCGATCTCGACGGCCTGCTCGGGCGTGACCGGCGCGCCGGTCCACACCCCGAAGCGTCCCAGGGCGGGCTTGAGTGATGGGCCGTCGGTCATTTCGGCTCCTCGGATTCGGTTGTCTGGAGTCCCAGCGGCCCGGCCAGTTCGGCGAGCGCCGGCACCAGCTTGTCAGGTGACGTCAGCACCTGGACGGGCACGTGGTCGGCGCCCGCCTCGAGGTGTTCGGTCAGCCGCGCCGCGATCTGCTCGGCGGTGCCGTGGGCCACGACGGCATCGACGAGCCGATCGCTACCGGGTTTAGCCAATTCGGCGTCGCTGAAACCGAGCCGCTTCCAGCTGTTCAGGTAGTTGGTCAGGTTGAGGTAGATCTCGAGTGCCTTGCGCCCGACGGCGCGGGCCTTCTCGGCGTCGGTTACATGCTCTTCGCGCGAGCGCTCATCGGTGGTGAGCACCACCTTGTGCTCGGGCGCGAGAAAGGCCTCGGGGCCGATCAGCTCACGGGCCCGGGCGGTGTGTTCGGGCGTGGTCAGGTATGGATGCGCGCCCGCGCTGCGGCGCGCCGACAGTTGCAGCACCTTCGGGCCGAGCGCGGCCACGACGCGCCGCTGCTTGGGCACCCCGTACCCGTCGAGCTTGTCGAGATACTCGGTCAGCGCGTCGACCGGCTTGCGGTACTCGTGCCCCGCTTCGGGGTGCCCGACGCCGATGCCGAGCAGAAATCGGCCCGGATAGGCCGCATCGATGCGATGGAAGGATTCCGCGACCGGACCCGGCGCCGCCGTCCAGATGTTCACGATCCCGGTGGCGACCTGCAGCGTCGGGTGTCGGCGAGGAGGGTTCGACCCAGTCCAGTTCGGCGGGCGGCGAACCGCCCACCCACACCGCGCCGTAGCCCAACGCCTCGATCTCCCCGGCCTGCTGTGCCGTCACCCCGCGTCCGAACGATCCGAACGTGCCGAGGTCAGGTTTCGCGCCGGTCATTCCGCCTCCGCCGCGAAGTCGGCGGCCGCGGGCTCAGGGCCGGGCGCCTGCAGCGGAAGGCAGACGATGAACTTGGTGTCCCCTGGCCGAGATTGCACCGACAGGTTGCCTTGGTGCTTCTCGACGACGATGCGCCACGCCAGGTCCAGGCCGAGCCCGGTGCCCTCGCCGAACGGCTTCGTCGTGAAGAACGGCGTGAAGATCCGGTCGACGATGTCCTCGGGGATGCCCGGACCGTCGTCCCCGATCTCCACCCGGATCATGCTCTCGTTCTCGCGCATGGTGCGGATCGTCAGGGTGCCGTGACCGTCCATCGCCTGGATCGCGTTGTCGATGATGTTGGTCCACACCTGGTTGAGGTCGCCCGGGTAGCACCCCAGTTCGGGAAGCGACTTGTCGTACTCCTTGACCAGCGTGACCGGGATTGTCCTTGCCGATCTTGTCGCCGAACATCATCAGCGTGCTGTGCAGCAGCTCGTGGACGTCGGCGGTCTGATAGGGCGCGCGGTCCATCTGCGAGTACTGCTTGGCGCCGGCGAGCAGGGCGGAGATCCGCTTGCTCGCCTCGGCGATCTGATTCATCAGCAACTCGTTGTCGATGGTGTACTTCAGCCAGCCGAGCGCCCCGGCAAGCGTCGCCGAGCAGTCGACGTCGTCGATCGAGCCCGCGACGCGTTCCAGCCAGTCCACGTCCAGCCCCGCCTCGACGAACGTGGGCGCGTAGTCCCACGCGGAGGCGATCCCGTGGGTCTCCAGCCAATCCCCGATCTGGTCTTCCCGGTCGGAGGTCTCCAGCGCGGAGAGTTCCTGCGATTTCGACTTGGCCACCTGCTCGGCCACCTCGTCCTGGATGCTGACCAGCACCCGCAGCGCCGCCGGGGTGAACTTGCCGTCGGCCAGCATCGCGAGCTTGTGGCGCACCTTGCCGACACCCTCACGCAGATCGGCCACCGCGCGGGCGGTGGCGCCGGCGGGGTTGTTGAGCTGATGGGTCAGACCCGCCGAGAGCTGGCCCGAGGGCCAGCAGTTTCTCCCGCTGCCCGAGGATCTGCCGCTGACGAAGTCCGCCGACCATGTGTCCCTCCAGCAGGTGCACCGCCATCGGGAACTCTTTCTGCATGAAGTCGGCGAAGGCGTGCGCGTCCAGCACGAAGAACCGCGACGGCCGGGTCACCCGGACCGACGCCTGGTAGACGTGCTCCTCGCCGGGGATGTAGGCCGACCAGGCGCCGCAGTAGACCCCGCGCTGGGACGTGCGGTTGGTCTCGATGTCGACCCCGCCCGACCGTTTCGACATCACGAGTTCGCCGTCGAGCAGCACGTAGAAGCAGGTCGCCGGGTCGCCCTCGGTATGGATCGGTCCGGTCTCATAGGTCGCGATGTGGCCGTTGTCGCACAACGTCTGCAGCTGTTCGTCGGTCAGCGCCTCGAACAGGAACAGGGTGCGTAGTTCGTCGGGCAGACACTTCTCGCCCATGGTGGGTTCCTTCCAGCCTTAGGTCGTGGCCTCGGGGACCGGGGCTTCCAACGGCAACAAAGCAATGAAACGCGTATCACCGGGTGTCGATTCCACCCACAGGCTGCCGCGGTGCTTGTCGACGGTGCGGGCGGCGAAGTCCAGCCCGAGGCCGGTGCCTTCGCCGACCGGTTTGGTGGTGAAGAACGGGTCGAAGACGCGTTGCTTGAGCTCCTCGGGTACCCCGGGGCCGTTGTCGCACACCTCGACGCGGGCGCAGTCGCCCTGGCGGCGGGTCCGCACGGTGAGCGTGCCGTCAGAGCGCATCGCCGAGACCGCGTTGTCGATGAGGTGGGTCCAGACCTGGTTGAGCTCGGCGGGGTAGCAGGGGATCGGCGGCACCGTGTCGTCGAAGTCCTCGACCACCGTGATCTGCGGCCCGAGTTTGTGCGAGAGCATCGCCAACGTGTCCGTCAGCAGCGACCTCAGGTCGGCCACGTCATAGGGGGCGCGGTCGAGCTGCGAATACTGCTTGGCCTGGGTCACGAGCGCCGACACCCGTTGGGTGGCCCCGGCGATCTCGTTCATCAGCAGTTCGGTTTCGACGGTGTAGCTCAGCCAGCGGACGGCGTGGTCCAGCGAGCCGCCGGTGCCGGTCATCTCCGCGGCGACCCGGTCCAGCCAGGCGATGTCGAGCGCGGCTTCGGCGAACACCGGGGCGATGTCCCAGGCATCGGCGACGCCGCGCTCGTCGAGCCACTCGCCGAGAACCTCTTCGCGGTCGGATTTCTGCAGCGGGGTCAGGTCGTGCGCCACCGTCAACGAATCTGCGGCCACGTTGCTCATGTCGACCAGGGCCTGCATCGAGCGCAGGCTCATCGAGCCGTCGGCGAGCAGCGCGAGCTTGTTGCGTAAGCCGGCCACCCTGGTCCGCAGCTCGGAGGTGGCGCGGGCCGCCGCGGCCGCGGGATTGTTCAGTTCATGGGTCAGCCCGGCGGTGAGTTGCGCCGAGCTGGATGCAGCCGATCATGGGGACCCACGATGCGGTTCTGGTTGAACCGGCCCAGCGTCGCGCCCACCAGGAAGTGGCACGCCATCGGGAACTCGGTGCGCAGGAAGTCACCGAGGGTGGGTGCGTCGATCATGAACAGGCGCGACGGCTGCGTCAGCCGTCCAGAGGTCTCGTAGACCTGCTCCTCCTCCAGGAAGGACGACCAGGCGCCGAAGTACGCGCCGGGCTGGGTGGTCCGGATCGTCTCGATGTCCACACCGCCGGACCGCTTGGACAGCGCGACCTCCCCGTCGAGCAGGACGTACAGACACGTCGCCGGCTCACCCTCGGCGAACAGCGCCGCGGGCTCGAACGACGCGACCTGGCCACCGCGGCACAACCGGTCCAGCTGGTCCTCGCTGAGGGACTCGAACAGAAACAGCGACCGCAACTCCTCGGTGGTGCACCCGATCCACTAGACTATGTCTCGGCGAGATAGCGGTGCACCAGCATGACCGCCATCGATCCTTCACCGACGGCGGCGGCCACCCGCTTGGCGGATTCCGCGCGCACGTCCCCGGCGACGAACACCCCGGGCACGCTGGTTTCCAGGTGGTGCGGCGGCCGATCCAGCGTCCATCCGCTGACGTCGCGCAGATCCGGGCCGGCGAGGATGAACCCGTGGTCGTCGCGTACCACGACGCCGTCGAGCCACTCGGTGCGGGGTTCGGCGCCGATGAAGATGAACATCCGGCCGCAGTGGAACTCTTCACGCTCGCCGGTCTGGGTGTTCTCCAGACAGATGCCTTCCAGATGACCGTCGCCCTTGACCGCGTGCACGACGGTGTTCGGCAGTTCCTTGATGTTGTCCTGCGCCCTGATCTGCTGGATCAGATAGTGCGACATCGAGTCCTCGAGCGTGCGCCTGCTGACGATCGTGACCGACTTCGCGGTGCGGGACAGGAACATCGCGGCCTGGCCCGCCGAGTTGGCGCCGCCGATGACGTAGACCTCGTCGTCATCGCACTCGGCGGCCACCGACGTGGTCGCGCCGTAGAAGACGCCCGCGCCCGTGAGGTCCGCGCAGCCCTCGGCGGACAGCTGCCGGTATTCCACGCCCATCGCCAGGATCACCGCGCGGGTGCCGATCGACCGGCCGTCGGACAGGTGCACGGTGCGGGCGTTGCCGTCGATCTCCAGCGCGGTGACCTCGGCGGCGGTGATCAGCTCGGCATCGAACTTCTCGGCCTGCCTGCGGGCCCGTTCGGCGAGCTGAGCCCCGGACAGCCCGTCCGGGAAGCCGAGGTAGTTCTCGATGCGGGAGCTCTGCCCGGCCTGACCGCCGGTGGCGGTGCGCTCGATGAGCACGGTCTTGAGGCCTTCGGACGCGCCGTAGACCGCGGCGGCCAGACCCGCGGGCCCGCCGCCGATGACCACCAGGTCGTAGAAGTCGCCGGACGGCGTGGTCGTCAGCCCCAGGGTCGCGGCCAGCTCGGCGTCGGTGGGGTCGATGAGCGTCTCACCCTGTTCGGTGATCACCACCGGCAACGTCAGCCCGTCCTGGCCCGCGGCCTCCAGCAGCTGCGCGCCCTTGGGTTCATCGGAGCGAAACCACGTGTAGTACAAGCGATTTCGGGCCAGGAACTCGCGCACCTCAGAGGACCGGGCGTTCCACGGGTGGCCGACGATCTTGGTGTGCGGGATCGCGCGGTCACCGGTGGCGCGCCACGCCTCGATCAGCGCGTCGATGACCGGGTAGAGCTTCTCCTCCGGCGGGTCCCACGGTTTGAGCAGATAGTGGTCGAGATCGACGACGTTGATGGCGTCGATAGCCGCGTGGGTGTCGGCGTAGGCGGTGAGCAGCACCCGCCGGGCCATCGGGAAGATGTCCATCGCAGCTTCGAGGAACTCGATGCCGCTCATCTGCGGCATTCGGTAGTCGGCGACGAACACCGCCACGGTCTCACCGCGCAGCTTCAGTTCGTTGAGCGTCTCCAGCGCGTCGGGACCGGACTCCGCGCGCACGATGCGGTACTTCTCGCCGTAGTGGCGGCGCAGATCGCGGGCGACCGCACGGGACACCGCGGGGTCGTCGTCGACGGTCAGGATTACGGGTTTTCGGGGGGCAGCGGCAGGGCCTGTCATCGCGTTCAATTATGCGCCCCCCATAGACTGCACGTTGTGCCCGACCTCGAGTTCTCCGACTCCGTGTTCATCGCGCAGGAACCCGACGAGTTGTACGCGTTGGTGTCCGACGTGACGAGGACGGGCGAGTGGAGCCCGGTGTGCCGGTCGTGCTGGTGGGACGAAGTGCGCGAAGAATGAGCGCTCCGTGGGCGCCTGGTTCACCGGTCGCAACCAGACCCCGGAACGCACCTGGGAGACGCGCAGCCAGGTGGTGGTGGCCGACCCCGGGCGCGAATTCGCCTGGGAGGTCAACAACGGCTGGGTGCGCTGGGGATTCAGCCTCGAGCCGGAGAACGGTCCGGCGGGCGGGAGCGATGGGCCCACGCGCGAAGCGCAGGGGACGACGGGGGGAAGGATTCAGGGCACCCGGCTGACCGAGTCGTGGCGTTCCTGCCCCCGGGCATCGCCGGGTTCCATGAGCGCTATGGCGCCGGACGCCGATGCGCAGATCGCCCAGCGCAGCGAGGCGGCGCACACCGGTATCCCGCAGACCCTCGCCGCGATCAAGAAGATCGCCGAGGCGGGCCTGGGCTAGACCCCTTCTTCGACCGCCGGCTGCCCGTTCGACGAGGCCTCGGCGCCCGACGGGTTCAACATCGCCGCCAGGTCGATGCCGGAGGTCTTGAGCGCTTCTACGATCTTGGCTACCGCCAGCGGGCTCACCCCGAGTAGGCCGCCGACGGCGTCCTGGGCGTCGGAAGCACCACCGATGATGGACAGCCGCTCGATCTCGGCCAGCGGCATTGCGGCGGCCTCGGTGGCCTTGACCACCGAGGCCAGCACGTCGGGCAGCATCAGCAGGCGCGCGGCCTCGGGGGAATAGCTGTTCAGCGCCACCGCGACCTCCTTCTTGCCGGCGGCCTCGGCGACCAGCTGGGCTTTCATACCGTCGGCCTCGGCCTGGCGTTCCACCCGCAGCGCGTCCGCGGCGGCCTTGCGGGCGTCGGCCTCGGCCTGGCCGGCCTGCCGGGCCGACTCCGCCTTGGCCTCCGCGGCCAGGATCGCGGCCTGCCGCTCGCCCTCGGCGCGCGCGATGTCGGCCGAGCGTTGCGCTTCGGCCGGGGCGATGACGTCGGCCTGCAGTGCGGCCGGGCCTGTTCGCTGCGCCGTTGCTCCACCTCGATGCGTGCCTGCACCCGGGCGGCCTCGGCCTGCTCAATGGCGATGCCGACGTCCTTCTGCGCGCGGGCGTTCGCCAGCGGACCGGCCTGGTCGGCCTGGGCGTTCTCGGCCTCGGTCTGGGCGCGCAGCCGGGCCAGTTCGACGTCGCGCCGCTGGTTGGCCGTCGCGATCGCGGTGTCGGCCTCGGCCTGGGCGACCGAACCTGCTTGGCGGGCCTTGGCCGACTGGATCTGGGCGTCGCGTTCGGCCTCGGCGGTGCCGACGGCCGCGTCGCGCTTCACCTCGGCGATGCGCCGCTGCCCCAGTGACTTGAGGTAATCGTTGGCGTCGGAGATACCCGCGATCTTGAGGACGTCGACCTCCATGCCGATGCGCGCCAGGTCGGCGCCGGCCTCCTCCACGACGCTGCGGGCCAGGGTGTCGCGGTTGGAGTTGAGGTCCTCGACGGTCATGGTGGCGGTGATGCCGCGCAGGCTGCCGGCCAGGATCTCGTTGATCTGGCGCTGCAACTCGTTGAGGTCGGAGGTGAGGAAGCGCTGCACGGCGGTCTGCACCGCCTCCTCGGACGAGCCGATGCGCACCAGCCCGACGGCCTCGACATTGACCGGAACACCGTTGTTGGACAACGCATTCTGCAGGTTGATGCTGACGTTGAACGGCTCCAGGCTCATGATGTCGACGCGTTCGATGCCGGGCACCCGGAACCTGGCGCCGCCGCGGACCACCTTCGGCGTGCCGCGGCCGGTGAACACCGCGACCTCGTTGGGCGGCACCTTGATGTAGTTCTTGACGTAGACGATCGGCAACGCGACGAACAGCAGCAGCGCGGCGACGGCCGCGATCACGGTGATCAACAGGACTGGACACGTTCAGTTCCTCTCGAGGGTGGGCGGGTCGGTTTCCGCCCAGGGAATGGTCACGACGTGGATGTAGTCGGCGTCGACGTCGGCGATGTAGACGTGGGTGGACTTCGTCAGGGCCTCGGGTTCGGCGGTGATGGCCCGGGCGCGGACCCGGTTACCGTCGCCGTCGACGAACGCGACCTCGCCCCAGCCGTCTGTGGGGATCTCGAGCGTGACGGTGCCGAGGCGGCCGATGTAGGACGCCCTGCCCCGCTGTGAGTTCGACTCCTGGCGGCGAAGGTAGGGAAGCAACACGCCCTGCAGTGCACCGATGAGGGCCAGGCCGGCGGCGACGGCCACGATCGCAGAACCCAGCGTCCCGAGCCCGACCCAGGTGGCGATCAGACCCCCGGTTCCCGCACCGAGCAGACCGGCGGACAGGCTGGTGAGGCTCAGGAACGGCAGGCCGTCATGGCCCATGCCCAGGTCGAAATCGGTCAGCAGCAGTGCGGCCAGCACGGCGACGCCTCCAACGCCGAATGCCGCGAGATAGACCCCCGTCACGAGACGATCTTCGCACCATTGAGCACCCCTTCCGCGCAGATTTTGGGCCGGGCCGCTCGGCGAGTAACATGGATCAACGGTGCGGCTTCCGCGCCGACTTCTTGCGTGCCCTGTCCTGGAGTTTTCGGGAATTACCCAGATCCGGCCCACGTTCTCAAGTCGGACGAAGGCTGCCTGCGCAGGCTGACAAGCCGAGCAGGCGATGAGCCGATACGAAACGAAAGCAAGGATCGCTACACAGTATGGCCAAGAAAGACGGTGCCATCGAGGTTGAGGGTCGCGTGGTCGAACCCCTGCCCAATGCGATGTTCCGCATTGAGCTGGAGAACGGACACAAGGTCCTCGCCCACATCAGCGGAAAGATGCGGCAGCACTACATCCGCATCCTCCCCGAGGACCGCGTCGTGGTGGAGCTCTCGCCCTACGACCTGTCCCGCGGCCGCATCGTGTACCGCTACAAGTAAGTACGACAAGCACCCCCAGACACCCGAGAAGCACAGAAGGATCGAACGAGCCGTGAAGGTGAACCCGAGCGTCAAGCCCATCTGCGACAAGTGCAGGGTGATCCGCCGGCATGGGCGGGTCATGGTGATCTGCTCCGATCCGCGCCACAAGCAGCGGCAGGGTTAGAAGCCACCCGCTTCGCAGCGACCCACAACTGAATGAAGACCTCCCAGCACCACTGAGCGGCATACGGCCGCTCAACACACGTCCGGCACGGAGGCCGGACCCCGCTAGCACGCGGGAACGGACTGGGATCAGACCTCCGCAGAGAAGAAGGAACACTGCCTGATGGCACGTCTCATGGGCGTCGATCTCCCGCGCGACAAGCGCATGGAGATCGCACTGACCTACATCTACGGCGTCGGCCGTACCCGCTCCCAGGAGATCCTGGAAGCCACCGGCATCAGCCGGGACCTGCGTACCAAGGACCTGACCGACGATCAGGTGTCCCAGCTGCGCGACTACATCGAGGGCAACCTCAAGGTGGAGGGTGATCTGCGCCGTGAGGTGCAGGCCGACATCCGCCGCAAGATCGAGATCGGTTGCTACCAGGGCCTGCGGCACCGCCGTGGCCTGCCGGTGCGCGGCCAGCGGACCAAGACCAACGCGCGCACCCGCAAGGGCCCGAAGCGCACCATCGCCGGCAAGAAGAAGGCCAGGTAAACCCTAAATGGCACAGGCAAAGAAGGGCGGCGCTGCTCCCAAGAAGGGGCAGAAGACCCGCCGCAAGGAAAAGAAGAACGTTCCTCACGGCGCCGCGCACATCAAGAGCACGTTCAACAACACGATCGTGTCGATCACCGATCCCCAGGGCAACGTCATCGCCTGGGCGTCGTCGGGTCACGTCGGCTTCAAGGGGTCGCGTAAGTCCACCCCGTTCGCCGCGCAGCTGGCCGCCGAGAACGCCGCGCGCAAGGCGCAGGAGCACGGTGTGAAGAAGGTCGACGTCTTCGTCAAGGGCCCCGGTTCGGGCCGCGAGACCGCGATCCGTTCGTTGCAGGCCGCCGGACTCGAGGTCGGCGCCATCTCCGATGTCACCCCGCAGCCGCACAACGGTTGCCGTCCGCCCAAGCGCCGTCGCGTCTAGTCGGCCGGGAAAAGGATTAGGTAAAGACTCATGGCTCGTTACACCGGACCCGTCACCCGCAAGTCGCGCCGCCTCGGCGTCGACCTCGTCGGTGGAGATCAGTCCTTCGAAAAGCGCCCCTACCCGCCCGGTCAGCACGGCCGCGCGCGGATCAAGGAGAGCGAGTACCGCCAGCAGCTGCAGGAGAAGCAGAAGGCCCGCTTCAGCTACGGCGTGATGGAGAAGCAGTTCCGTCTCTACTACGAGGAAGCAAACCGTCAGCCCGGCAAGACCGGCGACAACCTGCTGCGCATCCTCGAGAGCCGGCTCGACAACGTCGTGTACCGCGCCGGGCTCGCCCGCACGCGTCGCATGGCGCGTCAGCTGGTCAGCCACGGCCACTTCACCGTCAACGGCGTGAAGGTCGACATCCCCAGCTACCGGGTGTCGCAGTACGACATCATCGACATCAAGGACAAGTCGATCAACACCCTGCCGTTCGAGGCTGCCCGCCAGGCCGCCGGCGATCGGCCGATCCCGGCGTGGCTGCAGGTCGTCGGCGAGCGTCAGCGCATCCTCGTGCACCAGCTGCCCGAGCGCGCGCAGATCGACATCCCGCTCAGCGAGCAGCTCATCGTCGAGCTCTACTCGAAGTAACACCCGACTTCAGTGTCGCCGCCCGGCGTCGCTGGATCACCTAACGGCATCAAATAGCGGTTGCCGAGAAGGAGAAGAAGAAAAGCATGCTGATTTCTCAGCGCCCCACACTCAGCGAAGAGGTCGTCGCCGAGAACCGGTCCCAGTTCGTCATCGAGCCGCTGGAGCCCGGATTCGGTTACACCCTTGGCAATTCGCTGCGTCGCACGCTGCTGTCGTCCATCCCGGGCGCGGCAGTCACCAGCATCCGCATCGACGGTGTGCTGCACGAGTTCACCACCGTCCCCGGGGTGAAGGAAGACGTCACCGACATCATCCTGAACCTCAAGGGCCTGGTCGTGTCCTCCGAGGAGGACGAGCCGGTCACCATGTACCTGCGCAAGCAGGGCCCGGGTGAGGTCACCGCGGGCGACATCGTCCCGCCTGCCGGTGTCACCGTGCACAACCCCGACATGCACATCGCCACCCTGAACGACAAGGGCAAGCTCGAGGTCGAGCTGGTCGTCGAGCGCGGCCGCGGCTATGTCCCCGCCGTGCAGAACAAGGCCTCGGGTGCCGAGATCGGCCGTATCCCGGTCGATTCCATCTACTCGCCGGTGCTCAAGGTCACCTACAAGGTGGAGGCCACCCGTGTCGAGCAGCGCACCGACTTCGACAAGCTGATCCTCGACGTCGAGACCAAGAGCTCGATCGGCGCCGCGCGACGCGCTCGCATCTGCGGGCAAGACGCTGGTCGAATTGTTCGGTCTGGCAAGGGAACTCAACGTCGAGGCCGAGGGCATCGAGATCGGTCCGTCGCCCGCCGAGGCCGACCACATCGCCTCGTTCGCGCTGCCGATCGACGACCTGGACCTCACGGTGCGGTCGTACAACTGCCTCAAGCGCGAGGGTGTGCACACGGTGGGCGAGCTCGTCGCCCGCACGGAGTCCGACCTGCTGGACATCCGTAACTTCGGCCAGAAGTCCATCGACGAGGTGAAGATCAAGCTGCATCAGCTGGGTCTGTCGCTCAAGGACAGCCCGGCCACCTTCGATCCGTCCGAGGTTGCCGGCTACGACGTCGCCACCGGCACCTGGAACAGCGACGCCGGCTACGACCTGGACGCCGACCAGGACTTCGCCGAGACCGAACAGCTCTAGTACCCCCTTGTCCCAGTCCTACCTCATTCGGGGACCGGCCCCATTAGGAGATAGTCGCAATGCCCAAGCCCACCAAGGGTCCTCGCCTCGGCGGGTCGTCCTCGCACCAGAAGGCGCTGCTGGCCAACCTGGCCACGTCGCTCTTCGAGCATGGCCGCATCAAGACGACCGAGCCGAAGGCCCGGGCGTTGCGTCCCTACGCGGAGAAGCTCATCACCCACGCCAAGAAGGGCACGCTGCACAACCGGCGTGAGGTGATGAAGAAGATCCGCGACAAGGACGTCGTGCACGTCCTGTTCGCCGAGATCGGACCGTTCTTCTCGGACCGCGCCGGCGGCTATACCCGGATCATCAAGGTCGAGAACCGCAAGGGCGACAACGCGCCGATGGCGGTCATCGAACTGGTGCGGGAGAAGACCGTGACGTCCGAGGCTGACCGGGCGCGCCGGGTTTCGTCGTCGAAGACCGAGCAACCGGCGGTCGCGCCAGCGGCGCCGGCAGAAGAATCGGTCGACGAGGCTCAGGTCGAAGAGACTCAGGTCGAGGACGAGGCTCAGGTCGAGGACGAGGCGATCGCCGACGAGGCTGAGGTAGCCGAGGCTGAGGAACGAGACGCTGAAGAGGCTGACGCCAAGGATGCCGACAAGTCCTAGAAGAATGATCGACGACGTGCCCGCCATCGAATCCGGTGGCGGGCACGTTGCATCTTCGCGTCGCGTCGCTTGCCCCGTCCGTCTCCGTCTCGACATCGCCTACGACGGAACCGAATTCGCCGGGTGGGCGACGCAGGCGGGCCAGCGCACGGTGGCCGGCATCATCGACGAAGCGCTCGTCGACGGTGTTCCGCGTCCCGGTGCAAGCGCGGGCGGCGGGCCGGACCGACTCCGGGGTGCATGCCACCGCGCAGGTCGCCCACGTCGACGTCCCGACCGACGCGTTAGCCCACGCCTACCCGCGCACTCTGCGCCCGGGTGAGGGCGAGTTCGGTCCGCTGGTGCGCCGACTCGGCAGAATGCTACCCGAGGACGTTCGGGTCGTTGAGATCACCCGCGCAGCACCGGGATTCGACGCCCGATTCGCCGCGCTGCGCCGCCATTACGTCTATCGCTTGTCGACGGCCCCGTACGGTGTCGAGCCGAACGAAGCGCGGTTCGTGACGGCGTGGCCGCGCCCTCTGGACGTCGACGCGATGGCGACGGCGGCACGGGAACTGTTGGGGCTGCACGACTTCGCCGCGTTCTGCCGTCATCGCGACGGTGCGACGACGATCCGGGAGCTGCAGCGGCTGGACTGCACGCGCGACGGGCATCGGATCACGGTCCATGTCAGCGCCGACGCGTTCTGCTGGAACATGGTGCGGTCGCTGGTCGGGGCGTTGCTCGCGGTCGGCGAGCATCGCCGTGACCCGGCCTGGTGCGCGACGCTGCTGGCCGCGACACGGCGATCCAGCGATTTCAGCGCCGCGCCGGCGCGGGGGCTGACGCTGGTCGGCGTGGACTATCCGCCCGACAGCGAGCTCGCCGCCCGCAATCTGGTCACGCGAGATCTGCGGACGGCCGACGAGATCGGTTAGACCCTGCCCGCGACGAAGTCGGCGGCCTGGTTGACCATGCCGGCGCTGATGTAGGCAGGTGCCAGGTGATCGGGCCAGTAGTCCTGCCAGTTCTCCGGGTCGGTCGGGTTGCAGATCGGGTCGTCCCCGTGGCACAGCTCGATGGTGCGCTCGCGGTAGAGCGGGTTGTAAGTTCGCGATCGGCCCGACCCACGGCATGCCGTTGCCGAACAGCGAGACCGCCGCGATGTGCTGATCGGCGCCGGGGGGCAGTGGGTTCTTGAAGCCGAACGCGGCGATCGGCACGGCCAGCACGACATCGGTCACCGCGGCGCCCAGCGAGTAGCCGCCGAGCACCAGTCGGGTGTCAGGGCAGTTGGCCGTCATGTACTGGATGCGCTGGCTCATGTCGTTGGCGCCGAGGTCGATCTCGGTGTCAGCGGGGTATTTCACCGCGTACAGGTCGACGTCCTTGCCCGTCTTGTTGCGCAGGGCGCTCGACCAGGGCGTTGCCGATCTGGCCGGCGCCGGGCGACTCGAGACGTCCGCGGGCGAAGATCAACTCCACCTGCGGGCAGGGCGCGGCCGAGGCGACGGGCAGCATCGACGGCGTGCCGTCGGGAACCGCCGCGGGAGCGATCAATCCAAGTGCGGCGAGCACGACAGCGACCGTCAATTTGCGATTCACGCCGCCGATCATAGCCACGGCGGGCAACATCCGTCACACCGTTTGTGCCGATTGTGTGACCGAAAGGCGAAGGCCGCGAGTCGTCAGATTTGGCCCGCCGCAAAGCCGGCCGCCTGGCCGACGAACGGCGAGGATTCATAGTGTGTGTGGGCGAACGGGTTTCGGCCATCCGAGCAGATCGGGTCGCCGTCGGCGCACAGGTCGATCGCCTTGCCCGCGAACGAGCCGGAGGCCGAAACCGGGTTGCCGAACTTCGCTGCCGGATTTCCGAACACCGCGACCGCCGCCACGTTGCCGTTGAGGCCGCCGGGCAGCGGAGGTGCCGAACCGATGTCGCCCACCCTGTTGCCCAGCGGCGGCACCCCCGCCAGCATGTCGACGACCGCCGCGCCCTGCGAGTAGCCGCCGAGCACGATCCGGGTGCTCGGGGCACTGCTGGGCCATCACGGCGATGCGGTTGGTGGCATCGGTGGCGCCCGCCGCGGTGTTGAGGAAGTCGTAGCTGGCGGGATAGTTGACGCCGTACGTGCCCACGGTCCGACCGCCGAGCTGGGGTGCCAGCGCGTCCGCGAGTGCCTGGCCCACGCGGCCGACGCCCGGAGGCTCGCTGGTCCCGCGGGCGAACACCACCTCCACGTCGGGGCAGGGCTGCGCGGCGGCCGTCGGGACGGGTGATGACGACGGTGGCAGCGATCGGAACGGCCGCGGCGGCGAGGCGGCCGCCAGAAACCGGCGGCTCAGGCGGTCGGAAGTCACAAGCACACCGTAACGTACGGCTCACTTACAGGAGTCCCGCGACGAAGGCCGGCAGCCTGGTCGGGCATCCCGGCGGGGACGTAGTTGCTGTGGGCGGCGATGTCGTCGCCGGGCGAGCACACCGGGTCGCCGACGTGTGCACAGGTCGATGGAGCGTGGCCCCCATATCGGGCTGGCCGTCATCGGTAGCCCCACCTTGGTCGTCGGGTTGCCGAACACGCGATCGCGGCGACGAAGTCGGGGGTGTTGGGGGGCAGGGGGTTGGTGAACCCGACAGCCGGGAACGGCACCGCCGCGATGACGTCGATGACCGCCGCGCCCTGCGAGTAGCCGCCCAGCACCAGTCGGGTGTTCGGGCAGTTGGCCATCATGTACTGGATGTGGGCGCTGGCGTCGTTGGCGCCGCCGGCGGCCGCCAGGAAGTCGAAGGTCGCGGGGTAGACGACCGCGTAGGAGCCGACGGACCGGCCCCCGACGCGACCGCTCAGTGAGTCGACGAACGCCTGGCCGACCCGGCCGAGGCCGGGTGGTTCGTCGGTGCCGCGGGCGAAAACGACCTCGATGTCGGGGCAGCCCTGCGCGTGTGCGGCTGGCGGTGCAGCGGGAGCGACGAGCAGCGCGGCGGCGGCGAGCACGGCGGCTACCAGGGACGAGATCCGAGCGATCCGGCGGGCAGGGCGAGCATCAAGATCGGATCTTCACCCGTCGATGCTAGCTAGCCGGTCAGTTGTTGCCAGTCCGCACCGGGTCTGCAGCTCACCGCGGTCGCCCTGGCGGGCCAGCGCCAGCCCGACCAGCACCACCGCGCCGCCGAGCGCCTGGATCGCGGTCACGGCCTCGCCAAGCAGCACCCAGGCCGCCAGCACCGCGAACATCACCTCGGACAGGCCGACCAGCGAGGCGAACCGCGGGCCGCAGCCGGGCGATGCCGACGATCCCCAGCGTGTAGGCGATCGCGGTCGGGATCAGGGCCAGCGCGACGACGGGCACGAGCCACGAGGTGGTCCAGCCCGCGACCACGGTGTCGTTGGCGGTGAAGGTCAGCGGCATCACCCCGGCGACGCCGAGCAGGGCGACGGCGGCGGCGCCGACGACCAGGCCGCCGGCGGCCAGCGTGATCGGGTGCAGCCGGCCTGTCCGTCCGGTCCCGGCGCCGACCTTGTCCGACATCAGGAAGTAGCACGCCGCGCAGACCGCGGCGGCCAGGCCCCAGCCGACGCCGACGAGGTTGATGTGCGCGCCGGAGCCGTCGGCCCGAAGATGCCGAGCACCAGCATGATTCCGGCGACGGCGAGCGCCACGCCGGCCAGCGTCAGGCTGGTGGGCCGCCTGCGGGTGGTCGCCCACAGCCAGCCGACGACGAGGATCGGGGCGGTGTACTCGAGCAGCAGTGCCACGCCGACCGACAGGTGCGAGACGGCGTTGTAGTAGAAGAGCTGCGCGCCGGCGATCGGCACCAGCCCGTACAGCACGACGGTCTTGGCGTGGCTGCGCGCCTCGCGGAGCCAGCCGGGCCGCACGACGGTGGCGAAGACCGCCATCGCCAGCGCGCCGCCGGCCAGTCGGGCGGTGACGGCGGCGGTCGGGCTCCAGCCGGCCTCCATCAGCGATTTCGCGAACGGACCCGACGATGCCGAAGGCGAACGCCGAGCCGATGGCGAACAGCAGACCGAGCGGAAGTGGTCGGCGGCCGTGGGTCGTCGACGTCGTCGACAGTCATGGTTGACACCTCCAGGGCATGTAATGAGTAAACTGAACTTTGGTCATGACGCTACCGCCGAAAGGAGTCATGAGTCAAATGCTTTTCAGTCATGACACGGAGCTCACTCTGCGGGCGGCATGTGTGCTGATCAACACCGACCGGGTCGACGGCGAGCGACTCGCCGACCTCGCCGCGCTCGACGAGTATCTGGACGGCTTCGGCTGGACGGGACGGCGCGACCATGACGCCGCCGAGCTGCGACGTCCGTGCACCGGCTGCGGGCGCGGCTGGGCAGGATCTGGGACGTCGCCGACGACGAGGCCCGCGCGGTCGGTCAGGTCAACGCGCTGCTGTCGGACACCCAGGCGTCGCCGTGGCTGACCCGGCACGCGGAGATGCCCGAGTGGCATCTGCACCTGGCGTCGATCCACGACCCGCTGTGGCAGCGGATGGGCGCGGAGATGGCGATGGCGCTGGCCGACCTGATCCGTGCCGGGGAACTGCGGCGGCTCAAGATCTGCGCCGCGCCCGACTGCCACGCGGTGCTGGTCGACCTGTCGCGAAACCGGTCGGGAATGTTCTGCGACACCGGCAACTGCGGAAACCGTCAGCACGTCGCCGCCTACCGGGAACGCCGCTCCAACAAGTGATCTGACCCCTCCGCGCCGCCGTTACGCTGGCCGGGGGGAGTGATGCGGGCAACCGACGACGCGTCTGCAGGTCAGCGGGCACCGCTTTCTGGTGCGTCGGATGGAGCACGCGCTGGTGCGCGGTGACACCCGGATGCTCGACGATCCGCTTCGCGGGCAATCGCTTTCGCTGGCCGTCGGCGGTGTCCTGGCGGCGATCGCCGTCGCGGTCTGCGCGGTGCTGGCGCTGCTGCGCCAGCGGGTGCCTCGGCGACGCGTCCATCGTGGTGGTCCGCGAGTCCGGCGCGATGTACGTCCGGATCGACGACACCCTGCATCCGGTGCTCAACCTGGCCTCGGCGCGCCTGATCGCGGGTACGCCCGCCGAACCGCGCTCGTCGGTCAGCGCGCGATCGATCGCGCACCGCGGACCGCAGGTGGGTATTCCCGGTGCGCCGGCGACGATTTCGCCGCCGCTGCGTGCCGAGCGAAGCGGCCTGGACAGTCTGCGATGACGCACGCGGCGACACACGGTGATCGCCGGCGCCCGGCCGAGGGAGCCATGACGTCCGGGCCCAGCGTGCTGGTGACGCCTCGCGGGGAAAGCGCCGCGTGACCTACCTGCTGCTACGGCGGCTGGCGGGCACGGGTCGACCTCCGTCACCCCGCCGTCGTACGCGCGCTGCGGCTCGACGGCGTTGTGCCGCAACCGGTTTCCGCGGCCGTCCTGGATGGCGATACCCGAGGCCCCGGCGATCGCGCCGCCTCGCATCCCCGCTGCGGGTCGCCGGGACCTCCTGCGTGTCCGATCATCCGGTCGGCACCGTGGTGAAGGTACCGCGGGCGACCGCCGGCCGAGAGTGCCGCAGACTATTACGTGGTGCTCGCCGACGGATTGCAGCGCATCGGTGAGGTCGCCGCGGACCTGATCCGCTACACCGACGCGCGGCGCCGGCGAACCGATCCCCGCCGTTGCGGCCGACGTCGTCGGCGCGCTGCCTGTCGTCGACATCCTCCCCGTGGCGACGTTTCCCGAGCGTGGTGGCGTCACCGACCGCCCCGGTCGTCTGCGCGCGGTGGAGTGCCGAGCCCGGCGGGACAGCCGTCGCACACCGAGGTTCTGGTCGGGCACTCGGTGCCGGAGACGCCCGCCGTCACGCTCGCGCAGGCCGACGATGACGGCCCCGCCGTCGATGCCGTCGCGGTGCCCGCAGGCCGCAGCGTGTTCGTCCGCTCCGTCGGGCTCACCGGGACCGGGCTGAGCACGGGATCGCTGTTCCTGGTCACCGACTCCGGCGTGATGTACGGCGTCCGCGACGAGGACACCGCCGCCGCCTCGGGTCTGACCGACCCCGCGTCCCTGCACCGTGGCCGGTGCTCGCACGCTGCCCGCGGGGCCGGAACTCAGCAGCGCGATGCGTCAGTCGCTCAGGGACGGGATCGGCGCGTCGCCGTAGCCGGCCCATGGCCGTCGAGATCGCGGTGACCCGGCGGTCACCGCCACGCAGACGACGGCGCCGTGGACGGCTGTCCGCCGGCAGGCTGTCGCGCCATGGGGCCGGAGTGGTCCGCACGATCGGCGGGACCGCAATGTCCTTGCGGTCCCCGGCGCCGGGCCCGCTGACCGCGGCGAGTGCGTCGACCACGCCGTGTCCCACCACAGGATCCCACCCCGCGGCCGGATGGTGCGCGGTGTCCTCGATGCGCTGCATGACCTGCCGCGCAGTCAATTCGGGCGAGCGGGCCCGGACCAGGGCCACGATCGCGCTGACCACAGGCGCGGCGTAACTGGTTCCCGAGATCGGCGAATCCGGAAGGCGTCACGTCCACCAGTCCGTCACCGGCCGACGCCAGCGACACGACTCCCTCACCCGGCGCCGCGACGTCCACCCACGGCCCGGCCAGGCTGAACTCCGAGGCCGCGCCGTCGGGTCTCGACCGAGCCGACGGTCAGCACGTAGTCGTCGTACCAGGCCGGGCTCGCCACCACGGTCACTTCGCCGGCCAGCCGGACGTCGCGCGGGTTGTGCCCGGGACACTGGCCCGGGCCGCCGACGTTGCCCGCTGCGCTGACCACGACGACGTTCTTGACGTCGACCGCGTAGGCCAGGGCGGCGCCGAGCGCCCGGTCGTCGAGTCCGGTGTCGACCGGGCACACGCCACCGTCGAGATGTTGATCACCGTCGCGCCGAGGTCGGCGGCGGTGCGCACGGCCGCCGCCAGCGTGTCGACGTCGCCGACGCCGGTACCCGCCGGGTCGTCGATCGCGTGGAACTTGTTGCTGGACTGCCTGATCGCCGAGGAGTGACATCGGGCGCGATCCCGGTGAAGCCTTGGGATCGGGGAATCCGGCGTTGCGCCGATGATCCCGGCGACGATGGTGCCGTGGCCGTCGCAGTCGGCGGTCCCGTCGTGCCGTCGACACGTAGTCACCGCCGGGGATCAGATGCGGCAGCCGTCGATGTCGGGACACCCCGGTGTCGATCACGGCCACGGTCTGTCCGGCGCCGCGGGTCAGCGCCCACACACTGGCAGATCGATCCCCTTGAGTTGGCCGGGTTCGGCGCGGCGGGCGGCACGGGCGGGGCGGCGACGCAGTCGTCGTGCTGGGCGGTGGGCCGCGGCGGCCCGGGTGGCCCGCGCTGCGGCAGACGCATTCGTCGACCGGCGGCGGGTTGACCGCGGCCGCGTGGCCGCGGTGCAGCACGGCAGCGCGATGGCCAGCGACCGTCACGCGCCAGCAACGGCCGTCCGCTCACGACAGGCTCAACTCACGGACCATGCCGTAGAGCCCCATCACCCAGAACGCCAGCGGAATCACCGCCGCCAGCGCGATATACTCGATCACACTGAATGCCGTGCGCACGACAGGGTTCGGTTCTCCTCGCCCAGCCGATCGGCGCAGGCGCGCACCGGCGGCGGTCACCACGAGCTCCAGCACCACAGCGTGTGCGGCGCCGCGGTGACCGCCACGGTGCACGCGGCCAGCAGCGCGCTGAACCCCGCGCCGCCCAGCATGATCCGGCGCCGCGCGTCGACGTGCGAGCGCTGCCGCAGCAGCAGCAGTACCCCGAGGTCAGCGGCGAACACCGCGGCGACAGCAGGTGAGGCCGCAGCTGGACGGCGATATCGCATGCGGGCAGCCACCACCACCCCGAGCATCGCGGTGGACGACCAGCCCGCCACCAGCCCGGTCAGCGTGCGGTGCGCGGCGGCCGCGCGTCGATCCCGTGGCAGCCCGCGCGGCCCGAGCCCCGCCGCCGCGACCGTCAGCTTCGGGGCCAGCGACAGCGCGCCAGCGACAGCACCGCCAGTACGGCGCCGGCCGCCTCGAGGCGCGGTGAGGTGATCACGCCGTGCGCAGGCCGCGGCGACGGTGCCGGTGATCGCCGCGAGGGCCGTCAGAACCGAGGTCCGCCCGATGCCACGCGCAGCAACAGCACCGAGATCGCGAACCCCGCCGGACGCGGCGAGCAGACAGGCGGCCGGCCATGGCGCGTTCGGTACCGCGAGAACGCCTGTCGACCGCGGCGTATGACGACCGCACCGATGCACAACAGCGCCGCCAGCCGTCGATCGGTTCGCCCGATGACGACCGCCCCCGTCGCGGCGGCGGCCGACAGCGCCGCAGCGGTCCACAGGGGTGCCCCGAGGCGCCCGTGCTGCCCGCCCACGCCAGGGCCGCCGCGCTGACCATCGTGACGGCCAGCGCGCGGCGGCCAGCACCGCCGGGCTCAGCTTCGCCGACGGCGCCCGGCCCGCGACCCCGGCGATGGCAGCACTCGGGTCGCCGGGTGCCGCGGACGGGGCGGGCGGTGCCGCCGACGCGAGCACGATCATCTCGCCGTCGTGAACACCGTTCTCCCGCAGTGACAGCGACGTATCCAGGCGTCCGCCCGCCGACGCGGGTCAGATACCAGCGCTGCGGGCGGCCGCCGCGCCGACCGCCGATCACGCGTCGACGATCGACGGGATCAGTTCACCCGAGCGGACGGGTTGCCGGGCACGACGAGGTCGGCCGCCGTGGGCCGTCCGGCCCCGCCACATGGACGGTCAACCTGCACAGCGTATCCGGCACCGCCTCAACGTAACTCGCCCGCGGCCGGGTCCGCGCACAACTTTGTCCGCCTGTGGATGGAACGACTGCGGTCGGCCCTGCGTCTACTCATCAATGGATCTGCGTGCGTCGTCCCGCCTGCGCCCGGCATGACGGGCCGCCAGATCGTCATCGATGGCACCACCGCAGCCACCGAGCCCGCTCCGGTCAACCCGCTGGCCCGGCTGATGCCCGTGGTGATGATCGCGGCGATGGCGGGGATGACCGTGCTGTACCTGACGTCGACGCAGGGCACGACACGCAACCCGATGTTCCTGTTCTTCCCGGCGATGATGCTGGTGTCCCTGATCGGCTCCCTGGTCCACGGCGCCACCGGCCCCGGGCCACGGTGGTGACTCCACCGGCAGCGGGCCGCCTATCTGCGCCACCTCGACTCGCTCGACGGCGCACTCGCGAACTCCGCCGACGAGCAGTACGCGCGTCGCACCGCGCGCATCCCGACCCCGCGGCGCTGTGGACGCTGGCGGGCGGTGAGCGGATGTGGGAGCGCCGCGAAGACCATCCCGACTTCTGCGCGGTCCGTATCGGCCTGGGCGCGCAACCGGCCGCGACCGCGGTGGTGGCGCCCGACGCTCGGTACCGACGACGAAACCGACCCGGTGACAGTCGGCGCGGTCCGCAGGCTGGTGGACAACCGGGCCACCGTCGGCGACGTGCCCGTGGCGGTGCCGCTGCGGTCGACCGGCCACGCTCACCCTCACCGGTGACCCGCAGGTCGCCCGGTCGGTGGCGCGCGCGTGGTGTGCCAGCTCGCGGTGTTGCACCACCCCGATCTGGTCTCGATCTCCGCGTGACCGGACCGGCCGCCCCGGCGCACTGGGACTGGCTGAAATGGCTTCCGCACCAGTCTGATCCCATCTCACCGGGCACCGCGTGGTGATCACCGAGATGCCGATCGCGCCGGCACCGGCCGCCGGGGCCACGGTCATCGAGATCCGCGCCGAGGACGCACAGCGCCGCGCTCGCCGTGCATGGGGACGGCCGGCGGGCTGCCTGTGCTGTGCGACGAGCTGCCCCCGCGCCGATGCCGCGGCGTGCGCGCGGCGGCTGGCCCGTCACCGGCCCGACCCGGCGCGCCTCTCGCGCCGACCGGCCCGCGACTGGCAGGCACTGATGGCTATCGACGATCCGCGGCCGATCGATGCCGACCGGCTGTGGTCCCGCGGGAACGGCCACGGACTTCTGCGGGTGCCCATCGGGGTCGCCGAGGACGGAACCGTCGTCGAACTCGACATCAAGGAGGCCGCGCGCAACGGCATGGGACCGCACGGCTTATGCGTGGGCGCAACCGGTTCCGGAAAATCAGAGTTCCTGCGCACGCTGATGCTCGGCATGATCGCGACCCACCCTCCGGAAGTGCTCAACCTGGTACTGGTCGACTTCAAGGGCGGTGCGACGTTTCTGGGCCTGGACCGGCGTCACGCACGTGTCGGCGGTCATCACCAACCTGGCCGACGAGGCGCACCTGGTCGCCCGGATGCAGGATGCGCTCGCCGGCGAGATGAACCGCAGGCAGGAACTGCTCAGGGCGGCGGGCAACCTCGCGAATGTCGCCGACTACGAACGCGCCCGCGCCGCAAGGCGGCGCCTGCCGCCGCTGCCCGCGCTGTTCATCGTCGTCGACGAGTTCTCCGAACTGCTCAGCCAGCACCCCGACTTCGCCGAGTTGTTCGTCGCGATCGGACGGCTGGGCCGCTCGCTGGGCATGCATCTGCTGCTGGCCAGCCAGCGGCTCGACGAGGGCCGGCTGCGCGGGCTGGAGACCCATCTGTCCTACCGGATCTGCCTGAAGACGTTCTCGGCCAGCGAGTCCCGGGCGGTGCTCGGCGTCCCCGACGCCTACCACCTGCCCAGCGCGCCGGGCGCGGCGTACCTGAAGACCGCATCAGGAGAGCTGACGCGATTCCAGACCGCCTTCGTCTCGGGCCGATACGACGGCGCGACGACCGCACCGTCCGGAGCGCCGGCCACCGCCGCAGGTGCTCAGCGCTTCACGCTGCCGCCGGCGGCCGAGCGACCGAACCGGTGCCGCCGGACGGTGCCGCGGTCGCGCGACCCTGATGGACACGGTGCTGAACCGGTTGGCGGGCCACGGCACGCCGGCGCATCGGGTCTGGCTGCCGCCGCTGGACCGGTGCCGCCGCACTCGATGCTCTGCTGCCACGCCGGTGGAGTGGCCGCTGCGGGTGCCGATCGGCCTGGTCGACTGCCCGTTCGAACAGCGGCGCGATGTGTTGATCGTCGAATTGGCCGGCGCGGCAGGCAATGTCGCGATCGTGGGCGCACCGCAATCGGGCAAGTCGACGGCGCTGCGCACGTTGGTGATGGCGCGCTGGCCGCCACCCACGACGCCGCTCGGTGCAGTTCTACTGCCTGGACTTCGGCGGCGGCGCGTTGTCGTCGTTGCGGCGAACTGCCGCATGTGGGATCGGTGGCGGGACGGTCGCGACGTCGACCTGTGCCGGCGCACGGTCGCGGAACTGGAATCGGTCCTGCGGGCGCGGGAAGCGGCTTCCGCCGCCTCGGCGTCGATTCGATGACCGTCTACCGCACGCTACCGGGCGGCGGTCCGACGATCCGTACGGCGACGTGTTCCTGGTCATCGACGGCTGGGCCACGCTGCGCCAGGACTTCGACGGCCTCGAGCAGCGGTCATCGCGCTCGCCGCGCAGGGTCTTTCGTTCGGCGTGCACGTGATGATCGCCGCATCCCGGTGGGCCGATATGCGGCCCGCGCTGAAGGACCAGATCGGCACCCGGATCGAGCTGCGGCTCGGCGACCCCGCCGACTCCGAGATGGACCGCAGGCGCGCCCGCCAGCTGGCCGACCGCCCGCCGGGGCGCGGCATCACCCGCGACGGGCAAGAGATGGTGATCGCGCTGCCCGATCTCGACGGACGCGCCGGCAACCAGGTCGGCCGCAGCGCGCCGCCGCGTCGAACTTCTGCCCGCTCGCGGGTCGAGCGCCACGCGATCATCGCGACGCAGGCGCCGCGCGGACCGGACGCAGGTGCTGTCGGTCTCGGCGAACGCGACCTCGCGCCGGTCACACTGGATTTCGCCGAGCATCCGCATCTGCTGGTGCTCGGCGACGGCGAATGCGGCAAGACCGTCGCTGCTGCGGCTGCTGTGCCGCGAGCTCGTCGGACCCGCACCGCCGACGCGGCGCAGCTCGAGATCGTCGACTTCCGGCGGACCCTGCTCGGTGTCGTCGAGTCCGGCCACCTCGCCGGCTATGCGGTATCGGGGACCGCGGTGACATCGCGGCTGGCCGCGCTTACCGAGCGGCTGCACGCCCGGATGCCCGACGAGCACGTCACCCAGCAGCAGCTGCGGGACCGGTCCTGGTGGCACGGCCCCGACATCTACGTCGTCGTCGACGACTACGACCTGGTCGCCGGAGCCACCGGCAACCCGTTGACGCCGCTGGCCGACTTCCTGCCGCACGCCAAGGATCTCGGTCTGCACGTCATCGTGGCGCGCCGCTCCGGCGGTGCGGCCCGGGCGATGTTCGATCCGGTGCTGGCGCGGATGCGCGACATGGGCTGCGTGGGGTTGATGATGAGCGCCAGCCCGACGAGGGAATCCTGCTGGGTTCGGTCCGCCCGACGGCGCTGCCGCCGGGGCGCGGCACGCTGATCATGCGGGGAAGGCCCGACGAGCTGATCCAGATCGGCTGGGTCGAGCCGCCGTGACACGCAGTGTCGTCGAGGTCGGCCCGGCGACGGTCCGCGGCCCCAAAGCGGCTCCGCAGCAATGGATTTCGACGGCGATCGAGTTCATCGACGACCCGATCGCGCTGCTCGACGAGCAGCCGGTGGAGGTGTCCGCGCTGTGGCGCGATGTGCTGGAGCCGCCGCCGGCGAGCGCCCGAGACACTCGTGCTCGTGGTGCCGACCTGGTGGTCGGCGGCGCGCGTGCGCTCGTCAGCGACCCGCCGTGGCGTCAGTGCGGATGTCGTTGTGCTGCAACGCGCTCGCTACTGGCTGCGGCTACCGATGCCACGGTCGTCGAGCTGTCCGCGGAGTACGTCGTGGTGCTCCCGCTCGGAACTCCCGTTCTTCCGCGCGGTGACGCGCGACTCGCCGCGCGTCTGGAGACGGCGAACGCGGTCCTGCTCGACGTGCCCGCCGGGGTGCCGCCGCTGGGCGGTGCTCACCGCGCACTGCGTGCCGCGGGGATCCCCGTCGCGCACAACGATCGGCGCCGCCTGCTGCGCGCCGTGGCGGCGGTCGTGCCGGATCGCGCAGTGGGCGACCGGACTTGCGACAGATCCGGCCAGGCCGCCGCCGCCGGCCGCGGTGCTGGCGGGCACCGCGCTGTCGGTGGCGGCTGTCGGCGGCGGCTGGGCGGCGCAGGGCCTGTCGGGGACGCGCCCGCTGACGGGGCGACGACGCTGTTGGTCGACGGCCGTGTCGCCGTCATGGTGCCCGCACCTGGGCCGTCGAACGCATCACGTCCGGTCCCGGTTCGGCGCGGGTGCAGGTGTCGGCACCGCGGTCGTGCGCCGCCCTGCACATCACGCAGTCCGACGGTGCAGCGTCGACGCCGATCGCCGAGGTCGCCGAATCACTCAGGCAGGCAATCGACTCCGAGCCTGACGGGGTGTTCGTCGACTTCGATCCCGCCGCAGAACGGCGGCAGGCCCGCGGTGACCTATCGCGAAATGCGGGCGGACAGCGAGACCCGGTGGGCGGTGTTCGTCGACGGCACCACCCGCATCGCGATCGGTTGTCAGAGCGCACCGGCATCCCGCCACGCCATCGATGACGCGTGTGTGCAGGCGGTGCGGTCCGCCCGCGTCGTGCGGTGAAATGCCATGGAACCGAACGGCTTGCCGGCGCGTCCAATCTATATATCGCTTCTGAAAACAGGAAAGGATCCACGATGACAGCGCTCACCACCGACTTCGACCTCATGGTGTCGGTGGCGGGCAAGACCGACGCCCGCAACGACGAGATCCGGGCGATGCTGCAGTCCTTCATCGGCGCGATGAGCAACGTGCCGCCGTCGGTGTGGGGCGGTGTGGCCGCTGCGCGTTTCCGCGATGTCGTCGAACGCTGGAACGCCGAATCGCTGAAGCTGCACGCCGCGCTTCAGCGCATCGCCGAGACCATCCGCGACAACGAGCGCATCCTGCGCGAGGCCGCCGACGGCCACTCGCAGCGCATCGGCTCCGTCGCGGCGAACCTGTAAGGAGCAAGTCATGGACCACATGCTGTCCTACGACTTCGGCGAGATCGAGTACACGGTGCGCCAGGAGATCCACTCGACGTCCGCGCGTTTCAACGCCGCGCTCGACGATCTGCGCGCCCAGATCGCCCCGCTGCAGGCGATCTGGACCCGCGAGGCCGCCGAGGCCTACCGCGTCGAGCAGGCCCGCTGGGAGCAGGCCGCCGGGGCGCTCAACGACATCCTGTTCAGCCTGGGCAACGCGGTCCGCGACGGCGCCGACGACGTCGCCGCCACCGACCGCAGCGCCGCCAACGCCTGGGGCGTCTGAGCACCCCACCACAGACTGTGCGGCCCCCGAGAGGAGGGGAGCCGACGGGGGCCGCACAGTACTGCCCTGCTGCATTGAGCTAGGGTGGGAGCCAGTGTGATGGCCGACACAGAGCTCGTAGCGGCGCACACGCCACCTCAACGGAGGAGCGTGAACGCCGGGTGGCAGCTCCGAAGACGCGCTCGGACGGGAGGCGATCCGCCCGTCGCCCGCGAGCCTGCGTGCTGTGCACGAACTGTTCGTCGCCGGCGAGGTCGACGCCACCTATCTGAACTCCACTCGCTGCGCCCGGTCGTCGCCGCAGAGCTGGCAGCGCAGCCTGGCCACGGGCGTCGACCCCGACTTCGGCGGGGCGCGCGCCGGCCGCCGCGGTCACGCCATCGACCGGCTGCGCGAGACACATCCGCTGGCGCCGGCACTGCCGGTCATCCGGCGCCTGCTCGTCGACGACGCCGTCGACTCCGGGGTGGTCGTCGCCGTCACCGCCGCCGACGGCACGCTGCTCTGGGTCGAGGGCGACCCGAGGCGCGCCGCAAGGCCGAGGCGATGAACTTCGTGCCCGGCGCCGACTGGAGTGAGCGCGGCGCAGGCACCAACGCACCGGGAACCGCGCTGGCGCTGGACCGCGAACTGCAGATCCGCGGCTCCGAACACTTCTCCCGCATCGTGCAGCCGTGGAGTTGCACCGCCGCGCCGGTGCACGACCCGGCCACGGGCGCGCTGCTCGGCGCCATCGACCTCACCGGCGGCACGCAGGTCGCGTCGGCGCAGACGCTGGCGCTGGTGCGCGCGACCGCGCGTCGCCGTCGAGAACCACCTCGCCCTGCTGCGGCTCACCGGCACGGCGCCGAACCTGCGGCCCGCAACCGCACCTGGTCGTGCTCGGCGGCGACCGGCCGCGCTGGGTGACCACCGACGACTACGGCCACCTGCAGGCCACCCACCTGACCGGCCGGCACGCCGACATCCTGGTCCTGCTCAGCCGGCATCCCGAGGGTCTGTCGCGCCGACCACCTGGCGGTGCTGCTCGACGACAAGGACCTCGACGTCGTCACCGTCCGCGCCGAGATGTCGCGGCTGCGCAAGGTCATCGGCGCCGAGAACCTCGGCTCCCGGCCGTACCGGCTGCTGACACCGATCACCAGCGACGTCGGTGAGGTGTTCGACGCGCTGGATGCCGGCGACGTCGAGTCCGCGCTGGCCCGCTACGCGGGCCCGCTGCTGACGCAGTCGGTGTCGCCCGGCGATCGCGCGGTTGCGCACCCAACTGTCGGCCACGTTGCGCGACGCCGTGCTCGCCGAAGCGGGCAGGGCCGTCCGGATCTGCTGCGGCGCTGGCTCGAACTGCCCGAAGGCCGCGACGACCGGGACGGCTGGCAGGTGCTGCACGACAGCGCCGGACCGACGCGGTGGCGCGGGCCCAGGCCCGCGGCCATCTGGCCGGCCTGGACTTCGAACTCGGCTGAACCTTGCCCGCGCGAGCTGCAACTGTGGTGCAACCGTGCTGCAACGCTGGTCCGACGTAGCTTCAGTGACGCCGACACATCATCGCGAAGCAGGAGACTCACCATGACTGTGTACGCACGCCCGGGGACCGAAGGCTCCCTGATGTCCTTCAAGCCCCGCTACGACAACTTCATCGGCGGCGAGTGGGTGCGCCCACCGGCCGGCCGCTACTTCGAGAACCCGACCCCGGTCACCGGCCAGACCGTTCTGCGAGGTCGCCCGCTCCGACGAGACCGACATCGAGAAGGCGCTCGACGCCGCGCACGCCGCCGCGCCCGCCTGGGGCAAGACCTCGGCCGCCGAGCGCGCGGTGATCCTCAACAAGATCGCCGACCGCATCGAGGAGAACCTCGAGTCGATCGCGGTGGCCGAGTCGTGGGACAACGGCAAGCCGATCCGCGAGACGCTCAACGCCGACATCCCGCTGGCCGTGGATCACTTCCGCTACTTCGCCGGGTGCATCCGCGCGCAGGAGGGTTCGCTGTCGCGAGATCGACGACGACACCGTCGCCTACCACTTCCACGAGCCGCTCGGCGTCGTCGGGCAGATCATCCCGTGGAACTTCCCGATCCTGATGGCGGTCTGGAAGCTGGCGCCGGCGCTGGCCGCGGGCAACGCGATCGTGCTCAAGCCCGCCGAGCAGACCCCGGCGTCGATCCTGTACCTGTTCGAGATCATCGGCGACCTGCTGCCCGCCGGCGTGGTCAACGTCGTCAACGGGTTCGGCGTCGAGGCGGGCAAGCCGCTGGCGTCGAGCAACCGGATCGCCAAGATCGCGTTCACCGGCGAGACCACCACCGGCCGGCTGATCATGCAGTACGCGTCGCAGAACCTGATCCCGGTGACGCTGGAGCTCGGCGGCAAGAGCCCCAACATCTTCTTCAACGACGTGCTCGCCGCCAACGACAACTACCAGGACAAGGCGCTCGAGGGCTTCACGATGTTCGCCCTCAACCAGGGCGAGGTCTGCACCTGCCCGTCGCGGTCGCTGATCCAGGCCGACATCTACGACGAGTTCCTGGCGCTGGCCGCGATCCGCACCAAGGCCGTGCGGCAGGGTGACCCGCTGGACACCGAGACGATGATCGGCGCGCAGGCCTCCAACGACCAGCTCGAGAAGATCCTGTCCTACATCGAGATCGGCAAGAGCGAGGGCGCCCAGGTCGTCACCGGCGGTGAGCGCGCCGAGCTCGGCGGCGACCTCAGCGGCGGCTACTACGTGGCGCCGACGATCTTCACCGGCCACAACAAGATGCGGGTGTTCCAGGAGGAGATCTTCGGCCCGGTCGTGGCGGTGACGTCGTTCAACGACTACGACGACGCCATCTCGATCGCCAACGACACCCTCTACGGCCTGGGTGCCGGAGTGTGGAGCCGCGACGGCAACACCGCCTACCGCGCGGGCCGCGACATCAAGGCCGGCCGGGTGTGGACGAACTGCTACCACCAGTACCCCGCGCACGCCGCGTTCGGTGGCTACAAGCAGTCCGGCATCGGCCGCGAGAACCACAAGATGATGCTCGACCACTACCAGCAGACCAAGAACCTGCTGGTGCAGCTACAGCGACAAGGCCCTCGGCTTCTTCTGATCCGCCCCGGCACGTAGCAGACGCGAACTCGCACGGATCTCCCTCGGTCCGTGCGAGTTTGCGTTGGTGCCCGCTCGAATGCGCGTTTTGACCTGCGGCGACGCCCGCAGGTAAGCTGCCTCGTTGGCGTGCGCGGCCTTCGGGCCGTCGGTCGCCTCGGGTCCCAGCCGGTCGCCGAGGCAGTCCTCGCCCACGCTTGACCGGCACCCGGGTCACCCGGGATCCAACCCGAGAAAGAAGAAGGTAAGCGCTGTGCCTACGTACACGCCGAAGGCGGGTGACACCACGCGTACGTGGTATGTCATCGACGCCACCGACGTGGTGCTCGGCCGGCTCGCCGTCGAAGCAGCCAAGCTGTTGCGCGGCAAGCACAAGCCGACATTCACGCCCAATGTCGACGGCGGTGACTTCGTCATCGTCATCAACGCCGAGAAGGTCGCCATCAGCGGCGACAAGCTCAAGAAGAAGTTCGCCTACCGCCACTCGGGTTATCCCGGCGGTCTGCGCAAGCGCTCGATCGGCGATGCTGCAGAAGCACCCGACCGGGTCGTCGAGAACGCCATCGTCGGGATGCTGCCCCACAACAAGCTCGGCCGTCAGATCCAGAAGAAGCTGAAGGTGTACGCCGGACCGGAGCATCCGCACGCCGCGCAGCAGCCGGTTCCGTTCGAGATCAAGCAGGTGGCCCAGTGACCGAACCGAATCCGAACTGACATCCACCGAGACCGACTCGAGGCCGCGAGACCACCGAGGCCGTCGAGACCGAGGTCGACGCGTTGCCGCGAGCCGCCGGGCCCCGCGCGAGCCCGTCATCATCGACCGCCGATCCAGACCGTCGGCCGCCGCAAGGAGGCCGTGGTCCGCGTTCGCCTGGTGCCCGGCACCGGCCAGTTCAACCTCGACGGCCGCACGTTGGAGACCTACTTCCCCAACAAGGTGCACCAGCAGCTCATCAAGGCGCCGCTGGTGACCGTCGACCGCGTCGACAGCTTCGACGTCTTCGCCCACCTCGACGGCGGCGGCCCGTCCGGTCAGGCCGGCGCGCTGCGTCTGGCGATCGCCCGCGCCCTGATCCTGGTGCAGCCGGAGGACCGGCCCGCGCTGAAGAAGGCCGGGTTCCTCACGCGTGACCCGCGTGCCATCGAGCGCAAGAAGTACGGCCTCAAGAAGGCGCGCAAGGCGCCTCAGTACAGCAAGCGCTGATCGTTTCCACTTCAGGCGCCCGGTCTGCTCGCATGCGAGTGGCCGGGCGTCTGTCCGTTCGCGCCGGGGAGTTGTGTACAGTGGTCAAGACATCTGACGCGTTGCCCGGTGCGACGGCGAAATGTTGAATAGTTCGGATCGATTTCGCGAATCGTCTACGCCGTAACGTGCCTTGAGCCCGTGGGTCGTACCTGTGGCGTCGGAGCCAGGGCGCTCGGCCGTCGGCAGTGGCACTCCTACTGTGGTCTCGATTTGCAAAGGAGTTATCGATGAGCTTCGTGAAGAACGCCGCAGCGGGTGCTCGTCCTCGGTGGATCGCTGCTTTTCACCGCGGGACTCGGAATGGCGACCGCGCAACCTTCGGAGGCCCCGGAGCCCACGGAAGCGGCGGACGGCGACGCCGCGTCCGGACGGTCTGGTGAATCTCTCTGGTCGGCGGTAGACGCTCCTGGACGCCGTGCCCGCTGAGGCGGCCGCGACACCGCCGCAGGCGACTGGGCGGCGTGCCCGGCGGCATCGTCGCGCTGGCCCAGCAGGTGGACACCGACGGCGTCCACGCAGACGGTGCGGGCCTGCGCCGGCGAGTGGCTGGTCGCCCAGAACGCCGACGAGCGGCCCGGCCCCGCGCCGAGGGCAGCCCGCGCCTGACGGGAGACTTCCAGCCGTCCACGGCAGTGATTCGGCGACGGCCGTCGGCGCCCCCGAAGGGACACCGGCCTGAGGACTGACGGCGGCACCGCCCGCTGCCCAGCGACGAGGTAAACAAGCCGCACTCACCGCCCGTATCCTGACGCGGGGTCTCGGGCGGTGAGCCATTTCGGCGGCGGCACGGGGGGATCACGGGGGCGGAATTCGCCCGCGGCCACGATTTGTGAGAGGTTGTCACGATGGCTCGACTGTTCGGCACCGACGGAGTGCGCGGCGTCGCCAACCAGGAACTGACCGCCGAGTTGGCGATGGCCCTGGGGGGGCGGCCGCCCGACGGCTCGGCAGGTCGGGTGAGGCCCGCAGACGGGTCGCCGTGGTCGGCCGTGATCCGCGCGCCAGCGGCGAGATGCTCGAAGCCGCCGTCATCGCCGGGGTCGCCAGCGAGGGCGTCGACGCCCTCCGCGTCGGTGTGCTGCCCACGCCGGCGGTGGCCTACCTGACCAGCGCCTATGACGCCGATTTCGGCGTGATGATCTCCGCGTCGCACAACCCGATGCCCGACAACGGCATCAAGATCTTCGGCCCCGGCGGGCACAAGCTCGACGACGCCACCGAGGACCGCATCGAGGAACTCGTGCACCAGGGCCCCGGTACCCGCCCTACCGGCGCGGGCATCGGCCGTGTCGTGGATGCCGAGGACGCCCTGGAGCGCTATCTGCGCCACGTCGGCAAGGCCGCCACCACCCGGCTCGATGACGCTGACCGTCGTCGTCGACTGTGCCCACGGCGCCGCGTCGGTCGCGGCGCCGCGCGCGTACCGGGCGGCGGGCGCCAACGTCATCCCGATCAACGCCGAGCCCGACGGCCTGAACATCAACGACGGTGCGGCTCGACGCACATGCAGGCGCTGCGCTCGGCGGTGGTGTCCTACGGCGCCGACCTGGGCCTGGCCCACGACGGTGACGCCGACCGCTGCCTGGCCGTCGACGCCATGGCCGCGTCATCGACGGCGACGCGATCATGGTGGTGCTGGCGCTGGCCATGCATGAAGCCGGCGAACTCGCCTCCGACACGCTGGTCGCCACCGTGATGAGCAATCTGGGGCTGCACCTGGCGATGAGGTCGGCGGGTATCGACGTCCGTACCACCGGCGTCGGCGACCGCTACGTGCTCGAGGAACTCCGTGCCGGCCAGTACTCGCTCGGCGGCGAGCAGTCCGGGCACCTCGTGCTGCCCGCGTTCGGCACCACCGGAGACGGCATCGTCACCGGGCTGCGGCTGATGTCCCGGATGGCGCAGACGCGTCGCACTCTCGCCGAGCTCGCCGAGCCGATGCATACGCTGCCGCAGGTGCTGATCAACGTCGAAGTCGACCGACAAGGCGACGGTTGCCGACGCCCCGTCCGTGCGGGACGCGGTGGCCCAGGCCGAGGAGGAGCTCGGTGACACCGGACGAATCCTGTTGCGGCCCTCGGGAACCGAACAGCTGGTCCGGGTCATGGTGGAGGCGGCCGACGAGGACACCGCACGGCAGTTGGCGGTGCGGGTCGCGGAGTCGGTCAGCGCCGAGAGCTGAGAACTCCGGTCCGGGAACCGGTTGGGCTTCATCGGCGTCCAATCCGATATGGGACAACCAGGCGCGGCCCGCGTCGACGTAGCGGCGGTGCGCGCGATCGCGCGCGAATACGAGACGGCGGCGCTGATCCTCGACGCGGCCGTGCGAACGCACCTGAGCGACTTCGACTTCGGCGGCGCCGCCGCGGGCCGCGCCTATGTCGCCCACGGCGACGCGCTGCGCGCCGCGCTCGACGGTCGTGGTCACCTCGCTGCGGCAGTGGTCGCGGGCGGCCGACGAGATCGCCGCGGCGCTGCGATCGTCGGCGGACCGCTACCAGGACGCCGACGCTTACGCCGCCGGCGGGTGGGGTAGGCCGAGTCGATCGCCGAGAACTTCGACGTCGCTGCACGATTGGCCGAGGGCCGCCCCGCCGTCGAGAACCTGCAGCACTATGTGTGGGCGTGTCATCAGCTCGGCTATCAGCACCCGACCTGACGCTGCACCCGCGCAGCTGCGGGACTGGTACGGCACCGAGGACGGGATGGACCTCGGGGCGCTGCACGGTGACTGCCTCGCGCTCGAGGCCGCGGTGCGCCCTCGCAGGATGCGCTGGCGCGTTCAGGACCGGCAGCTGTCGCGCGCTGTCAGCGGCGTGGCAGGGCGCGGGCGCGGACGCGTCCCGGGACTTCCTGCGTCGGCACGGCGAAGCCTCCGCGCGGTCGCCGCGGCGCGGTGCGCACCGCGGCAGAAGCGCTGGTCGCGCTGCGGGAGGAGCTCTGGCGGGCGGTCGGCGCGAAGGTCGATGCCGTCGTCGCGCGTCGAGGACCGCACGAAGGCCCACGTGCGGATTGGCTTGCCGCTGCCGAGACGGTCACGACAGGCGCGGGGGACCGCGCGGCGGCCGCGGAGCTGGTCGATCAGGCGGTGAAACCCTTCGTGGACAACAACATCAGCACCGAGTGGCTCACAGCCATGCGCACCGCGATGTCCTCGGTCGTGGACGCCTATCAGCGGGCGACCGCCGAGATAGCGGGCGAACACGCACCGGTGTTCGACGTGCCGGGTGACCTCGGGCCGACATGGAGTGCGCCGCAAGCGCGGGTCCCGACTCGACGACGGTTGCCTGGACACAGCGACGGCCCCGGCCCCGGCATCGGTGCTCGCCGGCGCGCCTGCTCCCGCCGCGACCGCTCCCGCGGCGTGGGCAGCACCTGACCCGCCCGCCGCTCCGGTGCCTGCTGCGCCTGCGGTGCCTCCGGAGTCAGCGCCGCCGCTGTCGTCGATGCCAGCCGATGCCGTCGCTGGGCGGATGGGATCCGGGCTGCCCGGCGTCGGCAGCGGGCTCTCGGGGCTCGGGCAGCAGTTCGCCGACACCCTGGGCGGGCTGCTGGGCGGTGCGGACGGCGCCCTCCCCGAGCTCGGCGACCCGCTCGATCTCGACCCGCTCGATGACCCCGAGACCTCGACGACCCCGAGACCTCGAGACCGACGAAGACCTCGAGCCGCCGAGGAGGCTGACGACGAGGACGCGGACGAGGAAGCCGTGGAGGACCGCCCGTGGAGGACCAGTCGTCGCAGGCGAACCCGTCGAATCGGAGCCGGAACGCTGCGACGGCACGACCGAAGTCTCTGCCGAGCCGGCACCGGCCCCGACACCCGCGCCGCCGCCGGCCGAAGCGCCGCCACCGGCTGAGCCGCTGGCCGATCCGGTGGCCGACGAGCAGACGCCGTGCGCGATCGCCGCCGACGAACTGCCTCAGGTCGGAGACCCACCGGAGTAGCGTGCCCGACGTGAAGCTGCGATTCCCGGAGGCTGCGTTGCTGTTCGTCCTCGGCGGCGTCGCCGCGCTGATCGGCGATCACAGCCACGTGGTGACCGCGACGACCGAGTACTACACCGACGCAGTGCCGTTCATCTGGAGCAGCCCGTTCTGGTTCCCGGTGCCTCGTCGGAGCGGCGACCGTGTCGCTGGCCGAGCTTCGGCTGCACCTGCCCGCGCCGCGCACGCCGTCACCGTCAGGCAGGGCGTCGCCGGGGTGGCCGTCGTCGTCGGCATGTACGTGACGACCGCGCTGGTGCATGCGGCGCCGATCGTCCCCGCGACGGCGCTGATCTGCGTTGCGGCCGTCGTCACCTGGTGTGTGCTGGGAGACGGTCCAGGCGCGATCTGCGGCGCGGTCGCGGCGATCGTCGGGCCTGTCGTGGAGATCGGTCTGGTGGCGACCGGGCGTCTTCGCCTACCACCGACGGCTCCGATGGACTGTTCGGCGTCGGTCCCTGGTTCGGTGCCGCTGTACTTCGCGTTCGGGGTGGTCGTCGCGCTGCTCGGCGAACTTCTCGCCGGTGGCCGGCGTGGTGTGCAGACCGAGATGACCTCGGCGGTCAGCGGGCCAGGTGCCGGCTGATCACCAGCCGCTGAATCTGGTTGGTGCCCTCGAAGATCTGCGTGATCTTGGCTTCGCGCATGTACCGCTCGACGCGGATAGTCGCGGGTGTAGCCGGCGCCGCCGAACACCTGGACGGCGTCGGTCGTCACCTTCATCGCCGCGTCGGTGGCGACCAGCTTGGCCACCGACGCCTGGCGTGAGTAGGGCAGGCCCGCGTCGCGGCGGCGGGCGGCGTCGAGGTAGGTGGCGCGGGCGGAGTCGACAGCGGCGGCCATGTCGGCGAGCACGAAGCCAGCCCTTGGTGGTCGATGATCTTGCGGCCGAACGTCGTTCGCTCCTGGCTGTAGGCGACGGCCTCGTCGAGCGCGGCCTGGGCGAGTCCGACCGCCACCGCGGCGATGCCGAGGCGGCCGGAATCCAGTGCGCTGAAAGCGATCTGCAGACCCTGGCCCTCGGCGCCGATGCGCCGGTCGGCGTCGAGGAACGCGTCGTCGTAGTGCGCGGTGGTGGTCGGGACCGCGTGCAGGCCCATCTTCTCCTCGGGCTTGCCGAAGCGTCAGGCCCGCGGTGTCCTTCGGGCACCAGGAAGCAGGAGATGCCCTGCGAGCCTTCGCCGGTGCGGGCGAACAGGTTGTAGAAGTCGGCGATCCCGCCGTGGGTGATCCACGCCTTCGACCCGGTGATGCGGTACCCGCCGTCGGTTGCGGTGGCCTTGCACGTCAGGGCGGCGGCGTCCGAGCCGGCCTGCGGTTCGGACAGGCTGTAGGCGCCGATCGTGGTTGCCGCCGAGCATGTCCGGGAAGCCAGCGCTGCTGTCTGCTCGTCGGTGCCGAACGCGAACAGGGGATGGCAGGACAGGCTGTGCACGCTGACCGCGACGGCGACGGCGGCCCAGCGCGCCGCGATCTCCTCGAGCACCTGCAGGTAGACCTCGTAGGGCTGGCCGCCGCCGCCCCACTCCTCGGGGTACGGCAGGCTCAGCAGCCCCGCCTCGCCGAGCGTCGCGAACACACCCTCCGGGTAGGTCTCGGTCTTCTCGTGCTCGATCGACGATCGGGTCGAGGACCTTGTCGGCGATCTTCGCGGGTCGAGCTCGATCAGCTCGTGGGCCTCATCGGTGGGAAGAAGACGGTCGACGGCCATACCGCGCACTGTACTGCGATGTTCGAAGGCCACACCCGCACCCTCAGCGGGCTGCCGTCACGCCCGACCGCTTGTCGCGTGCGCGTACGGCTTTGACGCGTCGAGGGCGCGAAACGGCGTAGCGTTCGATGGACCAGCTTGCCTATGGGGGTAATGATGCCGAGTGATCCATTCGAGATGGCGATAGTGCACCGCGCCTTCCGCGTCGAGTTGGACAATGCCGCCGGCCTGATCCGTGGTGTCGCAGCGGGCGATAACAGGCGCTCCGCGATGGTCGGCAGCCACATCGATTTCGTGATGACGGCCCTGCACCATCACCACCTGGCCGAAGACGCGGTGGTCTGGCCGATGTTGGCTGCCCGGGCGCCGAGCCGAACAGCCGAAGTCACTCGGATGGAAGATGCACATCGTGGCATCACGGATACCTCCGAGCGGGTCCGGGACACCACAGCACGGTGGGCTGAGTCGGGCGATCCCTGGCTTGCCGGACAGCTCGTGCCCCTCGTCCAGAAACTGGCGAGCCGCGTCGATGAGCACTTCGACGACGAAGAGCGCAGTGTGGTTCCGCTCATCGCCGAGTACCTCAACCCCAAAGAGTGGCGGAAGTTCCTGGCGCACGGGTCGGCGTTCGTGAGGGCGCACCCCAAGCTGGGACTTGCGCTGGGCGGCATGGTGCTTGCCGGTGAGTCGGCGGAGAATCGGAACCGATTCCTGAGCAACGTGCCGTTATTCGCGCGGGTCCCCTTCAAGATGTTCGGCGACCGCATATTCGCGGGTTACCGGGCTGAGGTCTACGGACTCAGTCTGCGACGCCGAACGCCTTGACGACCTTCGTCGGCGTGACGCGAACGACCAAGCTCGCCGGACACGCCGTTGCGGCGGCCGAATTCGTCGGCCCGGTCCTCGCCCATGTAGCGGCCGCCGATCCGGGTCGCGGTGTCCAGCAACTCTTCCGGGTCCTCACTGAACGCCGCCATTCCCTGGATCTGCACGAACGAGAACGGTGGCCGGTCGTCATCGACGCACAGCACCACCCGGGGATCGCGGGACAGCGCACGCCCCTTGGCGGTGTCTCTGGCGGTGTTGAAGACCAGCTGCTGGCCGTCCACGATGAACCACACCGGGGCAACCAGCGGTCTGCCGTCCGATGCGACGTACCCCAGCTTGCCGGTCCGAGTGCCTTCGGACAGGAAGGCGACCACCTCGTCGGAGAGTTCCGTCATAGCAGCGACTGTAATTCCTCGACGAATGCCACGGTTTCGCGTCGGTCACCCGCCAGCGGATGGACCAGCAGCGTCGTCACGCCGGCGTCTGCGAACGCGGCCACTCGTTCCTTGACGAATCCACGGGGCCCCACCAACGACACCTGACGCACGAGTTCGTCGGGCACCGCAGCGATGGCTTCGGTCTTCTTGCCGGCCAGATAGAGGTCCTGGATGTGATCGGCCACCTCGCCGAAGCCGTACCCCGTTGCCAGGTTGTGGTAGAAGTTGCGGCCCCGTGCACCCATACCGCCGATGTACAGCGCCAATTGTGGCTTCGCCCAAGACAATCGGTCTTCCACATCGTCGCCGACCGCCAGGCTCGCGCTGACCATGACGTCGAGCGGGCCCAGCGCCGGGTCACGTTTGGCAGTGCCCGCTCGCAGGGCATCGCCCCACACCTCGTCGGCCTTCTCCGGGTAGAAGAACACCGGCTGCCACCCCTCGGCGATCTCGGCGGTCAGCTCGACGTTCTTCGGGCCCAGGGCGGCGATGGTGATCGGGATCCGTTCCCGGACGGGATGGTTGATGAGCTTCAGGGGCTTGCCCAGGCCGGTGCCGCGCTCGGCAGGCAGCGGAACCTGGTAGTACTTGCCGTCATAGGTGACGCGCTCGCGGCGCCACACCTGGCGGCAGATCTCGACGACCTCGCGGGTGCGTCCCAGCGGTCGCGTCGAACGGCACGCCGTGGAAGCCCTCCACGACCTGCGGGCCCGACGTGCCAAGGCCGAGCCGGAAACGTCCGTCGGAGACGTAGTCGAGCCCGGCGGCGGTCATCGCCATCAACGCCGGGGTGCGGGTGTAGATCGGGACCACGCCGGTACCGAGCTCGATGCGCGACGTCCTCGCCGCCAGGAAACCCAGTTGGCTGATTGCGTCGTAGGAGTAGGCCTCGGCGACCAGCGCGATGTCGACGCCGATCTTCTCGAGTTCGACCACCTCCTCGACCGCATCGAGGAAGCCGCCGGCGTAACTGAGAAAGATGCCCGTCCGCATTCAAAAGGTATACACCCCAACCGGTTGGTTGGGTGCCGTCGGCTGGATTATTCAAGGCTTGAGCAGCGCGACGACCTTGTCCTCCAGATCCACCGGGTCGTCGGAGAACGGATCCAGCACCGCCGCCTTCGGCAGTTCGACCGCGGCGTCGGCGAAGCCCTTGTAGTCCTGATCACCGGCCAGCAAGTAAAGCAGGTAGCCGGTGAGCAGCGCCCGAACCGTCTTCTGCGAGCCTCGGTCCGCCCCGGGAAGGCCGACGACCGGAGCCAGTCTGCGACCCTCGACCAGCCCCCCGGACTTGACCTTGGGGGTGCTGCGCAGCGTCGCGGTCTTCCACACCCGTGACAACTCCACGGCGTTGGACCGCAGGGTCATCGGATCGCCGGGGGAAGTCAGGATCAGGCCGGGAACCGTCAGCGCGGCGGCGGGTTGCTCCGCCGACGGCTTGGTGACCGTGGGGTACGCCGCGAAGACGGCCTTCGGCTTGGCGGGCATTCCCGCCGCGGCGAACACCGCCGCGGATGCCCCGAAGCCGTGACCTGCGACGCCCAATTTGCGCCGGGTGCACGCTGATGTCACCCGTGCCCAACCGCACGCCCGCGATGATGTCCAGCGTCGCGCCCAGGTCGTAGGCCAGAGTCAGCACCGACGGCGCCAGCCCGGTCTCGGTATTGGGCGCGGCGGCGACGATTCCCCAGGACGCCAGATGATCCAGCGTCGCGCGGTAGCGGTCGGCCGATGTGATCCAGTCGTGGGCGAACGCCACACCGGGCAGATTCTTGCCGGTGGCGGGCGTGTAGACGATGCCAGGAAGCCCGGCAAAGGCCAGGTCACCACGCAGAACGCGGTGTGGACCCCGGCGTGTCAACGCGGCATAGAGCTTCCTCGTGCGAGCCACCCGATGACCGTAGCCCACCAGGGTGTGACGTGATTCCTGCACTACCCTGGATGGCTATGTGTGGAATCGTCGGCTACGTCGGGCAGCGTCCTGCCTGCGGCATCGTCGTCGACGCGCTGCGCCGCATGGAGTACCGGGGATACGACTCGGCCGGCGTGGCGCTGCTCGACGGTCATGGCGGGCTCACCGTGCGCCGCAAGGCCGGGCGCCTGGCCAACCTGGAGGCCGCCCTCGGTGAGGCCGGTGCGGAGAGTCTGGTCGGTGCGACGGGGCTCGGGCACACTCGCTGGGCCACCCACGGCAGGCCCACCGACCGCAACGCCCACCCGCACCGGGACGCCAGCGGAAAGGTCGCGGTGGTCCACAACGGCATCATCGAGAACTTCGCCGCGCTGCGTGCTGAGCTCGAGGGCACCGGGGTGGAGTTCGCCAGCGACACCGACACCGAGGTCGCGGTCCACCTGGTCGCGCGGGAGTACGCCTTCGGCGAGAACGCCGGAGACTTCCCGGCCTCGGTCATGTCGGTGCTGCGCCGGCTCGAGGGTCACTTCACGCTGGTCTTCGCCCACGCGGACGAACCGGGCACGATCGTCGCCGCCCGCCGATCCACGCCGCTGGTGCTCGGCATCGGCGACGGTGAGATGTTCGTCGGCTCCGACGTCGCCGCGTTCATTGAGCACACCCGCGAGGCCGTGGAGCTCGGCCAGGACCAGGCGGTCGTCGTCACCGCCGACGGATACCGCATCACGGATTTTGACGGCACCGACACGGCCGACTACCGCGTCTTTCATATCGATTGGGACACCTCGGCCGCTGAAAAGGGCGGCTACGAGTACTTCATGCTCAAGGAGATCGCCGAGCAGCCGGCCGCCGTGTCGGACACCCTCCTCGGCCACTTCATCGACAACCGCATCGTGCTCGACGAGCAACGCCTCTCCGATCAGGAACTGCGCGACGTCGACAAGGTCTTCGTCGTCGCCTGCGGCACCGCGTATCACTCCGGGCTGCTGGCCAAGTACGCGATCGAGCATTGGACCCGGCTGCCCGTCGAGGTCGAGCTTGCCAGCGAATTCCGCTACCGCGACCCGGTTCTCGACAGCCACACGCTCGTCGTGGCCATCTCCCAGTCGGGGGAGACCGCCGACACGCTGGAGGCGGTGCGGCACGCCAAGGAGCAGAAGGCCAAGGTGCTCGCCATCTGCAACACCAACGGCAGCCAGATCCCCCGGGAATGCGACGCGGTGCTCTACACCCGCGCCGGACCGGAGATCGGGGTGGCGTCGACCAAGACGTTCCTGGCGCAGATCGCCGCCAGTTACCTTGTCGGACTTGCGCTTGCGCAGGCCCGCGGCACCAAATACCCCGACGAGGTGGCCCGTGAATACCGCGACCTCGAGGCGATGCCGGACCAGATCTCGCGCGTACTGGCCACCGCCGCCGCTCCGGTGGCGGACCTCGCTCAGCGGTTCGCTTCATCACAGACCGTGCTGTTCCTGGGCAGGCATGTGGGATACCCGATCGCGCTCGAAGGTGCGCTCAAGCTCAAGGAATTGGCCTACATGCACGCCGAGGGGTTCGCCGCCGGCGAACTCAAGCACGGGCCGATCGCCCTCATCGAGGACGGCCTGCCCGTCATCGTCGTGATGCCGTCGCCGAAGAATGCCGCGACGCTGCACTCCAAGCTGCTGTCGAACATCCGGGAGATCCAGGCCCGCGGTGCCGTCACGATCGTCATATCCGAGGAGGGCGACGAGACGGTGCGGCCCTACGCTGATCACCTGATCGAGATTCCCTCCGTGCCAACACTTTTCCAGCCTTTACTGTCGAGCATCCCGATGCAGGTGTTCGCGGCCGGCGTCGCCCAGGCGCGTGGATACGACGTCGATAAGCCTCGGAATCTGGCGAAGTCGGTCACCGTCGAGTAGTGAACCTCGACGTTCCGCACGTCCGCACGGCGCCCCGGAGCGTGCGCAGCAAGGTCGGGCATTTCGTCTCCGACGTCGGATACGACGGATTCGCCGACTTTCTCGATGCCTACCGCGCGGGGATGGCACAGCTTCCCCCGTTCGACGCGCAGACCGACGTCGCCACGACGTTCGGCAGCGTACGCATCTACCGGTTCGACGGCCGGTCCGCCGCGCCTCCGGTGCTGTTGCTGCCCGGCCGCAATGCGTCGACGCCGATGTGGCGGGCCAACCTCGCGCCGATAATCGCGCAGCGCACCGTCTACAGCGTGGACCTGCTGGGCGAGGCCGGGTTCAGCGTGCAGGAGCGCCCGATCACGAGCGCCGATGAACAGGCGCAGTGGCTCGCCGAAGCGGTCGAGGCGCTCGGGTTGGACCGGGTGCACGTCATGGGGGCATCGATCGGCGGTTGGACCGCGGTGAACTGGGCGGTTCGCCGGCCCGGCCGGTTGGCGTCGCTGGCGCTGCTCGATCCGGTGTTCACGTTCGCCAGGATCCCGCTGCGCACGCTGCTATTCTCGGCCGCGATGGTCTCTCCCCGTGTGCCGCAACGGATCCGGCAGTCCTTCCTGCGCTGGGTGTCCGGTGGTGCTGCGGTGGACGATTCGGTGCCGGAGGCGCGCCTCATCGCTGCGGCGATGGTCGACTACGTGCTGCGGCTACCGCCGCCAAAGGCGATCACCGACGACCAGTTGCGCGGGCTCGAAGTACCGGTGCTGGCGTTCCTTGGCGGGCGCAGTGTGATGCTCGACGCGGCCAAGGCTGCGCAGCGGGCCCGGACGCTACTGCCGCACGGTCAGATCGAGGTCTATCCCGAGGCCTCCCATGCGATCAACGGCGAGTACGCCGGGGAGATCGCCGAACGGGCCCAACGGTTCTGGGACGCCGTGGACGCGTGAACGAAGCGCGGTCAGCTCTTCGCCGACTGCTGATACAGCGCCAGTTTCCAGCCGTCGTCCGTGCGGTGGTACACCGAGGACATCGCGCCGACGAACGGTTCGTCCTCGCCGTCTCGCCACCCCTTTCCGGTGTAGACGAGCGCAGCGGTGTCAGGGGCAACCGGGATCAGCCGCACGTCCTCGATTGTGTAGCGCGCCCACGGCGGCGACTGGCCCAGCGCGGAGGTCACCGCATCGCGGTCCATCACCGCGCCGTTGGCCAGCACCATCAGTGCGTCGTCGGTCATCACGCCGCCGTAGAACGTGTCGCCGGTGCCGTCGCACAGTGATTTCCAGCCGGAGTGTTCGAGTTCGAGCAGGTCATCGGTCAGCTGAGAATCCGTCATGTTCTGCGGGTACCCACGTAACGTGGTGCCAATGCGGTACTTCTACACGGCCGACGAGATCCGCGCCGGTGAAGCACCCTTGTTGGCGTCGCTTCCCGACGGCGGGTTGATGCGCCGGGCCGCCTTCGGTCTGGCCACCGCGATCGCCCGGGAACTCGGCACCGTGACCGGGAAAAACGTCTGCGCGGTCGTGGGCTCCGGCGACAACGGCGGCGACGCGCTGTGGGCCGCGACGTTCCTGCGCCGCCGCGGCGCGGGTGCGACGGCGGTCCTGCTCAACCCGGACAGAGCCCACCAGCCGGCACTTGCGGCGTTCCGGAAGGCAGGTGGACGCATCGTTCAAAACGTCCCGACGGCAACGGATCTGGTGATCGACGGCGTCGTCGGGTATCTCCGGTTCCGGCCCGCTGCGGCCGAACGCGGCCGAGGTGTTCGTCGGCGTCGGGAAGGCGGGCATCCCGGTCGTCGCGGTCGACCTGCCCAGCGGTGTCGACGTCCAGACAGGCGCCACCGACGGCCCCCACGTCACCCCCGCCGTGACGGTCACGTTCGGTGGGCTCAAGCCCGTCCACGCATTCGGGGACTGCGGGCGCGTCGAACTGATCGACATCGGGCTGGATCTGCCGCCGACCCGGATGGTGGGATTCGAGGCCGCCGACGTGGCCGCCCGCTGGCCGGTCCCCGGACCCCATGATGACAAGTACTCCCAGGGCGTCACCGGTGTGATGGCGGGCTCGGCAACGTATCCCGGTGCCGCGATCCTGTGCACCGGCGCCGCAGTGGCCGCCCACTCCGGGATGGTTCGTTATGCGGGAACCGCTGCGGCAGAGGTGGTTTCGCATTGGCCCGAGGTGATCGCCACACCCGGCCACGCGTCGGCGGGCCGGGTGCAGGCCTGGGTGGTCGGCCCCGGCCTGGGCACCGACGAGACCGCTGCAGCGGCGTTGTGCTTTGCGCTGGAGAGCGACGTTCCGGTCCTCGTCGACGCCGACGCCCTGACGATCCTGGCCGCTCACCCCGGCCTGGTCGCGAACCGCCGGGCCCCGACGGTGCTGACGCCGCACGCAGGCGAGTTCGCCCGGCTGGCCGGGTCGCCCCCGGGTGCGGACCGGGTCGGCGCCACCCGTCGGCTGGCCGATCAACTGGGCGTGACCGTGCTGCTCAAGGGCAACGTGACCGTCATCGCCGAACCCGGGGGCGCGGTGTATCTGAACGCCGCCGGCCAGTCGTGGGCGGCCACCGCCGGATCCGGCGACGTGCTGTCGGGCGTCATCGGCTCACTGCTGGCAGCGGGACTGTCGCCCGGTGAGGCCGCGGCTGCGGCCGCATTCGTGCACGCGCGTGCCGCCGATCTGTCCGCGCGTGACCCCGGACCGGCGCCCGCGCCGACGTCGGCGTCACGCATCCTGGCCCATCTGCGCACAGCACTGGGTTCCATCCTCTAGAAAGAACCCATGCCCAACGTTTCCCGCCACACGTCGCTGACGCCCGCTTACACCGGACGGCTGTCCACCACGCCTGTGCCTGCCCTGCGCCTGCCCGACGAGTCGATGGAGCCCGAGCAGACCTACCGGTTCATTCACGACGAGCTGATGCTGGACGGCAGCTCGCGGCTGAATCTGGCCACCTTCGTGACGACCTGGATGGACCCCGAGGCCGACCGGCTGATGGCCGAGACGTTCGACAAGAACATGATCGACAAGGACGAATACCCGGTCACCGCCGCGATCGAGCAGCGCTGCGTGTGCATGGTCGCCGACCTGTTCCATGCCGAGGGGCTGCGGGACGACGACCCGTCCACCGCGATCGGGGTGTCCACCGTCGGGTCCAGTGAGGCCGTGATGCTCGCCGGCCTGGCGATGAAGTGGCTGTGGCGCGAGCACGTGGGCGACGGCTGGCAGGGTCGCACCCCCAACCTGGTGATGGGGTCGAACGTGCAGGTGGTGTGGGAGAAGTTCTGCCGTTACTTCGACGTCGAGGCCCGCTACCTGCCGATGGAGGATGGCCGCTACGTCATCACCCCCGAGCAGGTGCTCGGCGCCGTCGACGAGGACACCATCGGCGTGGTGGCGATCCTGGGCACGACCTTCACCGGTGAGCTCGAGCCCGTCGCCGACATCTGCGCGGCGCTGAACAAGCTGGCCGCCGACGGCGGACCCGACGTTCCGGTGCACGTCGACGCGGCCAGCGGCGGTTTCGCGGTGCCGTTCCTGCACCCCGACGTGGCGTGGGACTTCCGGCTGCCGCGGGTGGTGTCGATCAACGTCAGCGGACACAAGTACGGCCTGACCTATCCGGGTATCGGATTCGTGGTGTGGCGCAATGCCGCTCACCTGCCGGAGGACCTGGTTTTCCGGGTGAACTATCTGGGCGGCAACATGCCGACGTTCACGCTGAACTTCTCCCGACCGGGCAACCAGGTGGTGGGTCAGTACTACAACTTCCTGCGGTTGGGCCGCGAGGGGTACACGCAGGTGATGAAGTGTCTGTCCGACACGGCGCAGTGGTTTGCCCGCGAGCTGGCCGGCGTGGCTGGACCCGACAACACGCGGGCGTTCGAGGTGATCTCCGACGGTTCGGCGATTCCGGTGGTGGCGTTCAAGCTCGTCGACGGCAGCAAGTACACGGTGTTCGACGTCTCCGCGCTGTTGCGCGGCTATGGCTGGCAGGTGCCCGCGTACACCATGCCGGACGACGCCAGCGATATCGCGGTGCTGCGCGTGGTGGTGCGCGAGGGTTTCTCGGCGAACCTGGCCCGCGCGCTGCGCGATGATCTGGTCGAGGTGCTGGCCAAGCTGGACAAGGTAGGAGTCGGCGGCTTCGCCGATGAGGAGCATTTCGCCCACTGAGAGTCCGCCTGGGACAATCGGCCGCAGTGATCAGAACCGAGAACTTACCGAGCGCGGTCGTCGACCTCGACGCCATCGCCCACAACGTGGCCACGCTGCGTGAACACGCAGGTTCAGCTGCGGTGATGGCCGTCGTCAAGGCCGACGGCTACGGCCATGGCGCCACCCCGGTGGCCCGCGCCGCACTGGCTGCGGGTGCCGCCGAGCTCGGCGTCGCGACGGTCGACGAAGCGTTGGCGCTGCGCCGGGACGGCATCACCGCACCCGTCCTGGCATGGCTGCACCTCCCGCACACCGATTTCGGGTCCGCACTGCTGGCCGACGTCCAGGTAGCGGTGTCCTCGGAACGTGAGGTGGACGACATCGTCGGCGCCGTGCGGCGCACCGGCCGGACCGCGACGGTCACCATCAAGGTGGACACCGGCCTGAGCCGCAACGGGGTCGGGGCGGCCGACTATCCGGCGGTGCTCGCGGCGCTGCGGCGGGCCGAGGCCGACGACACGGTGCGGGTTCACGGGATCATGTCGCACCTGGTGCACGGTGACGATCCGGACCATCCGCTCAACGACCTGCAGGCGCAGCGGCTGACCGACATGGTGGCCACGGCCCGCGACCACGGTCTCGCCGTCGACGTCGTCCACCTGAGCAACTCGCCGGCGGTCCTGACCCGGCCCGATCTGGCGTTCGACATGGTGCGCCCCGGCATCGCCGTGTACGGGCTGAGCCCCCTGCCGGAGCGCGGCGACCTGGGGCTGCGCCCGGCGATGACGGTGAAATGCCCCGTGGTGATGGTCCGTCCGCTGAAGGCCGGCGACGGCGTGTCCTACGGGCACACCTGGGTCACTGAGAGCGACACCACGGTTGCGCTCGTCCCAGCCGGGTACGCCGACGGGGTGTTCCGAACCTTGAGCGATCGCATCGAAGTGTCGATCAACGGCAGGCGGTACCCAGGTGTCGGCCGCATCTGCATGGATCAGTTCGTGGTGGATCTCGGTCCGGGTCCGACAGACGTCGCGGTCGGTGACGACGCGATCCTGTTCGGTCCGGGCGCCGACGGCGAACCGACTGCGCAGGACTGGGCGGAGCTGCTGGGCACCATCAACTATGAGGTGGTCACGAGCCCGCGGGGCCGCATCGTCAGGACCTACCGCGGGGGCGGATCCCGTTGAGCGGTCGTGCGGGATGGCTGGCCGGTGCGGCGGGGGTGTCTGCCGTCGGTACCGCTGCGGGAGTGTCGCTGGCCCGGTCGCTGCGTCGCCGGGTCACCAGTGAAGACCCGCATTGCGACGAGGATTTCGAGCTGCTCGATGCCGACCGCAGCTGTGTGGTCACCACGCCCGACGGGGTTCCGCTGGCGGTGCGCGAGGTAGGTCCCCAGGACGCGCCGTTGACCGTGGTGTTCGCCCACGGCTTCTGTCTGCGCATGGGATCGTTTCACTTTCAGCGCGCCCGGCTCTCCGAGGAGTGGGGACCCCAGGTGCGCATGGTGTTCTACGATCAGCGCGGCCACGGCCAGTCGGGTGAGGCGTCGCCGGACACCTACACCGTCGAACAACTGGGTCAGGACCTCGAGAGCGTGCTCGCCGTGATGGTGCCGCGCGGCCCCGTCGTCCTGGTCGGTCACTCGATGGGCGGCATGACGGTGCTCTCCCACGCCAGGCAGTACCCGCAGCGGTATCGGACCCGCATCGTCGGTGTCGCGTTGATCTCCACTGCCGCAGAAGGCGTTTCACGATCTCCGCTGGGCGAGGTCCTGAAGAACCCGGCATTGGAAGCCGTGCGCCTGGCCGCGCGGTATGCCCCGAAGTCCGTGCACCGGGGCCGCGGCGCTGTGCGCTCGGTGATCGGCCCGATCCTGCGGGCGGCGTCCTTCGGCGACGAGAAGGTCAGCCCCAGCGTGGTGGCGTTCTCCGAGCGGATGATGCATGACACCCCGATCGCGACGTTGGTGGAGTTCCTGCACGCACTCGAAGTGCACGACGAGACCGAGGGTTTGGAGACGCTCAACAAGGTGCCGACGCTGGTCGCCTGCGGTGATCACGACCTGCTGACGCCGATAGAGCACTCGGAGGAAATCGCCGACGCGTTGGCGAAGTCGGAGCTCGTGATCGTCTGTGGCGCAGGTCATCTGGTTCAGCTCGAGCGCCCCGAGGTCATCGACGACGCGTTGGTGCGGCTTGTCGAACGGGCTACACCGTCCAAGCTGGTCGCGCTGACCCGCCGGTTTCGGGATCGGGTTCGCACGAATGGCTGACCGCTCGGGCACCGGAGCCGCCCCGGCGGCGACATCGGGCACCGGAGCCGCCCCGGCGGCGACATCGGGCACCGTGGAGTTGCTCACGGCTGACGACACCATCGCCCTGGGGGAGAGACTGGGCCGCGGGCTGCGCGCCGGCGACGTCGTTGTGCTCTCCGGACCGCTGGGTGCGGGAAAGACGGTGTTCGCCAAGGGGATTGCCAAAGCAATGGACGTCGACGGGCCGGTGATCTCGCCGACGTTCGTGCTGGCCCGGGTGCACCGGCCGCGTCGTGAGGGCACGCCCGCGATGGTGCATGTCGACCTGTACCGGCTGCTCGATCAGGCGTCGGTTGACCTGCTCGCCGAACTGGATTCACTGGACCTCGACACCGACCTCGACGATGCGGTCGTGGTGGTGGAATGGGGCGAAGGGCTCGCCGAGCGGCTGTCGGAAAGCCATCTCGACATCCGGCTGGAGCGGGCACCGGAGACCGATGCACGCATGGCCATCTGGCAGTGGAGCCGGCCGTGAGCAGGCTGGTTCTGGCGATCGACACTGCCACGCCCGCCGTCACAGCGGGCGTCGTGCGGCTCGACGGCGATTCCGTCGACGTGCTTGCCGAGAAGGTGACCGTGGACCCTCGCGCGCACGCGGAACGGCTCACCCCCAATATCGTTGGGGCGCTGGGCGACGCGGGCGTCGCGGTCGATCAGCTCGACGCCGTGGTGGTGGGTTGCGGCCCCGGACCGTTCACGGGACTTCGGGTCGGCATGGCGACGGCGGCCGCGTTCGGTCATGCCCTCGGCATCCCGGTGCGCGGGGTGTGCAGCCTCGACGCGATCGCGGTCGGCACCACCGCAGATCTGCTGGTGGTCACCGACGCGCGACGCCGCGAGGTGTACTGGGCGCGCTACCGCGACGGCGTGCGGGTCGACGGCCCGGCCGTGAACTCGGCGGCGGACGTGCCCGCCGGTGCCGACGCGGTCGCGGGGTCACCCGAGCACGCGGCGTTGTTCGACCTCCCGCGGCTGGCGCCGGTCTACCCCACCGCCGCGGGTCTCGCTCGCGCAGTGACGGATTGGGCTGCCGAGCCCGGGCCGTTGATCCCGTTGTACCTACGCAGGCCGGACGCCAAGCCGCAGGCGGTAGCGAGGTGACCACCCAGTACGGACCGCTCAAGCCCGGTGACGCGGCGCGCTGCGCGGAACTGGAAGCCCAACTGTTCGATGGCGACGATCCGTGGCCCGAGCGGGCATTCCTGGCCGAGCTCGCTGCCAAGCACAACCATTACGTGGCCGCCCGCGTCGACGACAAGCTCGTCGGTTACGCGGGTGTCGCGCGCCTCGGCCGGATGAAGCCCTACGAGTACGAGGTGCACACCATCGGCGTCGACCCCGCCTACCAGGGTCAGGGCATCGGCAGACAGCTGCTTCTCCGGCTGTTCGAATTGGCCGACGGCGCAACGATTTTCCTCGAGGTGAGGACCGACAACGTCGCGGCGATCGCGCTGTACGAGAGCGAAGGTTTCAGCAGGGTCGGCGTGCGAAAGCGCTACTACCGCGTCAGCGGGGCGGACGCCTACACCATGAAACGGGAGCGGCGATGATCATCCTGGCCATCGAGAGTTCCTGCGACGAGACCGGTGTCGGCATCACCGAACTCGGCGACGACGGTACCGTCACGCTGCTGGCCGACGAGGTGGCCTCCAGCGTGGACGAGCACGCCCGGTTCGGCGGTGTGGTTCCCGAGATCGCGTCCCGCGCGCACCTGGAGGCGCTGGGCCCGACGATGCGTCGCGCACTGCAGGCCGCCGGGATCGACAAACCCGACGTCGTCGCGGCCACCATCGGGCCCGGCCTGGCTGGGGCGCTGCTGGTCGGAGTGGCTGCGGCCAAGGCGTATTCGGCGGCGTGGCAGGTGCCGTTCTACGCGGTCAACCATCTCGGCGGGCACCTGGCCGCCGACGTCCTCGACCACGGTCCGCTGCCGGAGAGCATCGGTCTGCTGGTGTCCGGAGGGCACACCAGCCTGCTGCACGTGCGGTCGCTGGGTGAGCCGATCGTCGAGTTGGGTTCCACCGTCGACGATGCCGCGGGTGAGGCCTATGACAAGGTGGCCCGGCTACTGGGCCTGGGGTATCCGGGTGGCAGGGTGCTGGACGAGCTCGCGCGCACCGGCGATCCCAGCGCGATCGTCTTTCCCCGCGGCATGACGGGGCCTCGCGACGCTCCGTATTCGTTCAGTTTCTCGGGTTTGAAGACCGCGGTGGCCCGCTATGTCGAAGGCCATCCCGACGCGTCCCAGGCGAACGTGGCGGCTGGATTCCAGGAGGCGGTCGCCGACGTGCTGACGGCGAAGGCGGTGCGGGCGGCCGAGGAACTCGGGGTGTCGACGCTGCTGATCGCCGGTGGTGTCGCGGCGAACTCGCGGCTGCGGGAGCTGGCCGGGGAGCGTTGCGCGGCAGCGGGTTTGACGTTACGGATCCCGCGACCGCGGCTGTGCACCGACAACGGAGCGATGATCGCGTCGTTCGCCGCACACCTGATCGCGGCCGGAGCGGCCGCGTCACCGCTGGATGTGGCCAGCGACCCAGGGCTGCCGGTCGTGCGGGGTCAGGTGGCGTGACTGGAGATCCGGCCGGCGTCGTGGTCTTGCCACAGTCGGTGCGGTGGTCGGCCCGGAGCTGGCTGATCGCGGTGGCCGCCGGTGGGCTCGAGGCGGTGATCCATACGCTTACCAATGAGGCTACAACGCCGCGGTAGAACTGCGGGTCAGGGCGGTGGTCTACGTGCTCGTCATAGTGTTCGTCGTGCAGCTGCTGCGCGGTCGCGCCTGGGCGCGGATCGCTCTGACCGTCGTGCTCGGTGGCCTCGGGCTGTTCTCGCTACTGGCAGAGCCGGTGTCGTGGTTGATGTCTGGAGGCTCACCGGGTGCATTCCTTGCTGCCGCGGACGTGCCGACTGTCGTGGTGGTGGGGATCCGCGCGCTACACGTCGTCGCGGTGCTTGTTGCGTTGGTGCTGATGTATCGCCCAGCGGCGAACAGGTACTTCAGGAGTGGCGCAGCAGGGCAAAGGCGAACCTCCGATGACGATCGCGGACAAGCTTGAGGTCACCGAGTGTTGCGCCGCTAGGCCGTTGGGCGCTATCAGGATTCCTTTGCGCGCGACGATCACGGCTGGTTCTTCACTGAGCGCGTGGCGGACATCGAGATGCTCGGTGATGTGTCGGCCCACCTGCTTATGAAGCCGCACCAACTCGGCTAGAAGGGTGGTGGGTCGTCGCCGTAGTCGGGTTGGTCGTCCAGGGGGCGGAATAGGGCGTCGAGGTAGAGGTTGTCGTGCGGTGTGCTGTGCCGTTGGTTGTCGCGGTGGCTCTTCTGGCGGCGGGCTTGGCGTTCGGCGGCGGCGGCTTGCGCTGCGGCATGATCGAGTTCGCGTTGGATCACGTTGAGCCGCCGCTCGCGGGTGATGCGGTAGTCGCGGGCCTGTTCGCGGCTGTGGGTGCGGGTGGGCATCTTCATACCCCGCCCCGGGTTAGGGGGCGGTGGCCGCTGTCTGTGTCTGTCCTCTGGTGGTGGGGTGGTGGTGTTCCAGCCGGGGAACAGCAGCGTCGCAAACGGTTTGGTGGTGTACGTGCGCCCGGTCGGGGTGGTGATGTGCACAGTGCCGTCGGGCTCCTGACAATCCGACCAGCCCCGCCAAAATGTCTTCAACAAATGATGAATTCTGCAGTAGCACTTCGTGTTCGACGGATGAGTCGGACCGTACGGATAGGGCACGGTGTGGTCGATATCGGCGTGCACCGCGGGTCGGTCGCAGCCCGGCATCCGGCAGGTCAGATCCCGGGCGCGCACAAACCGGTCCATCGCCGCCGAGGGCCGATACCCCTCGACGCACTGCATATCCTCCGGTCCGCCGACAAACCGGACTTTCGCGCCGTGGGCGATCAGATCGGCCAGCAACGGCGCGGGCACAATCGCCCCACGCATCCCCGGGATCACCCCCGCCGTCCGCGGCCTGGCGGCCGCGACCCCGTCCGGGGCGGCGGCGGTGGACCCGCCCGGCGCGCGCTCCGGGCCCTGTTGGTTTCCGGGATTCTGCTCGGCCGCGGGACTCTTTTCGGTCTCTGGCTTCTGTTCGGTGGCAGGCTTCCGTCCGGTGTCGGGCCTCTGCTCGGGGCTCTGCTCGGCCTCGGGCTTGGGCTTGTGTTCGGTGGCCGGTGTCGCCCAGGGGTGCTCGGGGGTGGGTGGCGCCTCGCCGTGCATCTCGGGGTCGGGCGGCGCGTCGATCGAGGCCTGTTCGGCGAAGACATGGATGACCACGCTGGAGGCCCGCCCGTCATCGACCAGCCGTGCGCCGCAGTCGGGGTTGTCGCAGCGGCACGCCAACACGAACGACCCGGCGCCGATAGCGCCTACCGCGTCGGCGCGGCGCTGGCGCAGGGTGCGCGGATCGTCCTCACACAACCCGGCCAGCATCACCGCCAACCGCTCACCCAACACCGCCGCGTCACTGCTCGACAGGCTGCCGAACACCGCTGTGGTGCCCGCTTCATCGTCGCGTTTACCGATCGTGAACGAACGCCCCCGGACCCGGGCACGAAGCCGGCGCACCGCGTCCGGGTCGTACTTGTCGATCCATATCTCGATCGCCTGATCGAGCTTATCGGCCGACAACACCCCCCACGCCGCGGCCCGCTCCGACAACTCGGCATCCAGCGCCGCCCACACCCCGGCATCGCGCACGAACCCGGTCTGCCACACGATCCTCGACACCACCCCGGCCGGGACCTCCCCGGCCAGGAACCGGGCCCCGAGCCGGGCAGCCGATCCCGCAAGGTGGTCGCGGTGTCCATCAAACCCAGCGCCCGACCGTGGGAGATCGTCAGCGCGCACGACAACTCCGCGGCCGCCGCGTCGGTGTCATCACAGGCCCCCCTCGGATGCACAGCACGCTCCGTGGCGCGGCGCTTCCACTCCGCGATCGCGGCCAGCTTGCGCGCCTCGGCCACCGTCGACGCCCGCGACCACCCCGATATCCCCGCAACCAGATCGGCATCGGAGAGGCCACGCAGGCCTCCCAGCCCCGGAAGCGAATCATCGAACATACATTCGATTCTAGGTGCTGCAACTCGCTCGGCGGGCTGACGAAGGCGGAACCTGTGGATAACCGCGGGCTGGACACAAAGTTGGGGATAAGTCCGGTTCGGCAAGACGAATCGTGCTAGCTCGTGACGACTCCGCGTAACCCGCCGTCAACCGTAATCCGCTAGGGCCAGCCCAAGCGCGCTCAATCACGTCAGGAAACACGCCTCCAACATGGACCTTCGGGCTAGCTCGTAGTGAGAGCGCAGGCGGTCGCGGATCTGGCCGCCGTCAAAGCAGGCCGACCTGTCTTCGGTACCCGTGGATCATTCCGATCCTCTGGAGTTGTCGTCTAGTCAGCAAACCTTGTGCAGCACGCGATTGGATGTGCCAAGAGACGGCGAGCCGGCACGTTTCCATCCCGACCTTGAGTGCTTAGCACTCGCGTGTATAGAGTGCTAGGTGGCAGTCGGTTCAACCCCTGTGTCGGCACCCGCGACGACGGCGCGAGGGCGGTCACCGGCCGCCGAATACATACACCAACATCAGTGAAGGGGCTCCATCGTGGCGAGCGTGAACATCAAGCCACTCGAGGACAAGATCCTCGTACAGGCCAACGAGGCCGAGACCACGACCGCTTCCGGTCTGGTCATCCCCGACACCGCCAAGGAAAAGCCGCAAGAAGGCACCGTCGTCGCAGTTGGCCCCGGCCGCTGGGATGAGGATGGCGAGAAGCGGATTCCTCTGGACGTGTAGGAGGGCGACGTGGTCATCTACAGCAAGTACGGCGGCACCGAGATCAAGTACAACGGCGAGGAGTACCTGATCCTGTCGGCGCGCGACGTGCTGGCTGTCGTCTCCAAGTAAGCGAATCGTGTTCCGCCCCGGACGTTCCCGCATGCGGGTGATGTCCGGGGCGGCGCGCGTCATACCCGTCTTTAGGGAAAGACATCTCATGAGCAAGCAGATTGAGTTCAACGAGACCGCGCGTCGCGCCATGGAGATCGGCGTCGACAAGCTCGCCGACGCGGTCAAGGTGACGCTGGGCCCGCGTGGCCGCCACGTGGTGCTCGCCAAGGCGTTCGGCGGCCCGACCGTCACCAACGACGGCGTCACCATCGCCCGCGAGATCGACCTCGAGGACCCGTTCGAGAACCTCGGCGCCCAGCTGGTCAAGTCGGTCGCCACCAAGACCAACGACGTCGCCGGCGACGGCACCACCACCGCGACCGTGCTGGCCCAGGCCATCGTCAAGGCCGGCCTGCGCAACGTCGCCGCCGGTGCCAACCCGATCGCGCTCGGCTCGGGCATCTCGCAAGGCCGCCGACGCGGTCGTCCGAGGCCCTGCTGGCCGCGGCCACCCCGGTCAAGGACAAGAAGGCCATCGCCCAGGTCGCCACGGTGTCCTCGCGTGACGAAGAGATCGGCGAGCTGGTCGGCGAGGCGATGACCCAGGTCGGCACCGACGGCGTCGTCACGGTCGAGGAGTCCTCGACGCTGCAGACCGAGCTGGAGATCACCGAGGGTGTCGAGTTCGACAAGGGCTACCTGTCGGCGTACTTCGTCACCGACTTCGACGCGCAGCAGGCGGTGCTCGAGGACGCGCTGGTGCTGCTGCACCGCGAGAAGATCAGCTCGCTGCCCGACTTGCTGCCGCTGCTGGAGAAGGTTGCCGAGAGCGGCAAGCCGCTGCTCATCATCGCCGAGGACGTCGAGGGCGAGGCGCTGTCGACGCTCGTCGTCAACGCCATCCGCAAGACGCTCAAGGCCGTCGCGGTCAAGGCGCCGTTCTTCGGCGACCGCCGCAAGGCGTTCCTCGACGACCTCGCGGTCGTCACCGGCGGTCAGGTCATCAACCCCGACGTGGGCCTGGTGCTGCAGGACGCCGGCCTGGACGTGCTCGGCACCGCCCGCCGCGTCGTCGTCGACAAGGACAGCACCACGATCGTCGACGGCGGCGGCACCGAGGAGGCCATCGACGGGCGTGCCGCGCAGCTGCGGGCGCGAGATCGAGGCCACCGACTCCGACTGGGACCGCGAGAAGCTCGAAGAGCGTCTGGCCAAGCTGGCCGGTGGCGTCGCCGTCATCAAGGTCGGCGCGGCCACCGAGACCGACCTGAAGAAGCGCAAGTAGGCCGTCGAGGACGCCGTCTCCGCGGCCAAGGCCGCCGTCGAGGAGGGCATCGTCGTCGGTGGCGGTTCCGCGCTGGTGCAGGCGCGTGCCGGCCTGGCGAAGCTGCGCGACTCGCTGTCCGGTGACGAGGCCACTCGGTGTCGACGTGTTCGCGCGCGGCGCTGTCGTCGCCGCTGTACTGGATCGCCACCAACGCCGGGCTGGACGGCTCGGTCGTCGTCAACAAGGTCGCCGAGCTGCCGGCAGGGCACGGCTTCAACGCCGCCACCCTGAACTACGGCGACCTGCTCGCCGACGGTGTCATCGACCCCGTGAAGGTCACCCGCTCTGCGGTGGTCAACGCGGCGTCGGTGGCCCGGATGATCCTCACCACCGAGACCGCGATCGTCGAGAAGCCGGCCGAAGCCGAGGACGACGGCCACGGCCATGGTCACGGCCATCACGGTCACTCGCACTAGGTAGTCACCAAGACGAAGCACCCCGGTCCTCATGGGCCGGGGTGCTTCGGCGTTTCTATGCGGACGGTCCTTAACACACCCTGGGGACCCGGGCGGGGCCGCGGCGATTGGGGCCGGGGCGGCTGGTACCCGGGGATCGATGCATGTATCAGCGCGACCGGTCCGAACGGGAACCTCAGCGGGTTTGTGTGCATCTAATCGGTCAGCGGTAGTTCAGCGGGCCGCCCGAGTTTGATGTCACGGCCCCGCCCATCGGTCGCAGCTCGCCCGGCGGCGACATGTCGTTACGTCGCGGCACGAATAGAGCCTCACCGAGAATTCAGGCGATGCGATCCTGCTGACCGAACAGGGCGTCGATGCCCTACTCGCCGACCGCCCAACTCACCTACCGCGGACCCCACGCCCTGACAGGCAAGTCAGCTGCAATTCACGTCGGCGGCATGACTTCGACTTGAGGTTGGTTCAGCCGATTTTCGTCAGTTGAAAAGGGAACGTCATGAACGAGCACCCTGCCGTGCCAGTGAGAGTAACGCTGTCAATTGACGTCATGCACTGATCGGCATCCGAGTAGGACCATGTGTTGCCTTGCAGGCGGAGTTCATTGACGGACGTCCCATTGTCGAGTCGTGAGCAGTCCGGGCCGCATGGTGTCAATATCCAGGTCTGGGTCGTCGACGAACCGTTCTGGCCCGAAAATAGTGCGTTGTACGTTCCGGCAAGTTGTTCCGCTGACGCTGGGCTGGCTAGTGCGACTGTGGCGCCTACGACGGCACTGCTGAGCAATACAGGCTTCAACCCCCGAGTGACGTGCATGGACTTCCTCCTGGTCTGAGTCCCAACCTGCTACAGCACACCATAAGGACATCCTTACCGCTGGTTGAATCAGGGAAAACCCTGGCCGTTCGATTGGTTTGGCAAACTACGCCAGTTTTGGTGAGCGAATCTGGAGCAGACGTGCGGGCTGCTCAGCGAGCTGTGATGCAGCAAACCTTCTCATTCGGTCGATCGGCACACCGGAGCGCAATCGAGTGTGCTGCTTCTCACCGGCCAGGCGGCTTCCGGAGCGCACTTGCCATGAGTAAACTGGCCTTTACTCATGACGTCATTACCGGCCTGTGTCAGGCAGCGAGTCTGAGTAAGTCATGAACAGGAGGGCAGTGGTGTGGAGTTGACCCGTGATCGCGCGGGCCAGCCTTGGCGGGCTCGTCAGCGCGAGATCTTGAACCGAATGGTGCGCGAGACCGAGCCGCCGACCGACAGCCTGCCGCGCGTGACAGCATCGGGTGGCGCAGAGCCCGACGACGCCTACCACGCACTTGTGGGAGAGATCCTCGACTTGGCCGGGCGTATCGGTGCCATTCTGATGGCGTCCGGGATGCCGGCCACCGCCACGATGGACCAGGTGACGGCCATCGCCGCCGCGTACGGCATCGAGCGCTGCGAGGTCGACGTCATCAACACGACGATCCATGTGGCTGCTTTCCGCGGGCCCACAGCGCCGCCGGCCAGCACCCTGCACACCGTGCATTCCCGGTCGATCGACTTCAGCCGACTGGCGGCTGTCGACCGTCTGCTCGGTCGCATCCGTGCGGGCCAGGTGTCTCCGTCGCAGGCGCGAGAAGAACTCGACGCCATCATCACCGCGCCACACCCATACAAGCGCTGGGTTGCCACCCTTGCCTGGGGTGCGCTGGCGTTCGCGACGGCGGGAACCCTGGGTGCCGGTCTACTTGCGTGTTTGGTCAGCGCTCTTAGCGCCATGACGATCGACCGGGTCAATCGGCGACTCAACAGGCATGGCCTGCCGTTCTTCTTTCAGTACGCGGTTGGCGGCGCGATCGCCACCGCACCCCCGCTGGTGCTCTACTGGCTCAGCCCCAAGCTGGGGCTGCAATTCGAACCGACGGTGGCGATCGCCGCCGGCCTCGTCGTGCTCCTGGCCGGACTGTCTCTGGTCGGCTCGGTGGGTGACGTGATCACCGGCGCCCCGGTCACAGCTGCGGGCCGCTTCTTCGAGCTGCTCATGATGACTGCAGCGACGATCGCCGGTGTGGCACTGGTACTGCACCTCGCCAACCGCTTCGGCGCCCCGTTCGTCGCCATCAGCGCCGACGCGCCGCCCGCACTGGCAGAACTCCCGGCCCGTGTCGCATTCGGTGCGGCGAGCGCCGCGGCCTACGCGCTGGCCTGCTACGCCGAACGGACCGCAGCGATGGCTGCGGCATTCGGCGGAGCTGCAGGCACCATCGCTTTCCTCGTAGCGCAGGGCGCGGGTTTGGGTGTCGTGGTGGCGTCCTTCGTTGCAGCGGTGCCGATCGGCTTGGTCGGGCGGCTGATGGAACGCCGTAATCTGGCGCCGCCACTGGTGGTCTCGATCGCGGGCATCGTGCCCTTGCTGCCGGGCTTGGCACTGCTGCACGGCATCTACGCGATTCTCAACGACCAGCACGCCGTCGGGTTCGCGTCGGTGTTGGGCGCTCTGGCGATCGGTACCGCGCTCGCGGCAGGCGTCACGTTGGGTGAGTGGAGCTCGTGGAAAGTGCGGAGGCGCCGACTTGCGGCTCGCCGCCGCAGCCGCGGCGCGCCGGCGGCTGGGCATACGGCGCTCACCGCGGCCGACTAGGCCAAATGCCCGGTCACCAAGCGACCTGAATCCGAGTCGGCTAGCCCCTCAGCCTCAGGTTTTCCAGTGCGGTGATAGCGATGTCGAATCTTCCCTCAGGCACAACGAGATGGTCGCGGGTATACGCAGCGAAGGGAAGGATGGTCACGTTCGCGTCGGCCATTGCTCTGCTGACACGGGCCATGAAGCCCACGAGATCCGGTTCGAGTTCGACGTCGATCGTTATCAATCGGTATGAGTCTGCGCTGACTATGTGTTCGGGAATCTGTGTCGAGAGACCATCCCACGTGTCGGCCGGGATCAAGAGCGATACTTCGTCTTTGTCAACGAGAAGCGCGCAGAATGGCTCGCCGCTGCGGCGAGCTCGGTTATAGGCAGGCGCACGAAGCTATACGACCGGCCGTCAGTCTAAAGAGAAGCTGCGCCCAAAGCTTGGTCAATCGTCTGCGGCATCGCTTGGCCTTCGTGAGTCTGGAGATGAATCGATCGAGGCGGCTAGGGCAGTTCGCGGATGAAATACACTTTGCCGTCCACGTCCTGAGTGTTTTGGCCCTTGTTCGTGACCGCGATGAACATCCCGGTCCCGAACACGGGTATCGAAATCGCTTGGGTGTTCACTGAACTGAAGGTGCCCTGTCGGCAAAGCGCGTACCCGCCGTTAGGTGCGGGGCCGAAGTGGACTGCCCATCTGACCGCGGCGTCGCTGTTGATGATGCCGAACATGAGGTTCACCTCCCGGGCGCCGGAAACGTCGATGGTGGAACTCTGCACCCGTGCGCCTGGTGGCAGTGGTGTCGCGTTGGCGATGAGCGTCTTGAAAACGACCTCTGGCATGGCCGAATCATTCCATGGCACGATCCTTGAGGCGGCGTAAACACTTTGGGAGTCTTGGGCGTCTTTGGTCCTGATCCAGCGGCGCGGTTTCGCCTGCATCCCACGGTGCCGGAGATTGGGGTGTTCGACCTGAACTATCGTCGGCCGATCCCGGTGGCCGACGCTGTGATCGCTACGAAAACCGTTGTCGTGGATAACTATTGATGAGTCCTCCGCAGACATGAGCGCAAAGGAAGATGATGACTACGTTTCCGCAGACGTCGGCTGGGGCAGCTGCGCTTGCAGTGGCCACCCGGTTCTATTCATCCGCAATGCTGAACCACTGCATCCGCTCCTACCTCTGGGCAGCGATGTACGGAGCAGCGCATGACATCGCCTTCGATGACGAACTGCTCTACGTCTCGGCAATGCTTCACGACATCGGTCTCACCGACGCATTCGACAGTTACCGACTGTCCTTCGAGGAGGCGGGCGGGGACCTAGCGTGGGTGTTCGGGGTGGCGGCCGGTTGGCCCGCTGATCGGGCAGCCAGGGCAACGGAGATCATCGTGCTGCACATGCGCGACGACGTCTCTTCGACCGCTGACCCGGAGTCCCATCTTTTACAGGTCGCGACGAGCTGGGACGTGGCCGGGCGGCGCCCGGAGGAGTTCCCGGCGAACCTGAGAGCGGAGATACTCTCGCGGTACCCGAGGCACAGTTTCGGCCGCGAATTCCTGGAGTACTTCGAAGACCAGGCGAAACGCAAGCCCGGCTGTGCCGCTGCCGCATCGGTCGCCAACGATGCTGCCGGACGCATCAAGGCCAACCCGCTCGATGTCTAAGGGGTGACAAAGCCGGATCCCGCGCCGGTGCAATAAAGACGGCCGCGGACGGCACTGAGAGATGGTCAAATTGATCGACACCGCCCGGTCGGGAGGTATGCGGGGGGAGAGGTCGGCGATGGCTCACATCGGAGATTCGATCGAACACCCGCTCACAGGGGAGCGGCTTACTTTTCTCGAAACCGCCGCAACTACCGGCGGTGAGTTCCTGAAGCTCAGGTTGGAAATGGCGCCCGGCGGCTCCTTACCCCGGCCGCACACCCACCCTCAGGCAGAAGAACGCTTCGAGGTGGTGGCGGGCCGCGTGCAGATCGCGACCGGAGGAAAGACTCGGGTAGTGGACGCTGGCGAGACCGTGCTCGTCCCGCGCGGTGCCGGCCACGTCTGGGGCAACCCGTTCGACGATCCCGCCGCCGTCGCGGTCACAGTCAGGCCCGCACTCAAACTGGAGACGTTCTTCGAGACCTGGTTCGGCCTCGCCAGGGATGAAAAGGTCAGCGTCAGTACGCAAATGCCCAGTTTCCTGCAACTGGTCTTGGTGATGCACGACTTTCGGGCCGAAATGGGAGTGCCCGGCGCAGTTGGAGTCGCCCTCCGAGGTTTGGGCGGCGCCATCGCACCGCTAGCTCGTGCACGTGGCTATCGCTCGGTCTACCCGCGATATAGCCGCCCCGATGCTCCGTAGCCGCTAACCGACCAACGAGGTCGGGGCGACGGGGAAATCGAAGTACGTCTCCGGGTATGCCTCAGGCTTGAACGTGAAGTGCCACCATTCGTTCTCGTAGTTCTCCATGCCCTGCTTCTCGAGTCCGTCCTTCAGCAGCAACCGATTCTTCAGCTGCTCTCCCTGGATCCGCGGATCGAGGGTGTGGGCAAGCGTGTCGAAACAGTCGTAGCCAGTGCCCATGTCAATCATGTTGTCCGGGAACCGGTCCGGTGCCGGCGCGGTGCAGTCGACCAGCGGCTGGCCCGGGACATACGCCGGCTCCGGGCGGGCCGGCAACGGGACGAGCGTGAGATCGACGGTGCTACCGCGGCTGTGTCCTGACTGCTCGGCGATGTAGCCGTCGGCGAACAGCTGCGTCTTGTCCACCCGCGGGTAGAACTCGGCCTTCATCCGCTGATCCAGCAGATCCTTCGCCCAAGCGACGAAATCGTTGACGGCGCGCTGCGGTCGGTAACAGTCGTAGACCTTCAATGAATAGCCCTGCTCGAGGAATTCGCTCTGCGCTCGGCTCAGCGCGTCGGCCGCCGGGCGGGTGAGGAGGCACAACGGCGCCTGATATCCGTCGACCGGGTCTCCGGTGAAGTTGTGTGGGGTGTCGTAGCGGATATCCATCAGAATCGACGGGTCGAGGTCGCTCAGCGAGACGAAATCCGGCGGCGCCGTCGGCTGGGGTTGGGCTGAGGCAACGGGCGCCGTCACCACAGCGGCCGCTGCGAGGAGGGCCAGCGTCGACTGCGTGAATGTGTTCACCATCGGTCCATTCCAACATCACCACGCCGCGGGTGCCTCCTCGTGGGCGAAGCACACTTTTGAGGCAACCGCCTCATGTCGGCCGCGGGGTCGGCCCGCCACTCTTGGGCCATGACAACGATTCAGAACCCCCGCACCGCCGCCGCCGAAGTGGCGCGCACCCCGATCCTTCCCACCGGACCCGACGAGACCGTCACCGGATTCGGAGTCATGGGATTGCCTTTCGCCAGTGGGCATTACCTGGCGCTGCGAGATTTCCCCGCAGCCTCGTTCCTCCCGGACTCGGTGCCCGGCTACCGCTCGGTGTGGCACCGCGATCCCGACGGCGCCTGGACCTTCTACGCCACCACGCCCGCCGAGCACAGTTGCGCCCGCTACTTCAGTACCGCCACCGCCAACGACGCCGTCGTGTGTCCGGTCGAGGTCACCTGGACCGGCGACTACACGCTCGTCGTCGACATCCCCGACGTCCTGCACTGGACCATCGAGCTGCGCCACACGGCGGCGACCCGGCTGCTGACCGCTGATCGGGTCACGCCTTCCGGACGGCATCTGGACGAACCCGGGCGCACTCGGCGCCATCGGCCGATTCGCCGGCACCCTGCTGGGCGCCGGACAGGTCCGGCTCGCGGGCACCATGCCCAACGGCCAGACCTTCCGGATCGCGCCCAAGCGCATGTGGGCGGTCCGATCGTCGCATGCGCCATGCTGCACGGCCGCGACCTCGGCAATGTCGCGCCACTACCCGATCAGGCGCGACTCGGCGACTTCCGGGCACCCCAACGTGGCCTGGCCGTCGTCGGGCAGGGCCGATTCGACGCGTTCGACCCGACCAGGCACCGAACCGCAGCCGACTTGGCATGTCCACCGTCGCGCTGAGGAGCACAATCAAACCGATGGATTCGGGGACGGGCCCGACGAGGGCCGAACTGCTCGCGGCACTCTCGGTGGCCGTCGACCTCGGCTTGGGCCAGCCGGCTGAACACATGTTGCGCTCGGCGCTGATCGGCACCCGGATCGCCGACCGGCTCGGGTTGGGCCGCGCCCAGCGTGACTGCATCTACTACACCGCGCTCATCATGTGGATCGGCTGCCACGCCGACTCTCATGAGTACGCGCAATGGTTCGGCGACGACATCGCGGTCCGGCACGACTCCTACTCCGTCGACTGGTCCGGGCTGCCGTACTACCGGTTCATTCTGTCCAATGTGGCTCGCGGCGAACCACTTTCGCGCCGATTGCTGGTGATGGCGTCGCTACTGGTCAATGCCCGCGGCCAACTGTCACGCCTGATCCATTCGCACTGCACGTCCGCGGCGCTGCTGGCCGAGCGGATGGGTCTCGGCGCCGATGTTCAGCAGGCCCTCGGTTTCACCTTCGAGCGGTTCGACGGCGGCGGGCTTCCCGCAGGCGTTGGCGGCGAGAGCATTCCGATCGCGATCCGGGTGGCGCAGCTGTCCGACATGGTGGAAGTGCACCACCGCAACCTCGGCGTCCAGGGCGCGGTCGCGATGGTGCAGGCCCGGCGCGGTGGCCAGTTCGATCCGGACATCGCCGAGGTGTTCATCGCCGATGCGGAAAAGATACTGGCGGGCCCCGCCGTCGGCGACAGTTGGCAAGCCGCCCTGCGCGAGGCGCCTGATCGCGCCGACCGCCTCGACGGCCCGGAGCTGGATTCGCTGCTCCAGGCGCTCGGTGATTTCGTGGACCTGAAATGCCCTTTCACCCTTGGGCATTCGCGAGCCGTGGCCGAACTTGCGGCAGGCGCGGCAACGGTCGCCGGTCTTGACGAATCCGACGTGACGCTCATCCGCCGGGCCGGCTATGTCCATGACCTCGGCCGGATCGGGGTCTCCAACCAGGTGTGGTCAAAGCCCGCGGCGTTGACCGCCGGGGAGTTCGAACGGGTGCGGCTGCATCCCTACCTGACGGTCCGGATCCTCAGCCAGGTGAGCGGCATGCAGGACGTCGCGACGGTTGCCGGAAACCACCACGAGTGCGTGAACGGCACCGGGTATCCGCGCAGCCTCGACGGTCCGGCGTTGGGATTGCCCGATCGCATTCTTGCCGCGGCCGTGAGCTATCAGGCGGCGCTGGAACCGCGGCCGTACCGGTCGGCGATGTCCGCAGCCGATGCCGAACGCAGGCTCAAGACGAGGGTGCGTGCGGGGGAGCTCGACACTGCCGCCGTGGACGCGGTGCTGTACGCCGCCGGACGTGGGGACCACCGGCCCCACCCCAGGCCCGACCGGTTGACCCCCCGCGAGGTCGAGGTGCTCCGGCTGGTCGCCACCGGGGCCTCCAACAAGGACATCGCCGCGGCGCTGGTGATCAGCGAGAAGACCGCGCGCAATCATGTGGAGCGGACCTACGCCAAGATCGGTGTGTCGAACCGGATTGGCGCCAGCATGTATGCGCTGCAGAACGGGCTGGTCGCACAGCGTTGAATAGTCGCAGAAGGTTGAATAGTCGCAGGCAGCAAGGCTGATCTGAGGCAAACGCCCCATTCGGTGCACTGACGATCAGACGACGATCGCGATATGACCACATCTACCGCCCCCAGCGCGTCGCGCACCCGCTGGCTGGTGATCGGCTACAGCGCCGTCTGCTATCTCGTGTTCCTCGCTTCCTTCGGGTATGCCATCGCGTTCGTGTCGGGCCTCGGTGTTCCCCGCACGGTGGACCACGGCGTTGCCGCGCCACCGATCGAGGCCGTCCTGGTCAATCTCGGGCTGTTGTCGGCATTCGCCGTCCAGCACAGCGTGATGGCCCGTCCCGCCTTCAAGCGGTGGTGGACCCGCTTCGTTCCGGTGTCGATCGAACGCAGCACCTATGTGCTGGCCGCCAGCCTGCTGCTGGGACTGCTGTGTTGGCAGTGGCGCACGATCGAGGGCACAGTCTGGCACATCGGCAACCCCACCGTCCGGGTCCTGGTGTGGGCGCTGGCAGTCGCCGGCTGGCTGATGGTGCTGGCCTCGACGTTCATGATCAACCACTTCGAGCTGTTCGGTCTGCGACAGGCGTTCGATGTCTGGCGGGGAGGCGGAGCGCGCACCACCGGTTTCCGGACGACGCTGCTTTACCGCGTGGTTCGTCATCCCCTGATGCTCGGCTTTCTGATCGCCTTCTGGGCAGCCCCGACCATGTCCGCCGGGCATCTGCTCTTCGCGTTGGCTACCACGGGCTACATCCTGCTGGCCGTGCGGCTCGAGGAACGAGACCTCACCGCGGCTTTGGGCGAGCAGTATTGCCAGTACCGCCGCGACGTTCCGATGTTGATGCCGTATCGCGTTCGGCGAGGCTGAGGAACGATCCGCCCCAACGCAGCTGTGCCCCGGCTTCCAACGAAGCCGGGGCACAGCGTGAGTCTGATGCTTATTGTTCAGGCGGTGCGGCGAATTCCCCTCTTGAGGAGTAGTTCGCGTTCGGACTCGCTGAGCCCGCCCCAGATGCCGTAGGGCTCGCCCACGGCCAGCGCATGGGTGCGGCACTGGGTGATCACGGGACAGCGGCGGCACATCTCTTTGGCGCGCATCTCCCGCTGTGCGCGGGCGCGGCCGCGCTCGCCGTCGGGATGGAAGAACATCGAAGAATCGACTCCCCGGCAAAGGCCAGCCATCTGCCAATCCCAGATGTCGGCGTTCGGCCCGGGTAACTGTTGCGGCTGTGGCACTGGAATACCCCTCTCTGCACATCCATTTCGCACACGCACTGGATGCGTGAGTCGTGGAACAGATCCGAGGACAGTCGCCGATGACTACTCGTGCACACAACGTAGAAGGGCTTCGGAATGGCCGTCAATACCTTCCCGCTGTGCTGAAACGCATATCGGCAGGCCGAGAATTTACATCACGTTCATCGATGCGACCCGCGGGCAACGAGTTCGGTGCTAACACTGATGGCCGCCAGGCGAGGTGAGCCCATGTTTTGGCTGATCAGTTCACGCGTGTGTCATCCGTGCATTTACCGGGGCCGAGGAGGCCGTTGACATGGATGTAACACCACGACCACAAACTGTTAACTAACGGGATCTTCAAAGCATTTTCGGCTTGGTAGCGTCGCCAGCCGATGGACCCCAGCACCGCAACCGCGGCCTTCGGCCTAGATGACGTGGCGTTCGGTGGCAACCCCGGGCACTGGCCGCTACCGCCTGCCATGACACCACACGAGCTGTGGTTGCGCGCGGTGGCCGCGGGCGGGCAGGGCCACTACGGCGGCGCGCTGACCGACCTGGACCGGGTTCAGCGCCTGGCGGCGCACGGCCCGCTGGCTTCGCTGGCCTTCAGCACGCGGGCGTCCTTCCTTCGTCAACTCGGCTGGCATGACCGGGCCCGCTCCTTGGACGGCCGGGCGCTGATGCTGGCCGACGGCGCAGCGATGCCTGCCGCCGATGCGCTCATCGGGCTGGCCGCCGACGCGTTGGGTGTGGGCCGATTCGCCGCATCGGCGCGGGCACTGCAGCGCGCGGCGGACCATGTCACCGATTCCGCGACCGCGCGCCTGCCCGTGCGGTTCGCCTGGGTGTCGGCCGAGCTCGCGATGGTCAGCGGCGACGGCGCGTCCGCGGTCGCCCACGCCGAACGTGCCCTCCAGCTGGCTGCGGCCTTGGTGTCAGCGCGGCACACCGTCAAGTCCCGCGTCGTCCTGGCGGCCGCGCGGTGTAGCAGAGGTGACGTCGACGCGTCGCGCCGGGAGGCGGACGAAGCGCTGCGGCAGGCCGCCGTGTTCGGCCTGGTTCCGTTGCGGTGGGCGGCGGCCTGCCTGCTCGCCGACATCGGCAGCGATGAGAATCCGCATGCCGAGATCGCCGCCATCCGCGATGCGTGCGCCGAAACCGTGATCCGACGGGGCGGCGTGTGGTGCTCGCGGTAACGGGGTTGGGCCCTTTCCGGTCGTTATTGTTTAGCTGAGCCGCATCCCGCGGCAGAACCACCTCCCGCTCGCGGGGGAGTGCCCTCTACGTAACGCTGGAGATATCGCCCACGATGACAATTTCGGGAGAACATCTCGACGCTGTCGTTGCTGAGGCAGTGGCCGGCGATCGGGACGCACTCCGGGACGTGCTGGAGACCATCCGCCCCATCATCGTCCGGTACTGCCGGGCGAGGGTGGGGACCATGGAGCGCAGTGGTCTCTCAGCAGATGACGTTGCTCAGGAGGTGTGCTTGGCTGCCATCACGGCACTGCCGCGCTACAAGGATCAAGGCCGACCGTTCCTGGCCTTCGTCTACGGCATCGCCGCACACAAGGTTGCTGACGCCCACCGTGCCGCTGGGCGCAACAAGGCTGACCCGATGGAGGTCGTCCCGGAGCGCTACTCCGGTGAGGCGGGCCCTGAGCAGCTGGCGATCGAATCCGAGCAGTCGGCCCGAATGAACACGCTCTTGCAGATCCTGCCCGAAAAGCAACGGGAGATCCTGATCCTGCGGGTCGTCGTCGGCATGAGTGCGGAGGAGACCGCGGAAGCCGTCGGCAGCACCGCGGGAGCGGTTCGGGTCGCGCAGCATCGCGCGTTGGCGCGGCTGAAAACGGAGATCATGGCGACGGGGCGTGACCATGCCTGACTTCGGACGCTGGACTTCCAACGGTGGGGATCCGTCGCTCAACGAGATCAACCGCAGCGATCAGTTCCTCGACGCCTTGGCGACGCAGCAGCCCGTCTACGCGACCGATCGCGGCGAGGCCGAGCTGGCGAATCTGCTGGCGGGCTGGCGCGACAACGTTCGCGAGACGCCGATGGCCGAGCTGGTGACGACGAACGAGGCGGCGCTGGCGCTGGACCGCGTCACGTCGCCGGGTCGCCGGCGCCGGCTTTCCCTGGCGGTGGTGGGTTCGGCAGCTGCCGCAGTGCTGTGCATCGGCGGGTTCGGCGCGGTGGTCGCCGGCTCGGGACCGGGTGACGCGCTGTACGGATTGCGCACCATGTTGTTCGGTGAGCAGACCGCGACGCGTGACGACGCGGTGATCCTGGCCGCCCAGACCGAGATGCAGCAGGTCCAGCAGCTCATCGATCAGGGTGACTGGCAGGGCGCGCAGGAAAGGCTGGAGACGATCACCACCACGGTCGCGACGGTCAACGACGTTGAGCGCAAACAGGAACTGGTCACTCAGTGGCAGGAGCTGACGGTCAAGGTCGAGGCTCAGGACGCGGCCGCCACCGTTGAGCCGGGCGCACCGCTGCCCACGTTCCCGGACGTGCCCGTGGTGAGCCTCGACCCGGGCACTCTCACCCCTCTGACACCCGGGTCCTCCGAGACCACGACATCATCGCCGGCCGTCACGTCGTCGGAGACCACTTCGCCGACCTCGGTGACCACGTCGGAGAGTCCGTCGCCGACGCCCTCTACGACGCCCTCGCCGTCACCGTCGACCACGCCCTCGCCGTCTCCATCGACGACACCCTCGCCGTCACCTTCGACGACACCCTCGCCGTCACCGTCGACGACCACGACGCGGTCCCCGGTGCCGACGACCACCACGTCGACGTCGGCCGCCGCTCGGGTGTCCACGTCAGCGCCTTCGTCGGCCGCGGCGGCACCGTCACCGACACCATCGCCCGTGCGCCGACGCCGCTCCACGCCGATTCCGACGCCGACTCCGCTTCCCTCGCCCACGCCGATTCCGACGCCGTCACCGCTTCCCTCGCCGACGCCGACTCCCCGCCGACTCCGAGGCCGTCACCGACACCGACACCTGCTGTGCCGCTGCCGACCCCCACGACGACAATGCCCATCGAAGCGCCGGACACGTTCGAACAACCGCGCTGACGCGGAGAGCGTGGAATTCAGCTCTCAGCGATAGCCGTCGGACTCCGACGCCGCCTCGTTGAGTGAGGCATCGGCGTAACCCCGGCAGTAGTCCCATGTCACATAGGAGTCGGGTTCGGGATCGTAGGCCGGTTCGTGCGGACGGACCGTGCCGTCGACGAGGAGCTGCAGCAGGTTCGCGCGCAGCATGTCCCAGTCGTGATAGTGGTCCTGCTGGCATTCGTCACAGCAAACAACAAGACCACGAATTCCCTTGTGCGCCAGCAATGCTTCGTAAACTGCCAGATCGCCGAGATCGGCTTCGACGGCCGTGCGTTCCTGCGGGTCCAGCGGCTGGCCCGGCTCCAGGGCATCGAGCGCCGCCGACGGATCGCACGGGTCGTCGGCGAACGGGTCAGGAGGCAATCCTGGCGGCAAGTGGTCTCGCACGACTCCAAGAGTACGCAGCCCCCCAGGTATCGCGCCAGCGCCTACGCGGCACGTCGACCAGGTATGTCACAGGTTGCGGAGTTGGCGGTGGCGAACCGAAACTGCGAGCTCGATGCCGATAAGATGTGTCTCTCAGGCCGCGTCTGTGCCTGGCTGCACCTGTTACTGGAGGCTTCACCACATGTCGATCGCCGAAAGCAGCATCCCCATCGCCGTTCCGGTGCCGACCGGCGGTGATGATCCCACCAAGATCGCGATGGTGGGGCTCACTTTCGATGATGTCCTGCTGCTGCCCGCCGCCTCAGATGTGATCCCCGCCACAGCCGATACCTCGAGCCAGTTGACCCGCAAGATCCGGCTGAAGGTGCCCTTGGTGAGTTCCGCTATGGATACCGTCACCGAGTCACGCATGGCCATTGCGATGGCCCGCGCCGGAGGCATGGGGGTGTTGCACCGCAACCTGCCGGTGGCCGAGCAGGCCGGGCAGGTCGAGACCGTGAAGCGATCCGAGGCCGGGATGGTCACCGATCCGGTGACCTGCTCGCCCGACAACACACTGGCCGAGGTCGACGCCATGTGCGCACGGTTCCGCATCTCGGGGCTGCCGGTCGTCGACGACACCGGTTCTCTGGTCGGGATCATCACCAACCGCGACATGCGCTTCGAGGTCGACCAGTCCAAGCCGGTTTCCGAGGTGATGACCAAGGCCCCGCTGATCACCGCCCAGGCGGGCGTCTCGGCAGAAGCCGCGCTAGGTTTGTTGCGCCGCAACAAGATCGAGAAGCTGCCGATCGTCGACGGCCACGGCAAGCTGACCGGGCTCATCACCGTCAAGGACTTCGCCAAGACCGAGCAGTTCCCATTCGCCACCAAGGACAGCGACGGCCGGCTGCTGGTGGGTGCCGCGGTGGGTGTCGGTGAAGACGCGTGGACCCGCGCGATGACGCTCACCGACGCCGGTGTCGACGTGCTGATCGTGGACACCGCGCATGCCCACAACCGCGGTGTGCTCGAGATGGTGCACCGTCTCAAGACCGTCGTCGGCGACCGCGTGGAGGTGGTCGGCGGCAATGTCGCCACCCGTGCGGCCGCCGCCGCGCTCGTGGATGCCGGCGCCGATGCGGTCAAGGTCGGGGTCGGTCCCGGCTCGATCTGCACCACCCGGGTGGTGGCCGGCGTCGGCGCACCGCAGATCACCGCGATCCTGGAGGCGGTTGCCGCGTGCGCGCCGTCGGGGGTTCCGGTGATCGCCGACGGTGGATTGCAGTACTCCGGTGACATCGCCAAGGCGCTGGCCGCCGGGGCATCCACCACGATGCTGGGCTCATTGCTGGCCGGTACCGCGGAGTCGCCCGGTGAGTTGATCTTCGTCAACGGCAAGCAGTTCAAGAGCTATCGCGGGATGGGCTCGCTCGGGGCGATGCAGGGCCGCGGCGCGGGCGGCAACCTGCGCGGGAGTTATTCCAAGGACCGCTACTTCCAGGACGACGTGCTCTCCGAGGACAAGCTGGTCCCCGAGGGCATCGAGGGGCGAGTGCCCTTCCGGGGTCCGCTCTCGACGGTCATCCACCAGCTCACCGGCGGACTACGCGCAGCGATGGGCTACACCGGCTCGGCGACCATCGAGCAGCTGCAGCAGGCACAGTTCGTCCAGATCACCGCTGCCGGGCTCAAGGAAAGTCATCCCCACGACATCACGATGACCACGGAAGCCCCGAACTACTACGGCCGCTGACGTCGTGGCGGAGGAGAGCTGAACATGCGAGACATGGTCGAGATCGGCATGGGCCGGACCGCTCGCCGAACCTACGAACTCGGCGACATCAACATCGTGCCGTCGCGGCGCACCCGATCGTCGAAGGATGTCTCCACGTCCTGGCAGCTGGACGCCTACCGGTTCGAGGTTCCGGTGATTGCGCATCCCACCGATGCGCTGGTGTCGGTGGAGTTCGCGATCGAGCTCGGACGCCTCGGCGGTCTCGCCGTGCTCAACGGTGAGGGACTGATCGGGCGGCACGCCGATGTCACCGACAAGATCGCCCAGGTGCTCGAGGCCGCGGACAAGGAACCCTATCCGTCGGCGTCCATCCGACTGCTGCAGCAATTGCATTCTGCGCCAATCGATCCCGATCTGCTCGGGGCTGCTGTCGCGCGGATCCGGGACGCCGGGGTGACCACCGCGGTGCGGGTCAGCCCGCAGAATGCGCAGGCGCTGACACCCGTGCTGGTGTCAGCGGGCATCGACCTGCTCGTCATCCAGGGCACGATCATCTCCGCGGAACGCGTAGCGCAGGACACCGAGCCCCTCAATCTGAAGACGTTCATCTCCGAGCTCGACGTGCCGGTGGTCGCAGGCGGTGTGCTCGACCACCGCACCGCGCTGCACCTGATGCGCACCGGCGCCGCTGGGGTGATCGTCGGCTACGGCTCGACCAGCGGGGTCACCACCAGCGACGAGGTGCTCGGCATCAGCGTGCCGATGGCCACCGCCATCGCCGACGCCGCGGCGGCGCGCCGGGAGTACCTCGACGAGACCGGTGGACGGTACGTGCACGTGCTCGCCGACGGCGACATCCACACCTCCGGCGACCTCGCGAAGGCGATCGCCTGCGGCGCGGACGCCGTGGTGCTCGGCACGCCGCTGGCCTCGGCGGCCGAAGCGCTTGGGGGAGGCTGGTTCTGGCCCGCCGCGGCCGCGCACCCGTCGCTGCCGCGCGGCGCGCTGCTTCAGGTGGCCGCCGGTGAGCGACCGTCCCTGGAGCAGGTGCTGACCGGCCCGTCCGACGACCCGTTCGGCTCGCTCAACTTGGTCGGCGGTCTTGGCAGGTCGATGGCCAAGGCCGGCTACTGCGACCTCAAGGAGTTCCAGAAGGTCGGGTTGACGGTCGGGAGCTGACCGGCGGCCGTGCCGAACGTGAAGGTGTCCTCACGTTCGCGCCTGACTGTGAAGGCACCGTCACGCTGGCCGCCGCGCGGCGCGGGGTGAGGCCATCCGCCGGGCACGGGCTGCGCGCACTCTGCGCCGGATCTCGTCGGGCTGGTCGTCGGCGAGCACCCGCACGATGATCCACCCTCGTCGCTGTGCGATCTCGAGCCGCTTGACGTCCCAGCTGTACTGCGAGCGACTGGTCCGGTGCTGCTCGCCGTCGTATTCGACGGCGACCATCAAGTCGGGCCATCCCATGTCGAGGTATGCAACCACCGAACCGTTGTCGCCGAGCACCGGGATCTGGGTCTGCGGCGGCGGCAGCCCGTCATCCACGAGCAGGAGTCTCACATAGGTTTCTTTCGGGGACTGCGCCCCAGCGTCGGCTGACTGAAACACTCGGCGGGCCTCGACGATTCCCCGTCGGCCGCGATACCTCTCGGCAAGCTGCTCGGCGTCGGCGATGTTCAGCCCCGTTGCCCGCATCAGCGCGTCCACTGCCGCCGTCGCCCCCAGGCGAGGATGCCAGCACGCCAGATCCAGAGCGGTGCGCTCCGGCGTCGTCACCGCCATTCCGTCGATCAGGACCACCTCGTCGTCGCCGGTACGGTCACCCCAGATGAGGAGCCCCTGGAGGCGGTGGCGGTTGCCGTGGATCAGCTCCACCGGCGATGCCGCGTCGACCCACTTGCTGCCGTGGACGGCTGCTGCCGATCGGCCGGCGATGATCGCCTGGCGTCCCGACCACAGCCAACCCGCCCGGGCACGGGTCGCGGCGGTGACCTCCTCGTCGGCGTGGACGTAGACGTCCCGAAATACCCGTGTGTAGTTGCGCTGCAGCTCTCCCCACGACATACCTGCAGCGACGGCCGCGCTGCCCACGAATGGTTCCCCCATGGCGCGAGTGTGCCGACGCGCTCTGACACCGGCGGCCGGCGCCGGGGGTGCACGGCAGCGAGCGTGAAGGTGACGTCACGCTGAGACGCGGGCGTGTGGGCACCTTCACGCTCGGCAACCGGGAGCATAGGGTCGCCTGCTAACACCTTACCGACGGGTAAGTTCATACTGTGGTGATGAAGCCTGACTACGACGTCGTCATCATCGGCTCGGGATTCGGCGGCAGCGTGAGCGCCCTGCGGCTCACCGAGAAGGGCTACCGGGTCGGCGTGCTCGAAGCCGGTCGGCGGTACGCCGACGACGATTTCGCGAAGACCTCGTGGAACCTGCGCAAATTCCTGTGGGCACCCCAGTTCGGTATGTACGGCATCCAGCGCATCCATCTGCTGCGCAACGTGATGATCCTGGCCGGCGCGGGTGTCGGCGGCGGATCGCTCAACTACGCCAACACGCTGTACGTGCCATCGGAGCCATTCTTCAAGGATCCGCAATGGAAGGGCATCACCGACTGGCGGGACGAGCTGATGCCGCACTACGACCAGGCGCAGCGAATGCTCGGCGTCGTGACGAACCCGACGTTCACCGACGCCGACCGGATCATGAAGGCGGTCGCCGACGACATGGGTGTCGGTGACACCTTCGTCGCCACTCCCGTTGGCGTGTTCTTCGGCACCGACGGCGAGAAGACGCCGGGTAAACACGTCGCGGATCCTTACTTCGGCGGCGCAGGACCCGCCCGCACCGGCTGCATCGAGTGCGGATCGTGCATGACCGGGTGCCGGTACGGCGCCAAGAACACACTGGTGAAGAACTACCTCGGGCTCGCGGAATCCGCTGGCGCGCAAGTGCATCCGCTCACCATGGTGAAGGGTCTGCAGCAGCGTGCCGACGGGTTGTGGGAGATCGACACCGCGCACACCGGCGGCAAGCTGCGCAGACGGCGCAAGACGTTCACGGCGCAACACGTGATCCTCGCGGCAGGCACGTACGGCACACAGAAGCTGCTGTTCAAGATGCGCGACAAGGGCAGGCTGCCCAAGCTGTCCGACAAGCTGGGGGTGCTGACCCGCACCAACTCGGAGTCCATCGTCGGCGCGGGCCGGCTCCATGTGAGCGACGATCTCGACCTCACCCACGGCGTGGCGATCACGTCATCGATCCATCCCACGTCGGACACGCACGTCGAACCCTGCCGCTACGGCAAGGGCTCCAACGCGATGGGACTGCTGCAGACACTGATGACGGACGGCACCGGACCGCAGGGCACCGACGTGCCCCGATGGAAGCAGCTGTTCCGCAACGCCGGTGCCGACCCGAAGGGCACGTTGCGGATGCTCAACGCGCGGCGCTGGAGCGAGCGCACGATGATCGCGCTGGTCATGCAGAACCTGGACAACTCGATCACGACGTTCACCAGGAAGACCAAGCTCGGGTTCCGCATGCTGGACAGCAAGCAGGGCCACGGCGAACCGAACCCGACGTGGATCCCGGCGGGCAATGAGGTCACCCGGCGCATCGCCGAGAAGATCGACGGCGTCGCAGGCGGGACCTGGAGCGAACTGTTCAACATCCCGCTGACCGCCCACTTCCTCGGCGGCGCGGCGATCGGCGACAGTCCGGAACACGGCGTCATCGACGCGTATCAGCGGGTGTATGGGTATCCCACGTTGTCGGTGATGGACGGCGCCGCGATCTCGGCCAATCTCGGTGTGAATCCGTCGCTTTCGATCACCGCCCAGGCCGAGCGAGCGGCGTCGCTGTGGCCGAACAAGGGCGAGGAGGATCTCCGGCCTGCCCAGGGCGAGCCTTACCGGCGGCTCTCGCCGATCGCTCCGGCGCATCCGGCCGTGCCCGCCGAAGCGCCTGCCGCACTGCGCAGCATCCCGATCGAACCGGTCACCTCAACCGGTTAGACATCCCAGCCGCCTGACCGGTGGCGACCGGCGATCCCACTAGACTGACCAAGTGGACGCTGCAAACCCCCGCCCGGTGTTGGTCGTCGACTTCGGCGCGCAGTACGCACAGCTGATCGCGCGGCGCGTCCGCGAGGCTCGGGTGTACTCGGAGGTCATCCCGCACACCGCCAGCGTCGACGACATCAAGGCCAAGAACCCCCGCGCCGTTGTGCTGTCCGGCGGTCCGGCCAGCGTGTACGCCGACGGGGCTCCGCAACTGGACCCCGCATTGTTCGACCTGGACGTTCCAGTGTTCGGTATCTGCTATGGATTCCAGGCCATGGCGCAGGCGCTGGGCGGAACGGTGGCGCGCACCGGAACCAGTGAGTACGGCCGCACTGAGCTGAAAGTCACTGGCGGGCAACTACACTCCGATCTCCCGGACATCCAGCCGGTGTGGATGAGCCATGGCGACGCGGTCACCGAGGCCCCGGACGGCTTCAATGTGGTGGCCACCAGCTCCGGCGCCCCGGTGGCGGCGTTCGAGGATCGTGGGCGTCGGCTCGCCGGCGTGCAGTACCACCCCGAGGTGATGCACAGTCCGCACGGCCAGCAGGTGCTCAGCCGGTTCCTGCACGAGTTCGCCGGCATCGACGCCACCTGGACTCCTGCCAACATCGCCGACGCCCTCGTCGAGCAGGTGCGTGCGCAGATCGGTGACGGACGCGCGATCTGCGGGCTCTCCGGAGGCGTCGACTCAGCGGTGGCGGCGGCGCTGGTGCAGCGGGCCATCGGTGACCGGCTGACATGCGTGTTCGTCGACCACGGACTGCTGCGCGCCGGCGAGCGGGCGCAGGTGCAGCGCGATTTCGTGGCGGCGACGGGCGCCAACCTGGTCACCGTCGACGTGGCAGACCGGTTCCTGGAGGCGCTCTCCGGGGTCACCAACCCCGAGGGCAAACGCAAGATCATCGGTCGCGAGTTCATCAGGGCGTTCGAGGGTGCAGTCCGAGATACGTTGGGGCACAGTGACTCCGAGGTCGAATTTCTTGTCCAGGGCACGCTCTACCCCGACGTGGTGGAGTCCGGTGGCGGAACGGGAACCGCAAACATCAAGAGTCACCACAACGTCGGGGGACTGCCAGGGGACTTGAAGTTCAAGCTCGTCGAGCCGCTGCGGCTGCTGTTCAAGGACGAGGTCCGTGCGGTCGGACGGGAACTGGGGCTGCCGGAGGAAATCGTTGCGCGCCAACCGTTCCCCGGTCCGGGTCTGGGTATCCGGATCGTCGGCGAGGTCACCGCCGGACGGCTCGACACCCTGCGCCGGGCCGACGCCATCGCGCGCGAGGAGCTGACCTCGGCCGGGCTCGATCACCAGATCTGGCAGTGCCCGGTGGTGCTGCTGGCCGATGTCCGGTCGGTGGGCGTGCAAGGCGACGGCCGCACCTACGGACATCCGATCGTGCTGCGTCCGGTGTCCAGCGAGGACGCCATGACGGCCGACTGGACGCGGGTGCCTTACGAAGTCCTGGAAAGAATTTCGACGCGCATCACCAACGAGGTGCGTGAGGTCAACCGCGTTGTGCTCGACGTCACCAGCAAGCCGCCGGGCACCATCGAGTGGGAGTGACGGCTACTCGCCGGAAGACTTGATCGAGGCGATGTCCCTGATTGACGCTGTCGGCGCCTAGGTGTTTACTGTGGTATCGAACATATATTCGAACATAGTGTCTGAGCCGGGTGATGCGGGAGGTACTGCTGTGACATTGGCAGTCAGCGTCGGAGGACGTCCGTCGCACCGCGCTGACCAGGTGGAACAGCTGCGCAAGCAGATGGCCACGGTGTCCGAGAAAATGGCCGGCAAGGGGGGTGGAAACCGTCGGGTCGCACCGCTGTCTGCCGAGCTCCCACCAGGTTCCGATTCTTTGCTGCCGATGCCTGATTCGGTGGCTGAGCTGCTTCCCTGCTCTCTACCCCGCGGAACTGTGGCGGTACTTTCGGGTGCCCGGTCACTGCAGCTGAGCATGGTGGCTGCGGTGACGGCCGAGGGCGGTCACGTCGCGATCATCGGCCAGCCTGACATCGGGTTGCTCGCCGCCGTGGAGATGGGAGCGGACCTGAGCAGGATCGCGGTCATTCCCGAACCGGGAGCAGACCCGGTCGAAGTGGCCGCGGTTCTGATGGACGGAATGGATCTGGTAGTCCTTGGCCTCGGCGGTCGGTCAGTGCCTGCGACGCGTGCCAGGGCGGTGGTCGCACGTGCCCGGCAGCGGGGGTGCACGCTGCTCGTCACGGATGGGGACTGGCAGGGAGCCTCCGCCCGACTGGACGCGCACGTCAGCGGCTACGAGGTCGTCGGCGCCGGCCGCGGAACGCCCACCCCGGGATGTGGGCGGATCGGCCGGGTGCGGCTGGCCATGCGGGCCACGGGACGCCCCTTCGGCACGGCCCGTGCGTCAGGCGGCTGAGGTGGCCGGCTCCAGGGTCTTGGCGCTCTGGTGCATGGACTGGCCCGCCGTCGCCGCGGCGGCAGCCGCCGGTCTACCCCCGACGGTGCCGATCGCGGTCACGCTGGCCAACCGGGTCATCGCGTGTTCGTCAGCGGCGCGCGCGGCAGGGGTGCGCCGCGGGCTGCGTCGTCGGGAGTCGCAGGCCCGGTGCCCGGAGTTGCACGTCGTCACCGCCGATCCCGCCCGCGACGCCCGCCACTTCGAGCACATCACGGCCGCGGTGGACGACCTGGTGCCGCGTGCCGAGGTGCTGCGTCCCGGGCTGCTGGTGCTGTCGGTCCGCGGTGCGGCGAGGTACTTCGGTTCCGAGCAGACCGCCGCCGAACGACTGGTCGACGCGGTGGCGGCGGCCGGTGCCGAATGCCAGGTCGGCATCGCCGATCAGTTGCCCACCGCCGTCTTCGCCGCGCGGGCGGGCAGGATCATCGGTCCCGGCGACGACGCGCTGTTCCTGTCGCAGCTGTCCATCCGGCAGCTGGCCACCGAACCGAGCCTGGCGCCGGTCAGCCGTGAGGGACTCGCGGATCTGCTGTGGCGCATGGGAATCCGAACAATCGGGCAGTTCGCCGACCTGCCCCGAAGCGACGTGACCTCCCGGTTCGGGGCTGACGCGATGGCCGCGCACCGTCTTGCCCGCGGTGAGCCCACCCGTGGTCCGTCGGGCAGGGAGCCCGAGCAGGAACTCGACGCGGTGATGGATTGTGACCCGCCCATCGATCGGGTGGACGCGGCGGCCTTCGCCGGGCGCTCACTGGCCAGCGTGCTGCACCGCAGCCTCGAGGCCGCGGGAGTGGGATGCACCAGGCTGGCCATCCACGCCGTGACCGCCAACGGGCGAGAGCTGGAACGTGTCTGGCGATGTGCGGAGCCGCTGACCGAAGACGCCACCGCCGACCGGGTGCGCTGGCAACTGGACGGTTGGCTGAACCGCCGCAACGAAGGCCACCGGCCCGGTGCGCCGGTCACCGTGCTGCGGCTACGCCCGGTGGAGGTGGTGTCGGCGGAGGCCCTGCAGCTGCCGCTGTGGGGTGGTGTTGGTGAGGAGGACAGGCTGCGGGCGCGGCGGGCCCTGGTGCGGGTCCAGGGGCTGCTGGGCCCCGACGCCGTCAAGGTCCCGGTGCTCAGCGGAGGCCGGGGCCCTGCCGAGCGCATCACCCTCACCTCTCTAGGGGATGAACTTGTGCCACAGGCGAATCCGGACCAGCCGTGGCCGGGGCGGCTACCTGAGCCGTCGCCGAGCGTGCTGCTCGACGATCCGGTCGAACTGTTCGACGCCGAGGGCAACCCGGTGCGGGTTACCGTGCGGGGGCTGTTCTCCACGGCTCCGGTCCGGCTGGACGCGCCCGGCCGGACCGGCCGGCTGTCCTGGTGGGCCGGCCCCTGGCCCGTCGACGAACGCTGGTGGGATTCAGCGGCCGCGGGGAGCGGCCGGACGGCCCGCGCGCAGGTGCTGCTCGGCAGTGACCAGGCTCAGGAACCGGTACAGGCTCTGCTGCTGTGCTACCGGCAGCGGCGGTGGTACCTCGAGGGTGTTTACGAGTAAAGCGTAATTGCGCGGTGTCGACCCTGATGGCAGGGTCGTTGTCGTGACCGCCGGCTATTCGGGCACCCCCCAAGCCCGCAAGCTGGGCCTGCGCGAGGGTGCTCGGGTTTCGCTGGTCGATGTGCCCGTGGGGTGGCAGCTTGACGACCCGCCTGCTGTCGTCTTCACCCAGAACGGGCCGGTAGATGTGGTGGTGCGCTTCGTCCGGTCCGCGGCGCAGATCGGTAAGCGATTGCCCCAACTCGAACGTCGCATCTACCCCGATGGGGCGATCTGGTTTGCCTGGCCCCGCCGTGCCGCCGGCCACGCCAGCGACGTCACCGAAGACGCTATCCGGGCTGCGGTACTGGACGACGGCCTTGTCGATGTCAAAGTCTGTGCGATCGACCAGGACTGGTCGGGTCTGAAGGTGGTATGGCGGCGCAGCGAACGCAACCGCGGTCGCTGACTATCCACCCGGCCTCAACCCTTCGCCGCAAGCTTGTCTGGCGAACGCGCCGACCCGGGAGATGAAGCGGTCGAAGAACGCCGCGGGGTCGACGTCGACACCGATGAGCGCGTTGGGTTCTCGCCCCCATCGACGACTCCAGTCGGCGATGGTCATCCCGCGCGTCAGCGTGCCGGTCAGCTCGACGTCGACCGGCGCGGCACGGTAGCGCACCAACTCGGTGTCCAGCGCCACCGCAGCGGCCAGCGGGTCGTGCAGATGCGCCAGATAGCCCTCACCCTGGTCGTGGTGGAACTCGAAGTAGAACCTCATCGCGTCCTCGAGCACCCGGATCAGCGGATTGGAGGCCACCGACGCAGTGCCGCGGTCGTCGTGAACGGTCATCGGGGTCGAGGACGAACCGGCGGCAGAAGCCAGCCGGCTCAACAACTCCGGTGTCATCGCGACGTTCTCGGTGAGGTTGAGCCCCAACACGATCGGAAGATCATCGGCCTCCCCGCTCTCCTGCTTACTGAAAGCCGCGAACACCTCTGCCACCGATTCCGGGTCGACGCTGACGTTCCATTCCGCCACCGGTGTGGTGTTGCCGCGATAGTCGAACGCACCGCCCATGATCACCAGTCGCTTCAGCAGCCGGGGCAGAGATGAGTCTGCGCGCAGTGCCAGTGCCAGGTTGGTCAGGGGTCCGGTGGCCACCCCGATCAGCTCACCGGGGTGGGCATGCGCGGCCCGTACCCACGCTTCGGCGGCGTCGTATGCGGTGAGGTCCGTGATCGGTGCAGGCAGCCGGGCATAGCCCAGGCCCTGCGGCCCGTGGGTGTCCTCCGCCGTCCGCAGCGGCTCGCGCAGCGGCGTCTCGGAGCCCATCGACACCGGCACGCCGGTGATCCCGCACAGCTCGAGCAGTGCCAGGTTATTCTGGCAAACCTGATGCACGGGAACGTTTCCCGCGGTCGCGGCGATGCCGACGAGGTCGGCGTCGGCGCTGCCGAACAGGTACACCAGTGCCATCGCGTCGTCGACGCCGGTGTCGACGTCGAGGAAGACCGGTTGCCGCACCCCGGTCACCAGTGCACGCCGGGAACCAACCGCACCGCTCTCTTGACCGTGCGCGGGACCCGGAATGCGCGGACCGGTCTCACCGGAGGCTTGGGTCGTCGCTCCGGGGACCGCTGCGTCGGGTGTCCTCGGCGACACCCCGCGCCGCAGCCGAATCGGGGTAGCCCAGATACAGCTGGTGCAGCACGCGGCGGGACAGCTTGGGGGTGAAGTACATCCCGATGTCGGAGAGCGTCCCGACAGGTGTGTCGATGCGCACGGGTTTCTCCACAAGGCCGCGGACCACCATGGCGGCGGCGTGTTCGGCCGAGATCGGTGGCATCGGGTTGAGCCTACGTGACGGGGCGATCATCGGCGTCTTGACCAACGGCATGTGGATGGTGGTGAACGTGATGTGATCCGAGAGTGTCTCGGCGCCAACGACTTCGGCGAACGCATCCAAGGCGGCCTTGCTGGGGATGTAGGCGCTGTACTTCGGACTGCTGGCCTGCACCCCGGCGCTGGACACGTTGACCACGTGGCCGAACTGCCGTTCGCGCCAGTGCGGAAGCAGCGCGAGCACCATCCGGACGGGCCCGAAGTAGTTGACGGCCATCACGCGTTCGTAGTCGTGCAGCCGGTCGGTGGACGCGATCACCGACCGCCGGATGGACCGTCCGGCGTTGTTGACCAGGTAGTCGACGTGGCCGAAGCGGCCGAGAATGTCCTTGACGGTGTGCTCCACCGCCGCCGAGTCGGTGACGTCACAGGTGAATGCGTGCGCGTCGCCGCCGGCCGCGCGGATCTCGTCGATCAGCCCGTCGAGGGCTTCGGCGTTGCGCGCCAACGCGAATACCGTCGCACCGCGGGCGGCCACCGCGATCGCCGACGCGCGCCCGATGCCGCTGGAGGCTCCGGTGATGATCACGTGCTTACCCACCAGAGGCCCGCCGGGATCGTCCCGCCGCGCCCGGTTGGGGTCGAGGTGCTCGGCCCAGTAGCGCCACAACTGCGGCGCATACGACGCGAACTCCGGAACCGCGATTCCGGTGCCCTGCAACGCTTCTTCGGTACGCTCGCACGTGAACGTCGGTGCCAGGTCGACGACGTCGAGTATCTCACCGGGGATGCCGAGTTGAGTGGCGGCCATATTGCGCAGGATCTTCGCGCGCCCGGTCACCTGCAGGAAGGGGGCCGCCGCGGCGTGCGGCAGTGATCCGACCAGGGGCGGTAACCCAGCGGCCGGAGCGAGTCCGCGATAGATGCCCCGCAGCCCGATCGTCTTCGGCGCGGTCAGGTGGAACGTGTCGCCGTCGCGCCCGTCGATGTGCATGAGTGTGACGACGGCTTCAACCACGAAGTCCACGGGCACGATGTTCGTGCGTCCCGTGTCCGGCAGCACCATCGGGGTGAAGCTCGGCAGCGCGGCGAGCCTGGCCAGCAGGCCGAAGAAGTAGTACGGACCGTCGATCTTGTCCATCTCGCCAGTGCGGGAGTCGCCGACGACCACTGCGGGACGGTAGATCCGGTACCGCAGCCCGTCCGCCGAGCGCACCAGCAGCTCGGCCTCGAACTTGGTCTGGTGATAGGGCGTCGGAAGCTCCTGGGCGACGTCGAAGTCGTCTTCGGTGAACACCCCGCGGTACGTTCCGGCGACCGCGATCGACGACACGTGGTGCAACGTCGCGTCCAGGCGTTGTGCCAGCGTGATCACGGCGCTGGTGCCGTCGACGTTGGCGGCGCGCTGACGGTCCTCCGGCGCGGCGATGTCGTAGATCGCCGCGCAATGCACGACATGGTCGATCTTTCCGGCGGCGGCCAGGGTCGCGTCGCTGAGCCCGAGATCGGGTGCGGTCAGGTCGCCGACGAGTGGCTGCACTCGGTCGTCCCAGCCCTGCGCGAGCTGTTCGAACCTGCCGAGCGACTCGCGACGCACCAGCACGTGGACGGCTGTGCAGTCGCGGAGGGCCAGTATTCGGTCAACCAGGCGCCGGCCAATAAACCCGGTACCGCCGGTAACGACATAGCGCATGCGCCCCATGGTCACGCGTCACCAGACAAAGGTCAACACCGATGCCAGACGAAGGTCGACACCGGATAGTGTCCGGTCATGCCGATCGATCCGAACGCCATTGGCGCGACCACACCACCGCAGGTCTTCGAGTGGACCGACCGCGACACGCTGCTCTATGCGCTCGGCGTGGGGGCCGGCACCGATGATCTTGCGTTCACCACCGAGAACAGCCATGACGTCGACCAGCAGGTACTGCCCACCTACGCGGTCATCGCGTGCTCGCCGTTCGCCGCCGCCACCAAGATCGGGACGTTCAACTTCGGCCGGCTGCTGCACGGCTCCCAGGCCATCCGGGTGTCCTCGCCGCTTCCCGCGATGGGCAGACTCAGCGTTGTCTGCGAAGTGGCCGACATCCAGGACAAGGGAGAGGGCAAGAACGCGGTCGTGATGCTCAAAGCCACCGGCAGCGACCCCGACAGCGGTCAGGCCGTCGCCGAGACGCTCACCACCCTGGTGATCCGCGGGGAAGGGGGCTTCGGGGGACAGCCGGGGCAGCGCCCGGCCGCACCCGCAATGCCCGAGCGGGACCCCGACGCCCGGGTGGCATTGCCCACCCGCGAGGATCAGGCGCTCATCTACCGGTTGTCCGGGGACCGCAACCCCTTGCACAGCGACCCGTGGTTCGCCCGCGAGCTGGCCGGATTCCCGAGGCCGATCCTGCACGGCCTGTGCACCTATGGGGTCGCCGGACGGGCCCTGATCGCCGATCTCGGGGGTGGTGACGCCTCGAAGATCACGGCGATCTCGTCGCGCTTCACCTCACCGGTGTTTCCCGGCGATGTGCTGACGACGTCGATCTGGCGCATGGAATCCGGCCGGGCAGTGTTCCGTACCGAGGCCGCGAATCCGGACGGATCCGACGCGCGACTGGTGCTCGAGGACGGCGTGGTCGAGTATGTCGCCAGCTGAGCCTGCGCGGCGGGTGGGTGCAGCCGCATCGGTCTTGTTGTCATCGCAACCCCTTTTTCTGTGAAATATGTTTGCTGGCTGGTAGCCTTCGGCTGTGCGGGGGGGTTTTGATCTGGTCCGAGGACGCTGACAACTGGGGTGGGCAGATGTGTAAAGGTTTGCGGAGTTCAGCCGCGGCCTCGATCGGCCCTGCATTGTGGCGATCCGACCAGTATTACTGGTTTACTGCGGTTCTCGCTGCGCGAGGTATGCAGGCATCGGCATCTCGCCTGGTGGCGGTGTGTATCGCGGCCCTCGGGTTGATCCCGGTCGCGCTGATGGCCAGCCGACTCGGTCCGCAGACCCTGCAGGCGCGGATCGTCGCCGTGGTCGTCGGCGTCTCCTGTCTGGCGATGGCCATGTTGTGGCTGCGCCACCACTGGCCCACCCGTGCGCAGTCACTGACCTGCGTCTTCGTCGGATCGCTCACCATCGGCGCGGCTACGCTCATCGTCTCCAGCCCGATCACCGGATTCCTGGGTGCGACGACTTATGTCATCCTGACGGCGTTTGTGGTGTGCTTCCACACCGCGCGTTTGCTGTGGGTGAACTGGGCAGTCGCCGTGGTGGTCCTCGGGGTGCTGGCGGTGCGGTTGGCATCGACCGACCTGGCGCTGGCAGTGTGTGCCAGCGAGCGTGGTGGTCCTGCTCAATGTCTTCATCGCGTTCGCCTGCCGGGCGGCGATCAAGCTGATCCAGCCGGACGCCCACCACAGTGATATCGAGCAACTCACCGGCCTGCTGCATCGCGATGCGTTCTACCGCGGCGTGGCCACCTTGCTGGCTTCGCGCAGCCGCAGCGACGACAAGTATCTGGTGGTGGTTGCCGTGAACATCGACAGCTTCTCGCTGCTGCTCGGTCTGACGGGCTCGCGTGGAGGTAACCGGGCGCGTGTGACGGTGGGGCAGGCGCTGCGCGAGACCGTCCGGCACAACGCGATCGTCGCCCACATCTCCGACGACGATTTCCTGGTCGCCGACACCTTCACCACCTCCGACGCCTCGCCGCTGGTGGAACGGATCCGCGGCGCGATCACCACGACGCCGCAGCGACTGACGGCCAGCATCGGCGTCGTGTGCACGCCGCTGCCGCCGCTGGCCGCCGAGCCTCCCGACGATGTCGTCGACAAGCTGATCGCGATCGCCACCACCGCAATCGAGCAGGCGCGGATGGCCGGCGGCAACCAGGTGCGATATGTGCTGCGGCCGACGCTGGGCGAGGATGAGGAACACCCCGGCGAGGGGGACTGGCCGGACGCCGACAAGAGCGCCTGAGAGAAACGCCCCTGTCGAACATTTGTTCGATATATTGGCGGGGTGGGTTGGCATAACGGTCCGCCGAGCTGGACGGAGATGGAGCGCGTCCTCACCAGTAAGCCGCGTCGCAGCGGGGTGCCGATGGGCGAGCCGCACGGCGACGGTGGTGACAGTCCGGCCTGGTCGCGCAAGCGGGGCAGATACGAACCCGAGAACGGCGGTCCGGCTCCGCAGCGCCCAGTTTGACGCCCTATGCCGAACTGCACGCCCATTCGGCCTACAGCTTTCTCGACGGAGCCAGCACGCCCGAAGAACTCGTGGAAGAGGCCGCCCGGCTCGATCTGCGGGCCATCGCGCTGACCGACCACGACGGTCTCTACGGGGTGGTGCGGTTCGCCGAGGCGGCCAAGGAGCTGGACGTGGCCACGGTGTTCGGTGCCGAGTTGTCCCTGGGTGGCGGAAGCCGCACCGACGAACCCGACCCGCCGGGGCCGCACCTGCTGGTGCTGGCGCGGGGGCCGGAAGGGTACCGGCGCCTGTCGAGACAGTTGGCACAGGCGCATCTGGCCGGCGGCGAGAAGGGCAAACTGCAATACGACTTCGACGCTGCTGTCCGAGGCTGCCGGTGGACACTGGCAGATCCTGACCGGATGCCGCAAAGGCCATGTCCGTCAGGCGCTTTCCGCAGGAGGGCCGGATGCCGCCGCCGCGGCGCTGGCAGGGCTGGTCGACCGGTTCGGCCGTGACCGGGTCACCGTCGAGCTCACCCATCACGGCCATCCGCTCGACGACGAACGCAACGCCGCGCTGGCCGCGCTAGCGCCCCGGTTCGGTCTCGGTGCCGTCGCCACCACCGCCGCGCACTTCGCCGAGCCCGCCCGGGGGCGGCTGGCCATGGCGATGGGGGCGATCCGGGCCAGGAACTCGATGGATGAGGCAGCGGGTTACCTTGCGCCACTCGGTGGTTCGCATCTGCGGTCGGGGGAGGAGATGTCGCGGGTGTTCGCCCACTGTCCCGAGGTGGTGACGGCGGCCGCCGAGTTGGGTGAGCAGTGTGCCTTCGGCCTCGCCCTGATCGCACCGCGGTTGCCGCCGTTCGACGTGCCCGACGGGCACACCGAGATCAGCTGGCTGAGACATCTGGTGATGGAAGGTGCGCTGGACCGCTACGGCCCACCCGAGCGCGCTCCCCGCGCGTACACCCAGATCGAACATGAGCTGAAGGTCATCGAGCGGTTGGGGTTTCCTGGTTACTTCCTGGTGGTGCACGACATCACCCGGTTCTGCAGGCTCAACAACATCCTGGCCCAGGGCCGGGGTTCGGCGGCCAACTCGGCGGTCTGCTACGCGCTGAAGGTCACCAACGTCGACCCGGTCGCCAACGAGTTGCTGTTCGAACGCTTTCTGTCGCCGGCCCGCGACGGGCCGCCCGACATCGACATCGACATCGAATCCGACTTGCGGGAGAAGGCGATCCAGTACGTCTACCAGCGTTACGGACGGGAGTACGCCGCGCAGGTGGCCAACGTGATCACCTACCGTGGTCGCAGCGCGGTACGGGACATGGCGCGCGCGCTGGGGTTCTCCCAGGGGCAGCAGGATGCCTGGAGCAAGCAGATCAGCCGGTGGAACGGCCTTGCCGACTCGCCCGACCTCGAGGGCATCCCGGATCAGGTGGTCGACCTGGCCATGCAGATCTCCAACCTGCCCAGGCACCTGGGCATCCACTCCGGGGGCATGGTGATCTGCGACCGGCCGATCGCCGACGTGTGCCCGGTCGAGTGGGCAAGGATGGAGAACCGCAGTGTGCTGCAGTGGGACAAAGACGACTGCGCGGCAATCGGTTTGGTGAAGTTCGACCTTCTGGGCCTTGGCATGCTCTCGGCGCTGCACTACGCCATCGATCTGGTCGCCGAGCACAAGGGCATCGAGGTGGACCTGGCCGAACTGGACCTGAGCGAGCAGGCGGTGTACGAGATGCTGCAGCGAGCGGATTCCGTCGGGGTGTTCCAAGTGGAGTCGCGGGCACAGATGGCCACGCTGCCCAGGCTGAAACCCCGGGTGTTCTACGACCTGGTGGTCGAGGTGGCGCTGATCCGGCCGGGGCCGATCCAGGGTGGGTCGGTGCACCCGTACATCAAGCGCCGCAACGGACTGGAGCGGGTCACCTACGACCATCCGTCGATGGAGTCGGCGCTGCGAAAGACATTGGGGGTGCCGCTGTTCCAGGAACAGCTCATGCAATTGGCCGTCGACTGCGCCGGCTTCTCCGCAGCCGAGGCCGACCAGTTGCGCCGTGCGATGGGCTCGAAACGCTCGACGGAGAAGATGCGTCGGCTGCGGAGCAGGTTCTTCGTCGGGATGGCCGACCTGCACGGCGTCACCGGGGAGGTGGCCGAACGGATCTACGAGAAGTTGGAGGCGTTCGCCAATTTCGGTTTCCCGGAAAGCCATTCACTGAGCTTCGCATCGTTGGTGTTCTACTCGTCATGGTTCAAGCTGCACCATCCCGCGGCGTTCTGCGCCGCGCTGCTGCGGGCACAGCCGATGGGTTTCTACTCACCGCAATCGCTCGTTGCCGACGCCCGCAGGCACGGCGTCGTCGTGCACGGCCCGGATGTCAATGCCAGCCTCGCGCACGCCACCCTGGAGAACCGGGGCCTGGAGGTGCGGCTCGGGCTCGGCGCTGTCCGTCACATCGGTGAGGAGCTGGCGGAGCGTCTTGTCGAGCATCGGAAAGCCAACGGCCCCTACATTTCTCTGCTCGACCTGACCGGCAGGTTGCAACTTTCTGTGTCCCAGACCGAGGCGCTGGCCACCGCGGGGGCGCTCGGCTGCTTCGGGACTTCGCGGCGGGAGGGCTTGTGGGCGGCAGGAGCTGCCGCCACACAGCGACCCGATCGGTTACCGGGGGTGGGGTCGGCGTCGCACGTCCCGTCACTGCCCGGGATGACCGAGCTGGAGCTGGCCGCCGCCGACGTGTGGGCGACCGGCGTGTCGCCGGACAGCTATCCGACCGAGTTCCTGCGGGAGGACCTCGACGCCCTCGGGGTCATTCCCGCCGATCAGCTGCTGTCGGTGCCTGACGGCACCCGGGTGCTGGTGGCCGGGGCGGTCACGCACCGGCAGCGTCCGGCCACAGCCCAGGGGGTGACGTTCATGAACCTCGAGGACGAGACGGGGATGGTCAATGTGCTGTGCTCGCCAGGGGTGTGGTCACGTCATCGCAGGCTGGCGCAGACGGCATCGGCGCTGGTGGTGCGCGGCATCGTGCAGAATGCCACCGGCGCGGTCACGGTGATCGCCGACCGGATGGGCCCCATCAACCTGAGGATGAGGTCCAAGTCGCGGGACTTCCAGTGAGTTGGGCGCGTTCAGCGCGATGGCGTTGAAGTTGCGCCGAGGGTCGTGGCTCCGGTCGGATCGCAGCCCTGAGCGCAATCTCAACGGGAACTACCTGCCAGCACCAAGTGCCAATAGCGGGATGCCCGACGCATGGATGGCGGCGAGCAGCGATGACGGCACATCGCCGAACGGCGAGAGTCATTCCGCAACGGGCAACCGCTCGCCACCCACGAATATTCCACCCGAAGGAACCGGTGAAACCAATGGCAGCAGAGAAGACGATCCACGACGTCACCTACGAGCTACTCCGAAAGCTGGGAATCACCACGGTTTTCGGAAACCCAGGGTCCACGGAGCAGACGTTCCTGCAGGACTTTCCCGAGGACTTCACCTACGTGCTCGCCTTGCAGGAAGCCTCCGCGTTGGCCATGGCCGACGGCTTCGCCCAGTCGACCGGTAAGCCGGCGCTGGTGAACCTGCACACCGCCGCCGGCACCGGCAACGCGATGGGCAGCCTGGTGGCCGCCTACCGGGCCAACACCCCGCTGATCGTCACCGCCGGTCAGCAGACCCGTGAGATGTCCATCGTCGACCCGTACCTGAACAACCCCAATGCGACCGAATTCCCCAAGCCGTGGGTCAAGTGGTCGTACGAGCCGGCGCGCGCCGAAGACGTGCCCGCCGCCTTCATGCAGGCCTACGCGGTCGCCATGCAGGAGCCGAAAGGACCTGTGTACCTGTCGATCCCGCTCGATGATTGGCAGAAGCCGGCCCTCGGCCCTGCGGTGGTGCGGACCGTCAGCCAGCGCACCTCGCCGGACGCAGAGCGACTCCGCGAGTTCGCCGAGCGGATCAATCGGGCGCAGCGGCCGCTGCTGGTGCTCGGGCCGGAGGTGGACCGGGCCGGCGGCTGGGACGCAGGCGTCGCCTTCGCCGAGAAGCTGGGAGCACCCGTGCGCGGCAGCGCGCTGGCCGACCGGACCTCGTTCCCCGAGGATCACCCGCTCTACGCGGGGCCCGCTGCCGATGACCATCGCCGAGGTCAACCAGGTGCTGCAGGGTCACGATCTGGTCATCGTGATCGGCGCCCAGGTCTTCCGCTACTACCCGTACGTGGCGGGTGACTACCTGCCGGAGGGCACCGAGCTGATTCAGCTCACGGTCGACCCCCATCTGGCGGCCGCCGCCCCGGTGGGCGACAGCCTGCTCGGCGACGTCCGGATCGGCCTGGAACAACTGGTCGACCTGATCGACACACCCGTCGGGCGGCCGGCACCCACCCCGTTCAACCGGGACCGCGCGGTGCAGACCTCGGCGCCAGGCGAGCCGCTGACAGCAGACGAGGTGTACGCCACCTTGGCCACGGTCAAGCCCGAGGACTCGGCCGTGGTGATGGAGTCCACGTCGACCATGGCCGAACTGGTGCAGTGGCTTCCCACCACCCGGTCGGGCAGCTTCTTCGCCACCGGAAGCGGTGGCATCGGCTGGGGCGTTCCCGGAGCCGTCGGGCTGGCGCTCGGCGACCGCGAGCGCGGAGTCGACCGGCACATCGTCGCCACCATCGGTGACGGTTCGTTCCAGTACTCCATCCAGGCGATCTGGACGGCCGCTCAGCACAAGCTGCCGATCGTCTTCGTGGTGCTGCGCAACGGGGCATATGAGGTACTCAAGTCGTTCGCACTGCTGGAGCAGACGCCCGACGTTCCCGCCCTGGATCTGCCGGGGCTCGACATCGCATCGCTGGCAACTGGTTTCGGATGCCGCACGGCCGAGGTGAAGACCACCGACGACCTGGCGAGCGAGTTCAAGCTGGCGTTGGACTCCGACGGGCCCACCGTCATCGTCGTCCACACCCAACCGGAACTGCCACATCTCGGCTGACGATCCAGCGCGAGCGGTGACAACGGCGCTCGGCGGGGGCCACGATCCCCCGCCGAGCGCCGGCACTAAACGGACCCAAGAGGAGAAGGAAATGCCCATCTACACGTGCACCACCGCCGAGGCGACGCTTACCGCTGACATGAAAGCAGCTTTGGCCGTGGAGATCTCGCGTATTCACTCGGCGATCAACCATGTGCCCAGCACCTACGTGAACGTCGTCTTTCCCGTGCTGCCCGCCGACAGCGTCTACACCGATGGCGTGCCGGCCAGCCCGCTGCTCATCAGTGGCTGGGTGCGCAGCGGGCATCCCGAGGCCGACACCACCCGACTGGCCATCGAGATCGCCGCCGCAGCAACGCGAGTCACCGGCATCCCACCGAACCGAGTGCTCGTCGTATTCCAAAGTAGCCCTGCCCACTACGCCGTCGAGGGTGGCCGCGTGCTGCCCGAACCCGGCGAAGAGCAGGCTTGGCTCGCCGCGAAATGAGGAATTATGTACGCCATTGAAGGTCGCAGGACCCACGGCTCGACAGTGCTGACGCCCTGACATGATGGCCGGATGGTCGGACTTCACCGTCGTCAGCGGCGGGGCCGCCGCGGCACTGGTCGGGTTGCTCTTCGTTGCGGTGACGCTGCGTATCGACGTGATCTCCCGCGCGCCTGACTTGCGCAGCCGCGCCGCGCAGACGCTGACGCTGTTCGCGGTCGCGCTGATGGTGGCGATTGTGCTGACCGTTCCGGACCAGCCCGGCTGGGTGCTCGGGGCGGAGGTGATCGCGATCGCCATCCTCGGCGGAGCCGTCATGCTCACCATGGACAGGCGGGCGCGGATCGTGTCTGACCCAAACCCGATCGCGCGGGTGCTGGACAGGTTCGGTCCGAACGGCACGACCATCGTGCTGATCGGGGTCGCAGGCGTCCTGACGATCTGCAAGGTGACGTGGGGGATCTATCTACTGGTCCCCGCCGAGCTGACCGCACTGATCGGCGGGATGCTCAGCGCATGGCTGTTTCTGACCAGCAGCTCGGATTCCGCCCAGAAGTGACGTCGCGGCCACTCAACCCTCCGTCGGCGTCGTCCACACCTTGTCGACACTGATCCTCAGGCGCAGGTTGTACCCGGCCATCGCCTCGGTGAGACCGAAACGCGCTGCGTCTCCTGAGTACTTCTCCCAGTACGGGCCGTCCTCGCGGGGGTCACTGTCCTCGGCATCCACGGTCGCGGTGCCGCCGACGGCGATGACGCCCGACCCGTTCCCGTCGGAGTCCAGGTTCAGGCTCACCCGTGGGTGGTTGCGGATGTGACTCACCTGTGGGTCAGGGCACCGAGTGGCCGGACTTGGCCACCGTTCAGCCAGCCGTAGTGATCGGACTCGAGCCTGCGCGAAACCTCTTCGGTGAATTCGACTGCCATGACCCCGAATGTAGTGTCGGGACATGACTCTCAACCTGTCCGCCGACGAGGTCCTGACCACCACGCGCTCGGTGCGCAAGCGGCTGGATTTCGACAAGCCCGTTCCGCGCGAGGTGCTGATGGAATGTCTCGACATCGCACTGCAGGCACCCACCGGGTCGAACAACCAAGGCTGGCAATGGGTGTTCGTCGTGGACCAGGAGAAGAAGAAGGCCCTCGCCGACATCTACCGGACCAACGCGACGCCCTACCTCGCAGCGCCCAAGCCCACGCACGGCGACCTCCGCGACGAGCAGCGGCCGCGTGTCGCTGACTCCGCGACGTACCTCAACGACCATCTTCATGAAGTTCCCGTGATGCTGATTCCCTGCCTGGAGGGCAAGCCCGACAACACCCCCTCCGGGCAGAGCGCGGGGTTCTGGGGGTCCCTGCTGCCCGCAGCGTGGAGTTTCATGCTGGCGTTGCGGTCCCGAGGCCTGGGCTCTGCGTGGACGACACTGCACCTGCTCGGGGACGGTGAACGTCAGGCGGCCGAGCTCCTCGGGATCCCGTTCGACGACTACAGCCAGGCCGGGCTGTTCCCCATCGCGTACACCAAGGGCACCGACTTCCGGCCGGCCAAGCGGCTGCCTGCCGAGCAGCTCACCCACTGGGATACCTGGTAGCCGCCGACCAGCGGTTGCGCGAGCAGCGTACGGACGGCGATCACACCGCTCCGGAAACCCCTGCTGACGCCACGCCTCGTAGACGGCGATGGCGGCCGCATTGGACAGGTTCAGCGACCGCCGCCCGCTCAGCATCGGAATCCTCACCTGCGCGGTGATGTGGCGGTCGCTCAGCGTCGCCTGGTCGAGGCCGGTGGGCTCCGGACCGAACATCAGGACATCGCCGGGCCGGTAGGCGACGTCGGCGAACGACGTCGTGGCGTGTGCGGTGAAGGCGAAGACGCGGGCCGGCGTCACCGCCGCCCAAGCGGCGGTGAGGTCGGGGTGCACGGTCACCGACGCGAGGTCGTGATAGTCCAGCCCGGCGCGGCGCAGCTTGGGTTCGGACAGGTCGAAGCCGAGAGGTTCTACCAGATGCAGTTCGCACCCGGTGCCCGCGACCATCCGGATCGCATTGCCCGTATTGGGAGCGATGCGGGGCGAATAGAACAGTACTTTGAACACGCCAGCTACCCCTTCCCCATACGGACACGCCGTGTCGGGGCCGAGGACATCGACGTATCCCGGCAACGATACGAAAAGAACCCCCGACCGAAAGGCGGGGGTCCTGACGATCAGAGTCTTACGCCGAGAGGCCGAGCCTCCTTTCATATGCGGCGATGACGACCAGACCAGTGTGCGTATCGACGTCGACCACTTCGCCGCTCATCACCCTCATCATGGGTGAGTCGACGATCAGCGAGAGATCGGCCAACGTGGATAGGTCATCGTCGTGGTGATACATCGGTGCACCTCCATTGGGTTCCGGACCCATTGTCTTTCAAGTATTCCGATTCGATCGTCAGCCACGACTTCGAGGGCATAACGATCTGCTATCGGTTCGGCGGACGGGCGGGACGGCCACGAGTGCGCGCTCACCATAGTTTGCTGAAATTCACCCAAGCTGTGCAGTAACAAGTTTGCGGATTGTTACTGTTCAGTGTGAACTGTAGAAACCGGACGACTTGGCTGGCATACTCGTCCATTGCCAGCATGCCCAGTTACGAGCATGCCCGTCGCTTGCGGGCGCCATCAGCAGGAAGCCATATGAACTACTCGATCGATGACCTCGTGCGTCCCGCCGACCGGGTGGGCGGCCGATGAAACCCGCGAAGCGGCCGTCGCGGTGGGCGCTTCCGAACTGGCCGGTTCGGGTGAAAGTGCTCGCCATCGTGCTGGTGCCGCTGGTGCTGGCCTGCGTGTTCGGCGGGTCCCGCATCTACACCAGCACGACCGAGGCCACGGAGCTGCGCCGTGCGGCCGAGCGTGCCGACATGGTGCCTGCCGTCGTCGACTACATGGCCGCGCTCGAGGGCGCGACGGTGGCCGCCACGGAGGGCGGCGACACCCAGACTGCCCTGACCGACTTCGCTTCCCGCAGGACCGACCTGCAGCAGCAACTGGCGAACACCGAGGTTCCCGACGCTGTCCGGCTGGCAACCAACACCTTGGTGGATTACGGACAGGACCTGATCGGCAAGATCACCGGCAACACGGTCGACCTGCGGGCCCGGGTGATGACCTATGCGCCATTGCTGACCACCGCCGAAACCGCGATCACCGGCCTGGTGGGCAACGACGACCAGAGTGTGCAGGCCGCAGGGCGAAGCCCTGTCCCGTGCCGTCAGCGCACGCGGGCAGATGGCGATGCAACAGATGCTCGTCAACCGCGGCGGCGACCTGCCCGAACCGGTACTCCGCTCCACGATGATCACGCTGGCAGGCACCGAGCCGTCCACGGTGTCGGCGATGGGCACGTTCCTCGGAGGCACCACCGATCAGGCAGCCGCGCTGCGGTCCGAGATGGTCAAGCGCATGTCGGTGCTCTCCGCACCCGCGTCCGTGCTCGTCGGTAACCCTGAGCTGCTGGCGTCCCAGCAAATCACCGGAGACATCGCCGACGGCGTGATCGCCCAAACCGCCGAGTCGATTCCGGCGACCGTCGGCAAGCAAGCCGGCGACGCCCGCACCATCGCGATCCGTGATGCCGCCCTGGTGGTCGCGGCGATCGTGATCGCGCTGCTACTCGTCGCGCTGGTGGCGCGCACTCTGGTGCGCCCGCTGCGCACGCTGCGCGACAGCGCACTGAAGGTGGCCCACGACGACCTGGCCCGTGAGGTCGAGCAGGTGCGCAGTGACGGCAAGCCCTTTGCGGTGCAACCCATCCCCGTGCACACCTCCGAGGAGATCGGCCAGGTCGCGCACGCCGTCGACCAACTGCACGAGCAGGCCGTGCAGCTCGCCGGTGAGCAGGCCCGGCTGCAGCTCCAGGTCACCGACATGTTCGAGACGCTGTCGCGGCGCAACCGGTCGCTGGTCGATCAGCAGCTCTCCCTCATCGATCGACTCGAACGCAACGAAGAGGACCCCGACCGGCTCGAAAGTCTGTTCCGGCTCGACCACCTCGCCGCTCGGATGCGCCGCAACGGCGCCAATCTGATGGTGCTGGCCGGTGCGCGGATGCCGCGCGAGCGGGCCGACCCGGTGCCCGTCACCGGGCTGGTCCATGCGGCCGCCTCCGAGGTGGAGGACTACACCCGCGTGATGACCGCGGACCTCCCCGACAGCGAGATCGCCGGAGCCGTCGCCGGCGATCTGGTGCACCTGCTCGCTGAGCTGCTGGACAATGCGCTGCGGTATTCGCCGCCGACCTCTCAGGTCACGGTGTCGGCGGTGGACACCGGCGACCGCGGCCTGCTCCTCGAGGTCAGAGACAGCGGTCTCGGCATGACCGAACCCGATCTGCGGGTCGCCAACACCCGCCTGCAGTCCGGCGGCGAGGTCAACCCCTACACCGCGCGGCACATGGGCCTGTTCGTGGTGGGCCGGCTGGCCGCCCAGCACGGCTTGGTGGTGCGGCTGCGCAGCACTGTCGCCGGGGACCCGGGCTCGGGCACCACCGCGTGCGTGTCCGTGCCTGCCGCGCAGCTCGTCGCCGCGGGCGCACCGTTGCGCTACAGCCCGCCCGACGAGCCGGCCGACGGCACGCATGCCGTCAGCGCCACCGCGCCGGCCCCGGCCGAGCCGCATAACCCCGATTCCGTCGAGCAGGTCGACGACATCGTCTCGGTCGCCGCCGCCGAGCCGGTCGAGGATCCGAGCTCGCCCGCACGCTCTGACGTCGTCGCGTTCTTCACTCCCCGCTCGCAGCCCGTCGCCCCGCCGGCCCCCACCAACGGTCACTCCCGCCACGCAGCCCGCGACGACTCGTCGGACGACATGATCTATCAGAAGATGTTGTCCGAGTGGCTCGTTGACCCGCACGAGCTGTCCTACAGCACCGACCTGAACTGGCAGTCGGTCTGGGACCACGGCTGGTCGGCCGCCGCGGCTGCGGAGAGCGCCCCCGTGCTCGACCACACCCCGGAAGGCCTGCCGGTGCGCCAGCCCGGCGCTCGGCTGGTGCCGGGGGCTGCTGACGACACGCCGGACGAGGCTGCCAGCCAACGCAACGGCGGTGCGCACCGCGGCAACGGCCTCGACCAGCGGGTAGCATCTGCCAACGACGGGGGTAGCGGCGGCGGGGGAGTTCAGGCACGTCCCGTCCGGGATCCCGAGGCAGTCCGCGCCAGCATCGGCAGGCATTTCGGCGGCGTGCATGCCGCCCGGTCCCGCGCTCAGCAGCCGGAGGGAGCCGACACCGAATGACCGATGCGCCACAGCGCGATTCCCTCGACTGGCTGGTTTCCCGATTCGCCCATGAGGTGTCCGGGGTATCGCATGCGATCCTGGTGTCGGCGGACGGGTTGTTGATGGCGGCCAGCGAGCACATGCCCGGGGAGCGGGCCGACCAGCTCGCCGCGGTCGCGTCCGGCCTCGCGAGTTTGTCGACGGGTGCCGCGCAGCTGTTCGACGGCGGACACGTGCTGCAGTCGGTGGTCGAGATGGAGAACGGCTACCTGCTGTTGATGAGGGTCGGCGACGGGTCCAACCTCGCGACGCTGGCGGCCCACAACGGCGACATCGGCCAAATCGGCTACGAGATGGCGATTCTGGTGGAACGGGTGGGTTCCGTCGTCCAGGCAGCGCGGCGTACCCCGCAGCACTCGTGAGCGGCGCATGGACCAGGAGGCACCGGACGGCAGCGAAAACGTCGACGAGCCAAGTCTGGTACGCCCGTACACACTGACTGCCGGCCGCACCGACTCAGGGGTCGAGCTGCCCCTGGAGGCGTCGGTGGATACGGTGACACCGCCGCCGCCGCCGCGCTGGCCGGGCAACGACGTCCGTGGCCAGATCCTGACGCTGTGTGCCGAGCGCCCTTCGGTGGCCGAGATCGCCGCGCATCTCTCACTGCCGCTCGGCGTGGCGCGGGTCCTGGTCGGGGATCTGGTGGTGCAGGGTTATGTGCGGGTACATGCCACCCTGGGTGAGGCCGCGACGGCCGACGAACGACGAGAACTGATCGGGAGGACTCTGCGTGGCCTCAGGGCGCTCTGACCGAGCGGCATCGACCAAGATCGTGATCTCCGGCGGGTTCGGTGCCGGTAAGACGACGTTCGTGGGCGCGGTGTCCGAGATCGTGCCACTGCGCACCGAGGCGCTGGTGACCAATTCCTCGCAGGGCGTCGACGGTCTTGACGCGACGCCGATGAAGACGACCACGACGGTCGCCATGGACTTCGGCCGGATCAGCCTGGGCGATGATCTGGTGCTCTACCTATTCGGCACACCGGGGCAGCGCAGGTTCTGGTTCATGTGGGACGACCTGGTTCGCGGCGCGATCGGCGCGATCGTCCTCGTCGACGTGCGCAGGCTGGCCGACAGCTTCGCGGCGGTGGACTTCTTCGAGGCTCGCAACCTTCCGTTCCTGGTTGCCGTCAACGAGTTCGACGGAGCACCCCGCCATCCGCTGCCCGCGGTGCGCAAGGCGCTCGCGCTGTCGGAGTCCGTGCCGGTGGTCTCCGTCGACGCGCGAAGTCGCGATTCCGCCAAGGCGGCGTTGATCGCCGTCGCCGAATATGCGCTGACCCGACTGACGCCGACCGGCTGACGGCGTGAACGCTCACCAGGTCGACCGGGAGTTCGACGGTCGCGACTTTCGCGACGACGACCTCAGCCGGATGCGTACCGAACGTGTGGTGTTCACCGAATGCGACTTCTCCGGCGTCGACATGTCCGAGTCCGAGCACGTCGGCTCTGCATTCCGTAACTGTACGTTTCGGCGGACATCGCTGTGGCACAGCACTTTTCGGCATTGCAGCTTCCTGGGCTCGACGTTCACCGAGTGCCGGATGCGGCCGCTGACACTGGTCGAAGTGGATTTCACACTCACCGTGCTCGGGGGTGCCGACCTGCGCAAGGTCGATCTGTCCGACTGCCGGCTGCGCGAGGCGAGCCTGGTGGGCGCGGATCTGCGCGAGGCCGTACTGGCAGCGCGCCGACCTGACCGGGGTGCGGGCGCAGGACGCCCGACTGGAGGGTGCCGATCTGCGGGGCGCGCGCACCGACCCGACGTTCTGGACGACGGCGAAACTGCGCGGCGCCAAGATCGACATCGAGCAGGCACTGGCCTACGCGGCGGCGCACGGGCTCGACATCGGCGGGTGAGGGGTTCGTATTCGCTTGCCGCCGTGGCGATCAGTGCGGTAGTACGGGGACGTGTCGACTGAAGCACTGATCGAGCAGTGGGTGGCGCTGTTCAACGCCGGGGACGCTGCCGGCATCGCCGAACTCCATGCGGAGGACGGAGTCAACCATCAGATCGCGCTGGCGCCGGTAGTGGGGCGACCGGCTATCGCGGACTTCCACCGAGAGACCTTCGCGGGCGGGCCGTTGACCTGTACGCCGCTCAACCTTGTCGTCGAGGGGGAGTGGGGTGCGCTGGAGTGGACCGACCCCGACGGGTTCCGCGGGTGCGGGTTCTTCCAGGTGCGCGACGGCCTGATCATGTATCAGCGTGGCTACTGGGACAGCGCTCAACTCGCCCGGCCGTGATGTTCGCGGTGCCCAGCATCTGTCGCAGGTACCACTCGGATCGCGTCTCGCGCTCGATGCCGTCGGCAGTGAACTTCTCGGCGCCGTCAGCAAAATGCCCGCAGACGATCACTGCATACGTCCACAGGTTGCGCACGATGTTGGCTGTCATCACGGCCCCGAGCACCTGACGCCATCGTCGACCCGCCAGGGCCGGAAATACCAGGTAGTCCTTCAGGAACTGACGCCTGACCTTCGCGACCGAGGCCGCCGTCGCGGTGGCCCTCTGCTCGGGGTTCGCGGTGCGCTTGTATGCGGCGTCGAGGCCGTACAGGGCGATGGCCCATTCGAAGGTGACTGCCAGCAGCAGGCTCTGCAGTGGCTGCAGAAGGTAACGCCCATGCCACGGCTGATCGCGGGTCACCCGCATCACGCTGAAGCCGATGTCATCGTCCAGCCCGAGCACATTGGTGTAGACGTGGTGCCGGTAGTTGTGTGCGTAACGCCACTGCGACGACACGCCCGCCATGTCCCATTCCCAGGTAGCGGAATGGATCTCGGGATCGTTCATCCAATCCCACTGGCCGTGTCCGATGTTGTGACCGAGCTCCATGTTCTCGATGCTCTTCGCCACCGCCAGGGCGGCGACTCCCAGCCACCGCCCGGTGCGTGACGGGCTGACGAGAATCGCTGTCCGCGAGCCGACTTCGAGCGCTCGCTGAAACCGAATCGTTCGATGGATGTACCTCGCGTCCCGCGCACCGAGGGAGTCTTCGATGTCGCGGCGGATGGCATCGAGTTCCTCGCCGAGGGCCTCGATGTCCGATCGCCCGAGGTGGGAGTAACTGACGATGTCAGCGATGGCCAATGAACTAGGTCCTCGTGGTTCGGCGGCGGTCAGTGCGCGGCAACGTGTTGATACGTCGTACGAATCGACATCGGACATCCGATCCGTCAAAACCTTGTCACGCTCGGCGATTGCCTGCACGGTCTGAGAAGGTCGCCAACGGCCAATGTGTCCGTATGTACCCCGCAGCAGCAATCCGTAATCTGGCCGCCGCCCCGGTGGGAATGATCGAGATCACCGTGTTCTGCAGGTTCAGCAATCTCATCGCCCGCTCGTCGTCAGGCGGCTTTCAGCCTGATCCGCCAGCGCACGAAGCTCAGATAGCCGACGCAGATCGCTCCTTGCATGGCCATGTTGAACCACCACGTGCCTGCGGTGTGTTTCCAATGCGAGTCCTGCGGCGTCAGCGGGCCGGGCACCAGCCTGATCAGATCGATCGTCGATGCCGTCGAGGCGAAGCCCCACCGGGCTGGGGTTACCCAGGACATCTGGTCGAGCACGATGCGACCGGTCACCGGGATCATGCCGCCCTGGAACACCAACTGCGACATGATCGCGATCACCAGCAGAGGCATGATCTGCTCGTTCGACTTCGCCAGCGCCGAAAGGGCCAAGCCGACCATGGCTGCGCCGACACAGCACGCCGCGACGTCGACGTACAACTCGAGGGATCGATTGGGTATCACCGCGCCGCTCGTGACCGCGCCAGCACCCCAACCCTTCCCGACGATATTGATAGCGACCACGACACCGGATTGCAGGAGCGCGAACCCGGCGAACACGAAGACCTTGGCGAACATGTATGCGGTCGTGGACAATCCGACCGCCTGCTCGCGCAGGAAGATCGCCCGTTCGCCGATCAGCGCCCGGATCGTCAGCGCGGTGCCCATGAAGATGGCGCCGACGTTGAGCAGCACCAGAATCTGTCCCGGTTCGTTCGGCGCTTCGCCGCCTTGAATCGCGGGGACGGGTACGCCGAATCCGACGTTCCCCGGCACCGACAATGACAGTGCGCCCATGATGAACGGCAAGAACGCCAGGAAGATGAAGTAACCGCGGTCCGAGATGATGAGCCGCATCTGGCGGCGAGCAATCGTAGAGAACTGTTTTCGCACGCTGGTGCGAGTCGGCGAGCCGAGGTCGGCGGGCTGCTGGGTGGCCGGCGTTGGCGGCGGCGGACCGTGGCGTTCGAGGTAACGCCGCTGGGCGGCGTCTGGATCGCCGGCAACTGAACTGAAGATGTCGGCCCAGTTGGTAGTCCCCAGTTCGAGCCCGATCTGGTGGGGCGGGCCGTAGAACGCGGTCTTGCCGCCGGGGGCGAGCAGCAGCACCTGGTCGCACACGTCGAGATAGGTCAGCGAGTGGGTGACGACGAGGACTACGCGTCCTGCGTCGGCCAACTGGCGCAGCATGGTCATGACCTGGCGGTCCAGCGCGGGGTCCAGGCCTGAGGTCGGTTCGTCGAGGATCAGCAGCGACGGCCCGGTCAGCAGCTCCAGTGCCACCGACGCGCGCTTGCGCTGGCCGCCGGAGAGCTTGTCGACGCGGGTGTCGAGGTGCTTGGTCATCTCGAGTTCTTCGAGCACCTCATTGACGACCTGCTCGCGGTCGGCCTTGGTGGTGTCGGGCGGCAGCCGCAGCTCGGCGGCGTACATCAAGGCCTGGCGGACGGTGAGCTCGCCGTGGACGACGTCGTCCTGCGGCACCATGCCGATTCGGGAGCGGAGCGAGGCGTACTCGGCGTGGACGTCGTGGCCTTCGAACGACACCTGGCCCGTCGTCGGATGGGTGTACCCGGCGACCAGGCGGGCGAACGTCGACTTGCCGGCGCCCGACGGCCCGATGATCGCGGTCAGCGTTCCCGGCCGCGCCGACATCGAGATGTTGTCCAGCAGCGTCTTGTTGCCCTCGATGGTCCAGGTGACGCCGTTGGCCATGAGGCCGCCGGTCGCGGTAGCGGCGGCGGTCTCGGTACGACGCACCAGCGTGCCGTCACTGAAGACGAGGTCGACATTGCCGATGGTGACGGTGTCACCGTCGGTGAGCATCTCGGAGTCGACGCGCACGCCGTTGACGAAGGTGCCGTTGATGCTGCGGTTGTCGCGGATCTCGGTACCCGAAGGACCGCTGGATCAGGGTGGCGTGGTGACGGGAGGCCAGCACGTCGGGGATGACGATGTCGTTGTCGGTCGCGCGGCCGATCTTGACCGAACCGGGTGGCGCGTCCGCAGGCCGGCCCGGCCGCAGGATCTTGAGCATGCTCGTCGCGAGGTTGCTCGCTGGAGCGCGGTGCTGCGGCCGGACCCATCACCGTGGCCGAATCCATTGCCGGTGCCGAGATGGGTTGCTGGACCGGCACCGGCCGCGAAGGCTGGGGTGGCCGGGTGCCGCCGGGGCCGCCCGGGTAGCCGGGCGGCTGGTGGCGCGGTGCCTGCGGGCGCCCCGTCGGCGGCTGGCCGGGCCGGATCGTGCCGGACCGGGCTGGGACCGGGACCGGGACCGCTGCTGTCGGTGGCGGCGAACCCGCCGAACCCTGATGGCGGCCGACCTCGAACGTCAGCAGCGGCCCGTCGGGGTTGCCGACGTGGAGCTGCTGGCCGTCGGTGATGTCGGCGGCGGGCACGCGGCGACCGTTGAGGAACATCCCGTTGAGGCTGCCGTTGTCGATGGCGATCCACCGGCCCTGGTCGAACCGCAGCACCAGATGGGCACGGGAGATCAAGGGGTGGGCGATGCGGACGTCGGCGCGCAGATCCCGGCCGACGACGACGTCGTTGCCGGCCGCGAAGGTGCGTGGGGATCCGTCGTACCGAACGGTCAGCGCAGGGGGTGCTGGTCGGCTCATCGGAACCAACTCTATCGGTACTGCCTCAGACGGGCAGGCGCCACCTTACGGTGTCGGTGATCTGTTGCAGCGCCGTTATCCGCTCGTCTTGGACGGTGATGACGTGTGCGAACGCGGCGTCGACGGCCGTGCCTCCGCCGCGCGCCGCCCCTCGGTAACTGCCGAGAACCACAACTCTGCCGACGCGTCCGCGGCCAGGTATCTCGAGGAACTCAGCGGGTTCGACGTCGACGTCGTAGACCGAGTCGATGCGGCCCCACACGTCGGTGATCATCGCGACACGCCCGTGGTGCTCGCCACCGACGCCGTGCGGCATGCCCTCGCTCACGATTCCTTCGAAATCGTCTGTGAGCAAGTCGAATAGGGCACTTCCGTCGCCGTCGGCGAGGGCCCGATAGAAGCGTTGTGCGACTGCGGTGGTGGTGGTCATCCGGACTCCTCTCTGTTTTAGAGACTACTATCTATTTTAGGGTGGAGCAATGCCGCGGCCCGCCCGATACACCGTCGATGTGTTGCTCGACGCGGCCGCCGAACTGCTCGCCGCCGATGGTCCCGCGGCGGTCACGATGTCGGCGGTCGCGCGCACCACCGGCGCGCCGAGTGGCTCGGTGTACCACCGCTTCCCGACCAGGGCTGCGTTGTGCGGCGAGCTGTGGGTGCGTACCGAGGAGCGGTTTCAGGAACGGTTCGTGGAGGCGCTGTCGAGTGCTGACGATCCTCAGCAGCGCTGTGTGGACGGCGCGCTGCGCATCGTGCAGTGGTGCCGTGAGCATCCCGTCGAGGCGCAGGTGCTGCTCGCCGGGCCTGACGCGCTCGGGATGGGGGATTGGCCAGAGCCGCTCACCGGGCGGCGGAAACGCTTGCAGCGCAAGCTCCGGAAGGTGCTCGCCGAATTGCCCGACGATCCGGGCAGGGTCAACGCGGCCTTGATCGACGTGCCCTACGCGATCGTGCGACGCCACCTGCGGGCCCGGCAGGCCATTCCAGCCAGCGCCGATTCGATCGTCGCGGACTGTGCGCGCGCCCTCATCGCCGCTGGTTAGCCCGGGGAGCCCGTGACGACGCAGTGGGTGTGGCTGTAGATGGTGGCCATGCACTGATTGCAGTGGTTACACACCGAATACACGGAGTGCGCCGGACCGTCCGCCTGGATCCGGTTGATCAGGTCCGGCTCGGCCAGCAGGGCGCGGCCCATCGCGACGAAGTCGAAGCCCTCGGCCATCGCCAGGTCCATCGTCTCGCGGTTGGTGATGCCGCCGAGCAGGATCAGCGGCATCTTCAGCTCGGCCCGGAACAGTTTGGCGTCGCGCAACAGGTACGCCTCGCGGTACGGATACTCGCGCAGAAACTTCTTGCCCGTCATCCGGATACCCCAGCGCAGCGGCGGTTTGAAGGCCCCCGCGAACTGCTTGATCGGCGCGTCGCCACGGAACAGGTACATCGGGTTGACCAGCGAACTGCCCGCGGTGAGTTCGATGGCATCAAGGCCGCCGTCCTCCTCGAGCCACTTCGCGGTCTGCAGCGACTCCTCGGTCGAGATGCCGGCACGCACCCCGTCGCTCATGTTGAGCTTGGCCGTCACCGCGATGGGTGTGCCCGCCTTCGCCACCGCCCGGCGCACCGCCAGCACGGTGGCGCGGGCGACCTTGGCGCGGTTGGCCAGCGATCCGCCGAACTCGTCGGTGCGCCGGTTGATCAGCGGGGACAGGAACGCGCTCGCGAAGTAGTTGTGGCCCAGATGAACCTCGACGGCGTCGAAGCCGGCGTCGATGGCGCAGCGTGCGGCATTGGCGTGCGACTCGATGATGTCGTCGATGTCATCATGGCTGGCCCGTTTGGCGAACCGCATCGACAGCGGGTTGAAGAACCGCACCGGCGCATAGGCCGTCGCCTTGTTGGACCGCGCGTTGGCCACCGGCCCGGCGTGACCGATCTGCGCGCTGACCGCCGCCCCCTCGGCGTGAATCGAGTCGGTGAGGCGGCGCAGCCCGGGCATCGCCTCGGGCCGCCAGTAGATCTGCTTGCCCTCGGTGCGCCCGCCGGGCGACACGGCCAGGTACGCGACGGTGGTCATGGCGACCCCGCCGGCCGCGGGCAGCCGGTGATAGGTGATCAAGTCATCGGTGACCAGCGCGTCAGGGGTCGAGGCCTCGAACGTCGCGGCCTTGATGATGCGGTTGCGCAGCGTCACGGGGCCGAGCTTGGCGGCAGTGAACACATCGTGGGGGGCTGTCATGTCTTCCGAGCTTGCCACGCCGGTGGTTCCGAGATCGCCCTCGGTGAGGAAATTTGGAGCCTGTCAGAATGATCGCCGTGGGTGCAATCACTTTGGACGGCAAGGCCACGCGCGACGAGATCTTCGTCGACCTGACCGAGCGCGTCGCGGCGCTGACCGCGGCTGGACGGACTCCTGGGCTCGGCACCGTGCTGGTGGGCGACGACCCCGGTTCGCAGGCCTATGTCCGGGGCAAGCACGCCGACTGCGCCAAGGTCGGCATCACCTCGATTCGCCGGGACCTGCCCGCCGACATCAGCCAGGCCGCACTCCTCGAGGTCCTCGACGAGCTCAACGCCAACCCGGATTGCACCGGTTACATCGTTCAGTTGCCGCTGCCCAAGCATCTGAACGAGAACGCCGCGCTGGAGCGGGTGGACCCGGACAAGGACGCCGACGGGCTGCACCCGATGAATCTCGGCAGGCTGGTGCTCAACGAGCCGGCACCGCTGCCGTGCACTCCTCGCGGCATCGTGCACCTGCTGCGGCGCTACCAGGTCGAGATCGCGGGCGCCCATGCCGTCGTCATCGGACGCGGCGTGACCGTCGGCCGCCCGCTCGGGTTGCTGCTGACCCGGCGTTCGGAGAACGCGACGGTGACGTTGTGCCACACCGCGACTCGCCACCTCCCGCAGATCGCTCGCGAAGCCGACATCATCGTGGCTGCGGCTGGGGTGCCGCACATGGTGACGGCCGAGATGGTGCGGCCGGGTGCGGCCGTCGTCGATGTCGGGGTGAGCCGCGATGACGCGGGCAAGCTCGTCGGCGACGTGCATCCCGACGTGTGGGAGGTGGCCGGCCACGTCTCGCCGAACCCGGGCGGAGTAGGCCCGTTGACGCGGGCGTTCCTGTTGACCAATGTCGTCGAGCGTGCCGAACGGCGATGAGCGCCTGCGCGAAGAGCAGAAGGCAGCGATGAGCGCCTGCGCGAAGAGCAGAAGGCAGCGATGAGCGTCAGGGAGTCTGCCGGCAAGCTTTTCGCCGGGCAGTGGCCGATCTTGTTGGTCAGCCTGTTTCTGGTGGCGGCCTTCGGGTTGGTGGCTGCGGGGTACTGGCGCCGCGGCGCGCTGGTGATGGCGATCGGGGTCGCGGTCGCGGCGGCGCTGCGGTTGACGCTCACCGAGGAGCGGGCGGGCCTGCTTGCGGTGCGCAGCCGCACGGTCGACATCGTCACCACCGCGTCGGTCAGTGCGGCGATGCTCTATATCGCCTGGACCATCGATCCGCTCGGGACGAGCTAACTTCTCGCTCACCGCGAGTGTGAAGCCAGGGCTGTGAATCGTGCCCTGGAACGACCCGGAATGATATTTCGCGGGAGTCGGCGCCTGGCGGGGTGGTTCAGCCCAGCTTGAGCGCCGCGGCGACGATGGGCTTCGCCCACTGTGGTGTCGTCGACAGATCGGGCGGCCCGACGATGTCCCCCCGGTCGAGGTGCAACACCAGCACCGGCTGCGGAGCGTGTCCCTCGACCGGGTCGCCGTCGGCGGAGTTGTCGTAGACCCTTAACGCGGTGACCAGCGGAAGCAGCCGCACGAGGTTGAGTCGGCTGTGCCGCCATCGCCGCCGGATGTCGGCTTCGGGGATGTCGTGACCGCCCGAGCGCACCCGGCGGCGCACCCGCTCGATGTGCAGGTCCACATCGGCGAGGCCCACGTAGAAGATCCGGACCTCGAAGCCGGCGCCTGCCGCGTCAACCAGCATCCGGGTCAGGGTGCCGCCGCCCAGGGTGGTCTCGAACGCGAAGTCGAGCCGCTGGTCGATCGCGCGCTCCAGGAGCCGTTTGCCCTGCCGCCACGCGGCTGCGTTGGCCTTGGCCTGCCCCAGGCCCGGGTTCGCGGCGATCAGCGCCCGTGCTGCCTCGTCGGGGTTGTAGTACTCGCCCCCGGACGCGCGGATCATCGCGCCACCGACACTGCTCTTGCCCGCACCGTTGACCCCGGCCAGCACGTAGAGGCGGGGCGCCGTGCCACGGCTCATCGGCGCGGCGCGTCAGCGTCGCCCGCGGGCCGCCTCGACCGCGGCCCGGCCGAGTTCGCCGGGGGACGCGCCGAACGCCGCCGCCGTCGCTGCCTTCGCGCCGCGCGTCTGCATCCGGTCCAGCAACGCGTCGAACTCGTCGGTCAGTTCGTCGAGCACCGGTGACGACGACTTGGTCAGCGCCTCGAACTCCGCGTAGGACAGCAACACCGCCTTGGGCGTGTTGTGCTTGGTGATCGCTACCGCGCCACCCAGGGCGGCCCTTTCGAAGATCGCGCCGAACTCGTTCTTGAACTGCGTCGCGGCCACCGTCGGCACATCGACGAGCTCGCCGTCGCGGTTGCGGTACGTCAGCGGTGTGGTCATGAACCCATTCTAGCCAAAATGTGCGAATTGGCTATTTTCCTTGGCCCGCGAGTGTGAAGCCACGGCTGCGATGGGGGGTCCGATGACGACCCGGGATGGTATTTCGCGGGTCACATCAGCGTGGCGCGGATGCCCACTGTCACGTACGGCAGCGCCAGCCCGCTGGTGTTCGCCAACGCGGGATGGGTGGCCAGCAGCTCGCGGACGCGGTCCAGCGTCCGCGCTCGCACCCGCTCCGGCGAGGTGATGCAGTAGCTGCGCGAGGCCACCAGGTCGATCAGCGCCTGCGGTGTCAGGTAGCTGGTCCACTCGACCTGCTGACGCTGGAGGTCGCCGAACGGTGCCGGGATGTCCGCGGTCTGGGTGAACGGGTCGACCTCGTGGCCGATGATGCGGCCCAGATCCTTGACCCAGCCCAGCCGTTCGTCGCGGTTGTTCCACACCAGCCCGAGTCGCCCGCCGGGCCGCAGCACGCGGGCCACCTCCTTGATCGCCCGTTCCGGGTCGAACCAGTGCCAGGCCTGCGCCACCAGCACCGCGTCGACGCTGTCGTCGGGCAGCGGGATCTCCTCGGCGGTGCCCAGCAGCGCCGGGGTGTCGGGCAGCGACGTGCTGAGCAGTTCGAGCATCTCGGGGATCGGGTCGACGGCGACGACGTCGAGGCCGCGCTCCACGAGCCGGGTGGTCAGCTTTCCGGTGCCTGCGCCCAGGTCGAGAATGTCGCGGGCACCGGTCGGAAGCAGCCAGTCGATCGACTCCGGCGGGTAGGACGGGCGGCCGCGCTCGTAGGCCGCGGCTTCCGCACCGAACGACAGGGACCGTTGTTCGGGTGAGCCAGTCACCGTGACGCCAGCTCCAGCGTCCGGCGGATCAGCTTGCCGACCGCATCGGTCTCCAGCAGGAAGCCGTCATGGCCGCACCCCGAGTCGACGAGGTCGAGTCCGTCGCAGCCGGGAAGCAGGTCGGCCAGCTCTTCCTGCAGGCGCAGCGGGTAGAGCCGGTCGGAGGTGATGCCGCCGACCACGGCAGGCACCGGGCAGCCACGCAGCGCGGCTTCCACTCCGCCCCGGTCGCGTCCGACGTCATGGCTGGACAACGCGTCGGTGAGCGCGACGTAGGTGCCGGCGTCGAAGCGCGCGAGCAGCTTTCGGCCCTGATGCTCCAGATAGCTCTGCACCGAGTAGCGGCCGCCGATGGCCGGGTCCTCGCCTGGCTGCGCGTCGTTGCCGAATCGGTCGTCCAGTTCGTTCTCGCCCCGATAGGTCAGGTGCGCGAAGCGCCGCGCGATCTCCATGCCGGCGTCGGGGGAGCGCCCGGTGCCGTAGTAGTCGCCGCCGCACCAGTTCGGATCGGACTTGATCGCCGCCACCTGGGTGCTCTGCGTGCCGATCTGATCGGCGGTGGCACGGGCTCCGACCGCCAGCACCAGTCCCGCGCGCACGCTGCCGGGATGGGTGACCATCCACTCCAGGGCTCGGGCCCCGCCCATCGAACCGCCGATCACCGCCGCGACCTCGGTGATGCCCAGTTCGGCAAGGGCCGCCACGTCGGCCGCCACCTGGTCACGCACTGAGATGACGGGAAACCTTGAGCCCCAGGGCTTTCCGTTGGGGTCCAGGGAGCTCGGCCCGGTGGAACCCCGGCATCCGCCGAGGACGTTGGTCGCGATCGCGCACCAGCGGTCGGTGTCGATCGGCGCGCCGGGACCGGCGACCCCGTCCCACCAGCCCGGTGTCGGGTGCTCCGAGCCCGCCGGTCCGGTGATGTGGGAGTCACCGGTCAGGGCGTGCAGCACGACGACGACGTTGTCGCGGTTGGGCGACAGTTCGCCCCATCGCTGCACCGCGATCGAGACGTCGTCGATGACCTGACCGTTCTCCAACTTGAGCGAACCGATGTCGACGACGCCGACCTCACCCTCAGGGGGCAGGGTCACGCGTTGCTCGGCCACATCCACGATTGTCACGTCACGACCTTCAGAACGACGCGACGGAATGTGGATCGGCGGCGGCGCTGAAAAGCTTCGCCGCGGCGAACCCCTGCTCGAGGTCGGCGAGGATGTCGTCGATGCCCTCGATGCCGACCGCGAGCCGGACCAGACCCGGTGTCACACCGGTGGCGAGCTGCTCCTCGGGGGACAGCTGCGCGTGCGTCGTCGACGCCGGATGGATCACCAGTGACCGCACGTCGCCGATGTTGGCGACGTGGCTGTGCAGCGTCAGCGCGTTCACGAAAGCCTTGCCCGCGTCGACGCCGCCGGCCAACTCGAACGCCAGCACCGCGCCGGTTCCCTTGGGCGCCAGCTTCTTTCCGAGCTGATGCCACGGCGAACTGGGCAGACCGGCGTAGTTCACCGACAACACGCCGTCGTGTCCCTCGAGGAACTCCGCGACTCTCTGGGCGTTGGATACGTGCCGCTCGATACGCAGGCTGAGCGTCTCCAGGCCCTGCGCGACCAGGAAGGCGTTGAACGGCGAGGCGGCCGAGCCCAGGTCTCGTAGCAGCTGCACCCGCGCCTTGAGTGCGTATGCCGGGGGACCGAGCTCGGCGAACACCACACCGTGGTAGCTCGGGTCCGGGGTGGTGAAGCCGGGGAACTTGCCGTTGGTCCAGTCGAAGGTGCCGCCGTCGACGATCACCCCGGCGATCGCCGTGCCGTGACCACCGAGGTACTTGGTGGCCGAGTGCACGACGATGTCGGCGCCGTGGGCCAGCGGCTGGATCAGATAGGGCGTCGCGATGGTGTTGTCGACGATCAGCGGCACCGCGCTCTCGTGCGCGACGGCCGCGATGTTCGGGATGTCGAGGATGTCGATCTGCGGGTTGGAGATCGTCTCGCCGAAGAACGCCTTGGTGTTCGGGCGCACGGCCGCGCGCCACGAGTCCAGGTCGTCGGCGTCCTCGACGAAGCTGACCTCGATGCCGACCTTGGGCAACGTGTAGTGGAACAGGTTGTAGGTGCCGCCGTAGAGTCGCGGGCTGGACACGATGTGATCGCCGGCGTTGGCCAGGTTCAGGATCGCGATGGTCTCCGCCGCCTGACCGGAGGCCAGGAACAGTGCCGCGACGCCGCCTTCCAGGGCCGCGATGCGCTGCTCGACGGTGTCCTGTGTCGGGTTCATGATCCGGGTGTAGATGTTGCCGGTCTCAGCCAGCCCGAACAGCGCCGCCGCGTGGTCGGTGCTGTTGAACGTGTAGCTGGTGGTCTGGTAGATCGGCAGGGCTCGCGCGTTGGTGGCGATGTCGGGCGTCTGCCCGGCGTGGACCTGCTTGGTCTCGAACGACCACCCTGCTCGGGCGTCGTCGGATCCGTTGTCGGTGCTCATCGATGTTTCTCCTCCACGAAGGGGGGCCTGGCGGTGCGTCGAACGGGCGCAGTGTCGGTCACCGACAACTACGCACCATTGACCTCGCCACCAGGTTTCCCCGTCTACTCAGGGGCCCGTTCACAGCGGACCCGCGCTTGCCTTGCAGCCGTGAGTGGCTGCTCAACCTGGTCATCACCCGGGGCACCCCACCGCGGTTGGAGGGTTGCCGGCCAGCGAGCCGGGGCTTGACGCTGGCGCTCATGACCGAGACGAAGAATATCCCACGGTGCTCCGAAGGCGCCAGTGGGTTCTCAGCCGATCGCCTGCTGCGGTCTGCTCTGCCGGTCGACGAAGTCGGCGATCACCTCGGTGATGCGTCCGGGGGCCTCCAGCATCGGGATGTGTCCGAGGCCGTCGAGCTCGATCACCTCGGCGGTGTCCGGCAGGTGCTCGAGGAAGTAGCGGTGGCCGCGCGGGGCGGGGAAGACGCGGTCTCGGCCGCACACCACCAGCTGGGTGGGCGCCCCGAGACTGGCCAGCTCGAGCAGGCCGGGCATGCGCAGCGTCTTGACCAGAAGTTGCACGTAGGCGTGGCAGTGGGTGGCGTCCTCGACGAGGTCGCGCAGCTCGGCGTCGGGCGGTCCGTCGGCGGGGCCGCTGACCGGCAGCGTCGCCAGCCGCCGCGCGAACGGCAGATTGATGATGCCGGGGCCGACCAACCGGGCGGCGATCAGCGCCGGTCCGCCCAGGATGAACTTCAGAACGGTCTCGTATTTCGTCACCGAATGGTGGGACCAGCCGCCGGCGGGGGCGATCGCGGTCAAGGTCCTGGCCCGTCCACGACGTTCGAGTTCGAACGCGACCCAGCCGCCCAGCGAATTGCCGACGATGTGGGCGGTGTGCCAGCCCAGCTCGTCCATGCGTTGTTCGACATCGTCGACGAGCGCGGCGGTGTCGAGGAACCATGTCGGCGATTTGTGGCCACCGTGGTGGCCCACCATGGTGGGGGCGAACACCTCGAAGCGGCCGGTGTCGGCGAGCTGCTCGGCCACTGTGCGCCAGACGTTCTGTGAGCACAGGAAGGGGTGCAGCATCAGGATCGGTTCGCCTGATCCGGCATGGATCGGCTCGCGTGGCGGCATGGGCCCGAGATTAAGGTGATACCGGCGGTACCGCAAGAATGGTGTGATCCGGTCGGCTAGGGTCTGCGGTCGTGATCGTCAGCACCGTCAACGTCAACGGCATCCGCGCCGCGGTCAAACAGCGGTCCCTGGAGAACCCCGGCCTGCTGCCGTGGTTCAAGGAGACCCTCGCCGACGTCGTGTGCCTGCAGGAGACCCGCGCCGACGACGAGCAGCTGGCTGACGCGTTGGCGCCTGCGTTGGCCGACGGGTGGCATGTGGCGTCGGCGGCAGCCCATGTGAAGGGCCGCAACGGGGTGGCGGTGTTGTCGCGCACGCCGTTCGATGACGTCAGGATCGGATGTGGCGCAGAGGAATTCGATGTGCACGGCCGCTACATCGAGGTGGATACCGACGGCGTGACGGTGGCCAGCGTGTACTTCCCGACCGGCGAGGCCGAAACCGACCGGCAGTTGGAGAAGCAGCGCTTCATGGCCGGCGTCGCCGCGCGGATGGCGGTGCTGCGTGCCCGGTCGGTCGCGGCCGGGAAAGAGGCAGTGCTGTGCGGCGACTGGAACATCGCCCACACCGAGAACGACATCAAGAACTGGCGTGGCAACGTCAAGAAGGCGGGGTTCCTGCCGCAGGAGCGCCAGTGGCTCACCGACCTGCTGGACGCGGGCTGGGTCGACGTGGTGCGCCGCGCGCATCCCGACGTCCCTGGCCCGTACGCCTGGTGGTCGTGGCGGGGCAAGGCGTTCGACAACGACGCGGGTTGGCGCATCGACTATCAGCTGGCCACGCCGGGTCTTGCGGCCCGGGTGGCGTCCGCGCGCACCGAACGTCCCGCGGCGTATGCGCTGCGGTGGTCCGACCACGCGCCGGTGACGGTCGACTACGCGTGAATCGGGCGCGCAAACCCACCGCTACGCGCTGTCTGCGCGCCGAATTCGCTTAGCATCCCTGGCTGTTCGGCAGCGCCCCGTCGGCGCCCTCGATCGCACCACGCACCACGTCGAACACCCGCGGATCCCAGGTCATCGCGGTCTCCCAGGGCAACCCCGCGGCATCGGAGACGAAGATGCTGTGCGTGTCGTCGAAGGCTGCGCACCTGCGGTGCGGCAGCACCCGGTCACTGACGTCGGTGGCCAGCGCACTGCGGCGCGCCACGATCCCGTCGTTGGGCCATGTCATCGGGTTGACCGGTTCCGGGTGGGTGAAGCGCGTGCCGCCGATCACCACGACGGGGATCTGGTCGAGCACCCCGGCCTGGAACTCGTTCCAGCCCTGCGGCCCCATCAGATACCCCTGGTTGACCTCGCGCCCCGATCCGGTCTGCAGCCGCAACACCTCGGCCTTGAACGCCGTGACCGCCTGCTCGCAGAACACGTCGCCCGCACAGTCCGACAGCGGGCTGAGGTCATTGGCGTAGTCGGACAGGTAGCTGCCCTGCCACGGGGTGCCGAGGGTGGTCAGCGACCGGATCCTCACCGTCGACCCCAGGCCCTGCAGCACCCGGAACGCCGCACGGGAGTACAGCCCGCCCATCGAATGCCCGACGACGTCGACGGCGTCCACACCGCGGGTGTCGTGCAGGTAGGTCAGGAAGCGGGCCAGGTGCTCGCCGGCGAGGTCGATCGAGCCGGTGGAGTCCACGGTCATGTTGTCCGGCAGCGTGATCGGGCAGTCGCCGAACGCGCCGAACCCACCCTGATCGGTCACCGGGCCGCGCCCCGCCATCGCCGGGGAGGTGAAGACGACGTAACCGGCGCCGAGCAGGTTCTGGCGCAGCGCGGTGTCGGTGTTGCCGGCGGCCAGGCCCGACGCGCACGCGTCCTGCGGCGTCGTGAACGGGCTGACCGCGGCCCCGCCGGACACGATGACCACCGCGTGGCCGGGGGTGGTGGTGTGCCGTGGGCGGCTCCGGCGCCGAACATCGCAGCGATGATGAGGACGACGAGGCTCACCGACAACTGACGCACGGAAACCCCCGAGTCGTGGGCGCACGGAGGCGGGCACCCAATCGCGCGAATGCTACGCGTCGATGGCTGTCGGGTGCGCTCGAGCCCAGCCCGGCTGCCGCCCGAGGTGACGCAGGATGCGCGCGAAGTCGTCGTCGCCCGTCTGTTCCAGCTTGGGGGTCGGTGCCAGCGCACGGGCGAACGGCGAGTGGGCCGCGTCGCGGAACTCCCCGTCAGGTACCGCGAATACCAGCGGCAACACGGCGGCGATCACGTCGGCGGGCAACGTGAACGGCGTCCCGAGCGTCGCCGCGACGTCCCAGCCGTGCACCACGCAGTCGACGAAGTGAAAACCCATCGCCATCTCGCCGGCAACCGTGACGTCCCGGCCGAACTCGGGCAGCGCGAACGGGGTCTCGTCGACGCCGTCGGTCGCGAACGCCGCGAGCACGTCGCGGGCGGCGGCGGCGTAGGTGCCCGAAGGATCGGCGCTGATCGCCGCGGCGAACGGTTCCGGGCGCCAGACGTCGAGGCCGGCGCCGCGACCACGAGCGGCCGCGGCGAACCCGTGGTGTTGAGCGGTCATGTGGGTGAGCAGGTCCGCGAGCGTCCAGCCGACGCACGGCGTGGCGAGACCAAGGTCAGCAGGCCGGGCCGCCGCGACGACGTCGATGGAGGCCTGCACGGCGATACGGTGCTGGTGGAAGAAAATAGGCATACGCCTATAATAGGCGTATGCACATAATCAGGCAATGCCTACGCTTGCCGGATGACCAAGACACCCCGCCGCCCGGACCTGGCGGCGATGCTGGTGCCGTTGGTGCGGGAGTTGATCGCCGCCGAGGAGCCGGTGCTCGCCGCGCACGGCCTGACGATGTGGGGATACGTGGTGCTCTCAGCGCTGGACCGGGGCGCGATACGCACCCAGGCCGCGCTGGCCGAGGCCATCAACGCCGACAAGACCCGCATCATCCGCACGCTGGACGAACTCCAGGAGCAGGGCTACATCGAGCGGTTGCCCGACCCCGACGATCGGCGCGCGCGACTGTTGGCGATCACCGATGAGGGCCGCGCGCTCAAGGACGCGGCACAGGCCGAGATTCAGCGCGGCGAGGAGCGGTGGCTCGGCAGCGTTGAGCCCCGGCGAGCGGCAGGTCTTCCTGCGGGTGCTGCGCCGGATGGCCGCCGACTGAATCGGATGGCACGCATGAAAAAATGGTGGACATCATGAGCTCAAACACCCGGCCGGTCGTCTTCTCCGGCGCGCAACCCACGTCTGATTCGCTGCACCTCGGCAATGCGCTGGGCGCGGTCAACCAGTGGGTCGGCCTGCAGGACGGCCACGACGCCTACTTCTGCGTCGTCGACCTGCACGCGATCACCCTCTCGCAGGATCCCGCGACGCTGCGCAGGCGCACGCTGGTGACCGCCGCGCAGTATCTCGCGCTCGGCGTCGACCCGGCCCGGGCGACGGTCTTCGTCCAGAGCCATGTGCCCGCCCACGCCGAATTAGCTTGGGTTCTAGGGTGTTTCACCGGTTTCGGGCTGGCGTCGCGGATGACTCAGTTCAAGGACAAGTCGCAGAAGCAGGGCGCCGATGCCACGACCGTCGGGCTGTTCACCTATCCGGTGCTGATGGCCGCCGACGTGTTGCTCTACGACACCGAGCTGGTGCCCGTGGGCGAGGACCAGCGCCAGCACCTCGAGCTGGCGCGCGACGTCTCGCAGCGGTTCAACGCCCGCTTCCCCGACACCTTCGTGGTCCCCGAGGCGATGATCCCGAAGGCCACCGCCAAGATCTACGATCTGGCCGATCCGACGGCCAAGATGAGCAAGTCGGCCGCCACCGAGGCCGGCCTGATCAGCCTGCTCGACGATCCGGCCAAGACCGCCAAGAAGATTCGCTCCGCGGTCACCGACAGCGACCGCGAGATCCGTTTCGACCCCGACGCCAAGCCCGGGGTGTCCAACCTGCTGACGATCCAGTCGGCGGTGACGGGCACCGACCTCGACAAGCTGGTCGAGGGCTACGCCGGCCGCGGCTACGGCGACCTGAAGAAGGAGACCGCCGAGGCGGTGGTGGAGTTCGTCACGCCGATCAAGACGCGGGTCGACGAGTTGCTCGACGACCCGGCCGAACTGGAGGGTGTGCTGGCCAGGGGAGCGACTCGTGCGCGGGAGGTGTCTGGACAAACGTTGCGGCGGGTATATGACCGTTTAGGGTTCCTAGCACCACCGCCGCCGGCGGCGGACTAGGCACCGCCGCGGGCGGCGAATCAGGCGTCGTCGCACTAGCCCAGGGAGTCGGATGACTGCGCCAGACAGCCCGCCCGACGCCGACGACAAACCCGGCATCCTCGACCGGTTGCGGGCACGGATGCCGTGGTTCGACCACGTGATGCGGGCCCAGCAGCGCTACAACGACTGCAAGGGCGACTTCTACGCGGCCGGCATCACCTACTTCACGATCTTCGCGCTGTTCCCGTTGCTGATGGTCGGGTTCGCGGTCGGTGGCTTCGTGCTGGCCAGCCGCCCCGATCTGCTCGATAGACGTCGAGAACCGGATCAGGGCCACCATCAGCGGCGACCTCGGTCAGCAGCTGGTCCAGCTGATGGATTCGGCGATCGATTCCCGCGCGTCGGTGGGCATCATCGGGCTGGCGACCGCCGCATGGGCCGGGCTGGGCTGGATGGCCAACCTGCGTGAGGCGCTCAGCCAGATGTGGGGCCGCTACCGCGAGGAGCCACCCGGCTTCCTCCGGACGAAGCTGTCGGATCTGGCGTCGCTGCTGTCGGCGTTCGTGGCGATCGTCGTCACTGTCGCGCTGACGGCGCTCGGGAACACCTCGGTGATGGAGAACGTGTTGGACTGGTTCGGTATTCAGGACACGAGCGGACTGAGCCTGCTGTTGCGGGTGATCTCTGATCCTGGTGTCGGTGCTGGTGTCGTGGCTGCTGTTCACGCTGGATGATCGCCCGGCTGCCCCGGGAGTCGGTCAGCTTCCGCAGCAGTGTGCGGGCCGGGCTCATCGCTGCTGTCGCGTTCGAGGTCTTCAAGCTGGTCGCCTCGATCTACCTGCGCTCGGTGGTCACCGGCCCGGCGGGTGCGACGTTCGGTCCGGTGCTGGGCTTGATGGTGTTCGCCTACATCACGGCCCGGCTGATCCTGTTCTCCACCGCGTGGGCGGCGACCACTCCGGAGAACATGGGCGAGGATCCGATCCCCGCGCCCGGGCCGGCCGTCATCCAGAACCGCATCATCACCCGCCCCGGTCTGGGGCCGTTGCAGACCGGCCGGCCGTCGCGGTGGGAGCGCTTGGCGCGCTGGGCTTCTCGCGGTTCCGCAGGCGCTGCTAGCGCACGGGTCTGCGGTTCATCGACGCGGGCGCCCATGATCAAGCAGAACACGATGATGGAGCCGATGACGCCGACCCCGACGCGGACCGGTAGCGCGTTGACGTCAGGCAACTCGGCGTTGGCGGTGGTCGTGGCCGCGGTGGCGGGATCCGGTTTGGCGGCCACGAGGGACGGGTCCGGCTCGACGAGCGAGCCCACCTTGGTGCCGGGCGCGGTGGCGTATCCATAGTCCAGTAGCCGGGCAGCCTGTTCCCACGGGGCGATCGGCTGCCGGGTGCCGCGCAGCAACACCGCGACGAGGCGGCGTCCGTCGCGGTTGGCGGCGCCGACGAACGTCTGCCCGGCGTCGTCGGTGTACCCGGTCTTTCCGCCGAGCGCGCCGGGATAGTTGGCGAGCAGTTTGTTGTCGTTCTCCACCGGATAGCCGCCGTCCCCGCGGCCCGGGAACGGGAACGACTGGGTGGCAACGATGTTCGTGAAGACCGGGTTCTGCCAGGCGTACCGGTAGAACAGTCCGATGTCGTAGGCCGAGGTGCTCATGCCGGGGCCGTCGAGGCCCGACGGTGTCGCCACCCGGGTGTCGCGCGCACCCAGCTTGCCCGCCAGGACGTTCAGCTTGGTCAGTGTGGTGTCCATGCCACCCAGTTGCATCGCCAGCGCGTGGGCGGCGTCGTTGCCGGAGTGCATGAGCAGTCCGTGCAGCAGGTCGTTGATCGAGTAGAAACCGTCCGCCCCGACGCCGACCTTGGTGCCTTCGGCGGACGCGTCCTGTTCGGTGCCGGGGACGACCTTGTGCAGCGGTAGGTCCCTGAGCGCCTGCATCGCGACGAGCACCTTGATGATGCTGGCGGGGCGGTGCCTGCCATGCGGGTCCCGCGCGGCGATGACGTCGCCGGTGTCGAGATCGGCGACCAGCCATGCCTCGGCGGAGACGTCCCCGGGCACCGGTGGGGTGCCGGGTGCGGTGATGACGCCGCAGCCCGACAGCGCGTCGCCGCCCATCGGTTTGGCGGGCACGGGCAGCGGTGCCGGGGGATCGCCGACCTCGGGGACCTCTGATGAGTCGACCGCAGGGGGTGTCGCCACCCGGTAGGGGCAGGTGTTCGCGTCGACCGCCGCGTTCGGCTCTGCGGTTGCGACAGGTGCGGCGGCCAGCATCAGCACTGTGAGCAGCGCAGATGCCCGCGTGGAGATCTTCCTTGAGGTCGCCATCGTCTGCGCAGATTAGGCGATCGGGCATCGTGATATCCGGGAGCCACGCGGTGACTGGTGTGGTCAGAGTTTCAACTGTGAATCGTTTGGGTATGGTCGCGCGCCTACCCGCGGACAGAAGAAAGGGGCACCCCCATAGGGAGGGGTGCCCCTTTCCGGGCTAGGTGTCAGCGGACGTCGACGAAGTAGACGCGGCCGGTGGTCTGCAGGACACGGTCAGTGTGCGAGCGATCGTCGCCCTGGCGGCCGTCGACCGACACATATTCCTTGATCTCCGGGCCGGGACGTACCGAGACGATGCTGGCGTCGGAGAGCGGTGCGCCGCTCTGGCGGTTGACGATGACCCGGTTGCCCTGGGCCTCGAGCTGGCTGATGGTCTGCTGCGCGTTGTCGCCTGCGGTGGGGGCGGCGACGGCGGGGGCGGCCAGTCCGAGGACGGCGGCGGACAGTCCGGCTGCTGCGACGGTGGCGATGGTGAACTTCTTCATGGTCTTGCTCTTCCCTGTTTCGGGTCTGAGCCGTGGAGCGAATCGCGCGGTTCTGACGTTGTCAGATCGGTTCTCTTCGGTGCTGCTTCATCCGATCTATGTGCTTAAACCAGCAGGTCAGAGGATTAATTCCGCTGGCAGAAATTGGACGCCCGATGGCAGAAACTAAGCTGTTGGCACCTCGGGTCGACGCGCAAAGGACGTTCATGTTCATCGTTGTTCTCGGCTCGATCCTCGCGCTGATGCACATCTACGTCTGGAAGCGGACGGTCAAGGACACCACCCGGCCGGGCCGCGCGCGATGGCTCCTGTCGATCGGCCTCATCGCGTTGCTGACGCTGGTGGTCATCGCCCTGATCGGTCCGCGGATCCTCGGGGTCGCGGAATCTCCCTGGTACGTATGGCCGGGATACCTCTGGTTCGGCCTGATCGTCTACCTGTTTCTGGCACTGCTGGTACTGGAGCCGGTCCGCCTGGCCTTCCGGGGCTGGGTGAAGCGCGAGCGCACCACCGACGAGCCGGTGCCGTCGGTCGACCGGCGGATGTTCCTCGCCAGGGCCGGAGCAGTCGCCGCCGGGGCCGCCGCGGTGGGTCTGGTGGGTACCGGCGCGGCCAGCGCTCTGGGACCACCGAATCTGCTGCGCGTTCCGGTGCGGCTGCGCCGGCTCGATCCGGCGTTCAACGGCTTCCGCATCGCGGTGGTGTCCGACATCCACCTCGGCCCGATGCTCGGCCGGGCGCACACCGAGCGGATCGTGCGGATGATCAACGAGACCGAACCCGACCTGGTCGCTGTGGTGGGCGACCTGGTGGACGGGACGGTCGAGGAGCTCGGGGCCGCGGCGGAGCCGTTGCGTGACCTGGACTCCCGGGAGGGGACGTTCTTCGTCACCGGCAACCACGAGTACTTCGTCGGCGACACGGCGTCGTGGCTGACGGAGTTGGAGCGCCTCGGTCTGCACGTGTTACGCAACGAGAACACCCGGATCCGGCGTGGGCGCCGCCGGATTCGACCTCGCCGGAGTCAATGACATCGCAGGCGAGTCCCGTTCCGATCCGCCGGATTTCGACCGGGCGTTGGACGGGGTGAGCCCTGACGGGCCGACGATTCTGCTGGCCCATCAACCGGTCCAGGTGGCGCAGGCCGCCGCGCGGAATGTGGACCTGCAATTGTCCGGGCACACCCACGGCGGGCAGATGTGGCCATTCCACTACGTCGTGTCGCTGGCACAACCGTCGCTCGCCGGATTGTCGACGGTGCAGAACACGCAGCTTTACGTGACGCGTGGAGCCGGGTTCTGGGGGCCACCGGTGCGGGTCGGCGCGCCACCGGAGATCAACGTGCTGTCCCTGCACAGCGACTGATCCCAGGAGTAGTTGCGGGTGGTGTTTATAGGTCTGTGACCTTGGGCACTCTTAGGAAGCTCACGGCCATTCGGGCGGTAACGCTCAGGTACACCGAGCATGCTGAAGGCGATAGCTGAGGATCCGACCTCAGAGTTGCAGCGGGAGGCGCTGACATGACAACCAATTCCGCCGGTTCGACCGTCGTGTATCTCGAGTCACACCCTGCCTGGCGTGCGGCCCAGCGTCGCGAGAGCGACCTCGCTGAAGCGATGCGCAGACATCCGGCCTCTCAATCCCGACTCGAGCCCGTCACCCGGGGCAACACCGCGGTGCACCGACGGAGTTCGCACTGAGCTGACGGCATAGAGAAGGGGCGCCCCTGGTGGTGAGGGCGCCCCTTTTCTGTGTGCAGAGCGTGTCAGCGGACGGCGACGAAGTAGACGCGGCCGGTGGTCTGCAGGACACGGTCGGTGTGCGAGTGATCGTCGCCCTGGCGGCCGTTGACCGACACATATTCCTTGATCTCCGGGCCGGGGCGTACCGAGACGACGCTGGCTTCGGTGAGCGGTGCGCTGCTCTCGCGGTTGACGATGACGCGGTTGCCCTGGGCCTCGAGCTGGCTGATGGTCTCTTTCGCGTTGTCGCCTGCGGTGGGGGCGGCGACGGCCGGGGCGGCCAGTCCGAGGACGGCGGCGGACAGTCCGGCTGCTGCGGCGGTGGCGATGGTGAACTTCTTCATGATCTTGCTCTTCCCTGTTTCGGGTCTGAGCCGTGGAGCGAATCGCGCGGTTCGGACTTCTTCGGTTGCTCTTGTTGGATCTGATGGCTTAAACCAGCAGGTCAGAGGTTTAATTCCGCTGGCAGAAATTGAACGACGGGTGGCAGCAACCCGTCGGTCAGCCGCCGAACTTGCCGGGATTCTCCGCGGCGTACTGCTGCAGCGTGATCGCTGGCCGACCCGTCACGCGCTCGACGTCGTCGGTCAAGCGCTCGTACCGATGGGCGCGGTGAAGCCGGGCCATGGCTTCGATGTGATGCTCGATGTGCGTCGGCAACCCCGCCCGCGTCAGGACTTGCTCGACCCACTGCGCGTGTGGCACGTCCACCCCGGTGACCGGATGATCGAGTGCGCCGGCGAGGTTGCGGGCCAGTCCGTCGATGTCGAGCAGATCGGGACCGGTCAGCTCGTAGACGTGGCGGCGATGAGCCTCGGGTTCGCGAAGCAACGTGGCGACCACGCGGGCGACGTCGAGTGCGGCGATCGGCGAGGTGCGACCGTCGCCGAAGGGAAGCGCCAGCGTGTGCCGTTCCCGCACCGACGGTGCAGCCAGGAACGTGAACAGCGGATTGTCCATGAACACGGTGGGCCGAACATGGGTGACAGGCAGCCCCGACCAGTCCATGACGTGCTCGCTCAGCCAGTGCAGCCGCTGTTGATTGGATTCCCCGCCACTGGTCAGCGACATCTGGGACACGGTCATCTGCGACATGTTGACGACCGTCTCCAGTCCGCGGTGTTCCCGGCCGACAGCCGAGACGACGGCCGCCGCCTCCAGATACGAGGACGAAACACCCATGTTGAAGAACATCCGGTCGACCCCGTCCATGGCGGCGACGACGTCGGACGGTTCGGTGAGGTCGCCGGCCGTCACGTCCGCACCGAGTATCCGTAACGCAGCTACGCGGTGATCGTCGTGGTGGACGAGCGCCCGCACCTCGGCGCCGTCCCGGATGAGCAGCTCCACGACCGCGTTGCTGACGCCCCCGATGGTGCCGCCTGCTCCGGTGACCAGATATCGAGCGGGCATGATCGTTCCTTTCTAGGTATTGAGAACTAAACTCAGTGATGGGTGACAATCCGCACCGCCGCGCGCTGAATCCCGATGGAGGCTAGCGCCCAGTGCCGACGGTGGTCAGCGCCGATGACAGAAATCGTCGACGCGAGGAAAGTAGTGGGCGGACACGACGACTCGACATCGCGAAGGGACCCCATGAGCATCCTCACCACCTCCGACGGCACCGACATCTTCTACAAGGATTGGGGGTCGGGTCAGCCGATCGTGTTCAGCCACGGCTGGCCGCTGTCCTCCGATGACTGGGACAACCAGATGCTGTTCTTCCTGGGCCAGGGTTACCGCGTCATCGCCCACGACCGGCGCGGGCATGGCCGGTCCACGCAGACCCCGGGCGGGCACGACCTCGATCACTACGCCGACGATCTCGCCGCGCTGACCGAACAACTCGATCTGCATGACGCGATCCACGTCGGGCATTCCACCGGTGGCGGCGAGGTGGTGCGCTACCTGGCGCGCCACGGCGAGGCCCGGGTCGCCAAGGCCGCGATCATCTCTGCGGTGCCGCCGTTGATGGTGCAGACCGACGCCAATCCAGAAGGCCTGCCCAAGAGTGTGTTCGACGATCTGCAGGCTCAGCTGGCCGCGAACCGTTCGGAGTTCTACCGGGCGCTGCCGTCGGGTCCGTTCTACAACTTCAACAAGCAACGGGGGGAGATCCCCGAAGAGCGTCGAGTGGCCATCATCGAGAACTGGTGGCGCCAGGGAATGATGGGTGACGCCTTGTCGCATTACGACGGCATCGTCGCGTTCTCTCAGACCGACTTCACCGAGGACCTCAAGAAGATCACGGTGCCGACGCTGGTGATGCACAGCGAAGACGACCAGATCGTGCCCTACGTCGCCTCGGGGCCGAAGTCCGCTGAGTTGCTGCAGAACGGAACGCTCAAGACCTACCGCGACAACTTCCCGCACGGCATGCCCACTACCCATGCCGACGTCATCAACGCCGACCTGCTGGCCTTCCTGAAGGGATAGTCCCGTGACGACGACGACTCACACCCTGGCGCCACCGTTCACCCGCGACACGGCCGTCGCGAAGGTCCGTGCCGGTGAAAACCTCTGGAACACGCGCGATCCGCAGCGCGTCGCCCTGGGCTACACGCTCGACAGCTGGTGGCGCAACCGCTCGACGTTCGTGCGGGGACGGGACCGGATCGTTGAGTTCCTCACCGCCAAATGGGAACGCGAACACGACTACCGGCTGATCAAGGAGCTGTGGGCCTTCGGCGAGGACCGTATCGCGGTGCGCTTCGCCTACGAGTACCACGACGCCGCCGGTCAATGGTTCCGCGCCTACGGCAACGAGAACTGGGAATTCGACGCCGACGGATTGATGAAGATCCGGCACGCCAGCATCAACGACCTCCCGATTGCCGAGTCCGACAGGCTGTTTCACTGGGATCCGCGCGGACCCCGCCCCGAGGATCACCCCGGGCTCGGCGATCTGGGTCTCTGACACACAGAAAGGGGCGCCCCTGGTGGGGCGCCCCTTTCTGTGTGGTGTTACTTGACGTCGACGAAGTAGACGCGGCCGGTGGTCTGCAGGACCCGGTCGTTGTGCGAGCGATCGTCGCCCTGGCGGCCTTCGACGGTGACCCACTCCCTGACTTCGGGGCCGGGGCGTACCGAGACGACGCTGGCGTCGGAGAGGGACGCGCCGCTCTGGCGGTTGACGATGACGCGGTTGCCCTGGGCTTCGAGCTGGCTGATGGTCTGCTGCGCGCTGTCGCCTGCGGTGGGGGCGGCGATCGCGGGGGCGGCCAGTCCGAGGACGGCGGCGGACAGTCCGGCTGCTGCAACGGTGGTGATGGTGAACTTCTTCATTTTCTTGCTCTTCCCTGTCTCGGGTCGGAGCCGTGGAGCGTGTCGCGCGGTTCTGACTCTTGGTTGCTCTTGTTGGATCTGATGGCTTAAACCGGCAGGTCAGAGGTTTAATTCCGCTGGCAGAAATTGAACGACCGCTGGCAGAAACCCGTCGGCGAGGCCCGCCGGAATTGCATTCCACGCGGTAAAACTCGAGTGAGTCCCGCGTGGAATGCAATTCCGGCGGACGGGTCAGAGCGTGGTCGCCGCGAGGTCGACCCAGCCGAGATACGGGGCGCCGATGCTGCCCATCCACAGCCGTCCCTCGTTCTCGACCACCCCGGTCACCATGCTGAACGACGGGTGCGTGGTGTGTAGACCCGCGACCGCGTCGCCGGTGTCGGGGTCGAACGCGACCACCCAGACCACCGCCTTCGGCTTCGGCTGCAGCGACGTCGGCAGGCGCCACAGCATCCTCCGCAACACCCGCGGTGCGGCGGCAAGGCGATCCGCGAGCCGATTGGCGGGAGTGACCATCGCACACCAGATGCGCCCGTCGGCGCCGGTCGACAGGTTGTCGGGCATCGCGGGCAGGTTCTCCGCCAACAGGGTCAGCGAACCCGCGCGCGGACCGGCCAGCCAGTACTTCGACAGCCGACGCCCCTGGGTCTCGGCGATCACCAACGCCGAGCCGTCCGCGGTCGGCGTGACGCCATTGGCGAAGTACATGCCGTCGACCAGCGTGGTGACCGTTCCATCGGGATCGAGCCGATGGAGATTGCCGCGGGGGCGGGCCTCGAGGATCGCGCCCAGGTAGTCGGCCACGGTGAACGCACTGGTGGACTCGGTGAAATACACTGCGCCATCGGCTGTTTCGGTGACATTGGAGCAGAACTGCAGCGGTCGCCCGGTTATCGAGTCGACCAGGGTCTGGAACCTGCCGGTGGCCGGGTCCATGGCGAGCAGCCCCCTGGGGCTGTCGCACACCAGCAGCCGGCCGTCGCGGGCGAAGGCCAATCCCAGCGGGCGGCCTCCGCTGTTCCCGATGACCTCGGGTGCGCTGCCGTCGGGTTGCAGCCGCACGATGCCGCCGTCGAGCGCGCCGGCCCAGAGGTGCCCGTCGGCATCGACGACCACGTCCTCGGGTTCGCCGCCGGGAACCGGGACCAGCGTGATCGCGGGGGCGCGGAACCGGGGCAGATCGTCGACCGGTGGCGCGCGCCACCGGACCGGATCGATCGGCGGCCTCGGCTTCGTCACGCCTTCGATTTTCGCCGGAATTGCATTCCACGCGGCGATTTCTCGCCATTTCGCGCGTGGAATGCAATTCCGGCGTGGGCGAAAGCCCTACATGCGGGCTACATCCGCCGGCTGGCTTCGGCGAGCACGCTTCGCAGGATGTCGTAGATGGCGTCGAACTCCTTCTGCCCGCTGATCAGCGGGGGAGCCAGCTGCACGACCGGGTCGCCGCGGTCGTCGGCGCGGCAGTACAGGCCGGCCTCCCACAGCGCGGGGGTCAGGAAACCCCGCAGCAGCCGTTCGGACTCCTCGTCGCTGAACGTCTCCTTGGTGGTCTTGTCTTTGACCAACTCGATGCCGTAGAAGAAGCCCTCACCACGCACATCGCCGACGATCGGCAGGTCGGAGAGCTGCTCCAACGTGGCGCGGAACGCCGGGGCCATCTGCTTGACGTGATCGTTGATGCCCTCGCGCTCGAAGATGTCGAGGTTGGCCAGCGCCACCGCCGACGACACCGGGTGCCCGCCGAACGTGTAGCCGTGCCCGAATACCGTCTGGCCGTCGTTGAACGGCTCGAACAGTCGGTCGCTGGCGATCATCGCACCGATCGGGGAGTAACCCGACGTCAGACCCTTGGCGCAGGTGATGATGTCCGGCACGTAGTCGAAATCGTTGCACGCGAACATCGATCCGATGCGACCGTAGGCGCAGATGACCTCGTCGGAGACCAGCAGCACGTCGTACTCGTCGCAGATCTCGCGCACCCGCTCGAAGTACCCGGGCGGGGGAGGGAAGCAGCCGCCGGCGTTCTGCACCGGTTCGAGAAACACCGCGGCGACGCTGTCGGGGCCCTCGAACTCGATGGCCTCGGCGATGCGGTCGGCGCAGTAGCGGCCGAACGCCTTGAGGTCGGTGTCGTAGGGGGCGGGCGCCCGGTAGAAGTTGGTGTTGGGCACCCGGAAACCGCCGGGGACCAGCGGCTCGAACGGAACCTTGAACGCCGGGATGCCGGTGATCGACAGCGCGCCCTGCGGGGTGCCGTGGTAGGCGATCGAGCGCGAAACCACCTTGTGCTTACCGGGTTTCCCGGTCAGCTTGAAGTACTGCTTGGCCAGCTTCCAGGCGCTCTCCACGGCCTCGCCGCCACCGGTGGTGAAGAAGACGCGGTTCAAATCCCCAGGCGCGTAGTTGGCGAGCCGTTCGGACAGCTCGATCGCCGGAGGTGTGGCGTAGGACCACAGCGGGAAGAACGCCAGCGTCTCGGCCTGCTTGGCGGCGGCCTCGGCGAGCTCCTTACGGCCGTGGCCGACCTGAACGACGAACAGACCCGAGAGTCCGTCGATGTAGCTCTTGCCCTTGTCGTCCCAGATGTGCACGCCCTCGCCGCGGGTGATGATCGGCGGGGTGATGCCCGCGCCGTGCCGCGCGAAGTGGCCCCACAGATGTCGGTTGGCTTTGGCCCCCAGGTCAGAAGTGACCTCTGGAGCGATTTCGGTAGTAGTCATCGTGTACCCCAATTGTATTGCTGTTTAACAAGTTTCAGATAGACAAGGGTTTCGGTGGATATCACTCCCGGCAGTGCGCGGATCTCGGTGTTGAGCAGGTCGAGCAGGCTGTCGTCGTCCTCGCAGACGACCTCGACGATGGCGTCGAAGGAGCCCGCGGTGAGCACCACGTAGTCGACCGATGCGATCGCGGCGAGCTTCTCGGCGATCTTGGTGGTGTCACCGGTGCATTTGATGCCGATCATGGCTTGGCGGGCGAAGCCCAGCTGCATCGGATCGGTGACGGCGACGATCTGCATCACCCCGGCGTCGACCATCCGCTGGACCCGTTGCCGGACCGCGGCCTCGGACAGGCCCACGGCCTTTCCGATGCCCGCGTAGGAGCGGCGGCCGTCCTGCTGCAGCTTCTCGATGATCGCCTTGGACAGCTCGTCCAGCTGAAACGCGGCGCCGGGTCGAGATTGGCTGAGACGGAACGAGACGGGGCCGACGGCGTGCGGAACCCCCGGGTTGACCATGCCAGTGATTGTGCACGGAATCCGTCGTGCCAAGCAACCATCACCATGAAATCGCTCGTTCTGTGCGGCTTACGCAGCCGTAATGCGTAGCTTTCGACGCGGGATGCGCGATACCGTTGAGCTATGACTGTGGTTTCTTCGTCGGCCGTGACGACCGGCCTGCCGGGCAGTTGGATCGGCGGTGCGCCGGTGGTCACCGGTGGTGCGGAGCACGTGGTGGTCAATCCCGCGACCGGTGCGCCGGTCGCCACGATGGCGTTGGCGCAGCCCGCCGACGTCGACGCCGCCGTCGCCTCGGCCCGCGCCGCCCTGCGTGGCTGGGCGGGCGCGACCCCGGCCGAACGGTCGGCGGTGCTGGCCAAGCTCGCGAAGCTGGCCGATGAGGCCGCCGATGTCCTGATCGCCGAAGAGGTCAGCCAGACCGGGAAGCCGGTGCGGTTGGCACGAGAGTTCGACGTCCCCGGCAGCGTCGACAACATCGACTTCTTCGCGGGCGCCGCGCGTCATCTCGAGGGCAAGGCCACCGCGGAGTACTCCGGCGATCACACGTCCTCGATCCGGCGCGAAGCCGTCGGCGTGGTCGCCACGATCACGCCGTGGAACTACCCGCTGCAGATGGCGGTGTGGAAGGTGTTGCCCGCCTTGGCCGCCGGCTGCAGCGTCGTCATCAAGCCCGCCGAGATCACGCCGTTGACGACGCTGACGCTGGCCCGCCTCGCCAGTGAAGCCGGCCTGCCCGACGGGGTGTTCAACGTGCTCACCGGGGCCGGAGTCGATGTCGGCACCGCCCTGGCCGGCCACCGGGACGTCGACATGGTGACCTTCACCGGGTCGACACCGGTCGGTCGCAGGGTGATGGCCGCTGCCGCGGTGCACGGCCACCGCACCCAACTCGAGCTCGGCGGCAAGGCGCCGTTCGTGGTGTTCGACGACGCCGATCTCGACGCGGCGATCCAGGGCGCGGTGGCGGGCTCGCTGATCAACACCGGTCAGGACTGCACGGCCGCGACCCGGGCGATCGTCGCGCGTGACCTCTACGACGACTTCGTCGCCGGCGTCGCCGAGGTGATGAGCAACATCGTCGTCGGGGATCCGCAGGATCCCGACACCGACCTCGGTCCGCTGATCACGCTGGCGCACCGCGCGAAGGTCGCCGAGATGGTCGCCCGCGCACCGGGGGAGGGCGGCCGGATCGTCACCGGAGGTAGCGCGCCCGACGGCCCGGGGTCGTTCTACCGGCCGACGCTGATCGCCGACGTCTCCGAACAGTCGGAGGTGTGGCGCGATGAGATCTTCGGGCCGGTGCTGACGGTGCGGTCGTTCACCGACGACGACGACGCGATCCGGCAGGCCAACGACACCGCCTACGGCTTGGCGGCCTCGGCGTGGACGCGTGATGTGTACCGGGCGCAGCGGGCGTCGCGCGAGATCCATGCGGGATGCGTCTGGATCAACGACCATATTCCGATCATCAGCGAGATGCCGCACGGCGGCTTCGGGGCGTCGGGCTTCGGCAAGGACATGAGCGACTACTCGTTGGAGGAGTACCTGTCCATCAAGCATGTGATGAGTGACATCACCGGTGTGGCCGACAAGGGTTGGCACCGGACGATTTTCACCAAGCGCTAGTCCGGCGGACAGTATTGAGCCGCGCGACCTACTGCGTGCGCGGGACGACGATCACCGGGACGTCCACGCCGGCGAGGATGCGCGCCGCCGTGGACCCCAGGAACAGACGGCTCGGCGCGGCGAACCTGCTCGAGCCGACGACGAGCAGGTCTCCGTCGTCCCAGCTGAGCTTCTTCAGTGCCGACTCCAGCGTCACCCCGTCGGCGACCAGGGATTCGATCTCGGGTGAGTCCGGGAGGGCGCGTGCGGCGGCGACGAGGTTCTCCTCGGCGGCGGTGACCTGAAATTGGCGGACCTCCTTGGCGCTGCGCGCCTCGGACAGGTTCTCCGCGGACACCAGCGACAGCATGCGGATCGGCAGCCCGGCCGCACTGGCCAGCGTGATCGCGAACGGCAACGGGTTGTCGTCGCCGGGCCGGGTAGGCACCGCGGCGGTGACGCCCTTGATCACCTCGTCGGGGTCCTCGGCGTAGCCGCGCGGCGCGAGCGCCACCGGGATCGGCGAGGAGTGCAGCAGCGCACCGGTGACGGGACCGATGGTGTGGCCACCGAAGAACCCGTCCCGCGCGCCGCCGACCACGATCAGGTCCGAGGACTTCTCTTCGGCGAAATCGATGAGGGACTGAGCGAAGGACTCACCTACGGTCACCGTGGATCCCGCGGTCACACCGTGGGCGGCCAGCGCGGCGACGGCCTTGGACACCCACTGCTTGCCGCGGTCGAGGAGCAGCTCCTGGTACTCCAGACGGCCCGGGTGGCCGTCGGGCAGCGCTTCGCGGACGACGAGCAGGATGTCTACGCTTGCCTCGAAGGTCTTGGCGAGCGCGCTGGCCAGTGCGATCCCGTCGTCGCCGGTCGGGGTGGCAAGGTATCCGACGGTCAAATGCATTGCTGTTCCTGCTCTTTCGGTGTTGCCTAGAAGGTGTCGGGAACTTTGACTTCGGTACTCGCGGTCAGCGTCTCGCCGCGGAAGAAGCGCTTGGTGCCGAACGCGAAGCATGCCAGCATCAGCGGGATCCCGAGCACGAGCATCCCGATGCCGAGCACGAACACCCCGCCCAGCGAGCCGAAAGCGGTGTAGCCGTAGTCCGGCTCGATCATGTCGGTGGCACTGTAGACGAAGGCCCACGTCATCGCGAGTGCCCCCAATAGCGGAAAGATGCCGCGGAAGAACAGGTTTCGCGTCGACGAGAACAGCGTTCGGCGGAAATACCAGACGCAGGAGTACGCAGTGATGCCGTAATAGAAGGCCACCGCGAGGCCCAGCGAGGCCACCGAGTCGGCGAGCGCGTTCTCGGACAGGAACGACAGCACCAAGTAGAAGAACAGGGCGGAGATGCCCATGACGATGGTGCCGAAGGCGGGGGTCATGTAGCGGGGGTGCACGTTGGCGAAGCGCTTCGGAATCGCTTCGTACACCGCCATCGACAGCGTGCCGCGGGCCGTCGGCAGGATGGTGGTCTGCGTCGAGGACAGGCCCGAGATCGACACCGTCAGCAGCAGCAGGGAAGCCACGATGCTGCCCGCCACCGGCTTGCCGAGCACCGTGAGGACGTCGTCGGTGTTGTTCGGGTTGTTCAGCCCGATGCCGACCTCGCTGAAACCCGAGAAAGACTGCACGGCGTAGGCGACCAGCACGTAGGTGCACACCAGGATCAGGGTGGTGATGACGGCCGCGATGCCCGGCGTCTTGCCCGGGTTCTTGGTTTCCTCGCCGACCGCGAGACAGGCGTCCCAGCCCCAGTAGATGAAGATGCACAGGATGATCGCGGCCGCGATGGATGACGCATCCAGACCGCCCGGCCACAGCCAGGACAGCTGCGGCATGATCGCCTGGGCCCCGGCGGTTCCGGAGAACACCCGGACGAGGGCGATGATGCTGACGATGATCAGCACACCGAACTGGACGGCGATGAGCACGTTCTGCACTCTTTCGCTGACGACGATGCCGCGGGCACTCAGCAGCGTCATGGCGATGATGAAGAACGATCCGAGCAGCACTTTAGCGGTGAGGTTTTCGGCGAGGTCGTCAAGGCCGAGGAACTTGAACAAGTAGATCGCGGCGACCTCGGCGACGTTGGCCAGCACGATGATCGCCGACACAGCCAGACCCCAGCCGCCGATCCAGCCGATCCACGGGCCGAACGCCTTGGTGCTCCAGGTGAACGTGGTGCCGCAGTCAGGCGTGTCCTGGGAGAGCTCCTTGTACGCGAACGCAACGAGCAGCATCGGGACGAACGCGAGGAGGAACATCGACGGCGTCTTGTCGCCGACCGCCAGCACCACGTAGCCCAGCGTGGCCGCCAGGCTGTAGGCGGGGGCGACGGCCGCGAGGCCGATCACGACGTTGCCGACCAGGCCGAGCGCTCCTGCCTGCAGACCCTTGCTGCCGACAGCAGGCGCCGATTGTTCCTCCGTGATAGCCATTTGCGCAATATACGGTTCCGGTGGTACCCACGCGCGCCGTACGCGGAAAACGTTGCCGATGGGAATCTTCGCAACGAAATTCGTCTCTTCACGGCCGGATCGCGCGAGGTTTTAGACTCGGTCTGTGACCGCCAGTACGCGCGTCGAGGAGTTCGAGCAGTTGCGCCCGCACCTGCTCGCCGTGGCCTACCGACTCACCGGCACGCTCGTCGACGCCGAGGACATCGTTCAGGAGGCGTGGCTGCGGTGGGATGCGAACCGCCACACCTCGATCGACGATCTCAAGGCGTGGTTGACGACGGTGACCAGCCGTCTGTGCCTGGACCGGCTGCGGTCGGCAACGCAGCGGCGGGAGACCTATGTCGGGGAGTGGCTACCCGAGCCCGTGGTGACGGGGTTCGACGGGGCGGACCCGTTGGCGTCGGTGGTGGCCAGCGAGGATGCCCGGTTCGCCGCGATGGTCGTTCTAGAGCGCCTGACACCGGATCAGCGGGTGGCGTTCGTGCTGCACGACGGCTTCTCCATCCCGTTCGACGAGATCGCCGACGTCCTGGGTTCGACGCCGGCGTCGGCCCGTCAGCTCGCTTCACGGGCGCGCCGCGCGGTCTCCGACGCGCCACCGCCCGCGGCCGAGCACGACGAGATCGTCGGAAAGTTGATGGCGGCCATGGCAACTGGAGACCTCGCGGCCGTCGTCGCCCTGCTGCATCCGGATGTGACGTTCACCGGTGATTCGAACCGCCGCGCGCCGACCGCCCCGCGCACCATCCGCGGAGCGGACAGGGTCGCGCGTTTCGTGCTCGGGTTGGCGCGCCGCTACGGTCCGCGATTCTTCGAGAGTGGCCAGCTGGGTCTGGTCAACGGCCAGCTCGGCGTCTACACCTCCGGTCATGAAGCCACCGAGGAGTGGCCCGCACTCGCGCCGCGCATTCAGGCGCTGACGGTGCAGGGCGGACAGGTGGTGGCGGTCTATGACATCGCCAACCCGGACAAATTCAGCGCCTCACCCCTTCACCGCGAGCGCGCGGGTCGGCACACCGACACGCCGTGAGGTCTTGGCCGGGGCAGTCCACCGATGCGTGACGCGGGTCAGGACTCGCGGGCGCGCTGGTAGTGCCTGCGGGCCTTCATGCGGTTGCCGCACATCGCCATCGAGCACCACCGGGCGGTGTTGGGCTTGCTGCGGTCGATCAGGAACAGGTGGCACTCGGTGTTGGCGCAAGGCCGCAGTCTGCCGGGGCTCGTGACGCGCAGCCCGTCCCACGCGATGACGGTCCTGGCCGCGCCGGTGTTCGCTCCGTCGACGGTGAGTTCCCAGTCGAGTCCGTCGCCGACGACGGCGGGACGCAGCCGAACTCCGCCGAGGAATGACTGCAGTGCCGACGGTGACCGCTCGCCCCGAACGATTGCCTGCAGCACTGAGCGCACGCCCACGAGCGCGGTCCATTCCGCCTTGGTGGCAGGCAGGGCGTGGCCCTTCAGCCACTGCGCGGCGGTGGAGAAGTCGGCCAGCGCGTCGGTGGGGACGCCGTCCACGACGGGTGTGGTGTTGAGCAGGTCGAGCAGAAGCGCCTCGTCGGTCGCTGTCGTCGCGTACAGATCCATGACTAACCTCCAAAAGTCTATTGACAGGTTACAGGACGACGAGTTCAATCGTACTAACCGGATAAATCACTTATAGGAGTTAGATATGATCGCAACACATCACCGCTACGCGACCGTCGGCGAGCACCGGCTCTTCTACCGCGAAGCCGGAAGCACCGATGCCCCCGCGATCGTGCTGCTGCACGGCTTCCCGACTAGCTCGTTCATGTTCCGCAATCTGATCCCCGAGCTCGCAGACAGATACCGGGTGATTGCGCCGGACTACCTCGGCTTCGGCTACTCCGATGCCCCGTCGGTCGACGAGTTCGACTACACCTTCGACGCGCTGGCTGACCTGACCGCCGGGCTGCTCGGCCAACTCGGCGTCTCGAAGTACGCGATCTACGTCCAGGACTACGGCGCCCCCGTCGGGTGGCGGCTGGCATTGCGAGATCCGCAGGCGATCACCGCGATCGTCACCCAGAACGGAAACGGCTACGACGCCGGTTTCGTCGCCGACGGTTGGGCGCCGGCATGGGACTACCAGCGCGAACAGACGCCCGAGACCGAGGCGGCGCTGCGGCAGATACTCACGTTCGACACGACCAGGTTCCAGTACCTGGCGGGCGTGCCCGACGAGGACCTGGTCAGCCCGGATACCTGGCATCACGACTACGCGCTGCTCTCGCGGCCCGGGAACGACGCGATCCAGCTCAAGCTCTTCCTCGACTACGCCACCAACCCGAAGCTCTATCCCGCGCTGCACGACTATCTGCGCGCGAGTAGCGTTCCGCTGCTTGCAGTCTGGGGCGACAAGGATCCGTTCTTCGGGCCCGACGGCGCACGCGCGTTTGCCGAGGACGCGGTCGACGCCGAGATTCACCTGCTCGACGGCGGGCACTTCCTGCTGGAGAGCGCGTTGGCCGACGTGACCGCGCTGATCCGCGACTTCCTGTCCCGCCGCCTCGTGTGATTTCGGTGTCGTTGGTCGCCCTCACCGCGACCAGCGACACCGAAATCGCCAAGGCTCCTGCGCGCGAACAGTTCAACTGTCCGCGCGGTGGGTAAAGGGGGCGGGTGGAAGATAAGACGCTGGCAATCCCCAGTCGCGGTTCGATCTACGCTGCCCATCTCCGATCGACTGCGGTGGTGGCGCTGCAGCTGGTCGCGGTGGCCGCGGCGCTCTGGGGTCTCTCGTGGGTCGTGGGCAAGATCTGGGTGATCCTCCTGCCCGTGGTGCTGGCGTTGATCGTGTGTACGGTGCTGTGGCCGCCGGTCGGCTGGCTGCGGGACAAGAGGGTGCCGCCGGCCGCGGCGGCGTTGACGGCGCTTCTGCTGGCGCTGGCCGTCATCGCGGGTGTGATCGCCGCGGTGGCGCCTGCGATCGTCGACCAGGCGACCGAGCTGGCCGAACAGGCCACCGCCGGTGTCGTGCAGGTGCGGGACTGGCTGGACGGGCCACCGCTGAACATCAGTGAAAATCAGCTGAACTCTGCCGTCTCGGCCATCAACGACACGTTGAACTCCAGCAGCGCGCAGATTGCGTCGGGACTGTTCACCGGCGTGGGGGCGGCGACGTCGGCACTGGTCACGTTTTTCACCGCCATTGTGGTGACGTTTTTCATGCTCAAGGATGGCCCGCGCTTCCTGCCCTGGTTGCGTGGCGTGGTCGGTAGACCCGGTGCGTTTCACGTGGCTGAGGTTCTGGAGCGTGTCTGGGCCACCCTCGGCGGTTTCATTCGCACCCAGGCGTTGGTCAGTCTTGTCGACGCGGTGCTGATCGGCATAGGTCTGCTGATTCTGGGCGTGCCACTGGCCTACGCGCTGGCAATCATCACCTTCATCGGTGGCTTCGTGCCGATCGTCGGCGCATTCGTGGCCGGTGGTCTGGCCGTGCTGGTGGCGCTGGTCGCCAACGGTCCAGTCAACGCGCTCATCGTGCTCGCGATCATCGTGGGGGTGCAGCAGCTGGAAGGCAACGTCCTGCAGCCGTGGTTGCAGTCGAAGTCGATGAACCTGCACGCCGTCATCGTCCTGTTGGCAGTGACGTTGGGGGCCTCCACTTTTGGCATCATCGGTGCGTTCCTGGCGGTGCCGGTCGCGGCGGCTCTTGCGGTGATCATCCGATACTACGGCGAGCAGGTGGGCGAGCAGGTGGGCGAGGGTGTGTCCGACGGGGCAGCGGACGCATCTGACGAGGACTCGCCCGTGTCGGCTGATCAGAACCCCGCCTAGCGATTGCGCGCTCGCGGCCGGTGACCGCGCGAGCGTCACGTCGCCCAGGGCACCCGGCACGCGTCGCCGGAACTGAAGCCCTGCTCGGTGATTCCCAGCCCCGAGTACATCCGGGCCCGCATGTTCTCCACGCCGATCTGGTAGCTGAGCTCGATGACCCCGGCGTCCCCGAAGCGGGTGCGCAGATCCGCGACCTGTTCGTCGGTGACCCTGTGCGGGTCGGTCGTCATCGCATCGGCGTAGGCGATCGCGGCGCGTTCGTCGTCGCTGTAGGACGGTGACGTCGCGTAGTCGTCGATGTGCCGCAGTCGCTCGACGTCGAGGCCGTCGAGTCGCTGCAGCATCGCGCCGAAGTCGACACACCACGAACACCCGATGGTCCTGGCGGTCCAGAACACCGCCAGCTCACGCACGTTGGCGGGTAGCTGCTTTGATGCCGATTGCAGCATGCCCTCGTGTACCGCGTTGGCGAGCAGCAGGCGGGGATGGTGGGCGGCGACGGCGAACGGCTCGGGTACCTCGCCGAACCGGCGTTTGGCGTAGCGGTACATCAGCCGGGTCAGCAGTGAGGTCTTGGCCGGGGGCAGCGGAGCAATCCGTGAGGTCGTCATATCAGTGAGACGAGACAGCACGCGGATTTGTGACCGGCGAACGTCAGTCAGCGCGCGAACACCGTCTCGGCCATCATCCGCCGGCACCACCGGCGGTAGGCGTCGGCGCTCCATCCGTCGCGGTGGGTCATCCGCAGGTATGTCTCGACACTACCGAGAATCACCATCGTCTCGACGACCTCCTCGAAAGGGATGTCGTCGCGGATCCACCCACGGTCGCAAAGAGCCCCGAGGATTCGCCGGTTCTGCTGCTGGATGCTCGCGGCCAGGTCGGTCCAGTACCGATCCAGTTCGGGATCCGTGCCTGCACCCCCGATGAGCGCAAGGCCCAGCTGTCCGGTCCGTTCGTGCACGTCGGTCACCAAGTTGGCTACCAGGTCCATCGTCTGTTCGGGATCGCCGGTGGCCAATAGCGCGCGGCCGACGTCCAGGTTGAGGATGTCCTCCTCGCCGACGACTCCGAATGCGGCCTGCTCGACGGCGGCGATCATCAGCGCCGCCTTGGGCCCCTGCCCTTGCACGGTTTCCGCGGAAACGCCAGCTGCCGCAGCAATTTTCGCCAATGTGGTGCGTGCGTAACCGTCCGTGGCGAACAGCTCTGCCGCAGCGGAGACGACCCGGTTGCGGGTGCCCTCCGCCTGCTGCTGGCGCAGCTCGGACCGGTACGCGCGCGGCGCCTTCCCGGATATTGACTTGCGTGGCACAGTAATGAATACTACATGACAGTACGCATGGGAGTTGTCATGGCAGCAATCATCATCGCCAGCGTGCCGGTGCACGGTCATGTGACGGCGCTGTTGGCCGTCGCCGAGAACTTCGTCAATCGTGGGGACGACGTGCAGTTCCTTACCGGCGCGCGCTTCGCCGACAAAATCGCCGCCACGGGGGCGATTCATGTGCCTCTGCCTGCCGAGGCCGACTACGACGACACGCACATCTTGGACGGCCTTTCCGAGCGCGCCGGGTTGAAGGGTGTCGAGGCGATCGCCTTCGACGTCGAACATGTCTTCGCCCGTCCCGCCAGGGCTCAGTACGAGGCGCTCATCGCGGCACTGGCCGCGCAGCCTACCGACATCGTCCTCGCCGAACCCGCCTTCCTCGGCGCCGCGTTCCTGCTCGAGCATCGCCGCCCCGCGCGTCCTGCCGTCGTTCTCTGCGGGGTTCTCCCGCTGTGCGTCGAGAGCCGCGACACCGCGCCGTTCGGCATGGGCCTGCCGCCGGCGCGCTTCTTGAACCGCCCACGAAACGCCGTGCTGGCGGCCGTGAATCGTCGAGTCATGCGAAAGCCCTACCGGGTAATCGACGACCTGCACCGCGAAGTCCACGGCAACGACATGCCCGGCACCTTCCCGAACTGGGGCCGCCGGGCCGATGCTCTCGTCCAGTTCAGCGTTCCGTCCTTCGAGTACCCGATGTCCGATGCGCCGTCCGGGCTCAGCTTCGCCGGGCCAATGTCGGCGACGGGCTCGAAGGCCCCGCTGCCGCCGTGGTGGTCTGATCTCGACGGCGCCCGGCCGGTCGTCCATGTCACCCAGGGGACGATCGCCAACATCGACTACGGGCAGACCATTGCGCCGACGCTGCGCGCCCTCGCCGACGAGGACGTGCTGGTGGTGGTCACCACGGGCGGTCGCCCGCTGGACACGCTGCCCCCGCTGCCCGCCAACGCCCGCGCGGCGTCCTACCTGCCCTACGACGAATTGCTCCCGCGCACAGCGGTGTACGTGACGAACGGCGGATACGGTGGCGTCCAGTACGCCCTGCGCTACGGCGTGCCGATCGTCGCCACCGGCGGCAAGGAGGACAAGCCGGAGGTCGGTGCGCGCGTCGCGTGGTCCGGCGTCGGACGGCGCATCAGAACCGAGCACCCGACACCCCGTGCGCTCCGTCGCGACATTCTCGCCGTGCTCAACCAGCCGCGCTATCGCCAGGCCAGTCGGCGCGTCGCCGCCGACATGGCCGCGGCCCCCGGGTTCGACGGTCTGGCCGGCGTGGTCGACCGATTGGCCGCCGCACAGGCGTCGGCGCAACCCTGAACCCTCAACCGCCGCCGGAACTGCATTCCAGGAGGCCCTCACTCGGAAAAATTCGCGTGGAATGATCAATTCCGGGCGCAAACGTTTCAAAATATTCACGACCGTGATGCAATTCGGCGGGTGATCGTCATCGGCGTGCACAGTCGCGCGCACCGCGACTGAACACGCCGAAATCGCAAGGGGTCAGCGGGCGAACATCAGGGCGCGTTTGACTTCTTGGATTGCCTGGGTCACTTGGATGCCGCGGGGGCAGGATTCGGTGCAGTTGAATGTGGTTCGGCAGCGCCATACGCCGTCGACTTCGTTGAGGATGTCCAGGCGTTCGGCGGCGGCTTCGTCGCGGCTGTCGAAGATGAATCGGTGGGCGTTGACGATCGCTGCGGGTCCGAAGTACGAACCTTGACTCCAGTACACCGGGCAGCTGGTGGTGCAGCACGCGCACAGGATGCATTTGGTGGTGTCGTCGTAGCGGGCCCGGTCGGTGGCGCTTTGGATCCGTTCCCGGGTGGGCGGGTTACCGGTGGTGATCAGGAACGGCTTGATGGCTCGGTAGGCGTCGAAGAATGGCTCCATGTCCACGACCAGGTCCTTGTGCACGGGTAGGCCGCGGATCGGCTCGATGGTGATGGTGAGCTGTTTGGTGGCCTTCTTGGGCAGCAGGTCGCGCATCAGCACCTTGCAGGCCAGCCGGTTCACCCCGTTGATGCGCATGGCGTCCGATCCGCACACCCCGTGCGCGCAGGACCGCCGGAACGTCAGGGTGCCGTCGAGGTACCACTTGACGTAGTGCATCAGGTTGAGCAGGCGGTCACTGGGCAGGCACGGCACCCGGAAGCTCTGGAATCCGGCGGCAGTCGGGGTCATCGGGGTTGTACCGGGCGATCTTGAGCGTCACCATCACCGATCCCTCGGGGATCGGTGGGGTGTCCTGGTTGTCGATTGCGGGTGCGCTCATCGTCAGTACTTCCGTTCCATCGGTTCGTACCGCGTCTGGACCACGGGCTTGTAGTCCAGCCGGATGTCGGAGAGCAGATCGGGGGCTCGGCTGGATTCCCCGGTCGTCCCCTTCGCTCCGCGCGTGGGCCCATCGGTGCTGCCGTCGAGGACTTTGTAGGCCATGGTGTGGCGCATGTAGTTGGTGTCGTCGCGGTTGGGGTAGTCCTCGCGGGCATGCCCGCCGCGGGTTTCCTTGCGGTTGAGCGCGCCGACGACCGTCACCTCGGCCAGCTCCAGCAGAAAGCCGAGTTCGATGGCCTCCAGCAGATCGCTGTTGTAGCGTTTCCCCTTGTCCTGCACCGTGATTCGCGCGTAGCGTTCCTTGAGTGCGTGGATGTCGGTGAGCGCCTGTTTGAGGGTTTCCTCGGTGCGGAACACCGCGGCGTTGTTGTCCATCGACTGTTGCAGCGCGCCACGGATGTCGGCGACGCGTTCGTTGCCGTGCTCGGAGAGGATGTCGCCGACCCAGCTGACCACCAGCTCGGCGGGTCCGGCGGCAGGTCGACGGTGTCATGGCCCAGTGCGTAGCTCGGCGGCGGCGATGCCGGCGCGGCGGCCGAACACGTTGATGTCCAGCAGTGAGTTGGTGCCCAGCCGGTTGGCGCCGTGCACCGACACGCAGGCGCATTCCCCCGCGGCGTACAGGCCGGGGACGACGGTGGTGTTGTCGCGCAGCACCTGGCCGTTGATGGTGGTCGGGATGCCGCCCATCACGTAGTGGCACGTCGGATACACCGGGACGAGTTCGGTGACCGGATCCACACCGAGGTAGGTGCGGGCGAACTCGGTGATGTCGGGCAGCTTGGCCTCCAGGACGTCGGCGCCGAGGTGGCGCACGTCGATGTAGACGTAGTCCTTGTTAGGCCCGGCACCGCGGCCCTCGAGCACCTCGAGCACCATCGAGCGGGCCACGATGTCACGCGGCGCCAGGTCGACGATCGTCGGCGCGTAGCGCTCCATGAACCGCTCGCCCTCACCGTTGAGCAGCCGGCCGCCCTCGCCGCGCACGGCCTCGGAGATCAGGATGCCCAGCCCGGCCAGGCCGGTCGGGTGGAACTGGTGGAACTCCATGTCCTCCAGGGGAAGTCCCTTGCGGAAGATGATGCCCAGCCCGTCGCCGGTCAAGGTGTGCGCATTGGAGGTGGTCTTGTACATCCGGCCCGAGCCGCCGGTGGCGAACACGATCGCCTTGGCGTGGAAGACGTGGATGTCCCCGGTCGCCAGTTCGTAGGCGATGACGCCGGTGGCCACCGGGCCCCACGGCGTCGGGGTCATCGCGATGTCGAGGGCGTAGAACTCGTTGAAGAACTCCACGTCGTGCTTGACGCAGTTTTGGTACAGCGTCTGCAGGATCATGTGGCCGGTCCGGTCGGCGGCGTAGCAGGCGCGGCGCACCGGGGCCTTGCCGTGATCGCGGGTATGCCCGCCGAACCGGCGCTGGTCGATGCGGCCCTCGGGGGTGCGGTTGAACGGCATCCCCATCTTCTCCAGATCGAGCACCGCGTCGATGGCCTCCTTGCACATGATCTCCACGGCGTCCTGATCGGCCAGGTAGTCACCGCCCTTGACGGTGTCGAAGGTGTGCCACTCCCAGTTGTCCTCTTCGACGTTGGCCAGCGCCGCGCACATGCCGCCCTGGGCCGCGCCGGTATGGCTGCGCGTCGGGTACAGCTTGGTCAGCACCGCGGTCCGCGCCCGGGGGCCCGCCTCGACCGCCGCGCGCATCCCCGCCCCGCCGGCGCCGACGATGACGACGTCATAGCGATGTTGGTGAATCACTGTCGTTGGCCTCCCGTATCACGACATCGTCGCGTCGAACGTCAGCAGCACGTAGCTGCCCAGCACCAGCGTGAACACCATCGCCAGCGCCAGCAGCGTATTCAGCCAGAACTTGGTGGAGTCCTTGCGGGTGTAGTCGGCGATGATGGTGCGCATCCCGTTGCCGCCGTGCAGTTGCGCCAGCCACAACAGCAGCAGGTCCCAGGTCTGCCAGAACGGCGAGGACCACCGCTGCGCGACGTAGTTGAAGTCGATGCGGTACACCCCGTCCTCCCACATCAACATGATGAACAGATGGCCCAGCGCCAGGAAGACCAGCACGATGCCCGAGAACCGCATGAACAGCCAGGTGTACTTCTCGAAGTTGGGCATCCCGCCCGCGCGCCGCGGGGCGCGCGGGTTGTCCAGCCTGGCGGGCCGGTCTGTTCTTCGCTGCACCGGCGCCGCCCGGTCGCCGCGGTGGTGCGGTGTCCACGCCACCCCCGCCGACCCACCCGCCGGCACCCCCGCCGACCCACCCGCCGGCGCGCTCACAGGAACCGCTCCGCCATATGCATCCCGATCACCCCGAGCGCGCCGATCAACACCGCCAGCCAGATGCCGGCGACGATCCACAGCATCAGCCGCTGGTACTTCGGGCCCGTGCGCCCAGAAATCGATCAGGATGACGCGCACCCCGTTCAGCGCGTGATAGAGGACGGCGGCGACCAGCCCGATCTCCATCAACCCGATGATCGGGGACTTGTAGGTCTCGATGATCTCGTTGTAGGCCTGCGGGCTCACCCGGACCAACGCGGTATCGAGCACGTGGACGAACAAGAAGAAGAAGATCGTCGCACCCGTGATCGCGGTGCAACACCCACGACCACATCCCCGGATCACCCCGATAAAGAGTGCGCCTCCGCGATTTCGCGCGCGGAGCGGGCACTTCCCCGCTTCCGGGTGTCAGACTCGGTGTCTGCGTACTCATCTGGCCTCCAACGCCATCGGTGGACGCTCGGGGCGAGGCTCCGGCTCCCAACAGCTCTTGGCCCTGGACCGCTGCCCCAAACCTCGGGGCGACCCTAAACCCACTTGTAGTCCTAATCGAACTACCGTGTAGCCGTTCGGAGCGCTCATTGCGCAAAGTTAGGTGTGACCTATCTGGAAAGTGCGGTCGGCGGACGAGGTTTCGGAATGCATTCAGAGATATCGCGTAAAGGGGCTGCGGTGACCAGGGAAGTTGATTGGAAATCATTGCGGGACAGAGGCAATTGATGCATCGAGCGGTGCCTATGCGCCGTATTCGGGCTTCCCGGTGGGGGCGGCGGCGCTGGTGGACGATCACCGAATGGTGGCCGGTTGCAATGTGGAGAATGTCTCATATGGCCTTGGTCTCTGTGCCGAGTGCGCAGTGGTCTGCGCACTGCATTCCACCGGCGGTGGCCGGCTGATCGCGCTGTCCTGTGTGGACGGCGCGGGCAACCTTCTGATGCCCTGCGGGCGATGCAGGCAGGTGCTCCTCGAACACGGCGGACCGGACATGCTCATCGACCATCCCCATGGCCCGCGGAAGCTGTCCGAACTGCTGCCCGACGCGTTCGGGCCCGACGATCTGGCCCGGATCGGGGGATCAGAGTGACGTTCGACGCTCCGGGTCCGATGTCGCATCTCGATGCTCCGGGTCCGATGTCGCATCTCGATGCTCCGGTCGCTCATCCGCACCAAGCGCGACGGCGGCGTCCTCTCCGACGAGGCCATCGACTGGGTGATCGACGCCTACACCCACGGCCGCGTCGCCGACGCGCAGATGTCGGCGCTGCTGATGGCGATCTTCCTGCGCGGCATGACCACCGCCGAGATCGCCCGGTGGACCGCCGCGATGGTCGATTCGGGGGAGCGGCTCGACTTCTCGGATCTTCGCCGTGACGGCAAGCCGCTGGCGTTGGTCGACAAGCACTCCACCGGCGGGGTCGGCGACAAGATCACCATTCCCCTGGTGCCCATCGTGATGGCGTGCGGCGGCGCAGTGCCCCAGGCGGCGGGGCGCGGCCTGGGGCACACCGGCGGGACGCTGGACAAATTGGAGTCCATTCCCGGTTTCACCGCGGAAATCACCAAAGCCCAGATCCGCCAACAACTCTGCGACCTCGGCGCGGCGATCTTCGCCGCCGGGGAGCTGGCGCCCGCCGACCGCAAGATCTACGCGCTGCGTGACGTCACCGGCACCACCGAGTCGCTGCCGCTGATCGCCAGCTCGGTGATGAGCAAGAAGATCGCCGAGGGCACCCGCGCGCTGGTGCTCGACTCCAAGGTGGGGTCGGGTGCGTTCCTGTCCACCGAGGCCGAGTCGCGGGAGCTGGCCCGCACCATGGTCGATCTGGGCACCGAATACGGCGCTGCTGACCCGCGCACTGCTCACCGACATGAACGTGCCGCTGGGCCGAACCGTCGGCAACGCCGTCGAGGTCGTCGAATCGCTGGAGGTGCTCGCCGGCGGCGGACCCGACGATGTCGTCGAGCTGACGCTGGCATTGGCGCGCGAGATGCTCGACGCCGCGGGGGTCGGACGCGGTCGACCCGGCGCAGACGCTGCGTGACGGGTCCGCGATGGACCGGTTCCGCGAGCTGGTCGCCGCCCAGGGCGGGGACCTCTTGCAGCCGCTGCCGATCGGCGCCCATACCGAGACCGTCCCGGCACCGCGCGGTGGCACGATGGGCGACATCGACGCGATGGCGGTGGGACTGGCGGTGTGGCGGCTCGGAGCGGGCCGCTCGGAGCCGGGTCAGCGCGTGCAGTTCGGTGCCGGGATGCGCATCCACCGCAGGCCCGGCGAACCCGTCGCGGCGGGCGAACCGCTGTTCACCCTCTACACCGACACCCCGGAGCGGTTCGGGGCGGCGCTGTCGGAACTCGACGGCGCCTGGAGCGTCGGCCCGATCCTGGCGAAGCCGCCGCGGCACGCGTCCGCTCATCATCGACCGGATCACGTGAGGAGCACGCCGTGACGACACCGTTGACTCTGGAGAGCATCCGGCACGCGCCGAAGGCGCTGCTGCACGACCACCTCGACGGCGGGCTGCGGCCCGCGACGGTGCTCGAGCTGGCCGAACAGTACGGCTACGACGAGCTGCCCGCCACCGACGTCGACGAGCTCGCGACGTTCTTCCGCACCGCCGCGCACAGCGGATCGCTGGTGCGCTACCTGGAGCCGTTCGCGCACACCGTCGGCGTCATGCAGACCCCCGAGGCGCTGCACCGGGTGGCCTACGAGTGCGTCGAGGACCTCGCTCACGACAACGTCGTCTACGCCGAGATCCGGTTCGCGCCCGAGCTGCACATCGACGGCGGGCTGTCGCTGGACGCGGTCGTCGATGCGGTGCTCGCCGGCTTCGCCGACGGGGAGAAGGCCGCCGCTGCCGCCGGCCACACCATCACGGTGCGCTGCCTGGTCACCGCGATGCGGCACGCCGCCCGGTCCCGCGAGATCGCCGAGCTGGCCATCCGGTTCCGCGACAAGGGCGTGGTGGGGTTCGACATCGCGGGCGCCGAGGCCGGGTATCCGCCGACCCGGCATCTGGACGCCTTCGAGTACATGCGAGGTAACAACGCGCGCTTCACGATTCACGCCGGAGAGGCGTTCGGCCTGCCCTCCATCCATGAGGCGATCGCGTTCTGCGGGGCCGACCGGCTCGGCCACGGGGTGCGCATCGTCGACGACATCGTGCTGGAGCCCGATGGCTCCGCGCGGCTCGGAAGGCTGGCATCGCTGTTGCGGGACAAGCGGATTCCGTTCGAGATGTGCCCGAGTTCCAACGTGCAGACCGGCGCGGTGGCCAGCATCGCCGAGCATCCCGTTCGACAAGCTGGCGCGGCTGCGGTTCCGGGTGACCGTCAACACCGACAACCGGTTGATGAGCGACACCACGATGAGCCTGGAGATGCTGCGCCTGGTCGAGGCGTTCGGCTACGGGTGGAGCGATCTGGAGCGGTTCACGATCAACGCGATGAAGTCGGCGTTCATCGCGTTCGACGAGCGGCTGGCGCTGATCGACGACGTGATCAAGCCGCGCTACGCCGTCCTCATCGGTTAGTTTGTCTCCGCATTTGACCCGCCGGCGCGCCGCTATCAGTGGCATTTTGCGCGCGCTCGATGGCGCCGAACGCGCGCGCATTGCCAGCAGTACGCGGCGTGTTGCGCACAGGCACGCGCGCTCGCCGAGCGAGGTGGCCTACTCCTGGCGCAGGCGGGACTCGACGAACCTCTCCAGGGACTCCCACTGGGCGACCGCGTCGGCGTAGGGCGCGCTCGGGCGGTTGACGGAGTCGGGTTCGAGCACGCAGCCGATCAGTCGGCCCAGCGGCGCGTCGGCGGCGAGCTTGGCCTCCACGCCGGTGTCCTCGGAGTAGTCGCCGATGTCGCGCAGCAGCTCGACCGCCAGCTCGAGCTGATCGCGGTCCAGCGCGTCGGGGCCCTCGGCCAGGTCGTCGACGATGTCGGTCAGCACGTAGACGTTGTCGTCGCTGACGTCGACGCGCAGCGAGCCGTCCGTGGCTGCCGTCTTGATGTCGTCGTAGGTGGCCAGGTCGGACAGGTCGTGGTCATGTTCGTCGGCGAGGTAGCGCGCCAACGCACGCTCGGAGGGGAACACGCTGATGCGCCCGTTGCGGCCCAGGAAGATGGGCTGGTCGTTGAGGTAGCAGCGCAGCGTGAAGAACGTGCCGCTGCTGGTCATCACCCGCACCGGGTCGATGCCCACCCGCGCCCAGAAGTCCTCGTCGCCGCCGAGCACCTTGGTCTCGGCCGCGGCGGCCAGGTCGTCCGACTCCTCGTCCGTGTCGACACCAACATCGGCGGCGTCGAACCCGTCTACGTCGTCTTCCTCGGGTTCGGGTGCGTCCGTCGTCGAGCTCGGCCTGGGCCTTCTCGACGGCGGCGCTATCGACGTCGGGGGTGGTGATGATCTCGTCGATCGCATCGATCACCTTGTCCCAGCCGCGGGCGATGATCTTCTCGATCTCGGCCCAGCGTTTGCGTCCGGCGCGGCCGCTGAACACCTCGACCCCACCGCCGACAGTCCCGAGCACCGGGTTGCCGTTGAAGAACTTGGTGACCGACGGCAGCTCACACACCGTCCCGATCGACGACACGACGGCCAGCGCGCGGTGCAGTTCGTCCACCGTTTCCGCGGTGGGCTTGTTGGCGAGGATCTCCTCGAAGGCCGCCAGGTCGTGCGTGTGGTCGTCGGTCGGGTTCAGCGTGTGGGCGTTCGCCTCGGTCAGCTTCTCCCACGCCGGGTGATCGACGATGTCGTTGTCGGTGTTGGTCCGGACGAACGCCACCAGATCGGCGACGGAGTCGAAGACATAGAGGTCCTCGTCCTTGCCGAGGAAGGCCTCCCACTCGTCGCCGTCGGCGCGCCACCGCGGCGCCCACAACGTGTACACGTCGCCCTTGGTCAGCTTCAGCCCGATCGGCACGATGTCAGCAGCCATGCGGCACAGCCTAACCAGCAGGCGCAGGGGTCTGTCGCTGTCCATCCCCGACAGGCGTGTCCCGCGGCGGGCCGCGGCATGCCCGCGGGTGGATCATGCTCCGTACTTGGCCACCAGACTTGTCAAACGTCGCCTGCCACTGTCGCGCTCTGGATCTGGACGGGGGCCGAGATGGCAGCGGATGGGCTGTCAGCGGAGGTGCGGTGTGTATCCGGCCTCGACCTTGGCCCGGACAGCGTCTACGAAATCGGCAGGCGCGTTGCGGTACTTGTAACTTTGAGGATCTGCAGTTTGCTCTCGTGGGTCAGCACAAAGGTGGTGTTGCCCTCCTGCCAGACGGTGTTCTGTGAGTCGTAGAGGTTGACTTGGCTGTAGAGCGAGTGCGACATGAGTCCATGCCCGCCTTGGCTTCGGCGGCGGCCCACAGATTGGTGGGGTCGGCGGGCGCGTCGGCCCAACCGTCCCACCGGCGAGCGACGTCGATGATCGCCCACGGTGTGGTTGTCGGTGTCGCCAGCCGATCGAACCGTCATTTACGACCCGCCGATGACTTTCCCGCTGCCCGCACGCAGGGTGTTACCGGTCAGCAGGAAGGTGACACGGCCGGCCAGTGCTGCCCTGATCGGGTCCGAGGCGTACTGGCGCATCCACCTGGGAGGCGACTTGGGCGCCCTGGACTGGGCCATCGACGATGATGTTCCGGAAGTGGACATCAGCGCGGCGTCGAGGACCTTGACGCCAGCGGAGATCGCGGTCTTGCTCCAGTTTGGCCGGATAGTCAGCTGCGACATCGTGTAGGGACCAGCGGCGAAGATGCCACCGAATTGTTCAGCCATCTTGTCGGGGGTGCCGCTCCTAGATAACTCCGGCCGCGCAGCGTGAAGACCGTGGCGGATGCGGGCAGCTTGATGCCCACGGATCTGGATACCACGGCGGCGGCGGCTGCTGGCGGCGGTGCTGCTGGCGACTGGCGACGGCGGTGCGGCTGGCGACGGCGACATGCGCTGGAGTGGTTGTGGCAATGGGGGTTTGGGTATGCGCGCGACCACGGGAAAATTTTCCAGAGCAGGGGGGTTTCGGCGGCTTGGACTGTCGGGCTGGCCGGGATGGTCGGGCTGGCCAAAGGCACCAGCACGGTCTCGAGTACCTGTTCACCAGCGCCCACCGGGGCGGGTGTCTGCGGCACTGTCGAGATCAGGGGCGCTGACTCGGCAACGGTGCGGCGGCTCCCGCGCTCGCCGGCGTTGCGCCGGTGGTGATGTCGGCGTCGGCAACGGGGGACTGCTCCTCGGGCAGCGCGGCGATCAGCACCACCTGCTCAGTGGAGCGGGTCAGCTGTGGATTCGCCGGCACTGTCCGTGGCGGTCGATGGTCCGGCGTGGTCTCGCGCGGGGGCGCTGGGCACTTCCACGGTCTCACCGGGCGTGTTGCGCCTGTTGGTCGCAGTCCGGTGTCGCGGCTGACAGTCGTGTCCTCGGTTTCGGCGGGGTCCCACTTGTCGCTGTCTCACTGGTCGACCGGTCGCTTGCGGGTGTCGCGTCGCGGGCGGTCTCATCGGTGCCGACGCCTGCCGAATCCGTCTCCGTCGTCTCCGACCGGGAGTCGGCGGTGCGCGAGTCGTTCGTCGAGGTGTTCTCCCGGTGGACGCCCGGCGGTGACGCGAGTCTGTGTCTGCGTGGTGCTGCTCCGCGGCTACCGCAGACTGCCCTTGGTAGTCGGATGTCGTCGAGGGTGACGAGTTTGTGGAGTCCGCCTTGGCGGGCGCGGCGCTCGCAACGCCCGCTGTTCCGGCTATTGCTGCCCCGACGCCCAGTGCCGCTGCCAACACCCCGGCCCGGCCGACGTGCTCGACGTAGTAGGAGGGGGGAGGTCTTATTCAGCGGCTGACCGTCTCCGGCGGGCATGCCCTCCGGCACCCATTCCTCGCGGTCGACCGTGCGGTGAACCGGGCGATCTACACCCGGCACCGAGACTCCGGGTTGGTTGTGCATTAACTCCGAGGCCGGTGTCTGTGACGGCGAGTCAACCGCTGGTTCGGCATTCGTTGCTCATTGAATTCTCCCTTTTGCGCCGCTTTCTGACGTTTGCCCAGTTAACCCCAATGCCGGTCACGACAGTGGAGACTTATGACTTCAGAACCATACATCGGGTACGATAGATTCGCACAAAGCAATCATTTTATTATTTGCACATGGCAGGCTGAGGGGATGAGCGAGCAAAGCGATGATGGGTGCGACAGCGTTGTGCCGGAGTACCGAGAGCCGGGCCGAGGGCATCTCCCGTGTTAGCTGATGTCCTCCGCCTCGGAGAAGGCCGTGGGTCAAGCACCTGATGGGGATTGCGGACCACGTCCGCCGCCTGTCCGACGGAATCGAGAAGCTGACCGATGCCGAACTGCGGGCCAAGACCGACGAGTTCAAGAAGCGGATCTCCGGCGGGGCCGATCTCGACGATCTGCTCCCCGAGGCGTTCGCGGTGGCGCGTGAAGCCGCCTGGCGGGTGCTGGGCCTGCACCCGTATCACGTGCAGGCGATGGGCGGTGCGGCCCTGCACTTCGGCAATATCGCCGAGATGATGACTGGCGAAGGCAAGACGCTGGCGTGTGTGATGCCCGCCTATCTGAACGCGCTCAGCGGCAAAGGCGTGCACGTCGTCACCGTCAACGACTACCTGGCCAGACGTGACGCCGCACAAATGGGCAGGGTGCATTGCTTCCTGGGCCTGACTGTGGGCGTGATCGTGTCCGATATGGGGCCCGACGAGCGACGCGTCGCCTACGCCGCGGACATCACCTACGGCACCAACCATGAGTTCGGTTTCGACTATCTGCGCGACAACATGGCGCATCGGCTCGAAGATCGGGTGCAGCGTGGGCACCATTACGCCATCGTTGACGAGATCGACTCCATCCTCATCGACGAGGCGCGCACGCCGATGGTCATCTCCGGACCCGCCGACGACGCGGCGGAGTGGTTCGTCGAATTCGCCCGCTTGGCCGCCGTGATGAAGAAGGACACCCACTACGAGGTCGATATCCGCAAGCGCACCATCAGTATGAGCGCGGACGGTATCGCTCTCGTCGAGGATCAGCTAGGAACCGACAACCTCTATCAGACCGCCAACTCGGCACTGATCAGCTACCTCAACAATGCGGTGCGGGCCAAGGAATTGTTCCACCGCGACAGGGAATACATCGTCAACGAGGACAACGAGGTGCAGATCGTCGACGAGTTCACCGGCAGGGTCCTGGTGGGCCGCCGCTACAACGAGGGCCTGCACCAGGCCATCGAGGCCAAGGAAGGTGTGGAGGTCCAGCCAGAGAGCCAGACGTTGGCGACGATCACGCTGCAGAACTACTTCCGGCTCTACCACAAGCTCGCCGGCATGACCGGCACGGCGCACACCGAGGCGTCGGAGTTTCGCGACATCTATCGGCTGGAGTCATCACCATCCCGCCCAACAGGCCCATGGTGCGCCGCGACGACGCGGACGTCATCTACAAGAGCGAATTGGCCAAGTTCAACGCGGTCGTCGAGGACGTCGTCACGCGGCACGCCAGCGGGACAACCGGTGCTGATCGGCACCACCAGTGTGGACAAGTCGGAGTACCTATCCCGCCAGTTCACCGCACGGAGCATCCCGCACGCGGTGCTCAACCCCAAGCATCTCGCACAGGAGGCCACCATCGTCGCCCAGGGCGGTAGGCGCGGCGCGCTCACCGTCGCCACCGAAATGGCCGGCCGCGGCACCGACATCGCACTCGGCGGCAACGTCGACTTCCTCACCGACGAGCGGCTTCGCTCCCTTGGCCTGTGCCCCGAACGGTCGCCCGAAGAATATAGGGCTGCCCGGAGCAGGCTTCGCTCCGAAGTCAAGGCCGAAATTGCCTCTGAGGCAGCCGAAGTCGCGGCTCTGGGCGGGCTCTACGTACTGGGGACCGAGCGCCACGAGTCCCGGCGCATCGACAATCAGCTGCGTGGCCGGGCGGGGCGCCAAGGAGATCCGGGGGAGACGCGCTTCTACCTGTCGCTGCGCGACGAGCTGATGCGGCGGTTCAGCACCATTAATCTCGACAAGTTGATGTCGCGGTTGAAGATGCCCGACGACGAGGCGATCAAGTCGAACGCGGTCACCCGAGCGGTCAGGGGCGCCCAGACACAAATCGAGCAGCAGAACTTCGAAATGCGCAAGAACGTCGTGAAGTACGACGAGGTGTTGGATTCGCAGCGCAAAGTCGTCTACGAAGCACGCGCACGCCTTCTCGAAGGTGAGGATGTGCATGAACAGGTTCGCCTCATATTGGTGGAAGTCATCACCGCCTACGTCGAGGAATGCACTGCCGACGGCTATCCGGAAGACTGGGATCTGGATTGGCTGGAAGCGGCCTTGACAGGGCTGTATCCGCTTGCCGGGGACCTCCATTCACTGCCCGACATGCCGTTGACCCGCAAATCGTTGCTTCACGCGGTGACCGAGGATGCTCAGGGTGCGCTGGCCCGGTACGAAGACGAGATCGAGGAGCGGTTCGGCGCGGGGGCAACGTTCATGCTCGAGCGCGATGTTCTGCTCGACTCCATCGACGCTATGTGGCGTGACCACCTCTACGAGATGGACTACCTCGCGGCAGGTATCGGGCTGCGTGCGATGGCCAATCGCGATCCCGTCATCGAGTACCAGAGCGAGGGTTTCGACATGTTCGTCCTAATGCTCGAGGGGGCGAAGGAACTGTGTGTCCGATCGCTGTTCCAGCCACCCACCTGAGTCCCCAGCCCCGCGTCGGAGCCCCGTCCCCCCATTCCGCCGGAACTGCATTCCAGCAGGCCCGTTCTCGCACTTTCGCTGTGTAGATGCAGTCTCGGCGGGGCACTTCACTCGGGTGACGGGGGCTGGGCGCCACCCACGATTTGACAGACAGGTCCGGCTGGCGGTGGCATGATGCGGACGTGGATTCCGGTGGCGACGGCCACGGCGCACCGACGGCACGAACCATAACGTGCGGGTCGTGTGGTGTCTCGGCGATCGACACGGCCAAGTTTTGCAGCGAGTGCGGTGCGGCGCTTACGCAGGCCGCCCGATCGGCGGAGTACAAGCAGGTCACTGTTCTGTTCGCCGATGTCGTTCATTCGATGGAGATCGCCGAAGCCGTGGGTCCGGAGCGCTTACGCGAGATCATGGCCAAACTCGTCGATAATGCCGCGGCAGTGGTGAAGCGGTACGGAGGAACCGTTGACAAGTTCACCGGCGACGGCATCATGGCGGTCTTCGGTGCACCGATCGCCTACGAGGACCATGCCGCTCGGGCCTGCCTTTCTGCATTGGGCATTCAGGAGGAGATGACCCAGATTTCGGCCGAGGTCGAGACTCGCGACGGGATAGGCCTCCGTTTGCGAATCGGCCTGAACTCCGGCCAGGTCATCGCCGGCGACATCGGTGCCACACCGTTGGGTTACACGACAATCGGCGAGCATGTGGGGTCGGCACAGCGGATGGAATCCGCGGCACCTCCCGGCGGAGTGATGATATCCGCGTCCACCGCGCGAATGGTCGAAGATGTTGCGACGCTGGCAGAGCTGCAGATGGTAGATGTCAAAGGCGCGGCCAGTCCGGTGCCGGCGTATCGCCTCATGGCGATGACCGGACACGACGCACTTGCCCGCCGGCACACGTCCACCCTGGTGGGGCGTGAGTGGGAGCTGGGCGCGCTGACCGGAATGCTGCACCGGGCGGTCGGTGGACACGGATGCCTGGTCGGACTTGTCGGGCTGGCGGGCATCGGCAAGAGCCGTCTGGTGGCCGAAGTAATGTCGGTTGCGAGAAGCCTTGGTGTGGATATCTTTTCGGCATCCTGCGAGTCCCATGCCGCCGAAGTCCCGTTTCATGCGATCGCCGCGCTGCTGCGGACGGCGTTCGGGATCAACGAATTGGACGATGAGTCGGCCCGCACCCGCATCCGCGACCGATTCACCGGTGTCGACCCTGAAGATCTTCTGTTGCTCGATGATCTGCTCGGCATTCGCCACCCGGGTCACGATGTCCCGGACATTGCCGCCGACGCGCGGCGTCGACGCATCACCACGTTGGTCAACGCAGCGTACCTGGGCCGGTCGACCCCGGCCGTGTTCGTCATCGAGGACGCGCACTGGATCGACCCGACCAGCGAGTCGATGCTGGCGGATTTTCTATCGGTGGTGGCCCGCACTCACTCGCTGGTGCTGGTCACTTACCGGCCTGAATACCGCGGAGCGCTCTCACGCGTTCCCGGCTCACAGACCGTTTCTCTTGCGCCGCTGGATGATTCGCAGACCACATCGCTCGTCGAGGAGTTGTTGGGTTCGGACCTGTCCGTTGCCGGCTTGATCTCGCAGATCGCGGACCGGGCCGCAGGAAACCCTTTCTTCGCCGAGTCCATCGTGCGCGACCTCGCGGACCGAAACGTGCTCGACGGGCTCCGCGGTGACTATGTGTGCACTCGTGACCACGCGGACGTCACCGTGCCTGCGACCCTGCAGGCCGCGATCGCTGCCAGGATCGACCGTCTCGATCCAACGGCCAAACGAACGCTCAATTCCGCGGCGGTCATCGGTGTGCGTTTCGACGAGGCCTTGCTGTCCCAACTCGCCGACAGCACCGCGCTACCGAAACTGCTCGAGGCGGAACTGATCGATCAGGTGGCGTTTGTGCCGCGAGCCGAGTTCGGCTTCCGCCACCCGCTGATCCACAGGGTGGCCTACGAGTCGCAGCTCAAGGCGGATCGCGCAGCGCTGCACCGCCGTGTTGCCGACTCCATGGCGGCCAGCGCATCGATGGGTGACGCGAACGCGGCATTGATCGCCGAACATCTGCAGGCCGCAGCGGATCTGCGCGCCGCATACGACTGGCACATGCGCGCAGCGGCATGGTCGGCCAGCCGCGATATCGCCGGTGCGTGCTTGAGTTGGGAGCGCGCGCGGCAGGTCGCTGACGAAATCGCCGCCGGCGACCCCGATGCCGTGTCGATGCAGATCGCGCCGCGCACATTGTGGTGTGCAAATGCCTGGCGGCTTCATGCCGACGTCAAGGGCCGCCGATTCGACGAACTGCAGGAGCTGTGTGATCGTGCCGGCGACAAGCGGTCGCCGGCGATCGCCATGACGGGGCTGCTTGCCGAATGCCTTGTGCAGGGACGGATACGTGAGGCGTCACAGCTCGCCGCTGAACACTCGGCGCTGCTCGAGTCCATCGCCGACCCGATATTGACGGTGGGTCTTGCGGCCGGGACGATCGGCGTCAGGGTCGTCACCGGCGAAATACAGGAAGTACTGCGGTGGTCGGACGCTGTCATCGAGCTGGCCCACGACGATCCGGCCTTAGGGGACTACGTGATGGGCTCTCCGCTTGCCGCCGCGCATGCGACTCGGGGCGTTGCGCGATGGTGCTTCGCGCATCCCGGGTGGCAGAAAGACATGGAACGGTCGGTCGCCCTTTCCCGCGGCAGCGATCCGTGGACGAGAGCTGCTGTCATGTTCTACACCTTCGGTGCAGCAATAGCGTGCGGTGTTCAGGAGGTCGACGGTGCCGTATGCCAGGAGATCGATGAGGTACTCGTTTTCGCACAGGCAGCTGGTGATGATCTCGGCGTGGCCTTCACGAAGTACACAAAGGGACTGGTGCTGGTTCACGGGGATGCGACGGACCGCGACCGTGGGCTCGAGCTGTTGGCGGAGGCCCGCCAACTGACTGTGCAGGGCCGGTTCTATCTCTCCGAGCTACCGGTGATCGAGTTGTACCTCGCCCGTGAACGCACCAGGCAGGGGGGTGATGTCGACGACGCCATCAACTGCATGCGGACCGCGCTCGAGGTGCTGGTCGAGCGGGGGCAATTCGCCTGGGCGGTCGCCGCCAGCGCAGCTTTCGTCGGGACGTTGCTCGGCCGTGGCGGCGAGAGGGATCTTGTCGAAGCCGAGGAACTGACCGACCGGGTGGCGACAACACCCCTGGAGATGGCCTCGGAGTGCCTCGACGTGTTTGTGCTGCGGATGCGCGCGTTGCTCGCCGACGCCCGTGGCGAAGTCGACGTCTACCGTGACTACCGTGATCGTTATCGCGCGTTGGCGACGTCGCTCGGGTTCGCGGGCCACATGCAGTGGGCTGACTCCATGCCATGACGCGGCTCACGCCGTCGGTCGCCAGAAACCCTGAAATCCCTGACCGGCATTGGTTGTTCTGATCGGCGACAGTTTCACCGGATCGCCCGCTTCGATCATGGTGCCGTCGCCGACGATCATCGCCACGTGACCGTCCCACACCGCCAGGTCGCCGGGCCGCAGCGAACCCGGGGCCATGGCGGCGCCGACGTCCTGCTCCTGGGCCAGCCGCGGAAGATTCAGCCCCGCTTCGCCATACGCCCACTGCGTCAGGCCGCTGCAGTCCAGCCCGGCCCCCGGCGTGGTGCCGCCCCACTGATACGGCACCCCGAGCTGGGTCAACGCATGCCGAACGGCGCTGGCGGCCAACGCATTCGGTGCCATCACCACGGTGCCGTCGGGCAGCCGCACCGCCACCCCGTCGCCGAACGTCGCCGCGTCCGGCGAGTCCGTCCCGTCGCGGCCGGGGAATTCGGCCAGGTCCCCGACCCCGCCGCCGGATCCGCCCCAGCCCGTCGGCGTTCCCACCGGGGCACCACCGCCGCCGACGCCCGGGCCGGAGCCCATGCCGCCACCGCCCGGCCATCCCGCCGGCGCGGTCGACACAGGGGACCCGGGCGAGGCGGCCGGCGCCCGGGCATCCAGCTCGGCAGCGTGCCCGTCCAGCTCGGCGAGCAACTCCTCGACGACCGCCACCGCCTCCGCCAGCGACCGGCGCGCCTCGGCCAGCAGCTCCTGGGCGACGCCCGGCGAGTCCAGCCGGGGCTCCAGCGCGCCGGCTTTGGCTTCGAATTCGTCGACGATCGCCTGCAGCCGTCGGTGCGCCCGCGCGACCGCCCCGGCGGCGTTGTCAGCCGTGGCGCCCACGCTTCCGGCACGCTCGGCGGCGTCGTCGATCGCCGCGGACGTCGTCGCCGCGAACTGCGCCGCGGCATCGGCTCCCGCGCCCGACCATCCGGTGTCGGCGACGCGCCACGCCCGCCCGGCGGAGTTCGCGACATCGGCCAACATGTCGCGCACCCCGGTCAGTACCGCGGCCGGGTCGGCCGCCGGGTCGCCCGACCAGCCGGGGCCGACCAGCGCCTGCACCTGACGGATCGGCGCCGCCAGCGTCGTCACCAGCGCGCTGGGCATCACCAGGTCCCGGTTAGCCGGGTCCCGGCGTCCGCGTCGCCGCCCTCATACGCCTGCGCCGTGCCCGACGCCGCGGGGTGCGCGGCCGCGATCGAGCCGCTCAGGTCGGTGACGTTGCGGGCCGCGCGTTCGGTGGCCCGGGCGAGCGCCGCCTGGAACCGAGCGCCCACCGGGCCGAACGTCGAGGCGGGCGCGGCACCCAGCGCGGTCAGCCGGGCGGCGGCCGCCTGCAGCTCCGCCGCGTGAGCCGACGAGGCCGAACCGTAGGCGCGGATCAGATCGGTGTCTGCAGACAAGCGCGCGAACATAGAAGATAGGACGCCGCGAAACGGCCGTCGGTTCCCATTAAGGTCGGGATCCATGGACGTGCGCGTTGTCGACCACCCGCTGGCCGCAGCGCGGCTGACCACTCTGCGCGACGAGCGCACCGACAATGCGGGGTTCCGTGCCGCGCTGCGGGACCTCACCCTGATGCTCGTCTACGAGGCCACCCGCGACCTTACGGTCGACACCGTCCCGGTGCGCACCCCGCTGGCCGACACCGCGGGGGCGAAGCTGGCCCGTCCGCCGCTGCTGGTTCCGGTACTGCGCGCCGGCCTCGGCATGGTCGATCAGGCGCACGCGCTCATCCCCGAGGCCCGGGTCGGCTTCGTCGGTGTGGCCCGTGACGAGGAAACGCATCAACCCACTCCGTATCTGGAGTCGCTGCCCGACGATCTGAGCACGCAGCCGGTGATCGTGCTCGACCCGATGCTGGCCACCGGTGGCTCGATGGTGCACACCATCGAGCTGCTCTTCGCCCGCGACGCAGTCGACATCACCGCCATCTGCGTCGTCGTCGCTCCGGAAGGGATTGCGGCACTGGAGAAAGCGGCGCCGAACCTGCGCCTGGTGACCGCCAGCATCGATTCCGGTCTCAACGACATCGCCTACATCGTCCCGGGCCTCGGTGACGCCGGGGACCGCCAGTTCGGTCCTCGATAGTCAAGTTCGCCAGTCAAGTTCGCGCCGGAATTGCATTCCACGCGGGGAATTGCGAGAGACGACCTACTGGAATGCAATTCCGGCGACGGCCGCGGCGACGGCGTCCTGCACTTGTCGCGCGCGGTCCCGGGCGCCGATCAGTTCGCCGGTGCACCGAATCTCGATGTAGGACTTGAGTTTCGGCTCGGTCCCAGACGGGCGGGTCACCACCCGCACCGACGTGGTGTCGTCGCCGCCGGTGAAGACGAGTGCGTCGGTGCGGGGCGCCAGGTCGGTGACCGTGACCGGGACGCCGGCCAGTTGTCGGGGCGGGGCCTCACGCAACCGCGTCATCAAAGCAGCCGCCGCGGCGGGCGTCTCGACCCGGCGGGTGACCGCGGTCGTGGTGTGCACACCGTGGCGGCGGGCCAGGTCGTCGAGCGCGTCGAGCACCGTGCGTCCACGCCGACGCAGCGCGACCACGAGGTCACACGCCAGCACGGCAGCGCTGATGCCGTCCTTGTCGCGGACCGCGGCGGGATCGACGCAGTGTCCGATCGCCTCCTCGTAGGCGTAGACGAGCGCCGCGTCTGGGATGTCGGCATCGGCACGCGCCAGCCACTTGAATCCCGTCAGGGTTTCGACGTGGCGCGCGCCGTGGGCTGCGGCGATGCTCGCCAGCATCCGCGACGACACCACGGTGCTGGCCACCACCGCGGTCCTACCCTGGTGGTGGGAGAGGATGTAATCCCCTAGCAGCCAACCGGTTTCGTCGCCGGTGAGCATCCGCCAGCCGGACGGCGTCGGAACCCCGACCGCGCATCGGTCGGCGTCGGGGTCCAGCGCGACGGCGATCTGTGCGTCGACTTCGGTGGCGAGGGTCAGCAGTTCGTCGACGGCACCCGGCTCCTCCGGGTTGGGGAAGGCGACGGTCGGGAAGTCGGGGTCGGGCGCGAACTGGCTTTCGACCACGTGCACGTCGCCGAAACCGGCCAGCGCCAACGCATCAAGGGCGAACTCGCCGCCGACTCCGTGCATCGGGGTCAGCGCCACCCGCGCGGAACCGGTGGTGCGGCGAACCGCGGCGGCGCGCTCGAGGTAGTGGCGCACCTGCTCGGTGCCGCTGATCGTGACGGGCGCTCTGGGGATGTGGTCGGCAGGCGGTGCGGCCGCGATGGCGCGCTCGATGTCGTGGTCGGTGGGCTCAACGATCTGCAGCCCGCCGGGGAAGTACACCTTGTAGCCGTTGTCGGACGCCGGGTTGTGCGACGCGGTGATCTGCACCCCCGCTGCGGCGCCGATTTCGCGGACCGTGAATGCCACCACGGGCGTGGGGACGGGGCCGAACATCAGCGTGACGGAAAAGCCTTGGGCAGCAAAGACTTCAGCTGCCGCGCGGCCGAACTCCGCGGAGCGGTGCCTGGCGTCGTAGCCGACCACGACCGCGGACCCGCCGAGTGAGCGGTCGGCGAGAACCTTGGCGACCGCCCAGGTCGCGCGCAGCACCACGGCGAGGTTCATCCCGTTGGGCCCGGCGCGCAGCGGACCGCGAAGGCCCGCGGTGCCGAATGCCAGAGGCCGTGCGAAGCGGTCCTCGAGGTCGTCGTCGCTGCAGGCTGCGAGCTCGGCGACGGAGTCCGGATCGGGATCGTGAGCGATCCACTCGGCCGCGGCGGCTGACAGCTCACTCATCGGTACACCCCATCAGAGGTGAATCGGGCGCGCAAACACACCGCGGGGGTCGACTATCGCGCCGGATTCGCCTCGGGATCGGCCTCCGCGAGCTTGCGCAGGATCGGTGCCACCAGCATCAGCAGCTCGAACTCCAGCGTCGACAGCGTGTCGCGCATGGTGTCGCGCAGCCACGCGTCGCGTTCGGCGCGGTCGGCCTCCAGCAGGGTCGCGCCGTCGGCGGTGATCTCGACCAGCTGACGCCGGCGGTCGGTGCGGTCGGGGCGGCGCCCGATCAGCCCGCGGGTCACCAGCTCATTGAGGGAATCGGTCAGCGACTGGACCTTGACCTGCATCCGGACACCGAGCTCGGCCGGTGTGGTGACGCCCGCGCGACTGATCTCGCCGAGCAGCTGCATCTGGCTCAGCGTGAGGCCGTTGTCGGGGCGGTGCCTGCGCATCTGCCTGGCGACCGCCATCACCGACTCCCGCAGCTCCGTGGCCGCCGAGAACGTTGACGTCGCGCGCTCCATAGTTACCAAGCTATACCTTGGTATCTACCGCGCACAAGTGCCCGCCCACCGGGCTTGCGATCATGATTTAGCAAGAGCATACTTGTTATCAGGATGAAGTGGATGCAACAAATACTCAGGTGGACCGTGCTCCTGGCGGCGACGGCCGCGGCGACGGTCCCGCTGACGTTGATCGGCGTCCCGTCGGCGGCGTTGTTCGCCGCCCTGGTCGTCGGCATCGTCCTGGCGCTGATGTCGGCGGGACCCGAGCGGGTTCCCAGGAAGATCGGCATCGCCGCGCAAGGGGTGCTCGGCGTCTACATCGGCACGATGGTGCACGACGACGCCCTGGCGACGCTGGGTGGCGACTGGCCGATCGTCATCGGGGTCGCCGTCGCGACGCTCGCGCTCAGTGTCATCGCTGGAGCGCTCCTCGGGTTGCACCGTAACGTCACCCCGCTGACCGGCTCGCTGGCCCTGACGGCCGGCGGAGCATCCGGGCTGGTGGCCATCGCGCGCGAACTCGGCGGCGACGACCGCGTGGTGGCCGTCGTTCAATACCTGCGGGTGGGACTGGTCACCGCGTCGATGCCGGTCGTCGTCACGCTCATCTACCACGCGGACAAGTCTGCCAAGGACACCGAGGTGGCCCAAACAAGCGTCGCTCCTTGGTATCTCAGCATCGGCATCCTCGTCGCGCTGGTGCTCGTCGGCGCCACCGCCGGACGGTTGATCCGGCTGCCCGGCGCCGGGTTGCTCGGCCCGCTCGCGCTGACCGTCGTCCTCGAGCTCAGCGGGCTGTCCTTCGGGCTGTCGGTGCCGCTGCTCCTGGTCCAGGCCGGCTACATGCTGATCGGCTGGCAGGCGGGGCTGGCCTTCACCCGTGACTCGCTGCGCGCTGTCGGTCGCCTGCTGCCCACGGCCGTCGGCCTGATCATCGTCCTGGCAGTCGCGACCGCAGGTTTGGGGGCGCTGCTGGCCCATGTCACCGGCCTGACCCCACTGGAGGGCTACCTGGCGACCAGCCCCGGCGGGGTGTACGCCGTACTGGCCACCGCCGTCGAGACCGGGTCCAACGTCACGTTCATCATCGCCGCCCAGGTGGTGCGGATTCTGCTGATGCTGTTCGCTGCACCGCTGCTGGCCCGGGGCGTGGTGTGGGCGAGCACCAAACTGTCCCCCGATCAGACCCGGGCGATCACCGCCGACAGCAGGGAGCCCATCCGGGTCGCCGACTGACGGCCCGCCTCGAGCACCTCCTCGTGGCTGAGCGGCTCCCCGGTCATCCCGGCCGCCAGGTTGGTCACCAACGAAATCCCCAGCACCTGCGCGCCTGCCCCGCGGGCCGCGATCGTCTCGTGCACGGTCGACATCCCGACCAGGTCCGCCCCGAGCGTGCGCAGCATCCGGATCTCGGCGGGTGTCTCGTAGTGCGGGCCGGGCAGGCCTGCGTAGACGCCGTCGGCCAGCGTCGGGTCGATCTCACGCGCGATCGCCCGGAGCCGCGGCGAATAGGCGTCGACCAGGTCCACGAACTGGGCGCCGACCAGCGGTGAGCGTGCCGTCAGATTCAGGTGGTCGCTGATCAGCACGGGCTGGCCCACGGTGAACTCCGAGCGCAGGCCGCCCGCGGCGTTGGTCAGCACCACGGTGTGCACCCCCGCCGCGCAGGCCGTCCGCACCGGATGCACCACGTGACGGAGGTCGTGTCCCTCGTAGGCGTGGATCCTGCCCAACAGGATCAACACCCGATGCGCGCCGACCCGTAGCGACAGCACCTGGCCGCCATGGCCCTGGGCGCTGGGCGGGGTGAAGCCGGGAAGTTCGGCCATCGGGACGACGGCTGTGGGGTCTCCCAGTTGCGACGCAGCCGGAGCCCACCCGGATCCGAGCACCACGGCCACGTCGTGTGCGTCGACGCCGGTGCGCTCTGCCAGAGCGGCGGCAGCCCGACGGGCTTCGGTCGCCGGATCTTCCACGACTCGGAGCTTAGTTCGGCGCCGCTCAGCCTTTCCCGCGAGCAGTGAGATACTGCCTAGATGCCTACCGCCGCGTCGACGTGCGTTGAAGACGCAGTGCGCATGCGCAGCACAGATCTGCTCGCGTTGTCCCACTCCATCCACGCCGAGCCCGAACTGGCGTTCGACGAGCACCGCAGCTGCGCCATGACGCAGGCGCTGGTCGCCGAACGCGGGTTCGAGATCACCAAGGCTCCGGCGGACCTGGACACCGCGTTTCGCGCCGAGTACGGCAGCGGCCCGCTGGTCGTCGGGATCTGCGCCGAGTACGACGCGCTGCCCGGGATCGGTCACGCCTGTGGGCACAACATCATCGCCGCCTCTGGGGTCGGTACCGCGCTGGCGCTCGCCGAGGTCGCCGACGAACTCGGCCTGACGGTGGTGCTGCTGGGCACTCCCGCCGAGGAGGCGGGCGGGGGCAAGGTGCTGATGCTGGCTGCCGGCGTGTTCGACGACATCGCCGCCACCGTGATGCTGCATCCCGGACCGATCGACATCGCGGCGGGACGCTCGCTGGCGCTGTCGGAGGCGACGATTCGCTACACCGGACGGGAATCACACGCCGCGGTCGCCCCGTATCTCGGGATCAACGCCGCCGACGCCGTCACGGTCACACAGGTGGCCATCGGCTTGTTGCGCCAGCAGTTGGCACCGGGGCAGATGATGCACGGCATCGTGACCGACGGCGGTCAGGCGGCCAACGTCATCCCGGCGCGCGCCGAGCTGCGCTACACGATGCGCGCCACCGACTCGGAGTCGTTGCGCGAGTTGGAATCCCGGATGGCGGGATGTTTCGCGGCGGGCGCTGTCGGCACCGGCTGCGAGCACATCGTCACCGAGACCGCACCCGCCTATGCGGAGTTGCTCCCCGATGCGTGGCTGTCGTCGACGCTGCGGGCCGAGATGGTGCGCTTGGGCCGCACCCCGGTTCCAGAGGACATCGAGGCGTCGATGCCGTTGGGTAGCACCGACATGGGCAACGTGACCCAGGTGATGCCGGGTATCCACCCGATCGTCGGCATCGACGCCGGTGGCGCGTCCATCCATCAGCCGGCGTTCGCCGCCGCGGCGGTTTCGGCCAGTGCCGACACCGCGGTGGTCGAAGGCTCGATCATGCTGGCGCGCACGGTGGTTGCGCTGGCCGAAACCGTGACGGAGCGCGACCGGGTGCTCGAGCAACAGCAGAGGCGGGCGTCATGACAGGCCTGTCGGATGCGACGAACGCGTGGGTGAGCGCGCACTACGACGATCTGGTCGGCTGGCGCCGTCATATCCACACCCACCCCGAACTCGGCCGTCAGGAGTTCGCCACCACCCAGTACGTCGCCGCGCAGCTCGCCGACGCGGGTCTCAATCCCAAGGTGCTGCCTGGCGGCACGGGTTTGACCTGTGACTTCGGTCCCGAGCACGGGCCGCGGGTGGCGCTGCGCGCCGACATGGATGCGCTGCCGATGGAGGAGCGTACCGGTGCGCCGTACGCGTCGGTGGTGCCCAACGTCGACCCATGCCTGCGGGCACGACGCGCACACCGCGGTGCTGCTGGGTGCCGGCGCTGGCGCTGGCGTCGGCGCCCGAACTGCCTGTCGGCGTGCGGTTGATCTTCCAGGCCGCCGAGGAACTGATGCCCGGTGGCGCGATCGACGCGATCGCCGCGGGGGTGCTGACCGGGGTGTCGCGCATCTACGCGCTGCACTGCGACCCGCGGCTGGCGGTCGGCAAGGTCGCGGTGCGGCCGGGGCCGATCACCTCGGCCGCCGACCAGGTCGAGGTGACGCTGCACTCGCCCGGCGGGCACACCTCGCGTCCGCACCTGACCAGTGACCTGGTGTACGGAATCGGCACGCTGATCACCGGGGTGCCCGGCGTGCTGTCGCGGCGCATCGACCCGCGCAACAGCACGGTGATGGTGTGGGGCGCGGTCAACGCAGGGGTGGCCGCCAACGCGATCCCGCAGACCGGCACACTGGCCGGCACCATCCGCACGGCCAGCCGGGAGACCTGGCTGACCCTGGAAGACATTGTGCGGGAGACGGTTTCGGCGTTGCTGTTGCCGCTGGGCATCGAGCACTCGGTGCTGTACCGCCGCGGGGTGCCGCCGGTGGTCAACGAAGAGGTGTCCACCCGGATCCTCACCCACGCGATCGAGGCGATCGGCCCCGACGTGCTTGCCGACACCCGCCAGTCCGGCGGCGGGGAGGACTTCTCCTGGTACCTCGAAGAGGTGCCGGGGGCGATGGCGCGGCTGGGGGTGTGGAACGGGCGGGGTTCTCAGCTGGACCTGCACCAGCCGACGTTCGACCTCGACGAGCGCGCACTCGGGGTCGGGGTGCGCCTGCTGGCCAACATCGTCGAGCACGCGGCGTCGTCAGGCTCAGTTCAGACGTAGCCCTGTGGTCGACGAGAACCAGTGCAGCTTGGCGGTATTGGGCGTCAGATGGACCGTCTCGCCCTTGGCGGGGGTGTGATGGCCGGTGAACCGCGCAACGACGGGCAGGTGTGACCCGTCCACGGCGAGTCGGCCGTACACGAATTCGTCGGCTCCCAGCTCCTCGACGACGTCGACCTCGACGGGTGCTCCGTTGTCGGAGACCGTCCACGCCTCGGGGCGTACACCGAGGATCACCCGGTTATCGGTGACCGCGTCGGCGACCGGCGCGCTCCAGCGGAATCTGCAGTGCACCAAGGCTTGCGTGCCCGTCGCCGACGTCGAGTGTCAGCAGATTCATGCCTGGCGAGCCGATGAATCCGGCGACGAAGCTGTTGACGGGCTTCTCGTAGAGTTCCTTGGGGCTGGCGCACTGCTGCAGCAGTCCGCCTTTGAGCACGGCCACTCGGTCGCCCATCGTCATCGCCTCGACTTGGTCGTGGGTGACGTAGACCGTGGTGGTGCCGAGCCGACGCTGCAGTTGCGCGATCTGCGTACGGGTCTGCACCCTCAGCTTGGCGTCGAGGTTGGACAGTGGTTCGTCCATCAGGAACACCTGCGGTTCACGGACTATCGCCCGGCCCATGGCGACGCGCTGCCGCTGGCCGCCCGAGAGGGCCTTGGGCTTGCGGTCCAGATATTCGGTCAGATCGAGGATCCCGGCCACCTCGGCGACCCGGGTGGCGATGTCACTGCCCGGCATGCCGGCGATCTTCAACGCGAAGCCCATGTTCTCGGCGACGGTCATGTGGGGGTACAGGGCGTAGTTCTGGAACACCATCGCCACGTCGCGTTCCTTTGGCGGGACGGCGGTGACGTCCCGGTCGCCGATGCGGATCGAGCCGTAGTCGACGTCTTCCAGCCCGGCCAGCATCCGCAGCGAGGTGGATTTTCCGCATCCCGAGGGACCGACGAGCACCAGGAACTCACCGTCGTCGATCTCGAGGTCGAGATTGCGGACCGCGGCCCGGTCGGTGCCCGGATAGAGCTTGGTCACTTGCTGGTAGCTGACTTGTGCCATTGGGTTGTGCCCTTTCTACGTGGGTGATGCCGACTCAGCCGACACGGTGGGCCGACCCGGTTGGGTAGCCGTTGAGGAATTGGGGAGCGGGCAGCCCGCGGCCGGCAGCGGCGACACGGACGTGCTCGGCGACGGCCGCGCGCGTTCCGACCGGGATCAGGGCTATCGCCGAACCGCCGAACCCGCCGCCCACCATCCGGGCGCCGAGCGCTCCGGCGTCCAGCGCCGCGTCCACCGCGGTGTCGAGTTCGACCGAGCTGACGGCATAGTCGTCACGCAGCGAGCGGTGTGAGGCGTTGAGTTCCTCCCCGATGTCGCCCACCGCGCCGCCGCGGAGCGCCTCGGCGACGGTGGCGACGCGACGGATCTCGGTGAGCACGTGGCGGAGCAGCCGTGTCAGTACGGCGTCGCCGTCCACGGCGTACCGCACCACCGCCTCGATGTCGGTCGCTTCCCGCAACACGTGCTGGCCCATCCGGGCGGCCACCCGCTCGATCTGGGCCCGGCGCACCCCGTAATCGCTGTCCACCAAGCGGTGCGGCGCGTTGGTGTTGATGATCAGCAGTTCAAGATCCTCGACGGCGAAGTCGAGGGCGAGGTGCGCGACGGTCGAGTCGGCGCAGTCCAGCAGCAGTGCGTGACCAGCCCTGGCGCGCAGGGCCACCGACTGGTCCATCCCGCCGGTGGACGCGCCGGCCACCACGTTCTCGGCGTGCACGCAGTCGCGGGCGAGCGCGACGCGGCCGGGCTCGTCGGTGGCGGCGCCCAGCAGTTCGGCGATTCCCAGAGCGACGGCCGTTTCGAGCGCCGCCGAACTGGACAGGCCGGCACCCTGCGGCAGCGACGAGTGGACGGCGATGTCCGCGCCAGGGAACCGGCTCACGGTGCCGTGCCGTGCCATCGCCCACGGCACCCCCACGGCGTAGGCCGGCCAGTCGGGTGGAGCGTGCGGTCCGACGTCGGCCGTGGTGCCCGACCACGTGTCCGGCTGTCCGGATGACGCGCTGCGCAGGACATCGTCGTCGCGGATCCGAAGTGCGACTGCGGTGGCGTAAGGCAGCGCGAACGGCAGCACGCGGGCGCCGACGTAGTCGATGTGCTCGCCGATCAGGTTGACGCGGCCGGGCGCCAACCAGACGCCGTCCGGGTGTCCGCCGAACCTGTCGGTGAACACCCGGCGGGCGTCTGCGGCCAGTTCGTCCTCGGCGACCGGCGGGAGCCAACCGGACACCTCGACCTCCGTCACGGTGCGACCTCCCGAAGGCGGTCGGCAATGCGCTCGGGGGTGGTGTCGTTCACCCACGCCCCCATCGCCGATTCCGATCCGGCCAGGAACTTCATCCGTCCTGGCGAGCGCATCAGGGAGAAGAGCTGCAGATGCAGCCGTCCGAGATGGCGGTCGACGCCGACCGGAGCCTGGTGCCAGGCCGCGATGTAGGGCGTCTCGTCGACTCCTTCGAAGAACCGGTCCACTCGGCCGAGCAGGTCGAGGTACGCCGCGGCCAGGTCGGCGCGCTCCGCACCGGTCAGGGCCGCCAGGTCGGGTACTTCCCGTCGGGGCGCCAGGTGTACCTCCAGCGGCCACCGTGCGGCGGCGGGCACATACGAGACCCAGTGCTCGGTCTCGGTGACGATCCGCCGGCCCGAACGCTGCTCTGCGGCAAGCACATCGGAGAGCAGGTTCCGTCCGGTGCGCTCCCGGTGCTGGCGTGCCCGGCGTACCAGCGCCTGGGTGCGGGGGGGCAGGAACGGGTAGGCGTAGATCTGACCGTGGGGATGGGTCAGCGTGACGCCGATCTCGCGGCCGCGGTTCTCGAAGCAGAAGACCTGCTCGACGCCGGGCAGGGCGGACAGCTCGGCGGTGCGGTCCGCCCATGCCTCGATGACGGTGCGTACCCGTCTTTCGCTGAGGCCGGCGAAGCTGGCGTCGGGATCGCTGGTGAAGCACACGACCTCGCAGCGTCCGGTGGCCGGCTCCAGGGGCCACAGTGGCTCGCCGTCCACACCCGGGGGCAGGGTCTGGCTGGCCGCGAGCCGCGACAGCGACGGGAAGCGGTTCTCGAAGACGACCACGTCGTACTCCGTGGCGGGGATCTCGGTGGGTCGACCGGGGCTCGACGGGGCCAGCGGTGAGGAGCCCGGCGGCGGCAGGAAGGTGCGATCCATCCGCTCCGCTGCGATCACCACCCATTCCCCGGTGAGGACGTCGAAGCGCATCTGGGCGTCCGATGACGCCGTCGGCAGCCCCCGGGTGTCGATGAGGTCTCGGGTGGCCCCGCCGGAGAGATAGGGCTCCGAGTCGTCGAAGTAGATGAGTTCGCGACCATCGGCCAGCGAGGTGACGGTCTTGCGGACGGCCGCCGACACGTCGCGGACGACGGGTTCATGCGTGCTCATGACCGGCTCCCTGTGGCGACGTGTCGGTCAGGGCGGCCTCGGCGGTGAGTGCGGGTGCGACGACGAGGTCACCGACCCGGTCGGCGAGGATCTCGCGGGCGCTGCGGTCCAGTCCCGAATCGGTGACCACCATGTCGATCTCCGACAGCTTGAGCGTCCTGGCGATCGCGGTGATGCCCCACTTGGTGTGGTCGGCCAGCACGACCACCCGGCGCGCCGCCGCAGCCATCGCTTGATTGGTCTGTGCTTCAAGGAGGTTGGGGCAGGTCAATCCGGATTCGGGGTCGATGCCATGGGTGCCCAGAAACAGCATGTCCATGTGGAGGCGTTCCAGGGTCGCCACCGTCAACGGGCCGACCAATGCCATGGACGGGGTGCGCTGGCCGCCGGTCAGTAACACCGTCTGATCGTCGCGGCCGCCTTCATGGAACCGATCTGCCACCGGTAGCGAGTTGGTCACCACCGTCAGGCCGGGTACGTCGAGCAACTCGCCGGCGAACGTGTGGGTGGTGGTGCCACCGGAGATGCCGACGCAGATGCCGGGGCGGACCAGGCGTGCGGCGGCCCGGGCGATGGCGAGCTTGGCGTCCGGCTCTCGGGTGGACTTCGCGTCGAACCCCGGTTCGTGCACGCTGGCGGCGCGGGGCAGTGCGACGCCGCCGTGGACCCGCTCGACGAGTCCACGCTCGACGAGCTCTTTCAGGTCGCGGCGGATGGTCATGTCCGAAACCCGAAGGGCGGCACAGAGGTCGGTGACTTTCACCGCGCCATGGCGCGACACCTGTGCCAGTATCTCGTCCTGGCGTTGTCTGGCAAGCACGTCCGTCAGACCTCCTGTCGCAGGACGGCACAGCCGCCGGCGGGTAGGTGAAGGGGCGGGGTCATCGTTTCTCCGGTGAGCAGGTCGTGGCCGCCGACCGGGACGGTCACCTTGTCGGGGGAGTGGTTCATCACGAACAGCCAGGCGGCCGCCGCACCCCGCCTGCGGACCAGTTCGACGTCGCCGACAGGCACCGGCAGGGTTTCCACCGCCGCGTCGGTCAGAACGCGTGCCGCCAGCGCCCGCCAGGTGGCGGGGTCCGGCACGGTCGAGACGTAGTAGGCGGCGCCCGCCCCGACGGTGCGCCGGGTGACAGCGGCGAGGCCGCCGAGGTGTCCATCGGCGTACCGGGCCAGCACCTCGACGTCGGCGTCGGCGCGAAGCTCTTCGCTCCACAGCACCCCGCCGCCCCCGTCGTCGAGCCGGGCGACGTCGTCCTGGGCGGAGCGGGAAGAACTCTTCGGTGCGAACTCCGAGCAGGTCGCGGAATGCTCCGGGATACCCGCCCGGGTATACGTGGTCGGCCTCGTCGGCGATACCCGTGAAGGCGGTGACCAGGACCCGGGTGCCGGATCGGGCGGCCGCCGCGACACGCGCGGCATTCTGCTCGGAGCACAGGTACACCGCAGGCAGGACCAGTACCGGGTAGCGGGTCAGGTCGCCCTGCCAGCCGATCACCTCGCAGGTCGAACCGGACGACGTGAATGCCCGGTGGGCCCGTAGCGCCTGATCGGCGGGCTGGAGCAATTTCGAGGGGTGGCCGTCCTGTTCGCACGCCCATTGAGACGGCCAGTCGAAGAGGATTCCGACGGGTGCTTCAACGCAGCTGCCCTGAACTTCGGCGAGTCGGTGCAGGTGTTCGCCGAGCAGTACCGCCTCGCGCCACCGGGCACTGTCGGCGCCGGCATGCGGCACCAGCGCCGAATGGAACTTCTCGGCACCCGCCAGCGAGGCCCGGAATTGGAAATAGGCGATGCCGTCCGCCCCGCGCGCGACGTGCGACAGAGAGTTACGCGTCATCTCGCCTGCGATCTTGGCCCGGTTCACCGGTTGCCAATTCACGGCACTCGGTGAGTGTTCCATCAACAGCCAAGGACGGCCCCCGGCGATGCCGCGGGTGTGGTCCGCGGCGAACGAGAGTTTGTGGTGCGCTCCGTACTCGCCGTCGGCAGCACCGATCAGATAGTGATCGGTGCTGATGATGTCACGGGCAGGATCCAGTCGGGCTGCCCACCCGGCGTAGTCCATGTCGCCCATCGCTGACAGCGGTGCCCAGCCCGGCATTCCGACCATGAAGTTCGTGGTCACCGGGATCGCAGGTGTGATGCGGTGCAGCACAGCGCGTTCGGCGAGGAACTGGTCGAGTAGTGCGTCCGAGCAGTAACGGCGCCAGTCCAGGAGGTGGGCCGGGTTGCCGAAGGTCGTACTCGGCGCGGGAGGGACGATCTCGTCGAAGCTGGTGTAGCGCTGACTCCAGAACGTGGTGCCCCATGCGCTGTTGAGGCCGTCGATGTCGCGGTAGCGACCGGTGAGCCAGTACCGGAACGCGGCCGCGGAATCCTCTGAGTAACAGCGTGAATTGTGGCACCCCAGTTCGTTGGAGACGTGCCACAGGGCCAGGGCCGGGTGGTCGCGGTAACGCGTGGCGAGGCTTTCGACGAGTTCCAGGGAGGCCTCGCGATATGTCGCCGACGCCGGACTCCAGGTTTGCCTGCTGCCGATCGCATAGCGGTACCGCGCTCATCGAGAGGGCGTACCTCGGGGTGGCGGTGCGTGAAGCCAGGGAGGTGGCGAGGCGGTGGCGGTCGCCAGGTCTACCCGGATCCCCGCATCGTGCAGAAGGTCCAGCACTCGGTCGAGCCAGTCGAAGTCCCAGCGTGTCCGGGTTCGGGCTGTAGTCGCGCCCAGGAGAACACCCCGACCGTGGCGAAGTTGATCCGCGCGGCGCGCATCATTTCGACGTCCTCGCGCCAGACGTCCTCGGACCACTGCTCGGGGTTGTAGTCGCCGCCGTAGGACAGGCCTTCGGTGGGCCAATCGGCCAGCGGCCGCGGACTGTGCGCTGTGCTCACGGTCACATTGTGGCACAACTCTCGACAAAGTCAAACATAAAACGACAAGGAGAAATCGTTGCCCGTGTCGACGTAATGCCTGTTGAGACCTGTTGACATCGCGATGTTCATGTGATTTTGTTGCGTGAGTCACACCTCCCCGGACGATCAAGCAGTACCAAGTGATCGAATTTGTTTGATTGAGTCCAGGCGAGGTGAACGCAAGGAAGGACCGTGATCGAGCAACGATGACTACTTGGCAACCGACCCCACGCGCGGTGGGCCGACGAACATTTCTCAAAGCGGCACTGGGCACCGCGGGTGCGCTGTCGCTGATGCCATTGGCGGCCTGCGCCGCGCCCAACGACCCGAACCGGGTCACGCTGGGCTCGCGACTGTCGGACAAGAACGCCAAGGCCGGACTGGCCGGGGTGATCCGCAGTTTCGAGGCCGCCACCGGAATGTCGGTACCCATCAACACCGTGGACTCGACGTCGTTCCAGGAGAACGTCAACAACTACCTGCAGGGCACCCCGGACGACGTGTTCACCTGGATGTCGGGCTATCGGATGCGGTACTTCGCGCAGAAGGGCCTCGTCGATCCGATCGACAATGTGTGGAGCGATATCGGGTCTGGCTTCAACGAAGGCTTCCAACAGGCCTCGACCGGAAACGACGGGCGCAAGTACCTGGTGCCGTTCTTCTACTACCCGTGGGCGGTGTTCTACCGACCGTCGCTCTGGGCCGAACGTGGTTACTCACCGCCGGCCACCCACGACGAATGGCTCGCGCTGTGCATGCAGATGCAGCGGGATGGCTTGGTGCCCATAGGTTTCGGTGCACGCGACGGCTGGCCCCCCTTCGGCACCCTGGACTATCTCGAACCTGAGGATCAACGGGGCGGACTTTCACCGTCAGCTGCTCGCGGGCGACATCGCGTGGACTGACAGGCGGGTCTTCGCGGTGTTCGACGCATTCCGCGAGCTGCTGCCGTTCCAGCAGCCCCAACCGCTCGGCCGCAAGATCGCCGAGGCGCAGCAGGCCCTGCTCAACCGCGAGGTCGGGATGATGGTCGTGGGAATGTTCGTCGCCCAGTCCTTCCCGGAGGGTCCCGACCGCGACGACCTCGACTTCTTCCCGTTCCCGTTGTTCGATCCGGCAGTGGGCGCCGACGCCGTCGAGGCGCCGATGGACGGCTTCATGATGCGCCGCGAGCCGCGCAATCGCACCGGCTCGGTGCGCCTGCTCGAGTACCTGGCACAGGCCGATCCGCAGGTGGCCTACGCCCGGCTCGACCCGCAGGCCATTCCCGCGCACCGCGCGGCCGACCTCACGCAGTTCTCACCGATGGTTCAGAAAGCCGCTGCGCTGGTGCAGAATTCGCCGTCAGATCACCCAGTTCCTGGACCGCGACACCAGGCCGGACTTCGCCTCGGTGGTGATGATCCCGGCCATGCAGCAGTTCCTGGGCAACCCCGATGACATCGACGGGTTGCTGCGCAGCATCGAACGGCAGAAAAAGGCGGTGTTCGGCTCATGACGCCTGCGAGCAACCCCTCGAGCCGGTGGTCGACGTTGCGGACGCCGGCACGCTCGGCCGCGCCGAACCCGCACATCCGGCGCAGCCGTGCCGACCGTTGGGCCGCCGGCCTGATGCTGGGCATCCCAGCCGGCGTTCGTCATCGGTCTCGTCTGGATCCCCACCGTGTTCACCGTCATCCTGTCGTTCGCCCGCTGGGACGGCATCGGCGGTGTCTCGTCGATCGAATGGGTCGGGGCGCAGAATTACGTCGACGCCTTCCAGGCCTACCCGCCGTTCCAGGCAAGCCCTCCGCAACAACGTGTTGTGGCTGGTGTTCCTGTTCGTCTTCCCGACCGTCGCTCGGTGTGTTCCTGGCCGTGCTCCTGGACAAGGGACTGCGGGGCAGCCGGATCTACCAGAGCATCTTCTACATCCCCGTGGTCCTGTCGATGGCGTTGGTCGGGTTCATCTGGCAGTTGATCTATTCACCTGACGGCGGCGTGCTCAACACGGTCGCTCGGCACCGACATCGACTGGCTGGGCGATCCCGACATCAACATCTGGGCGGTGATGGTGGCGGCCAGCTGGCGGCACGCCGGCTACATCATGCTGCTGTACCTGGCGGGTCTGAAGGCGATCGACCCGTCGGTGCGGGAGGCCGCCGCTGATGGACGGCGCCGGGCCGGTGCGCACCTTCTTCCAGGTGGTCTTTCCGCTGATGAAGCCCACCAACCTGCTGATCGTCGTGATCACCGTCATCGAAGCGCTGCGCGCCTTCGACCTGGTCTGGGTGATCAACAAGGGCCGCAACGGCCTCGAACTGATCTCGGCGCTGGTCACAGCCAACGTCGTCGGCGAGGCCGGACGGGTCGGGTTCGGCTCGGCGCTGGCCACGATGATGCTCGCGATCTCGCTGGTGATGATCGCTGCCTACCTGTGGATCGTGATGAGGAGCAAGGACTGATGGCAACCCTGACCGACACCCCGATCGCGGACGATGTCATCCTCGGCGACCGCAACACCGGGGGAGCCGCCAGCCACGGTCGTGCCGCGGTGGCCCGGTTCGCGACGACGGCGCTGCTGGCCGTCCTCGCGCTGATCTGGTTGTTCCCGCTGGCATGGGCGGTCTACAACTCGTTCCGCGACTACGACTACGTCCTGAAGAACGGTTACCTGTCGTTCGGCGGGTTCACGTTCGCCAACTACGCCGACGCCTGGACCGTCGGGGACATCCCGCACTTCTTCCTCAACTCGCTGATCATCACCGTGCCCGCGGTGATCCTGATCCTGCTGCTGGGCTCCATGGCGGCGTTCATCCTGTCGCGCTACTCGTGGCGGTTCAACCTGCTGATGCTCGCGGTATTCGTGGCAGGCAACCTGCTGCCTCAACAGACCCTGTTGACCCCCCTGTTCCGGCTCTACAACTCGATACCGCTGCCGTACTGGATGAGCTCGTCGGGGTCGCTCTACGACAGCTACTGGGGGCTGATTCTGGTCCACGTCGCCTTCCAGACGGGCTTCTGCACGTTCGTGCTGAGCAACTACATGAAAACGGTGCCCGAAGAGTTGACGGAGGCCGCCACGGTCGACGGCGCCGGCGTGTTCCGCCAGTACTGGCAGGTGGTGATGCCGTTGTGCCGGCCCGCGCTGGCGGCGCTGGCAACGCTGATGGTGACCTGGATCTACAACGACTTCTTCTGGGCGCTGGCGTTGATGGTCAGCGGCGACAAACTCCCCGTCACCACCGCTCTGCAGAACCTGCAGGGCAGCTTCTTCACCAACACCAACCTGCTCGCCGCCGGATCGGTGCTGGTGGCTTTGCCGACGGTGCTCGTGTTCATCGGTCTGCAGCGCCATTTCGTCTCGGGCCTGACGATGGGCGCCAATAAGTGACATACACGCATCTGCGCCGCGATGGGGTTTCGCTGGTGCTCGGTCCGGGTGCCGGCGCGGGGCTGCCGGTCGTGCTGCACTGGGGGGCCGACCTGGGCCCGTTGTCCGGTGCCGACCTGGAAGCGCTGCGCGCAGCAGCGGTCCCGGCGGTGCCGCACAGCAGTATCGACGAGCCGCGTTGGCTGAGTGTCTCTGCGGGGCAGGACGATTCGTGGGAGGGTACTCCCGGCCTGGCGCTGCACCGCGCAGGTTGCGGACTGTATCCCCGGTGGGGCGAGGTGACCTGGCGCCACGAAGCGCACGCGGTCTCCATTGCGGCCACCGATGACCGCAACGCGTTGGACTGGCGGATGGATCTGCAACTCGGCGCGGGCGGGGTGCTGCGGGTGCGCCAGACACTCACCAACGCATCGGACGAGCCGCTGACGGTCGCTGCGGTACTCACGCTGCTGCCGCTGCCCGATACGGCGGCCGAGGTGCTCGACACCAGTGGGAGGTGGTGTCGTGAGCGCACCCCCCAGCGCAGGCCCTTCCAGCACGGCACCACCATGCGGGCCTCCCGCCGTGGCCGTACCGGGCACGACGCGACGCTCGTCCTATTCGCCGGGGCAACGGGTTTCGGATTCCGGCACGGCGAGGTCTGGGGTGTGCACGTCGGCTGGAGTGGGGACCACCTGCACCTGGCCGAGCGTCTGCCCGAGCGCGCCGGACAAGCCTCCGGGGTGATCGGCGGCGGCGAACTGCTGGCTCCGGGTGAAGTGGTGCTCGGCACCGGCCAGTCCTACTCGACGCCGTGGGTGTCGTTCGTCTACTCCGATGCCGGGCTGGACGGCGCGGCAGCCGCGTCGCACCGCTGGTTACGGGACCGACCCCATCACCCTTCGTCGCCGCGGCCGTTGGTGGTCAACACCTGGGAGGGCGTCTACTTCGATCACGACCTGCCGAGACTTCTGCGGCTGGCCGATGCGGCCGCCAAAGTGGGCGCCGAGCGGTTCGTGCTCGACGACGGCTGGTTCACCCACCGCCGCGACGACACCGCTGGACTCGGCGACTGGACCGTCGACTCCGGGGTTTGGCCACAGGGCCTGGCGCCGCTGTTCGACCACGTCCGCGCGCTGGGCATGCAGCCGGGGTTATGGGTGGAACCGGAAATGGTCAATCCCGACTCGGATCTGGCCCGGGCCCATCCCGACTGGCTGCTGGCGTCCCCGGGGCGCACGCCGGTCACCTGGCGCCACCAGCACGCGCTGGACCTCAGCAGACCCGAGGTCTATGCCTACCTGCGGGATAGCCTGTCGGCGGTGATCACCGCCGAGCGGCCGGGATACCTCAAATGGGATCACAACCGCGACGTGCTGGCGGCGGTCAACCACGACGGCCACGCCGGGGTTCACCGGCAGACCGAGGCGCTGTACCGGCTGCTCGACGACCTTCGGGCACGTCACCCCGGCCTGGAGATCGAGTCATGCGCCTCCGGTGGGGGGCGCGTCGACCTCGGCATTCTCGAACACACCGACCGGGTGTGGGCGTCGGACACCAACGATCCGCTGGAGCGGCAGCGCCTGCAACGCTGGACCACCCAGCTGATTCCTCCGGAACTGATGGGCAGTCATGTCGGCCCTGCCTTCTCGCACACGACGGGACGCCACGCGAATCTGATTTTCCGTTGTCTGACAGCACTATTCGGTCATGCCGGGATGGAGCTGGACCTCACCGAGCTAGGCGATGGCGAACTCGACGTGCTGACCCGCTGGGGCGCCCTGTACAAGGAGTACCGCGGCTTGATCCACCGCGGGACGATGGTGCGCGCCGAGCCCGATCCGTCCCTGTGGGTGCACGGCGCGGTGTCCGGTGATCGAACCGAGGCCCTGTTCGCCGTCGTGTGCCTGGACAGCTCAGCCGAGGACCGCCCCGACAGGGTTCGGCTGCCCGGCCTCGACCCTGCCGTCCGCTACCGGGTCACGCCCGTGCCCGAACTCAGCGATCCGGGCCATCCGATCACCGCGCCACCATGGCTTGCTGCCGGCGTGGAGCTTCCCGGTTCGGTTCTCGAACGGGTCGGTGTCGCGGTGCCGGTTCTGCATCCCCAGACCGGGTTGCTGCTGTCGGTGTCCACAGCGCGTGACGCGACGGTCGGGTAGAAAGCGGACATGAGGCTACTTGTCACCGGCGGAGCGGGCTATGTCGGAAGTGTCTGCACACAGGTCCTGCTCGAACGGGGCCATGATGTGGTGGTCATCGACGATCTCTCCACCGGCCATGCCGACGCGGTCCCTGCCGGCGCGCGCTTCGTCGAGGCCGACATGGTGGAAGCGGCGCCACCGCTGCTGGCCGAAGGAATCGATGGGGTACTGCATTTCGCCGCGAAGTCCCTTGTCGGGGAATCAGTGTCGGCGCCGGAGCTGTACTGGCACGGCAACGTGGTCAAGACGCTGCATCTACTGGAGGCGATGCGCCGAGCGCAGACCCCGCGTCTGGTGTTCTCGTCGACCGCCGCCACCTACGGTGAGCCCGAGTCGGTGCCGATCAGTGAGGGCGCACCGACCAGACCCACCAATGCCTACGGTGCCACCAAGCTCGCCATCGATCACGCGATCACGTCTTATGCGGCCGCCCATGGCCTCGCGGCGACGAGCCTGCGGTACTTCAACGTCGCCGGGGCGTACCGGGGGTACGGCGAGCGTCACGCGGTGGAGACCCACCTCATCCCGCTTGTCCTGCAGGTGGCCACCGGGCGGCGTGCCGAGATCCTGGTGTTCGGATCGGACTGGCCCACCGGCGACGGCACCGCGGTCCGTGACTACATCCACATTCGTGACCTCGCCGAGGCGCATGTGCTCGCGCTCGAGTGCGCGCAGCCGTCCACCCACCGGATCTACAACCTCGGCAGCGGAACCGGGTTCTCGGTGCGCGAGGTGATCGCCTGTTGCGAGCGGGTGACCGGACTGAGCCTGCCGTCCCGCGACGTCAGTCGCCGGCCCGGTGACCCAGCGGTGCTGATCGCGTCAAGCGACAAGGCCGTGGCCGAACTGGGTTGGCGTCCCCGGCACACCGCCCTCGACGAGGTTGTCACCGACGCCTGGGAGTTCACCCGCGGCCGGCAGCCCTAAGTTCCGGGGCCGATGTTGCTCGCCGGCCGGGTCCGCAGATCGTGCACGTATTCGGCTGGGGCACCGGCGATCTCGGCCGCCTCGGCCATCACCCCCAGATAGCGCGCCGACGGGATCCCGCCCTCCCAGGCGTCGACCACATACAGCCATGCCAGCACCGGGTCGGTATCGGTGTCCGACGTCAATCGTTCCACCCGGCAGCGGATCTTCTTGTGGAAGCCGAGCTCGGATCCCTCCCAGCGGTCGAGGTTCGCCTCGTCGTCCTTGGTCATGTCGTAGAGCACGACGAACACCTTGGACGCCGGATCCTCGACGACGGTGGCCAGCGCGCCCTCCCAGCCGATGTCCGCGCCGCCGAAGGTCAGACGCCAGCCGTGCAGCCAGCCCGTCCCGGCCATGGGCGAGTGCGGTGCCCGCTCCAGCATCTGCTCGGGATGCATATTCGAGCCGTAGGCGGCGTAGATCGGCACCCGAGAAGCTTAGATGCATCATGTTCAGCCGGCCGACATCCGGAGCGCCAGCCTTCTGTCGCCTCCGTTTGGGCGTTGCAATAGGTTGAAACGGTGGTAACGCGCATCGTGATCATCGGCGGCGGGCCGGCGGGATACGAGGCGGCGCTGGTGGCCGCCGCCCGGGGACGGGACGTCACCCAGGTGACGATCGTCGACTCGGACGGATTGGGTGGGGCCTGCGTGCTCTACGACTGCGTGCCGTCGAAGACGTTCATCGCGTCCACCGGCGTGCGCACCGAGCTGCGCCGCGCCGAGGGGCTCGGCTTCGACATCGGCATCGACGACGCCAAGATCTCGCTCCCCCAGATCAACAACCGGGTCAAGACGCTGGCCGCGTCGCAGTCCGCCGACATCGGCGGCCAGCTGCTCAACCATGGCGTGACGATCATCGGCGGACGCGGCGAGCTCGTCGACGACACCTCGGGTATGGCGCATCACCGGGTGAGGGTCACCACAACCGACGGCAAGGTCGGCACCCTGAAGGCCGACGTGGTGCTGATCGCCACCGGCGCCAGTCCCCGGGTGCTGCCGAACGCGATCCCCGACGGCGAGCGCATCCTGACCTGGCGCCAGCTCTACGAACTGACAGAGCTGCCGGAACACCTGATCATCGTGGGCTCGGGCGTGACGGGCGCGGAGTTCTGCAACGCCTACACCGAGCTCGGGGTGACGGTGACGGTGGTCGCCAGCCGTGACCAGATCCTGCCGCACGAGGACTCCGACGCCGCCGCGGTGCTGGAGGAGGTGTTCGCCGAGCGCGGTGTCACGCTGGTCAAGAACGCCAGGGCCGACTCGGTGACCCGGACCGAGACCGGGGTGAAGGTGAGCATCGCCGACGGCCGAACCGTCGAGGGCAGCCACGTGCTGATGACGGTCGGATCGGTGCCCAACACCGCCGGCCTGGGCCTGGAGCGGGTCGGCGTCGAGCTCAAACCCGGCGGCTACATCCCCGTCGACCGGGTGTCGCGCACCCCGGCCTCGGGCATCTACGCCGCGGGCGACTGCACCGGCCTGCTGCCGCTGGCGTCGGTTGCCGCCATGCAGGGCCGCATCGCGATGTACCACGCGCTGGGCGAGGGCGTGTCGCCGATCCGGCTGCGCACGGTCGCGTCCGCGACGTTCACCCGTCCCGAGATCGCCGCGGTGGGCATCCCGCAGTCGGCGATCGACGACGGCAGCGTGCCTGCCCGCACGCTGACGCTGCCGCTGAGCACCAACGCCAGGGCGAAGATGTCGCTGCTCCGGCATGGTTTCGTGAAGATCTTCTGCCGGCCGGCGACGGGCGTGGTGATCGGCGGCGTCGTGGTGGCGCCCATCGCCTCGGAGCTGATCCTGCCGATCGCGCTGTCGGTGCAGAACAACCTGTCGGTGACCGACCTGGCGCAGACGCTGTCGGTGTATCCGTCGCTGTCGGGTTCCATCGTGGAGGCCGCCCGCAGGCTGATGGCACACGACGACCTGGACTGACACCACGTAACCTGAGGCGGACAACCGTACTGACGAGTAATGAGGAGTCGGTCAGCGTGGGTGACCCGATACCCGGTCCGGGCAACGGGCAGACTTTTCTGGGCCCCGAGCAGCGGGCCCGCGCCTGGGAGCGGCTCGGCAGCGAGCAGTTCGACGTCGTCGTGGTCGGCGGTGGTGTCGTCGGCGCGGGAGCGGCGCTCGATGCGGCGACGCGCGGCCTCAAGGTGGCGCTCGTCGAGGCCCGCGACTTCGCGTCGGGAACCTCCAGTCGCAGCAGCAAGATGTTCCACGGCGGCCTGCGCTACCTGGAGCAACTGGAGTTCGGCCTGGTGCGCGAGGCGCTGCACGAACGTGAGCTGTCGTTGACGACGCTGGCGCCGCATCTGGTCAAACCGCTGCCGTTCCTGTTCCCGCTGACCAATCGCTGGTGGGAACGGCCGTATGTCGCGGCCGGCATCATGCTCTACGACCAGCTGGGCGGTTCGAAATCCGTTCCGGCGCAGAAGCATCTGACGCGCTCCGGTGCGCTGCGGCTTGTCACCCGGTCTGAAGCGCAGCTCGCTGATCGGTGGAATCCGTTACTACGACACCGTTGTCGACGATGCCAGGCACACGATGATGGTGGCGCGCACCGCAGCGCACTACGGTGCGGTGGTGCGGACGTCGACGCAGGTGGTGGCGTTGCTGCGGGAAGGTGACCGCGTCACCGGGGTGCGGATCCGCGACTCCGAAAATGGCACAGTCGGTGCTGTGCACGGTCACGTCGTGGTCAACGCCACCGGGGTGTGGACCGATGAGATCCAGGCATTGTCCAAGCAGCGCGGGCGTTTTCGGGTGCGTGCATCCAAGGGCGTGCACATCGTGGTGCCACGTGACCGCATCGTCAGCGAGGTCGCGATCATCCTGCGCACCGCGAAGTCGGTGCTGTTCGTCATCCCGTGGGGCACCCACTGGATCATCGGCACCACCGACACCGAATGGAACCTCGACCTCGCCCACCCGGCGGCGACCAAGGCCGACATCGACTACATCCTCGAAACCGTCAACGCCGTGCTGGCAACGCCGTTGAGCCACGCCGACATCGACGGGGTGTATGCCGGGCTGCGGCCCCTGCTCGCCGGGGAGAGTGAGGAGACCTCGAAGCTGTCCCGTGAGCACGCCGTGGCAGTGCCCGCGCCGGGCCTGGTCGCGATCGCCGGCGGCAAGTACACCACCTACCGGGTGATGGCCGAGGACGCGATCGACGCCGCCGCCGAGTTCGTGCCGACGCGGGTGGCGCCGTCGATCACCGAGAAGGTGCCGCTGATGGGCGCCGACGGCTACTTCGCGTTGGTGAACCAAACTCAAAGTGTGGGAGCGCATTACAGGCTGCATCCGTATCGGGTGCGGCATCTGCTGGACCGGTATGGGTCGCTGATCGGCGAGGTGCTGCAGTTGGGCGAGGACAGGCCGGACCTGCTGGGCCCGATCACCGAAGCGCCGGTTTATCTGAAGGTCGAAGCCGCGTACGCCGCGGCGGCCGAAGGGGCGCTGCATCTCGAGGACATCCTGGCCCGCCGGATGCGGATCTCCATCGAGTACCCGCACCGCGGTGTCGACTGTGCCCGTGAGGTCGCCGAAGTCGTTGCGCCCATTCTGGGTTGGAGTGCCGAGGACGTCGACCGCGAGGTCGCGACCTACCTGGCGCGGGTCGAGGCGGAGGTGCTGTCCCAGGCTCAACCCGACGACGAATCCGCCGACGCGTTGCGGGCGGCCGCCCCGGAGGCGCGGGCGGAGATCCTCGAGCCGGTGCCGCTCAATTGAGGCGGAACCCTGGGGCAGGTGGGGCCACTCCCCTAGCAAGCTGTGGGCCCACCCGCTTGCGGGGGACGGTGTGACCCGGGGGAGGGCACAGCCGCCGCTGCCGGTGCGTGACGGACTCGGGCCGGCGCGGGTCAGGTTGCGTGGCGGCGCGGTGCTGGTCGAGCTGGCGGACCGATTCGGCGAAGCCGCCGCCGCACAAGGTACTCAACGGCGAAGTGCTGGCCGCCGACGGCAGCGTCGTCACCGCAGCCACTGTGCTGCAGCCGAATTCGCTCGTCTACCTGTACCGCGACCTGCCCGACGAGGTGACCGTTCCGTTCGAGATCCCGATCCTGCACCGAGACGAGGACATCGTCGTCGTCGACAAACCGCACTTTCTGGCCACGATGCCACGCGGACGCCACGTCGCGCAGACGGCGCTGGTGCGGTTGCGCCGCGAACTGGACCTGCCTGAGCTGAGCCCCGCGCACCGGTTGGATCGGTTGACCGCGGGGGTGCTGCTGTTCACTGCGCGTCGCGAGCTGCGCGGTGCGTATCAGACGATGTTCGCCCGGGGTCTGGTGCGCAAGACGTACCTGGCGCACGCGCCCGTCGACCCGGATCTGGTGTTCCCGGTGACGGTGCGCAGTCGAATCGTCAAGCGGCGCGGCTGCTTGCAGGCTGTGGAGGAGCCGGGCGAGCCGAATGCCGAGACGCTGATCGAGCACCTGGGCGGCGGGAACTATCGGCTGACGCCGCGCACCGGGCGCACCCACCAGCTGCGGGTGCACATGGCGTCGCTGGGTCTGCCGATCACCGGCGATCCGTGGTATCCCGACGTCATCGAGGTCGCTGCCGACGATTTCGCCACGCCGCTAGGCCTTCTCGCGCACAGCCTGGAATTCGGGGACCCGCGCACCGGGGCCACGCGGCGGTTCACCAGTGCTCGCGCGCTGGCGGGTGACTAGGGTGCACTCAGATCGCAGTTCCCCTCGGCTTTTCACGCGTTTCTGCGATCTGAGCGCACACTATGCCGGTGCGCATGAACGGAAATGTACGACATCGTCAAACAGTTCGCTGGCTGAATCGTTGATCATCTTCGACGAGGATCTAGCGCGGTAAACGGGCCCGCGCAGGCTTTGCCCAGCCGCGGTAAAGACCGCTACCGACGGCCACTGTGCGCCGAACTCGCCGAAGAGCCCCGCGTGCACTGCGGATGCGCCAGATGTGTACGCGGCAGTGGATAATTGGCAAATCTTGGCGACCGCGCCTGCAGTCCCGCCGCGGCGGCGCCGAGGCCGCATTCAGCCCCGCCGCCGCGCGCCGACTGCCACAATCACCGGGAATGCGGCACCGGCCGCCGAGAACTTCGAGGAGCCCAACGTGCATCAGACCTGGCTCGTCGCGATAGCGGGCCTGCTCGTGGGAGGTTGCAGCTAGTGGATCGCTCCTCATTCGACCGACTGTTCGACATGACAGGCCGGACGGTCATCGTGACCGGCGGTACCCGCGGAATCGGGCTGGCACTGGCCGAGGGCTACGTCCTCTCCGGGGCGCGGGTGGTGGTGGCCAGCCGCAAGGCCGACGCCTGCGAGCGGGCGGCGCAGCATCTGCGGGATCTGGGTGGCGAGGCGATCGGGGTGCCGACACACCTCGGCGACGTCGACGATCTCGGCGCGCTGGTCGGTCGCACGGTCGCGGAGTTCGGCGGCCTCGACGTGCTGGTGAACAACGCCGCCAACCCGATCGCTCAGCCGTTCGGGCAGTTGACGGTCGAAGCGTTGACGAAGTCGTTCGAGTAGTCAGTGGCCTGTCACCTCCCCGCCGGAATTGCATTCCACGCGGCCATCACTCGGGATTTCCCGCGTGGAATGCAATTCCGGCGCGGCGCAGCCGCCGTTAGGTCTTTCGCAGGATCGCCGCGGCGGCCTCGCGCATCCCCCCGCTGGTCGATGCCAGGATCTGGCTGCGGTTCTCCAGGTGCAGTGCGGCTTCCAGGCTCGAGGCGTCGAGGTTGGCCCACAACACCTGCTTGGTCGACTCGACGCCGAATTTGCCGAATAGCCGCAAAGTGCTTTCGACGATGCGCGGGAGGGTGTAGCTGACCCCGATGTCACATCCGCCGAGCCCGAGCCTGATGAACTGGGTGCAGAACCGCGCCGACGTCGACGCGATCCGGAGGTCGCAGGCCAGGGCGATGCCGAAGCCGCCCCCGTAGGCCGCGCCGTTGACGGCCGCGATCACCGGTTGGCGCAGACGATGGATCTTCGCGGTGAGGTTGGCGATGCGCTCCTGCCATCGCATGCCCGAGCGGGGGAATTCGGTGCCACCGCCGGCGTCCGGCGGACTGGGCGCGCTCAGGTCCAGGCCCGAGCAGAATCCGCGACCCGCGCCGGTCAGCACCACCACCCGGCAGATGTTGTCGACGGCGATCGCGTCCAACGCGCTGTGCAGGTCTTCGACCAGTTCGTAGGACAACGCGTTGAGCGTGTCCGGCCGGTTGAGCGTGAGGATCGCGATCTCGGGTCGGGGATAGGTCACTTCGAGTGGAGACGCCATGCCCGTACGCTAACTGCTGCTCCACCCCGCGACGCCGACGGTGATCATCCGCAGCTGCTTGATCGCGGTGCGCCGGATCTCCTCGACCGTCGCCGGGTCTGGGCCGTCCTCGAGCGATTCGGCGATCGCGATCATCGAGTTGACGAACACGCTGGCCAGGATGTTGAGGTCCTCGCTGCTCCAGGTGTTCAGGCCGGGGAAGCGGGCCAGGTCGATGGCCAGCTCCGAGGTGATCAGCCGGATCTCGGTGCGGATCGCATACCGCAGCACCGTCACGCCACTGGAGCGTTCCCGCCCGATGAAGCGCCAATGCTCGCGGCGCTCCTGGACACCATCGATCAGGATGTCGACGGAAGACTCGATGACCCGGCTCGGGTCCAGCTTGCCGGCGCGCGCACCGCGCAACATGTCGCGCAGAGCGCGAAACGACTCGTCGATCAGCACCAGTCCGAGGGCTTCCATCGAGTCGAAGTGGCGGTAGAACGCGGCGGGGACGATGCCTGCCTCCCGGGTGACCTCGCGCAGGCTCAGTGCGCTGAAGCTGCGCTCGGCGAGCAGGTGCAGGGCCGCGGCGACGATGGCCCGTCGGGTCGCCTCTTTGCGCTGCTCACGCGACTGCGGGTCGCCGTTCTTGTCCCTGCTGCGGGACGACTCCCTCGAACGCGGCCGACTCGAATGGCCGGAGCGTGATCTGGGCGTACGGTCGTTCACTGGTGTGAAAGGTACCACAGCCTGCGGGTATCTCTTGACATGCTGGACTAATCGAGCGCACGGTGTACACATGTTCACTGAAACTTTGACCAAGCCGGGGCGGCGTTCCGCACTGCTGGGTCTTCTCACCGGTCCGCACGGCGTTGACCGCTTCACTGAGCTGGTCGACCCCACCTGGACGCGTGGCGAGGCCCGCGCACGGATCGTCGGGGTGCGGCACACCACGCCCCGCAGCGTCACGCTGACGCTCGCCCCCAACCGTGCGTTCCCCGGATTCCGCGCCGGCCAGCACATCAACCTGTCGGTCGAGATCGACGGCCGTCGCCGCACCCGGCCGTACTCGCCGGCCAACGCCGAGACCGACGGGCTGATCGAGCTCACCGTCGGCCGCCACGACGGCGGCCTGGTCTCGACGTTCCTGTTCGAGCACGCCCGCAAAGGCATGGTCGTCGGCCTGGACTCCGTCGGTGGCGAGTTCACGCTGCCGCCCAGTCCGGTCGGCAGCATCCTGTTCGTCTCGGGCGGCAGCGGCATCACCCCGGTGATGTCGATGCTGCGCACACTGCGCGCGCGGCATCACACCGGAAAGGTGGCCTTCCTTCACTACGCGCGGTCGGCGGACGAGGCGTGCTACCGCGAGGAGCTCGCCGAGATCGCGCAGGCGATGCCGAACGTGACGGTGCTGCACGGATTCAGCCGGACGACCGCGGGCTCGGACCTGCACGGCCGCTTCGGTGCTGAGCACCTCGCCGCGGCGATCGCCGACTTCCGGCGGGCAGGAGCGCTGGGCCCACTTGCGAAGCGCAGGGGACGACCGGGGGATGACTGGGACAAGGTGTACGTGTGCGGGCCGCCCGCGCTTGTCGACGGCGTGCGGGAGCTGCATCCGGATGCCGAGGCGGAGAGCTTCGTGCCGCCGGTGTTCTCGGCCTTGGGGGCACACGCCGAATCATCCGGTGGCCGAGTGACATTCGCCGACAGCGGCGTCGACGTCACCGACGACGGCCGGCCGCTGCTGGACCAGGCCGAGGCCGCGGGCCTGACCCCCGAGAGCGGCTGCCGGATGGGCATCTGCTTCTCCTGCACGCGCCGCAAGACCAGCGGCGCGGTGCGCAATGTGATCACCGGTGCGGTGTCCAGCGCCGAGGAAGAGGACGTGCAGATCTGCGTGTCGGCACCCGTCGGCGACGTCGACATTTCCCTCTAAATCCCTTTATTTCCAGACAGAAACGGAGATTCCAATGACTGTCACCACCGCAACCCCACCCCAGGCCCAGACGCTCGAGAAGACGGTCGGGGGACGCAAAGTCACCCTGACCCCCGAGCAGGCCGACGCATTCGGCCGTGAGCTCGACGCCCTCAAGGACAGCATCATCGCCGACCTCGGCGAGCGCGACGCCACCTACATCCGGCGAATGATCAAGGCACAGCGCGCGCTCGAAGTCGGCGGGCGCGCAATGTTGTTCGGCGGGATCATCCCGCCGTTCTGGCTGGCGGGCACCGCGATGCTGGGCCTGAGCAAGATCATCGACAACATGGAGATCGGCCACAACGTCATGCACGGCCAGTACGACTGGATGGGCGATCCGGCGATCTCCAGCAAGAACTTCGAATGGGACACCGCGTGCCCAGCCGACCAGTGGCGCCACTCGCACAACTACATGCATCACACCTACACCAACATCGTCGGGCTGGACCGTGACATCGGCTACGGCATCCTGCGGATGAGCGAAGACCAGAAATGGCGGCCGTACTTCCTCGGGAACCCGGTGTATGCGTTCCTGCTGATGGTGCTGTTCCAGTACGGCGTCGCGCTGCACGAGCTGGAGGCCGACCGGATTCGCGACGGTGAGATCTCGCTGTCCGACAAGAAGGAGATCCTCCAGGGCATCTGGCGCAAGACCAAGAGCCAGACGCTCAAGGACTACGTGGCGTTCCCGCTGCTGGCCGGGCCGTTCGCGCCGTGGGTGTTCACCGGCAACCTGACCGCCAATCTGATGCGGAATGTGTGGTCGTACATGATCATCTTCTGCGGGCACTTCCCCGAGGATGTCCAGGAGTTCTCGATCGAGGAGACCAAGGCCGAGACGCGCGGGCAGTGGTACTTTCGCCAGGTTCTCGGTTCGGCGAACCTGACCGGCGGCAAGCTCTTTCACATTCTCAGTGGCAACCTGTCGTTCCAGATTGAGCACCACTTGTTCCCCGACATCCCGGCGCACCGGCATGCGGAGATCTCGACCACGGTCCAGGAGATCTGCAACCGCTACGGGGTTCCGTACAACAGCGGATCCCTGCCGCATCAGTTCGGGACCGTGGTGCGCAAGATCGTCAAGCTCGCGCTGCCCTGGACGTAACCACCCTCTGTGCGCCGGAATTGCATTCCACGCGAAAGCTTCTCGCACTTTCACACGCGGAATGCAATTCCGGCAGCACCCCCAGCACCCCACCGGGAGTATGCGTATGCCGGAATCTGGATGCGACCCCGCCAGCCGCGGGCCGTCATCACCCCGTGCAACCTGTGGATGACATCGACGGGGTCGTCCTCCTTGACGATGCCGATGACGGTCCAGCCGAGGCGCTCGAGCTCGGGTAGGACGCGGCGGTCCTTGAGGTACTGCTCGCGGTCGGATTGATGTTGGTCGCCGTCGTACTCGAGGGCAACCTTGAAATCCTCCCACCCGAAGTCGAGCACCCGAACCGGTTGGCCGAACTCGTCGAGGACGGGTATCTGGGTCGTGGGCCTTGGGAATCCGGCGTCGATGACCAGCAGTCGCCAAAACGTCTCCCTCGGCGACATCGCGCCACCGTCGACAAGCGGCAGAACCGCCTTCAATCGGGCCACCCCATGCCTGCCGCGGTAACGCTTCGCCAGCATCATGACGTCTTCCAGCGCGTACGGTCGCACGCGCATCAGGGCATCCAGCTGGGCGACGGCGTTGTGGCGCCGCTGGAATCGGCCGAGATCGAACGCCGTGCGGGCCGGATTGGCTACCGGAAGGCCTCGCTGCTCCTGCCATTCGTCCGGGCTGATGCGCTCGTTGCGGGCGATGCTGCCCCGGGGTGGTCGGGGACATTTGTAGATCAACTCGACGTCGACGTCATGGTCGATCCAGCACGATCCGTGCAAAGCGGCAGCGGCCAGCCCCGTGATGATGCCTCGGCGCTTGGACCACAGCCACGCGCCCACCGCCCGGTCGGTCAGCGTGAGCTCCCGGCCCCTCGGCGCATGCACGTTCGGGTAGATCGGTCGATACCAGTGTCGGAGTTGATGGCTCGTGACGATGCCGCTGGCGACTGCTTCGGTGCCGATGAGTATGTCCCCCATGGCGGAATGATCGCCACCGCGTCTGACACATTCCGCCTAGATTGCGTGTAGCGCGAGAGTTATCCACAACTTTGCGCGTGGAATGCAATTCCGGCGAAACTTCAGCGTTGGCAGGTGGGGCACCAGTAGGTGACCCGGTCGCCGGTGCTATCGGTCTCGATGAGCGTGCCGCACCGGCGGCACGCCAGCCCGGCCCGGCCGTACACCCACACGTCCTGCCCCGGCCGGGTATTGCCGGTGGTGGTCCGGTTCACGCGCAATCGGTTGGCCCACAACATCTGCTGCGCTCGAGTAGCCACCCGCAGCGGGTCAGCCACCGAGCCGACCGCGGTGCCGGGCCGCAACCCGAACACGAAACACAGCTCGTTGGCAAACACGTTGCCCACACCCGCCATCACCCGCTGATCCAACAGCGCCTCGGCGAAGGGCCGCTGCGGGTCGGCCATCAGGTTCGCGGCGGCGGTCTCGGCCGACCAGTCGTCGCCGAGCAGGTCCGGCCCCAGATGCGCGACCGCGTCCATGTCGGTGGCGCGGTCCAGGATCTCCAGCACGCCCAGGTCGACCCCGGAAGCACGGGAGTCAGCTGTTTGCAGCACGATTCGGATCTTGTGGGCCGGAGCGCGGACCCGGCCGATGATCCACGCGCCGTCCATCTTCAGGTGCGAGTGAATGCTGGCTGCCCCCACCCGGATGAACAGGTGCTTGCCGCGGCTGAGCACCTCGTCGACGGTCTGCCCGGCCAGATCCACCGCGGCGTAGCGGGGGACACGGACGTCGCAGCGCGTCAACTCCTTGCCCACCAGGGCCGTCCGCAGTTTCTCGGCCGTGCGGAAGACGGTGTCGCCCTCGGGCATCAGCGCAGCCGCAACCCGCGCGGCGTCCTGGAGAATCCGGACTGCATCAGCGCCTCGGCCACCATCGAGTCGCGATTCTCGAGCACCGGGACGCCGTCGACGCGTTCCACCAGCAGCGCCGGAACCCGCTGACGCGTGACCAGTTCGGCCAACGCGGCGGCCGCGGCGTTGTGCGTCTCGGGGTCGGCGGCGAAGCTCAGCAGCGACCGGCCGCCCCGTTCGACGAACCAGGCCAGCTCACCGTCGACGAGCACCACCAGCGCTCCGGCTTTGCGGCCGGGCCGGTGGGCGGTATCGGTGTCCGCGCCCCGGGCTGGCCACGGCAGCGCAGCGCCGAACGGGTTGGCGGGGTCGGTCGCGGCCAGCGCGACGGCGCGCAGCGCGCCCTGTTTGTCGTCGATGCTGTCGGCGTGGCTGCGCAGCCGGTCGACGGTGCTGGCGGTCGCGAACTGCGCGCCGCCGAGGGATTCGACGAAGTAGCCGCGCTGACACCGCCCCGCCTCCTCCAGCGCGGTGAGCACCTTGTACATGCGAGGCGAATCCGCCCGGGATGTTCTCGGCCGGCCACCGCCCCCTTGGTGAGCACGCCGTGGCGGGCCAGCAGCTGGTCGGCCTGGAAATGCGCACGCACCGTCGTATCCGTCTCGGCGGCAGGCAGCGCCGACCACCGCCCGGCCACCGTCGGGTCGGCATCTCGATGCGCCCAGCCGGAGCTGATGCTGTAGCGGCTCAGCCGTGGTGCGCGACGATGCCGGTGCGACGGGGCGGCCGGCCGCCGCGCGCCCGCGCCCCGCGTTGCCGGCCAGCAGTGCACGCACCGGGGCGAAGGTGTCCCCACCGACGTGACCGGACCAGATCAGTTGCCACAGTGCCTCTTTGAGTGACTCCGTGCTCGACTCCGTCGACCGCGATCTGGCGGAAGAAGTAGGCACCGCCACCGCCGAGGGCGGCCAACACCGCGTGGTGGACCTCGGTCAGTTCCAGTTCCGCGGGCGGGGCCAGCGACAGTGCTGCGGTGTCGGCGGGATGGAACGCCACCCAGCCGTCGGCCGCCGACAGCGCTCCGGCACCCGACCAGAGCACCTCGCCGGAGGCGAGCAATTCGTCGAGCATCCCCGGGTGATAGTCGCGCACCCGCTGGCCGAAGATCAGCGGCTCCACCGCCGAGGCGGGCAGGGGCACACCGGCGAGTTGGTCGATCACCGCGGCCAGCCCGTCGACGCCGGACACCGTCTCGCTGCCCAGCAGCTGCCACGCCGGCAGGAAACGGCCCAGCGCCGCGGTGCTCACCGGTTCGATCTGCGCCCGCAGCGCGGCCAGCGAGCGCCGACGCAGGATGCGCAGCACCTCGGTGTCACACCACTGGTCGACGCCCGCGGAATCTGTTGGCACGTCCATGAACTCGCCGCGCATCAGCTTGCCGTCGGCGGCCAGCCGGCCCAGCACGTCGCCCGCCACCCGCAGCCCGAGACCGAATCGCGCCGCCGCGTCGACGGTGGTGAACGGGCCCACGGGTGCGCGCGTACCGCGACAGCAGCTCACCCAGCGGGTCGACAACGGGTTCGAGGAACGCCATCGGCACGCCCACCGGCACCGCCACCCCGACGCCGTCGCGCAGCCGCCCGATGTCCTCGACGGCGGCCCACCAGCTCTGCCCGGCGAACGACACCGTCACCGCGCGCTTGGCGCGTCAGCAGACCCTCCAGCCAGCCGCCGATGTCGGAGACAGTGCACCGCGCGGCGACTTCCTCGGCGGTCAGCGGGCCGAGCAGACGCAACAGGTCGGCGACGCCCTCGGCGTCGCGGGCAAAGCGCTCCGGCGGTCAGGTGCTGAAGCTGGCGCGACGTGGTCGCGACGACGTCGGCGTCCAGCAGCTCGCGCAGCTCGACACGGCCCAGCAGTTCGGCGAGCAGGGTGGGATCCAAAGCCAGTGCGGCGGCGCGTCGTTCGGCCAACGGGCTGTCGCCCTCGTACATGAATGCCCCGACGTAGCCGAACAGCAGCGACGCGGCGAACGGCGACGGCGTCGACGTCTCGACCTCCAGCAGCCGCACCCGGCGCTGCGCGACGCGCGCCATCAGCCCGGTCAGCGTCGGCACGTCGTAGACGTCCTGCAGGCACTCGCGTACCGCTTCCAGCACGATGGGGAAGTCGGGGTAGCCGCGGGCGACGTCGAGCAGCTGGGCCGCCCGTTGCCGCTGATGCCACAGCGGTGAGCGCTTGCCGGGGTGGCGGCGCGGCAGCAGCAGCGCCCGGGCCGCGCACTCGCGGAAGCGTGAGGCGAACAACGCCGAACCGCTGACCTCGGCGGTGACCAGCGGCTCGATCTCGTCGGGATCGAACACGAAAATATCTGCGCCCGGGGCGACTGTCGTCGGTGTCGGGCAGCCGGACGATGATGCCGTCGTCGGAGGCGGTCGGCTTCTCGTCGATGCCGTAGCGCTCGTAGAGCCGCTTGCCGACGGCCAGTGCCAGCGGACCGTGCACCCGCAGCCCGTAGGGCGAGTGCAGGATGACCCGCCAGTCGCCCAGTTCGTCGCGGAAGCGTTCCACCACCAGCGTCGTGTCCGACGGGACAGCGGCGGTCGCGGTGCGTTGCTCGTCGATCAGCTGCCACAGGTTGTCGGTCGCGAACGCGTCGAACCCGACGGTGCGGCAACGCTCGTCGAACTTCTCCCGGTCCAGCCGGGCGAGCTCCCCGGTGAACGCGCCGATCGCCGCACCCAGCTCGGCGGGCCGCCCGACACCGTCGCCGCGCCAGAACGGCAGCCGCGCCGGCTCGCCGGGCGCCGGGATGACCAGCACCCGGTCGTGGGTGATCTCGGTGATCCGCCAGCTCGTCGCGCCGAGCGAGATCACGTCGCCGGGGCGCGACTCGTAGACCATCTCCTCGTCGAGTTCGCCTACCCGGGAGGGCTTTTCGGAGTCGGCGCTGGATGCCAGGAACACCGTGAACAGGCCGCGGTCGGGGATCGCGCCGCCGGAGGTGACGGCCAGCCGCTGCGCGCCCGGACGCGCGGTCAGCGTGCCGGAATCGCGGTCGTAGACGATGCGGGGGCGCAACTCGGCGAACTCGGTCGACGGGTACTTGCCCGACAGCAGGTCCAGCGTCGCCTCGATACGCGCTGCGCGGCAGCGTCGCGAACGGTGCGCTGCGCCGCACGGTGTCGAACCACCGGTCGGCGTTGATCGGTTCCAGCGCGCACGCGGCGACGGTGTGCTGGGCCAGCACGTCGAGCGGATTGGCGGGCACCCGCATCGTCTCGATCTGACCGGCCAGCATCCGCTGCACGCTGACAGCGCAGCCGATCAGGTCGGTGCGGTGCTTGGGGAACAGCACGCCCTGGCTGATCTCGCCGACCTGGTGGCCGGCCCGGCCGATGCGCTGCAGGCCGCTGGCCACCGACGGCGGTGTCTCCACCTGGATCACCAGATCGACTGCGCCCATGTCGATTCCGAGTTCCAGGCTGGAGGTGGCGACGACGGCCTTCAGGCGCCCGCTCTTCAGTGCTTCCTCGACTTCGGCGCGGGATTCCTTGCTGACCGAGCCGTGATGGGCGCGGGCCAGCACCGGCTCGGCGCCGAACGTCTGCCCGCTGGCCATGACGTGCGCGGGTGCGCCACCGGCCACGCCGGGGTTCGGCCCACCCAGCTCGATCCCGGTGCGTTCGGCGTGAATTTCGTTGAGCCGGGCGGTCAGTCGCTCGGCGAGGCGTCGGGAGTTGGCGAACACGATCGACGAGTTGTGCGCCTCGATCAGGTCGACGATGCGTTCCTCGACGTCGGGCCAGATGGAGTTGTTCTCCAGATTCGCCATGTCCGGCACCGGCACCTGCACGGTCAGATCGAACGTCTTGGCCGCCGGCGGGGCGACGATCGCCGTGGGTCTGGAAGCCGTAGAAGCACCGGACAGGAAGCGCGCCACCTCCTCGGCCGGGCGCACCGTCGCCGACAGGCCGATCCGCTGGGCGGGCGTCTCCAGCAGCGCGTCGAGACGTTCCAGGGACACCGCCAGGTGCGCGCCGCGCTTGGTGGCCGCCACGGCGTGCACCTCGTCGACGATGACCGTCCGCACGCCTGCCAGCGTCTCGCGGGCAGCCGACGTCAGCATCAGGAACAGCGACTCGGGGGTGGTGATCAGGATGTCGGGCGGCTTGGTGATCAGTTCGCGGCGGCGATTGGGCGGCGTGTCGCCGGAGCGCACACCGACGCTGATTGCCGGGGGTGGTTGCCCGGTGCGTTCGGCGATGCGCGCGATGCCGGTCAGCGGTGTGCGCAGGTTGCGTTCCACGTCGACGGCCAGCGCCTTCAGCGGCGAGATGTAGAGGACCCGGGTGCCGCGCTCGGGTGCCTTCCGGCTCCCGGGCCAGTTCATCGATCGCCCACAGGAACGCCGCGAGCGTCTTACCCGACCCGGTCGGGGCGATGACCAGCGTGTTGTCGCCGTCGGCGACGGCATTCCAGGCCTGGGCCTGCGCGGGAGTGGGCTCGACGAAGGTGCCCGTGAACCACTCGCGCGTCAGCGGGCTGAAGCGAGACAGTGGGTCGACCCTGCGGGGCATTGCTCCATAGTGCCCGCACCCACCGACACGTCCTCGGCGAGCGTGAGGGTGTGCTCATCGCCTGCCGAATCGTCGCCGGCAAGAGTCAGCGCTCGTGGTCAGGCCGTTGTCACGTCAAAGTCGGCAATTTAATACGGTTGGGGCCTAAGATTCCAGTGTGGTGGCGGGGGACTGGCAGCCTCATATTCCGGCTGCCACAATCGGTCGACCGCGGATCGCCGACGGCGTGGTCCGCCGTCCGGCGGTAGTGCAGCCGATGTTGGCGGCGGGGGACGGCGACCTGGTTGTCGTCGCCGCGCCCGCCGGCTACGGCAAGACGATCGCCACGGCGTTGTGGGACGAGGCCGACGAGCGAGAGTTCGCGTGGGTGCGGCTAGATCACCTCGACGACGACCCCGTTCACCTGCTGCTACATATCGCCACCGCCATGGAGAGTCTCGCCGGGATCGACCGTGGCCTGCTTGCCTATCTGCGCGGTCCGGGCCGTGCACCGAACACCCACCTGGTGCCGGCGATCGTGCAGGCACTGGAAACGTACGGACCACTCGTGATCGTGCTCGACGACGCGCACGAACTCTGCGCGCCGGACGACGATCGACACGTTGCACGCCCTGATCCGACGCCGCACCCGCATCGACGACCGTGGCCCTGCTCGGCCGATGCTCGCCGCCACTCGACCTGGCACGCCGCAGGCTGCAACGAAGAGTGGTCCAGCTCGGCATCGATGAGCTGCGGTTCTCGTGCGTGGAGGCCGCTGCCGCGCTCGAGGCTGTGAGCGGACCCTGCGATGACGCCACCGCCTCGGCCGTCATCGACCAATGTGAGGGGTGGGCCGCGGGTGTGATCCTGGCGGGGATGGCGCTTGGGGGTGGCGCGGCGGTCGAGACCGTGACCGGGCGGCACAACCTCGTTGTCGACTACCTGGTGGAGGAAGTACTCGAGCGCCTCGACGACGGCATTTCTTCATTCCTGGTCGAATCGTCGGTGCTCGACCGGTTCAATGCAGAGCAGCTCGACGCAGTTCTCGAGCGCGACGATTCCGCTGAGATGCTGACCGAGCTGTCGAGCTCGGGCAATCTCTTCTTGATTTCCCTCGACCAGCACAGAGTCTGGTATCGATACCATCGCCTGTTCGGCGACGTGTTGCGCACCCGGCTGCGGGGCGCGCCCGCAAGGCTGCGTGAGCTGGCAACCCGGGCGGCTGATGTGCTGGAATGCCGCGGGGATACCGACGGCGCGTTACTGCAGGCGCTGGTAGCCAGCGACCGGGCGCGCGCGGCGTCGCTGGTCGGCCGCGAAGCCGTCCGGTTGGGTTTCGATGGCCGAGCCGGTGTGCTCGCCCGACGATTGAGCTGGCTCGACAAGCAGACATTCGCCGAATACCCGGATGCCGCGGTCGCACATGCCTGGCTCGGCGTCACCACAGGCGACGCCGACCTGATCCAACGCTCGTTGGTGCAGGCGCATCGCGCCGATCGCGGTCAGTCCATGGCAGACGGCACGCCTTCGGTGAAAGTCGCTGCGGCACTGGTCAGTTCACTCGTCGGAGTGGGCGGCGTGCACGACGTCATACGCCACGCAGACGTGGTGCGAGCCGCCGGTGACAATCTGGTGAATCCGTGGTGGGGCGCGGCAACCGTGATGAAGGGGACGGCAGAAGCCATGCTGGGCAATGCTTCTCGGGCTCGGATACTGCTCGAGTCTGCGCTGCCGGTGACCGATGATCTGCCCGGATTCCAAGCCGCCGCGCTGGCTCACCTGGCATTGCTCGACCTCGCTGCCGGCGACGACGACGGTGCTGCCGAACGCAGCGTCGCGGCCCGCACGCTGGCCGACAAATACGACCTGTGCGACGTGGTACCGATGTTGGTCGTGTATGCGGTGAGCGCCGTGATGACCGCGCGCGTCGGGGATCTCGCCGGGTCGCGGGAGGCGATTTGCGCGACCGAGAAACTGCTCGATCGACTCGGGCATCTCGCCGCTCGGACCGCGCTGCTCGGCCACGGATTGCTGGCGTGGACGGCTGTGGTGATTCACGACTCCGACTTGTTGAGCAAGCATCTCGACGCCGCCGATCGCACGCGACTGCGCGAGCCCGATGCGGTGGCGCTGACGCAGCGCGTGGAACAGGTCCGCGCCATGGCGGCCGGCAGCTGCCGTCCGCTGACTGCCGCCGAGCTCCGGTTGCTGCCCTACCTGGCGACCCACTTCTCGCTGCAGCGGATCGCCGAGGAACTGGTGGTAGGCCGCGAAACCGCCAAGAGCCAGGCGACGTCGATCTACCGCAAGCTCGGCGTGGCATCTCGCGCGGGCGCGGTCGCCGAGGCGAGACGGCTTGGCCTGCTGTCAAATTGACGTGATCTCGGCCCCGGTCATCGTTGCCAGGTTGCGCCACAGGTTTCGCAGGCTGTCGGTGCCGCCGAACAGCGTCGTGAAGTGAGTGGAATCGGTGAGCACGATGTCACCGGCCCGATCCCCGGTGGGCGGCATCCAGATCAGCGCGTTGAACTCGGTATTGCCCGCCGCGGTGAAAGGGTGCGGCCGGTGCAGGTCCACAGGTTGGCGGGCCAGCACCCGCAGCTGGTCACTTTCCGGGGCGGTCAGCGCATAGTGCGGAAGGTGCTGGTGAAAGCTCAGCGTTGGTACGTCGTCGAGCAGTCGGGGTCCGTCGAGGTCACGGAAGGTGATCAGCGGTGCGATGTCCCTGGTGCCCTCGACGACGGCCGGCCGCAGGCCCCAGGTGTTGTGAACCGGAACGTCCAGGGCGTGCATCAGTGACCGGGTGTACTGGCTGAAGCGCTGTTGGCGGGGGACCAGGCGATCGCCGTGGTGTTCGTATTCCATCTGTCGCTGGGCGAGGTCATCGGTGAAGCCCACGTCGTGGTGCGGCGCCAGCAGCAGACAGGTGCCGTCGCGGCGCAGCCATTCGCCGATCGCGCCGACTTCCTCCTCGGTCACTTCGAGCCCGGAGGTCAGGTGGTCGAGTCCGAACACCATCAAGGTGTCGGTGTCGTCGAGGATCCGTTCGTCGATCGGCTGCGCATAGCCGGCCTGATCGACCCGCTGGAACACCGCGACGGGATGCCCGGTGAGTTCGCCGGCGAGGTCTTGAAAAGACAACGTCGACCGGTGGAAGAGTTCCAGCGTTCCCGCGATGCCTTGCAGGAAGTTGGCGGCCTCGAACTCGGGTTTCTCGTAGGCGGGGTAGATGACGTTGCGCACCTCGGTCATGGTGGAGAAGCGGTTCGCCATCGCCGCTGGATCGCGTTGGGCCTCCCAGGGATAACTCCAGGTCCAGTAGATGCTGATGCGCCGGCGCCCGTCGTCGGGCCGGGTGACGTGGTCCTGGTTGTAGGTGCGGGCCGGTCGTGCGCTCATCGTCGCCTCCCTAACTGTCGAGGCTCGCGAGGTAACGCAGGGCGGTCACTCCCGGCAGGAAGAAATACGCCCCGCCCCTGAGGGTGGTGAACGCAGGAATCCCCTTGTGCACTTTGCGGATCGGGCGCTTCGGCACGGTGAAGTCCAGGGTGCCGTCCTGGGTGCCGCAGATCGGATCGTGTTCGTTGCCGAGTTCGTGGAAGGCCCTGTCGTTGATCCAGACGTTCTGCGCGAACTCGAATTGACGCACCAGGCTGGCGCAGATGATGAACGCGGCGATCCCGCGGTCCGCGTCGTCCTCGGGTGCCCCATCGGGCAAAGCGGGTCCGTAGGTGGCTCCACGGCGAATCATCCGTCGTCGATTCATGTTGTGGGCGGTGTCGCGTGGATTGAGGCGTCGCGCATGGGAGCCGAGTGGGCAGGCGTAACCGTGGGGGTCCATCAACTTGTAGTCGAAGTCGTTGTTGCGCATCGGGTCCGCGCCGAGTTCAGGATCGTCGGCGTCCGGGGCCAGCACCAGGGGCGCGCCGCTGCGCCAGCGGCCCATGAACTTCGCCGCCAGCAATTCCTGCTGTTCGAGGGTGTCGGCGTTGTCCGCCAGGTACGCACGAAAGCTTCCGACGTGCTCCTGCAAACGGCGATACGCCATGTAGCTGCCGTTGCGCGAAAGCACCTGAGGCTCAGGAATATTGTTCGCAGGTCCGTACTCGTCGGGGTAGCCGAGGATGAACTCGCCCGGTTCCAGGGCGTGACCGGACCCGGGCGTGGGTTCCTCGCCCGAACCCTTGATGACGGGCTGGGACAGCCGATCGCGAAAGCCGAAGTGATCGTGGGCGTAGTTGAACGGTGGATTGGCGTTCAGGTCGAGATAGGACACGGTGCGCACGCCGTCGCAGCGGGCGACGAGCTTGTCGTGTTCACCGATGCAGCGTCGGTGCTCGTCGTCGTCGCGCGCGAACAGGATCGCGATGGCGTGCACGTCGTCGCCTGCCAGCCCGCCGACCCAGTGTTCCGGGGCGTTCGGTCCCGTGTCACCGAGAATGTCGGCCCGTGCGGCCATACCCTCCCGGAATTCATCGGGGAACGTGGCCAGCGCATCCTCGGACACGCCCAGCGCCCGCAAGCCAGTCCAGGTGAAGGCCAACGTGATCCAGCGTCGGGAGCTGTCCATGGTCTCGGTCGCATCGGCCGCCGATTGGACGCGGTCGAGTAGCTCGGAGAGCCACGCGCGCCCACCATTGGCCGTGTCGAACGTCAGGAACTCGTAGCGCCCGGTCATCGCAGGCGTCCGGGTCAGCAAGATGTGCTGGATGTCGTCGAGCTCGAGTGTCACTGCATCTGGTCGAGCATGCTCGAGAAAGCGGCTTTCAGGCGGAGTGCCTTCTTGATCTCATCTGCGGTGACGTAGGGATACTCGCCGTACTCGAGGAAGCTGGGGCACTGGTGCTCCCGCACGAACTCGATGAAGGCCTCGGGGTTGGTCTTCCAGTCTTCGGGAAAGCCCTCCAGATTGGTGAACACCGTGGTGATCCCGGTCGCGCTGAACAGCCTGATCGCATCCTCGGTGTACTTGTCGAAATCGGTGTCGAAGATGCCCTGGTACTGGAAATGCAGTCCGGAGCCGACGTCGAACAGCACCCAGCGCAGATAGTGCAGCTTCAGGGGCGCAAGCACGTCCGGGCTGCCGGCGATGGCATCCTCGATCTGTTTGCCGTAAGCGCGCACCGCTTCCTCACGGCCTTCCTTGACCTTGGCGATGATCGAAAAGCCGTAGTTGGCAGGGGTTCGCGGGTATGTCGGCCCGTATCGGCCCCGCTCGAGCTCGAAATAGCCTTCTGGGGGGATGGCCTTTGCGGCCGGTGTTGCCCACGCGCCATCAGTTTGCGGCCACGTCACCACCTCCTCGAGTTACTCGATCGCATGGTAAGGCCGGTAATCGCGCGCGTCGCCCCCCAAATCGGGGGAATGATCACGGGGTTCCCGAGCAGTATCGTGCTGGCACTCGGTGCGTGCTGCAGGAGGGTGGCGGCGGTATGTCCGGTATGGGCGCCATCGCGATGGGAGCTGTTCCGGTCGCCGGTGGTTTCCTACGGCTTCCTCTGTTCATCGTGCACGTCGTGGCAGTGCTCGTCGCGGCGGGGTTCGCGTTGCGCGGTATCCGCTCGACACTGCGACGGCCGCGGCGGGGAACCCACTGACCTGCAAGGGTCGGTCAGCTGCCTTCGTCCAGGCAACTCGGAGGCCGGCCGTGGGTGAGGCGGGCCCTGGGACGGAGTCGGTGCCGATTTCACCCGTTGTGGGGGATGTCCTCTCGGCGTGTGGTTTCATAGGCTTCAGACGGCTAGCCGTGGGCTCGCTGGGTTTGCGACGGTCCCGTTCGTGAACAGATGCAGCAGGAGGTAATTGATGCGGTTGCCATGCTTACTTGCCGCCCCCGTCCTAGTGGTCGGCGGGCTCTATTTCGCACCATCACCAACTGCTTCGGCCGAATGCACGACCACCGGGAACACCACCGTCTGCTCGGCCGGCGGCGCTGGTGGCGAGAGAGGGCCCGTTGTGCCTTATCCGTGCGGGTACGACTACTACTGCAACGACGACTGGGGCTGGTTCATACCGTGATATCGATCCGGGGCCGAGGATTGACCGGATGGCGGGCAGCGGCAGACGATGATTCAACAAAACGGACAGAGGAGCAATTGATGGTGTCTCACACGACCTTTGCGCGACGCGTGGTGCTGGCTGCCGTCGGTTGCGGTGCAGTGCTGTTCAGTACCGCGGTGCCCGCGCAGGCCCAGCCGGCTCCGCCGAACTGCACGGCGGCCGATTTGGCGGGCATCATGTCCGGCATCACCGCCTCCACGTCGGTGTATCTGTTCACCAATCCGCCGGTCAACGATTTCTTCACGACTCTCGGGGACCTCGACAGCCCAGAGGCGAAGAAGGCGGCGCTGACCACGTACCTGGATGCCAACCCGCGGGTGAGGGCCGACCTGCAGGGCATCCGCCAGCCTGCGGTGGACTTCCGGGCTCGCTGCAACATTGCCCCCCCGGCTCGCTAGGCCGCTCGACCCGTAGCCGGTTCACCCGTTGTGGGGGATGTCATTTCGGCTGAAGGTTCCTACGCTGCGAGCAGCTAGCGGCCCCAATGGCGGGTCCGTGAGCAGCCCGGGGTAGGAGTGTCATGATGCGATCGTCGTACTTGCTCGTCGCACCAGTTCTGGTGATTGCCGGAATCGCTGCCGCGCCAACTGCTGCAGCTGAGTGCGTCACCAGCGGAAACACCACCACCTGCTCGGTGGGCGGCACCGGATCCGGCCCCACGGTGCCCTACCCGTGCCAGTACGACTACTACTGCGACGACACTTACGGCTGGCAATTCGATCTCGACGCCGACCCCGGGCCGGGTATCGGCCTTCCCGGCACACCCGGCAACCGGCCGGGCGGTGGTGGCGGTCGCCCCGGCGGTGGCGGTGGTGGCCGGCGATGACGTTCGGAGCGGGGCGTGGCTGCGCACCCTCAGCCTCCGCGACCCGACGCAGTAGGAGTATCGTGATCCGATCTACTTGCTTACTTGTGGCACCTGTCGTCGTCATCGCCGGGCTCTCCATCGCGCCATCTGCTGCGAGCCGATTGCACGAGTGCCGGCGGGACGACCATCTGCGCGCAGGGCGACTCGCGCGGCGCGAACACCGGTGGTGGTCCCGGGACCGGCCCTTACGTGCCCTATCCGTGCGATTACGACTGGTACTGCAACGACGATTACAACTGGGATATCGACCTTGACTGGGATCCCGGGATCGGCATCGGAGGTCCGGGTATCGATCCGGGCCCGGGCGTCGGGCTGCCAGGTCGGCCGGGGAATCGACCGGGCGGGCGGCGGTCGCGGAGGCGGCAGGCGATGATCCATCCAAACGGACAGAGGAGCAATTGATGGTGTCTCTTACGAGCTTCGCGCGGCGGGCGGCGCTGGCTGGGATCACTTGCGGTGCAGTGATGTTCAGTTCCGCGATACCGGCGCAGGCCCAGCCGCCGCCACCGAACTGCACGGCGGCGGATTTGGCGGGCATCATGTCCGGCGTCACGGCCGCGACGTCGGCGTATCTGTACACCCATCCGCCGGTCAACGATTTCATGACGTCTCTCAAAGACGTTCCCAGAGAGGAGAAACGGGTGGCGTTGACCACCTACCTGGATGCCAACCCACAGGTGAAGGCCGAGCTTCAAGGTATCCGGCAACCCACGGTGGACTTCCGGAACCGCTGCGGCTGAACGCCTTTCAGCGCTGCCCGGCTGACACCGCGCCGGCGAGCACGGCCGAGATGCCCGGCACGCGTCCCACCGCGTCGCGAAGTCCGTGGGCGCAAAGGTCGGCGATGAAGTCCGCGTCCATCGATGAGTCGCTCAGTCGCTGCCGGGGAAATAGTGGTACATCAATGCCCGGGAGACGCCGGCACCCTCGGCGATCTCGTCGATGCGCACTTCGTCGTAGGGGCGTTGGCCGAACACCTCCGCGCCGAGTGCCAGTAGCTCGTTGCGCCGATCCTCAGGGGAGAGCCGGCGCCGTGATTCCGCCAGGACCCGGTCCTACTTGACACATGTATAACAGCGACGGCCGCGGGAACACCGGCTTACACCCCGCGCAGCGTCCGCTGATACCGGCGCATCCCCGCGATCCAGCGGTCGTAGTCGCCGCCCTTGTGCCGGTACATGTCGAGCAGTTCGGCATGCGGCAACACCATGAACCTGCCCGAGCGCATCGCCTCGACCGTCACGGCGGCGACGTCGGACGCACTGATCACGCCCGCCGAGAACTCGACCGACGACGCCCCCAGCCGAACGTCCGGGTCGTCCATGGCGCGGATCGTCTGCAACAGCGGCGTGTCCACGCCGAGCGGGCACACACAGCTGACGCCGATACCGTCATCGCCATAGGTGATCGCCAGCCATTCGGCGAACCCCACCGCGGCGTGCTTGCTGACGGCGTACCCCGCGGCGCCCAATTGGGTCAACAGACCCGCCGCCGAGGCCACCGACACGAAGTACCCGGATCCGACCGAGCGCCAGTGCGGCACCAGCAGCCGGGCCGCCCGGATGTGGGCGCGAAGGTTGACGTCGAGGATGACGTCCCAGTCGGATTCGGCTCCCAGGCCGGGCTTTCCGATGACGCCGGCGTTGGCGACGTAGATGTCGACGGGTGCGAACTCGTGACCGGCCAGCGCGATCAGTGCCTCGATGTCGGCTTCGTCGGCCGCGTCGGCGCGCAGCGCTGCCGCCTCGCCGCCGGCGGATCGGATCGCCGCGGCCGTCGACTGCGCGCCTGACTTCGTCGAGGTCACCGACGACGACGCGCACGCCGTGCGACGCGAGCTCCGACGCCAGTGCCTGCCCGATGCCCGACGCGCCTCCGGTGACGATGGCGACCTTGCCGTCCAGTTCCATGTCCCCATCTTGGCGGATCCGGCGCGCAAACCGACCGTGCCGGTGGTTTTGCGCGCCGGATCCGCAACGGCACTCAGCCGAAGTGGACGCCCTGAGCCAGCGGCAGCTCCGCGGAGTAGTTGACGGTGTTGGTCGCGCGCCGCATGTAGGCCTTCCACGAGTCCGACCCGGACTCGCGCCCGCCGCCGGTCTCCTTCTCGCCGCCGAACGCACCGCCGATCTCCGCGCCGGAGGTGCCGATGTTGACGTTGGCGATCCCGCAGTCCGAGCCGTCGGCGGCCATGAAGCGTTCCGCCTCGCGGATGTCCAGTGTGAAAATCGACGACGAAAGACCCTGCGGCACCTCATTGTTCAACGCGATCGCGTCGTCCAGAGTCTCGTAGGTCAGCACGTAGAGGATCGGGGCGAACGTCTCGGTGTGCACCACATCGCTCTGCGCGGGCATCCGGACCACCGCGGGCGTGACGTAGAAGGCGCCCTCAGAGCCGACGTCGTGACGCTCGCCGCCGATCACCTCGCCCCCCTCGGCCGCGGCCTGCTGCAGCGCGCCGACCATGTCCCGGTAGGACGTCTCGTGGATCAGCGGCCCGACCAGAGTGCCGTCGACGAAGGGGTCCCCGACCGGCAGCTGCTGGTACGCCGCCACGATCTTGGACACCAACTCGTCGGCCACCGAGGAGTGAACGATCAACCGCCGCAACGTGGTACAGCGTTGACCGGCGGTACCTGCCGCGGAGAAGACGATGCCGCGGACCGCCAGATCGAGGTCCGCCGCCGGGGTGACGATCGCGGCGTTGTTGCCACCGAGCTCGAGCAGCGCCTTGCCGAACCGCTGCGCCACCCGCGGGCCGACCTCCCTGCCCATCCGCACCGACCCGGTCGCGCTCAGCAGTGCCACGCGCGGATCGTCGACGAGCCGCTCACCGATCTCACGCTCCCCGAGAAGAAGGCGGCTCACCGTCCGCGGTGCGCCGACATCGTCGCAGGCCCGTTCGATCAGGGCCTGGCAGGCGATCGCGGTCAGCGGCGTCAGCTCCGACGGTTTCCATACGACGGTGTCACCGCACACCAGCGCGACGGCGGTGTTCCACGCCCACACCGCGACCGGGAAGTTGAACGCGGTGATGACGCCGACGACGCCGAGCGGGTGCCAGGTCTCCATCAACCGGTGGCCGGGTCGTTCGGAGGCGATGGTCCTGCCGTACAGCTGACGCGACAGGCCCACGGCGAAGTCGCAGATGTCGATCATCTCCTGCACCTCGCCCAGCGCCTCGGAGGTGATCTTCCCGGCCTCGATGGTGACGAGCGCAGCCAACGAGGCCTTGTGCTCGACGAGCAGCTCCCCGAGACGGGCCACCAGCGCGCCGCGCACCGGTGCCGGAGTCACCTTCCACGTCGTGAACGCCTGCGCGGCTTCGGCAATCGCGGCGTCGGCCTGCTCGACGGTCGACTCCGTCACGGTGAACAGCACGTCGCCGTTGATCGGGGTGCTGGCGGTCAGCCCGCCGGAGCCCGGCGCGCCGAGCTCAACGGAGGACCCGATGGCGGCCAGCGCGTCGCGGACGCGGGTGCGCAGCGCATCGGAGGTGGACAGGGAGGTTTTCACAGCGGTGGTCATGAGCAGGCGACTTTCTCGTAGAGATCGTGGGGATCGTGAATGTGGTGGCCGATCTGGCCGGCCATCCACTGCTGGCTGTAGTCGGAATCGTCGAGGCCTTCGGCGGCCGGGGTGTCGGAATCCAGGTTGGAGCGGAAGATCCCGGCGGCCGATGCCGGCAGGAAATCTTCGTAGACAACGGGTTTGGTGGGGTCACCGCCGCGGTAGTAGGCCAGTCCCGCGGCGGCCATTTCGGCGTCGGTGGCGGGGAAGTGCTGACCCCAGACCGCAGCGGGATCCGCAGACGCCATCGCCGCGTCGAACCGTTGCCGGCCCGCGGGTGTCAACGCGACGCCGCGTTGCTCCACCTCGCCGAAGCGCACCCGCAGTGTTCCGTCGCGGACCGTGCCGTCGGCGGAGCGGAACCGGCGTGGTTCGGCCAGTGCCCGAAACGACGTCTGCCGCAGCAACACCTGGGGTCCGTCGGTGCGGGGCGGGCCCTGGATGTCGTCGATCATCGCGATGCCGCGGGCGGTCATCGCGCGGTGCAGTTCGTCGATGTCGAGGACCCGCGGTGTGAGGTGGTTGATGTGCGTGGTGGTCACGCCCGCGATGTCGGCCGCGACCGCGGACACCGCGGAGAGTTCGTCGTACCAGGCGAGGTCGATCGGGTCGCGGGACAGCGCGAATGCCGAGACTGCGGCCGCGACGAACTCGCCGGCCTCGGCCGTCGAACATCCGCCAGAGGCGGCGATCTGCTGCGCGCGGGTGATCAGCGCGGGATCGAACAGGTGACGCTGGGCCAGGAACCGGGAGACCCGGTCGCGCAGGTCGGCGTCGAAGAACCGGGCGTCGGCCACCGTCAGCATCGACGTGAACACCCGGAAGGGGTTGCGTGCCAGCTCATCCGGATCGACCGGACGGAAGGCGGTGGACACCACAGGGACCGGGGAGGCGGCTTCCCGCAGGTCGTAGTAGCCGACGGGATGCATGCCGAACGCCGAGAAGAGATCGGCGACCTGCGCGAGTTCGAGCGCGGTGCCGACGCGGATCGCGCCGTGGCGTTCGGCGGTGACCCGCTCGAGTGAGCCGAGCCGCTGCGCCTCGGAGTGTGCACCGACGCAGGCGCGGTTCACCTCGGAGCTGGCGTCGACCAGGGTGTGATAGGCAGGAACCTCCGCGCCGTACATCTGGGACAGCCCCGCAGTGAATTGTGCCCGCAATTGCCAGGTTTCGACACGTGCACTCATCGAGAGTCTCCCGGTCCGATACAGTGCGGCCATGAACGATCCCGACGACCACCCGCCGCGGGCGCCGCTCGACGAGATCGATCGCGTGCTGGCCCGTGAGCTGGTCGCCGACGGTCGCGCGACGCTGGCCCACCTGGCTGCTGTCGCAGGGCTGTCGGTGTCGGCGGTGCAGTCGCGCGTGCGGCGCTTGGAGTCCCGCGGTGTGGTCGCCGGGTACACGGCCCGGATCAACCCGGAGGCCGTCGGCAGCATGCTGTCGGCGTTCGTCGCCATCACCCCTCTCGATCCCTCTCAACCCGATGATGCACCCACCCGGCTGGAACACATCCCCGAAATCGAGGCGTGCTATTCGGTGGCCGGGGAGGAAAGTTATGTCCTGCTGGTGCACGTCGAGTCGGCACGGGCGCTGGAAGGCCTGCTCCAGAAGATCCGCACCGCCGCCGACGTGAAGACACGCAGCACCGTCATCTTACATAAGTTTTACAGCGATCGGCGCCACGTACCGGATTAGTACCGGTCAGAGGTGGCGTAGACAGTAAATAATCCGTTAAGATGTGCGCATGACTGATCTTCTTCCGGTTTCGTGCCGCCCCGCAGCTCCGGACGTTACCCCGGCCGAGGTGCGCTCGGTACTGGCCCGCAGCATCCTCGCCGACGGTCTGGACCTGGTGCTCGACATCGACCGCTCGCAGGGTTCCTATCTGGTCGACGCCCGCACCGGTCGCAGCTATCTGGACATGTTCACGTTCTTCGCCTCCTCGGCGCTGGGCATGAACCATCCCCGCCTGGCCGACGACGACGAGTTCCGCGCCGAGCTGGCCGCGGCCGCGCTGAACAAGCCGAGCAACTCCGACGTGTACAGCGTGCCGATGGCGCGTTTCGTCGACACGTTCGCCAGAGTGCTCGGCGATCCGGCGCTGCCGCACCTGTTCTTCGTCGATGGCGGCGCGCTGGCGGTCGAGAACGCGCTGAAGGTCGCGTTCGACTGGAAGAGCCGGCTCAACGAGGCCCGCGGGCTGGATCCTGCGCTGGGCACCCAGGTGCTGCACCTCCGTGGCGCGTTCCACGGCCGCAGCGGCTACACCATGTCGCTGACCAACACCGATCCCAACAAGGTGGCGCGGTTCCCGAAGTTCGACTGGCCACGCATCGACGCGCCGTGGATCTCGGCCGGGCCTGAACGAAGAAGCCATGGATGCGGTGGAGGCCGAGTCGCTGCGCCAGGCCCGCGCGGCGTTCGAAGCCGCCCCGCACGACATCGCGTGCTTCATCGCCGAGCCGATCCAGGGCGAGGGCGGCGACCGGCACTTCCGGCCCCAGTTCTTCGCCGCGATGCGCGATCTGTGCGACGAGTTCGATGCGCTGCTGATCTTCGACGAGGTCCAGACCGGCTGCGGTATCACCGGAACCGCCTGGGCCTACCGGCAATTGGGTGTCATGCCCGATGTGGTGGCCTTCGGCAAGAAGACCCAGGTGTGCGGCGTGATGGCGGGCGGCAGGGTCGACGAGGTGGCCGACAACGTGTTCGCAGTCAGCTCCCGGATCAACTCGACGTGGGGCGGCAACCTCGTCGACATGGTGCGGTCCCGCCGGATCCTCGAGGTCATCGAGTCCGAGGGGCTGTTCGACCGGGCCGCCGAGAGCGGACGCTATCTGCGCGATCGCCTCGACGAGTTGGCCGTCGAGTTCCCCGGCCTGGTGCGCGACGTGCGCGGCCGCGGCCTGATGTGCGCGTTCAGCATGCCTACTGCGGCACAGCGCGATTCGCTGGTCGCCCGGCTCTGGGAGTGCGGGGTGATCATGCTGGGCTGCGGATCCGACAGCGTGCGCTTCCGGCCCGCGCTGACGGTGTCGCGCGACGAGATCGACGCCGCGGTCGACGCCACGCGCGCAGTGCTCAGGGGGATGCGGGTTCGGCCGGCTGTGTGAGCCGGCGGATCGTCGAGCGCAGCTTCGGCAGGTCCGCACCCCCGACGAGTTCGCACCCGTGCCGTTCGGCGAGTTTGCGTGCGGCAGGGGTGAATTCGTGATTGGTGACGACCATCGTCTGGGTGCAGTCCTGCATCGGCGCTCCGGCGACCACCTCCTGAACGGCGCCGGCTCCGACCGGGCGGGACAGCCGCTTGCACTGGACCGCCAGCCGGTGCGGCCGGTGGCCGATGATCAGGTCGACACCCCAGTCGCCGGTGATCGACGTCATGATCACGGGCACGCCGCAGGACCGCGCGATCCGTGCGACGTAGTCCTCGAACTCAGTGCCCGACATGGACTCGGTGCCCGACATGACGTCTGCGGCGGCCCGCTCACCTGCGCCCGGTGTGGCCGCGCCGACGACGGTCGCCACGAAGAAGCGCGGCGCGGCGGACACGATGACGGGGGCCGCGACGGCGAGCAGAACGCTGGCGACGAGGCCCGCGCCGATCAGAAAGGCAGTGGTACCGACGGCCACGCCCAACGCCGCGTACAGCTTCCACCGCAGCCTGGTCACGCACGCATGGTAGGCCTCGGCCACGACAGAACACGTTTACCAGGTGCGGGCCATGGGCATTCTGGGCAACATGTCTGATCTGTCCCATGACACCAGGGGCGTCGAGTACGACGACGCCGGTGTGTGGGCTGCGGTGCGGACGGGCGCGGGTTTCGCGGCGGCGGGTCTCGTCTTTCTCCTGACTGCCGCTGTCTGGGTCGGCACCTGCACCGGTTCCACGGCCGACGCGGTGGCCTGCGGGGCACCGCAACGTGCCGCGCTGGCGCTGGGGGCACCGGCGATCCTGCTGGCCGGCGGGGTGTGGTCGCTGGCGCGAAGCTTTCGCGTTCGTCGGCGCGAGATGGCGTGGTGGGTGTGGCTGGGGACGGGCTGGCTGCTGCTCGCGCTGATGGTGCTCAGCGCCATGATGAGTGTGCCGTCGCTCTAAGGCCTCTCGAGATTGCATTGAGGGCTGTGGTTTTGGCGCATCCACAACCGTGAGCGCAACTTCGATGCAGTTATCCACAGCCGGCGCGCAACCGCAGCTGAATTTGTCGGGCTTGACGGACAGCATCGCGACATGCGACAGGTGTTCATCGGCCGCGAGGCGCTGGCCAGTGGCGCGCTGACCCGGGCCAAGTTGCGGTGGAATTACCGGCGAATCTTTCCCGATATCTACGTGCCGGCGACGGGTCCGCCGTCCTTGAGGGTCCGCACGACGGCGGCATGGCTGTGGTCTGGCCGCAGCGGCGTCATCACCGGTCGCGCAGCGGCGGCGTTGCACGGCGCGCGGTGGGTCGGCGAGGCCGTACCGATCGAGATGATCTGGCGATGCGGGCGCCCGCCGCCTGCAATCATCGTCCGCAACGAGCGAATCGACGGCGACGAGGTCACCAAGATCGCAGGGCTGTTCGTGACGACACCCGAACGGACAGCGCTCGACCTCGCCAGGCACCTACCGCGGGACCAGGCCGTGATCCATCTCGACGCGCTCGCGCAGGCGACGGGCGTGAATGCCGTCGACGTCCTGACATTGGCGCAGCGGTACCCGGGAGCGCGCGGTCTGCGGTCCGCGGTCACGGCGTTGAGCTTGATGGACGGCGGCGCGCAATCGCCGAGGGAGACATCATTGCGGTTGCTGCTCGTCGATGAGTGGCGGGATCCAGTCAGGACGCAGATCGAGGTGACCACCGGGCGCAACGTCGCCTTCATCGACATGGGTTACGACGAGCCGATGGTGGGCCTCGATTACGAAGGCGCACACCACAGCGAGGACCGATTCACATATGTCGGCGACATCGGCCGCGCGGAGCTGATCGAACGGTGCGGTTGGAACGACCTCCGGGTCGTCAAGGAGCACAGCGACGAGTTCATCAAACATCGCGTGCGGCAGGCTTTTGAGCGGCGGGGCTACACGCCGAAATTGCGCAGGCGGCGGTGATCGCCGCCGACGCACAACCCTGGCCGCAATCTCGGCGCCAAAATAATGGGCCCAACCGGAGATCCGGCTGGGCCCATTGAGAAGGAGCTTCTACTGATTGGCTTCCTGGCGCTTCTCGGCTGCCTTGGCGCCTGCACGGGCCGACTCGGCCTCGGCTTCCTTGGCGGCAACGTCGCGCTGAGCTTCGGCCTTGTCCTGCTGGGCCTTGCCCTCGCGGACCATATCGTCGCGTCCGGCGACGGTGCCGACCGTTTCCTTGGCCTTGCCTTTCACGTCCTCGACGACGCCCTTGATGCCTTCTGCAGGACCACTGTTCTTGTCAGTCATAGTTACCTTCCGCGGTGTGTATCGGTCTCTCGAACGCCCGCTTTTCGAGCTGACGTCTCCGGAATACGTATCTCCGGACGGGTCAAGGCTTCCCGGAAGGGCTCGCAGCTAAACGGGTGATGTGGGTCTCAGCGAACCGCAGTCGGCGGCAATGCAATTGAATCGAGACCGGCCGGCCGGCCGGCTGGGGTTTGGGGTGCACGGGCGGCTGGGTACTGCACCCTGACGATGATGAGTTTCGGTTCGAGACGCACACCCGCGAGGTCCCTGCCTTACTGGCGCGAATATCAGAAAGCGCCCGCACCAATTGCTACCACCAAAGCCTGGAGCGCCCATGAATAACAGGGGTCCCGCCTGGGGTAATCTCGCTTGGAAGCTTCCGGGAGGTCACATGGCCGATGTCGCGAGCCACAACAACGGTCTGCAGTACGGCGCCCAGTCGGTCGAGCTGCGAGTGGCCGCCACACTCGAGAATCTGGCCGTGCTCCGCACCTTGGTGGCCGCCATCGGCACCTTCGAGGATCTCGATTTCGACGCCGTCGCGGACCTGCGGCTGGCGGTCGACGAGGCGTGTACCCGGCTGATCCGGTCGGCGGTGCCCGGCGCGACGCTGTTGCTCGTCGTCGACCCGCAACCCGAGGCAGTGGTCGTGCACGCGTCCACCACGTGCGACAGCCCCGACATCCTCGCGCCGGGAAGCTTCAGTTGGCACGTGCTGACGTCGCTGACCGACGAGGTCACTACGTTCTCCAACGGACAATCATTCGGTGACGGCCAGCTGTTCGGGATCTCGATGACGACAAGGCGAGCGAGCTCGCTGCGGTGACTCGGTCGCCCTCACAGGGCTCGTCGAAACGGTCGAGCTCTGAATACGCGGACGTGGCTGACATGTTCCGCGAGTTGGCCGATCTGGAGGACGGTTCAGCACCCTTCCAAAGGCAACGCGACCGCATCGTCCAGCGGTGTCTGCCGTTGGCCGATCACATCGCCCGCCGTTTCGACGGCCGTGGTGAGCCCCGCGACGACCTGGTGCAGGTCGCCCGGGTGGGTCTGGTGAACGCGGTGATCCGGTTCGACGTCAATGCCGGCTCGGACTTCGTGTCGTTCGCGGTGCCGACCATCATGGGTGAGGTCCGCAGGCATTTTCGCGACAACAGCTGGTCGGTCAAGGTGCCCCGGCGCCTCAAGGAGCTACACCTTCGTCTGGGGGCGGCGACCGCGGATCTCTCGCAGCGGCTGGGTCGCGCACCGACGCCCAGCGAGTTGGCTGCCGAACTGGAGATGGACCGCGACGAGGTGGTCGAGGGCCTGGTGGCGGGCAGTTCGTACAACACGCTGTCCATCGACAGCGGGGGCAGCGGCAGCGAGGACGCACCCGCGATAGCCGACACGCTCGGTGATGTTGATATGACCCTCGATCAGATCGAGAACCGGGAGGCGCTGCGGCCGCTGCTTGCGGCGTTGCCGGAGCGCGAGCGGACCGTGCTGGTCCTGCGGTTCTTCGAGTCGATGACGCAGACTCAGATCGCCGAGCGGGTCGGCATCTCGCAGATGCACGTGTCCCGCTTGTTGGCTAAGTCGCTAGCTCGACTCCGGGACCAGCTCGAGTAGCCGCGGCGGATCGCTGCGGACCGTCGTCAGCGCCTGCTCGACGTCGGCGCAGACCGGCAGGGCCGAATCCGGATCGCAGATGCGCAGCAGCCTGTCGACCGCCGCGCTGGGCACGAGTGCCCACCGGATCTCTTCACCGACACACTGCACGTTGAGGGTGTGCAGTGCGGTGAATCCCGCGGTTGCGAAGAAGGTCAACCCGGACAGGTCGATGACCATCCGATCGGTGAACTCGGAATGGCGCAGCGCGAAGTCGACGAACTGGGCGCCGTTGGCCGCGTCGAGCTCGCCTCGAACGGCGACGATCGCGGTCGATTGCTGTGGAAAGGTGATCTCGAACAGTGCAGTGCGGCAGTCGAGGCTTTCCTGGGTGGGCTCTGCCGGGGTCGGCTGAGTATCGGGAACGGTGGACATTGTGACTCCATCAGTCGGAATTCGTGATTCGGACTTTGGTTCACGTCAAGGTGGGCCCTTGGTCTCAAAGCCTGCACGGAAGACTCCGCGTGACGATGACGTTTCCAGAAGGCTGTGACTTCAACCCTGATTTGAACCATACGCCACGGGGGTGATCTTGGACAACGAACGTTGACGTTATCAGCTAATCTTCAGCTAGGCATGGACGGACCCGTTGTCGAGTCAGAGAGCGTAACGCACTGTGGCACAGGATAGGTCGGCGGCAGGCGTGCTGCTCGCCGCGGGCGCGGGCGTGCGGTACGGGATGCCGAAGGTGCGTGCCGAGGGCGGGGCGTGGCTGCGCCTGGGGGTGGCAGCGCTGCACCAGGGTGGCTGCGGCGACGTCGTGGTGGTTCTGGGGGCGGCCGTCGTCGACGTCCCCGCACCCGCGCGCGCCGTCGTCGCCGAGGACTGGGCGGACGGGGTGAGCGCATCGGTGCGCGCCGGGGTGCTCGCGCTGCACGACGACGCCGAGTTTGTGGTGGTCACCACCGTCGATACCCCCGATGTCGGCGGTTCCGCGGTGCGACGGGTGCTGGCCGCGGCGCGGTCGTCGGACTCGGGGCTGGCCCGTGCGCGCTACGGCGATCGGCCCGGTCACCCGGTGGTGATCGCCCGCAGGCACTGGCCGCAGCTGCTCGACGCGCTCGCCGGGGACGAGGGGGCCGGACCGTTCCTGCGAGCGCGCGCCGACGTCGTCGCCGTGGACTGCGCGGATCTGGGCTCGGGAATCGACGTCGACGAGCGCTGAGCCGGGGAATTCGGCGCGGTTGCGCACCGTCACGGTCGCTGCGCGCGCCCGATTCGCCCGGGGGGCCCGAAGAACGCCTCCGCGAAACGCTGCACCGCCGCCGCCCCGGTCTGAGCTGCCTGCTCGTGGCCGGGGCGGACGCGGCTGCCGATCACCCCGGTCGACGGATCGAGCGTCACCTCGGCCAACAGCTCGCCGGTCGTCGGCTCGCAGACCGCCCACGAGCACAGCTCCTCTGAATCCCATTGGGCTGCAAGGCGCTCCACGTAGTCAGGGCGATGCTCGCCGAGCTCGGCGAGTGCGGAACGGTCGTCGACGCGGTCATCGGCGCGCAGTGCGCGTAGATACCAGGCGCCGGCATTGATCTCGACGGGCTCCACCGGGTCAGCTTGCCATCCGGCCCGGAGACGGCTCGGCCCCGCTCCCGTCGGCTATTGCCGCGACAGCGGGACCGCTCCACCCCTCAGCAAACGGATGTACCCGTAAGAGGCAAACTGTATCCGAAGATGAGCTCGGGCGAAAGCGATTCCAAGCGAAATTATCGTGCAGGTAGCGCTGGAATACCGGCTTACGCCGAGGCTAGCTACCTAGCACGGCAAATTATTTAAGCGAACATTGGCGAATGGCGCTGGCCACGCCCGATGAGTCGCGTACTCGTGGCTGGTCTTACCTGACAAGCAAAGGAAAGGAAGACAATGGCGATCGACCATCTCCTGGCCGTGGTGGCCGTCTCGGACCTGCAGTCCAGCCGCGACTGGTACAGCTCGCTGTTCGGCAGGCAGCCCGACAACGACCCCATGCCGACGCTGACCGAATGGCAGGTCGTGCCGCAGGGCTGGCTGCAGGTGTTCCATGACCCGGAGCGTGCCGGCTCGAGCCTGTTCAATTTTGCTGTCGACGATCTCGATGCGCACATTGCCGGTTTGCAGGGCCGGGGGTTGAAACCCGAAGACGTGGTCGAGGCCGGCAACGGCGTGCGGTTGTCGACGGTGACGGATCCCGACGGCAACATGATCCGGTTGATCGGCGGGTTCCGCGTCGTGTACTGACCATCGGTACGGTGGCGACCGGGCGTACGCCGCCAAGGCCGTGCAGGACAGGGGTCACGACGTCCGGTTCCTGGTACGCAGCGCGCTGGCCGACACCGTGGCGGGGTTGCGGCGGGTCGGCAGGATCTGACTACTCGGCGGTCTTGATCTCCGCGAGGACGGTGCCCTGGGTGATCGCCGCGCCGGGCTCGACGGCCAGGCCGGTGATGACGCCGTCCTTGTGGGCGGTGACAGGGTTCTCCATCTTCATGGCCTCCAGCACCACCACGAGGTCGCCCGCCGCGACGGTCTGACCCTCCTCGACGGCCACCTTGACGACGGTGCCCTGCATCGGGGCGGTCACCGCGTCACCGGATGCGGCACTGGCTCCGCCGCCACCACGCTTGCGCGGCTTGGGCTTCTTCCGGATGACACCGCTCGCGCCGCCGCCTGAGCCGTCGCCGATCGCGAGGTCGCCGGGCAGCGACACCTCGAGGCGACGGCCACCGACCTCGACCACGACGGTCTGGCGCGGGATGGTGTCTTCCTCGTCGATGGGGTCGCCGCCGGTGAACGGTTCGACGGTGTTGTCCCACTCGGTCTCGATCCAGCGGGTGTGGACGCTGAAGCCCTCGCCGTCACCGATGAACGCCGGGTCGGAGACCACGGCGCGATGGAACGGAATGACGGTGGCCAGGCCCTCGATGTGGAATTCGGCCAGCGCGCGACGCGACCGCTCCAGCGCCTCGTCGCGGGTGGCGCCGGACACGATCAGCTTGGCCAGCATCGAGTCGAACTGGCCGCCGATGACCGAGCCGGTCTCCACGCCGGAGTCCAGGCGCACGCCCGGGCCGGTGGGCGGCACGAACTTGCTGACCGGGCCGGGGGCGGGAAGGAAGCCGCGGCCGGCGTCCTCGCCGTTGATGCGGAACTCGAAGGAGTGGCCGCGCGGCGTCGGATCCTCGGTGATGTCCAGCGCCTCGCCGTTGGCGATGCGGAACTGCTGACGCACCAGGTCGATTCCCGCCGTTTCCTCGGTGACGGGGTGCTCGACCTGCAGTCGGGTGTTCACCTCGAGGAAGCTGATCAGCCCGTCCTGGCCGACCAGGTATTCGACAGTGCCCGCGCCGTAGTAGTGGGCCTCCTTGCAGATCCGCTTGGCGGACTCGTGGATCTCCTTGCGCTGCGCGTCGGTGAGAAAGGGGGCCGGGGCCTCCTCGACGAGCTTCTGGAAGCGGCGCTGCAGCGAGCAGTCCCGGGTGCCTGCGACGACGACGTTGCCGTGGGTGTCGGCGATGACCTGCGCCTCGACGTGGCGCGGCTTGTCCAGGTAGCGCTCGACGAAGCACTCGCCGCGACCGAAGGCGGCGACGGCCTCGCGGGTGGCGGACTCGAACAGCTCGGGGATCTCCTCGATGGTGCGGGCCACCTTCATGCCGCGACCGCCACCGCCGAAGGCGGCTTTGATGGCGATAGGCACGCCGTACTCCTGGGCGAACGCGACGACCTCGTCGGCGTCCTTGGCCGGTTCGGGGGTGCCGGGAACCAGCGGCGCTTCCGCGCGGGCGGCGATGTGGCGTGCGGTGACCTTGTCGCCGAGGTCGCGGATCGATTGCGGGCTGGGCCCGATCCAGATGAGCCCGGCGTCGATGACGGCCTGGGCGAATTCGGCGTTCTCGGACAGGAAGCCGTAGCCGGGGTGGATCGCGTTGGCGCCGGACTTCGCGGCGGCGTCGAGCAGCTTGTCGAACGCCAGGTAGGACTCGGCGGAGGTCTGGCCGCCGAGCGCGAACGCCTCGTCGGCGAGCCGGACGTGGGGTGCGTCGGCGTCGGGTTCGGCATAGACCGCCACGCTCGCCAGGCCCGCGTCCTTGGCTGCTCGGATCACCCGGACCGCGATCTCCCCGCGGTTGGCGACGAGCACCTTGGAGATCTTTGAGCTGGCGTGACTGGCCACTGCGCCTCCTGATGGCATGTTTCTCTAAGAACGTCTTTAAGAATGTATCCCGGGGCAGTTTAGGCGGCACTGCTGCGGCCCTGCAGGGCGGTGTCGGTTACCGCTGGGTAGGTTCGGTCGGCGCGCCGGATAGAACAGACTGGCTGCCGGTCCGCCGCTTCCGGAACGAGTCCCGGCGCGCCCGCACCGCCTGCGGGATGACACCCTCGGGCCCATAGGGATTGCCGTACTGGAGAAGGAGGGTCACCCGAAGAGTGTCCCTCGGCCAGGGCAGAGTGGCGTGGAGCGCGCGATAGCCCCTGAATACGTAGGCATCGCCAGGAGTGAGTGGAACCGTGAACGCGGCCGGATCGCTGTTGAAGCGTCGTCGCAGCGAGCGTCCGTACGTTTTGTTGTGCACAAACAGTCGCTCGATGGCGCCGAGTGTCCCGAACCGCCGATGTGGACGACGGTCGGGAAACATCGCCAGCTGGCCCGCTCCGTCGCCGGGGATGACGATAGGAACGAGCATGGTTACCGCGTTTGCGTCATAGTGCCAATCGAAGGGCGGGGAATCTACGCCTGAGCCGTCGAGAATGCGCAGGACTCGTTGCTTGTAGCCGCCGTAGCCCGGCCTTGCGGCTCTGGGAATCGACATCAGCGAATGGAGAAAGGACTCCACGCGTTCGTCGGTAGCGAACTCTGCGATGTTGGGGCACTGCCAGCAATCGGTGTCAACCAGGCTGTGTTCACCCGAACCGTAGCGAGAGACGTATCGGGCGACGTCCTTTCGTGCGGCGGCCAGGAACTCCGGCGAGATCACACCCTCAAGGCGGACCAGCCCGTAACGCTCGAGATCGTCGCGGGTGCGGCTGATGCGATCCGGCAAGGTTGGCCAAACCTGCACGGGTATCTCGGTGTTCACGCGGCCCAGCCATTTGCTAGACCTTAGCGCAATTAGGGTAGGCCTTGACGTCTGCCAGGCAACGAAGTTCGCTCGAAGTGGCGGCCGTAGCAGCTGGTGGTGTTGTGGCGCAGTCGTGATTGCCGACGAGTTCGGTGTCTTGGTGCATCTTCCGCGCTGACCGTCCGAAGCAGCAAACGCCGCCTGGTACCCCTGGCGCAGCGATCGCCCCCTGCGGAGGATCCTCGGCTGACGCCGGTGAAGAAGCCGCCGACGTGGCTACGGCATTCGCCATTTCATGTAGCGAATAACGTCCTCATAAAGAGATTGTCATGCGCCATTCGCCAGAAGAAGAAGCCGAACGGCCTATCCTGCCAATTCTGAAATGGTGTGGACGGCACTGTGGTCAGTCTGGGCCAACGAAAACCCGCTCGCAATTCCGCTTTCTCACTAAAGAGCGCGTGAATACCTGCACCCCTTGCCGCCAAAGTAATACCCAGAAGGGGCGTGCTGTACGACGCACCCGCAATGCCCTGCGGGTAGCCGTCGGACATGCTCGAAGCTGCATGACACGGCACTCCGCTGAGGTGCGCTGACCGTTGCTCTGAGGTGCTGTGACCGCCCGATCGGTTCCGCGGCCGATCCCGCGCGAGACTTCGTAAGCCCGTTGAGTACGGCGAATCTTCTCATTGGAGTCCATATCGTCCGGCACCAACCGTTGGACTGGCGCAATGACGTTCGTTGCTGAAATTGCACGTGCGGGAATTTTTGGCCCTGGCGGCTCGACGGCACGCGGGCGTCCGATTCAGCCCAGGTGCGCAATCGCCGCGGTCTCATCCCTTTTCGCATATGCGCGGCACGAATTGTAAGAACGCCGGTGTACCGCCCGCATTCGGTTTCAGGTCGGTGCGGCGACGCTAAACGGGCAAAGCGTACCGACGCGCCTCTGCGGACTCTTGGCTCGGGGGCGCAATCCGGCGAGTTGGGACTAACAAGTTGGGAGTAACAAATTGCACAGCGACGTGAGGCAGTTGGGCAGGTAATCTGCAATACGAACACGGGGAACGAATTGAGCCCAGTATGTCAGCCTGCTCAGCCACGAGCGTGTCATCGCCCCGGCGGTCGAACACCGACGCTGTGTGCACCGACGGTCGGCCCTGCGTTCCACCAGCAATAGCGGCGAACCGTGACACATCGCAGTAGCGCGTTGATGCGCCCGCGGCTACTGCAGGCCGTGTTACTGGGTGTGATCGCCGGTTTCGTGGTGACCACCATTCCGGGCGTGCGGGCGCAGCCGGGCTTCTCGTGGTGGATGGACGGGATCTGGCAGAACCTGGCATATGCCGCGGCCGCTGCGCTGTGTGTGGTGCGAATACCAGCGGGCTCGCCCGACCGGACGGCCTGGCGGATCGTCGCACTGGGCCTGTTGTCCTTCGGCTTGTCCAACACCTACTACCAATGGTTCGTTCGACCGCTGGATCCGATGCCGTTCCCGTCGTTGAGCGACGCGCTCTGGTTGGCCTTCTATCCCTGCATTTACATCGGGTTGGTGCTTCTGATGCGGCCCAAGGTGGCAGGGCTGCCCTTGGGGCTGGCGCTCGATGGCGTGGTGGTCGGGTTAGGGGCAGCGACGATCGGCGCGGCGGCCGCCATTCCCCGGGTGGTGGCCCGCCCCGACGGACGTATCGCTCATACGGTGGTGACGGCGATCTATCCGGTCGGCGATCTGTTGCTGTTGGCGCTGGTGGTCTTCGCCGTGTCCTTGTTTCACTGGCGACCGCCGACGGCGATGTGGTGGCTGGCTGGAAGCCTGTTGGTGTTCGGGTGCGTGGACTCCATCTATGTCATCCGCGCGGCGCGCGGCATGTACGAGCCGGGCGGATGGCTCGACGCCGCGTGGGTGATCGCGACCACGCTGATTGCCCTCGCTCCCGGACGGCATCAGCACCGCGCGGTCAGCCGCCGTCCTCCGACCTGGGCTCCGCTGGCGGCGCCGCTGTTGGCCGGCGGCGCAGCCATCAGTGTGCTGGCCGCTGCAAGTTACATCCCGATGGCACCGGTGGCCAGCTGGATGGCGGTGGCGACCCTGCTGGCAGCGCTGGGTCGCCTCGCGGTGGCGTTCTTCGAAGCGCGTCACGCGGGAGAGGATGCGCACCAAGCACGCACCGACGAACTGACGGCGTTGCTGAATCGTCGTGGCTTTTATGAACGAGCGCCCGACATTCTGTCCGGAGGAGGTGTTCACGGCACCGAGCAGGGATCGTCCTGTGCGCTGTTGTTGCTGGATCTCGATAATTTCAAAGACATCAACGATTCCCTCGGGCATGCTGCCGGCGACGACTTGCTGCGGTCGGTCGCCGCCAGGCTGACCGCTGCGCTGAACGAGGACGACCTTCTGGCCCGCCTCGGCGGCGACGAGTTCGCCGTGCTGCTTTCACACGCCGACCCCGATGAAGCGCAGCGGACAGCCGCCGCGCTGATCGCTGCCCTCGACGAAGGTGTGGAGCTCGAGGGGGTGGAAGTACACACCGACGCCAGCATCGGGATCGCTGTCACGTCGGCGCACGGCCGCGATCTCGGAACCCTGTTGCGGTACGCCGACATCGCCATGTATCGGGCCAAGCATGCGAACGTCAGCTACATGGTCTACTCCACCGATCGCCAGAGCGCCGGGACCACTCGCGCGAGGATGGAACTGCTGGCTCAACTGCGCCGAGCGATTGAGAGCAGCGAACTGGCCGTGCACTACCAACCCAAGATCCTGCTCCGCACCGGTGCGATAGCCGGGGCCGAGGCGTTGGTTCGCTGGCCGCATCCCAGTCTGGGGCTGCTGTATCCCGATCAATTCTTGCCGTTGGCCCGGCGCAGCAGCTTGATGCACGCGCTGACCGAGTTCGTTGTGCAACGCGCCCTCGATGACGCCAGCCTGTGGCGCGCGGGCGGGTGCCCGGTGCCGGTATCGGTCAACTTGTCGCCGCCCACCTTCGCTGATCGGGATCTTGCCACTCGGATCGCCGATGCGTTGGAGCGCCATCACCTGACTTCGGCGGATCTGACAGTGGAGATCACCGAAGAATTCGTGCTGGGCAACCTCGAGCGGGCACGTGCCGTGCTCGATGAGATAAGCGTCCTCGGCGTCAGGATTTCGATCGACGACTTCGGCAGCGGTTACTCTGCGCTGTCCTATTTGCGCGAACTGCCCGTCGACGAAGTCAAACTCGACCGGTCGTTCGTCGCACCGATGACACAGGATGCCGATGCGGCCGCTATCGTGTCCGCAGTCATCGACTTGTCGCACACCCTTGGCCTGACCACCGTTGCCGAAGGCGTCGAAACCGCCGACACCGTGGCGGCGCTGCAAGCCTGCGGATGCGATGCGGCCCAAGGCAATTACTACAGTCCGCCGGTGAGCGCTACCGAGCTTCTGGAGCTCCTGCGCCAACCCGGTCACCTGCCGGCGGGCACCGGGTAGCGCTACGCCTCGGGGGGCTGATCGATACCCGGTCCACAGGCGTTAGCGCAGTCGGCGTTTGATGCGTGCCAACATCGCCGACATGCCGCGCAGCCGCAGCGGGCTGATCAGCGCCGCCAAACCCAGGTCGCTGTAGAAGTCGTCGGGGACGGCGAGGATGTCGGCGGCCGGCTGCCCGTCCAGGCCGGTGGCCAGGATCGCGGCGAAGCCGCGGGTGGTCGGGGCCTCGGCGGGGGCGCTGAAGTACAGCCGGACCTCATCGCGGTTGTCAGCGTCGACGTGCAGGAACAGCGGCGACTGGCATTCGGGCACCGGTTCCATCGCCGACTCTTCGAGGTCGGTGGGCAGCGGTGGGAGCTCGTCGGCGAACTCGAGCAGCAGCGCCAGTTTGTCCTGCCCCTCGACGTCCTTGAAGTCGGACACCACCTCGGCCAGGGCGGCCGGCAGGGCGCTCATGGTGCTTCGCCGGGCGCTTCTCCCACCGCGACAGGCACCCGGACGGCGTTGCCCCACTCGGTCCAGGAGCCGTCGTAGTTGCGCACCCCGGGCAGGCCGAGCAGGTGGGTCAGCACGAACCAGGTGTGGCTGGAGCGCTCACCGATGCGGCAATACACAATGGTTTTCGGGTCCGTATCGCCGCTGGACAGGAAGCCGTACAGCTCGTCGAGTTCGGCGCGGCTGCGGAACCGTCCGCTGTCGTTGGCGGCCTTGCCCCACGGGATCGACACGGCGGTCGGGATATGGCCGCCGCGCAGCGCCCCTTCCTCCGGGTAGTCGGGCATGTGGGTGCGTTCGCCGGTGTACTCCTGCGGGGAGCGCACGTCGATCAGCGGCTGGGTGCCGAGGACGGAGAGGACGTCGTCCTTGAACGCCCGGATCGGGGCGTCGTTGCGTTCGACGACGGGGTAGCCGGTCGCCGGCTTGGACGGCACGTCCAGGGTGGTCTCGCGGCCGTCGTTGATCCACAGGGTGCGTCCGCCGTCGAGCAGGCGGACGTCGGGGTGGCCGAACAGCGTGAACACCCACAGCGCGTAGGCCGCCCACCAGTTGCTCTTGTCGCCGTAGATGACGACGGTGTCGTCGCGCGAGATGCCTTTGCGGTTCATCAGGTCGGCGAACTGCTCGCCGGTGATGTAGTCGCGGATACGCGCGTCGTTGAGGTCGGTGTGCCAGTCGACCTTGACCGCGCCCGGAATGTGGCCGATGTCGTAGAGCAGCACGTCTTCGTCGGACTCGACGATGGCCAGGCCCGGCCGGCCCAGATTGCCGGACAGCCAGTCGGCGGTGACGAGCCGTTCGGGGTGGGCGTAGGACTGCAGAGCGGGGCTGGGATCAGCAGGTAGCGGCACGGTCTCAGCTTACCGTCGTGGCTGTTCGGTGCGGGATGCATCGTCGGGGTCGGCCACACCAGCGTGCCCAGGCCGGCGGCGATCCGCTTCGGCGGGGCTGTGTCACCGCAGTGATCTCCACCGGGCGTACATAGCCAACCAATGCGAAACCAAACCTGGTCGACGGCGCGGTACGGCGAATCGTCAGGCGACCGTCACCTCTGGTCAGGACGCGTCGTTCCCGGAAAGAGCAATACGCCTGAGGGCTGTGGCCAGCCGCCCATGCCGATCACCCTTGCTGCGCGCTTCCTGCCTCATTTCTGTTGATTGGCTGGGGATTCCGGAATCCGGGGGCTCGAGGCCGTACGGTTACTGGCGAACCCCAGCAGATCGCTGGGCAACGTCTACACAACCGAGCGTCGCCGACTCCAACGTAGGAATCAGCCACTGCCGCAAGTGTTTTGATATTGACATCAAGGGGACTCACGATGAAGAAGCACGTGATGGCGACGGTGGCGACGCCCTTCGCGGTACTGGCACTGGCCCTCGGGTCCGCAGGGCCCGCGGCGGCGGCGAAAACCGAGACGCAAGTAACGACGGGGTCCGACGACATGACATGGGTGATGCCGGACGTGAGCGGGATGGTGCTCAAGCATGCCATCATCACCGTGTCGGCCATCACCGCACCGGTGGCGTTGAACATCGGGACCGTCGCCAAGGGCGACCAACCCGTGATCAACCAGGAGGACTGGGTGGTGTGCGGGCAGTCCCCGAAGGAGGGTGCCAAGATCTCGCAGGAGACCAAGAAGGTGACGCTTGCCGTGCAACGTCGCGGTGACCAAACCTGTGCCTAGCAGCTGGATCTCGGCTCGCGCGAAGCGAAGTGGAGGTCACCGCGTCCAGAGATCGGAGACCGACAATCCCGCGCGGCGCAACATCCGGTGCACCAGCGGCAGACTCAGACCGATGACGTTCGACGGGTCACCGTCGATCCGGTCGATGAACCAACCCCCCAATCCGTCTACCGTGAACGCACCGGCGACGTGGATGGGCTCACCGCTGTCGACATAGGCGGTCAGTTCGTCGTCGGAGGGTGTCCCGAAATGGACTGTCGTGCTGCCTGTTTCGCTTGCGGCGTGCACGACGGACCCAGCTGTGATGCGACGCAGCGCATGTCCGGTCAGCAGTAAACCTTCAGATCCCGCCATCGACAGCCATTGCTGGCGCGCGGCCTGAGCGGAACCCGGCTTGCCGTAGAGCTTCCCGCACCACAGCAGCATCGAATCGCAGCCGATGACCACGCAGTCCGCGGCGATGTCCACCGGCAGTCGGGCGGCGACATTCTCCGCCTTTGGCGTCGGCGAGCGCCGCCACCACCGCCTGCGGTGGGAACGCCGGGTCCAGCGAGGCGAGCAGTGCCTCCTCGTCGACGTCGGAGACGATGACCAGCGGATCGATGCCGGCCTGCCGCAGCACCCGCAGCCGGCCGGCGGACGCCGAACCCAGGACGACCCGGGCGCTCATAGCTGATCCTCTTCGCGCAAGCGGCTCATCAGCGCCGTCTGCTCTTCGCGCAGGCGCTCATCGCCGCATATGGGTCCGTTCCAGCAGGGTGACGCGCTGCCAGCTGGACACGTTGTAGCGCAGCTTGTCCACCGGATGGCCCCACGGGTTGAGCTCCTGCGGGCCGGGCTCGGGGGCAGCGCCGCCGCCGGCACCGGCCAGCACGGTCACCAGCGCGGCGATCTCCACCTCGCTGGGCTCACCCTTGAGGATCTGGAAATGCGGCTCCGGGGCTTTGGGATCGTCGATCGTCATGTACCGCGGGTCGGAGACCTCGACGATGTCGGCGTTGTGGTCCATGCTGAATGTCCTTGTCTGGGAGGCAGATCGGGGCGGCAGGGTCAGAGCGGGATGTTGCCGTGCTTCTTCGGCGGGGTCTGGACGACCTTGCGCTCCAGCAGCCGCAGCGCCGTGCCGATGTAGCCACGGGTGTGCGACGGCGGGATGACCGCGTCGACGTACCCGCGCTCGGCGGCGATATACGGGTTCACCAGGGTGTCCTCATAGTCCTGCTGCAGCTGCAGGCGCAGCGCGTCAACGTCCTCGCCGTTGTTGGCTGCTTCCTTGAGCTGGCCGCGGTAGACGAAGCCCACCGCGCCGGAGGCGCCCATTACCGCGATCTGAGCGGTCGGCCAGGCGACGTTGACGTCGCAGCCCATGTCCTTGGACCCCATCACGCAGTACGCGCCGCCGTAGGCCTTACGGGTGATGACGGTGATCTTGGCGACGGTGGCCTCGCCGTAGGCATAGAGCAGCTTGGCGCCGCGGCGGATGATGCCGTTGTACTCCTGCTCGGTGCCGGGCAGGAAGCCCGGGACGTCGACCAGCATGACGATCGGGATGTTGAAGCAGTCGCAGGTCCGCACGAAGCGGGCGGCCTTCTCGGAGGCGTTGATGTCCAGGCAGCCGGCGAACTGGGTGGGCTGGTTGGCCACGATGCCGACCGGGCGGCCGTCGACGCGGCCGAACCCGATGATGATGTTGCCCGCGTAGCCCGCCTGGACCTCCAGGAACTCGTCGTCGTCGAGGATCCGGGTGATGACCTCGTGCATGTCGTAGGGCTGGTTCGGCGAGTCCGGGATCAGCGTGTCCAGCTCGAGGTCCTCGTCGGTGAGGCTCTCCTCGATCGGGCCGGGGTGCGGGGCGGGGTAGCGCGGCGGCTCGGCGTAGTTGTTCGGCGGCAGGTAGCCCAGCAGGTCGCGGACGTAGTCCAGGGCGTCCTGCTCGCCGGAGGCGACGTAGTGCACGGTGCCCGACTTGGCCATGTGGGTCTGCGCGCCGCCGAGCTCCTCCATGGTGACGTCCTCGCCGGTGACGGTCTTGATGACGTCGGGTCCGGTGATGAACATCTGGCTGGTCTGGTCGACCATGATGACGAAGTCGGTCAGCGCGGGGGAGTAGACGTGCCCGCCGGCCGCGGCGCCCATGATCAGCGAGATCTGCGGGATGACGCCGGAGGCCAGGATGTTGTTGCGGAAGATCCGGCTGTAGAGGCCCAGCGAGACCACACCCTCCTGGATGCGGGCGCCGGCGCCGTCGTTGATGCCGATCAGCGGGCGGCCGGTCTTGATGGCCAGCTCCTGGACCTTGACGATCTTCTCGCCGTACACCTCGCCGAGGGAGCCGCCGAACACGGTGGCGTCCTGGCTGAAGACGCAGACGTCGCGGCCGTCGATGGTGCCGTAGCCGGTGACCACCCCGTCGCCGGTGGGCCGGTTCTTGTCCAGGCCGAAGTTGGTGGATCGGTGCTTGGCCAGCGCGTCGAGCTCCACGAACGAGTCCTCGTCGAGCAGCGCGAGGATGCGTTCCCGGGCGGTCAGCTTGCCCTTGGCGTGCACCTTCTCCACGGCGGTCTCACCGACCGGATGCAGCGCTTCCTCGGCGCGCTTGCGCAGATCAGCCAACTTCCCGGCGGTGGTGTGGATGTCGATCTCGTGGGACTCGGCTGGCGCAGAAGGATCAGTCACGCTGGTCATGGGTGTCGATGCTATCGGCGCGAGAGTGGGCCGTCGCGCTCGACCCTTAATAGTCCCTTAAAGAGCTCCTCGAATCCCACCTCGGGCCGGATCCCGAGTCTGCGCCGCGTGCGTGCTCCGTCACTTCTAGCCACCGTCGAAGTCGGGCTGCTCCGACCTCATAGTGAGCAAACAGGTCATAAGCGATTCTCCAGCAAATTTATTTGGCTGTACGCCGATACCGCGTTTAGGTGCGAACGGAAGGGGCCGCTGGGACGCCGCCGGGCGCATAGTTTGAGTCCGGTTATCTGCTGGTAACACGCCATATTCGCGGGTTTCCGAAAAGCCTTGAAAAACATTGCTGTTGCGTTTGACAGGTCACACCGGGTCTGCGATGCTGCTAGCAACTTGTTCGAGATAATAAGTGGGGGAAAACATGAATATCGTTGCTACTCGATTCCAGGTGACAGCAGCAGCCGCTGCTTTAGCGGCCGCGGCCGCATTTGCTCCGATCGCTGCCAACGCCGCTCCCGCGGTGCAGCTTCCCACCGCCCCGGTGACTCAGTTGGTCGGTGATTTAGCTCAGAGTCCAGCCGATGTGATTTTCTTCGCGAAGACCGTTTCGATACAGGCCCTCGGCGCATCGATCAGGTTCCGCACCGACGCCCTCGACCGGAGAGCCACTCGCCTCGAGGAGTATGCGGCAGCGCACCCAGATACTTTCTTCGGTAATTCGGCCGCGCTACGCGCTGCCCGCTTGCAAGAGCGTCGGGCAGAATGCGGCACCCTCTCTCTCAGCGCCTGCAAAGATGGCACCGGCATCTCAGATCGGGGCGTACGGGGTTGTGACGCGGGCCCCTGCTGATAAGCGGTTGCCGCTAGGCGCAAGTTGTTCACTTCCATCGTATTGAGGCCTGTACGTCTCTGTGACGTGCAGGCCTTAATCCTTCACAGGACTCTGGTGCCCTTTTTCTCACGACGTCCGAGTGGCGCCGTTGTCGCCGCCCCGCTCATCGCTCGTAGATTGATTAGCCTGCCGTCACCGTAGGCGCGTACGAGGGGGACAGGCCTTATTTCCTTGCATCGCTCTCGTCCGACCGGCTCCGCGCACGCTGCGCTGTTCGCTCTGATGTTCTCCGTGTTCTCATCGTCGTCCGCGCTCTGCCGCTGTCGAACAACTCGCCCTCATCGTCGGCGGTGGGTTCGCCCTACGCGGCGTTGGTCGCCGCGACGGTCCTGGCGTTCTCGGTGATGTACCGCCGGGTCGCCTGTCGGTCCTCGCCGCGGGATCGTGGCGGCCTACCTAGCGATTCAGGTGCCCTGGCATTACTTCGGCCAGCCGCCCGTCGTCGGCGAACATGTCGACCTCCGGTGCTGTCGTCGAATCTGCGCAAAGGACGGGCGGACGTGCCGTCTTCGTCGCGCTAGCTCGGGCGAGCGCGGACATCATCACCTTCGGAATTGACGCCCGACTGGGTCCGACAGTTCTCTGCCACCGACATTCGGAGCAGTACTTCCCGTATTCGCTGCTCGTGCCCACACCCGGTTCCGGCGGATACGGCTTGTGGAGCCGATTCCCGCTCGCCGCGCTGTCGCCGTTGAATCACCAGAGCACGCGCACGGTCGCCGCCCGCTTACGCAGATCCCCTGTGTCCGCTTCAACCCTGTGGTGGCCAGCGTGCACGTCGGCTCTGCCTTCGCGTACTCACGGGAAAGCATTCGGCCAGTGGCGAACCGCATCACCGCCTCCAAGGTCAGAACTGGACGCCCTCCCCTACGCAGCCGTATCGGCGGTGATCGTCGCGGTGACTTCAACAGCACGCCGCACATGCGCCAGTTTCGCGATCTGCCACCAACGGTTACCGCGATGCCGTCGAACAGACCGGTGCAGGCTTCGCCCCGACCTTCCCTCCACCCTCCTTCCCGCCGCTCATCACTATCGATCACGTGCTGACCCGTCACGCCGCCGCCTCGTCGATCCTTACCATCCACGTGCGCGTCTCCATCATCGCGCGCTGCTGGCCACTATCCAAATAGCCCAAAACCCCGCCCTGTCCTGAGTAAAACATGACGATGCATATCCAGCAAACTCGCTAAGCGTTTCAGATTTCCCTTAACGCTCCTGAGCTGCACCACATATACATCACTACACAGCCAAAGCCTTAGCACTATTCTTCCCCCAAATTCTCTTACAGGTCACACCGGTCTGCGATGCTTCCAGCAACTTGTTCAAGATAATAAGTGGGGGAAAACATGAATACCGTTGCTACTCGATTCCAGGTAACAGCTGCAGCCGCTGCTGTAGCGGCCGCCGCCGCACTTGCCCCGATCGCTGCCAACGCCGCTCCCGCGGTGCAGCTTCCCACCGCTCCCGTGCACCAGTTGGTCGGGGATTTGGCTCAGAGTCCAGCCGATATCATTTACTTCGGACACGTCGTGTCGTTCCAGGTCATCGGCGCATCGATCAGGTTCCGCTCCGCAACCCTCGACCGGAGAGCCACTCGCCTCGAGGAGTACGCGGCAGCGCACCCAGGAACCTTCTTCGGCAATTCGGCCGCGCTACGGGCGGCCCGCTTGCAATCGCGTCTGGCGGAATACGGCACCATCTCTTTCAGCGCCTGCAATGATGGCACCGGCATCTCGCTCGGGCCGTACGGGACCGTGACGTCGGGTCCCTGCTGATCGGCCGTTGCCGCTAGGCATAAATTGCTGACTTCCATCGTGTTGAGGCCTGTACGTCTCTCTGACGTGCAGGCCTCAATCCTTCACAGGAAATACTGAGTGCGATTTTTCTCGCGACGTCAACCTGATCAGGATCCGAACGCCGAGACGGTACGGTGACGACACTGGAGCGGAGTACGACGAGGACCGGCGATGGCTGCCGGGGTTCGTTGGTCGCCGCGAGTTCATCTGGGGAGCCGCCCTGCTGGTACTTCTCGTCCTCGGGTTGGGATGTTGGGTGGCAGTCGGCGCTTTTCAGGCCAAATCGAATCTCGAGCAAGCCCGCACCAGTGCTCAGCACGCCAAAGACGCGCTGTTGGAGGGAGATACCGCAGCCGCGTCCGCATCGGCTGACGATGCACTAGCCCACGCGCGGTCGGCGCGTGACGCCACCCACTCGTTGGCGTGGAACATCGCATCGGGAGTGCCGTGGCTGGGCAGCCCATTCAAGACTGGCCAACAAATCACCGATGTCGTCCTCGGTCTCGCGTCGGATGTCCTGCGCCCCGCAGCCGACGTCGGCATTGCGATCTCACCCGATCACCTGTACCGAGACGGCCGGGTGGACGTCGACCTGCTTCGCAGCCAGGAACCTCAGTTGAGCAAGCTGTCGACCAACGCCACGCGTCTCAACGGCGATGCCGGCGCGATCACGGATCCTCGATATGTGTCGCTCATGAGCGACGCGCGTTCCGAACTTCAGGGTCAGATCTCCGACATCACTTCGCTTATCGAGAATGTGGCTCTGGCTGCGCGCTTGGCGCCGTCGATGATGGGCGCAGACGGGCCGCGCACCTATTTCATGGGCTTTCAAACCAATGCCGAAGCGCGTGGAACCGGCGGACTGCTCGGCGGATTCGGGATCCTCCGGTTCGACAACGGCGTACCGACCGTCGACACCCTGGCTCCGAATACCGACCTCGCCGATGCGATCGGTCCTATCGACCTGGGGCTTGAATACGACCAACAGTATGGTTTTGCGAATCCGTTCACGGACTTCCGCAATAGCAACTTGAGTCCGCACTTTCCTTACGCCGCTCAGATCTGGAAGACCATGTGGGCCGAGCAGACGGGCATGAACGTCGACGGAGTGATCGCCATCGACCCGGTCGCGTTGAGCTACATCCTCGGCGCCGTCGGGCCGATCACCATGCCGGACGGTGAGGTGATCTCGAAAGACAACGTCGTCGAACTGACTGAGTCGACCGCCTACCTTCGTTACCCGACGGATCAGGTGGCGCGCAAACAGTACCTGCAGGACATCGCCAGCGCCGTGGTCACGAAGATGACGGGACCGGTGAAGTCACCTCGGCAATTGCTCGACGCCTTGGGCAAGGCGCTCAGTGAACGTCGCATCGCCGTCTGGAGTGCGTCGCCGAACGAGCAGAAGATCCTCGAAGAGACTCCCCTCGCCCACGTGATCCCCGATGACCCAGCTCCGTATGCCGCGGTAGTCGTCAACAATCTCGGCGGCAACAAACTCGATTACTATCTGAAGACCCAGATCGAATACGCCGCCGATGAGTGTAAGGGCGACACAAGGGCGTCAACTGTTACCGTGAAGCTGACGAACACTGTGCCCAATGAGCCGCTGCCGGATTATGTCGCTGCGGACGCGGGTCTATCTCCAGACCTACTGATTGAGGTTCCGAGGGGCACCAACATCACGTCTGTTCGTCTCTTCGCGACGAAAGACGCAACACTGTCTACTGCAATCCTGAATGGTGAACGCGTGCCGGCAATCTTGAGCACCGAACGCGGGCACCCGGTTTTCGAGGTCCAGGTGATCATTCCGCCCGGACAATCCGCCGACATCAGCTATCAGCTCTCCGAGCCGACGGTGCCGGGGGCGCCACGGGCGCCGAGTCAGCCCCTGGTGAATACTGTCGTCCCGAAGGTGATGGTGCCCGAGTGCTAGGGATGAGCCAGCAGCGAAGAGCTGATCGGATGCATAGTGAGCTCGAGGGCTCGAGAAATCAGCAGTGGAGGTGGTGGCTTTGAATCTGCAGGACTTCATAAAACTGCTGCGTTCTCGGTGGATCACCGTCTGCGTGACGGTAGTGGTCACCGTTCTGGGAGCTGTCGCTGTCTCGTTGCTCACGACTCCGCTCTACCAGGCCTCGACGAGGCTCTTTGTGTCCACCACGGCGGGCTCATCGCTTGCCGATGTGTACCAGGGCAATCGCTTCTCCCAGGAACGCGTGATCTCATACGCAGAGCTCCTTATGGGCGAGACTCTGGCTCAACGCACTATCGACAAGCTCGGCCTTGATATGAGCGCAGCAAGCGCTACAAGAAAATGTCAAGGCGAGTGCGAAACCCGATACCGTTTTGATAGATGTCGAGGTTCTTGACAAGTCACCAGTCCGGGCACGCGATATTGCCAATACGCTGTCCGACGAGTTCGTCACGATGGTGCGTGAATTGGAGACTCCGGAGGATGGGGCCAGTCCGATTCTCGCGTTGTCGTCGAGCAACGCGCATCGATTCCCGACCACCCGGTGGTCTCCGAAAACGGCGCGAAACTATTGCCATCGGCCTCGCGCTGGGCGTGGTGCTGGGAATCGGCCTTGCTGTTCTCCGCGATCTGCTCGACAACACCGTCAAGGACCGAGAGACTCTTGAAGAGATCACTGGTGCCGGAATCGTCGGCACCATCCCGCTCGACAAAGAAAGCCGGAAACAACCGGCGATATCTTTCGATATCGACAACTCAGGAATTGCTGAAGCATTTCGCAAACTCCGGACCAACCTACAGTTCCTCGCGGTCGATAATCCGCCTCGCGTGATCGTGGTCACCAGTTCGATGCCGAGTGAGGGCAAGTCCACCACGGCGATAAACATCGCGTTGGCGTTGGCGGAAGCCGAGCACAACGTGGTACTCGTCGACGGCGATATGCGGCGCCCCACGTTGCACAAATACCTCGACTTGGTCGGCCCGGTGGGGTTCAGTACGGTGCTCAGTGGCGGAGCATCCCTTGACGAGGCGCTGCAGAAGACACGGTTCCCGGGATTGACCGTTCTCACCTCAGGAGCCGTCCCACCGAATCCGAGCGAACTACTCGGGTCACTGGCAGCAAGAAAGTTGCTTAGCGAACTACGGGCGCAGTTCGACTACGTCATCGTGGATTCGACACCGCTGCTTGCCGTTACGGATGCTGCGATTTTGGCGGCTGGTGCCGACGGCGTGCTCATCATGGCGCGATTCGGGCAGACCAAACGTGATCAACTCACACACGCGGTGGGGAATCTCGAGGAGTGTCGGCGCTCCACTACTCGGCGCGGTATTCACGATGACGCCGACGCGCGGAAGATCGTCGTACAGCTACAACTACGGCTACTACGGCAAAGACAGCGCGCGGCGGCCGTCCCGCCGCGAACCGCCCGACAGAACCAGCCCGCTGGATCCTCCACGCCCAGCACGGACGTCGCGCAGTCACGGCCAGGCAGACAGGCACTGGGAGTGAGGCGTGCCGAATGAACCGGTTCTCTGTCGCAAGTCCAGATGAACTAGCGTCATCCAAGGCATCAATGACCAAGCGCGCGCTGATCACCGGCATCACCGGGCAGGACGGCTCATACCTGGCGGAGCTGTTGCTGAGCAAAGGCTACGAGGTGCACGGGCTTATCCGCCGCGCGTCGACATTCAACACGTCGCGTATCGACCATCTGTACGTTGATCCGCATTCGCCAGACGCCAGACTGTTTCTGCACTACGGAGATCTCAGCGACGGTGCGCGGTTGGTGACGTTGCTCGCCGACATCGACCCCGACGAGGTGTACAACCTCGCCGCGCAGTCCCATGTGCGGGTGTCGTTCGACGAACCCGAACACACGGCCGACACCACCGGCACTGGAACGATCCGCATGCTCGAGGCCGTGCGGCTGTCGGGCATCAAAACCCGCTTCTACCAGGCGTCGTCGTCCGAGCTGTACGGGGCGACGCCTCCACCGCAGAACGAGGACACGCCGTTCTATCCGCGCTCGCCCTACGCGGCCGCCAAGTTGTACAGCTACTGGATCACCAAGAACTATCGCGAGGCATACGGCCTGTTCGCGGTCAACGGGATCCTGTTCAACCATGAATCACCCCGCCGCGGCGAGACATTCGTCACCCGCAAGATCACCCGTGCCGTCGCCGCCATCAAGGCCGGCAAGCAGGACTACGTCTACATGGGCAACCTCGACGCCGTGCGCGACTGGGGCTACGCCGCCGAGTACGTCGAGGGCATGTGGCGGATGCTGCAAGTCGACGAGCCCGACGACTACGTCCTGGCGACCGGCGTGGGAATCACGGTGCGGGACTTCCTCGAGATCGCGTTCGAGCACGCGGGCCTCAACTGGGAGGATCACGTCCGGTTCGACGAGCGTTACCTTCGCCCGACCGAGGTCGACGCGCTGATCGGGGACCCGTCGCGAGCCCGCAAGAAGCTTGACTGGGTACCCACGGTCCACGGCCGCGAGCTGGCGCGCCTCATGGTCGATGCCGATGTCGAGGCGCTCGAGCATGCGGGCCGTCCGTGGATCGACAAGGTGCAGTTGGACTCGTGGGGAACGCCGGCCGTTCGGCGTAGCAGTCGCATGATGACGGCCGGCGTGCAGTTCTCGCCTGGTGAGCTCGACCGCGACGCGACGTTCTACGTCGCCGGACACCGTGGGCTGGTCGGCTCGGCGATCGTGCGCAGACTTCAAGCCGCGGGGTTCGAGAACATCATCGGCAAGACGTCAGCTGAACTCGACCTGAAGGAATCGCGACGCGGTCTTCGACTTCTTCGCTGAAGTCAAGCCGAGGTACGTCGTGCTGGCCGCGGCGAAGGTCGGCGGGATTCTGGCCAACAACACCTATCCGGTGGACTTCCTCAGCGACAACCTCCGCATCCAGGTCAACGTGCTCGACGCGGCGCGCGAGGCCGACGTGGAGCGGCTGCTGTTCCTGGGCTCCTCCTGCATCTACCCGAAGTTCGCCGAGCAGCCGATCCGCGAGGAGTCCCTGCTCACCGGCCACCTCGAGCCGACCAACGACGCGTACGCGATCGCGAAGATCGCCGGCATCCTGCACGTGCAGGCGGTGCGCCGACAGTACGGCCTGCCGTGGATCTCGGCGATGCCGACGAACCTCTACGGACCCAACGACAACTTCTCCCCAACGGGCTCGCACGTGCTGCCCGCACTGATCCGGCGCTACGACGAGGCGGTCGCGTCGGGCGCGCCAGTCGGTGACCAACTGGGGCACCGGTTCACCGCGGCGTGAGTTCCTGCACGCCGACGACATGGCTGACGCGTGCCTGCACCTGCTCGAGCACTACGACGGCCCGGACCAGGTCAACGTCGGCAGCGGCACCGACGTCACGATCCGCGAGATCGCCGAGACGATCGCCTCCGTCGTCGGCTACACCGGCGAGACCGAGTGGGACACCACGAAACCCGATGGCACGCCGCAGAAGCTGCTCGACGTTTCGAAACTCGCCGAGGCGGGCTGGACGTCGAAGATCGGCCTGCAGGAGGGGATGGAACGCACGGTGGCGTGGTATCGCGACCATGTCGGCTCCGTACGCGGTTA